>NZ_JBPJZF010000010.1:0-171087 GCF_051216515.1 Variovorax frigidus
GGACAGTGAAACGCGTCAGCGCCGATGATAGTGCGGGTTCCCGTGTGAAAGTAGGTCATCGTCAGGCTCTTACAGCCCTAGACAAGCCCCAACCTAACGGTTGGGGCTTTTCTTTTTTGGGGAAATGGAATTGCGATTGGAATGAAATGCACCTGCGGCATCTTCATGACCATCCATCCAGCTATCTCGTGACACGGCCGCTGAGATTTGCGCGGCAATCAGACGTCCACTAGGCTGTCGCCCTCCCGGCGTGCCGCGCCCGAGCCGATGAGCTCTTCCACCAAGTCTTCGCTCAGCGATTCCAGGCCATGGCCGTTGAAGAAGCGCGTGTGGATGGCCTTGAAGTAGGGCGTTGCGTCGCGCCAATCCGTCCATTGCGCGGTGGACATGCGTTGCTGCTCGAGCAACTTGAATTTGATCAGCACCTTGAAGGCATGCCGCGCATGCTTGACCGGGTCGCGGACCATGCCGT
This sequence comes from Variovorax frigidus, assembly GCF_051216515.1. Classification (NCBI taxonomy): domain Bacteria; kingdom Pseudomonadati; phylum Pseudomonadota; class Betaproteobacteria; order Burkholderiales; family Comamonadaceae; genus Variovorax; species Variovorax frigidus. Next base: position 473 of record NZ_JBPJZF010000010.1, read on the forward strand.
CCAGTCGTCGACGGGCCGTGTGCAAGGCAGTGCCCACGTCCGAGAAAACCCGACCGTGGCCAGGCACAACCCATTGGGGTTCCAGCCGCTCGATATGGTCCAGCGTCGCTGCCACTTCCGCGAAAGAGGGTTCGCCGATCAGTTCGGGAAACACCACGCCGAAACCGTGTTCCCACAGGGCGTCGGCAGAGATCAAGGTGCGCGATTCAGCGTCGAACAGCATGACCGAGTGGGGGTCGTGCCCCGGTGCTGCATGCACTTGCCAGCATCGATCGCCCAGGTGCCGTTCGGTCTCGCCGGTCAACGTGCCCTGTGCCGTGAATCGAGGACACTGCTGACCCGTCGCGTGATAGCTCAGCGCACCCTGATCCCACATCGCCACCGCGCTGGCCTCGCCCGCCGGAACCTCGGTGCGAAGCGCCGGATAGCGTTGCTGCATGGCAGCGTTGCCGCCGCAGTGGTCGCTGTGCAGGTGGGTGTTGAGCAGCAGCGCCAGCGGCTGTTCCTTCAATGCGTCCTCAACCAGCGCCACGGTCTGCGCCGCATGGGTGACGTAGCCGCTGTCGACCAGCACCGGCTGCTCGCCGTGCAGCAGGATGTTGTTCGACGACAGCCAGCCGCGCTCGAAGACCGTGATGTCCGCCGGAAAAGGACGCGTCACGCCGGCGTCGTCGCGCTGGTGCGCAGTTCGCGCCGAAGGATCTTCCCGACGTTGGTCTTGGGCAGGGCGTCCTTGAACTCGATGTGCCGGGGGCGCTTGTAGCCGGTGAGGTTCTCGTTGCAGTAGCGCAGCACCGCTTCTTCCGTCACCGTGGCGTCCTTGCGCACCACGAAGACCTTGATCGCTTCGCCCTGCTTCTCGTCGGGCACACCGATGGCCGCGCATTCGACGACACCGGGGCACAGCGAGATGACGTTCTCGAGCTCGTTCGGAAAGACGTTGAAGCCGCTGACCAGGATCATGTCCTTCTTGCGGTCCACGATGCGGCTGTAGCCGTCGTCCTGCATCACGGCGATGTCGCCGGTGCGCATGAAGCCGTCGGCGGTGAAGGCCGCGGCCGTCTCGGCGGGTTGGTTGTGATAGCCCGTCATCACGTTGGGCCCCTTGATGCAGAGTTCCCCGGCCTGTCCATTCGGCAAGGAGTTTCCTTCGTCATCCTTGATGGCGATCTCGATGCCCGGCAGGGGGAGGCCGATGGTCCCGGTGAACGCGGTGTTGCTCACGGGGTTGTTGGTGCCGATGGCGCAGGTCTCGCTCATGCCCCAGCCTTCGATCATGGGACAGCCCGTGGTCTCGAACCAGCGCTTGGCCGTGCCTTCGGAGGCGGCCATGCCCCCCGCTTGGGAGACGAACAGCGTCGAGAAGTCCAGCTTCTTGAATTCGGGGTGCATCAGCAGCGCGTTGAAGAGCGTGTTGACCGCGGGCAGCATGTGGAAGGGCCGCTTCTTCAGCACGGCGATGAACTTGCCGATGTCGCGCGGATTGGGGATCAGCGTCAGGTGCGAGCCCTGGCGGATCGCCAGCAGGCACAGCGTGAGCGCGAAGATGTGATACAGCGGCAAGGCCGCGATGCTGTTGACCTTGGACAGATCGCCCGCGCGCCCCAGCGCCGGCGTGAACCAGGCCTCGGCCTGCAGCGTGGCGGCGACGATGTTGCGGTGCGTGAGCACCGCCCCCTTCGACAGCCCGGTCGTGCCGCCCGTGTACTGCAGGAAGGCCACCGAGTCGAGCGTGCTGGGATCCTTGCTCAACGTGCGCTGCGCACCCTGGCTCATGACCTGCGAGAAAGGCGTGACCGTGCGGTCGTCGTTCAGCGGCAGCTTGTAGGGCGGCACCATGCGCGCGAGATGGCGCACGGCCAGCGTGATCCAGGTGCCGTACAGCCCGCCCAGCAGATCGCCCATCGAGGTGATCACCACATGCTTGATCGGGGTGCGCTCGATCACCTGCTGCAGCGTGGTCGCGAAGTTCTCGAGGATCACGATGGTGGTGGCGCCCGAGTCCGTCAGCTGGTGCTCGAGCTCCCGCGCGGTGTACAGCGGATTGACGTTCACGCAGGTGAAGCCGGCGCGCAGCACCCCGCACATCGTGACGGCGAACTGCGGCACGTTGGGCAGCATGATCGCGACCTTCGCGCCGGGCTCGAGCCCGAGCGACTGCAGCCAGGCGCCCATGGCCTTCGACTGCCGGTCGAGCTGCGCGTAGGACATCCATCGCTCCATGCACACAGAGAACGGGCGCTCGGCGTAGCGCTCGAAGGCCTCGTCGAACATATGGCCCAGCGACCGGTACTGCTCCGTGTGCACTTCGTGAGGCACTCCGGGCGGATAGCTATTCAAGACGGATGACTGCATGCGCGCTCCTTTGCAACACATTGTGCGAGGCCGCATGGCATTCCGGTCCGGGGGCTTGCCCCAGTGCGCGCGACTTGAGCCAGCGGTCCGTCGCGCGCGGCAGTTCGCCCTCGGCCTGCGCGAGGTGCAGCCATGGGTCGACAGAGGCCTTGAAGGTCACGTCGCCGCGTGGCAGCATCCAGGCCCTCTCCGCCGTCAGGGCCTCAGCGGCGCGGCCGGAGTCGACATCGATGCCCTCGAGGCCGGCATCGGGCTTTTGCGAGCTGAAGGGGCTGTCGCCCTTTGGCGTGACAGCGCAGGTGATATGACAAAGCATTCGCATCCGCGGTGTCGGCGCAACGCTTTCTGGAGGGAACTGCCCAATCCGTGCGGTTCTTCCCATGTCGTGAAAACGGTTTCTTGAGTAATAGGGATTAACCCTTATATTCGACACATGCACCCCGTCAAGGCCTTCCTCCAAGCCTCCTTAGGGCTCGGTTCGCTGCTGCGGCCGCCCATGGTCGAGGCACAAGCGCGCGGCCGGTCCGCCGCGCCGGCCCCGGTGATGGTCCCGATCCGCACCATCGGCCCGCGCGAGCGCGGGCGCATCGGCCGCCATCTGCTGGCGCTGACCCCGCACGACCGCTACCTGCGTTTCGGCTATGCAGCCTCTGACGAGCAGGTGCAACGCTATGTCGACGGCCTGGACTTCGAGCGCGACGAGCTGTTCGGCATCTACAACCGCCGCCTCGACCTGATCGCCATGGCGCACGTCGCCTTCGCCCCCGCCGGCCAGCCGCGCGAGTGCGCCGAGTTCGGCGTGTCGGTGGCCGAGCATGCGCGCGGCCGCGGCTACGGCGCCCGCCTGTTCGAGCGCGCGGTCGTCACCGCGCGCAACGAAGGCGTGGGCATGCTGTTCATCCATGCGCTCAGCGAGAACGCGGCCATGCTCAAGATCGCCCGCAAGGCCGGTGCATCGGTGGTGCGCAGCGGTTCCGAGTCCGAGGCACACCTGCAACTGCCGTCGCCCACGCTCGACAGCCGCCTGAACGCGATCGCGCTCGAGCACTACGCCGAAGTCGACTACCAGCTCAAGAGCCGCGCCAAGCAGTTCTGGTCCTTCCTGGCCACCGTGCAGGAAGTGCGCAGCGGCATGCGTGCCGCGCGCGAGAAATCGGCGCCCTGAGCGGCATGCCAGGGCCAGCGCAGCGGGGGGCATTGCCTTTCCGTTATCCTTGCGCTTCCCCAACTCCGCCCTCCCGCAGTGGCCGACCCTCACCCTGATCGCACTCCCGTTGAACGGGAAGACAAACGCAGCTTTCTTCAAAAACTCGCCGAGTTCATCCATCCAGGACCGGATTCGCGCGACGAGCTGATCGAAACCCTCGCAGACGCCGAAGACAACGACGTGATCGGTGCCGAATCGCGCGTGATGCTCGAAGGGGTGCTGCGCATGGCCGACATGACGGCCGGCGACGTGATGGTCGCCGCGCCGCGCATGGACCTGGTGAACATCGACTCGCCCTACGACGCGCTGCTGCACGTCGTGATCGACACCGCGCACTCGCGCTTCCCGGTGTACGAGGGCGAGAAGGAAAACATCATCGGCATCCTACTCGCGAAGGACCTGCTCAAGCTGCAGCGCGCGCCCGGGCTCAACATCCGGGCCCTGCTGCGGCCCGCGACCTTCGTGCCCGAGAGCAAGGGCCTGAACGACCTGCTGCGCGAGTTCCGCGGCAACCGCAACCACTTGGCGATCGTGATCGACGAGTTCGGCCGTGTGGCCGGCCTCATCACCATCGAGGACGTGCTCGAGCAGATCGTGGGCGAGATCGAGGACGAGTTCGACATCGCCGAGGACGAGGGCGACATCTTCGGCCTGGCCGACCATACCTACCGCGTGTCGGGCGACACGCCGATCGAACGCGTGGCCGAGGCCTTCGGCCTCACCTTCGACGACGAGGCGCTGAGCGAGGACTTCGACACCATCGGCGGCCTGATCGCCCATGAGATGGGCCACGTGCCCAAGAAGGGCGAGCACCACGCCCTCGGCGGCTTCGACTTCGTCGTGCTGCACACCAAGGGCGGCGCGGTGCGCTGGTTCAAGGTGTCCCCGGCCCGCGGCAGCGACGCAGCCGACTGATGCGCGGCGCGCCGGCTTCCACTTCCGCCTCCCTGTTCCGCCTGCTCGGCTTCGGCGTCGCCGGGCTGGCGCAGGCCCTGTCGATGGCGTCGCCCGTGGGCGGCAAGCCGCTGTGGTGGCTGCAGCTGCTGTCGCTGGCGGCCCTGGTCTGGCTGCTCGACGGCCTGCGCGCACAGGGCGCGGGCTGGCGCCGTGCCGGCCTGCACGGCTGGCTGTTCTCCACCGCCTGGCTCGCCGGCAGCTTCTGGTGGCTCTACATCTCGATGCACACCTACGGCGGCCTGCCGGCGCCGCTGGCCGCGATCGCCGTGCTCGCACTGGCCGCGGGCCTCGGGCTCTACTACGCGGTCGCGGCCGCCTGGTTCGTGGTGCGCGGTCCCACGGGGCGGGTGACGGGCGCGCTGGTCTTCGCCGCCCTCTGGACGCTGGCCGAACTCGTGCGCGGCAGCTGGTTCACCGGCCTGCCCTGGGGCGCCGGCGGTTATGCGCATGTCGAGGGCCCGCTGGCCGCGCTCGCGCCCTGGATCGGCGTCTACGGCATCGGCGGCGCGGCGGCATTGGTCGTGGCGCTGGCGGCGCTGCGGCGTGCGGTGCGTGGCGTCGAGCTCGGCGCGGGCCTGCTGCTGATGGCGCTGGTGTTCGCGGTGCCGCAGCTGGTGCCCGCACTGGGCAGCGAGGTGCGGGGCGACAAGGGCGCGACCGGCAGGCTCGAGGTCGCGCTGCTCCAGGGCAACATCCCGCAGGACGAGAAATTCATCCCCGGCGGCGGCATCGAGACCGCCCTGCGCTGGTACGGCGAGCAACTGCGCGATGCCAAGGCCTCGCTGGTGGTCACGCCCGAAACCGCCCTGCCGCTGCTGCCGCGCCAGCTTCCGCCCGGGTACCTCGACGCGATCCAGGCCCGCTACAGCCAGGGCAATCAGGCGGCCATCGTCGGCCTGCCCATGAACGACACGGCCGGCCCGGGCACCTACAGCAACGCGGTGCTCGGCTTCCAGCCCCAGGCCGCGCAGCCCTACACCTACAGCAAGCACCACCTGGTGCCTTTCGGCGAGTTCATCCCCACGGGCTTCCGCTGGTTCATCCAGATGATGAACATCCCGCTGGGCGACTTCGCGCGCGGCGGGCTCGCGCAGGCGCCCTTCCTCTGGCAGGGCCAGCGCATCGCGCCGAACATCTGCTACGAAGACCTGTTCGGCGACGAGATCGGCGCCAACTTCAAGGACGAGGCCACGGCCCCGACCATCCTGCTCAACGTGAGCAACATCGCGTGGTTCGGCGATTCGGTGGCCATCGACCAGCACCTGTCGATCTCGCGCATGCGCGCGCTCGAGTTCGCGCGGCCGATGGTGCGCGCCACCAACACCGGCGCCACGGTGGTGATCGATGCCCAGGGCCGCGTGACGCATGAACTGCCGCGGCTCACACGCGGTGTGCTCGAGGCCAGCGTCGAAGGCCGGCGCGGGCTCACGCCCTATGCGCGCTGGGTCGCGCCCTTCGGGCTGTGGCCGCTGTGGATCCTGGCGCTGGGCATCGTGGCCGCGGCCTTCGTGCTGGGCCGCCACCGCCCGCGCTGAGCCTCAGGCGCCGGTCTTCACCGGCCAGTCGCGCAGCTTGCCCGGGTTGAGCAGGCCCAGCGGATCGAAGCGATGCTTGACCGCGATGACCTCGGGCGGCAGCGGGCCACCGGCCTTGCCGTCTTCCACGATGTTCACATGCGGGTTGTTGATGTGCACGTGATGCGCGCGGTGGATGTCGATGATCTCGTTCAGGCGCTCTTCGGTGCTGAAACGCACCAGCTGCAGCCCGCTGCAGGTCATGAGCCCGGCCACGTTGCGGATGAACTCGGTGTGCATCATCACCTCGCCGCCCAGCAGCTTTTCCATCTCGAGGATCTGCTCCACATGCTTGCCGGGGATGAAGCCGCTCTGCAGATAGGTCAGCGTCGGATCGATCTTGAGCGCGTGCAGCGTCGTGTGGTTCCAGGTGAATTCCATCAGCGTGCGGTTGCTCTTCTGCACCTCGGCCGCCGTCTTGCGGTAGCTCACGGTGCCGCCGTGCGCTGCCACCAGCAGCCCCATCGCGGGCTCCGACGATTCGGCCACCAGCGACAGCACCGTGTGGCAGCCCTTGGGGAGGTGTGCGGCCAGCTGCGCCAGGTGATCGGAGATCGGTGCCGCAAAGAAGGAGACGCCGCGCTTCACGATGCCCGGCGCGTTCGCGAGCTTGTCGGCGAAGTTCAGCGCGCGTTCGAAGTCGTCGAAAGTCACGAGCGTCTCGAGCCATGGGTGCGCGGGCGCCAGCGCGAATTCCAGTTCGAGCACCAGGCCGTTGGTGCCCCACAGGTGGTGCATGCGCATCGCGTCGGCGCCGCGCAGCTCGATCATTTTTGGCTCGGCCTCGATGGTCATGGCACGGATGCCGAGCACGTTGCCCGGTGCGCTCAGCGGGCCGAAATTGATCGAGCCCACGCCGCCGAAGCCGCCGCCGAACAGGCCGCCCAGCGTGGCGCTGCGATAGGTCGAAGGCACGCAGCGCAGCTCCTGGCCCGTGGCCTTGGTCTGCTTCTCGAGCTCGCCCAGCCGGATGCCGGCCTGCGCGCGCACCACGCCGGGCTGCACCCAAAGGCAGGCGTTGTAGCCCGTCATGTCGAGCACCACGCCGCCCGCGAGCGGCGTGGTCTGGCCGTAGTTGCCGGTGCCGCTGCCGCGGATGGTGATCGGCACGCCGCGGCGCGCGCAGGCACCGACCACCGAACGGATCTCGTCCTCGGTGCGCGGGCGCACCACCACGTCGGCGCGCTTTCCCTCGAGTTGGCGCACGAGCACCGGGCTGAACCAGGAGAAGTCCTGCGACAGCCGCGTGACGCGGCCTTCGTCGGTGATCCAGTCGAGGTCGGGGAGTTCGAGCAGCAGTTGCTCGATGGCGGAAACGGGAGCGTTCATGGTCAATTCAATCCTGGGAAAGTTCGCTCGCGTGCCACGAGCCCAACGCCAGCTTCGAGAGCCAGGCCATGAGCACGAAGAGCGCGACACCGGTGAGGGAAATCAGCAGCAGGGCCGCGAACATGCGCGGGATGTTGAGCTGGAAGCCGGCCTGCAGGATCTGGTAGGCCAGCCCCGCACCCGAGCCGCCCGTGCCCGCGACGAACTCGGCCACCACCGCGCCGATCAGCGCGAGGCCGCTGGAGATGCGCAGGCCGCCGAAGAAGTAGGGCAGCGCGCTCGGGATGCGCAGCCGCACCAGCTGCTGCCAGCGCGTGGCGCGGTTGAGCTTGAAATAGCTCTGCAGGTCGGGGTCGATGCTGCGCAGCCCCAGCGTGGTGTTGGCGATGATCGGGAACAGCGCCACCAGCGCCGCGCACACCGTCATGGCCGCCACCGGGTTCTTGACCCAGATGATGATCAGCGGCGCCACCGCCACGATGGGTGTCACCTGCAGCAGCACCGCATAGGGAAAGAGCGCGGTCTCGATGCGCTTGCTCTGCACGAACAGGAAGGAGATCAGCACGCCCGCCACCGTGGCCAGCCCGAAGGACAGCAGCGTGATCTTGAGCGTGACCAGCAGGGCATTGCCCAGCGGCACCCAGTCGGCGATCAATGTCTGCAGCATGAGATAGGGCGAGGGCACGAGGTACGGCGGCAGCTCCATCGCCACCACCATCCATTGCCACAGCGCCACCAGCACCACGCCGATCAGCACCGGGTAGAGCACGCGCTGCACGCGCGGCTGGTTCAGCAAGGGCACGCGGGCTTTCGTGGCGGGCTTCATCGCACGACCTCTTCTTCCAGCGTGCTCGCGCGAAGCAGGCTGTCCTGCAGCTGCTTGGCGTAGCGCGCGAACTCGGGCGTGACCATGAAGTCGGCCTTGCGCGGGTAGGGTTCATCGATCTGGAACTGCTCCACCACGCGGCCCGGCCGCGCGGCCATCATCACCACGCGGCTCGACAGGAACACCGCCTCGTGAATGGAATGCGTGACGAAGATCACCGTGAGCTTCTTCTTGCGCCAGAGCTCGAGCAGGTCGGCATCGAGCTTGTGGCGCGTGATCTCGTCGAGCGCGCCGAAGGGCTCGTCCATCAGCAGCAGGTCGGGCTGCGTGACCAGCCCACGCGCGATCGACACGCGCATCTGCATGCCGCCCGAGAGCGCGCGTGGCAGCGCATCGGCGAACTTCTCCAGGCCCACCAGCGCGAGCGATTCGGTCACGCGGGCCTCGGCCTCGGCGCGCGGCACGCCGGCCAGGTCGAGCGGCAGGCGCACGTTGGTGCGCACGCTGGCCCACGGCATCAGCGTGGCCGACTGGAACACGAAGGACATCCGGCGCGTGCTGTCGTGCAGCTGGCTCACCGGCTTGCGCCACACCAGCAGCCGGCCGTCGCTGGGTTCGAGCATGCCCGCCACCATCTTGAGCAGCGTGCTCTTGCCGCAGCCCGAGGGACCGAGCAGCGTGACGAACTCGCCCTCGGCGATCGACAGGTCCACCGGCAGCAGTGCCTGCGTGCCGTTGGGGTAGGTCTTGTCGGCCGAGAGGATCTCGACGGCGGGCACGGCAGGCGCGAGTGCCTGGGGTTCGATGCGATTCATGCGAAAGGCCTTTCGAGAACGGCCGCAACGCGCGGCCGCCTGGTGTCAGGGCTGAACGAGGTTCAGGCGATCAGGGCAGAACCTTGAGGTCCTTCACGAAATCGGTCGTGTAGGTCTTGGCCAAATCCACCTTGCTCGGATCGAGCAGCTTGGCGCTCACCAGGAAGTCGTAGCTCGCCTTGGCACGCGCATCGGTGATCACGCCGATGCCCTGCTTGGCCGCGTCGCCGCCGGTGATCATTCCCATCTCCTTCAACTTGGCCACGCTGTAGGCCAGCTGTTCGTCGGTCATGTTCGGGTTGTCCTTCTTGATGAGCGCGTTGGCGGGCGCGGGGTCGGCCAGGTAGCTCTTCCAGCCTTCGGCCGATGCCTTGACGAAGGCGGCGACCTGCTTGCTGCGCTCCTTCACGGTCTTGTCCATGCACGACACCGTGACCGCATAGGAGGGATAGCCGTGGTCGCTGAACATCAGCACCGTGCTCTTCACGCCGGCCTTCTGGATCGCGTAGGGCTCCGAGGTCAGGTAGCCCTGCTGCGCGGCGTTCTTGTCGGCCACGAAGGGCTGGATGTTGAAGGTGTAGGGCCGCGCCTGCTCGTCGGTGAAACCGAACTTGGCCTTGAGCCAGGGCCAGTAGCCGCGGTTGGCCTGCGCGCCGATCAGCAGCGTCTTGCCCTTGAGGTCCTCGAACTTCTTGACGTCGTCGTGCGCGATCAGCACCTGCGGGTCTTTTTGCATGAAGGCCGCCACGTTGACCACCGGCACACCGCCGTCGCGCACCTGCATCATCTGGATGTCGCTCGAACCCATGATGCAGTCGGCCTGGCCTGCCGCCATCATCTGCGTGATGTTGACCTGCGGGCCGCCCATCCGGATGGTCACGTCCAGGCCGTGCTTCTTGTAGAGGCCTTGGGCCACCGCCTGGTAGAAGCCGCCATGCTCGGCCTGCGCGTACCAGTTGGTCATGTAGGTGAACTTGTCCTGGGCCTGTGCGGACGCGGCCGTGAGAAGGGCGATGGCAGCGGCGGCCAGGGAAGGGGCGAAGAAGCGCATGGCGTAGACCTCTTTGAAGATGAAGGGAAAGAAAAGGGAGCGCGGCTTCAGGCCGGCGCGAAACTCTGCTGGATGAAGCCCTGCTGGTGGCCGCGCTCCCAGGTCGCTTCCTCGCGCACGATCCACTGCAGCGCATGCAGCTCGGTCAGCGCCTGGGCCCAGCTGTCGGAGAGCGTGTCGAGGATGGCGTGGCCTTGTTCGCGCGTGGCGGTGGTCGGGTCGCCGATCACGCCGCTCGGGCCGAAGTCGCGTGCGGTCCAGGCGCAGGCCGGGCGGCCGTCGGCCGACAGCAGCTTGATGGGGAAGGGCGGCGGGAAGTTGGCGACCGCGCGCTCCATGTGCACGGTTTCGGGTGCGAGCGCGAGCATCAGCGCGGTCTCGGAATGGCCGGCGTGCATCGCGAGCTTCTTCTCCTGTTCGCTGACCTGCTGGCTGGCCGCGCTCGGCAGCCGCGACACGCCGTGCGGCACGACCACGAAGTCGCCATGGCGCAGGCGCAGTTCGCGTGCCGCCATCTCCAGCACCTGCGGCTGGCCACCGTGGCCGTTGGCGAACAGCAGCTTGCGAAAGCCCGAGCGGTAGACCGACTCGCCGATCTCGATGACCGTCGACAGCAGCGTGGTGCCGGTCAGCGTCATGGTGCCGGGAAAGTGCAGGTGCTCTTCGGACTTGCCGTAGGTGATGGTGGGCAGCGCGAAGGCGCGCACCTCGGCCGGCAGCTTCTCCAGCGCCTTGCCCATCACGCCCGAGCTGATCACGCTGTCGACCGAGCACGGCAGGTGCGGGCCGTGCTGCTCGATCGCGCCGCAGGGCAGCACGATGACGGTGTTCTCGCGGTCGGGCAGCGCGGCGATTTCGGTCCAGCTCAGGTAGGGCAGGAAACGGTGGGGCGGGATGTAGCCGTGGAGCATGGGTGTCCTGTTCTTTAGGTCGGGAGGAAAGGCGTCGCGTCGCCGTGCGTCACGTGGCCGTCGCGCAGCACCACACGTTGCGCGCTGCGCGAGGGCCAGCCGTGGCGGTCGGCATCGGTGAAAAGCACCAGGTCGGCGCGCTCGCCGACCAGCGTGGGGCGCGCGGGCGCTGCGTCGCGCCGCAGCCAGTCGCTGCGGCACAGCGCCTGCGACCAGGCGTCGAAGGGCTCGTCGAGCTGCGCCACCAGCGCGGCCGTACCCAGCGCCTCGACCGGGTCGAAGCTGCCGAGCCGGCAGAACGGGTCCTGCACGTTGTCGCTCGCGAACAGCAGCGGAATGCCGCGTGCCTGCGCTTCCTTCACCAGCGTGATGCCGCGCAGCCGGGGCGTGCGGCCGGTGACCGCGTCCTGCAGCAGCAGGTTGGTGGCGGGCAGCGAGACCACCGTGATCGGTGCGCGCGCCACCGCATCGAGCGTGGCGAGGGCCTGCGCCTCGGGCTGGACCGCCAACGCGCAGATGTGGCCGCAGACCACGCGGCCCTCGTAGCCGATCTCGCGCAGGAGGCGCGCGGTGGTCTGCAGGCCGACGGCCGCGGCATTGAGCTCCTCGTCGACATGGAGGTCGACGTCGAGCTCGCAGGCCTGCGCGGCCACCAGCAGGTTGCGCAGCGCGTTCTCGCTCCAGTTGGTCGAATGCACGAAGCCGCCGAGCAGCGCGTGCGGGCCCGTCGCCTTCACCTGCCTGGCGAGCCGCAAGGCCTGGGTCGCGTCCTCGAACAGCGGCAGCTTGATCAGGGCCACCTGCTCGAGCCGCACCCTGCCGGCCCATTGTTGCGCCAGTTCGGCCATCACCGGCCAGGCCATGGGCACCGCTTCGGGCTCCCACCAGTCGACGTGCGTGCGCACATGGGTGGTGCCGCATTCCCAGGCCCACTGCAGGCCACGCGCGGCGCGCTCGCGCACGTCGTCGGGCGTCCAGTGCGCCCGGTCGGCCAGCATCGCGTCGATGGCGCCCAGCAGGCCAGGCTGCACCGCTTTCATGCGCGGCAGCGTGAAGGCCTTGTCGAGGTGCGTGTGGGCGTCGACGAAGCCGGGCAGCGCGAGCCTGCCGCCGAGGTCCCAGGCCGACGGCGACGGCGTTGCAGGCCGCACCGACCGCACGCGGCCGCCCTCGATCGCCACGCCGGCCAGCACCGGCACGCCGTCGCGCTGCGGCCAGTCGCTGGTCAGCAGCCAACGGGGCAGACGCAGGTTGTTCAGAAGGACCGGCTCGCGCATGAAGTTTGACCGCTTAATCAGAGTAAGTGGTCAGGTTACGCAAGCGACGTGCCAGCGCGGATGCACCGGACTGGTGATTTCGCCCGGCGGCCCTGCGCCGTCAGGCGGCCCCGCAGCGCCGGCGGGGGGTCAGCCTTCGAGCGCTGGCGGCCGTTCGCCCGACATGCCCAGGCTCCAGAGCCGCAGCGCCACGTGGATCTCCAGCGCGCGGCTCGCACTGCCCCAGTGGCCCAGCAACTCCTCCACGCTCGCCAGCCGCTGCCGCACGGTATTCACATGGATGCCCATGCGCGCGGCGGTGGTCTTGGCGTTCTGGTTGTTGTCGAAATAGGCCAGCAGCGTGGAGGTCAGGTCCGAGCCGCGCTTCTTGTCATGGCCCACGACGGCGCCAATGGCGGCGTTCAGGAAAGTGTTCAGGCTCGCTTGATCGTGTGTCTCGAACAGCACGGAATAGAGCGCCATTTCGTTCTGTCCGACGATGTTGCCGCGCATGCCCAGCCGCCCCAGCACCGAGAGCGCACGCCGCAGCGTCGCGTACAGCGCCGGCATTTCCGCCGGTTCGCGGACCGGCCTCGAGAGCACGCCCCGGTAGGCATCGCCCAACTCGCTGCGCGCGAATGCGATGAACTTCTCCAGCACGTCCTGCGCCTTGGTCGCGCCGCACACGATGACGAGCACGCCGTCGACCTCGTCCATCACCAGGTCCGACAAGGGCGCACCGGCGCGCAGGCGCCGCGCCCAGAAGCCGGGCCGGGGCTGTTCCATCTCGACCACCATCAGCGACATCGGTTGCGACAGATCGAGGCCGAAGCGCTCGGCACGGTCGCGCGTCAAGGCGGGCTCGTCCTGCCGCGGAGAAATGAGCGTGTGCAGCAGCGTCGACACGTCCCGGCTCTTGCTGGCTTCGACGCGCTCCTGCGACAGCAGCACGATGCCGATGACACTCGAGCTTCTCTCGAAGGTCCGCACCGAGATGTCGCGCAGATCGTCGTGCCTGAACACGAGCACGGCGCCGAGCACGTCGTTGCCGCCGATCACCGCGATCGCACGGCACAGCTCGCCGCCGTGGGCATAGGCGATGGCCGACCGCCCTGCCTGCCGGCTCTCCCGCAGCGCCTGCGCCAGCGCGGCGCTGTGTTCGTCATGCGGCGCATAGGCCTCCGCCGCCGTGCCGGCATAGCCCGGCGCGGTGGCCCGGCCGATCACCTGATGGGCTTCGTCGAGCACCAGCACGCTGCCGTTGAGCAGTTGCGCGACCGATTCGCACAGCGCGCCGAGCGATGCGCCCTTCGCGAGCAACGACGTCAACCGCTCATGCGCTTCCGCTGCCTCCTGCACGTCGCGCGCATGCCGCTCCAGTTCGGAGCGGGCCAGGTCCGCCTTCTCCAGCGCGGTCTTCGCTTCCGCGAAGGCCTTTGCATTGTTGATGGCCACGGCCGCGTGCGTGGCGAGCGTGCAGAGAATCGACACGTTGAGCGCCGTGTGCGTACGGTGATAGCGGTCGGCCACGAAGAGCAGGCCGATCACGTTGTCGTCGCACATCAGCGGCGCGCCGACCAGCGCGGCCACGCCTTCGTCCCTGAAGGTGTCGTCCAGCGCGGCGTCGTGCGCGAAGCGGTTGTCGTGCAGGTAGTCGGGCGTGAAGAACGGCAGGCGCGTCGACATCACGATGCCCGCGACGCCCAGGTTTCTGCCGGCAGTCATCTTGCCCGTGCGCTCGGAGATCGCGCCGTCGGCGACCACGACCTGGAACTCGCCACTGGCGGTGTCGTAGATCGTCAGCCAGCACAGGTGTGCGCCCATGAGCTTGCGTGCGCGGCTCACGATGGCCCTCAGCAGCCCGGTGAGGTCGAGGCGGCTCGACAAGTCCTGCGCGGATTCGATGACCGCGAGCATGCCGCGTTCACGCTGCTCGTGAAGCTCGAGCCGGTTGCGCAGCGCCATGGCCATGCGCACCAGCTCCACCATGCCGGACTTGCGCTGCAGCGCATCGGGCAGGGCCTCGACGTGCGCAAGGCAGGCGGCGAATTCCTCGGCAGATGCGTTTCGGTGCAGCAGGCCGATGAGCTCGGGTGCGATCTGTTCAGGCGTCTGGCCCCGCGACGGACCGATGCTTCGATTTCGTTCTGGAGGCTGTACCGGCATAGGGCGCGAAGGCTAGCAGAACGATGCCTGCATGGGCATCGGCCCAAGCCCTGCTTCCCGTGCGTGTGTGCAGGCGCGCACCAGGAATCACATCGCACCGGGTCCGAATGTGTGTTTGCCGCACATAGGTTTTGGCATCCGTCCTCCGGACACTTGCCTTGCCTAACCGTTCACACGAGACATCACGACACATTCCCATGAGCATCATCGATTCACTCCGGCCCGCGCCCGGCCTGCGCGTGCTGGTCACCGCGGGCGGTTCCGGCATCGGCGCGGCCGTGGCCCGTGCCTTTCGCGAGACGGGCGCACGCGTGCACGTGTGCGACATCGACCGCGGCGCGCTCGATCGCCTGGCCGAAGAAGCACCCGAGATCACGTCGAGCATGGCCGACGCTTCGGTGCCGGAGGACGTGGACCTCGTCTTCGACGACGTGCAGGGCGCACTCGGCGGGCTCGACGTGCTGATCAGCAACGTCGGCATCGCAGGGCCGACCGGTGCGATCCAGGACCTGAACCGCGCCGACTGGGAGCGCACGGTGTCGGTGAACCTCCACAGCCAGTTCTATTTCGCCCAGCGGGCCGTGCCGCTGCTGAAGGCCTCCACGCAGAACCCCGGTCTCATCGCCATGAGTTCGGTGGCGGGCCGGCTGGGCTATGCCTTCCGCACGCCGTACGCCGCCACCAAGTGGGCCATCGTGGGCCTGATGAAGTCGCTGGCGATCGAACTCGGCCCGCACGGCGTGCGGGTCAACGCGATCCTGCCGGGCACGGTCGAGGGCGAGCGCATGAACAGCGTGATCGGCGCGCGTGCCGCGACCGCGGGCGTGTCGGTGGAGGCCATGCGCGCGGAGTACCTGCAGAAGATCTCGCTGCGCCGCATGGTCACGCTCGACGACGTGGCGGCGATGGCGCTCTTCCTGTGCTCGCCCGCGGCGCGCAACGTGACCGGCCAGGCGATCAGCGTCGACGGGAACATGGAATACCTCTAGCGCAGCCGCCATCGCTGCGCCAGCCGCAGCATCTATTCGATTTCTTTCAATAAAAGCATGGAGACATCAATGCCCAAACTCAACGCACTCGCTTTCGCCTTCGTTCCCGCAGTGGGCCTTCTTTGCGGTGCCGCGCTGGCCGCGCCGGTCAAGATCGGCGTGCTCGAAACGCTCTCGGGTCCGCAGGCTTCGTCGGGCCAGGCCTACCGCGCCGCCGTGCGCTATGCCATCGACCAGATCAATGCTGCGGGCGGCTGGAACGGCGAGCCCGTGCAGCTTCTGGAGTACGACAACCAGGGCGGCCCGGCGGGCGCGGCCGACAAGCTCAAGGCCGCTGCCGCCGACGGCGTGCAGCTGATCGTGCAGGGCGCCTCGTCGGCCATCGGTGGGCAGATCACCGAGGACGTGCGCAAGTACAACCTGCGTAACCCCGGCAAGGAAATGGTCTACCTCAACGTCGGCGCCGAAGCGCTGGAACTCACCGGCGAGAAGTGCAACTTCCACCATTTCCGCTTCGGGGGCGATCCCCAGGTGCGCACCAAGGCGCTGGTCAGCGCGATGAGGCAGGCCAACGCGCTGGGCACCAAGGTCTATGCGATCAATCAGAACTACTCGTGGGGCCAGGACATGGAGAAGGCCATCGTGGACAACGCCGCGGCGGGCGGCTACCAGGTGGTCGAGAAGACGCTGCACGACGTCAACAAGGTGCAAGACTTCGCGCCCTACGTGGCGAAGATCGGCGGGTCCAAGGCCGACTCGGTGCTCACCGGCAATTGGTCCAACGACCTGTTGCTGTTGATGAAGGCGTCGAAGTCGGCGGGCCTGAAGGCGCGCTTCGGCACGGTCTATCTGGACCAGCCCGGCAACCTCGCAAATGCCGGCGACCTCGCCATCGGCCACTTCGTGGTGCAGACCTTCAACCCCGAGGCGGGCGGGGCCGAGGGCGAGCGCTTCGTCAACGACTACAAGGCCAAGACCGGGCATGTGCCGGTCTTCATCGAACCCCAGACCGTCTTCGGCATGGCCATGGTCGCCGATGCACTGAAGCGCACCAGGCCCGAGAACGGCGCGCTGAACGTGAATGCCTTCGCAAAGGCGCTGGAGACCACCACCATCAAGACGCCGATGGGCGACATGAGCATGCGCGCGGCGGACCACCAGGCGCAGCTGCCGATGGTGGTGTCCACCGTCACCAAGGATGCGCGCTTCAAGGTCGACGACACCGACATGGGCTTCAAGCCAGTCAAGCGCTTCTCCGCACAGGAAGCGTCGACGCCCGCGCAGGCCAGCTGCGCGATGAAGCGGCCCGCCTGAGCCGGCGCAAGCACGCACTGAACTTTCACAAAGCCGCGCGGGACGCGAGCGTCCCGCGCGGCGCGGCTTCGGCTGCCCAGGAAAACTTATGGACCAGATCATCGTTTCTCTCATGAACGGCGTCATCTACGGCCTGCTGCTGTTCATGGTGTCCGCCGGGCTGACGCTCATTTTCGGGATGATGGGTGTGCTCAATTTCGCGCACGCCTCGTTCTACATGCTGGGCGCCTACTTTGCGTACACGCTGCAGGGCGTGATCGGCTTCTGGCTCGCACTCGTCGTCTCGCCGGTGCTCGTGGGACTGGTGGGGGTGATCGTCGAGCGCTTCTTCCTGCGGCGTGTGCACCACCACGGCCACGCGCACGAACTGCTGCTGACCTTCGGCCTCTCGTTCATCGTGGCCGAAACCATCAAGCTCTTCTTCGGCAACTTCCCGGTCGACTACCGGATTCCCGCAGCGCTCGACGTGTCGGCCTTTACCGTCGGCGGCGCGCAGTACCCGCTGTACCGCCTGTTGATGGGCGGCGTCGCGATCCTGATGTTCGGGGTCATCTACCTGCTGCTGACGCACACGCGCGTCGGCATCGTGGTGCGCTCGGCCATCTACAAGCCGCGCATGGCCGAGGCGCTGGGCCACAACGTGCCCCTGGTGTTCATGGGCGTGTTCGGCGTGGGTGCCGCACTGGCGGGCCTGGCGGGCGCGGTCGCCGGCGCGTTCTACACCACCAACCCGAACATGGCGCTCGAACTGGGCGTGATGGTGTTCGTGGTGGTGGTGGTCGGTGGACTCGGCTCGCTGGGCGGCGCGATGGTGGCATCGCTCCTGATCGGCGTGGTCACTTCGCTGGCCGTCGCCGTGGATCGCAGCCTCGCCGACCTGTTCGCGCTCTTCGGCGCGGGTGACTGGGCCGCCGGCGTCGGCGGCTTGATGACGCTGAAGGTCTCCAGCCTGTCCGCGACGATTCCGTTCGCCCTGATGCTGCTGATCCTGCTCGTGCGACCGAGCGGGCTCATGGGCGAGAAGGGCTGACGCGATGAAGACCGGTCTTCTGCTGATCCTCGCGGGCGTCGCGGCGCTGGCCGCGCTGCCGCTCCTGCTCTCGCAGGGGCTGCTGAACGCGGCCATCCAGATGCTCATCGCCGCGTTGTTCGCGAGCGCCTACAACCTGCTGTGCGGCCAGGCAGGCATGCTGTCCTTCGGGCACGCGGCCTACTTCGGTGTCGGCGCCTTCGGCACCGTGCATGCGATGAACGCCATCGGCGGCGCGGGACTGCTGCCCACGCCCTTGATGCCCCTTGCGGGCGCTGCCTGCGGACTCGTCTTCGGCGCCATCGCCGGCTGGTTCGCCACGAAGCGCACCGGCACCTATTTCGCGATGATCACGCTCGCGATCGCCGAGCTGGTGCATTCGCTCGCGCCGCACCTCAAGGGCCTGTTCGGCGGCGAGGCCGGCATGTCCACCATGCGCATGCCGGCATGGGGCTTCGATTTCGGATCGACCACGCAGGTGTACTACCTGACGCTGGCCTGGGTGCTGTTCTCGGTCGGGCTGTTGTACCTGTTCACGCGCACGCCCATGGGGCGGCTGAGCTACGGGCTGCGCGAGAACGGCCACCGCCTGCGTTTCCTCGGCTACGACGTGCACCGGCTGGGCATGGCGGTGTTCGCGATCTCGGCGATGTTCTCGGGCATCGCGGGCGGGCTGCAGGTGGTGTCCAACGAATCGGCGAACTACGTGGTGTTCGATCCCGCGCTGTCGGCCGCCGTCGTGCTCAACACCTACATCGGCGGTGTCGCGGTGTTCCTGGGTCCGGCCTTCGGCGCGGCGCTGATGACCTTCTTCGGCTACGCCGTGTCGGACCTCACGCAGTCGTGGCTGCTCTACCAGGGCATCCTGTTCGTGGGGGTGATGATGTTCATGCCGTCGGGGCTCACCGGCCTGATCGGCACGGCCGGCCGCCTGCGCCAGCGCATCGGCGTGTCGACGCTGGTGCCGCTCGCGCTGCTCTCGATCGCCGCCGCGCTGCTGCTGAGCATGGGCGCCACGTTCGCGATCGAGCTGCTGCAGCGCATCTTCTCGCAGGACTACCGCGCGCTGGCCCGGCTCGACCCCGGCAGCCCGTGGCCGCCGGTCACGCTGCTGTCGCGCGCCTGGTCGCCGGCCTCGATCGCCACCTGGGCTGTTCCGGTCGTGCTCATCGGCGTTGGCGCCCTGCTCGCAGGGATCGGCCGGCGCAGCCTGAAACAGGCGATCGAACGCACAGGAGGTGCCGCATGAACGATCCGATCCTCAGCATCCGGGGCCTGCGAAAGGCCTTCGGTCCGACGGAAATCATGCGCGGCGTCGACCTCGACCTGCGCGGCGCCGAACGGCATGCGCTGATCGGCCCCAACGGTGCCGGCAAGTCCACGCTGTTTCACCTGATCTCGGGGCATCTCGCGCCGACCGCCGGCACGATCCGCTTCGACGGCCACTCGATCGGCGGGCGCACGCCGCAGGCGATCAACCGGCTGGGCCTCGCGCGCTCGTTCCAGATCACCAACATCTTCCCGAAGCTCACCGTGTTCGAGAACGTCCGCCTGGCCGTCATGCGGCCCCACGGGCTGGCGTACACCTTCTGGCAACTCATCGACCGCGACCGGCGCATCCGCGACGAGACCCATCGGCTGCTGGAACTGGTGCGGCTGTCAGCCAGGGCGGCCACCGTCGCCGGGGAGATGGCGTACTCCGAGCAGCGCTCGCTTGAGATCGCGATGACGCTGGCCTCCGACCCGAAGGTGATCCTGCTCGACGAACCCATGGCGGGCATGTCCAACGAGGAAACGCACTACACGTCCGAGCTGATCCTGGAAGTCACGAAGGGCCGCGCGCTGATGCTCGTGGAGCACGACATGGACGTGGTGTTCGCCATCAGCGACCGCATCAGCGTGCTGGTCTATGGCCAGGTGATCGCGACCGGCACGCCGGACGAGATCCGCGCCAATGCCAGCGTGAAGGAAGCCTATCTGGGCGAGGAGGTGGCCGAATGAGCGCTGCTGCCGACACCCTGCTCGCGGTCGACGACCTGCAGGCCCACTACGGCAAGAGCCACATCCTGCACGGCGTGAACCTGCGGGTGGCGCGCAACGAGGTGATCAGCCTGCTCGGTCGCAACGGCTCGGGGCGCTCGACCACCCTGAAGGCCATCATGGGACTGGTCGTGCCGACCGCCGGCCACATCCGGCTGCAAGGCCGCGAACTCGCGGGGGCCAGGCCCTACGCCATCTGCCGCGCCGGCATCGGCTACGTGCCCGAGGAGCGCGAGGTGTTCGCGAACCTCACGGTCGACGAGAACCTGCGCATGGGCGAACAGGCGCCCGTGCCCGGCGCGCACCGGTGGAGCGTCGAGCAGATGTTCGACTACTTCCCGCGGCTCAAGGAGCGGCGCAACACCAAGGCCGGCAGCATGTCCGGCGGCGAGCAGCAGATGCTGACGATGTGCCGATCGCTGCTGGGCAACCCGCTGGTGCTGCTGATCGACGAGCCGACCGAGGGTCTCGCGCCGAAGATCGTGGCGCAGGTCGCCGAATGCATCCGCGACATGCACCGCAAGGGCGTCAGTGTGGTGCTGGTCGAACAGAAGCTCGCGATCGCGCTCAAGGTGTCGACGCGCGTGTGCGTGATGGGCCATGGACGCATCGTCTTCGAGGGCACGCCGCAGCAATTGGCGTCGGACGAAAAGCTCGTGGCCGAGTGGCTTGCCGTCTGACCCTTCTTTCGCCTTCTCTTCAATCCACAGCGGACACGTCCCGACATGCCAACCCATCCCCAAGACAAGGTCATCATCTCGTGCGCGGTCACGGGCTCGGTGCACACGCCCACGATGTCCGAGCATCTGGCGCTCACGCCCGAGCAGATCACCGAACAGTCCATCGAGGCCGCCGAAGCCGGCGCTGCCATCCTCCACCTGCATGCGCGCGATCCGAGGGACGGCCGGCCCTCGGCGGATCCGAAGATCTTCGACCAGTTCGTCCCACGCATCCGCGACGCGACCGATGCGGTCATCAACATCACCACTGGCGGCAGCACGCGCATGACGCTCGAGGAGCGCCTGGCCTACCCGCTGCAGGCCAAGCCCGAGATGTGTTCGTTGAACATGGGCTCGATGAACTTCTCGATCCATCCGGCGGCCCGGCGCATCGCCGAGTGGAAGCACGACTGGGAGAAGCCCTACGTCGAAGGCATGGAAGACCTGATCTTTCGCAACACCTTCCGCGACATCAAGCACATCCTGAAAGTGCTGGGCGAGGACTGCGGCACGCGATTCGAGTTCGAGTGCTACGACGTGGGCCACCTCTACAACCTCGCGCACTTCGTGGATGAAGGGCTCATCGAGGGACCGCTCTTCATCCAGAGCATCTACGGCATTCTGGGCGGGCTCGGGCCGGACCCTGAGAACCTCGTGGTGATGCGCACCACCGCCGACCGCCTCTTCGGCCGCGATGGTTACCGCTTTTCGATCCTCGGTGCGGGCCGGCACCAGATGCCGCTGCTCACCATGGGCGCGGTGATGGGGGGCAATGTGCGCGTCGGCCTCGAAGACAGCCTCTACCTCGCCAAGGGGCAGCTCGCGAAGGCCTGCGCCGAGCAGGTGCGAAAGATCCGCCGGATCCTCGAAGAGCTCTCGCTCGAGATCGCCACGCCCGACGAGGCGCGCGCGATGCTGGGCCTGAAGGGCCGGCACGCGGTCGCGTTCTGACGCCGCCCGACGGGCGCGCATCGATTCACCCATCAGGAGTAGCAATGAACAAGTTCTTGGAAGGCCGCGTGGCCATCGTCACGGGGGCCGGCAGCGGCCTGGGACAAGCCCATGCAATGGCGCTCGCGCGCCACGGCGCACGCGTCGTGGTCAACGACGTGGCGGGGCGCCACCTCGGTTCGCCGGGCCGTGCCGTGGCCGACGAGATCGTGCGCGCCGGGGGCGCCGCCATCGCCGACGGTGGCGACGTCACCGATTTCGGGCAGATGGAGGGGATGGTCGCGCGTGCCATCGGCGAGTGGGGCCGCGTCGACATCCTTGTCAACAACGCCGGCGTGCTGCGCGACAAGACCTTCTCCAAGATGTCGCTCGACGATTTCCGGCTGGTGATGGACGTGCACCTGATGGGTGCGGTCCATTGCGTGAAGGCCGTGTGGGAGCACATGCGCGAGCGCAAGTACGGCCGCATCGTGATGACGACGTCGTCCTCGGGTCTGTACGGCAATTTCGGCCAGTCCAACTACGGCGCCGCGAAGATGGCACTGGTCGGCCTGATGCAGACGCTGGCGCTCGAGGGTGCCAAACAGAACATCCGGGTGAACTGCCTGGCTCCCACGGCCGCGACGGCCATGACCGAAGGCGTGCTGCCGCCCGAGGCGCTGGCGCGGCTCGCGCCGGCCAACGTGAGCCCGGGGCTGATCGCCCTGGTGGGCGAGGATGCGCCGACGCGCACCATCCTGCTCGCGGGCGCCGGCAGCTTCGAAAGCGCGCACGTCACGATGACCCAGGGCATCTTCATCGGCGATTCGGACGATCCGGTGGTGCAGGTCCGTGCGCGCATGCACGAGATCCTGGACCGCCAGGACGAGCGCGTGCCCGGCACGGGCTTCGAGCAATACCAGCTGGAGCTTTCCAAGGCCGGCATCGAGATGGCGCTGCCCGGCGCCTAGAAGGAAAGGCCGGCGCCGCGCGGCAAGGGTTTTCACGGCATGGGGGCACCACACTGGATCCGCCCCTCAGGTGTCGGGCTCGCACATTGGATTTGCGAGGTGCGCGCGAGAGACTCTGTCGGGCCTCGAAAGAAGGCTGCGTACTCAACATACAACGACATCGGAGACTCCATGACATCCAGCAATCGAGACCTGTTCATCGTCGCCGCGGCGTGCCTCGCGGCGAGTGCCATGCTGGCGGGCTGCGGTGGAGGCGGCAGTGGCGGCGCGATCCTGCCGCCTGCCGCGCCACCGCCGGCCGCCCCGCCGCCGCCATCCGGACCCGTCGCCCTCCGCTGCGACCAGTTGCAGGGGATGACCGTGCCCGCATCGGCGATCGGGTTGCCGACCTCGGGCGCCACGGTGACCGCCGTCAAGACGGTCGCCGCCAGCGGCGCCGGCGCGACGGCCGTGCCCGAGTACTGCGAGGTCGCGGGCAAGATCGCGCCGGTCGACCCCTCTGCACCGAACATCCTGTTCCAGCTGGCGCTGCCGACCCGTTGGAACCAGAAGGTGGTCATGTTCGGCGGTGGCGGATTCAACGGCACCATCCCCAGCGTCAAGGGCAATGTGCCCAACGGGCCGGTCGACCGGCCCACGCCGCTGGGTCGCGGCTACGCCACCTTCGCGAGCGATTCCGGCCACCAGGCCAACGCACTGGGCTCGCAGGACGGCTCGTTCGGCCTCAACGACGAGGCCGTGCGCAACTTCGGCGGCGACGTGCTGAAAAAAGTGCACGACGTCGCGCTCTCGCTGGTCAAGGCGCGCTATGCGGCCAGCCCGACCAAGGCGTATTTCGCGGGGGGCTCGACCGGTGGACGCGAAGCGCTGACGGCGATCCAGCGCTGGCCGGCGGACTGGGACGGTGCGATCGCGTGGTATCCCGCATGGAACGATGCGGCCGCGCTCCTGGCCGGGCACCGCATGAGCCGTGCCCTCGCACAACCCGGCGCCTACCCGAACGTCGCCAAGCGCGAGGTCCTGTTCAAGGCCGCGATGGAGACCTGCGATGCACTCGATGGCGTCAGCGACGGGCTGATCAGCAACCAGAACCTCTGCAACGCGCGCTTCGATCCGTCGACCGCCACGCTGGCCGGTGTCGCGGTCCGCTGCCCGGGCGGCGCCGATACCGGTAATACCTGCCTGTCGGATGCGCAGATCACCGCATTGAAGACCATCGACACGCCGACGAACTTCAACTACCTGCTCGCGAGCGGAGAGACGCAGTACCCGGGCTACAACGTGTGGGGCGCCGACCTTGGCATCACCACCTGGACCTCGCCGCTGGAACCGGTCGTGACCTTCCTGGCGTTCGGCACCTCGCAGCCGGCACGGCCGATGCCCGCGACCGCGCCTTATGTGAGCGTCCTCACCGACCAGTGGATCAAGTATTCGGTCACGCGCGATCCGCTCTACGACTCGCTCTCGCTCGATCCGGAGAACGCCGGGCCCTGGGCCAACCGCATCAGCGCGCTGAGCACCCAGCTGGATGTCAGCACCGACATCTCCGCGTTCAAGGCGCGCGGTGGCAAGCTGCTGCTCGCCCACGGCCAGGCCGACGTGCTGGTGAGCACGCGCGCCACGGAGCAGTACTACCAGCGCCTGCAGGCGCGGATGGGCTTGGCGGAAGTCGACGGCTTCGTCCGCTACTACGAGGTCGCGGGCCTGGGCCATGCGGTGAGCAGCGTCTTCAACGCGACCTGGGATTCACTCACGGCGCTGGAGCAGTGGGCCGAGGCAGGCGCCGCGCCCGTGGGGCAGGTCACCACCGACACGGCCGGTGTGCCTGGACGCACCCGCCCGCTGTGCGACTACCCGAAGTGGCCGGCGTACAAGGGCTCGGGCGACGTCAATGTCGCCGCCTCGTTTCGGTGCGCGGATTGAGCGAGAAAAAAACTAGGCCTTGATACCGCAGCCGTTGAGCACGAAGGCCACCAGCTCGCGCGCGATCGGCTCGCGGTCGATCGGCGCGTCGGGCGGCAGGCCGAGCATCACGCGGGTCTGGATCGCGTAGTCGGCATAGCTCTGGGTCATGGCCCAGATGTGCATCAGCAGGATGCGCGCATCGAGTGGACGCATCTGGCCGCGCGCGATCCAGCCGTTGATCACGTCGACCTTCTTCTGCGTCCAGGCCCGCGCGTTGGGCCAGTAGCGGTCGAGGTTGCGTCCGCCGTCGAGGATCTCGCGCGTAAAGATGCGCGACATCTCGGGGCTGTCGATGGCGTGGTCGAGCTTCTTTCGGATGTAGTCGCCCAGCACCGTGGCCGGGTCGCTCGCGTCGCCGAAGGAGAACACCACCTTCCACGAATGCAGCACCTGCATCAGCAGCTCCTCGTAGAGCTCTTCCTTGCCGACGATGTAATAGTGCAGCTGGGGCTTGGTCAGGCCCGCGCGCGCCGCGATGGCCTGGGTCGAGGTGCCCTTGAGCCCGTGCAGGCTGAATTCGGCGACCGCCGCCGTGCGGATCGCCGCCATGATGCGTTCGCGCCCGGGCCGCGCGCGCGACAGCGGGCCCTCGGGGGCGGGCATTTCCCGGGCGGACGGGAGCGGGAGGTCGGCGGATTCGGCGGTCATGGCAAAGGGTGGGCGGCGTGCGCCCGGCCGATGGTAATCCTTGGCGCATGACGGCATGCGATGGCGGCATGGACCGGCGAAGCAAGCGGGCACGGTTCCTGTATCTTCCTCGCCGCTTCGCCAAGATTCATCACAACCCAAGGAGTTTCCATGTACCTTTCTCCCCGTTTTCGTGCCCTCGCGACCGGCGCCGCCCTGCTGGCCGCCAGCGCACTTGCGCAGGCGCAGCAGGCCCTGCCCAACGTGGTGATCCTGGCCACCGGCGGCACCATCGCCGGGGCCGGCGCCTCGGCCGTCAACAGCGCGACCTATGCGGCCGCCAAGGTGGGGGTCGAGAAGCTCATCGCCGGCCTGCCCGAACTGACGAAGATCGCCAACGTCAAGGGCGAGCAGGTGTTCCAGGTGGCGTCCGAAAGCCTGACCGACGACAACCTGCTGACGCTGGCCAAGCGCGTCTCGGCGCTGTCCAAGCAGAGCGATGTCGACGGCATCGTCATCACCCACGGCACCGACACGCTGGAAGAAACCGCCTACTTCCTGACGCTGACCGTGCACACCCCCAAGCCGATCATCGTGGTCGGCTCGATGCGCCCGGGCACCGCGCTGTCGGCCGACGGCGCGCTCAACCTCTACAACGCGGTCAGCGTCGCGGGCAGCAAGGACGCGGCCGGCAAGGGCGTGCTCGTGACCATGAACGACGAGATCCAGAGCGGCCGCGACGTGAGCAAGTCCATCAACATCAAGACCGAGGCCTTCAAGAGCCAGTGGGGCCCGCTGGGCATGGTGGTCGAGGGCAAGAACTACTGGTTCCGCGCGCCGGTCAAGCGCCACACGATGCAGTCGGAATTCGACATCGACAGCATCACCGCGCTGCCGCCGGTCGAGATCGCCATGGGCTACGAAGGCGTGTCCTCGACGGCCATCGACGCGCTGGGCAAGAGCGGCATCAAGGCGCTGATCCACGGTGGCACCGGCAACGGCTCGGTGGCCAACCGCATCGTGCCCAACCTGCAGAAGGTGCGCGCCGACGGCGTGATCGTGATCCGCAGCTCGCGCGTGCCCGACGGCTTCGTGCTGCGCAATGCCGAGCAGCCCGACGACAAGTACGACTGGGTGGTGGCGCACGACCTGCGCCCGCAGAAGGCCCGCATCCTGGCGATGGTGGCGCTCACCAGGACCAGCGACACCAAGGAACTGCAGCGGATCTTCTGGGAATATTGAGCCCCCCGGCTTTGCACACCGCTTCGCGGCGTGTCATTCGCCACCCCCCGAGGGGGAGGCGCGGCTCGCCTTGGGGCGGCCCGGCGGCGGCCGCATTCAAGGGGACGGTTGCCGGTTGCCACGCCGGTGGCGGGCGAACTCGATGCTCGCGATGCACACCGCGAGCCAGGCGCCGCCCGAGCACAGGCCGGCGACCACGTCGCTCGGGAAGTGCGCCCGCAGGAAGATGCGGCTGCAGGCCACGGTGACCACGATCACCGAGGCCGCGACCACCGTCGGCACGCGCCAGCCCGGCGCCAGCAGGCGAAAGCCGAGGTAGCCCAGCATGCCGTACATCACCATCGAGCCCGAGCTGTGGCCGCTCGGAAAGCTGTAGCCCGACACCTGCACGAAGCCGGCCTCGTGCACCGGGCGGGCGCGCTCGAAGATGTCCTTGAGCACATGGTTGAGCACCGCGATGCCGCCCGTCGCCGCCGCCCATCCGGTGGCGAAGCCCCGGTGGCCGCGCAGCCACAGCAGCAGTGCCACCGCCACCGACAGCGACGCGCCGAACCAGGGATCGGCCAGGTGCGTGAGCTGCGCGAACACGGCGCGCACGCCGGCCGGCGTGTGGGCGCCGACGGCACGGCTCATGGCATCGTCGAACACGCCCATCGGCCGTCCCTGGCCGAGTTCTTCGGCCACCTCGGCGAAGCCCCAGGCCAGCAGCAGCACGAGCGCCAGGCCCAGCGCCAGGCCCGCGAACAGGCGACGGGGCTGCGGCTCGCCGCTCGCGACCTGCCGGTGGCGCATGTGCTCGAAGGTCCAGGCCGCGACGCCGGCCACGACGGCGACCACCCCCAGCAGCACGAGGAAGCCGGGCCAGGCACGCGCCCCCATCAGTTCTCCAAAGGCGGCGATGGTGGCGAGGTCGTTGGGCATGGGTGCTGTGGGCGGCGGTGTCGAAAGGGGGATCGAGCATAGCGGCCAAGGGCGCCGCCGCCCTCCGATGCCCTCGCGCCGGCCCCGCCCTAAAATAGCCGGTTCGTTGCGCCACGGGGTTCTCCCGCCGGGCGGCCGCCATCACGCAGAGCCATGCTGACCTTCCAACAAATCATTCTCAAACTGCAGTCGTACTGGGCCGAACAGGGCTGCGCATTGCTGCAGCCCTACGACATGGAAGTGGGCGCGGGCACCTCGCACACCGCCACCTTCCTGCGCGCCCTCGGCCCCGAGCCCTGGAAGGCCGCCTATGTGCAGCCCAGCCGCCGCCCCAAGGACGGCCGCTACGGCGAGAACCCCAACCGCCTGCAGCACTACTACCAGTACCAGGTGGTGCTCAAGCCCGCGCCGTCGAACATCCTCGAGCTGTACCTCGGTTCGCTCGAGGCGCTGGGCTTCGACCTCAAGAAGAACGACATCCGCTTCGTCGAGGACGATTGGGAAAACCCCACGCTCGGCGCCTGGGGTCTGGGCTGGGAAGTCTGGCTCAACGGCATGGAAGTGACGCAGTTCACCTACTTCCAGCAGGTCGGCGGCATCGACTGCAAGCCCATCACCGGCGAGATCACCTACGGCCTCGAGCGCCTGGCGATGTACCTGCAGGGCGTGGACAACGTCTACAACCTGAGCTGGACCGACGGCCTCAGCTATGGCGACGTCTACAAGCAGAACGAGGTCGAACAGTCGACCTACAACTTCGAGCACAGCGATGCCGACTTCCTGTTCTCGGCCTTCACGGCGCACGAGAAGCAGGCCAAGCACCTGATCGAGGCCCAGCTCGCGCTGCCGGCCTACGAACAGGTGTTGAAGGCGGCGCACAGCTTCAACCTGCTCGACGCGCGCGGCGCGATCAGCGTGACCGAGCGTGCGGCCTACATCGGCCGCATCCGCAACCTCGCGCGTGCGGTGGCGCAGAGCTACTACGAGAGCCGCGAACGCCTCGGCTTCCCGATGGCGCCGCGCGAATGGGTGGCGCAGATGACGCCGGCAACGAAGAAAGCAGCCTGAGCGATGACGATGACTCCCACCAAGAACCTGCTGGTCGAACTGTTCGTTGAAGAACTCCCGCCCAAGGCGCTGAAGAAACTGGGCGATGCCTTTGCCGGCGTGCTGCGCGACCAACTGGTCGCCCAAGGGCTGGCCCCCGCCGAGAGCGTGCTCACGGCCTTTGCGTCCCCGCGTCGGCTCGCCGCGCACCTGACGACCGTGTCGAGCGAAGCCGCCGACAAGGCCGTCTCGCAGAAGCTCATGCCCGTGAGCGTCGGCCTCGATGCCGCGGGCAACGCCACACCGGCACTGCTCAAGCGCCTGGGCGCGCTGGGCGCCGACGCCACCGCCGTGCCCACGCTCAAGCGCGCGCCCGACGGCAAGGGCGAGGCGCTGTTCTACGAAAGCACCGCCAAGGGCGCCACGCTGGCCGAGGGCCTGCAGAAGGCGCTGGCCGAAGCCATCGCCAAGCTGCCGATCCCCAAGGTCATGAGCTACCAGCTCGAGAGCGGCTGCGAGCTGCCCGGCTGGAGCAGCGTGAGCTTCGTGCGCCCCGCGCACGGCCTGGTCGCGTTGCACGGCACCGACGTGGTGGCGATCGAGGCGCTGGGCCTCCAGGCCGGCCGCGACACGCACGGCCACCGCTTCGAAGCCCGGGTCGACCCGGTGGTGCTGCGCGACGCCGACAGCTATGCGCAGCAACTGGCCGACGAGGGTGCGGTGATCGCATCCTTCGAGCAACGCCGCGCCGAGATCGTGCGCCAGCTGGCTGCCGCGGCCGCGAAGGTCGGCGGCGGCGTCAAGCCCATCCATGACGACGCGCTGCTGGACGAAGTCACGGCCCTGGTCGAGCGCCCCAACGTGCTGGTCTGCGCCTTCGAGCGCGAGTTCCTCGACGTGCCGCAGGAATGCCTGATCCTCACGATGAAGGCCAACCAGAAGTACTTCCCGCTGCTCGACGCGACCGACAAGCTGACCCACCAGTTCCTGGTGGTCAGCAACATCTCGCCCGACGATGCCAGCGCCGTGATCGGCGGCAACGAGCGCGTGGTGCGCCCGCGCCTGGCCGATGCCAAGTTCTTCTTCGACCAGGACCGCAAGAAGTCGCTGGCCTCGCGCGTCGAATCGCTGGCCAAGGTGGTCTATCACAACAAGCTGGGCACGCAAGGCGAGCGCGTGGAGCGCGTGATGCGCATCGCACAGGCGATCGCCGTGCAGCTCGCCGGCTCGACGGGCGACACCGGCCTGGCCGCCAAGGCCGTGCAGGCCGCCCAGCTGGCCAAGGCCGACCTGGTGACCGACATGGTGGGCGAGTTCCCCGAGCTGCAAGGCACGATGGGCCGCTACTACGCGCTGCACGACGGCCTCGACGCCGCGGTGGCCGACGCCATCGAAGACCACTACAAGCCGCGCTTCGCCGGCGACACGCTGCCGCGCGGCACGGTCGGCACCGTGGTCGCGATGGCCGACAAGCTCGAGACGCTGGTCGGCATGTTCGGCATCGGCAACCTGCCCACCGGCGACCGCGATCCCTTCGCGCTGCGCCGCCATGCGCTGGGCGTGCTGCGCATGCTGATCGAGGGCAAGCTGCCGCTGCAGCTGCGCGAGGTGCTGGCCCAGGCCTTCGCGGCCTTCAGCGCGCCGCTGGCCGGCGGCGCCGCGTTGACCGACCCGACCGATGCGCTCGAATCCTTCGTCTTCGACCGCCTCGCCGGCAGCCTGCGCGAGCAGGGCGCCAGTGCGCAGGAAGTCGATGCCGTGCTGGCCTCGCGCCCGCAGCGCCTGGCCGAAGTGCCTGCGCTGCTCGCGGCCGTGCGCGCCTTCGCGGTGCTGCCCGAAGCCCCGGCGCTGGCCGCGG
Source organism: Variovorax frigidus (assembly GCF_051216515.1). Lineage (NCBI taxonomy): Bacteria > Pseudomonadati > Pseudomonadota > Betaproteobacteria > Burkholderiales > Comamonadaceae > Variovorax > Variovorax frigidus. Next base: position 30,573 of record NZ_JBPJZF010000010.1, read on the forward strand.
CCAACAAGCGCATCGGCAACATCCTCAAGAAGTCGCCCGAGGCCGATGCGCACGTGAGCGAACTGCTGCTGCAGGAGCCGGCCGAGAAGGCGCTGTACGACGCGATGCAAGAGACCGTGCCCGCGGCCGACGCGCAGTTCGCGGCCGGCGACTACACCGCCTCGCTGCAGACCCTGGCCGCGCTGCGTGCGCCGGTCGACGCCTTCTTCGACGGCGTGATGGTGAACGCCGAGCAAGTCGACCTGCGCTTGAACCGCCTGGGCCTGCTGATGCTGCTGCATGCCGCGATGAACCGCGTGGCGCAGCTCGAACGGCTGGCGGCTTGACGCACCGCGCTCGATAATTCGATCCATGAACCGGCAACAGCAGATCGACTCGTTCCTGCTGCAGGCGCATCGCCTCGCAGTGGCGCGGCTGCGTGCCGGTCCGTCGCGGATCGCGGAACTGGCGCACACGCTGTCGCAGTGGCGCGCACGCGCGGGTGCGACGCGCTCGGACCCGTACTGGGACGAGTGGCAGACGCTGCTCGACGCCGGCATCGACGCCATCGAGAGCGGTGCCTGCGGCGTCGACGACCATGCGGCTGCGCTGCGCAACGTATCGCCGGTGGGCGTTCTGATCAGCGCCACCGAACGCAGCCAGCTGTTGCAGGCCGCCCGCAGGAGCGGCGATGCAGCGCAGTGAAGCAGAGCACGCGCTCAAGGTGCGCGCCGACATGCTGGACGCGGCGCGGTACCCGGTGGCGAACATCCTTGTGTGGATCGATCGGCGCGCCCTCGAAGCCAAGACGGACATCCCATGAAACTCGTCATCCTCGACCGCAACGGCACCATCAACGTGCACCGCGACGATTTCGTCAAGAGCGAGGTCGAATGGACGCCGCTGCCGCATGCGCTGGAAGCCATCGCCCGGCTCAACCATGCGGGCTGGCACGTGGTGATCGCGTCGAACCAGTCGGGGCTGGGACGCGGGCTGTTCGACGTGGCCTCGCTCAACGCCATGCACGCCAAGATGCACAAGATGCTGGCCGCGGTGGGCGGCCGCGTCGATGCGGTCTTCTACTGCCCGCACAGCCCCGACGAGGCCTGCGGCTGCCGCAAGCCGCAGCCCGGGCTGTTCCGCCAGATCGGTGAGCGCTACGGCATCGACCTCGCGGGCGTACCGACCGCCGGCGACAGCCTGCGCGACCTGCAGGCCGGTGCCGCCGCGGGCTGCGAGCCGCATCTCCTGCTGACCGGCATGGGCGCGGCCTGTCGCAACGTCGATCCGCTGCCGCCCGGGTACCCACCCGACACGCGGGTGCACGACGACCTGGGCGCTTTTGTTGAATTCCTGCTCGCGCGCGAAGCGCAGCGGGCCACATTGCAGGTGGCTGTCTGATGGCCTTGATTCGTTCGGTGGTCCACATGCTGTGGATGCTGGTCACGGTGATCCCCTGGGGCATCATCATGTGCGTCGCGTCGCTCTGGCGCCGCGGCGAGCCCCTCTACTGGATGGCCGAGCGCTGGCTCGGCTGGGCCATCGGCGGCGCCCGGGTCATCCTGGGCATCCGCACGCGCGTGAGCGGCATGGAGAACCTGCCGCAGGAAAAACGCGCGGGCGCGGTGCTGCTGGTCAAGCACCAGTCCACGCTCGAGACCTTCCTCATGCCCACGCTGATGCCGCATCCGCTGGCCTATGTGTTCAAGAAGGAACTGATCTACGTGCCCTTCTTCGGCTGGGCCATGGCGCGGCTGGACATGATCCACATCGACCGCAGCCAGAAGGCCAGGGCCTTCCACAAGGTGGTGGCCCAGGGCAAGGACCTGCTCGCGCAGGGCATCTGGATCATCATGTTTCCCGAAGGCACGCGCATCCCGCGCGGCCAGAAGGGCACCTACAAGAGCGGCGGCACGCGGCTCGCCGTCGAGACCGGCGCGCCGGTGATCCCGATCGCCGTGACCTCGGCCAAGGTCTGGCCGCGCAAGGCCTTCATCAAGCGCCCGGGCGTGGTCGACGTGTCGATCGGCCCGGCGATCCCGAGCGTGGGCCGCAAGCCCGACGAGTTGATGCGCGAGGTCGAGGCCTGGATCGAAGCGGAAATGCGCCGGCTCGACCCGGAAGCGTACGCATGATGGCTCACCCCCAGTCTTCGCGCACCTTGGCCCGTCCTGAGCTTGTCGAAGGGTGTCGCTACGCCAACCCCCTTTCAGGGGGCAACACCAGCGGCCCGGCGAAGCCGGTTCCGCGGTGTTTCTGGATGGGATAAATGCCGGGGCTGTTGCAGTTCACGATGGACCTGTTCGAGGGGCTGGGCAGCGAGTTCGCGCAGCCCGAGTCGCCGAAGAAGCGGGCGCGCAAGGCCGCACCGCCCACGCCACCGGTCGTGGCGCCGCTGCGCCAGCAGGAGGTGCCCGATGCGGGCCCGTCGCTGCCCGCGATCCCGCTGCGCGACACGCTGGCGCTCGCGCGCTTCGTGCATCCGCAGGCCACGCGCGAAGCGGTGCTGGGTTCGGCGCGCGTGGCCTACGAGTTCAAGCGCGGCAAGCGCAAGACCATCGGCTTCCTGGTCGGCGCCGAGGGGCTGTCGGTGCGCGCGCCGCGTTGGGTCGCGCTGCGCGACGTCGACGCCGCGGTGCAGGAGAAGTCCGATTGGATCCTGCGCAAGCTCGCCGAGACGCAGCAGCGGCATGCGCGCGTCGAAGCCACGCGCATCGAATGGCGGGACGGCGCGGTCTTTCCCTTCATGGGCGATCCGGTCGCGATCCGGCTCGATCCCGGGCATGCCTTCATCGGCGTCGGCGGAGCGCTCGACGAGGCCGACGGCACGGGCGCACCGCGCGCGCTGCGGCTGGCCGTGGCGCAGAACGCCGAGGCCTCGCAGATCCGCGATGCGGCGCAGGCCTGGCTCATGCGGCAGGCGCGCAAGCTCTTCATCGAACGTCTGGACCACTTCGCGCCGCGGCTGGGCGTGCGCTGGCAGAAGCTCACGCTGTCGAATGCGGCCACGCGCTGGGGCAGTGCCAGCATCGACGGCTCGATCCGGCTCAACTGGCGGCTGATCCATTTCGGCCTGCCGGTGATCGACTACGTCGTGGCGCACGAACTGGCCCATCTGCGCGTGATGGACCATTCGCACCGTTTCTGGGAAACCGTCGAGAGCGTGGTGCCCGACTACGGCGCGCTACGCCAGCAGCTGAAAGATCAGCCCGTACCGAAGTGGTGACCCTGCTTCTTCACTCCCCAGTCTTTTCCAGAGCAGCCGCGGAACCGGCTTCGCCGGGCCGCTGGCCGCGCCCCCGGTAGGGGGAAGGAGGAGGCGACACCCTTCGACAAGCTCAGGACGGGCCAAGGTGCGCGAAGACTGGGGGCGAGTCATTCCTTCACCGAGCCGGTCATTCCCGACACGTAGTACTCGACGAAGAACGAGTAGATGAAGGCCACGGGCAGCGAGCCCAGCAGCGCACCCGCCATCAGCGGGCCCCACTGGTACACATCGCCCTGCACCAGCTCGGTCACCACGCCCACAGGCAGCGTCTTCATCTCGGACGAGGAGATGAAGGTCAACGCGTAGATGAACTCGTTCCACGACAGCGTGAAGGCGAAGATGCCGGCGGAGATGAGGCCTGGCACGGCCAGCGGCAGCACGATCTTGATCAGGATCTGCCAGCGGTTGGCACCGTCGATCAGCGCGCACTCCTCGAGCTCGGCCGGGATCGAGCGGAAGTAGCCCATCAGCAACCAGGTGCAGAACGGGATCAGGAAGGTCGGATAGGTCAGGATCAGCGCCCAGCGCGAATCGAACAGGCCCAGGTTGAACACCACGTTGGCCAGCGGGATGAACAGGATCGACGGCGGCACCATGTAGGCCAGGAAGATCGACAGGCCGACCTGCTTGGAGCCCTTGAAGCGCAGCCGCTCGATCGCATAGGCAGCGAACACCGACACCGCCAGCGAGACGAAGGTCGACACCACCGACACCAGCACCGTGTTCCAGAGCCATTGCGGGTACGAGGTCTCGAAGAGCAGCTTGTAGAAGTGCGACAGCGTGGGCTGGATCACCCAGAAGGGATTGCCCTCGCGCGACAGCAGTTCCGCGTCGGGCTTCACCGAGGTGATGGCCATCCAGTAGAAGGGGAACAGCAGCACGACCAGGAAGGCGAACAGCGGCAGGTAGACCAGCACCGCCTTGCGGCGGGTCGAGTCCAGGAAGCTCATGCCGACGGTGTCGGACTGGGCGGAATTGCTGCTCATTTGTCGGTGCCTCCTTGTTGCCATGCGCGCCGTTGCAGGCCGAAGAAACTGAACATCACGCAGGCCAGCAGGAAGGGCACCATCGCGATCGCGATCGCCGCGCCTTCGCCCAGGGCACCACCGGAGATCGCACGCTGGAACGAGAGCGTGGCCATCAGGTGCGTCGCGTTGAGCGGGCCACCGCGGGTGATCACGTAGATCAGCTGGAAGTCGGTGAAGGTGAAGAGCACCGAGAAGGTCATGACCACCGCGATGATGGGCGTGAGCAGCGGCATCGTCACATGGCGGAACTGCTGCCACGGCGTCGCGCCGTCGATGGCCGAGGCCTCGTAGTACGAAGGCGAGATGGTCTGCAGCCCGGCCAGCAGCGTGATCGCCACGAAGGGCACGCCGCGCCACACGTTGGCGATGATCACCGCGATGCGGGCGTTCCAGGGGCTGCCGAGGAAGTCGATGTAGGCGTCGATCAGGCCCATCTTCATCAGCGCCCAGCTGATGATCGAGAACTGCGAGTCGTAGATCCACCAGAAGGCGATCGCCGACAGCGCGGTCGGCACGATGTAGGGCAGCAGGATGACCGCGCGGAAGAAGGTCTTGAAGCGGATGTTCTTGTTCAGCAGGATCGCCAGCCACAGGCCCAGCAGGAACTTGAACACGCTCGCCACGAAGGTATAGAACAGCGTGTTGAACAGCGCCAGCCGTGTGACCGCGTCGCCCCACAGGTACTCGTAGTTCTCCAGGCCGATCCACTGGCCGGCCCGCCCGACCTTGGCATCGGTGAAGCCCAGGTAGGTGCCCAGCCCGAGCGGATAGGTGAGGAAGACCAGCAACAGCAGGGCGGCCGGCAACATGAACATGAAGCCGAGCGCATTGCGACTGTTCTGCATTCTCTGGATCAGCGTCATGAGACCCTCAATGGACAGAGCGGCGTGCGCCGGCTCTCATCGGAAAGACAGCGGAACCGGCGCTGCCGGCCCGCGGGTGCGGGCCCCCGAGGATCTCGGGGGGAGCGCTTTAGAGCTTGTAGTAGCGCTCGGCGCGCTTTTGCGCACGTTCCGCCGCTTCCTTCGGCGTCTTCGATCCGCTCGCGGCTTCGGCCACCATGTTCGGAATGATGAAATCGGCCGCGGCACCGGCCGAGGCGTAGCCCAGCTTGCCTTCGTAGCCGCCCGGGCGCAGGTTCTTCACCGAATCGCGGTAGGGCATGTTCTTCGGGTCCGAGGTCCAGATCGCGCTGTTCTCGTAGTAGCGCAGGGGCTGCGCCACATAGCCGCCACCGCCCTGCAGCCACGGGTCGAACTGCTCCTTCTCCATCATGAAGCGCAGGAACTCCTTGGCCGCGTTCGGAAACTTGGTGTACTTCATGACCATCTGGTTGAAGAACAGGTGCGACTCGGTCGGCACGCCGACGGGGCCGATCGGGAACACCGCATGGTTGATGTCCGAGGCGATTTCCTTGACCTTCGGGTCGGTCGAGTTCTTGGCTGCGTAGTAGACCGAGATGCCGTTGTTGGTGACACTGATCTGGCTGTCGAGGAAGGCCTTGTTGTTGTTCGGGTCCAGCCACGACAGCGTGCCCGGGATGAAGTTCGCGTAGAGCTCCTTGCCGTACTCCAGCGCCTTGAGGGTCTCCGGGCTGTCGATCACGACCTTGTTGGTCTTGTCGACCAGCTTGCCGCCGTGCGACCAGATCAGCCAGTTGCACCAGGTGCTGTCGCCGGTCGCATTGCCCAGCGCCATGCCGCCCGGCGTGCCCTTTTCCTTCAGGGCCTTGTAGAGCTTGAGGAAGTCGTCGGTGTTCTTCGGGAAGGTCGCGAAGCCGGCCGCCTTGACCATGCTCTCGCGGTAGACGATCAGCGAGCCCGAGGCGCCCAGCGGCAGGCCCAGCCAGCGCTTGCCGTCGGGGCGCATGAAGGTCTCGCCCGCCGGATACCAGCCGCCGTACTTCTTGCCCAGGTACTCGGCCAGGTCGGTCACGTCGAGCAGCTTGTCGGGGTAGAGGTTGGCGTCGTCGTTGGTCGACAGGATGATGTCCGGGCCCGCGCCGGTGTTGGCCGCCACCGCGGCCTTGGGGCGCACGTCTTCCCAGCCTTCGTTGTCCACGCGCACCTCGACGCCGGTGGTCTCGGTGAACTTCTTGACGTTGGCCATGTAGGCGTCGATGTCTCCCTGCACGAAGCGGCTCCAGCGCAGCACGCGCAGCTTGGCCCCCTTTTCCGGCTTGAAGCTCAGCGTCTGGGCCTGGGCGAACGGGGCGAACAGCGCCGTGCCGGTGCCGACGGTGGCGGCTGCGGCGACGCCGGCCGAACCCTCGAGAAACTTGCGGCGATTGAAATCACTCATGTTGTCGTCTCCAGTTGTATGAAGGGGTCGATGAACTCATTCGTGGAACACCGCGGAGCCGGCTTTGCCGGGCCGCTGGTGTTGCCCCCTGGAAGGGGGTTGGCGTAGCGACACGAAGTGCGCGAAGACTGGGGGTGTGCTCATCTCGCGAGGCGCTGGCCGCTCGCGGCATCGAACAGGTGCGCGCGTTGCAGGTCGGGTTGCAGATGGATCGTGCTGCCCGGCAGGAAGTCGTGCCGCTCGCGGAACACGGCCGACAGCTCCGCACCTTCATGGCGGCAGGCGACGAAGGTGTCCATGCCGGTGGGCTCCATCACCACCACGCGCGAGGGGATGCCGCCGCTCGCGGCCAGCGTCAGGTGCTCGGGCCGGGTGCCGTACACCACGGGCTGGCCGTCGGTGCCGCCGGCCTGCAGCGGGGCTGCGAGCAGGGTGCCGTCGTGGAGTTCGACATGGGCCGCACCGGCACCGCGGCGCAGCGTGCCGGGCAGGAAGTTCATCGAGGGCGAGCCGATGAAGCCCGCGACGAACTGGTTGGCCGGATGGTCGTAGAGCTCGAGCGGGCTGCCCGTCTGCTCGATGCGGCCGTCGCGCATCACCACGATCTTGTCGCCCATGGTCATGGCCTCGATCTGGTCGTGCGTGACGTAGATCGAGGTGGTCTTCAGGCGCTGGTGCAGTTCCTTGATCTCGCTGCGCATCGCGACGCGCAGCTTGGCGTCGAGGTTCGACAGCGGCTCGTCGAACAGGAAGACCTGCGGGTCGCGCACGATCGCGCGGCCCATGGCCACGCGCTGGCGCTGGCCGCCGGAAAGCTGGCGCGGGTAGCGGTCGAGCAGCGGCACCAGCGCGAGGATCTCGGCCGCGCGCTTCACCTTGGTCTCGATCGTGGCCTTGTCGGCCTTGGCCAGGGCCAGCGAGAAGGCCATGTTGTCGCGCACCGTCATGTGCGGGTACAGCGCGTAGTTCTGGAACACCATCGCGATGTCGCGCTCTTTCGGCGGCAGGTCGTTCACGCGCCGCTCGCCGATGCGGATCTCGCCGCCGTGGATCTCCTCGAGCCCCGCGATCATGCGCAGCAGCGTGGACTTGCCGCAGCCCGAGGGCCCCACCAGCACCGTGAACGAGCCGTCCGGAATATCGATGTCGACACCATGAAGGATGGCCACATCGCCGAAGCTCTTCTTGACCGCCTGAATCGTGACACTGGCCATGCAAGGAGTCCTCAAGATCGCAAAGGAGGGAGGCGACGCGGAGACTCCGCATCGCAGCCAGCGCAGTATCGACACTGCATCCGTGCTCCGGTATCAGGGCAAACCGGTAGGAGAAAACCCCTGTAGATTTGTATGATCACCTGATAACTGTGCTCCAAACCTTCGCTGCCGTGCAGGCCCTTTCCTCTTCTTCCGAACCCATCCGCCGGGTGGCCGATCGCCTGTCCGACCGCCTGGCGTCGCGCCTGGGTTCGCAGATCGAATCCGGCGCGCTGCGCCCGGGCGAGCGGCTGCCGACCGAGCAGCAGCTGGCCACCGAGCACGGCGTGTCGCGCACCGTGGTGCGCGAGGCCGTGCACCAGCTCAAATCGCGGTCGCTGGTGGTGTCGCGCCAGGGATCGGGCGTGTTCGTCGCCCAGACGCCGCTCAACCAGCCGCTGGCCTTCGACCCGGCCGTGCTCGGCTCGGTCCAGGCCGTGGTGCATGTGGTCGAGGTGCGGCGCGTGCTCGAGGGCGAGATTGCCGCGCTGGCGGCCGAGCGCGCCACGCGCAGCCAGATCGCCGCGCTGCGGCGTGCGCTCAAGGCCATCGACATGGCGGTCGCGGCCGGCCAGGACGGCGTGGCCGAAGACCTGGCCTTCCACCGCGTGATCGGCGAGGCCACCGGCAACCCGCAGTTCCGGCTGCTGCTGGGCTTTCTCGAGCAGTACCTGCGCGAAGGCATGCGCATCACGCGCGGCAACGAGGCGCGCCGCACCGACTTCATGCAGGCCGTGCAGCAGGAGCATCGCGCGATGGTCGAGGCGATCGCCGCGCGCGACCCCGACCGCGCACGTCGCTGCGCGACCGAACACATTCTTTCCGGCGAGCGCCGGCTGGTCGAGGGCGGCGTGATCGCCGGCCGCCGCCAGGCGGCGCGGAAATCACGAACGAGCAAACCCTGAACATGAAGGAGACACCATGAAACTGATGATCACCGGCGGCGGCGGCTTTCTGGGCGCCCGCCTGGCCCGCACCCTGCTCGCCCGCGGCACGCTCGCGGGCCAGCGCATCGACCGTGTCGTGCTGACCGACATCGCGCCGCCACCGGCCGACCTGCTGGCCGATGCGCGCGTCGAGGCGCGCACGGGGCCGCTGCTCACGCAGACCGAGGCGCTCAAGACCGAGGCCTTCGACGGCGTGTTCCACCTGGCCTCGGCCGTGTCCGGCGAATGCGAGGCCGACTTCGACTTGGGCCTGCGCTCCAACCTCGACAGCACGCGCGCGCTGCTCGACGCGCTGCGCGCCAACTTCAACACCGGCGGCAAGGTCACGCGCGTCGTGTTCTCGAGTTCGGTCGCGGTGTTCGGGCCCGACCCGGCCATCCCGTTCCCCAAGCTGGTGGCCGACGACACGCTGCCCACGCCGCAGACCTCCTACGGCACGCAGAAGCTGATCTGCGAACACCTGATCGCCGACTACACGCGCAAGGGCTACATCGACGGCCGCGCCGCGCGGCTCATGACCGTGACCGTGCGCCCGGGCAAGCCCAACGGCGCGGCTTCGTCCTTCTTCAGCGGCATCATCCGCGAGCCGCTCGCGGGCGTGGAATCGATCTGTCCGGTGTCGCCCGAGGTCTCGCACCCGATGGCCTCGCCCACGCGCACCGTCGAAGGCCTGATCGCGGTCTACGAAGCCACGCGCGAGGCCTTCGTGGGCCGCACCGCGCTCAACCTGCCGGGGCTCAACGTGCGCGTCGCCGACATGCTCGACGCGCTGGAGGAGGTGGCCGGCGACAAGGTGCGCGCGCTGGTGCGCTTCGAGCGCGACGAACGCGTGGCGAACATCGTGGCCAACTGGCCCAGCGGCTCGACCGCGGTGCGCGCGGCCGGGCTGGGCCTGCATCCGCACGACAACTTCGCCGACATCATCCGGCTCTACATCGAAGATTGCAAAGCGCTGCCCAACGCAGCCGAAACCCTGAAAGGCATGTCCTGAAAATGAAAAACAAGAGCCCCACGGCGAAACCCGGAGCCAAGAGCGCCGCAGCGACGAAGAAGGCCGCAGGCAAGAAGACCGTGCCGCAGACGCTGCGTTCGCAGGCCTGGTTCGACAACCCCGCCAACACCGACATGACCGCGCTCTACATCGAGCGCACCATGAACTTCGGCCTCGGCCTGGACGAGCTGCAGTCGGGCCGCCCGATCATCGGCATCGCGCAGACCGGCTCGGACATCGCGCCCTGCAACCGCCACCACCTGGTGCTGGCCGAGCGCACGCGCGAAGGCATCCGCGACGCGGGCGGCATCGCCTTCGAGTTCCCGATCCACCCGATCCAGGAGACCTGCAAGCGGCCCACGGCCTCGTTGGACCGCAACCTGCAGTACCTCTCGCTGGTCGAGATCCTCTATGGCTACCCGATCGACGGCGTGGTGCTCACCACCGGCTGCGACAAGACCACGCCGGCCCAGCTGATGGCGGCCGCCACGGTCGACATCCCGGCCATCGCGCTCAACTCGGGCCCGATGCTCAACGGCTGGTACAAGGGCGAGCGCACCGGCTCGGGCACCATCGTCTGGAAGGCGCGCGAGCTGCTGGCCGCAGGCGAGATCGACGACAAGGGCTTCCTCAAGCTGGTGGCTTCGTCGGCGCCGTCGACCGGCCACTGCAACACCATGGGCACGGCCTCGACCATGAACTCGCTGGCCGAGGCGCTGGGCATGACGCTGCCGGGCAGCGCGGCCATTCCCGCGCCCTACCGCGACCGCCAGGAGATGGCCTACATGACGGGCCGCCGCATCGTCGAGATGGTGCGCGAGAACCTCAAGCCCTCGGACATCATGACCCGCGCGGCCTTCGAGAACGCGATCGTCGTGAACTCGGCCATCGGCGGCTCGACCAATGCGCCGATCCACCTGAACGCCATCGCGCGCCACATCGGCGTCGAGCTGCACACGGCCGACTGGGAGAAGCACGGCTACAAGATCCCGCTGCTGGTCAACCTGCAGCCGGCCGGCGAGTACCTGGGCGAGGACTACTACCGCGCGGGTGGCGTGCCGGCCGTGGTGGCCGAGCTGATCGGCAAGAACCTGATCCAGCCCGCGCTCACGGTCAACGGCAAGACGCTGATCGAGAACTGCGAAGGCCGCTTCACCGAGGACCGGAAGGTGATCTTCCCCTACGCCAAGCCGATGAAGAAGAACGCCGGCTTCCTCAACTTCAAGGGCAACCTGTTCGACTCCGCGATCATGAAGACCAGCGTGATCGGCCCCGAGTTCCACCAGCGCTACCTCGAGAACCCGGCCGACCCGATGGCTTTCGAAGGCACGGCCGTTGTGTTCGACGGCCCCGAGGACTACCACGCGCGCATCGACGATCCGAAGATGAAGATCGACGAACACAGCGTGCTGTTCATGCGCGGCGTGGGCCCGGTGGGCTACCCCGGCGCGGCCGAGGTGGTGAACATGCGCGCGCCCAGCTATCTGCTGAAGAAGGGCATCACCGCGCTGCCCTGCATCGGCGACGGCCGCCAGTCGGGCACGTCGGGCTCGCCATCGATCCTCAATGCCTCGCCCGAAGCGGCCACGGGCGGCGCGCTGGCGCTGCTCAAGACCGGCGACCGCGTGCGCATCGACCTGAAGAAGCGCACCGCGAACATGCTCGTGTCCGACGAGGAGCTGGCCCGGCGCCGCGCCAAGCTGGAAGCCGCGGGCGGCTATCCGTACCCGCCGAGCCAGACGCCGTGGCAGGAGATCCAGCGCGGCGTGATCGGCGAGCTGTCGGAGGGCATGGTGCTCAAGCCGGCGGTGAAGTACCAGAAGATCCACGCCACGTACGGCATCCCGCGCGACAACCACTGAGAACGCGCGAATGAACCTGCTGCGCACCCCGGTCCCGCACCTGCGGTCCTCACCGCACGGGAGTGCGGCGCCGGTCCTCGGTGCAGGCTCGGGACGCTCGCGACGGTTCCTTCACGCGTTCTCGCGCTGCGGTTGATCCTTGGTCAGAATGCGGGGTGCGGCTGTGCCGCATCCTGCTTCTCCATGGGGTCGCCATGAAACGTCTTCTCGCGCTCTGCCTTCTGTCGATCGGCCTTGCCGGCACGTCCGCCGCGCAGGTCATGCGCTGCGTCGACGCGACCGGCCGCGTGAGCTACACCGACGCCGCCTGCCCCGCCGAGACGCGCCGCGCCGAGGCGGTGCAGGGCGTCGAGGCCACCGAGCGCCGCAGCGAGCCGGAGGGCGCACGCCGTCAGGAGCAGCTCGACAGCGTGGAGCGTGCGAGCCGGCTGCAGCGCGAGACGGTCGAGGCTGCCACGCCCCCCGCAGCGCCCGCGCCGAGCGGCCCGATCGTGCTCGACGCGCGACCCAACGAACGCATCGATGCGCAACGCGAGAGCGACCGGCGCCGCGCCGAGGCCGAGCGGGCCCGGCAGGACGAATGGGCCGACCGGGTCGATCGTGCCAACGGCGAGGGCCGCTACGGCTATCCCCGGCCCGCGCGGCCCCAGGACATGCGCCCGCGCATCCGGAACTGCGGCCCCTCGGGCTGCAACGACACGCAGGGCAACCACTACGACCACAGCGGCAAGCTCGACCGCTACACGCGGCCCGACGGCCGGACCTGCCGGCCCGTAGGCACCACCGTGGTCTGCAACTGAGGCCGGGCGCGCTCAGCGCGTGTACATCACTCCGCCGTCGACCACCAGCGTCGCGCCCATCACGTAGTCGCCCGCGCGCGAAGCCAGGAAGATGGCCGCGCCGGCCATGTCCTCGGGCGTGCCGATGCGGCCGGCAGGGATGCGGGCCTTGACCTCGTCGCCGTGGTCGCGCGCGTCCTTGTTCATGTCCGATGCAAAAGCACCGGGGGCGATCGCACTCACGGCGATGCGCTCGGGCGCGAGGTGCAGCGCCATGCGGCGCGTGAGGTGCACCAGGCCGGCCTTGCTGGCCGCGTACGAGTAGGTTTCCTGAGGGTTCACCGACAGGCCGTCGATCGAGGCGATGTGGATCACCTTGGCCAGGTGGTCGGTGGCGGCCTTCTTGAGCATCGGCGTGAGCGCCTGGGTCAGGAAGAAGGGCGCCTTGAGGTTGAGGTCGACCACCTTGTCCCAGCCGCTTTCCGGGAACTCCGCATAGGGTGCGCCCCAGGCCGCGCCGGCGTTGTTGACCAGGATGTCGAGCGAGTCCTCGTGCTTGGCATAGGCCGCGACCAGCGCATGCGCGCCTTCCACGGTCGACACGTCGCCCGGCAGCGAGATGCAGGTGCCGAAGGCCGACAGCTCCTTGGCGGTCTGGTCGCAGGCCGCGGCCTTGCGGGCCGAGATGTAGACGCGGGCGCCCTGGGCGAGGAAGCCCTCGGCGATCATGCGGCCGATGCCGCGCGAGCCGCCGGTGATGAGCGCGCTGCGGCCTTGCAGGGAAAAGAGTTGGCTGGTGTCCATGCGGTGTCTCCTGAGAACGTCGATCACGCCGTCGAGCGGCGGCGGTGCAGCTTAGTGTCAGCCCGCAGCGGGCGCCGTCGCCAAGGTGCCAGCCTCGGCCCCGTTCATTCGGCCAGGGTGTGCGCGATCTCGTCGAACGACGGGCGCGCCGCCGGGTCGGACTGCAGGCAGCGCGCGGCGATCAAAGCCAATGGGGCCCGCAACGAGGCCGTGGGGTCGCTGTGCTGCAGCAGTTCTTCGGCGAGGCAGCCGAAGGCGCGCGCTTCGAGGCGTTGCAGGGCGTCGGAGTCCGCGGCGAGAAACGAGGCCGCGCCCAGGTCGCCCAGCCGCGCCTCGCCGTCGCTGCGCCAGAGGATGTTGTGGCCGTACATGTCGCCGTGCAGCAGGCCGCGCGCGTGCAGGTCGGCCACGGCCTCGGCGATGCCGCGCGCGAGCCGCAGCGCGACCTCGGGCGCGAAACGCGTGCCCTCGGCATAGACGTCGCGGGTGCAGCTGTCGAGGCTGGGCGGGCCGGCCAGCGTGGCGAAGGTCGCGTCGGCCCAGGGCATCACCAGGCCTTCGGTGCCGTCGGGATGGCTGCTCAGCCGGCCTTCGGCGCCGATGCGGTGGCGGTGCGCGCCGGCCGCCAGGCTCGCGGCCAGTTCGCTCTGCGGCGCGCCGTCGCTGGTGAGCGTGCCCTTGAACAGCTTGAGCGCGACATCGCGTGGCCCGCCCGGTGCATCGGCCCAGGTGGCGCGATGGATCACGCCCGAGGCGCCTTCCCCGACGCGCTCCTGCACGGCCAGCGCCCGCCAGTCGATGGCCGGCAGCGGCGGATCGGCCAGTACCGCGGCTTCGCGCGCCGCGTTCAGCGGGTTGCCGCCGAAGGCCAGCCAGCTCAGGCGCGGCATCCGCGGCAGCCAGGCGGGCAGCGCGTCGAAACGGTTGGCGGCGATGCGCAGCAGTTCGAGCCGCTCGCAGCCGGCCAGCGAGGGCGGCAGGGCCTGCAGCCGGTTGCCGGCGAGCATGAGCTTCTGCAGCCGATGGCACTGGCCCAGCGCCTCGGGCAAGCGTTCGATCGTGTTGTCGGTCAGGATCAGCCAGCGCAGCCGCGGCGGCAGCGCGGCGGCCGGCACCTCGGCGATGCGGTTGGCCTTGAAGCCGACCATCTCGAGCTGTGCGCAACGGCCCAGGCTCGCGGGCAGCGTGGTGAAGCGGTTGTCCGAACAGAACAGCACGCGCAGCTTGTGCAGGCGGTGCAGGTCCTCGGGCAGCGCGTCCAGCGCGTTGCCCGAGAGGTCGAGGATTTCCAGCGTGTCAGCCAGCGCGAAGATCTCGCGCGGAAAGGCCGTGAGGCCTTCGCGCAATGCGAGGCGTCTGGCGCCGTCGAGCTGGCCGCCGCGCAGGCGGGAGAGGGTGTCGTTCATGCAGCGCCGAGCATGCCACGGCGCCGATGCGAATCAGGCGGTCGCGGCCAGGCTGAAGCGGTAGATGCCGTCGCTGTCCAGCGTGCGGCGCAGCTGGCCTGCATGCCACAGCAGGTGCAGGTGGGCGATGGTCTCGCCCATCGCGAAGGTCAGCTGGTGCAGGTCGAGTTCGCGCTTGAACATGATCGGCACGCCGTCGGCAGCGCTCAGTGCGCGCTGGCTGCAGCCAGCGAGCAGTTCGGCCAGGCGGTCGCGGTGGTGCTCCTCGAGCTGTTCGACGCGCCGGTGCACGCCGGTGAAGGGCTTGCCGTGCGAAGGCAGCGCGAGCACGTCGACCGGCAGCGTGCGGAAGCGCGCGATGCTGTCGAGGAACATGCGCAGCGAGTTCCCTTCGGGCTCGTCGGCCTGCACGCTCACATTGGTCGAGATGCGCGGCAGCATCATGTCGCCGCCGATCAGCAGGTTGAGCGCCTCGCAGTACAGCGCGATGTGTTCGGGGGCGTGGCCGTAGCCGCTGATGCAGCGCCAGGCCTGGCCGCCGATGGTGACCGTGCCGCCGTCGATCAGCCGCACGTAGCTCGGCGGCAGGCCGGGCACCATGTTGCGGTAGTAGTCGGCGCGCGAGCGGATCTTCTCCACCGCCTCGGCATCGACCAGGCCGTGCGAGGCGAAGAAGCGGGCGGCCACGTCGCCGCCGGCCGCGTTGTCCATGCCGTGAGGGCTGGTGAGGTTGCGCGCCACGTAGTAGTCGGTGGCGCTCATCCACAGCGGCGCGTTCCAGCGCTCGCACAGCCACTGCGCGAGCCCGACGTGGTCGGGGTGCATGTGGGTCACGATCACGCGCAGGATCGGCAGGCCTTCGAGCTGCGTGGCGAACACCTGCTCCCACTGCGCCTTGGCCTCGTCGCGCGCGATGCAGCAGTCCACCACCGTCCAGCCCTCGACCCCGTCAAGCGTGTCGCGCATCAGCCAGAGGTTGATGTGGTCCAGCGCGAAGGGCAGGCTCATGCGGATCCAGCGCACGCCGGGCGCGACCTCGACGGTGTCGCCAGGCGCCGGCAGCCGGTCGCCGAGGGGGTAGTGGAGTTCGCGTTCGAGAAGGTTCATGTAAGATTGACGTTGACGTAAACGTCACGTAGTGGGCCTTCATTGTAGGCAGAGGTGCGCCGATGCGCTGTCGCCACCGTGATGACCCCGTTTTCGTTCTCACCGCCGCAGGCGTCCATGCCCTCATCGACCTATTCCATCAGCGAGCTGGCCCAGGAATTCGATCTCACCACGCGTGCGATCCGTTTCTACGAGGACAAGGGTCTGCTGGCGCCCGAGCGTTCGGGCGCGGGTGGCCTGCAGCGGGTCTACAGCGCGCGCGACCGCACGCGGCTCGCGCTCACGCTGCGCGCCAAGCGGCTGGGCCTGAGCCTGGACGAGGCCAGGGACATCCTCGACATCTACGACAGCCCGCGCGACACGGTGGTGCAATTGCAGAAGTTCCTGGACGTGCTGGGCGTGCACCGCGGCCAGCTCGAGGCGCAGCTGGCCGAACTGCAGGCCAACCTGGCCGAGGTGCGCGACCAGGAGCAGCAGGCGCGCGACACGCTGGCTCGGGCGCAAAAGCCGGTCAGGCCGGCCAGGGCCGCGAAGTCGCGCTTGCGATGACCCTGGCCCGCCCCGCGAAAAACGTCCCGAAGCCATCCCAAGATACCCGTCACCGACAATACGACCATGCCTGAAAACAACCGCGACGACTCCCTCGACGATCTGTTTGCCCACAACCGCGCCTGGTCCGCCCAGATGGAGCGCGACCGCCCCGGCTTCTTCACCGGCCTGGTGAAGCAGCAGACGCCGCGCTACATGTGGATCGGCTGCTCCGACAGCCGCGTGCCCGCCAACCAGATCACCGGCCTCGAACCCGGCGAAGTGTTCGTGCACCGCAACGTGGCCAACATCGTGGTGCACTCCGACCTCAACGCGCTGTCGGCGATCCAGTTCGCCGTCGAGCACCTGAAGGTCGAGCACATCATGGTGGTGGGCCACTACGGCTGCGCCGGCGTCAAGGCCGCCTTGAGCGGCAAGCGCATCGGCCTGGCCGACAACTGGATCCGCCACATCCAGGACGTGCGCGACCGCCACATCGTGATGCTCGATAGCCTGCCCGAGGAAGTGCGCGCCGATGCGCTGTGCGAACTCAACGTGGCCGAGCAGGTGGTCAACGTGGCGGTGAGCACCGTGATGGTCGACGCCTGGAGCCGCGGCCAGAAGGTGCGCATCCACGGCTGGAGCTTCGGCGTGCACGACGGCCTGCTGCAGGACCTGGAGCTCAGCGTCAACGGCACCAAGCCGCTCGACGCGATCTACAAGGCCGCGGTGCAGCGCATCCGCTACAAGTGGAGCAAGCCCGGCGAAGCGCTGACGATCTCGCCGCGCCCGAAGGCCGAGGAGCCGACGCGCGCCCCGGCAACACCGAGCATGGACCTGGACGGCGCGCCCGACCATGTTCCCCCAACGGCTTGATTCGCCGCTGGCCTACGACATCGCGAAGGCGCTGATCGACGGCTTCAATCGGCACTACCGCCTGTTCCGTGGGGAGTCGGCGCGTGCCAAGCATCGTTTCGAAACCGCCGACTGGCACGGCCAGCAGCGGGCCCAGCGCGAGCGCATCGAGTTCTACGACCTGCGCGTGGGCGAGGCCGTGGCCCGGCTCGAGAAGGAGTTCAAGGCCGGCGAGCAGCCGATGACAGTGTGGCACCAGGTCAAGCTGCACTACATCGGGCTCCTGGTCGACCACCACCAGCCCGAGTTGGCCGAGAGCTTCTTCAACTCGGTGACCACCAAGATCCTGCACCGCGCGTACTTCCAGAACGACTTCATCTTCGTGCGCCCGGCGATCAGCACCGAGTACATCGAGCCGCGCGGCGCGCCGACCTATCGCCCTTACTACCCGGCCCACGACACGCTGGCCCAGACCGTCGAGCGCATGCTCGAGGACTTCGCGCTGCAGGGCCGCTTCGTCGACCGCACGCGCGATGCCGAGCGCGTCGCGGCCGCGGTGCGCGGGCGCTTCCACCAGGTCAAGCTGCGCGCCAACTTCCAGCTGCAGGTGCTGTCCGGCCTGTTCTACCGGAACAAGGGCGCCTACGTGGTGGGCAAGATCATCAACGGCTATGTCGAGCTGCCCTTCGCGCTGCCGATCCTGCACGACGCCGAGGGCCGCCTGCACGTCGATGCGGTGCTGTTCGGCGAGGACGAGCTGCAGATGCTCTTCAGCTTCGCACGCGCCTACTTCATGGTCGACATGGAGGTGCCCTCGGCCTGGGTGCAGTTCCTGCGCTCGCTGATGCCGCGCAAGCCGCGCGCCGAGATCTACAACGCGCTGGGCCTGGCCAAACAGGGCAAGACGCTGTTCTACCGCGACTTCCTCTCGCACCTGAACTTCAGCAGCGACCGCTTCCGCATCGCACCCGGCATCAAGGGCATGGTGATGCTGGTGTTCGACCTGCCGTCCTTTCCCTACGTGTTCAAGCTCATCAAGGACTTCTTCCCGCCGCCCAAGGAAACCACGCGCGAACAGGTCAAGGCCAAGTACCAGCTGGTCAAGCAGCACGACCGCGTGGGCCGCATGGCCGACACGCTGGAGTACAGCGACGTGGGCTTTCCGCTCGACCGTTTCGAGCCTGCGCTGATCGAGGAGATCCGCCGGTTCGCGCCGAGCCAGCTCGAGATCGGCGACCGCGACGGCAACGGCGAGAAGGAGATCGTGCTCCGTCACGTCTACATCGAGCGCCGCATGATCCCGCTCAACCTCTACCTGCAGGAGACCTTCGACCTGCTCGCGCATCCCGAGAGCGAAGCCCAGGCCAGGCGCGCGAAGGACCAGCTGGTGCACGCGGTGGTCGAGTACGGCAACGCGATCAAGGACATGGTGGCGGCGAACATCTTTCCGGGCGACATGCTGTGGAAGAACTTCGGCGTCACGCGCAACGGCAAGGTCGTGTTCTACGACTACGACGAGATCGAGTACCTGACCGACTGCAACTTCCGCCGCGTGCCCGAGGCGCGCAACGAGGAGGACGAGATGAGCGGCGAGGTCTGGTACGCGGTCGGACCCAAGGACGTGTTCCCCGAGACCTTCGCCCCCTTCCTGCTGGGCAACGACGCGGTGCGAGAGGCCTTCATGGCGCACCATGCCGACCTGCTCGACGCCGCGTTCTGGCAGCAGCACCAGCAGCGCATCCGCGCCGGCCAGATGCTCGACGTGTTTCCCTACGACGCGGCGCAGCGCTTCGCGCACGACGTGCATGCCACCCATTTCTGATCCGCACTTTCAACTTTCCAAGGAGACCCACATGTCCGAATCCATCGTCATCGTCGGCGCCGCACGCACCCCCATGGGCGCGTTCCAGGGCGACTTCTCATCCCTGTCGGCCCATGACCTGGGCGGCGCCGCGATCAAGGCCGCCGTCGAGCGCGCGGGCATCGACCCGGCCGTGGTCGGCGAGGTGCTGTTCGGCAACTGCCTGATGGCGGGCCAGGGCCAGGCGCCGGCGCGCCAGGCCGCGTACAAGGGCGGCCTGCCCGACGCCGCGGGCGCGGTCACGCTCAGCAAGATGTGCGGCTCGGCCATGAAGGCCGCGATGCTGTCGCACGACATGCTGCTGGCCGGCACGCACGATGTCATGGTCGCGGGCGGCATGGAGAGCATGACCAACGCGCCCTACCTGATGCTCAAGGGCCGCGGCGGCTACCGCATGGGCCACGACCGGATCTTCGACCACATGATGCTCGACGGCCTGGAAGACGCCTACCAGCCGGGCCGCTCGATGGGCACCTTCGGCGAGGACTGTGCGGCCAAGTACAGCTTCACCCGCGAGCAGCAGGACGCCTTCGCGACCGCCAGCGTCGAGCGCGCCAAGCAGGCCACGGCCGACGGCCTGTTCAAGACCGAGATCACGCCCGTGACGGTCAAGAGCCGCAGCGGCGAGACGGTGATTTCGATCGACGAAGGCCCGGGCAAGGTCAAGCTCGACAAGATCGCCACGCTCAAGCCCGCGTTCAAGAAGGACGGCGGCACCATCACCGCGGCCTCGAGCTCGTCGATCAACGACGGCGCGGCCGCACTGGTCATGACCACCGCCTCGCAGGCGCAGAAGCTGGGCGCGAAGCCCATCGCCCGCATCGTCGGCCACGCCACGCACGCGCAGCAGCCCGAGTGGTTCTCGACCGCGCCGGTGGGCGCCGTCGCCAAGCTGTTCAAGAAGATCGGCTGGAGCGTCAAGGACGTCGACCTGTGGGA
This sequence comes from Variovorax frigidus, assembly GCF_051216515.1. Taxonomy (NCBI): domain Bacteria; kingdom Pseudomonadati; phylum Pseudomonadota; class Betaproteobacteria; order Burkholderiales; family Comamonadaceae; genus Variovorax; species Variovorax frigidus. The sequence goes on from NZ_JBPJZF010000010.1 coordinate 50,481, forward strand.
AGTCAATGAAGCCTTCGCGGTGGTGCCGATGGCGCTGATGAAGGAACTGGGCGTGTCGCACGACATCGTCAACGTGCACGGCGGCGCCTGCGCGCTGGGCCACCCGATCGGCGCGAGCGGCGCCCGCATCATGGTCACGCTGATCCATGCGCTGCAGTCGCGCGGCCTGAAGCGCGGCGTGGCCACGCTGTGCATCGGCGGCGGCGAAGGCACGGCCGTGGCCCTGGAACTGCTGTGAGCGCGATGACGTTCCACGCTCCCCGCACCGCCCTGCGCCTCAGCGCACTCGCGCTCTGCATGGCGGCCCTGGTGCCGGCGGCCTGGGCCCAGAAGCGCGACAACGTGCTGTTCGACGCCGCGACCGCCGAGCAGCCGGCAGTCGTGAGGACGCTCGAGCGGCTGGTCAATGTCGAGAGCGGCACCGGCGACGCCGAAGGCATCGCGGCGGCGGGCAAGCTGCTCGAGGACGAGCTCAAGGCGCTCGGCTTCAGCGTCACGCGGCACAAGGCGGTGGCGCCCGCGGTCGGCGACAACATCGTCGGCAAGCTGCGCGGCCGGCTCGACGGCAAGGCCGGCAGGCACCTGCTGCTGCTCTCGCACATGGACACGGTCTACCCGCGCGGCATGCTGGCACGCGCACCCTTCCGCATCGAAGGCAACAAGGCCTACGGGCCGGGCATCGCCGACGACAAGGGCGGCAGCGCGGTGATCCTGCATGCGCTCAAGGTGCTCACCACCTACGGCTTCCGCGACTTCGGCAGCCTCACCGTGCTGTTCAACGTCGACGAGGAAAGAGGCTCCTTCGGCTCGCGCGACCTGATCCAGAGCGAGGCCCGCGCGGCCGACTACGTGCTGTCCTTCGAGCCCACCAACGCCGAGCGCGAGAGCTTCTACCTGGGCACCTCGGGCATCGCCTACGTGCAGGCCGACATCAAGGGCAAGGCTTCGCATGCGGGCGCGGCGCCCGAGCTGGGCATCAACGCGCTGGTCGAGGCCTCGGACCTGGTGCTGCGCACGCAGGACATCGACGACAAGGCGCGCGGCCTGCGCTTCAACTGGACCGTGGCCAAGGCCGGCACGGTGTCGAACATCATCCCCGACAGCGCCACGCTCAATGCCGACGTGCGCTACGCACGCAACGAGGACCTCGAGGCCGCGCTCAAGGTGCTGGAAGAACGCGCCCAGGCGCGCAAGCTGCCGGGCGCCGAAGTCAAGATCACCGTCACGCGCGGCCGGCCGGCCTTCAATGCCGGCCCCGAGGGCCGCAAGCTGATCGACAAGGCCAGCACTTTCTACCGCGAGGCCGGCGGCCAGCTAGAGGTCGACGAGCGCAGCGGCGGCGGCACCGACGCGGCCTATGCGGGCCTGTCGGGCAAGCCGGTGATCGAGGGCCTGGGCCTGCCGGGCTTCGGCTACCACAGCGACAAGGCCGAGTACGTGCTGCTCGACGCGATCCCGCGCCGGCTCTACATGACGGCGCGGCTGATCATGGAACTGGGCCAGGCCAAGTAAGCCGGTCGAGCCAGCGAAGAAACCAAGAGAAACGAAGGAGACCTGCATGCTGCTCACCACCGACCAGGAAGCGATCCGCGACGCGGTTCGGGACTTCTGCCAGACCGAGATCTGGCCGCACGCCCCGCGCTGGGACCGCGAACACCACTTCCCCAAGGAAGTGCACCAGGGCCTGGCCGCGCTGGGCGCCTACGGCATCTGCGTGCCCGAGGAAGACGGCGGCGCCGGGCTCGACTACCTCACGCTGGCGCTGGTGCTGGAAGAGATCGCGGCCGGCGACGGCGGCACCAGCACCGCGATCAGCGTGACCAACTGCCCGGTCAACGCGATCCTCATGCGCTACGGCAATGCCGAACAGAAGAAGCAGTGGCTCTGGCCGCTGGCGCAGGGCCAGATGCTCGGCGCCTTCTGCCTGACCGAGCCGCAGGCCGGCAGCGATGCCTCGAGCCTGCGCACCACGGCGCGCAGGGACGGCGACGCCTACGTGATCGACGGCGTCAAGCAGTTCATCACCAGCGGCAAGAACGGCCAGGTCGCGATCGTGATCGCGGTCACCGACAAGGCCGCGGGCAAGCGCGGCATGAGCGCGTTCATCGTGCCCACCGATGCGCCCGGCTACAGCGTGGCGCGGCTGGAAGAGAAGCTGGGGCAGCACAGCAGCGACACCGCGCTGATCAACTTCGACGGCTGCCGCATCCCGCGCGAAAACCTGATCGGCGCCGAGGGCGAGGGCTACAAGATCGCGCTGGGCGCGCTCGAGGGCGGCCGCATCGGCATCGCCGCGCAGAGCGTGGGCATGGCGCGCAGCGCCTTCGACGTGGCGCTGGCCTATGCCAAGGAACGCCAGGCCTTCGGCGGCAGCATCTTCGAGCAGCAGGCCGTGGGCTTCCGCCTGGCCGAGTGCGCGACCCAGCTCGAGGCCGCGCGTCAGCTGATCTGGCATGCGGCCGCGCTGCGCGATGCGGGCCGGCCCTGCCTGAAGGAAGCGGCCATGGCCAAGCTGTTCGCGAGCGAGATGGCGGAGAAGGTCTGCAGCGCCGCGATCCAGACGCTGGGCGGCTATGGCTACGTCAACGACTTTCCGCTCGAGCGCATCTACCGGGACGTGCGGGTCTGCCAGATCTACGAAGGCACCTCGGACATCCAGAAGCTGCTGATCCAGCGCGCGCTGGCGTGAAGCCGGAGCGCGCCGGAGAGGTCGGGCACGGCGGCGGGACGGATGGTGTTCCAATGGAGCCCGTCATGAGCAGCAGCCCGATCATCCCCCCCGCCGGCCCTTGTCCCTGTGGTCGCACCGACCGCCGCGACAAGCCCTTCGCCTTTGCGCTGTGCTGCGGCCGTTATCTCGACGACTTCGACCAGACGCCCGCGCCCGACGCCGAGTCGCTGATGCGCTCGCGCTATGCGGCCTTCGTGCTGCAGCGTGCCGAGTACCTGCTGGCGACCTGGCACCCGACGAAGCGGCCGGCCACGGTCGAGTTCGACGCCGGTGTGAAGTGGCTGGGCCTGGACGTGCGCTCGCGCTCGGTGCTCGACGCCGACCATGCCGAGGTCGAGTTCGTCGCTCGCCAGCGCGATGCCAGCGGCGTCGCCACGCGGCTGCACGAGCGCAGCCGCTTCGTGCGCGAGGTCGAGCCCGCCGTGGGCGAGCAGGCCGAACGCCAGCGCTGGTACTACGTGGACGGCGAGCCGCGCTAACGCGCCGACGGCCTGTCCACGGCGCGCGAACGCAACGATGCGTTGCCGCGTCACACCTCCGAGCCCCGAACACGGCACACTGGCCAGCTGTTCGGCAACCCTCTGGCGGAAGGCGCTCCCGATGACTGCGTTACGTCGTTCCCGCATGGCGGCCCTGGCGCTGCTGTCGTGTCTGTCGCTTCTGCCCACCGTGCAGGCGCAGGGCGCACCGACGCCGATCCTCACGCCTTTCGCCGTCACTTCGACCGGGCTGGCGCCGGCGCCCTGGCGCTTCAGCACGCTGCCCCACAAGAAGGCCACGCGCTTCGAGGTGGTGCGCCAGGAGGGCCGGACGGTGCTGCGCGTCGAGACCGACGATGCCTACGGCAACCTGGTGCACCCGGTGCACGTCACGCTCGACGCCGGCGCCACGCTGGCCTGGCGCTGGCGGGTCGATCGCTTCGTCGAGGGCGCCGACCTGCGCACCCGCGCGGGCGACGATGGCGCCGCCAAGCTCTGCGTGTTCTTCGCGCTGCCGACCGATCGGCTGCCTTTCACCGAACGCGCCCGCCTGGCCCTGGCCCGCACCGCGACCGGCGAAGACGTGCCGAGCGAGACGCTGTGCTACGTGTGGGACGAGAAGGAGGCGCGCAACACCGCGCTGGTCAACGCCTTCACCCAGCGCATCCGGATGCTGGTGCTGGCGTCCGGCCCGGCCGCGCCCGGCACCTGGCGCAGCGAGCGGCGCAATCTGCTGGCCGACTACCAGCGGGCCTTCGGCGCGGAAGCCGGCGGGCTGCAGCCCGACGTGGTGGGCGTGGCGGTCTCGGCCGATGCCGACAGCACCGGCGGCCACGGCCTGGCGTATTTCGCCGACCTCGACCTGCGCGGCACGGAGGCCGGCCCGTCGATGCAGACGGTGCACGGCCCCTGAACTCGCCTACTTGGCGATGGTCTTGCCCGTGGCCACGTCGGTCACCGTGCCGTCGACCAGGCTGATGCGGTAGATCTCGCGCGTCACGTTGCCGGCAAAGGCCAGCTCGACGATCGATACGTCGCGGAACGTGGTGGCGATGCCGTCGGGCAGGGCGGCGTTGAACTTGGCCGCTTCCTGGTTCATCGCCGCCTGCACCGCGGGCGTGAAGGGCGCCATGCTGTAGACCAGCGTGTTGTGCGGGTTGTGCGAGCGCAGCTCCTTGCCGTCCTTGACCACGTTCACGCCGCTCACGCCCACGGTCTTCACCAGTTCGCGGCCGGCCTCGCCCATCTTGGCGTAGACCGGGCCGGTCACGCGTGGCAGCGGGCCGTCGCGCAGCGGCGCCATGGCCGCGGTGGTCACGGTGTTGTAGGCCATCAACGCCTCGAAGCCGGGGCCGGTCTTGACGATGCCCAGGTCCAGCCACCACGGGCGGCCCGCGTCCTTGGCGGCCTCGGTCGTGTAGAAGGTCTTGAGCGTCAGCGCGATCGGTGCGGGCGGCTTGGGCAGCGCCTTGAGCATCTTCAGCGGCGTGCCCGGGTCGGCGCTGTGGATGTGCACCACGGTCACGTGCGGGATGTTGAAGTTCTGCGCCTCGGGCTGCAGGCCTAGGCGCACCAGGTCCTGTCGCAGCACGGGGTACACGCGTGCGTCGAGCACGTCGTTCACTTCCTTCGGCAACTTGTAGACCACGCCGTAGGTGGCGGTGTGGGCGCGGAATTCGGGCTGGCCGATGGCGCTGTTGTCGATGGCGGGCGCCGACGGACCGGGGGCGCTGCAGGCCGTGAGGAACGAACCGAAGACGACGGCGAGGGCCAGGGGCCGGAGGGTGCGGATCATTGGGAAAACTCCATTTTCAAGAACACGGCGGCTTGTGGCCACCGACGAGACAAGGCCTTGCGCAGGCGGATTCCTGCGCAGGCTGGGGAACAACGGTGAGTCAGTCGGGCAGCGAAGGCGAGGCGGGCGGGGCCGCGATCACGGCGTCGTCGCTGCGGTCCTTGAGCTGCACGCCGGTGAGTTGCAGGCGTTTCGCCTCGCGGGCCAGCCACCAGAAGCGGCGTGCGGCGGTGTCGGGGTCCAGGCCTTCGGGCCGGATGTTCGAGATGCAGTTGCGCTCGGCGTCGTGGCGGCCGACCGCGGGCTGCCAGGTGAGGTACAGGCCCAGGCTGTCGGGCGAGCTCAAGCCCGGGCGCTCGCCGATCAGCATCGCCACCAGCTGCGCACCGAGCAGCGCGCCGGCCTCGTCGGCCAGGGCCACGCGCGCCTGCCGTGCGATCACCACCGGGCCGAGGCGCCAGTCGGCGGGCGCGTGCGTGCGCAAGGCGGCGATCAGCGCACGCGCATTGCGCCCGATGGCCAGCGAGGAGAGGCCGTCGCCCACCACCAGCAGCAGGTCGCAGCCGGCCACGGGACTCGGGCCCGCGGCCGCGCGCAGTGCCTGCACGCTCGCATCGTCGAGGCGCCGGCCGAGGTCGGGCCGCAGCAGGTAGGCCGCGCGATCGGGCGCGGCGCTGTGGACCTGCACCGTGGCGAGGCCGTCGTCGGCCAGCGCTTGCGCGAGCGCGTCGACGTCGAGCACCGCATGCACCGCGTCGCGCGCCTGCGCATGCGCGCAGCCGAAGCGCAGCAGCTCGGCGGTGGGCATGCTGGCACCGCTGCGGCCCAGGGCCAGCCGGGCCGCGGTGTAGGCGCGCAGGTCGTCCCAGGGGTCGGCGTCGGTCATGGGGTGCCTCCGTCGCCGATGCGCAGCTGGCGCATCTGCTGCAGCGCCGGGTGATGCGCCGTCAGCGGCAGCATGCGGCCCTGCGCGTCGCTCAACTGCATCGCCTGCAGCCAGGCCTCGAACTCGGGCGCGCGCTTCAGGCCCAGCACCTCGCGCAGGTAGAGCGCGTCGTGGAAGGAGGTGCTCTGGTAGTTGAGCATGATGTCGTCGGCACCCGGCACGCCCATCAGGAAGGTCAGGCCGGCCGTGCCCAGCAGCGTCATCAGCGCGTCCATGTCGTCGGAGTCGGCCTCGGCATGGTTGGTGTAGCAGACGTCGCAGCCCAGCGGCAGGCCCATGAGCTTGCCGCAGAAGTGATCCTCGAGGCCGGCGCGGACGATCTGCTTGCCGTCGTAGAGGTACTCGGGCCCGATGAAGCCGACGACGGTGTTCACCAGCAGCGGCTGGAACGCACGCGCCACCGCATAGGCGCGCGCCTCGCAGGTCTGCTGGTCGACGCCGTGGTGCGCATCGGCCGACAGCGCGCTGCCTTGGCCGGTCTCGAAATACATCACGTTGTCGCCCAGCGGGCCGCGCCGCAGCGACAGCGCGGCTTCGTGCGCCTCGCGCAGCAGCGCCAGGTCGATGCCGAAACTGGTGTTGGCCTTCTCGGTGCCGGCCACCGACTGGAACACCAGGTCGACCGGTGCGCCCTGTTCGATCATGTGGACGGTGTTGGTCACGTGCGTGAGCACGCAGGACTGCGTGGGAATGGCGAGCTTGGCGATCAGCTCGTCGAGCATGTGCACCAGCCGCGTGAGCGCGGGCAGGCTGTCGGTCGCGGGATTGATGCCGATCACCGCGTCGCCCGCGCCGTAGAGCAGGCCGTCGACCATCGAGGCCGCGATGCCGCGCAGGTCGTCGGTCGGATGGTTGGGCTGCAGCCGCACCGCGAGGTGGCCCGGCAGGCCGATGGTGTTGCGAAAGCGCGTGACCACGCGGCACTTGCGCGCGACCAGGATCAGGTCCTGCTGGCGCATCAGCTTGCTCACCGCGGCCGCCATCTCGGGCGTGATGCCGGGCGCCACGCGCGCCAGCGTCGCGCCGTCGGCCGCATCGGACAGCAGCCAGTCGCGGAAGTCGCCGACCGTGAGGTGCGCGATCGGCGCGAAGGCCGCGGCATCGTGCGTGTCGACGATCAGCCGCGTGACCTCGTCGCTTTCGTAGGGCACCAGCATCTCTTCGAGGAAGCGCCGCAGCGGCACCTCGGCCAGGCACATGCGTGCCGCCATGCGTTCGACCGCACTGCCCGCCGCCAGCCCCGCGAGCACGTCGCCCGAGCGCGCCGGCGTGGCCTTGGCCATCAGCGTGCGCAGGTCGGCGAAGGCCCAGGTGGCGGTGCCGAGGGTGTGGCGGTAGGGCATGGCGTGGGTGCTCCGGAGCTCAGGCGACGATCACGCGCTCGCAGGCCTTGCGCAACGCGGCGAGGGCCGCCACGCCGCGCGCCTTGGCGTCGGTCACGACGACGTCGATGTCGGCGCAGCGCGCATAGGTCACGCGGCTGGTCAGGCCGATCTTGGTGTGATCGGCCAGGATCACGAGCTGCTGCGCCTGCTCGGCCATGGCGCGTGCCACCGCGGCCTCGTGGTGTTCGAAGCTCATCGCGCCGTGCTTGGGGTGCAGGCTCACGGGCGACATCAGCGCCACGTCGACCCGGAAGCGGCGGATGTCCTCCAGCGTGCCGTCGCCGTGCGTGGCCTGCGTGCCCACGTCGATGCCGCCGCCCAGCAGGCGCACGTCGTTGTGCGAGCTGCGGCCCTCGTCGGCACCGGCCAGCTTGAGCGCGATGTTCAGCGAGTTGGTGATCACCGTCATGCCGCTGAGCATCGCGATTTCCTCGGCCAGGATCGCGGTGGTGCTGCCGGCGTCGAGGAACAGCGTCTGGCCCGGGCGCAGCAGGCCGACCGCGGCCTTGGCGATGGCGCGTTTCTCCTTCTGGCGCGCCACCAGCCGCACGGCCAGCGGTGGCTCGGGCTCGGGGCCGGTGGCCACGGCGCCGCCATGCACGCGGCGCAGCTCGCCCGTGCCTTCGAGTTCGAGCAGGTCGCGCCGCACGGTTTCGCGCGAGACCGAGAGGTCCTGCACGATGCGCTCGACGCTCACGCGCGAGAAGGTGGCCAGCAGGTTGCGGATGCGCAGGAATCGTTCTTCTTGAAGCATGGTGGACAAAACGGTACGGGTTTCAGTGGGCCGCCGGCAAGGGGCGGCGTGTGATCAGGTGCAGCAGCAGCGCCATCGCGCCGACCACCGCCATGATGCAGGTGGAGAAGGCCGCGGCCTGCGAGGTGAAGCCGGCTTCGTCGAGCCGCATCACCGTGACCGCGCTCATCGTGAGCGAGGGCGTGATGAGGAAGATCACGGCCGACAACGTGACCATCGAGCGCATGAACAGGAACACCGCGATGGCCAGCAGCGTGGTGCGCAGCGCGGGCCAGTAGACGTCGGCCAGCACGCGCGCCACGCCGCCGCCCAGCACCGTGGTGGCGTCTTCGAGGGCGACGGGGACGGTGCGCATGCCCGTCATCATGCTCACAAATCCCTGCGTGTGGTGGTGGTAGTAGTTGCACATCGCCAGCAGCACCATGCTGCCGTAGAGCAGGCCCCAGGGCATGTCGGCCGAGTTGAAGGTGAAGACGTAGGCCAGGCCCAGCACCAGGCCGGGCACCGCCACCGGCAGCGCGCTCAGCAGCCGCGCCGCGTTGGCGGTGCGCCCGGGCAGCCGCTGCACGCCGAAGGCCAGCAGGAACAGCAGCACCGTGCCCACGCCCGCGGCGATCAGCGAGACGCCGATCGAGGTCCACAGCGGGGCATAGCCGCCCGCGATCTGGATGTCGTAGTGCTTGAGCGTGAGGTCGAGCTTGTAGGGCCAGAGCCGGATGAAGCCTGCCACCACCACCGTCAGCACCACCGCGTAGATCGCGCCCACGATCAGCAGCGAGGCCGCGAAGAAGGCGCCGTCGCGGGCCGGCCGGGGCTTGGGCACCGGCGGCTGGGCCGACTCGGCGCCCAGGCCGGCCTGCCGCTGCGCCGCCAGGTGTTCGATCGCCACCGACAGCGCGGCCGGCACCAGCAGCACGATGCCGATCACCGCGCCCATGCCGAACTTCATCTGGCCGCTGACCTGGTTGTAGATCTCGGTGGCCAGCACCTGGAAGTTGCCGCCGATGACCACCGCGTTGCCGAAGTCGGTGATGGTCAGCGTGAACACCACGAAGCCGGCGCTCAGCACGCCGTAACGCACACCCGGCAACGTGATGTCGACGAACTGCCGCCAGGGCGTGGCGCCCAGCACCTCGGCCGCGTCGTACTGGCGCGCGTCGCCATGGCGCAGCGCGGTGCGCAGGATCAGCACCGCCTGCGGCAGCGCGTAGAGCACATCGGCGATCAGCAGGCCCCAGAAGCCGTAGATCTCGGGCCGCACGCCGAAGGCCTTGCCCACCACGCCGTTGCGCCCCAGCAGGAAGATCAGGCCCAGCCCCAGCACCAGCGAGGGCGCGAGCACCGGCAGCGACATGCCGATGGCGGTGAAGTGGCGCCCGGGCATGCAGGTGCGCTCGATGCCGAAGGCCACGACGAAGGCCAGCAGCAGCGTGACCACCGTGGTCGCCCCGCCCAGCAGCAGGCTGTTGCCGAGCGCGCGCCAGACGCCGGGGGTGTCCCACAGCGCCGCGTAGTTGCCGATGCCGATGCTGCCGCCCGCGCCGTCCTGCATCAGGCTGCGCCAGGCGATCGCCAGCATCGGCAGGCCGAAGAACAGCAGCAGTCCGGCCAGCGGCAGCCAGAGGCAGGCGCGCAGCAGCCAGCGGTCGGCGGCGTGCAGGGGCAGCGAGGGCGTCATGCGCGCACCCAGCTGCAGTCGTCGGCCCCGACCGCGAGGAAGACGCTCTGGCCCGGCTGCAGCGGGACCGCGCTCGAGGTCTCGGCCAGCAGGTCGTGGTCGTTCCAGCGCAGCCGCACGCGCTGGATGCTGCCGAGGAAGGAAATGCCCGTGACCTGGCCGACCGCTTCCGAGGGGGTGCCGAGCCGAATGCGCTCGGGCCGCACGCACAGCAGCGCGTCGGCTTCGGAGAGGCCCGCGGGCAGCGGCGGCAGCGCGGGCACCCACTGGCGCGCGAGCGCGGGCGGCAGCAGGTTGCTGTGGCCCATGAAGTCGGCCACGAAGCGGGTGCGCGGGCGCAGGTAGAGGTCCTGCGGCGCCCCCTGTTGCTCGATGTGCCCGTGGTTCATGCAGACGATGGTGTCGGCCATCGACATGGCCTCTTCTTGGTCGTGCGTGACCATCAGCGTGGGGATGCCCAGGCTGCGCTGCACCTCGCGCAGCTCGCCGCGCAGGTCGGCGCGCACGCGGGCATCGAGCGCCGACAACGGTTCGTCGAGCAGCAGCAGCGACGGGTTGACGGCCAGCGCGCGCGCGATGGCCACGCGCTGCTGCTGCCCGCCCGAGAGCTGGCCCGGGAAGCGCGCACCGAAGCCCGGCAGCTTGACCATGTCGAGCAGCACGGCCACGCGCTGGTCGATGCTGGCCGCTTTCTCGCCGCGGATGCGCAGGCCGTAGCCCACGTTCTGCGCCACCGTCATGTGCGGGAACAGCGAATAGGACTGGAACACGATGCCGAAACCGCGTTCGCGCGCCGGCATTTGCGCCAGGTCGCGGCCGTGGAGCGACACGCTGCCGCCGTCGGCGGCCATCAGGCCCGCGATGATGCGCAGCAGCGTGGTCTTGCCGCAGCCGCTCGGGCCCAGCAGGCAGACGAATTCGGCGCCCCCCACGTCGAGTTCGATGCGCTCCAGCGCGGGCTGGCCGCCGAAGCTCTTGTGGAGGTTCCTGATCTGCAGTGCCATCGTGCGATGCCGTCCTGTTCGTGTGCTCGTTCTGTCGTCGCGAGGGCGCGATCAGCGGCCGATGTTCTTGGTCCAGGCCGAGAGGATCGCGTCGCGGTCCTTGGCCGATTGCGCGAAGTCCATCTTGTAGAGCACGGTGCTCAGGTCGGCCGGCAGGCCCGCGGCCTTGGCGGCCTTCGATTGCGGCGCGCCCGGGATCGTGACCATTTCCTTGTACTTGGTGTAGAGCGCGGTGGCGCCGGGCGACAGGGTCCAGTCGAGGAAGCGCTGCGCGTCGGCCTTGTTGCGGGCCTTGGCCATCAGGCCCGAGGCCTCGAGCTCGTAGCCCGCGCCGTCGCTCGGGATCACCATCTTCACCGGGTAGCCTTCCTCGACCGACTGCATGGCCGCGAAGGCCAGCGAGGTGCCGATCGCGAACTCGCCGGCGCGCGCGGCCTTGCACGGGCGCGAGCCCGACTTGATGTACTGCGCCACGTTGCCGTCGAGCGTCTTCAGGAACTTCCAGCCTTCGTCGCTGCCCTTGGACTGCAGCAGCGCCGCGATCTGCAGGTAGCCGGTGCCCGAGGACACGGGGTTGGGCATCACGACCTCGCCCTTGTAGATCGGGTTGCTCAGGTCCTTCCAGCTGGTGGGCATGGGCAGGTTCTTGGCCTTGAGCACTTCGGTGTTGACGCAGAACGCGCCCACGTAGCCGGTGGTGGTGAACCACTTGCCGTCGGCGGCCTTGTTGGCGGACGCCAGCTTCTCGCTGCCCTTGGCCGCATAGGGCTCGAGCAGCGCGGTGATGCGCGGGTCGAGCATGTTGGTCAGCGCCCAGCCCCAGATCACGTCGTGCTGCGGGTTGGCCGACTCGGCCAGGATGCGTGCACCCAGGTCGCCGGTCGACAGGCGAAGCACCTTCACGTCGACGTCGGGCATATCCTTCTTGGCGGCCGCGACATAGTCCTTGATCTCGTCTTCCTCGAGCGCCGAGTAGACGGTGATGGTGCCGGCGTGCGCGGCAGCGGCCAGCAGGGCGGCGGCGAGCACGGCCGTGGTGCGGAAGCGGGAAGAGAAGGAAGCGATGGCGGACATGGGGGACTCCAGAGTGCAGTGATCGGAAATGGGGCGGGACGGATCGAGGCGCTTCACCAACGTTGTGCAAATAATTGCATTTGTGTGTTTAGTGGTTGTTTGCAACAATATCCACAAGCACCATCTATGCCACGATATTGATCGATGCGTATGACAACGCCTTGACACCCTTCAGCCCTCCGCCGAGACCCCTTCATGTCTTCCAAGCTCCCTGCTTTTCCGATCGATTCGATCGATTTCCCCGCGCTGGCCGGCCAGTTGGCGGACCTGGCGGCCGCGCATTCGCTACGCACTTTCCGTACCGCCCTGGCGGTCGACATCAAGGCCGATGCCAGCCCGGTCACCATGGCCGACCGCGCGGCCGAAGCGGCCATGCGCGCATGGCTGAACGCGCAGGTGCCCACGCACGGCATCCTGGGCGAGGAGCATGGCCGCGAGCGCATCGACGCCGCGCATGTCTGGGTGCTCGATCCCATCGACGGCACCAAGAGCTTCATCACCGGCTCGCCGCTGTGGGGCACGCTGATCGCATTGGTGCATGGCGGCCGCGTCGAACTCGGCCTGATCGACATGCCGGTGCTGGGCGAACGCTGGATCGGCCAGGCCGGCCGCGGTGCCTGCTGCAACGACCGCGCGGTGCACGCCAGCGGTTGCACCACGCTGGCGCAGGCGCGCATCGTCACGACCTCGCCCGATGCCTTCGCGTCCGACGAGTGGGCCGCCTACGATGCGCTCAGCAAGGCCTGCGCGATGCGCCGCTTCGGTGGCGACTGCTACGGCTATGCACAGCTCGCCGGCGGTCACGTCGACCTGGTGGCCGAATGCCAGCTGCAGCCCTACGACTACATGGCGCTGGTCGGCGTGGTCGAGGGCGCGGGTGGCGTGATCACCGATTGGCGGGGCCGCGCGTTGCACATCGGCTCGAACGGCCGCGTGCTGGCGGCCGCCACGCCGACGCTGCATGCACAGGCCCTGGCGCTGCTGGCCGGCGTGCCCGACACCACCGCCTGAAACGGCAACGGCCCGCGCAGGGCGGGCCGTCTTCTCTTCTTCAGTGCGTGACGATCAGAGGCTGGTCAGCCCCATCGCCGGGTCGCTCACCGAGTGCTGGCCGGTTTCCACGCGGCCCGCGAAGCGCCGGTAGTAGGCCGGATCGGCATCGCAGGTCACGGCGAAGTCGTACCAGCGTCCGCTGCCCGCGAGCTCCCAGTGCTGCTCGGCCGTGGCACCGCCGGCCACCGTCGCGGTCCAGGGGCCGTCCTCGCGATAGGCCTTGGCCTGAAGGGTGAACTTCACCGCGTTCTTGCCCGTGTTGTTCATGCTCAGGTAGACGTTGCCGTTGGCGATGTCGTAGCAGACACGCACTTCGGGGATGGCGGCCTTGCTGTCGCGCAGTTGCTTCAGGTCGCCCTTGAAGTGGCGATGGAAACCGTTGGGGCCCAGCACCCAGAGGTCGTAGAGGCCGTCGTCGGTCGCCGTGCTCCAGGCATCGTCCAGCGTCTTGCCGGCTTCCACCATGTAGCGGCGCGGCAGCCGGTCGAGGTGCAGCTTGTCGTAGACATGGAACACCGCGCCGGCCGTGCCGGTGTTGGCGAACAGCAGCCGTGCGTTGCCGCTCAGCGCGTCGGCGCGCGCGCTCACATGCAGTTCGTAGGGCAGGGCGCGCGAGGGCTTGGTGCCCAGTGCCTGGCGTGGCAATTGCGCATTGGCCGGCGGCACGATCTGCAATAGCTTCCCCTGCTCGATGCGCAGCGTGTCGGCCTCGCTCTTGCTCTTGCGGCCTGCGAGCGTGGGCAGCACTTCGCTGTTGGGCGTCTTGAAGTTGAAGGCGCTGGTCAGGTCACCGCACACCGCGCGGCGGAAGGCGCTGATGTTGGGTTCCTTGACGCCGAAGCGCGCTTCGAGGAAGCGCACCACCGAGGTGTGGTCGAATGCCTGCGAATTGACCCAGCCGCCGCGGCTCCAGGGCGAGACCACGTACATCGGCACGCGCACGCCAGGACCGTAGACGCGACCGTCGGGCTTCGGCTGCTTCTTGGTGCCGGGCGGCGCGGAATGCATGAAGCGCTCGAAGTCGATGTCTGCCGCTGGCAACGTGGTCTTGCCGGCGGCGCTGCCGTCGGGGTTGAGCGAGGGCGCTGCAGGCGAGGGCACGTGGTCGAAGTAACCGTCGTTCTCGTCGAAGTTGATCAGCAGCACGGTCTTGCTCCAGACCTCGGGCACGGCGGTGAGTGCGTCCAGCACCTGCTGTGTGTACCAGGCGCCCTGCACTGGGCTCGAAGGGCCGGGGTGCTCGGAGTAGGTTTCGGGTGCGACGATCCATGACACCTGCGGCAGTTTGCGGTTCTTGATGTCCTGGCGGAAGGTCTCGAGGAAGCCGCCGTCGGGCATGGTGTTGGCGATGCCCTTGTAGAGCGGGTTGCCCACGTTGTCGCTGGCCGGGTCGTAGGCCGGCGAAACCACGTTGCCGAGCGGGCTCACCGGCTTGCCCGAGGCGATGTTGGCCTGGCGGTATTGCAGGAAGCCGGCCAGCGAGTTGTCGGTGTAGTTGTCCGGCATGTTCTGGTAGACGATCCAGCTGACCTTGGCTTCTTCCAGCCGTTCCGGATAGGTCTTCCACTGGTAGCCGGTGACCGGGTAGTCGAGCGCATCCCACTCGTTGTTGACCACGGCCACGTTGGCGCCGGTCGGGCCGTTGGTGCCAGTCCAGAGGAACAGGCGGTTGGAGTTGGTGCCGGTGTGCATCGCGCAGTGGTAGGCGTCGCACAGCGTGAAGGCATTGGCGAGCGAGAACTGGAAGGGCAGTTCGGCTTCCTTGAAGTAGCCCATCGAGGGCGTTTCCTTGTAGCGCGGCCACTGGCTCATGCGGCCACCGTCCCAGGCGTCCTGGCCGTCGCTCCACGAGTGCGGCGTGCCGCTCACGCGCTGGGCGTTGCCCTGCGTGCCGTCGAGGTGGTAAGGCAGGAGGGGCTTGCCGTTGGCATCGCTCTGCTGCCAGACGTTGAGGCCCTTGGCGAGCGGGACGGTGAAACGGTCGCCGAAGCCGCGCACGCCCATCAAGGTGCCGAAGTAGTGATCGAAGGAGCGGTTCTCCTGCATCAGGATCACGACGTGCTCGACGTCCATGATCGTGCCGGTGGCGTTGTTCGCCTCGATGGCGAGCGCGCGGCGGATGCTGGGCGGGAAGGCGGCCAGCGTGGCCGCGGCCATGCCGGTGGTGGCGGTGCTGCGCAGGAAGTTGCGGCGTGAAGTCATGATGGTGTTGTGCTTTGTGTTCTTGACGAGGGGTTCAGGGCGCGCAGCGCATCTCGGGCTTGACGGCGGGGTCCGTCGGCGTGGTCGGGGTCGTCGGTGGGGTGGGCGTGGTCGGCGTCGTGGGCGCATTGCCGCCGCTGCCGCCGCCGCAGGCGGCGAGCACGCCGGCCAGAAGCACGACCGCGGCAGCGGCCGTCAGCCGCTGGGCCTGGACACGCAGGAAAGAGGGCGTGGAAGTCATCGAGGGTTTCCTGAAATTGAAGGAGTGGGGAACCGGGCGTTGTGGCGCATCCGTGGAGTTGCAACAAAATACACAACTACCATTTGCGCCTCAATCTTCTGCCCCGTTCGTGACAGGCGATTGACACCGCGATGCCATCGCGCGCCGTTGCGGATGCATCAAAGGCATTGCGGTCGCGGCGATGCACTCCTAGAATCCACCCCGCTCCGGGGCGCACGTGCAACGTGCTGAGATGGCGATCCCTATCGCTGATCCCGCGAACTTGAACCGGTTAGTACCGGCGTAAGAAGAGCTGCAGTTCCCCTGACCCGCAGGTCCCTGTTTTCTTGACGGGGCCATGGGTCCGTCGAGCGATTGCGGAGCACCCATTCAAACCAGGAGTGCCCCATGAACGCCATCGACAATTTCGCCTCGCTGCTCACGCTCACACGCGAGCCCTTTCCCGCTTCGACCAAGTCCTTCATCGCCGGCAGCCGGCCCGACCTGCGCGTGCCGGTGCGCGACGTCGCCCTGAGCAACGGCGAGGTGGTGTCGCTCTACGACACCTCGGGGCCCTATACCGACGCCTCGGTCGACATCGACGTGCGCCGCGGCCTGCCCGACCTGCGCGGCGCATGGATCGCCGAGCGCGGCGACACCGAGGGCTACGAAGGACGCACGCGCGTCGCGCTGGACGATGGCGGCAAGAACGAAGAGAACGAGCGCATCGCGCAGCTGCGCGCCGACGCGGCCGCGCTGCAACGCGCGCCCCGTCGTGCAAGAAGCGGCGCCAACGTCACGCAGATGCACTACGCGCGCCGCGGCATCGTCACGCCCGAGATGGAGTACGTGGCGTTGCGCGAGAACGGCAAGCGCGAGTGGATGGCCGAATACCTAGCCAACGAGGAGCGCGCCAAGCGCGTGGCCGGCAATCCGATGGGTGCCAGCATTCCGCGCATCATCACGCCCGAGTTCGTGCGCGACGAGGTGGCCCGCGGCCGCGCGATCATCCCGGCCAACATCAACCACCCCGAGGTCGAGCCGATGGCGATCGGGCGCAACTTCAAGGTCAAGATCAACGCCAACATCGGCAACTCCGCCGTCACGTCGAGCATCGAGGAAGAGGTCGAGAAGCTGGTGTGGGCCATCCGCTGGGGCGCCGACAACGTGATGGACCTGTCGACCGGCAAGAACATCCACACCACGCGCGACTGGATCGTGCGCAACAGCCCGGTGCCCATCGGCACCGTGCCGATCTACCAGGCGCTGGAGAAAGTGGGCGGCGTGGCCGAAGACCTGAGCTGGGCGATCTTCCGCGACACGCTGATCGAGCAGGCCGAGCAGGGCATCGACTACTTCACCATCCACGCCGGCGTGCGCCTGCCCTTCATTCACCTGACTGCGGACCGCATGACCGGCATCGTCTCGCGCGGCGGATCGATCATGGCCAAGTGGTGCATCGCGCACCACAAGGAGAGCTTCCTGTACGAGCACTTCGAGGACATCTGCGACATCATGAAAGCCTACGACGTGAGCTTCTCGCTGGGCGACGGCCTGCGGCCGGGCTCGGGCGCCGACGCCAACGACGAGGCGCAGTTCGCCGAGCTGCGCACCCTGGGCGAGCTCACGCAGGTGGCCTGGAAGCACGACGTGCAGACCATGATCGAAGGCCCGGGCCACGTGCCGATGCACATGATCCAGGCCAACATGGACGAGCAGCTCAAGCACTGCCACGAGGCCCCGTTCTACACATTGGGCCCGCTGACCATCGACATCGCGCCGGGCTACGACCACATCTCCAGCGCCATCGGCGCGGCGATGATCGGCTGGGCCGGGACGGCGATGCTCTGCTACGTGACGCCGAAGGAGCACCTGGGCCTGCCGGACCGCGACGACGTGAAGCAGGGGATCATCGCGTACAAGATCGCGGCGCATGCCGCCGATGTGGCCAAGGGGCATCCGGGGGCGCGTTCGCGTGACGATGCGCTGAGCAAGGCGCGCTTCGAGTTCCGCTGGCAGGACCAGTTCAACCTCGGTCTCGATCCCGATACGGCGCGCGAATTCCATGACGAGACGCTGCCGAAGGACTCGAGCAAGGTGGCGCACTTCTGCTCGATGTGCGGGCCCAAGTTCTGCTCGATGAAGATCACGCAGGAGGTGAGGGAGTACGCGGCAGCGAAGGGGGTTGCTGAAGCGCAGGCTTTGAGTGAGGGGATGTTGGAAAAGTCTGAGGAGTTTGCTGCTGGAGGGGGAGAGATCTATATCCCTATTCGATCTGTCGGGTGATTGGAGGCTGGGGCCGGGTCTCGCCCCGGCGGGCGACTCACTTTTCTTTGCTTCGCCAAAGAAAAGTAAGCAAAAGAAAGGCGACCCCACTGGCTGCGACCCCTGCGCTTCGCTCCGGGGCACCCTGCGGTGCTCACGTTTCGCGGGGTCTCGCTCGAACTCGCTTCGCTCAAACATGAGCGAGCCCTGATCCGCGAAACGCTCCGCTCCTCAGCGCATCCAGAGGGGCTTGAAGAGCAATCGGGCCTTTGCTTCGCTCGGCCTCCACGCACCACAGGCGCTTTGCGCCTGCGGTGCTGGATCATTGGGTCATGCTTGCGGGTGCCGCTGCTGTCGCAGTGAGTGTTGCGGCCCTCTCGGGCCGAGCGAAGCGATGGCCCGTTCGGTTCCCGCTCCCAAATCCCTTCTGTCTGCGCCGAGGAGCGCAGCGGTTCGCGGATCAGGGCTCGCGATTGTCTGAGCGAAGCGAGTTCGAGCGAGACCCCGCGAACCGCGAGCACCGCAGGTTGCCCGCAGCGAAGCGGAGGGACGCAGACAGCAGGGTCGCCTTTTCTTTGCTTACTTTCTTTTGGCGAAGCAAAAGAAAGTGAGTCGCCCGCCGGGGCGAGACCCGGCCCCAGACCGAACATTCCAATGCCGGTTGATACCATCCAAGGGCAGTCCCCGCACAAAGCCAAACACCATGACTTCTTTCCCCTTCTCCGCCGTCCTCTTCGACTGCGACGGCGTCCTCGTCGACTCCGAACCCATCACCAACGGCGTCCTGCGCGACATGCTCGAAGAGCGCGGCTGGACGCTCACCAGCGACGAGTGCATGCGCATCTTCGTCGGCAAGGCCGTCAAGGACGAGGCCGCTTTGATCGAGGCGAACACCGGCAGTCCGGTCACCCCCGAGTGGCTCCAGAGCTTCTGGGCGCGCCGCAACGAACGCTTGGCGAACGAGCTGGTCGAGATTCCCGGCGCCCCCGCGGCGGTGCGTGAACTGCATGCCACGCTCGACGGCCGCATCGCCTGCGCTTCAGGTGCCGACCGTCTCAAGGTCGAGATGCAACTGCGCATGGTCGGCCTGGCCGAGCTGTTCGCGGGCCGTGTGTTCAGCGGCCACGAGATGCCACGCTCCAAGCCCGCGCCCGACGTCTACCTCGCGGCGGCCGCCGCGCTCGACGTCGACCCGGCGCGCTGCGCGGTGGTGGAAGACACCGTGACCGGCGCCACGGCCGGCGTCGCGGCCGGCGCCACGGTGTTCGGCTACAGCCCGGGCGGCCTGGGCCACAGCGGGGCGGAGGCATTGCGCGCCGCGGGTGCGGTGCAGATCTTCACCGACATGGCGCAACTGCCGACCGTGCTGGCCGCCTGGCGCGCAACGCAGGCCTGAGCCATGAGCGCCCGCAGCCGGCCCCTTCTGCTCGGCGCGGCGGCAGCGACGTGTTCCCGCCCGATGCCGAGGTCGACGGCCTGATCGAGGCGCTGCGCCGTTCGCTGGGGGCGCGCCACGTCGAGCCTTGAGGTCTGACTAAGGGACTTCGGATTGCGCCGCATCGAAGTGCGGCCCCGGCCCCAACTGCGCCAGCGTGTCCAGCGGATTGCGCAGCGGGCAGACCTTGAGCGACAGGCAGCCGCAGCCGATGCAGCCGTCGAGCTGGTTGCGCATCTGCGTGAGCGTGCGGATGCGTTCGTCGAGTTCGTCGCGCCACTCGCTCGACAGCCGGCGCCAGTCGGCCCCGTTGGGCGTGCGCCCGGCCGGCAGGGCCTGCAACGCGTCGGCGATGGTACCGAGCGGGATGCCCACGCGCTGCGCCACCTTGATGAAGGCCACGCGCCGCAGCACCGCGCGCGGATAGCGCCGCTGATTGCCGGCGCTGCGCTCGGCATGGATCAACCCGCGCGATTCATAGAAATGCAACGCCGACACGGCGACGCCACTGCGCGCGGCCAGTTCGCCGACGCCGAGTTCGGGCGAGGGGGCGGCCGGGTCCGGTGCGGGAGAGGGGGTATTGGCCATGGGGCTCCGAGGGTCGATCGAGCGAAACGCTTGACCTCAAGTTAAGTTGAGATCCGATACTAGCGCCTTCCTCCATCCCCCCTGCCCCGCATGTCCTTCTTCACGCTCTCCCCGCATGTGCCGGCCGCCTTGCCGCTGTTCATCAACCCGCCGCGGCTGGCCGGCCGGCGCGCCGATGGCGGCTCGCATGTGGCGGTCGCCACCGCACCCGCGCGCTTCATCTACCTCGCGGCGCAGGGCGGCGAGGACGCGACCGGCGCGCTGTCGCCGGACTTCGAGGCGCAGATCGCGCAGGCCCTGCGCAATCTGCGCATGGCGCTGGCCGGCGCCGGCGCGGACCTGCAGCACGTGGTGCGCCTGCGTGTGCTGGTGGTCGGCCACACCGAGGCCCGGCTCGCCTTGCTCGCGCAGACCCTGGCCGCCGTCTGGGGTGAACTGCCGACGCCGGCCTGCACGCTGATGCCGGTGCCCTGCCTGGCGCACGAGGGCATGCTGTGCGCGTTCGAGGCCACGGCGGTCAAGGCCCTCGCTGCGCCCTCGGCCTCGACCCTGGCAGACTGAGGGGATGTCTTCCGCTTCCCTCTCGTCTCGCGCGCCCGTCGCCCCACTGAGCCTCCCCGTCCTGTTGTTGATGGCCGTCGCCGCCGGCCTGAGTGCGGGCAGCAACTATTTCAACCAGCCGCTGCTGCACTCGATCGCGGTCAACCTGCGGGTCAGCGATGCCGCGGCCGCGCTCACCGTCACGCTGGGGCAGGTGGCCTATGCCTGCGGCTTGCTGCTGCTGGTGCCGCTGGGCGACAAGCTCGAGCGCCGCGGCCTCGCGGTCGGTCTCATGGTGCTGGCCTCGATCGGCCTGTTCATGAGCGGCTTCGCC
The DNA here is from genome assembly GCF_051216515.1 of Variovorax frigidus. Lineage (NCBI taxonomy): Bacteria > Pseudomonadati > Pseudomonadota > Betaproteobacteria > Burkholderiales > Comamonadaceae > Variovorax > Variovorax frigidus. The sequence continues at coordinate 70,964 of NZ_JBPJZF010000010.1, forward strand.
ACCAGCCTGGGCCTGTTGATCGCGGGCACGGTGATGACCGGCCTCTTCTCGGTCGCGGCGCAGACGCTGGTGCCGATGGCCGCCACCCTGTCCGACCCGCAGCGCAGCGGCCGCGCGGTGGGGCTGATGATGAGCGGGCTGCTCACCGGCATCCTGGCGGCGCGCAGCGTGGCCGGGTTGCTGTCGGCCGTGGGCGGATGGAACACGGTCTACCGCGTGGCGGGCGTGCTCATGGTGGCGGTCGCGGCGGTGCTGTGGTTCGTGCTGCCCACCTCGCGCAATCCCGTGCCGCAGAGCTATGCGCGCACGCTGCGCTCGCTCGGCACGCTGCTGCAGCGGCATCCGCGGCTGCGCAGCCGCGCGTTGATCGGGGCGCTGACCTTCGCCTCGGTCAGCGTGCTGTTCTCCACCATGGCGCTGATGCTCTCGGGCCCGGAGCACGGCATGAACGACGTGCAGATCGGCCTGGTGGGTCTGGTGGGTGTCGCGGGCGCGATGATGGCCAGCGTGACCGGCCGGCTGGGCGATCGCGGCTGGGTGCAGCAGGTCACGGCCGTGTCGGTGCTGCTGCTGGCGGTGGGCTGGGTCTTGTTGTGGCTCGGCGGCGTCAGCCTGGGGTGGTTCCTGCTGGGCATGCTGGTGGTCGACATCGCGTTGCCCGGCGTGCACATCAGCAACCAGAACGTGATCTACAAGCTCGAGCCCGAGGCCCGTTCGCGCATCAACGCGGTCTACATGACCAGCTATTTCGCGGGGGCCGCCGGCGGCTCCGCGCTGGGTGCGCTGGCCTGGCGCCACGGCGGCTGGGGCATGGCCTGCGCGCTGGGCGTGGGCCTGGCCGCGCTGGCCGGCGGGGCACTGGCCTGCGACCAGCGGCTGGTGGCGCGCGCGGCACGCCGCTGAGTCGCTTCAGCCCGCCGACGGCCGGCCCGGCGCGGGCTGCTGCAACAGGCGCTGCAGCGCCTCGACCTCGCGCTGCATGGTGCGCACCACCATCGCCTCGCGCTCGGCCATGCGCGAGGCGATCGCGCTCACGCTGACGGCGCCCAGCACCTGGCCCGTGCGGTCGCGGATCGGCACGCCGATGCTGGTCACGCCGGCCACCGCATAGTTGGTGATCGCCGCATAGCCGCGCTGGCGCGCCTGCGCCACCAGCTTCTGCAGGATCGCGCGCGTCAGGCCGCCATAGGGTTTGAGCTGCGGCTCGATGCGCGCCAGCACGGCCGGCAGCTCGGCCTCGGGCATGAAGGCCAGCAGCGCGAGCCCGCCGCCGCCGATGCCGAGCGGGCGCCGTTTGCCGACCTCCACCGTCAGCACCTGGATCGGGAACGAACCCGATTGCCGGTCGAGGCAGAAGGAATCGGCGCCGCTGCGCACCACCAGGAAGGCCGAGTCGCCGGTGTCCTGCGAGATGCGCGCGAGGAAGGGCGCGCACTGCTGGCGCAGCCCGAAGTGCGAGGCCGCGGCCAGGCCCAGTTCGTAGGCGAAATGGCCCAGGCGGTAGCGCCGGTCGGCGTCCTGCATCACCAGGCCGCCCTCGACCAGCTGCTTGAGCAGCCGGTGCACCGTGGGCTGGGCCAGGCTGCTGGCCTTCACCAGGTCCGACAGGCGCTCGCCGTCGCGGTAGTTGGCGGAGATCAGGCGCAGCAGTTCGATCGCGCGGTCCAGGCTCTGGACAGTACTCATGGTTTACCCGTGGAACGGCATGTAAATCCGGATTATGGACTTTGCGTGTTGGCGCCTTCCAAGGCCATCGCGATACTTCGGCTTTTGAAGCGCATGGAGATTGGTGACGACATCTCTCTGTGCCGTGCCAATAGTCCGTATTGCGGACTGTCAGGATCAACCTTCCGGCTGCCATGTACCCCATCGATTTCTTCTACCGCACCGCGCGCCTCATGCCCGAACGCATCGCGCTGGAGAGCGGCGACACCGCCCTGCGCTACGACGAGCTGCGCGTGCGTGTCGACGCGGTCGCTGCCGCGCTGCAGTCGCTCGATCCCACGCCCGGTTCGCGCGTGGGCATCTGCGCGGGCAACACCGTCGAGCACATCGTCGCGCTGCTGGCGGTGCTGGCCGCGGGCAAGACCTGGGTGCCGCTCAACTGGCGCAACCCGGCCGGCGAGCTGGACCGCATCGTGGCCTTCACCGAACCCTCGATCGTGATCGCCGAGCCCGCGCACCTGGGCACCCTGAAGCTCGAGGCCGTCGGGGCCGTGATCGCGCTCGGCGATGCAGCCACCGGCCAGGCGCGTTTCCAGGACCTGCTCTACCGCCACCGCGGCGAGGTGCCGAAGCCGCACGGCCGCTCGCGCGACGAGGTGCAGGCCATCAAGTTCACCGGCGGCTCGACCGGCGTGCCCAAGGGCGTGATGCAGCCCTACCGCGCCTGGGTCACGACCATCGTCAACCAGATCCATGCCTTCGGCTTCGATGCCGAGGAGCGCTACCTGGTCGCCGCACCGGTGACGCACGGCACCTCGACCTACCTGCTGCCGATCCTCGCGGTGGGCGGCTGCCATGTGCTGCCGGCCGACGCCAAGGCCGCGACGCTGCTGCAGTGCTTTCGCACGCGGGGCATCACCACCACCTTCATGCCGCCGACGCTGCTCTACATGGTGGCGGCCGAGGCCGGCACGGGCAGCGAGCACTTCCCCGCGCTCAAGCACCTGATCTACGGCGGCGCGCCGATGCCGCCCGAGAAGATCGGCCGCATGCGCGCCTTCTTCGGCCCGGTGCTGGAAACGACCTACGGCCAGACCGAGGCGCCGCAGGTGGTGAGCGTGATGCGCGCCGAGGACTTCGCCGACGAGCGCAACTGGCGCTCGGTCGGCCGTCAGGGGCTGCTCACCGACATGGCCATCATGGACCCGCAGGGCACGCTGCTGCCCGTGGGCGAGGTCGGCGAGATCGTGGTGCGTGGCGACCTGGTGATGGCCGGCTACTGGAAGATGCCCGAGAAAAGCGCCGAGACGATCGTCGACGGCTGGCTGCACACCGGCGACCGTGGCTACGTCGATGCGCGCGGCTACCTCTACCTCAAGGACCGGCTGCGCGAGGTGGTGATCACCGGCGGCTTCAACGTCTACCCGATCGATGTCGAGAGCGTGCTCGACCAGCACCCCGCGGTGCACGAATCGGCCGTGTTCGGCATCGAGGACGACAAGTGGGGCGAGGCGGTGCACGCGGCCGTGCAGCTCAAGCGCGGCGCCGTGCTGACCGAGCAGGAACTCATCGCCTTCGCCAAGCCCGAGCTCGGTTCGGTGAAGACGCCCAAGGCCATCCATTTCTACGACGACCTGCCGCGCAGCGTGGCGGGCAAGGTGCACAAGGTGACGATCAAGGCCGAGGTGCACCGCAAGCTGAACAAGGAGACCACCGCATGACCCAGAAAGAGAAAAATGCGCCGCACACCGAGCTGTGCACGCACTCCCTGACCTCGATCCACTACCGCAACGAGAACCTGGTCGAGGACATCCTCGGCAAGAAGACTTTCACCGAAGTCATGTTCTCTCAGATCATGGGCCGCGAGGCCAGCGCGCACGACCTCAAGGTGGTCGATGCGGCGTTGATCGCGATCATGGAGCACGGCCTCACACCCAGCGCCATCGCCACGCGGCTGGTCTACATGAGTTCGCCCGAGAACATCCAGAGCGGCGTGGCCGCGGGCCTGCTGGCCGTGGGGAGCCAGTTCATCGGCACGGTCGAGAACTGCGCGGTGCTGTTGAAGCAGATCATCGACGCGCCCGAAGGCATCGCGGCCGCGGCGCGCGAGGTGGCGCAGCGCCACCACCGCGAGCGCAAGCCCTTGCCCGGCTTCGGCCAGCACCTGCACAAGCCCGACGACCCGCGCGCCGCCAAGCTGCTGGCCATCGGCCGCGAACATCCCGAATTCAAGGGCGACTACCTGCAGGCCATCGCCGCGCTGTCGGCCGAGGTCGACCTCGCCTACGGCAAGCACATCACGATCAACGCCACCGGCGCGGTCGGCACGCTGCTGGGCGAGCTCGGCATTCCGCCCGCGCTGATGCGCGGCTTCGCGGTGATCTCGCGCGCCGCCGGCCTGGTGGCGCACATCGCCGAAGAGCAGCGCGTGCCCACGGGCCGCTTCATCTGGGAACTGGTCGACCACGCGGTGCCGTACCAGGGCGAGGGTGAAGGTCACAACAAGGCCCGGCCTTGAGCGGCGCCATGGCTCGACCCGGCATCCTCGTGCTCGACTCGGTCACGAAGTTCGGCGCCGAGGCGCACGGTGCGGTCGCGATCGCGGCCTCGCACGGCGGCGTCATCGCAGCCCACATGGCGCTGGCCGGCGGCATCGTCGGCCTGCTGCTCAACGACGCCGGCGTGGGGCTCGACCAGGCCGGCGTTGGTGGCCTGGCGTACTGCGACCGCTTCGGCGTGCCCTGCGCCGTGGTCGACCACCGCAGCGCGCGCATCGGCGACGGCGCCGACCACGCGGCGCGCGGCCTGGTCTCGCGCGCCAACGCCGCGGCCACGCGGCTCGGTGTGCAGCCGGGCATGCCGGCGCGCGAGGCGGCCGAACGGCTGCATGCGGCGGCGCTGGCGCCGGTCTTCCCCGGCCCGCTGCCGGCCGAGGCGCGCGAGACCGTCGCGCTGGCCGGTGCGCTGCGTCCGCTGGTGCTGATCGATTCGGTGTCGCTGGTCCTGCCTGGCGACGCCGGTGCCGTGGCTTTCACCGGCTCGCACGGCGGCCTGCTGGGCGGTCGGCCCGAGACCGCGATCAAGGTCGATGTGTTCGCCGCGCTCTACAACGATGCGGGCATCGGCGTCGACGAAGCCGGCCTGTCGCGCCTGCCCGCGCTCGATGCACGCGGCATCGCCGGTGCGACCGTGGCCGCGATGAGCGCGCGCATCGGCGACGCGCATTCGGCCTATGCCACCGGCGTGCTGAGCCACGTGAACCGCACGGCCACGATGCTGGGTGCGCGGGCCGGCATGCGCGCACGCGACTTCGCCGTGCTGATGTGCGGTGCCATCCCATGAGTGGCTCTTCCATGACCCCCAACGACATCCACGCCAGCGCCACGCCGCCGGCCGGCCGCCAGCGCGTCGCCGGCAAGGTCGCGCTGGTGTTCGGCGCCGGCTCTTCCGGGCCGGGCTGGGGCAACGGCAAGGCCGCGGCCGCGGTCTATGCCCGCGAAGGCGCGCGCGTAGCCGCGGTCGACATCGACCGCGGTGCCGCCGAGGCCACGCGCGACGTGATCCGCGCCGAGGGCTTCGACTGCGAGGCCTACGTGGCCGACGTCACCGTGTCCGACCAGGTGGCCGCGGTGGTGGCGCAGGTGCAATCGCGCTTCGGCACGGTCGACATCCTGCACAACAACGTCGGCATCACGCGCATGGGCAGCGTGGTCGAGATGAGCGAGGAAGACTGGCGCCAGGTGATCGACACCAACCTCACCGGCGTGTTCCTCACCTGCAAGCACGTGATCCCGCTGATGCTCGCGCAGCAGCGTGGCGCCATCGTCAACATCTCCTCGCTGGCCTCGATGCAGGTCAACACCTACCCCTACATGCCGTACTACGCGGCCAAGGCCGGGCTCAACCACCTGACGCGCGCGCTCGCGGTGCAGTACGCGGCGCAGGGCATCCGCGCCAACGCGGTGCTGCCGGGCGTGATGAACACGCCGCTGATCCACACGCAGATCGCGGGTCGCTTCGCGAGCACCGAGGAAATGATCCAGACGCGCAACGCGGCCAGCCCCATGGGCCGCATGGGCGATGCCTGGGATGTGGCCTATGCGTCGCTGTTCCTGGCGTCGGACGAAGCGAACTACATCACCGGCGTCTGCATGCCGATCGATGGCGGCAAGAGTTGCGCCGGCCGTTGACGCCTTCCAAACATAGATATCCAGGAGACAAACCATGAACCGACGCCAACCCCTCGTCCTCGTCCTCGCCACCGCCTTGCTGAGCCTCGGCGGCACCGCCTTCGCCCAGGGCGGCTTCCCTGACAAGCCCGTGAAGCTCATCGTGCCCTTCCCGCCGGGCGGCACCTCGGACATCACGGGCCGCATCCTGGCCGAGGCGCTGGGCAAGGAACTGGGCCAGCCGGTGGTGGTGGAGAACAAGGGCGGCGCGGGCGGCACCATCGGTGCGCGCTTCGTGGCCGACGCCAAGCCCGACGGCTACACCCTGCTGCTCGGCACCTCGAGCACCAACGGCACCAACTCGGCGGTCTACAAGAACCTGCCTTTCGACGGCGTGCAGAGCTTCACGCCCATCACCCGCATCGTCACCGTGCCCGGCGTGCTGAGCGTGACATCGAGCTTCCCGGCCAAGACCTACGCCGAGTTCTACAAGCTGGCCAAGGAATCGCCGGGCAAGTTCTCGTACGCGTCGTCAGGCAACGGCGGTGCCACGCACATGGCGATGGAATACTACAAGTCGCTCAGCGGCCTGCGCATCGTGCACGTGCCCTACCGCGGCACCGGCCCGGCGCTCAACGACGTGGTCGGCGGCCAGGTCCAGATGATCTTCGACACGCTGGCCTCGTCGTACCCGCACATCAAGGCCGGCACCTTGATCCCGATGGCCGTGGCCGCGCCGCAGCGCGCCGGCGAACTGCCCAACGTGCCGACCTTCGTCGAGACCGGCCTCAAGACCTTCAACGAAGGCTTCTGGAACGGCGTGCTCGCCCCGGCCGGCCTGCCGCCCGAGGTGCTCAAGACGCTGCACGGCGCGGTGATCCGCGCGCTGCGCACGCAGTCCGTGAAGGACCGTTATGCGGCCACCGGCGCGCTGGTGGTCGAGGACACGCCCGAAGCCTTCACCGCGCTGATCACGGCCGACATCGCCAAGTGGAAGCGCGTGGCGGCGTTCGGGAAGATCACGTTGGACTGAGGGCTGCCGGCCGTGCGGCCACGGGGATGCGCCCGTGGCGGCGCTTGCCGCACTTCGGTAGGCTCGCGGCATGATCGTTCTGCACCACTGCGTCAGCGCCCGTTCCTTCCGTCCGCTCTGGATGCTCGAGGAATTGGGCGCGTCCTACGAATTGCGCATGCTGCCCTTCCCGCCGCGCGCGCTGGCCCGTCCCTTTCTCGAACTCAACCCGCTGGGCACCGTGCCGCTGCTGGTCGAAGGCGACACGCGCATGACCGAGTCGGCCGCGATGTGCCAGTACCTGGCCGAGCGCTGCGATCCGCAGGGCCTCACCGGTCTGGCGGTGCGACGCGACGAGCCGGCCTACGGCATGTGGCTCAACTGGCTGCACCACGGCGAGGCCACGCTGACCTTTCCGCAGACGCTGGTGCTGCGCTACGGTCGCTTCGAGCCGGCCGAACGCCGCCTGCCGCAGGCCGCGAACGACTACACCCAGTGGTTCCTCGCACGGCTGCGCGGCATCGATGCCGCGCTGGCGGATCACGAATGGCTGTGTGCCGACCGCTTCACCGCGGCCGATGTGTCGGTGGGTTATGCGCTGATGCTGGCCAGCCATCTCGCATTGGTCGAACGCTTTCCGGCCAACGTCGCGGCCTATTGGCAGCGGCTGCAGCAGCGCGAGGGGTATGGGCGCGCCCTGGCCGCGCAGGTTAGGGCGGCGGAGCTGCAGGGTGTGCCGTCGCAGGCCGCCACGACGGGCTGACGCGCCTTCTGCATCAGCGCCGATTGACGCCCGAGGCGCTTTCGCCCCACAGTGCGCAGGCGCCGTCCATGGCGCGCCAGGAACGCCATGACCCAGATCGGCAAACCCCCGTGCGATGAAGCCGCGATCCGCAGCGGCGCGGTCGCCGCGCCCTGCTCCGCGGCGGCCAAGCGCGGCATCCTGCTCGCGGCCATCCTCGGCTCCAGCATGGCCTTCATCGACGGCACGGTCGTCAACGTGGCGCTGCCCGCGATCCAGCGCGACCTGCACGCCGATGCCTTCCAGGCGCAATGGGTGGTCGAGTCGTATGCGTTGTTTCTCGCGGCGCTGCTGCTGGTGGGCGGCTCGCTGGGCGACCGCTTCGGCCGGCGCCGCATCTTCGCCATCGGCGTGGCGTTGTTCGCGCTCGCCTCGGCGGCCTGCGCGCTGTCGGCCACGGTGCAGCAACTGATCGCGGCGCGCGCGCTGCAGGGCATCGGTGCCGCCTTGCTGGTGCCGGGCAGCCTGGCGCTGATCAGCGCATCCTTCCCCGAAGGGGAGCGTGGCAAGGCGATCGGCACCTGGTCGGGTGCGAGCGGCATCACCGCGGCCATCGGCCCGGTGCTCGGCGGCTGGCTGGTCGACCAGTATTCCTGGACCTGGGCCTTCCTGATCAATGTGCCGATGGCCGCGGTGGTGCTGTGGGTGGTGTGGCGCCGCGTGCCCGAAAGCCGCAGCCCGGCGGCCGGCCGGCTCGACATCGCGGGTGCGGTGCTCGCGACGGTCGGCCTCGGCGGCATCGTCTACGCATTCATCGAGGCGCCGGTGCAGCAGTGGCGCGCACCTGCCGTCGTCGCGGCGCTGGTGCTCGGCCTTGCGGCGAGCGCGGCCTTCGTGGTGGTGGAAGCGCGCACCCGCGAACCGATGCTGCCGCTGGCGCTGTTCAGGCGCCGCAACTTCGGCGGTGCCAACCTGCTGACGCTGCTGCTCTACGCGGCACTGGGCGGCAGCCTCTACTTCTTCCCGCTCAACCTGATCCAGGTGCAGGGCTACTCGGCCACTGCGGCGGGCGCGGCGCTGCTGCCCTTCATCCTGATCATGTTCGCGTTCTCGCGCCAGGCCGGGCAACTGGTCGACCGCTTCGGCCCGCGGCTGCCGCTGGTGGTCGGCCCGGTGATCGCGGGCCTGGGCTTCGCGCTGTTCACCGTGCCCGGCACGCACGCGAACTACTGGACGGGCTTCTTCCCCGCGGTGGTGGTGCTGGGCATCGGCATGACGATCACGGTGGCGCCGCTGACCACCACCGTGATGAACGCGGTCGGGCCCGAGCAGGCGGGCATCGCCTCGGGCGTGAACAACGCGGTGTCGCGCACGGCCGCGGTGCTGGCGGTGGCGGTGTTCGGCCTGGTGATGGCCTGGGCCTTCGATGCCAGCCTGGCCTCGGCGCTGCGCGAGATGCAGGCCTCGCCCGAACTTTCCGCCCATCTCGTCGGGCAGCGCAGCCGGCTCGCCGCCGCGGCACCGCCGCCCGGCCTCGACGCGGCGAGCGCGCAGGCGGTCACGGCGGCGGTGCAGCAGGCTTTCGTCGCGGGCTTCCGCTGGGTGATGGGCCTGGGCGCGGTGCTGGCGCTGCTGAGCGCGCTGAGTGCCTGGTTGTGGATCGGCGGGCGCGCCGACGGCAGCGGCATACCGATCGGGGCTGCGCCGGCTCGTTAGACTGCCTCGAGCGACGTGCCGTGTCACCGGCAGCAGCGTCGCGAAAGGGAGAGAAGAATGATGAGCGAAATCCAGTGGAGCGCGGCCCGCGGCCGCGGTGTGCGGGCCGCATGCGCGGTGCTGCTCTCGTTGATGGCCGGTTGCGGCGGCAGGACGGTGCAGTTGGGCGTGCGCGGCTACATGCACGACGACGCCGACGATCCGATCCAGTATTTCAAAATCGATGGCGTCACCGGCGCGATGCCGGACGCGGGCGACGGGCCCGGCAAGGTCGCCTGCTGCGTGAACCTGCCCATCGAATGGCGGCCCGGCCTCACGGCGACGGTCGAGCTCGGGGACGGCCCGCCGCCCTGGCCGTCGTCCAGGGTCCTGCAAGTGCCGGTGGAGGCGTACCGCGGCTACGCGCGCGGCACCCTGCAGGCGCACTTCTATCCGGGCGGCCGGGTGCGCATCGTGGTCTCGCGCTTTGCGCCGGGACATCCGCGCTACCCGCTGCTCGAAGGCGTGGCGCTCGACTGGGCCGTGTACCGCAACTACTGCGCGCTGCGGCCCTCCGACAGGGTCTGCCAGGTGCTGCCGAAGGAACAGGATCACTGACCAGGCGGCCGACGGCGCACGATGCCGGCGTCGCCCCGTGTGACGATGGCGCACGCTCGCATGTCCGCAAACGGCCAGCGCTGCGAGGCGCCATCGCAGATCCTCGACGCTTCGACATCCCCTGCGCCCCGCCATGCATGCCCAGTTGCCCCGTTCCTTCGCCGCCCTGACCGGCGCCAACCTGGCGGCGCAATCGGCCGAGCAACTGAGCCTGGCGGCGGTGCCTTTGGTGGCCGTGCTGATGCTCGGTGCCGGTCCGGGCCAGATCGGGCTGCTGGCGGCGCTGCAGACCTTGCCGTTCCTGCTTCTCTCGCTGCCGCTGGGCTGGATGGCCGACCGCATGCCGCGGCGGCGGCTCATGGTGGCCGCCGAGGTGCTGCGCACGCTGTCGCTGCTGGCCTTGCTCGCGGCCGTGCTGCTGAATCGGCTGTCGGTCGAAGGCCTCGCGCTGCTGGGCTTTCTGGGGGCCATGGGCACGGTGGCCTTCAGCGTCGCGGCACCGGCGCTGTTGCCCGCCCTGGTGCCGCGCGAAGCCCTGGCGCACGCCAACGGACGGCTCGAGCTGGCGCGCAGCGCGGCCTTCGCGGGCGGGCCTGCGCTGGGCGGCGCCTTGGTGGCGTGGGCCGGCGCGCCGGCGGCGTTCGTGCTGGCGGCGGTGCTGTCGCTGGCGGCCGTGGCGCTGCTGGTCCGGCTGGTCGAGCCGGCACGGCCCGCGCGCCCGCCGCGCCATCCGCTGCGCGAGGTGCAGGATGGGGCCTCCTTCGTCTGGCGCGACCCGCTGCTGCGCCCGATGCTGCTGACGGGCGCAGCCTGGAACATCGCCTGGTTCGTGCTGCAGGCCGCGTACGTGCCCTATGCCGTCCGCGTGCTGGGCCTGGGGGCGGGCGCCGTCGGCATCACGCTGGGGGCCTTCGGCGCCGGCATGGTGGTGGGCGCGCTGCTGGCGCCGCGTGTCGTGGCCGCCCTGGCCTTCGGTCGCGCGATCCAGTTCGGCCCGGTGGTGTCGGTGCTGGCCGCCGCCACCATGGTCGCCACGCTCTTCGTGCCGAGCGGCCTGCTCGCCGCCTCGGCCTTCTTCCTGTTCGGCGCCGGCCCGATCGTGTGGACCATCACCTCGACCACGCTGCGCCAGAGCCTCACGCCTGCCGCGATGCTGGGGCGCGTGGGCGCGCTGTTCCTCACGGTCAACACCGGCGCCCGCCCGGTCGGTGCCGCGCTGGGCGGCCTGGTCGGTGCGGGCTGGGGCGAGGCGGCCTGCCTGTGGCTCGCACTGGCCGGCTTCGTGCTGCAGGCGCTGCTGATCCTGGGATCGCCGGTCGGCGGCTTGCGGCGCCTGCCGCTGGCCGCCGCCTGAGCGGGCGGCGCGCCGCTCAGTTCTGCGCGAAGCAGTAGAGCAGCCCGCCGCCGCCGGTTTTCTTCAGCGCGTCGAGGCTGCAGCCCTGGGTGGGGTGCGACGAGTTCCACGACTTCGAGGGCGCGTCGTCGCGCAGCCCCATGCGGTCGTGGTGGCCGACCAGCGCCGAGCCTTCGCCGCTTTGGGTCCAGTTGCCGCAGGTGTTGTCCTTGCCGTCGTTGACCGCGCGGCCGTCGGGCGAGGAGCCGGTCAGCACGTCGTGCAGGTTGACCGGATCGCCGCGCCCGCTGATGCCGGCGCCCTTCTCGGTCAGTGCGGTCTGCTTGTTGAGCTTGTTGTTGTCGCCGTGCAGGTCGGCCACGCTGGTGGCGATCACGTCGCCGCGCACGTTGCGCCACGGCCCGCTGCCGATGCGGTCGCGCGCATCGACGGCCGGGCTTCCCGGCGTCGCGCTCGCGCTCAGGTAGGCGCGCCAGGTGCGGCCGCCCGCGCCGGCGCTGGTGCCCAGCGCCTGGCAGTAGCGGTCGGCACCGGCCAGGCCGCCGAAGTCCGCGCCCTTGCCGGGATTGGCGCTGGTCACGAAGAAGCTCATGCCGGAGGCCGGCGTCGACGGCCCCATGGCGCCGCAGGCGGCGAGCAGGGCCAGGGCGGAGGCGGAGAGGGCGACCAGGGAAGAACGACGGATCATGGCGGGTGCTCCTGTGGAAGGCGGATGGGATCGACCGCCTGCACGCTACGCGCGCCGGTGCGTGCTCGCAAGGGGGGCGACCCGACACGCGCGCGCGGCGCGGCATCGGAAGATCGAGGGCGGAGCCGTCGCAGCCAATGACGGCGTGCGATGCAGCCGGCCGTCTTTGGCTTTCCCCAAGGTTGGCGCCCGCACAATGCCGCGGTGCATCTCCTCCTGATCGAAGACGACCTCGACCTCGGCCGCGCCCTTCAGGCCGCGCTCAAGGTCGACGGCCTGAGCAGCGAATGGCTGCGGCGCGCGGCCGATGCGCCGCAACGGCTCGACCCGGCCGCCTTCGACTGCGTGCTGCTCGACCTCACGCTGCCCGACGGCAGCGGCTACGACCTGCTGCGGCGCTGGCGCGAGGCCGGCTGCATGTTGCCGGTGATCGTGATCACCGCGCGCTCGGCCGTCGAAGACCGCCTGGCCGGGCTGGACGGCGGTGCCGACGACTTCGTGATCAAGCCCTTCGCCACGGTCGAGCTGATCTCGCGCATTCGCGCCGTGCTGCGCCGCTCGGCCCGGCAGGCCAGCGAGACCTGGCATTTCGGCGCGCTGTCGATCGCGCCGCGCAGCCACCGTGCGCAGTTGCACGGCGTGCCGCTCGATCTGTCGCCACGCGAGTTCAGCCTGCTGCGCGAACTGGCGCGCGAACCCGGCGCGGTGGTCGCCAAGGGTGTGCTCGCCCAGAAGCTCGAGCCGCTGGGCGAGCCGCTGGACTTCGCCGCCATCGAGGTGCACGTGTCGAACCTGCGCCGCAAGATCGGCGTGGCGCGCGTGCACACCGTGCGGGGCGTCGGCTACATGCTGGTGGCGTCATGACGCGGCGCCCCGGTCGCCCGACCATCGTGCGGCGCGTGTTCCTGGCCGTGGTGTTCGCCTTCGTGCTGGTGCTGCTGGCGATCCAGCTCTGGATGTACGTCGCCTTCCGCCAGTCGCTCGCGGTCGACCAGGGGCTCAGCAGGCTGGGTCGCGCGCTGACCGAGGCACTGGCGCGCATCGACGACGACGCGCAGGCGCGCGCGATCATGGCCTCGACCGACACGCTCTACAAGACGCTGCGCATCAGCGGCAACCCGGCCGGCACCGTGCTGCTGCAGCTGTCGGACCGCAGTGGCCGCACGGTCTACAGCGCGCCGGCGCTGGGCAGCCGCATCCTCGACGGCCTGCCCGGCCAGGTGGTCGAACGCACCTTCGACGGCGAGCCCTACTGGGTCTACACCGGCGAGTCGGCGCGCTGGTCGCTGCATGCGGCCGAGCCCGAGCGCACGCTGGGACGCGTGCTGCGCAACAACACCCACGTGGTGCTGCCCTACCTGTTGCTGGCGCTGCCGATCGTGCTGCTGCTGGTCTGGCTCGCGGTCCGGCATGGCCTGAAGCCGCTGCAGCGGCTGGCCGACCGCATCGCGCGGCGCAGCGTCGCCGATCTCTCGCCGGTCGGCTTCGATCCGCGTTACGCCGAGCTGACGCCGCTGGTGGGCGCGCTCGAACGCATGCTGGGCCAGTTGCGCGGCCGGCTCGAGCGCGAGCGCGCCTTCGTGCACGATGCGGCGCACGAGCTGCGCACGCCGATGGCGGTGATCGCGGCCGAGGCGCACGCGTTGGTGGGCGCCGAAAGCCCGGCCGATCGGCAGCGCGCGCGCGCGCACCTCGAGCAGGCGATCGCGCGCGCCTCGCATCTTTCGCAGCAACTGCTCGCGCTGGCCGCGCTCGACGAGACGCAGGGCCCGGCGAATGCGCCGGTCGATGCGGCGCAGCGGCTGCGGCAGGCGCTGGCGCAGGCCGCGCCGCAGGCCATCGCGCGCGGCATCGAACTCACACTGGACGCGCCCGACGACCTGGCGGCGCGGCTCGACCTGCCGGCCTTCCAGTCGATCGTCGAGAACCTGCTGCACAACGCGCTGCGCTATGTGCACGACGGGGCGCGCATCGCGGTCACCCTGGTGCGCGAGGAAGACGCGCTGACGCTCGCGGTGGAAGACGACGGACCCGGCATCGCGCCGGCCGAGCGCGAGCGCGTGTTCGAGCGCTTCTACCGCTGCGCGGACCCCACCGTGTCCGGCTCGGGGCTGGGGCTGGCGATCGTGCGGCAGGCGGTCGAGCGCATGGGCGGGCGGATCCGGCTCGGCACGGGCCTGCAGGGGCGCGGCGCGGGCTTCCATGTCTGGCTGCCGCTGGCGCCGCTCTGAAAACGCAGCCGCCGCGCGACAGCGCAAAATGGATGCATGAAAGCACCCCCCCGATTGCAGTCGCTGGTCGACGAAGGTCTGATCGACACCGTGGTGCGACAGCTGATGAGTGGCAAGGAAGCCATGGTCTACGTGGTGCGCTGCGGCGACGAGACGCGCTGCGCCAAGATCTACAAGGAAGCCACCAACCGCAGCTTCCGCCAGGCCGTCGACTACACCGAGAACCGCAAGGTCAAGAACACCCGGCTGCAGCGCGCCATGGCCAAGGGCACCAAGTTCGGCCGCCAGGCCACCGAGGCCGCGTGGCAGAGCGCCGAGGTCGACGCGCTCTACCGGCTGGCCGCCGCCGGCGTGCGCGTGCCGGTGCCCTACAACTTCTGCGATGGCGTGCTGCTGATGGAGCTGGTGACCGATGCCGAGGGCGACGCGGCCCCGCGCCTCAACGACGTGGTGTTCACGCCCGAGGACGCGCTGCGCCACCACGCGAGCCTGCTGGTCGAGGTGGTGCGCATGCTGTGTGCGGGCGTGGTGCACGGCGACCTGTCGGAATTCAACGTGCTGCTGGCCGCCGACGGGCCGGTGATCATCGACCTGCCGCAGGCGGTGGACGCGGCCGGCAACAATCACGCCAAGCGCATGCTGCTGCGCGACGTTGCCAACCTGAAGAACTTCTTCGGCCAGTTCGCGCCCGAGTTGCTGCAGACGCACTACGGCGACGAGATGTGGGCGCTGTACGAAAGCGGTGCGCTCGATCCGGGCACCGTGCTCACCGGCACCTTCGCGCATGCGACCGGGCCGGTGGACCTGGGCAACGTGTTGCGCGAGGTCGACGACGCGCGCGCCGAGGAGGCCGCGCGGCTGGTGCGCATGGCGGCGCGCTGAGGTTGCACAAGTTCATCAAGCTTCGCCCCGGGTTGACCTGCGCTTCACATTCGGCGCGCAGCATGAAGGCTTCTGAACCAGACGCCCCGAGGAGTTGCCATGATGATGAAGAAATTGTCCCTTGCATTCGGTGCCGCTGCGCTGCTCGCGCTGTCCGTCTTGAGCGCGCCGGCCAATGCACAGCCCTCTCACGGGCATCCGGGTTATCGGCCGCACTCCCGGCCGCACGTGGTGGTGGTGCAGCCGCCGCCGCGCCATGTGGCACGCCACGGGCACGGTCGCCACTACGACCGTCACTACCAGCCCTCGCGCTACGAGCGGCATCACCGCGGCTGGCGGGACAACGACCGCGACGGCGTGCCCAACCGCTACGACCGCCGTCCGAACAACCCGTACCGCCGCTGACCGGTGGGCCGGCCCGGCCTTCAGCGGCCCTCGCGGCGGAAGTCGCCGGGGGACGCCCCGGTCCAGCCGCGGAAGGCGCGTGAGAAGCTCTTCTCGTTGCGAAAGCCCACGGCCAGTGCGATCTGCTTGATCGGCCGCGTGGTGCGCCGCAGTTGGTCGACCGCCTGCTCGCGCCGCACCTCGTCCTTGAGCGCCTGCAGCGAGGTGCCTTCCTCGCTGAGTTGGCGGTGCAGCGTGCGGCTCGACAGGTGGAGCTGCGCGGCCAGCGCCTCGCCGGTGCCCGGGCCACCGGCGCGGGCGCTCAGCAGTTCGCGCACGCGCTGGCCCAGCAGCCGGTCGCGTCGGTACTGGAGCACGGTGAGCGGCAATGCGCGCTTGAGCATGGTGCGCAGCGCGGCCTCGTCGCGCTGCATCGGTAGCGCGAGGTAGCGCTCGTCGAAGCTGTAGCTCGCGCGTTCGGCATCGAAATGCAGTTCGCCATTGAACATCAGCGGGTAGGCGTCGCAGTGCGGCGGCGGCGTGAAGGGAAAGCTCGCCGTGCGCAGCGAGATGCGCGAGTCGATGGCCCAGCAGGCGTAGCCGTGCAGGAAGCGCAGTGTCGAGACCAGGCAGAACTCGCGGAACGCCGCATCGAGCGCGCGGTGCTCGGTGACCGCCACGGTCGCGATGCCGTCGGCCACGCGCAGGTCGAGCGTGATGTCTTCGGTCAGCAGCCGGTGGTGCCGGCACCACCGCTTGATGGCCACGCCCAGGTCGGGCGAGGTCAGCGAGGCGCGGCACAGCATGCCGTGGCTGCCCCAGGGCAGCCGGCGCGAGAACCAGCCCAGGGCCTCGTCGTCCAGTTCCTGCATCGCGTGGGCGTTGAGCGCCTCGAACTGGGCGGCCGTCACGCGCGCGTCTTCGTGGACGAGGTCCTGCGGCGCGATCTGTGCCTGGTCGAGGGCTGCGGCCGGGTCCCGGCCATAGTGCGCATAGCCCTGAACGATCGCTCGCACGAAGGCCATCGGCGTGGCCGCGCGGCCGGGTCTGAGAAAGGCGGGGGAGGGCATCGCGAGACGAAAAGGCGTGGCGTAATTTGCAACCATTGTGGCGGCAAATGCGAAGCCGGCGGGCGTAAGCTGCGGCTTTTGCGCGCGCAGCTGTTCCGTGTCTGTGCCTGCGAGCGCACCGTGCACCCTTCAGAGGAGACAAGCCCCATGCCCGCCCCGACCCTTCCCGGCCTGAACTTCGACCTCGGCGACACCGTCGACGCGCTGCGCGACGCGATCGCCGACTTCGCGCACCACGAGATCACACCCCGCGCGGCCCAGATCGACAGCGACAACCTGTTCCCGCACGACCTGTGGAAGAAGCTGGGCGACCTCGGCCTGCACGGCATGACGGTGAAAGAGGAATACGGCGGCACCGAGCTCGGCTACCTTGCGCACATGGTCGCGATGGAAGAAGTCTCGCGCGCCTCGGCCTCGGTGGGCCTGTCGTACGGCGCGCACTCCAACCTGTGCGTGAACCAGATCCACCGCAACGGCAGCGAAGCGCAGAAGAAGAAGTACCTGCCCAAGCTGGTGAGCGGCGAGCACGTGGGCGCGCTCGCGATGAGCGAACCCAATGCCGGCTCCGACGTGGTCAGCATGAAGCTGCGCGCCGAGAAGAAGGGCGACCGCTACGTGCTCAACGGCAGCAAGATGTGGATCACCAACGGCGGCGACGCCGACACGCTGGTGATCTACGCCAAGACCGAACCCGAGATGGGCGCGCGCGGCATGACGGCCTTCATCGTCGAGAAGGACTTCAAGGGCTTCTCGGCCGGCACCAAGCTCGACAAGCTGGGCATGCGTGGCAGCAACACCTTCCCGCTGTTCTTCGACAACTGCGAAGTGCCCGAAGAGAACGTGCTGGGCGGCGAAGGCATGGGCGCCAAGGTGCTGATGAGCGGCCTCGACTACGAACGCGCCGTGCTGTCGGGCGGCCCGCTGGGCATCATGGCCGCCTGCATGGACGCGGTGATCCCCTTCGTGCACGAGCGCAAGCAGTTCGGCCAGAGCATCGGCGAGTTCCAGCTCATGCAAGGCAAGATCGCCGACATGTACTCGACCTGGCAGGCCACGCGGGCCTACGTGTACGCCGTGGGCAAGGCCTGCGACCGCAACGACCACGCACGCACCTTCCGCAAGGACGCGGCCGGCGCCATCCTGTACTCGGCCGAGAAGGCGACGTGGATGGCCGGCGAGGCGATCCAGGCGCTGGGCGGCGTGGGCTACACCAAGGACTTCCCGGTCGAGCGCCTGTGGCGCGACGCCAAGCTCTACGAGATCGGCGCGGGCACCAGCGAGATCCGGCGCATGCTGATCGGGCGCGAGCTGTTTTCGGAAACGGCGTAAGGCTGTAGAAATAGCGGCACAAGGCAGCATGAAGCGGGCGGCTTTCTCTTCCTCCCTCTCCCGCTGGGAGAGGGCTGGGGTGAGGGCTGCAGCGATCGTGTCGAGCACCGCGCCTGATCGGAGGCCGGTTGCCCTCACCCCCACCCTCTCCCCAAGGGAGAGGGAGAAAGTCCAGGAGACAAGACCATGCCACTGATGCTCAGCGAGGCCCGAGGCGCCACCGACGTCCCCCTCATCGAACAACCCATCGGCGCCTTCTTCGACGAGATGGTCGCGAAGCAGCCCGAGCGCGAGGCCCTGGTCAGTCGCCACGAACGACAGCGCTTCACGTACCGCGAACTGCAGACCGCATCGAACCGGCTCGCGAGCGCGCTGCTCAATCTAGGCCTGGTGCCCGGCGACCGCGTGGGCATCTGGTCGCACAACAACGTGCCCTGGGTGCTGCTGCAGATCGCGACCGCCAAGGTCGGCCTGATCCTGGTCAACATCAACCCGGCCTACCGCACCTCGGAACTCGAGTACGCGCTCAACAAGGTCGGAGCCAAGGCGCTCGTGACCATGGCGCAGTTCAAGACCAGCGACTACCTGGGCATGCTGCGCGAGCTCGGCCCGAAGCGCCTGCCGCTGCTGCAGCACACGGTGTGGATCGACAAGGAAGGTGATGCGGACCAGGCCGGCATGCAACGCTTCTCGGCCTTGCTCGCGAGCGGCGACCCGCTGGACGCGCGCATCGCGCAGATCGGCGCCACGCTCCAGGCCACCGACCCGATCAATCTGCAGTTCACCAGCGGCACCACGGGCTTTCCCAAGGGCGCCACGCTGACCCACCGCAACATCCTGAACAACGGCTTCTTCATCGGCGAGTGCATGAAGCTCACGCCCGAGGACCGGCTGTGCATCCCGGTGCCGCTCTACCACTGCTTCGGCATGGTGCTGGGCAACCTGGCGGTGCTCACGCACGGCGCCACCATCGTCTACCCCAACGACGGCTTCGATCCGCTGACCGTGCTCGAGACGGTGCAGGCCGAGCGCTGCACCGGGCTGCACGGCGTGCCCACGATGTTCATCGCCGAGCTCGACCATCCGCGCTTCAAGGCGTTCGATCTCTCGACGCTGCGCACCGGCATCATGGCCGGCTCGCCGTGCCCGACCGAGGTGATGAAGCGCGTGGTCGACCAGATGCACCTGCGCGAGATCACCATCGCCTACGGCATGACCGAGACCTCGCCGGTGAGCTGCCAGAGCAGCACCGACACGCCGCAGGACAAGCGCGTGTCGACCGTCGGCACGGTGCAGCCGCACCTCGAAATCAAGATCGTCGACCCCGAGACCGGCGCCACGGTGGCGCGCGGCCAGTCGGGCGAGTTCCTCACGCGCGGCTACTCGGTGATGCACGGCTACTGGCAGGACGAGGAGAAGACCCGCGAGGCCATCGACGCCGAGGGATGGATGCACACCGGCGACCTGGCGGTGATGGACGCCGAGGGCTACGTCAACATCGTCGGCCGCATCAAGGACCTGGTGATCCGCGGCGGCGAGAACATCTACCCGCGCGAGATCGAGGAGTTCCTCTACCGCCACCCCAAGGTGCAGGACGTGCAGGTGGTCGGCCTGCCCGACAAGCGCTACGGCGAGGAGCTCTGCGCCTGGATCATCGTCAAGCCCGGCCAGACGGCCACCGAGGACGAGGTCCGCGATTTCTGCAAGGGCCAGATCGCGCACTACAAGGTGCCGAAGTACATCCAGTTCGTGACCGAGTTCCCGATGACGGTGACCGGCAAGATTCAGAAGTTCAAGATCCGTGACGCGATGAAAGAGCGGCTCGGGCTCGACGAAGAAAAGACCGCATGAGCCGCGTCGTCCCCGTCCCATTCCTTCTCCCTCCGGGAGCGGGCTAGGGTGAGGGCTCCGAGCTTCCACAAACGCCACGCCTCCACCACCGCTGCCGCCCTCACCCCCACCCTCTCCCAACGGGAGAGGGAGAAAACAGAGAACCGATGAGCAAACTAGAGACCAAGCTGAATGCACGTTCGGCAGACTTCCAATCCAACGCCGCCGCGATGCGCGCATTGGTCGATGACCTGCATGCGCAGTTCGCCAAGGTCGAGGCCGGTGGCGGCGAGGCCGCGCGCGCCAAGCATGTCGCACGTGGCAAGCTGCTGCCGCGCGATCGCGTGGCCGAGCTGCTGGACCCGGGCACGCCCTTCCTCGAGATCGCGCCGCTCGCGGCCTACGGCATGTACCTCGACGCCAAGGGCGGGGAGTCCGCGCCGGGCGCGGGCCTGATCGCCGGCATCGGCCGCGTGAGCGGTGTCGACTGCATGATCGTGTGCAACGACGCCACCGTGAAAGGCGGCACCTACTACCCGCTCACGGTGAAGAAGCACCTGCGCGCGCAGGAGATCGCCGAGCAGAACCGCCTGCCCTGCATCTACCTGGTCGACTCCGGCGGCGCCAATCTGCCGAACCAGGACGAGGTCTTCCCCGACCGCGACCACTTCGGCCGCATCTTCTACAACCAGGCCAACATGAGCGCGCAGGGCATCGCGCAGATCGCGGTGGTCATGGGCTCGTGCACGGCAGGCGGCGCCTACGTGCCGGCGATGAGCGACGAATCGATCATCGTGAAGAACCAGGGCACCATCTTCCTGGGCGGCCCGCCGCTGGTGAAGGCCGCGACCGGCGAGGTCGTGACGGCCGAGGACCTGGGCGGCGGCGACGTGCACACGCGTTTGTCGGGCGTGGCCGACCATCTGGCGCAGAACGATCTGCACGCGCTGTCGCTCGCGCGCTCGGCGGTGGCGAACCTCAACCACCGACCCGCCACGCCACCCACCGTTCGGGCTGAGCCTGTCGAAGCCGGTTCGCCCAGCGCCGCGGGCACTTCGACCCTTCGTCAAGCTCAGGACAGGCCAAGCTCAGTGCGAACGGTAGTGGCCCCCGCCTTCCCGCGCGAAGAGCTGTACGGCGTGATCCCCACCGACACTCGCAAGCCCTTCGACGTGCGCGAGATCATCGCGCGCATCGTCGACGGCAGCGAGTTCCACGAGTTCAAGGCGCGCTTCGGCGCCACGCTGGTCTGCGGCTTCGCCGAGATCGAGGGCATGCCCGTGGGAATCGTGGCCAACAACGGCATCCTGTTCTCCGAGTCGGCCCAGAAGGGCGCGCACTTCATCGAGCTGTGCTGCCAGCGCAAGATCCCGCTGGTGTTCCTGCAGAACATCACCGGCTTCATGGTCGGCCGCAAGTACGAGAACGAAGGCATCGCGCGCCACGGCGCCAAGATGGTGACGGCCGTGGCCACGGCCAACGTGCCCAAGTTCACGATCATCATCGGCGGCAGCTTCGGCGCCGGCAACTACGGCATGTGCGGCCGCGCGTACAGCCCGCGCTTCCTCTGGATGTGGCCCAACGCGCGCATCAGCGTGATGGGCGGCGAGCAGGCCGCGAGCGTGCTGGCCACCGTCAAGCGCGACGGCATCGAAGGCAAGGGCGGCCAGTGGAGCGCCGAGGAAGAGGAAGCCTTCAAGGCCCCGATCCGCCAGCAGTACGAAGACCAGGGCCACCCCTACTACGCCACCGCGCGGCTGTGGGACGACGGCATCATCGACCCGGCCGACACGCGCCGCGTGCTGGCGCTGGGCCTCGCGGCATCGCGCAATGCGCCGATCCCCGAGCCGAAGTTCGGCATCTTCCGAATGTAAGGGGCAGGGCATGAGCGACTTCACCAAGCTGAAACTCACCCTCGAAGGCCCGGTTGCGCGCATCTGGCTCGACCAGCCCGACACCCGCAACGCCTTCGACGACGTCGTGATCGCTGAGCTCACGCAGGCTTTCCTCGAAGCCGGTGCCGCGTCGCAGGTCAAGGCCATCGTGCTGGGCGCCCACGGCCCGGCCTTCTGCGCGGGTGCGAACCTGAACTGGATGCGCCGCATGGCCGACTACACGCGCGACGAGAACCTCGCCGACGCGGGCAAGCTGGCCGACATGCTGCGCACCATCGCCGAGTGCCCCAAGCCCACCATCGCGCGCGTGCAGGGCGATGTGTACGCGGGTGGCATGGGCCTGGTCGCGGCCTGCGACATGGCGGTGAGCGTGGACACGGCCTGGTACTGCCTGAGCGAAGTCAAGATCGGCCTGATCCCCGCGACCATCAGCCCCTACGTGATTCGCGCCATGGGCGCGCGTGCATCGCAGCGCTACTTCCTCACGGCCGAGCGCTTCGGCGCGGCCGAGGCGCATCGCATCGGCTTTGTGCATGAAGTGGTGGCCGCCGATGCGCTCGATGCCAAGGTCGACGAACTGCAGAAGGCGCTGACCGGTGCCAGCCCCGCGGCCGTGCGCGCCTGCAAGACGCTGCTGGCCGACGTCACCGGCCGGGACATCGACGACGCGCTGATCGCGAAGACGGTCGAGGGCATCGCCGACATCCGCGCGAGCGACGAAGGCCGCGAGGGCGTGCAGGCCTTCCTGCAGAAGCGCAAACCCAATTGGCTCACATGACCCACCCCCGAAGCACCTTCGGTGCCTCCCCCTCCAGGGGGCGACATCAGCGGCCTGGCAGAGCCAGTTCCCCGATGTCCCGCGAAGAGACAAGGACGCCGTGATGCCTGCACTCGACCTGCCCCAACTGCTTGCGCTGGCCGCGGCCATCGGCTGGGCCAGCGGCATCCGCCTGTATCTGGTGGTGCTGCTGACCGGCCTGGTCGGCTACATGGACTGGGTGCCGCTGCCCAGCGGTCTGCACCTGCTGGCGCATCCCGTGGTGCTGGCGGTCAGCGGCTTCATGGTGTTCGTCGAGTTCTTTGCCGACAAGATCCCCGGGCTCGATTCGCTCTGGGACATGGTCCACACGGTGATCCGCATTCCCGCGGGCGCCGCACTGGCCGCCGGCGTGTTCGGCGCCGACCACGCACTGATGGCGCTGGTCGCCGCGCTGCTGGGCGGCGGCTTCGCGGCCACGGCGCATGCAGCCAAGGCCACCACGCGTGCGGCCATCAACACCTCGCCCGAGCCTTTCAGCAATGTCGGCGCTTCGCTGGTCGAAGACAGCATGGTGCCGGCCGGACTTTGGTTGGCGCTCGCGCATCCGCTGGTGTTCGCCGTGCTGTTCATCGCCGTGCTGATCCTCAGCGTATGGCTGATTCGCAAGAGCTGGCGCTTTCTGCGCGGGCTGGTGAGCCGCGTCACCCGCATCTTCAGCGGCAAGCCTGATCCAGGTGTCGTGCCTGCCTTCCAATTCAAGACCAAGAACGTCCCCGGAGATCCGCCGAATGTTTAGAAAAATCCTTATCGCCCATCGCGGTGACCAGCCGCAAAGCGGCGCAGCGGCGAAGCCAAATTGCTTGGCACGCGCAGCGTGCGCAGGCGATTCCACCGCGAAGGCCTCTCATGTTTAAAAAAATCCTTATCGCCAATCGCGGTGAAATCGCCTGCCGAGTGGCCGCGACTGCCCGCCGCATGGCCATCCGCACGGTCGCCGTGTATTCCGATGCCGACGCCCATGCCAACCACGTGCGCGCCTGCGACGAGTCGGTGTACATCGGCGGCAGCGCGCCCAAGGACAGCTACCTGCGCTGGGAACGCATCCTCGAGGCCGCCAAGGCCACGGGGGCGGAAGCCATCCACCCGGGCTACGGCTTCCTGAGCGAAAACGAGGAGTTCGCGCAGGCCTGCGCCGACGCGGGCCTGGTCTTCATCGGCCCGCCGCCCTCGGCCATCAAGGACATGGGCCTCAAGGCCGAGTCGAAGCAACTCATGGAAAAGGCCGGCGTGCCGCTGGTGCCCGGCTACCACGGCCACGACCAGGACCCGGCGCTGCTGCAGCGCGAGGCCGACCGCATCGGCTACCCGGTGCTGATCAAGGCCAGCGCGGGCGGTGGCGGCAAGGGCATGCGCGCGGTCGAGAAGTCGGAAGACTTCGCAGCCGCGCTCGCCTCCTGCCAGCGCGAAGCCATCAACAGCTTCGGCGACGACGCGGTGCTGATCGAAAAGTACGTGCAGCGCCCGCGCCACATCGAGATCCAGGTCTTCGGCGACACGCACGGCGACTGCGTCTACCTGTTCGAACGCGACTGCTCGGTGCAGCGCCGCCACCAGAAGGTGCTCGAAGAAGCGCCCGCGCCCGGCATGACCGAGGCGATGCGCGCGCAGATGGGCGCGGCGGCCGTGGCGGCGGCCAAGGCGGTGAACTACGTCGGTGCGGGCACCGTCGAATTCATCGTCGAGCAGCGCGATGGCGGTGAAATGAACTTCTTTTTCATGGAGATGAACACCCGCCTGCAGGTCGAGCATCCCGTGACCGAAGCCATCACCGGCCTCGACCTGGTCGAGTGGCAACTGCGCGTGGCCTCGGGCGAAGCGCTGCCGCTGAAGCAGAGTGAACTCAAGATTCATGGCCACGCCATCGAGGCGCGCATCTGCGCCGAGAACCCCGACAACAACTTCCTGCCGGCCACCGGCACGCTGCAGGTCTACCGCAAGCCGCAAGCCACTGCCTTCCAGCGCAGCCGCGTGCGCATCGACGACGGCGTGCGCGAGGGCGGCGAGATCTCGCCCTTCTACGACTCGATGATCGCCAAGCTGATCGTGCACGGCGCGACGCGCGACGAGGCACTGGCCCGGCTCGACACCGCGCTGGCGCAGGTGCACATCGTCGGCGTCCAGACCAACGTGCAGTTCCTGCGCGGCATCCTGGCGACGGAATCGTTCTCGAAGGCCAACCTCGACACCGCGCTGATCGAGCGCGAGCGCGCCGTGCTGTTCGACCGTGAGCCGCTGGGCCTGCCGCTGGCGGCCGCCGCCTCGGTCGCGCGCACCTTGCTCGACGAGCGCGCGACCGGCACGCCCGACCCCTTCAGCCAGCGCGACGGCTGGCGGTCGCTGGGCACCACGGCCCGCGTCTTCGCCTTCGAGTTCCGCGGCGAGCCGCAGACCGCCACGCTGCGCTACCTGCACGACGGCGCGCTGACGCTGGACGCGGGCGGCGTGTCGGGCCTGCTGGTCATCGGCCGCCTGCCCGACGGCCAGATCGAGCTGTCGTTCAACGGCGAACGCCACACGCTCGACGTCTACGAACGCCAGGCCACGACCCACGTGTTCGCGGCGAAGGGCGCGACGAAGATCACGGCCATCGACCGCCTCGCGCATGCGGGCGACACCCAGGCCGAAGGCGGCCGGCTGACCGCACCCATGCCCGGCAAGGTCGTGTCCTTCGCGGTCAAGGCCGGCGACAAGGTCAAGCGCGGCCAGCCGCTGGCGGTGATGGAGGCCATGAAGATGGAGCACACCATCGCCGCGCCGGCCGACGGCACGGTCGAAGAACTGCTCTACGCGCCGGGCGACCAGGTGACCGAGGGGTCGGAGTTGCTGCGCATCGCGGTCTGAACGGCGCGCGCGCAAAGTTCGCGGGCGTTGCGGGGCGGGGTCTTTGCCAATCCCGCCTTGGAGGTGCATGCTGGGGTCTGCTGAACGGCAGGCCGCCATCCCGGTCGGATTGCTGAGGGAGAAAAAAATGACACCGACTTCAATGACGAGATGGGCTCCGCGTTGCGCCCCTGTCCTCTTTGGCGTGGCCTCGACGATGTGGCTTTGCTGCACGTCGGCGGCGCCCGCGCCGGAGCCCGCGCCTCCACTGGTGCATTTGCAGGCGACAGCCGGCGAGTTCCTGATCGACCCCGCCACGTTGGCGGTCTCGCTCAAGCCGCCGGGTGGCGCGGTCATCGCCCTGGCCGCTCCGGCCCTGCGCGGCACGGTGCAGGGCGATCCCTCGCAACAACCGTGGCACGTGGTGTCGGGAAGCGATTCATTCCGTGTCAGTGCGCTCATCGACGAGGGGGCACTCCAGATCTCAGTGCGCTCGGACCACCCGGCGACCTTGGCTTGGCCGCAGACGACGGCGTCCCGCGCGATCGTGGCCTACGCGCTCCCCATCGGCGAAGGCAGCTACGTGCCGGCCGACGATCCGGTCTGGCTCGATTGGCTGGTGCGGCGCTACGCGCCGAGCCCGCTGGTCGGCACACTGTCGATGCCCTTTTGGACCGAGCTGCGCGGCGATCGTTCGATCACCTGGACCGTGGAAACGCCGCTCGACACCGACTTCGGCATCCAGGCTGTCGAGCGTCGCCCGCAGCCTTTCCTGCGTCACGACTTCCATCGGCTCGCGCCCGATGCGCCTTACACCGTTCGTATCGTGAGCGGTCCGCCCGACGCCTTGGACGGTGCCCGACGCTATCGCCGCTGGCTGCAGTCGAACGGGCAGTTCCGTGCGCTCACCGACAAGATCGCCGCGCTGCCCGACGTGGCCCGGCTGGGCGGCGCTGCGCACATCTACCTCTGGGGCGCCGGCCCGCTGAAGCCGGGCGACGTGCTGCAGTGGCGGGCCTTCCTGCGCCGCTTGCAGCAGCAGAAAGACGACGCCGGCAGCCTCTCGGGTCGGTTGTGGCGGGCCTTCGACGCCGAGGCGCGGGCCCGTTTCGAGGCGGCTTTCCAGGAGGCTGCGGGTGAGGCGGGCTTCGTGGCCGCCTGGCGCCGTGCCGGGCTGACGCGCGCGCTGAATGCGGCATTGCGCGAGGCGCATCCGCGGCCGGTGGTCGCGCCCTTGCCGGGTGGGCACGACCCCTCCGCTGAAGTGCTGTGGGGGCAGGCGATACGCGCCGAACTGGCCGCGGCCTACGGGCCGCTGCTGGCGCCGGCGAGCCGCTGGGGCGGGGGACTGTCGAGCGATACCGTGGCTGCACTTCAGGCCGCCGGCCTGACGCGCGCATGGCTCGGTTCCGACGACTGGCGCGATGCGCTCTGGCACCCCGAAGCCGTGGCCGCGGCGAAAGCGGCCGGCTACCTGGTCGGGGTCTACGACAGCTACGGCAGCGCCCATTCGAGCAAGCTGCCCGACACCTGGGCCACCGCGCAGATGGGCGACGAACTGGCAAAGGCCGGCTACCGCGACGCGGCGGGACAACTGCGCACTGGCTTCGCGGGCCGCGGCGTCTACGTCCACGCCGGAGCGACCGAGGCCTATGCGAGGCGCCGCATGAAGGCGATCGCCGAGGCGGCCGGGCTCAACAGCTATTTCCTCGACGTCGATGGTGCCGGACCGCAGTTCGCCGACTACACCCCCGGCCGCGAAACCAGCGAGGCCCAGGACACGGTCTGGCGCCAGCGCCGCCTGGTCTACCCCGGCGAGGCGCTGGGCCTGGTCACCGGCACCGAAGGGGTGGTGGCCATGTTCGTGCCGCAGGTCGCCTTCGCGCACGGCATCACGACCCAGCCCTTCGCCTGGATGGACCCCGACATCAAGGACAAGACGTCGCGCTGGTACCGCGGCGGCTACTGGCCGCCCGAGACGCCGACGCTGTACTTCAACCCGGTGCCGTTGAAGCCCGCGCTGGTGCACGTGCTGATGGCGCCCGAGTTTCGGCTGCCGCTCTACGAGACGGTGCTGCACGACAGCGTCGTGATCACCCACCATTGGGAGTACGGGTCATTGAAGTTCTCCAACGCGAGTGTGACCACGGCGCTGGTGCAGTGGCTCTACATGGTGCCGCCGCTGTACCACCTGAACGAGTCGGTACTGGCGCGCGACCTGCCCTTGATCGCCGCCTACGACCGCGCATTCCGACCGTGGCACGAAAGGCTCTACACCCAGGCCATGACCGATTGGCGCGTGCTGTCGACCGACCGCTTGCTGCAGCGCAGCCGGTTTGCGGACGGCACGACGGTCACCGTCAATTTCGATGGACGCGCCCGCAGGCTCGAGGGCGGGGAACTGCCGGCGCATTCGGTGCGCATCGCAGCCGTCGGTGCGCCCGCACAGACGGTGGAGATCGACCGCGTGATGAAGACCTCTCCGAGCGGCGCGCGCGCCGTCGGCCAAAGCGGGGCGGGGGGGTGAGCGGGGCGGTGGGCTGCCGCCCTGGTTGTGATGGTTTAACCCCGATCGGGGCGTTCGGCCGTATCACGGTCATCGATCACTTTTTTTCAGGAATGCCATGACGCATCGCCAACCTCTGTTCTTCGCCCGCGCGGTCTTGCTGCCCCTGGTCGCAGCCCTCGCACTCACGGCCTGCGGTCGCAGGAACGAGGCGGTGGGCGAGCCCGCCGCCGCACCGCCTGCGCCGCTGATGGCTGCGCCGGGCTTCGGCGGCGGCGCGGAGAAGCGGGCGCGCGTGCAGCAGGAAGTCGCGTCGGCGGACCCGGCCGAAGCCTCGCCGCTGCAGCGCTTCCTCGCGGTGCGCCAGGACCTCAACGTCGAGGTGCCGCCCGAACAGCTGGCCGATGCCTGGGCCAAGATGCGCGACCTGTGCGGCAGCTTGCAATGCGAGCTGCTGTCGTCCTCGCTGCTGCGCGAGACGCCGCAGCAGCCGGGCAACGCGCAGCTCGAGATGCGCGTGCTGCCGGCCGATGCCGACAAGTTGCTGAGCGGGCTCGCCAACGTGGGCAAGGTGGTCTCGCACACCACCACCAGCGAGGACAAGACCGCCGAGGTGATCGACGTCGAGGCGCGCATCCGCAATCGCACCGAGTTCCGCGACAGCCTGCGCGTGATGCTGCGCGACACCGTGACCAAGCGCACCATGGCCGACCTGCTCGCGATCCAGCGCACGCTGTCGGACACGCAGGCCGAGCTCGACGCCATGGCCACGCAACGCAAGGTGCTGGGGCAGGAAACCAGCAAGCAGCACATACAGATCCAGTTCACGCCGACCCGCGCGCTGGTGCGCGGCGGCGAGAGCTACAGCCCGATGATGAAGGCACTGCGCAACGCGGGCACCGTCCTTGCGGAGAGCGTGGGCGCGCTCATCACCTTCGTGGCGGCGGTGCTGCCGTGGGTGCTGCTGGTGGTGCTGCCCGTGGGCTGGCTGGTGCGCGTGCTGTGGCGCCGTCGTCGCGCCAAATCGGCCTGACTAAGATCCGGGTCATGCGAATCACCGTCTGCCTCACCGACACCCGCCCCGAACCTTGGATCGAGGGCCTGCGCGCCGCCTTGCCCGATGCCGAGGTCTCGGCCTGGACATCCGACGCGCCGCCCGCCGACCACGCCGTGGTCTGGTCGCCGCCACAAGCCTTTTTGGACCAGCAGCCGAGGCTGCGCGGCATCTTCAACATCGGCGCCGGCGTCGATGCGCTGACGAAACTCAGACTGCCGCCCGAGGCCCGCATCGTGCGGCTCGACGATGCGGGCATGTCGGTGCAGATGGCCGAGTACGTCTGCCATGCGCTGATCCGCCACTTCCGCGACTTCGACGGCTACGCGGCCGATGCGCGCGAGGGCCGCTGGAGCTACCGCAAGCCGAACGTCCGGCAGGACTTCCCGGTCGGCGTGATGGGCCTGGGCGTGCTGGGCCAGCGCGTGGCGAAGGCCGTCGCGCAGTTCGAGTTTCCGGTGCTGGGATGGAGCCGTTCGCCCAAGGCCATCGACGGCGTGCAGGTGTTCAACGGCGAGGCGCAGTTCGACGAGTTCCTCTCGTCCACGCGCGTGCTGGTCAATCTGTTGCCGTTGACCGAGGCCACGCGCGGCATCCTGAATCGCAAGACGCTCGGCAAACTGAAGCCCGAGGGCTATCTCATCAACATCGCGCGCGGCGGCCACCTTGTCGAAGCCGACCTGATCCCCATGCTCGACGCGGGTGAACTCGCGGGCGCGACGCTCGATGTGTTCCAGGTCGAGCCGCTGCCGGCCGACCACGCCTTCTGGCGCCACCCCAGGATCACGGTGACGCCGCACGGTTCGGCGCGCACGCTGCGCAGGGAGTCCATCACCCAGATCGCCGGAAAGATCCGCGCGATGGCGCAGGGGTTGCCGGTCGCCGGCATCGTGGATCCGGCCAGAGGCTACTGACGCCTCGCACCACCGGCGATCCCGCTGAAAAGAGGCGGGTGAAGGGGAAACCCTGACGTTTTTGTTTTTCACATACATGAAAATCTATTCATGGTTGTGAAAACAGCGTTTCGCGTGATCGAGATCGTCGAGCTCTTCGCTCGGGAGAAGCAGCCCCTGGCGCTGTCTGAAATGGCGCGCCTGCTCGAGATGCCGGTGTCCAGCTGCCTGGGCCTGATCCGCACGCTCGAAGAGCAGGGCTACATGTACGAAACCGGCCGCCGCCAGGGCTACTACCCGACGGGCCGGTTGCTGGCGATGGCGCAGGTCATCGCCGCGCACGATCCGGTGCTCGACCGGGTGAAGGCCACGCTGGAAGAACTGCGCGACGCCGCGCGCGAGACCGTGGTGTTCGGCAAGTTCCGCGACGCGACTCAAGTTGTCTACCTCGACGTGCTGAGCGCGCCGCAAAGCATCCGCTACACGGCCGAATCGGGCGAGACGCGCCCGGTTCACGCCAACTCGCTGGGTCGTGCGCTGCTGTCCACGCTCTCCCCCGACGCGCGCCGGAAGCTGCTCGACGGCATGACGCTCGCGCCGCTGACCGACGCCACGCTCACCACCGCCGACGCCATCGAGGCCGAACTGCAGCGCTCCGCCATGCGTGGCTGGTACGGCAATCTCGGCGAGAGCATTCCCGACCTGATCGGCCTGGCCTGGCCGCTGCGCATCGGCGGCGAGGCCTACGCGATTTCGGTCGCCGGACCGCGCTACCGCATGGAGGCGCGCATCGAAGACATCGCCGCGATGCTGCGCTCGGCCTGCCTGGCGATCGAACCCAAGACAGAGAACCCCCGA
Organism: Variovorax frigidus; assembly: GCF_051216515.1. NCBI lineage: Bacteria > Pseudomonadati > Pseudomonadota > Betaproteobacteria > Burkholderiales > Comamonadaceae > Variovorax > Variovorax frigidus. The sequence continues at coordinate 101,479 of NZ_JBPJZF010000010.1, forward strand.
TGACCACTGCCACCGAACCCCGCTACTTCGTCCGCGAAGCCGACATTGCCGGCTACCACCCCGCCAACCACACCGGCACGCTGAACAAGCGCCTGATCGGCCCCGAGACCGTGGGCGCGAAGCAGCTCGAAGTGCTGGTGGGCCACATCCAGAAGGGCAAGGGGGCGCTGCCGCATGCGCACCCGGGCATCGAGCAGGTCTGCTACATGCTCGAAGGCCGCGCGGTCGCCGAGGTGGGCGGCCAGCGGCAGGAGCTGCACCCTGGCGACAGCTGCTTTTTTCCGGCCGACGCCATGCACACCTTCACGGTGGTGAGCGACGAGCCGGTGCGCGTGCTGGTGATCTACAGCCCGCCGTACGAGGAATCGCCGGAGCGCGTGATCCGGCCCTGAACGACAACAACCCCCGGAGACAAGACACCATGCAGACGAAGAACGCGACAGAAACAGTCGCGGTGGCGAGCCGCCGCCGCTTCATTTCCATCGGCGCTGCGGCAGGGCTCGCAAGCGCCGCGCCGTGGACCTTTGCGCAGGAGGGCGGCTACCCGAAGCAGCCGGTCCGTCTGGTCGTGCCCTTCGCGGCCGGCAGCGGCACCGATGCGGTGGCGCGCATCACGGGCCAGATGCTGGGCGAGGCGCTCAAGGGCTCGGTCATCGTGGACAACAAGGCGGGCGCCAACGGCGTGATCGGCGCGGAGGCCGTGGCCAAGGCGCCGCCCGACGGCTACACGCTCTTCATGACCACCAACACCACGCACTCGGCCAACCCGAGCCTGATGAAGCACCTGCCCTACGACCCGGTGAAGGACTTCGCACCGGTGAGCCGCATGGGCAACCTGCCGTTCATGCTGGTGGTCAACAACGACCTGCCGGTGAAAAGCGTGGCCGAGTTGCTGGCTTGGGGCCGCGCCAATCCGGGCAAGCTGACCTATGCGAGCGGCAACAGCACCGGCATCGTGAGCGGCGCCACGCTGTCGCGCATGAGCGGCATCCCGATGCTGCACGTGCCCTACAAGAGCACGCCGCCGGCGATTGCCGACCTCATCGGCGGACAGGTGTCGATGATGGTGGTCGACCTGGCCGCGGGGCTTGCGACGGTCAAGGCCGGCAAGATGCGCGCGATCGCGGTCACCACGCAGGAGCGCACCAAGCTCTTTCCCGAGCTGCCGCCGCTGGCGGACACGCCCGAGCTCAAGGGCTTCGACATCACCTCGTGGAACGGCGTGTTCGCGCCGGCCGGTACGCCGCGCGACATCGTGCTGAAGCTCAACAAGGCGCTCGCCGAGATGGCGAACGGGGCGGTCTTTCGCGAGCGGGTGAGCAAGCTGGGGTTCGATGCGTTCGGCAGCACGCCCGAGGAACTGGGGGCGTTCACGGTGTCGGAGCTGGCGAAGTGGAAGAAGCTGATCCAGGCTGCGGGCATTCAACCGGAATGAGCGCGACCGGTTCTCTCGGCCCGCTGGAAGGCATCCGCATCCTCGACCTCACGGCCGTGGTGATGGGCCCCTACGCCACGCAGACGCTCGGCGATCTCGGTGCCGACGTCATCAAGGTCGAGCCACCGTCGGGAGACAACCTGCGCGCCGTCGGGCCGATGCGCCATGCAGGCATGGGCGCGATGGCGATGCACCTGAACCGCAACAAGCGCTCCATCGTGCTCGACCTCAAGCAGCCCGAAGGCCGCGAGGCCTGCCTGCGGCTCGCGGCGGGCTGCGACGCGCTCATCTACAACACGCGCCCGCAGGCGATGGCGCGCCTGGGGCTCGACTACGCGGCGGTGGCCGCGGCCAATCCGAAGATCGTCTACCTCGGCGCGTTCGGTTACGGCGAAGAGGGGCCGTACGCCGGCAAGCCCGCGTACGACGACCTGATCCAGGGGGCAGCGGGCATCGCTTCGCTGTTCGCACAGCAAAGCGGCGATGCGCCGCGCTATGCGCCCGTCACGCTGGCCGACCGCGCCGTGGGGCTGCAGGCCGCCATCGCCCTGCTCGCCGCGGTGCTGCATGCGCAGCGCACCGGCCGCGGCCAGGCGGTCGAGGTGCCGATGTTCGAGGCGCTTTCGCAGTTCGTGATGGGCGACCATCTCGGCGGCCACAGCTTCGAGCCGCCGCTCGGGCCCACCGGCTATGCGCGGCTGCTCGCGCCGCACCGCAAGCCCTATGCGACGTCCGACGGCTACCTCAGCGTGCTCATCTACAACGACAAGCACTGGCAGGCCTTCTTCGACGTGATCGGCCGGCCCGAGCTGCGCAGTTCGCCGATGTTCGGCACGCACACGGCGCGCGCCGCGAACATCGGCGCGGTCTATGCCTTCGTGGCCGAAGTGATGGCCACGCGCAGCAGCGATGCGTGGATGGCCGCCCTGGAAGCGGCCGACATCCCGGTCGCTCGCCTGCACAGCACCGAGAGCCTGCTCGACGACCCGCACCTGCGCGCTGTCGATTTCTTTCCCGAATTCGATCACCCGAGCGAGGGCCGCATCCGCACGCTCGCGCCGGTCGGGCGCTACAGCGCCACGCCCGCGGCCATTCGCCGGCCCACGCCGCGCATCGGCGAGCAGAGCGTGGAACTGCTGCGCGAAGCGGGCTACGGCGATGAAGCGATCGCCGCGATGCTCGCGCGCGGCGTCACGCTGCAGCCGGCACCGAACCCCTCCAAGGACGACAACGAATGAATTTCTCTCTCGACGAAGACCAGCGCTCGCTGGTCGCGGCCATCGAGCGCCTCTGCGAAGACTTCCCCGCCGACTACTGGCGCGACCACGACGACCGCGCCGTGTTCCCGCACGCGTTCCATCGCGCCGTGGCCGAGAGCGGCTGGCTGGGCATCGCGATGCCCGAGGCGCAGGGCGGTGCGGGGCTGGGCATCACCGAGGCGGCGTTGATGATGCGCGCCATCAGTGCCTCGGGCGCGGGCATGTCGGGCGCGTCGTCGGTGCACATGAACATCTTCGGCCTCAACCCGGTGGTGGTGTTCGGCACCGAAGCGCAGCGCCAGCGCTTCCTGCCGCCGCTGATCGCGGGCACCGAAAAGGCCTGCTTCGCCGTGACAGAGCCCGACGCGGGGCTCGACACCACCAGTCTCAAGACGCAGGCGGTGCGCCAGCCGGGCGGCAGCTACCTGCTGCACGGCTGCAAGATCTGGATCTCGACCGCGCAGGTGGCCGATCGCATGCTGATCCTCACGCGCACCACGCCCATCGACCAGGTGAAGAAGCCCACGCAGGGCCTTACGCTTTTCTACACGCCGCTGGATCGCAGCAAGGTCGAGGTGCGCGAGATCCACAAGCTGGGCCGCGCGGCGGTCGACTCGAACATGCTCTTCATCGACGGGCTCGCAGTGCCCGAGGAAGACCGCATCGGCGAGGAAGGGCGGGGCTTCGAGTACATCCTGCACGGGCTCAACCCCGAGCGCATCCTCATCGCCGCCGAAGCCATCGGCATCGGCCGCGCCGCATTGCGCATCGCCTCGCAGTACGCGCAGGAGCGCGTGGTCTTCGGCCGCCCCATCGGCCAGAACCAGGGTGTGGCGCATCCGCTGGCGCGCGCCTGGGCCAACCTCGAGGCGGCCGACCTGATGGTGTTCAAGGCCGCCACGCTGTACGACGCGGGCGAACCCTGCGGCATCGAGGCCAACGCCGCCAAGTACCTCGCGGCCGAGGCGGCGCACGATGCCTGCCAGAACGCGGTGCTCACGCTCGGCGGCATGGGCTATGCGAAGGAATACCACGTCGAACGGCTGCTGCGCGAGAGCTACATCCCGCGCATCGCACCGGTCAGCCCGCAGATGATCCTGAACTTCATCGCCGAGAAGGCGCTGGGCCTGCCGAAGTCGTACTGATCCCGTTCGGCCGACACCGCGACATCCGAAGCCCTGGTCGGTGCATGGGGGCTGCGGGGAGGGGACAATCGGGGTTCTGCCGTTTCCATTCCAGAAGAGACAACGCCATGAAGTTCCCCCCCAAAGTCAAGATCGTCGACGTCGGCCCCCGCGACGGCCTGCAGAACGAGAAGCAGCCCGTGCCCGCCGCGGTCAAGATCGAACTCGTGCACCGGCTGCAGGACGCCGGCCTGAGCGCGATCGAGGTCACGAGCTTCGTCAGCCCCAAGTGGGTGCCGCAGATGGCCGACAACGCCGAGGTCATGGCCGGGCTGCGGCGCAATCCGCGCGTGACCTACTCGGTGCTCACGCCCAACATGAAGGGCTTCGAGGCCGCCATTGCCGCGCCGCGCGAGCAGTGGCCCGACGAGATCGTGGTGTTCGGCGCCGCGAGCGAGGCCTTCAGCCAGAAGAACATCAACTGCTCCATCGCCGAGAGCATCGAGCGCTTCGCGCCCGTGGTGGCGGCCGCGCGTGCGCACGGCATCCATGTGCGCGGCGCGATGTCGTGCACGGTCGGCTGTCCCTACGAAGGCGAGATCGACCCGTCGCGCGTCGACATGCTGGCCGGGCTGATGAAGGGCATCGGCGTGCAGCACGTGGGCGTGGCCGACACCATCGGCGTGGGCACCCCGAACAAGGTGCGGCGCGCGCTCGAGGCCACGCTCAAGCACTACGGCATCGACGACGTGTCGAGCCACTTCCACGACACCTACGGCCAGGCGCTTTCCAACACGCTGGCCAGCCTGGAGATGGGTGTGTGGCAGTACGACACCTCGTCGGCCGGCCTGGGCGGTTGCCCCTACGCCAAGGGCGCGACGGGCAACGTCGCGACCGAGGACGTGGTCTACATGCTGCACGGCATGGGCATCGAGACCGGCATCGACCTCGATGCGCTGATCGACGCGGGCGTCTACATCAGCGATGCGCTGGGCCGCGAGCCGAGCTCGCGCGTGTCGAAAGCGATCCGCACCAAGCGCGCGGGTTAAAGCTCAAGGCCCCAGGACGCGCAGCGCGAGCAGGCCCACAACGGCCAGGCCCAACAGCACCGCCAGGCCCTGCCAGAAGCCCACCGGGTTGCGCTCGATCAACGGCGGCGTGCGTGTGCGCAGAAACTCCGCGCCCGGGGACCGCAGGTCGTGCGCCAGCTCGGATGCGGCCTGCTGCCGCCTGGCCGGGTTCGGGTGCAGCGCCTTCTGCAGCACCGCATCGACCCACGCCGGCAGCTCGGGCCGGAAGTGGCGTACCGGCGTGTAGCGCAGCCGGTTGGCATCGGCGGCCGAACGCACGCGCGAGGCCTGCAGGCCGTAGGGCAGCTCGCCGCTGAGCATCCGGTAGGCGATCACCGCGAGCGAGAAGATGTCCGAACGCGCGCTGCCGCCCTGGCCGGTGAAGTACTCGGGCGCGGTGTATTGCAGCGTGCCCGCGATGGCGAACGCGCGCCGTTCCTCGGCGCTGTCGGCCAGCCCCGCGACATGGGCCGAGGCCAGGTCGATGATCTTCACGGTGCCGCTGCGATCGATCATCACGTTCTCGGGTCGCAGGTCCTGGTGCAGCATCTCGCGGCCGTGCAGCGCCTGCAGGCCGCGCGCGAGTTGCGCGACGATGCCGCGCACGCTGTCCAGCGACGGGCGAGGGTGGTCGATCATCCATTGCGCGAGCGTCTGGCCTTCGACGTATTCCATCGTCACGAACAGGTGGCTACGCGGCCGTTCGATGCGGGCGGCCTTGAGCACGTGCGGGCTGTCGATGCGCCGCGCCACCCACTCCTCGCGCACGAAGCTGTCGAGGTGTGCGGTGTCCTCGCGCAGGTCGACCGAGGGCAGCTTGAGCACCACAGCCCGACCGGTCGCATCGTCGGTAGCGAGGTGCACATGGCTGCGCGCGCTCACGTGCAGTTCGCGCACCAGCGTGAAGCCCTCGAAGCGGTCGCGCGGCGTCAGCGGCGCGGCGATCGCCAGGCCTTCGCGCTGCGACTGCAATTGGGCCATGCCCGCGTCGGGCAGTGCGTCGACGCGCAGCAGTTGCACGGTGCTGTCGTCCGTGCCGCCGCATTCGTGGGCCGCCCGCGCGAGCAGGCCTGCGGCCGCGTCGAAGTCGTCGCCGCACTGCGCGAGTGCGCGGTGAACGGAAGCGGCATCGAGCGCACCGTAGGCCCCGTCGGTGGCCAGCAGGTAGATTTCGCCGACCTCGGCATTCCAGTGGCGGTAGTCGATCTCCACGTTCGGACCCGCGCCCAGCGCGCGCCCGAGGTAGGACTCGGCCGAGGACAGGTGCACGCGGTGGTCGTCGGTGAGTTGTTCCAGCGCCTGTGCATGCAGCCGGTAGACGCGTGCATCGCCCACGTGCAGCAGGTGCAGTTCGCGGCCCTTGAGGATCAGCGCGCTGAAGGTGCAGACGTAGCCGCTGTCCTTGTCGAAGCGCGCGTCGCTGCGCATCGTCTGCGCATGCAGCCAGCCATTGGTGGCGGCAAGCACGCGTTGCGCCGCGCGACGCACCGACCAGGCATCGGAGGTCGCGTAGTAGTCGTCGAGAAAGCCGCGCACCGCGGCCGCGCTGGCGACCTGGCTCACGCGGCTGGAGCCGATGCCGTCGGCGATCGCCACCGCGATGCCCTTGGCGGCCAGCAGCGTGCCCTGCGGCAGCATCGCGCCGTGGAAGTCCTGGTTGACCGCGTGGGCGCCGGCCAGCGAATGCTGGCCCAGCGTCACGCGCAGCGCGGGGCGCAAGGGCGCCTCAGTTCACCACGCGCTTGGGCGCGGTCTTGTAGTGCGTCGCGTAGAGCGTGAGACCGACGAAGCTCAGGCCACCGACCAGGTTGCCCAGCACGGTCGGGATCTCGTTCCAGATCAGGTAGTCCATCAGCGTGAAATTGCCACCCAGCAGCAGGCCGGTGGGAAACAGGAACATGTTGACGATGGAGTGTTCGAAGCCCATGTAGAAGAAGATCATCACCGGCATCCACATGCCGATGGCCTTGCCGGACACGGTGGTCGACATCATGGCCGCGACCACGCCGGTCGAGACCATCCAGTTGCACATCACGCCGCGGATGAACAGCGTCAGCATGCCCGCCGCGCCATGCGCCGAATAGCCCAGCGTGCGGCCTTCGCCGATGTGGCCGAGACGCTCGCCGACCGCGTTGGGCGCCTCGCTGAAGCCGAAGGTGAAGATGATCGCCATGAACACCGCGACGGTCAGCGCACCGGCGAAATTGCCGCAGAACACCAGGCTCCAGTTGCGCATCACGCCGGCCCAGGTGGCGCCGGGGCGCTTGTCGAACACGGCCAGCGGCGCGAGCGTGAACACGCCCGTCAGCAGGTCGAAGCCCATCAGGTACAGCATGATGAAACCGACCGGGAACAGCATCGCACCGACCAGCGCATTGCCGGTGTTGACGGTGACGGTCACGGCGAAGGCCGCGGCCAGCGCGAGGATGGCGCCGGCCATGTAGGAACGGATCAGCGTGTCGCGGGTCGACATCAGCAGCTTCGATTCACCGGCGTCGACCATCTTGGTCACGAATTCGGCGGGGGCGAGATAGGCCATGAAAGATCCTTGGAGAAAACGAGAAAGAGGGATGTCAGTTCAGTGCGACCTGCACGTGGCCGGCTTCGACGCGCACCGCATGGGCGCGCACTGAGTGCTCGGGAAACTCGATGCATTCGCCGCTCTGCAGGTCGAAGTGGTTCTTGTAGAGCGGCGAGGCGACGACGATGCGTTCGCCGATGCTGCCGACCAGGCCGCGCGACAGCACGCTGGCCCGCGACTTGGGGTCGACGTTGTCGATGGCGAAGAACTGCTGCGCCGCGCCGACATGGAAGATCGCGACGTGCACGCCGTCGACCAGCGCGCACACGCCGGTGTCGGGCAGGATGTCGCTGGCGGCGCAGACGGCGGTCCAGTGGAGGGTGTCCGGGTGGTTCATGGTGGTTTCAGGCTGTGGCTTCATCGCGTTCCTCGGCGCGCGCGGGCCGGATCTGGCCGCGCTCCTCGACGAACACGATGTGCTCGTCGGGCTTCTCGCTGTTGACGAAGGAGCGGAAGCGCTGGCGCGTGACCGGGTCGTTGACCGCGGTCTTCCACTCGCACTGGTAGGTGTCGACCACGTGCTGCATCTGGGCCTCGAGCGTGGCGCCCAGGCCCAGCGTGTCCTGCAGCAGCACGCCCTTGAGGTAGTCGAGGCCGCCTTCGAGGTTGTCGCGCCAGGTGCTGGTGCGCTGCAGCCGGTCGGCCGTGTGCACGTAGAACATCAGGAAGCGGTCGATGAGCCGGACGAGTTCGTCCTTGCCCAGGTCCGATGCGATCAACTCGGCGTGGCGCGGCTTCATGCCGCCGTTGCCGCACACGTAGAGGTTCCAGCCCTTCTCGGTGGCGATGATGCCGACGTCCTTGCCCTGCGCCTCGGCGCATTCGCGCGTGCAGCCCGAGACGCCGAACTTGATCTTGTGCGGCGTGCGCAGGCCCTTGTAGCGGTTCTCGAGTTCGATCGCGAGCGCCATGCTGTCGTCCACGCCGTAGCGGCACCAGGTCGAGCCCACGCAGCTCTTCACCGTGCGCAGCGACTTGCCGTAGGCATGGCCCGACTCGAAGCCGGCCGCGATCAGTTCTTCCCAGATCGGTGGCAACTGTTCGACGCGCGCACCGAACAGGTCGACCCGCGCGCCGCCGGTGATCTTGGTGTACAGGCCGTACTTCTTCGCCACCTGGCCGACGGCGATCAGGCCGTCGGCCGTGACCTCGCCGCCGGGCATGCGCGGCACCACCGAATAGGAGCCGTCCTTCTGGATGTTGCCCAGGAAGTAGTCGTTGCTGTCCTGCAGGCTCGCCAGGTCCTTCTTCAGCACGAAGTCGTTCCAGCACGAGGCGAAGATGCTGGCCGCGGTGGGCTTGCAGATGTCGCAGCCCAGGCCGTGGCCGTGTCGGGCGAGCAGGTCGGCGAAAGACCTGATCTCGCCCACGCGCACCAGATGGTAGAGCTCTTGGCGCGCGTAGGGGAAGTGCTCGCACAGGTGGTTGTTCACCGCCATGCCGTGTTGGGCCATGGCCATCTTCATCACCTGCGTGACCAGCGGCACGCAGCCGCCGCAGGAGGCGCCGGCCTTGTTGCAGGCCTTCATGTCGGCAATGGTGCAGACGCCTTCGCCCACGGCCGCGCAGATCGCACCCTTGCTCACGTTGTTGCACGAGCAGATCTGCGCGCTGTCGGGCAGGGCTTCGACGCCCAGGCCGGGCCGGGCCACGCCGTCGCTCGAAGGCAGGATCAGGAACTCGGGGTCGGCCGGCAGCGGGATGCCGTTGAGCGCCAGCTGCAGCAGCGTGCCGTACTCGGCCGCATCGCCGACCAGCACCGCGCCCAGCAGTTGCTTGCCGTCTTCGCTGACCACGATCTTCTTGTAGATCTGCTTGTGCTCGTTGACGTACTGGTAGGCGCGCGACTGCGGCGTCTTGCCGTGCGCGTCGCCGATGCTCGCCACGTCCACGCCCATCAGCTTGAGCTTGGTGCTCATGTCGGCGCCGGTGAAGGCTGCGTCCTGCTGGCCGGCGATGTGCCGGGCCGCCACGCGGGCCATGTCGTAGCCGGGCGCGACCAGGCCGAAGGTCTGGTCGTTCCAGGCCGCGCATTCACCGATCGCGTAGATGTCGCGGTCGCTGGTGCGGCAGTGGTCGTCGACCGCCACGCCGCCACGCGCGCCCAGCGCCAGCACGCACTGGCGCGCGAGCTCGTCGCGCGGGCGGATGCCGGCCGAGAACACGATCATGTCGGTCTCGAGCCAGGTGCCGTCGGCGAACACCATGCGGTGCCGCGCGGTCGCGCCGTCGACGATCTCGACCGTGCTGCGGCTGGTGTGCACATGCAGGCCCAGCGCCTCGATGCCGTGGCGCAGCGCGCGCCCGCCGCCCTCGTCGACCTGCACCGCCATCAGCCGCGGCGCGAACTCGACCACGTGCGTTTCCAGGCCCATGTCGCGCAGCGCCTTCGCGCATTCCAGGCCCAGCAGCCCGCCGCCCACGACCACGCCGCTCTTCGAGCGCGCGCCGCATGCCTTCATGGCCTCGAGATCCTCGATGGTCCGGTAGACGAAGCAGTTCGGCCGGTCGCGGCCGGGCAATGGCGGCACGAAGGGCGAGGAGCCGGTGGCCAGCACCAGCTTGTCGTAGTGCAGCACTTCGCCGTCGGCCGTGGTGAGCGTGCGGTCTCGGCGCTCGATGGCCACGGCACGTGCGGCCAGGCGCAGGTTGAAGCCGCTCTGCGCGAAGAAGCCGGGCTCGACCAGCGAGAGGTCGTCGGCGCTCTTGCCGGCGAAGAATTCGGAGAGGTGGACCCGGTCGTAGGCCGCGCGCGGTTCTTCGCACAGCACCGTGACTTCGGTGTCTTCAAGCCCCAGCGCGTGGAGCTGCTCGAGGAACTTGTGGCCTACCATGCCGTGGCCAATCACTGCGATTTTCATGTCGTGTCCTGCGGGCAACCGGTCCCATGAAGGGGCGGGCACGGGTCGGGTGGACAGACCGTGGCGCCTCCGCGTGGCATGGGTTGCGAATCGGGTTGGAACAGACGAACCGTCAGCGGGGTCGCTGTCGGTTCGCTCGGATCCCGCCGTCATTAGCGGAGGCACTGTCGAAAAATCCGCGGCAACGCTGCCAGCGGAACAGTGACAGCTCTCATGCAATATGCGTGCCGCCTTCCAGCGACCCTTCGGGTGCGCATCTCGCGCGATTCGCGGCGCGGTGCGACGGGTCATGCGCCACCGTGGCGCATGGATGTCCGCATTGGTGCATGCCGAGGGCCCGGCTTTTTCGTATGCTCGGCCCTGACCCGCCTCGAAGGCGTCCCTTCCTCCACAAAGAATCCAGCCATGTGCGGCTCCGAACTCCACTCCCTTCCCGACGGCGTCCAGCGCGTCGCCCGCCTGCTGCAGGAGGCCGGCCATCCGCATGCGCCGCGCATGCTCGACGACGCCGCGCGCACCGCGCAACAGGCGGCCGATGCCCTGGGCATCGCGGTCGGCCAGATCGCCAAGAGCATCGTGTTCCGGCGCAAGAGCGACGACGTCGCGGTGCTGGTCGTGACCTCGGGCGACAAGCGCGTCGACGAGAAGAAGGTCGATGCCATCGTCGGCAGGACGGGCCGCGCCGATGCCGAATTCGTCAAGGCCAAGACCGGCTTCTCGATCGGTGGCGTGTCGCCCTTCGCGCATGCGACCGAACTGGTGATGCTGATCGACCGCGAGCTGTTCCGCTTCGACGAGGTGTGGGCCGCGGCCGGCCATCCGCATGCGGTGGTCAGGTTGCAGCCGCAGGACCTGGAGCGCCTTACCGGCGCGCCGGTGGCGGAGGTCGTATGACGGCCGCCCTCGACCGCGAAGCCACCGTGCGGCTGATCGAGCGCGCCGCCGGCATCGCCGCCACGCCCGATGCCGAGATGCCATCGCCCTGCGTCTCGGTCTGCCGCATGGACGACCACCGCGAGTTCTGCGTGGGCTGCCTGCGCACCATCCCCGAGATCGCCGGCTGGAGCCGCATGGACGGCGCGGGCAAGCGCGCGATCTGGGGCGCGATCGCGCTGCGGCTGCAGGCCTTGCCTGCGCCGGCCGACGACGTGCCGCAGGAGTGGGCCCCATGAAGCACATCGATTTCTACCTGGACTTCATCTCGCCCTTCGCCTACCTGGCCTTCGAGCAACTGCCCGAAGCGCTCGAGGGCCTGAGCTACAGCGTGAGCTACAAGCCCGTGCTGCTGGGCGCGATGCTCAAGCACCACGGCCTGGTGGGCCCGGCCGAGGTGCCGAGCAAGCGCGCCTGGACCTACCGCCACGTGCTGTGGCTGGGCCATGCGCACGGCATTCCGATCGAGATGCCGGCCACGCATCCCTACAACCCGCTGCCGCACCTGCGGCTGGCGCTCTCGACCACGCACGACGGCACGATCAGCCGCCACGTGGCCGAGACCGTGTTCCGCGACATCTGGCGCAGCGGTGCCGAAGCCGGCGATGACGCGCGGCGCACGGCGCTTGCCGCGCAACTCACGATCGTGCGCGACGGCGCGGGCGATGCGGCCAAGGCCGCGCTGCGCACCAACACCGACGCGGCGCTGGCGCAGGGCGCTTTCGGCACGCCGGCCTTCGAGGTCGACGGCCGCATGCTCTGGGGCTTCGACAGCCTGCCGATGCTGCGCGCCGCGGTGCAGGGCGATCCATGGTTCGAGGGCCCGGGCTGGATCGCTGCGGACCAGCGTCCGGGTTTGCAACGCCCGAGCAAACCCTGACTTTCCTGCATCCCGAAACCCGAGGCGCGGGTTTCACCTTAAATCGTAAGCAACGGTTCAGTTTGGCGAAAGGCTCGGGTCAGTCGCGACTCCAAGAATGCGGCACGGTCCAGGAAAAGGATCGCAGCTACACAACAGGAGACGACAGCCATGGCAGCCACACTAGATTCGAAGGGAGTGCCGCATCCGGCCCCCCGGCCCATGTCCCCGGAGGAGAAGAAGGTCATCTTCGCTTCCTCGCTCGGGACCGTGTTCGAGTGGTACGACTTCTACCTCTACGGATCGCTGGCGGCCATCATCGCCAAGCAGTTCTTCAGCGGCCTGGATGCGGGCGCGGCCTTCATCTTCGCGCTGCTGGCCTTCGCGGCCGGCTTCCTGGTGCGCCCCTTCGGCGCCATCGTGTTCGGCCGCCTGGGCGACATGATCGGCCGCAAGTACACCTTCCTGGTCACGATCCTGATCATGGGCCTGTCGACCTTCATCGTCGGCCTGCTGCCCAGCTACGCGACCATCGGCGTCGCGGCGCCAGTGATCCTGATCGCGCTGCGCATGCTGCAGGGCCTCGCGCTCGGCGGCGAGTACGGCGGTGCCGCCACCTACGTGGCCGAGCACGCACCGCACGGCAAGCGCGGTGCCTACACCTCCTGGATCCAGACCACGGCCACGCTGGGCCTGTTCCTGAGCCTGATCGTCATTCTGGGCGTGCGGCTGGGCGTGGGCGAAGCGGCCTTTGCCGACTGGGGCTGGCGCATTCCCTTCCTGGTCTCGATCCTGCTGCTGGCCATCTCGGTGTGGATCCGCCTGACACTGTCCGAGTCGCCCGCCTTCCAGAAGATGAAGGCCGAGGGCAAGACCTCGAAGGCGCCGCTGGCCGAATCCTTCGGCCAATGGAAGAACCTCAAGATCGTGATCCTGGCGCTGGTCGGCCTGACCGCCGGCCAGGCCGTGGTCTGGTACTCGGGCCAGTTCTACGCGCTGTTCTTCCTGACGGCCCAGCTCAAGGTCGATGCGACCGCGGCCAACCTGATGATCGCTGCCGCGCTGCTGCTGGGCACGCCCTTCTTCGTGATCTTCGGCACGCTGTCCGACAAGATCGGCCGCAAGCCGATCATCATGGCCGGCTGCCTGCTGGCCGTGCTCACCTACTTCCCGGTCTTCAAGATGCTGACCGAAGCCGCCAACCCCGACCTGGCCAAGGCGCAAGCCACGGCCGGCGTGACGGTGACGGCCGACCCCGCGACCTGCTCCTTCCAGGGCAACCCGGTGGCCCGCGAGATCGACTTCAAGAGCTCCTGCGACATCGCCAAGCGCTACCTGGTGCAGAACTCGGTGAGCTACGAGAACGTGGCCGGCGCGGCCGGTTCGCCCGCGGTGGTGAAGATCGGTGAGAAGACCGTGTCGGCGCCCGTGGGCAACGTGGTCAACCTGAAGTTCGACGAAGCTTCGGTCAAGTCGATCGCCGCTTTCAAGAAGGAAGTCGGCGACGACCTGAAGCTCGCCGGCTACCCGGCCAAGGCCGACCCGGCGAAGATGAACAAGGTGCTGACCGTCGCGCTGCTGTTCTGGCTGGTGCTGCTGGTGACCATGGTCTACGGCCCCATCGCCGCGATGCTGGTGGAGATGTTCCCGACGCGCATTCGCTATACCTCGATGAGCCTGCCGTACCACATCGGCAACGGCTGGTTCGGCGGCCTGCTGCCCACCACCGCCTTCGCCATCGTGGCCAGCACCGGCAACATGTACAACGGCCTCTGGTACCCGATCATCATCGCGGGCATCACGCTGGTCATCGGCACGCTCTTCGTCAAGGAAACGAAGGACGTCGACATCTACGCCAATGACTGATTGAACGACACAGGCCTCGACCGCGAATGCGCGGCGAGGCTGTTCAGCACAGAGGCTTCATGCGGGCCAGCCGGCTGCATGAAGCTTTTTTTCTGAGCACCGTCGCTCTTCAAAAAAGGAGACTCAACCCATGTGGAAAATCGTCGTCGGCTTCGTCATCTTCGCCGCCATCGCGCTCTACATCATCAGCCAGGCCGGAGACAAGGTCGACATGTCGGGCGAGAAGCACAGCGGCGACGTGATGCACGCGCCCACGCCCGCCGCGTCGGCGGCCAGCGCGCCGAAGTAGGCCGGCCTCAGCGCTTGAACCGGCCTTCGCTGATGATCGACAGATCGGCGAAGTCGATGCCCGTGTGGTCGGTCGGCGAGTAGCTGACGTCCAGGCCGCCGCCCAGGTCGAAGCCGCGGATGCTCTCGAGCGCCGCAAGCACGCGCGGCCGCGTGGGCTTGGGGCCGGCGCGGCGCAGCGCCTCGACCAGCACCTTGGCCGCCGCGAAGCCTTCGAGCATCTGCGGCGACAGGGCTTCCTGGCCCTGGGCCTTGGCCAGCACCATCGCCTCCTTCACCATCGGCTGCCCGCTGGCGCGTTCCGAAGGAAAGACCTGCGTCACGATCACGCCCGCGCTGACCGTGCCCAACTGCTTGATGAAGCCGCTGGAGGCGTTGTTCGACAGCGTCACGACCTGGGCCGCCGAGCCCGCGGCACGCAGGCCCTTCACGCCGTCGACCACCGCATCGCCCGATGCGATCCAGAGCACCGCCTGCGGATCGGCCTTGGCCAGCGCGGGCAGGATGGTGGCGTAGTCGGGCTTCTCGCGGTCGGCCGGGATCACGGCCACCGGCGTGAGCCTGGCCTTGGCGAAGCCGGCGGTCGCGCCCTCGAGTCCGTCCTTGCCGAAGGAATCGGCGGCATGCACCACCGCGATCCGGTCGATGCCCACGGTGTGCAGGTGCGCAACGGCCTTCTCGGCCTCGCGCTGGTAGGTCGAGCGCACGTTGAACACATGCCTCTGCAGCGGCTTGTGCAGCACCATCGCGCCCGTCGAGGGGCCGACCAGCGCCACGCCGTGCTTGTCGAGCCAGGGCACGATGGCCTGCGTGTGCGGCGTGCCGCGGCTCAGGAACAGCGCGACCACCTTGCGCTCCTCGATCAGCACGCGTGCGTTCTCGCCCGCGCGCTGGGGGGCGAAGCCGTCGTCCAGGCGCAGGATCTCGATGCGCTCGCCGTTCACGCCGCCTTGCGCATTCACGCTGTCGATCACCAGCTGTGCGCCCGCGATGGTCTCGTTCACGCCGGCGGCGACCGGGCCGGTGGTGCCGGCCGTCTGGCCGATCACGATCTGCGCCGCGACCTGGAGCGCGCTCAGCGTCAGCAGGCCGGCCGTGCAAAGCAGGCGTAGGGACTTCATGCGGTGTGTGTTCCGGTGAGGACAAGGGGGAGGACCAGGGTCCTCGGTGCTGACCGCATTTGTTACCAATTGTCTCAAGTGTTCCAGCGTGGAAACCCTTGCATCCCGTGCGCCATGTGGGCGGGCGTCCGATGCCTTCACCGGCGCTTCCTAGAATGTCTGCCCCACCCCCCAAGGCATTCATGACACAGGGCTCGATCCGGATTCGCGGCGCACGCCAGCACAACCTCCAGAACCTCGACCTCGACATCCGCACCGGCGAGATGACCGTGGTCACCGGCCCCAGCGGCTCGGGCAAGTCGAGCCTGGTGTTCGACACGCTCTATGCCGAAGGCCAGCGCCGCTATGTCGAGACCTTCTCGGCCTACGCCCGCCAGTTCCTCGACCGCATGGACAAGCCGGCGGTCGACAAGGTGGAGGGCGTGCCGCCCGCCATCGCCATCGACCAGACCAACCCGGTGCGCTCGTCGCGCTCCACGGTCGGCACGATGACCGAGCTCAACGACCACCTGAAGCTGCTGTTCGCGCGCGCGTCGCAGCTGTTCGACCGCGACACGGCACTGCCGGTGCGGCACGACACGCCCGACACCATCTACGCGGCGATGTTCGAGCGCGCGGCCGCCGCGGGCGACCCGCGCATCGTTGTGACCTTCCCGGTCGAACTGCCGGCCAGCACCACGCCCGACGAAGTCACGCAGTGGCTGTCCGCCAGCGGCTTCACGCGCGTGCAGGCCGAGCGCGAAATCGCCACGCCCACGGGCCCGCGCAAGGTGCTCGACGTGGTGGCCGACCGCTTCCGGCTGGCCGCGGCCGAGCGCGCCCGCGTGCTCGAGGCCATCGAGACCGGGCTCAAGCGCGGCGTGGGGCGGCTCACGGTGTATGCGGTGCCTGCGGATGAAGGTGCTGAGCGCCCCGCCGCCGGGCCGCCCCAAGGCGGGGCAGCCCCCTCGGGGGGCAGCGAACCACGCGCAGCGGGGAGCGTGGGGGCTACATTGATCTGGAAGTTCTCCACGGGACTGCATTGCCCGGAAAGCGACATCCGCTACGGCGACCCGATCCCGTCGATGTTCTCCTTCAACTCGGCGGTGGGCGCCTGCGACACCTGCCGCGGCTTCGGCCGCGTGATCGGCGTCGACTTCGGGCTGGTCATCCCCAACGACAAGCTCACGCTGCGCGCGGGCGCGGTCAAGCCGATGCAGACACCCGCGTGGAAGGAAGCGCAGGACGACCTCATGCGCCACGCCGAAGACGCCGGCATCCCGCGCGACACGCCCTGGGCCAAGCTCACGCAGGCGCAGAAGGACTGGGTCATCGACGGCTCGCCGAACTGGAACGGCAAGTGGAACCAGCAGTGGTTCGGCATCAAGCGCTTCTTCGGCTACCTGGAGAGCAAGGCCTACAAGATGCACATCCGCGTGCTGCTGTCGAAGTACCGCAGCTACACGCCGTGCCCCACCTGCGCCGGCGCGCGGCTCAAGCTCGACAGCCTGCTGTGGCGCATCGGCAGCAAGCAGGATGCCGACGCGGTGCTCGCGCCGGCCAGGCGCTTCATGCCGATCGGCGTGAAGTGGTCGCGCGAACAGCTCGAAGCGCTGCCGGGCCTGTGCCTGCACGACCTGATGCTGCTGCCCATCGAGCGGCTGCGACGCTTCTTCGACGGCATCGAAAGCCACGGCAACAGCTCGACCGCCAACGAAGGCGACGTGCAGGCCCTCAAGCTGCTGTTCGAGGAAATCACCACCCGCCTGCGCTACCTGCACGACGTGGGCATCGGCTACCTCACGCTCGACCGCCAGAGCCGCACCTTGTCGGGCGGCGAGGTGCAGCGGATCAACCTCACGACCGCGCTCGGCACCTCGCTGGTCAACACGCTGTTCGTGCTCGACGAGCCCAGCATCGGCCTGCATCCGCGCGACATGAACCGTATCACCGAGGCCATGCTGCGCCTGCGCGATGCGGGCAACACGCTGGTGGTGGTCGAACACGACCCGGCCGTGATGCTGGCGGCCGACCGCGTGATCGACATGGGCCCGGGCCCGGGCATCCGCGGCGGCCAGATCGTGTTCGACGGCACCACCGACGCACTGCGCAACGCCCCCACGCTGACCGGCGACTACCTCGGCGGCCGCAAGCAGATCGGCATGGGCTTCAAGCGCGCGGTGACCGACAGCACGCCGCGGCTGATCCTCGAAGGCGCGCGCGAGCACAACCTGCAGAACATCACCGTCGACTTCCCGCTGCAGCGGCTGGTGGTCGTCACCGGTGTCAGCGGTTCGGGCAAATCGACGCTGGTGCAGGACGTGCTGGCACCGGCGCTGATGCGCCACTTCGGCAAGGCGACCGAGACGCCGGGCGCGCACGACCGCCTGCTGGGCGCCGACCACCTGAGCGAGGTCGTGTTCGTCGACCAGTCGCCCATCGGCAAGACCGCGCGCTCCAACCCCGCGAGCTACGTCGGCGCGTGGGACGCGGTGCGCGAGATCTTCGCCACCGCAGCGCTGTCGCGCCAGCGCGGCTACACCGCGAGCAAGTTCAGCTTCAACAGTGGCGACGGGCGCTGCCCGACCTGCGGCGGCTCGGGCTTCGAGCATGTGGAGATGCAGTTCCTGTCGGACGTGTACCTGCGCTGCCCCGACTGCGACGGCAAGCGCTACCGGCCCGAGATCCTCGAGGTGAGGATCGAGCGCGGCGGCCGACAGCTCAACGTGGCCGACGTGCTCGACCTCACCGTGGCCGAGGCGGCCGCGCTGTTCGCCGTCGACCGCGAGGTGCTGCGCACGCTGCAGCCGATCTCCGACGTGGGCCTGGACTACGTGAAGCTCGGCCAGCCCGTGCCCACGCTGTCGGGCGGCGAGGCACAGCGGCTCAAGCTCGCGGGCTTCCTGGCCGAGGCCGCGAAAAGCGGCACCGCGAGCCGGCAGGCCGTGGCGCGCAAGGGCACGCTGTTCCTGTTCGACGAACCGACCACCGGCCTGCACTTCGACGACATCGCGCGCCTCATGCGCGCGCTGCGCAAGCTGCTCGACGCCGGCCATTCGCTGATCGTGATCGAGCACAACCTCGACGTGATCCGCGCCAGCGACTGGCTGATCGACCTGGGCCCCGAGGGCGGCGACGGCGGCGGCCAGATCGTGGCGGTCGGCACGCCCGAGCATGTGCGCGAGATGACCGGCACCGCGACCGGCGAGGCGCTGCGCGACTACGAGCTCGCGCTCGGCCCGTCGCGCCTCGCGGTGCGCGAAGCCGGCGGTGCGGTCCTCGCGCCGCGCGCGCTGCCGGCCTTCGGGCGCGACGCGATCCAGATCGTCAATGCGCGCGAGCACAACCTGAAGAACCTGAGCGTCGACATCCCGCGCGGCAAGTTCAGCGTGGTCACGGGGGTGAGCGGCTCGGGCAAGTCGACGCTGGCCTTCGACATCCTGTTCAACGAAGGACAGCGGCGTTACCTCGAATCCCTCAACGCCTATGCGCGCAGCATCGTGCAGCCCGCGGGCCGGCCCGAGGTCGACGCGGTCTACGGCATCCCGCCGACCGTGGCCATCGAGCAGCGCCTGTCGCGCGGCGGCCGCAAGAGCACGGTGGGCACGACGACCGAGGTGTGGCATTTCCTGCGCCTGCTCTACGTCAAGCTCGGCACGCAGCACTGCATCCACGACGGCACGGCGGTGCAGCCGCAGACGCCGGACAGCATCGCCGCGCAGCTGCTGAAGAACTTCAAGGGCCAGCACATCGGCCTGCTGGCGCCGCTGGTGAGCAACCGCAAGGGCGTCTACACCGAGCTGGCCGACTGGGCGCGGCCGCGCGGCTACACGCACCTGCGCGTGGACGGGGGCTTCCTGCCGACGAATCCGTTCCCGCGGCTCGACCGCTTCAAGGAGCACAGCATCGAGCTGCCCGTGGGCAGCCTCGACGTGCTGCCGCAGAACGAGGCCGCGCTGCGCGCGCTGCTGACCAAGGCGCTGGAGCACGGCAAGGGCGTGGTCCATGTGATGAGCGAACTCGACGGCCTGCGCGCCGCGATGATGGCCGGCGCACCGACCGCGGGCATCGGCCGCACGCACGTGTTCTCCACGCTGCGCGCCTGCCCGGTCTGCAGCACCAGCTATGCCGAACTCGATCCGCGGCTGTTCAGCTACAACAGCAAGCACGGCTGGTGCCCCGATTGCGTGGGCACGGGCGTCAAGCTGACCAAGGACCAACGCAAGGTCTACGACGACTCGGTGCTGGCCGACGACCAGAAGGGCCGCGAACAGACCTTCGCCGAACCCGAGGCCGAGGACGTGGGCGAGACCGCCTGCCCGACCTGCGAAGGCCGGCGACTGAACGCGACGGCGCGTGCCGTGAGCTTCGGCGTGGCCAGCATCGGCATCACCGAGATCGCGCGCATGAGCGTGACCGACATCCGGAAGTGGTTCGAGAGCCTGGTGCTCGGCGGTCGCGAAGCGGAGATCGCGCGCGACCTGGTGCCCGAGATCAGGAGCCGGCTCGAGTTCCTCGAAGAGGTGGGCCTGGGCTACCTCACGCTCGACCGCGGCGCACCGACGCTCTCCGGCGGCGAGGCGCAGCGCATCCGCCTGGCGGCGCAGCTGGGCAGCAACCTGCAGGGCGTGTGCTACGTGCTCGACGAGCCGACCATCGGCCTGCATGCGCGCGACAACCAGATCCTGCTGAACGCGCTGCACAAGCTGGGCGACAAGGGCAACACGCTGGTGGTGGTCGAGCACGACGAGGACACCATCCGACGCGCCGACCATATCATCGACATCGGTCCGAGCGCGGGCAAGCGCGGTGGCCGGCTGGTGGCCGAAGGCTCGGTGGCCGACATCGAGGCCGCGGGCGATTCGCAGACCGGGCGCTACCTGCGCGATGCGATCAAGCATCCGCTGGCGGCGCGCCGACCGGTGCCACTGCCCGAGCCGGGCGCGCCCGACTGGCTCACGGTCCATGGGGCCGACCTGCACAACCTGCAGGACCTGACCTCGACCGTGCCCCTGCACCGACTGGTCGCCATCACCGGCGTGAGCGGTTCCGGCAAATCGACGCTGGCGCGCGACGTGCTGCTGACCAACGTGCAGGCCATCGTGGTCCAGCGCATGACCAAGGCCGGCCGCGACAACGATGCGGCCGGCAAGCGGCCCGCGTGGTCGGGCTGCCGATCGGTCGACGGCTACGAGACCATCGACCGCGTGCTCGAGGTCGACCAGACGCCCATCGGCAAGACGCCGCGCAGCTGTCCCGCGACCTACATCGGTTTCTGGGACACCATCCGCAAGCTCTTCGCCGACACGCTGGAAGCCAAGGCGCGCGGCTACGGCCCGGCGCGCTTCAGCTTCAACACCGGCGAGGGCCGCTGCCCGGCCTGCGATGGCGCGGGCGTGCGCACCATCGGCATGAGCTTCCTGCCCGACGTGAAGGTGCCGTGCGAGGTTTGCCACGGCACGCGCTTCAACCCCGAGACGCAGGCCGTGACCTGGCGCGGCAAGAGCATCGGCGACGTGCTGCAGATGGAGGTCGACGAGGCGGTCGACTTCTTCGCCGCCATGCCCAACATCGGCCATCCGCTGCAGCTGCTCAAGGACGTGGGCCTGGGCTACCTCACGCTGGGCCAGCCCTCGCCCACGCTGTCGGGCGGCGAGGCGCAGCGCATCAAGCTGGTGACCGAACTGAGCAAGGTGCGCGACGACATCACGCGCCGCGGGCAGAAGGCGCCGCACACGCTGTACGTGCTCGACGAACCGACGGTGGGCCTGCACATGGCCGACGTCGAGAAGCTGATCCACGTGCTGCACCGGCTGGTGAACGGCGGCCACAGCGTGGTGGTGATCGAGCACGACCTCGACGTGATCGCCGAGGCCGACTGGATCATCGACCTCGGCCCCGAAGGCGGCAACGGCGGTGGCCGCATCGTCGCGACCGCGCCGCCGGAAGAAGTGGTGCGGCTGGGCACGCACACCGGCGTGGCGTTGGCCGGCGTGCTGGCGCGCTGAGGTCGGGGGCTGCGGGTCAGCAGGGCCAGCCCGCGCCCGGCACCGTCACCGGGACGGCCAGCAATTGGGCCTCGCGCGCGGCCGTGCGATGGTGCTCCAGGAAGTCCGGCGCGACGCACAGGTAGAGCGTGCGGCGGTCCGGGCCGCCCAGCGTGCAGGCGAAGGTGCCCAGCGCGCCGGTCGAGATTTCCTGCAGCACGCGGCCGCCCTCGGCCACGCGCAGTGCGCGGTTGTGCGTGGCATCGGCCAGCCACACCGCGCCCTCGGCATCGAGCACGGCGCCGTCGGGCGCCACGGCCACGCTGCCGATGATCTCGCCGACGTCGGTGCTCGTGGGCGTGGGGCCGAACACGGCCCAGTCGCGGCGCGGACCCAGGTCGCCGTCGGCGCGAATATCGAAGGCCGAGATCCGGTTGCCCATGGTCTCGACCACGATCAGCGTCTTGCCGTCGGGCGTGATCATCGAGCCGTTGGGAAAGTACAGATCGTCGGCCACCACGCGGGTGCTGCCGTCGGGCTCGACGCACGCCAGCTTCGCAGTCGATGCGGCGCCGCCGCCCATCAGGTCGAAACCGAAGTTGCCCACATAGGCGCGACCTTGCGCGTCGACCACCATGTCGTTCAGGTGGCCGCCCGCGATGTCCGACAGGTCGGCGTGCACGGCCAGCGTGCCATCGGCTTCGCGGCGCATCACACGGCGATCGCGCATCGAGCTGACGAGCAGGCGACCATCGGGCAGCCAGCCCAGCCCCGAGGGCTGCTGCGGCACTTCGGCCTCGGTCGTCGCCTGGCCTTGGGCATCGATGGAGACCACGCGGTGCGTGTAGAAATCCGAGAGCCACAGCCGGCCGTCGTGCCAGCGTGGACCTTCGAGAAAGCTGAAGCCCGACAGGACTTCGGTGAACGCGGGGGTCATGGAAAGGCTTTCGTTGCGCGGATGAACGGGCGATCCTGCCGCAGCAGGCATCGGGCGTCGACCGGGCGCAACCCTAGGCGCTGCCTTGCCTCTGCCGTCCCGGCGGCACCGTCAGCTTGCCGTTTGCGTCGGCGCATCGGCATGGGCGATCGTCGGCCTGCTCCTACCGGCAACGGCTAGAAACACCCACGCGTGGTCACGGGGAACTTTTGATGATGGCGCCACGGTCCAGCGGACCGCCATCTTCTTTCTTTCATCCTTCTGGAAACCCGCTCATGAACACTCTGCTCAAGACCTGTGCCGTCACCTTTGCAGCCGCCGCGCTGCTGTCCGCTTGCGGCGGTGGCAATGACGACGATCCGAGCCCCAGCGACCGCACGGGCGTGCTGACGATCACCGAGGCCAGCGTGAACGGCCTCGACGGCGTGTACGGCAACGGATCGCTCAACCTGACCGATGTCGACAAGATCAATCCGATCGGCTCCAGCCCGCAGGTCTGCAGCTTCAAGTTCGACGGGGCCAACCGCGTGCTCGGCGAAGGCACGGCTTTCGGCGACCTGCGCTATCAGCCCGATTCCAACGTGCTCTATCGCACGTTCGTCACCGTCAACGGGCGTGAATTCAGCAGCGAGGAAGGCGCCGACACCGAAGTGCAGCGCGGCCGCGATCGCATCCAGTTCAGCGGCAAGAAGCTGACCGCCACCGACAACAGCGGCGCCACCCTTCGCTTGACGGGCCTGGTGCCGATGCGCGGCAGCCGCCCCACGGGCTGCTGAACGTTCGAGCGCGGGCCATGCGGCCCGCAGCGATCGCCTGCGCGACAGCACCGGGGGTGAGCCCCGATTGCCGGGTGTGAGGGCGGTGGGTCCAATGCAGGTCTTACTTCGATTTCAGGAGAGACCATGTTCCGCCGTTCCTTTTCACGCTGCGCCATCGCGATGGCTGCCGCCGTGCTGGTGTCCCCCCTGACGGCCCTGGCGCAGGGCTTCCCGCAGAAACCGGTCAAGCTGGTCATTGCTTTCCCGGCCGGTGGCCCGACCGACATCACGATGCGTCAGCTGGCCGAGAACGCCGGCAAGATCCTCGGTCAGCCCGTCATCATCGACAACAAGCCCGGCGCCGGCGGCACGCTGCCCGCGCAGGCGCTGCAGACCTCGCAGCCCGACGGCTACACGGTCGCGCAGATCCCGCTCGGCGTGTTCCGCCTGGGCTACACCACCAAGATGAACTGGGACCCGCTCAAGGACATCACCTATGTCCTGAACGTCACCGGCTATGCCTTCGGCATCGTGGTGCCGGCCGACAGCCCGTTCAAGACCTGGGCCGACTTCGTCGCCTACGCCAAGGCCAACCCCGGCAAGCTCACCTACGGTTCCACCGGCAACCTGACCAGCCCGCACCTGACGACCGAGATCGTCGCGCAGAAAGCCGGCATTCAGCTGCAGCACGTGCCCTACAAGGGCAGCGCCGACCTGATGCTCGCGGTGGTCAGCGGCCAGCTGATGGCCGCCGCCGACAGCACCGGTTTCGCGCCACAGGTCGAAGCGGGCAAGCTGCGCGTGCTCAACACCTGGGGCGACAAGCGCCTGGCCAAGTTCCCCGACGCGCCGACCTTGAAGGAGCTGGGCTACGACATCGTGCAGAACTCGCCCTTCGGCATCGGCGCCCCCAAGGGCACGCCGCCCGAAGTGGTGAAGAAGCTGCACGATGCGTTCAAGCAGGCGATGGAAGAGCCCAGCTACGTGGCCTCGCTCGGGCGCTACGACATGCTGCCGAACTACATGAGCTCGGCCACTTACACCAAGTTCGCGCAGGACACGGTGGTGAAGGAGAAGGTGGTGATCGAGAAGCTGGGGCTGGCGAAGGGGCAGTAGGACGAGGAGGCAAAGGCTACTTTCACAGCTTGCCTTTAAATTAAAGATTGCTTTAATATGAATCTCGTTCATCCAAGCAATCTTTCATATGGCCCGCAGCACCGGCACCTACGTCACCACCACCACGCTCGGCGAAGCGGTGCGCGTGTTCGTGCCGCGTGCGCTGCCACCGGCCAAGCCGCCGCTTGCGCCCGAATCCTTCGTCGAGGCGAACCGCGCTGCCGAGCTGGCGCTGGCCCGGCTCACCGGCGTGGCAGGGTTGGTGCCGTCAGTCGATTGGCTGCTCTATAGCGCCGTTCGCAAGGAGGCGCTGCTCACGTCCCAGATCGAAGGCACGCAGGCCACGCTGGTCGACCTGTTCGATGAAGAGGCCGGCATTGCGGTGAGCAACGCGGACGACGTGGAGGAAGTCACCAACTACCTGCGCGCCTTCCGCCATGTGCGCGAGGCGCTGCACGACCCCAAGGGTTTGCCGATCAGCGTGCGCCTTCTGTGCGAGGCGCATCAGCTGCTGCTCGACGGTGTGCG
Organism: Variovorax frigidus; assembly: GCF_051216515.1. Taxonomy (NCBI): domain Bacteria; kingdom Pseudomonadati; phylum Pseudomonadota; class Betaproteobacteria; order Burkholderiales; family Comamonadaceae; genus Variovorax; species Variovorax frigidus. The sequence goes on from NZ_JBPJZF010000010.1 coordinate 126,181, forward strand.
TGGCGCAGGCAAACAACCGGGCCAATTGCGCAAGTCACAGAACTGGATCGGCGGGACGCGGCCGGGCAATGCCATGTTCGTGCCGCCGCCTGCCAACGAGGTGCCCGCCCTGCTGGGCACGTTGGAACATTTCATCCACGACGACGCGTCCGCGCTGCCGTCGCTGGTGCGCGTGGCCTTGGTCCATGTGCAGTTCGAGACGATCCATCCCTTCCTCGACGGCAATGGCCGCATCGGCCGGCTGCTGATCGCCGCGTTGCTGGAGGCATGGGGGCTCTTGCCCCAGCCGCTGATGTACCTCAGTGCCTACCTCAAGCAGCATCAGGCCGAGTACTACCACCGTCTGGCGGCGGTGCGAACGGAAGGCGATTGGGAGGGCTGGGTGGCTTTCTTCCTCGAGGGTGTCGAACGGGCCGCGCAGCAGGCCGAGCGCGCCATCGTCGCCTTGGCAAGCCTGGTCACCGCGGACCGCCGCCGCCTGCTCGAGTCGCCCAAGGCCGGGCCGGCGAGCTACCGCCTCTTCGAGTTGCTGCCGACCATGCCCCGCTTCACCATCGAGCGGGTCCGCCAGCAGTTGGGCACCACCTTCCCGACGGCCACGGCGGCCGTGAAGCTGCTGGAAGACCTGGGCATCGTGACCGAACTGACCGGGCAGAAGAAGAACCGCAACTACGCCTACCGTGCCTACATCGATCTGCTGAGCGAATGAGCCCCAACGAAAAAGCCGCCACCGGTAGCCGGTAGCGGCTTTGAGAGAGGAGCGTTGCGTCGCCCCTCTGTTCGTGAAACACCGTGGGTCCGGCTCCGCCGGCCCACCGGTGTTGCCCCCGGAGGGGGAAGGCGAAGCGACACGCAGTGCGCGCCGCCCTCGGGGGCGAACTCAATCACCCGGCCATGATCGACACCGCCTTGGTGTTCAGATAAGCCTCGACCGCTTCCGGTCCGCCTTCCGAGCCGTAGCCCGAATCCTTCACGCCGCCGAAAGGCATTTCCGGCGAGGGCGTGGCGGGCTGGTTGATCCACAGCATGCCGACCTCGACGCGGCGCGCCAGCAGTTGCGCGTTGCGGATCGACGCGGTGAAGGCGTAGCCGGCCAGGCCGAAGGGCAGGCGGTTCGATTCGGCGATGGCTTCCTCGATCGTGTCGAAACCGCGGATGGCGGCGATCGGGCCGAAGGGTTCGTTGTTGAACACGTCGGAGTCGAGCGACACGTCGGTCAGCACGGTCGGCGCGAAGAAGTTGCCGCTGCTGCCCACGCGCTCGCCGCCGGTCGCGACCTTGGCGCCCGTGGCCTGCGCATCGGCGACCACCTTGGCCATCGCGCTCAGGCGGCGGTCGTTGGCGAGCGGGCCGAGGGTCGTGCCTTCGGCCAGGCCATCACCCAGCTTGAGGCTCTGGGCATGCTTGACCATCAATTGCGCGAACTCGGCCTTCAGGCTGTTGTGCACCAGGAAGCGGGTCGGCGAGATGCAGACCTGGCCGGCGTTGCGGAACTTGGCGGCACCGGCGGCCTTGACGGCCAGCGCCACGTCGGCGTCCTCGGCCACGATCACCGGCGCGTGGCCGCCCAGTTCCATCGTCGCGCGCTTCATGTGGGCGCCGGCCAGCGCGGCCAACTGCTTGCCCACGGGCGTGGAGCCGGTGAACGTGATCTTGCGGATGATCGGGTGCGGGATCAGGTAGTTCGAGATCTCGGCCGGGTCGCCGAACACCAGGCCCACGGTGCCGGCCGGAATGCCCGCGTCGACGAAAGCCTTGATCAGCGCGGCGGGTGCCGCGGGCGTTTCTTCCGGTGCCTTGACCAGGAAGGAGCAGCCGGCGGCCAGCGCGGCGCCGAGCTTGCGCACCACCTGGTTGATGGGGAAGTTCCACGGCGTGAAGGCGGCGACCGGGCCGACGGGCTCCTTCATCACCAGCTGCTGTGCGGCCAGGTTGCGCGAGGGCACGATGCGGCCGTAGACGCGGCGGCCTTCGTCGGCGAACCATTCGATGATGTCGGCGGACGCCAGCGTCTCGCCCTTGGCCTCGGCCAGCGGCTTGCCCTGTTCCTGCGTGAGCACGCGTGCGATCTCGTCGGCGCGCTCGCGCACCAGGCCGGCGGCGCGGCGCATGATCGCGGCGCGCTCGTTGGCCGGCACGTCGCGCCAGGCTTCGAAGCCCTTCTGCGCGGCGGCCAGCGCACGGTCGAGGTCGGCGATGCCGGCGTGCGCGACCTGACCGATCACCTGGCCGTTGGCGGGGTTGCGCACGTCGAGGGTCTTGCCGCTCACGGCGTCGACCCATTCGTTGGCGATCAGCAACTGGGTCGAGGGATAGGAAGTGGTCATGAGGCGTCTTTCGTCGGACAACAGATGGAGGGATGGGGGTGGACGGGGCCGGGGTGGGGCCCCGTCGTCGCGGTCATCGGCGCGGGGCCGAACGCACGATGCTACGCCACCCGCGCGTCGGTTCTGTTCAGCGGGCCGGAGTGCCCACGATGGCGAAAAGCTCATCGACCAGTCGCGTGGCCGTGGCCGGCTCCAGGGGCGCCTTGCCGAAGATCAGCCGGTACACGATGGGCGCGATCACATGGTCGATCACCTGGCGCAGCTCGGGCGCGCGATCGCCGCGGGCCAGCGCCTGATCGATCAGCGTCTGGGCCTCGGCGCGGCGGTTGCGCAGGCAATCGGTGTCGCCGTCGTTGGCCAGCGCGGCCGCGGCTTTCAGCAGCGAGGTGGAATGCGGCTGGCTCAGGTGCTCGATCAGCTCTTGGGCCCAGGCCGTCATGTCGCGGTGCAGGTCACCGGTATCGGGCAGCGGTCGTTTCGGGTCGAGGCGCCGGGTGGCGGTCTCGGCCAGCAGGCCGGCCAGGTCGCCCCAGCGGCGGTAGATGCTGGAGGCGCTGACGCCCGCGCGCTCGGCCACGGCCGGCACGGTGACCTTGTCGCGGCCCTGTTCGGCGACCAGTTCTTCCAGGGCCTTGCGCACCACGGTCTGCACCTGGGCGCTGCGGCCGCCGGGGCGGCGAAGGATGGGAGCGGAGTCCATACCCCCACTTTAACGCAAAGATCGTTGCATTAAAAATCTGGCCTGCCTACAATACGCAAAAGCAAATTTGTTTGCGTTAAAGGGCCCCATGCCTTCTTCCACCTCTTCTCCTTCGAGTTCGCCGCCCGCCACCGTCCCCCCATGGCGACTGCCGGCCGGCGCGGCCTTCGCGCTGCTGGCGGCCGTGCTGTTCACCTTCTTCCTCGCCGCCGCGGCGCCGTCGCCCTTGTTCGTGCTGTTCCAGCAGCGCTGGGGCTTCTCGTCGGCGCTGCTGACGGTCGCGTTCGCGGTCTATGCGCTGGCGCTGCTGGGCTCGCTGCTGGTCGGCGGCTCGCTGTCGGACCACGTCGGGCGACGCCCGGTGATCGTCGTCGCGCTGGTGCTGCAAGCCGTGGCGATGGTGATGTTCCTGATGGCCCGCAGCATTGGCGGCATCGTCGCCGCGCGCATCGTGCAGGGGTTGGCCACGGGCGTGGCCAGCGGCACGCTCAGCGCGGCGGTGGTGGAGGCCGCCCCGTCCGCGCGCAAGCGCATGGGCATGCTCATCACCAGCGTCTCGCCGCTGGCCGGCCTGGCCGTGGGCGCGCTGCTGACCGGCTTGACGGTGTCGATGACACGCGACCCGGTGCCGCTGGTCTTCGGCGTGCTCGCCGGGTTGTTGGCGTTGGCCGCCGTGGCCGCCTTCTTCCTGCCCGAGAGCGTGACGCCGCGTCCCGGCGCCTGGGCGTCGCTGGTGCCGCGCATGGCGGTGCCGTGTGCGGCGCGCGCCGTCTTCATGCGCAGCCTGCCGGTGCTGGTGACCAGCTGGGCGCTGGGCGGATTGTTCCTGTCGCTCGTGCCCTCGCTGCTGCGCCAGGTGTTCGGCATCGACAGCGGCATCGTCAACGGGCTGGCGATCGCGGTGCTGTTCGGCGTGGGTGCGGCCTCGCCGACGCTCATGAGCCGCTTCGGCGCCCGCGTGCCCGTGCTGGGCATGCTGTGCATCGCGGCCGGTTCGGCGTTGCTGATCGCTGCGTTCGCGACCCGTTCGGCGACGCTGTTCTTCGTCGGCACCGCGGTGGCCGGCATGGGCTTCGGCTCGTCGTTCTCGGCCCAGGTGCAGGCCCTGGCGCCGCTGGCCCAGCCGCACGAACGTGCCGAGCTGTTCGCGGCGATCTTCTTCGTGAGCTACCTGGCGTTCAGCGTGCCGGCGATGGGCGCCGGGCTGCTGATCGCCTCGCTGGGGCTGCGCACCGCGGTCGAGGCCTATGCGGCCGTCCTGATCGCGATGGCGCTGGTCGGCGCCTGGACGCAATGGCGCGCACCGCGCCCGCAAGTGCTCAGCGCGCGCTGAGGATCGCGACCGCGGCCTCGGCGAAGCCCGCGCCGCGCTCGCCCGCGGTCACATAGCGCGGCAGGTCGGCGAGCTGCGGCACGAAGCGCGCCACGTTGGCCACGCCGATGCTGTGGGCGAAGGTCTTGAACATCAGCTGGTCGTTGGTCGAATCGCCGACGTAGGCCCAGCGGTCCAACTCCTCGTCGAGGTTGCGGCCCCAGAGTTCGCGCACGATCCAGCGCGCGCCCACCAGCTTGTTGTGGTCGCCGTACCAGCCGTTGATGTGGATGCTGCTCACGGTCGCACGCATGCCTTCGCGCTGCATCAGCGCCACGACGGCCGCGATCTGCGCCTCGCTCAGATGCTGGAACTCGCTGTGGTCGATCGCGATGTCGGTCTCGCGACCTGTCGAGTCGGTGGCGCGCACCGCGCCCGGAATTTCGCGCTCGATGCGTTGCAGCACGCCCTGCATGCGCTCGAAGTTGGCGGCGCGTGTCGCGGCGTCCTGCAGGTAGCGCTTCTCGATGCGCCCATCGGCCAGGGGCAGCAGGGCCACGGCGCCGTTCTCCGCCACGATGGCATCGACCGGCCAGGCCGTGACGAAGGGCACGCTCCAGCCGACGGGGCGGCCGGTGATGGCCACTGTCGGCAGGCCGGCCGTGCGCAATGCGCCGAGCGCGGCCAGCGCGTCGGCGGTGATCGCGCCGTCGGTGGTCAGCGTGTCGTCGATGTCGGTGAAGACGCCGGCAACGCCGCGGCGGGCCTCGAGCGGCCAGGTGGCAAGCGACTGCATCAGCTGGCCGTCTGCAGGGCCAGGCCCGCGTGCTCGCGCAGCGGATGGAAGTGGATCTTCGGGAAGCGCTCCTGCGCCAGCCGCACGTCGTACGGCGAGGTGCACAGGAAGGCCAGCGTGTCGGCCGCGTCCTTGGCCATGCGCACCGGGTAGGCGTTGACGAACTCGCGCAGCTCGGCCGGGGTGTCGGCCGTGATCCAGCGCGCGCCCGTGTACTGGCAACTCTCGAGCCGCACGTCGCAGTCGTACTCGCCCTTGAGGCGGTGCTGAACCACTTCGAACTGCAACTGGCCCACCGCGCCCAGCAGCATCGGGCCGCCGACCTCGGGCCGGAAGACCTGGATCGCGCCTTCCTCGCCCAGCTGCGCCAGGCCCTGCTGCAGCTGCTTGGTGCGCAGCGGGTTCTTCAGGATCACGGTCATGAAGAGCTCGGGCGCGAAGAAGGGCAGGCCGGTGAACATCAGGCTCGCGCCGTCGGTGATGGTATCGCCCAGCTGCACGCCGCCGTGCGTGGTGAAGCCCACGATGTCGCCGGCGTAGGCTTCTTCCACGGCCTCGCGGCGCTGGCTCATGAAGGTCACGACGCTGGTGGGGCGCAGTTCCTTCGAGGTGCGCTGCACCTTGAGCTTCATGCCCGGCGTGTACTTGCCCGAGGCCATGCGCACGAAGGCGATGCGGTCGCGGTGCGAGGGGTCCATGTTGGCCTGCACCTTGAACACCACGCCGGCGAAGTCCTTGTCCGCGGGCTGGATCTCCTTGACCACCGGCTGGCGGTTGACGATCGTGGTGCTGGTGCGCGACTGCGGCGCCGGCGCCAGGTCGACCAGCGCATCGAGCACTTCCATCACGCCGAAGTTGTTCACGCCCGAGCCGAAGAACACCGGGGTCTGCTTGCCGGCCAGGAAGGCCTCGCGGTCCCAGGTGGGCGAGGCGCCGGCGGCGAGTTCCATGCTCTGCTCGGCGTTCTCGAACTCGGCGCCGAAGCGCTTGATCAGCTCGGTGCGGTTGTCCAGTGCGATGGTCTCGAACTCCTGCGGCAGCCGCTCCTTGCCCGAGTCGAACACCGTCATGGTCTGCGTGCGCAGGTTCATGATGCCGCCGAAGCTCTTGCCCTGGCCCACGGGCCAGGTCATCGGCACGCAGGGCATGCCCAGCTCGCGCTCGATCTCGTCGAGGATGTCCAGCGGCTCGCGCACTTCGCGGTCCATCTTGTTGACGAAGGTGATGATGGGCGTGTCGCGCTGGCGGCAGACCTCGATCAGCCGGCGCGTCTGCGCCTCGACGCCGTTGGCCGCGTCGATCACCATCAGCGCCGAGTCCACGGCCGTGAGCACGCGGTAGGTGTCTTCCGAGAAGTCCTTGTGGCCGGGCGTGTCGAGCAGGTTGATCACGTGGTCGCGGTACAGCATCTGCATGACCGAGGAGGCCACCGAGATGCCGCGCTGCTTTTCGATCTCCATCCAGTCGGAGGTCGCATGTCGCGTCGCTTTCCGCGCCTTGACCGAGCCGGCGATCTGGATTGCGCCCGAGAACAGCAGCAGCTTCTCGGTCAGCGTGGTCTTGCCCGCGTCGGGGTGGGAAATGATCGCGAAGGTGCGACGGCGGCGGGTTTCGGATTCGAAGGTCATGGCGTGAACGCGGGGCGCGCGAAGAACGGTAAGCGCGAGGCGCTCACGGCGCGGCGGCTACGCAAAGCCGTCGATTTTAGCGAGCCGCCCCGCGAGGGGCGAGGGCGACGGGCGTGAGGAGGGTCTCTTCACGCGATGTCGGGGAACGGCGCGGTGGGCTAAAATCCGCGTTCCGAGGAGCGTTGCAGCGCCGTCAGGCGTGAGGCTCGGACCCATCGCAACCACGCTCATCCGCTGTTCTCGCGCGGTGAGTTCCCCCGTCGAACACAGTGGCCTCGTTCAAACAAGTTTTGGAGTTTCCATGAGCGCTGTTCTCAAGCCCACCCCCGTCTTCACCGCCGACCAGGCGATCGCCGACATCTCCCTTGCCGCCTGGGGCCGCAAGGAAACCCGCATCGCCGAAACCGAGATGCCCGGCCTGATGGCCATCCGCGAGGAGTTCAAGGCGGCCCAGCCGCTCAAGGGCGCGCGCATCACCGGCTCGATCCACATGACGATCCAGACCGCGGTCCTGATCGAGACCCTTCAGGCGCTGGGCGCCTCGGTGCGTTGGGCGTCCTGCAACATCTTCTCGACGCAGGACCATGCGGCCGCCGCCATCGCGGCCGCCGGCACGCCGGTGTTCGCCGTCAAGGGCGAGTCGCTCAAGGACTACTGGGACTACACCCACGCCATCTTCGAGTTCGGCCCCAAGGGCTCGGCCGGCGAAGGTCCGAACATGATCCTCGACGACGGCGGCGACGCCACGCTGCTGATGCACCTGGGCCAGCGTGCCGAGAAGGACCTGTCGGTGCTGGCCAACCCGACCAGCGAGGAAGAGCGCATCCTCTACGCGGCCATCAAGGCCAAGATCGCGACCGATTCGACCTGGTACACCCGCAAGGCCGCCGAAATCATCGGCGTGACCGAGGAAACGACCACCGGCGTGCACCGCCTGAACGAGATGTCCGCCAAGGGCACGCTGCAGTTCCGCGCGATCAACGTCAACGACTCGGTCACCAAGAGCAAGTTCGACAACCTGTACGGCTGCCGCGAATCGCTGGTCGACGGCATCAAGCGCGCGACCGACGTGATGATCGCCGGCAAGGTGGCCTGCGTGGCCGGCTACGGCGACGTGGGCAAGGGCTCGGCCCAGGCCTTGCGCGCACTGAGCGCCCAGGTGTGGGTCACGGAAATCGACCCCATCAACGCGCTGCAGGCCGCGATGGAAGGCTACAAGGTCGTGACCATGGAATATGCCGCCGACAAGGCCGACATCTTCGTGACCACCACCGGCAACAAGGACGTCATCACGCACGACACCATGGCCGCCATGAAGGACCAGGCCATCGTCTGCAACATCGGCCACTTCGACAACGAGATCGACGTCGCGTCGATCGAGAAGTACGAATGGGAAGAGATCAAGCCGCAGGTCGACCACATCACCTTCCCCGACGGCAAGAAGATCATCCTGCTGGCCAAGGGCCGGCTGGTGAACCTGGGCTGCGGCACGGGCCACCCGAGCTTCGTGATGTCCTCGTCGTTCGCCAACCAGACCATCGCCCAGATCGAGCTGTTCACCAAGCCCGACGCGTACGAAGCCGGCAAGGTCTACGTGCTGCCCAAGCACCTCGACGAGAAGGTCGCGCGCCTGCACCTGAAGAAGGTCGGCGCCATGCTGACCGAGCTGACCGACGCCCAGGCCGCCTACATCGGCGTCGACAAGGCGGGTCCGTACAAGGCGGACACCTACCGTTATTGATGGCGCACCCACGTTTTGCGCGCTGATCAATTGTTGGTGGAGCGGGGCCTCGCGGCCTCGCGTTCACAGGCCGTCCGCCTGATCGCGGGCGGGTTGCGCTGGCGCGATGCCGGCAGTGGCGCCGAATGGCGCACCGTGGGCAAGAACCGCGACGAAATCCCCGCATCGGCCGAGCTCGAGCTCGCCGATGCCGCGGAGTCGCGCTATGTCTCGCGCGGCGGGCTCAAGCTGGAAGGCGCGTTGCGCGCCACCGGCGTCGATCCCACGGGCAAGCATTGCCTCGACGTCGGTCAGTCGACCGGCGGTTTCACCGACTGCCTGCTGCAGCATGGCGCTGCGCAGGTCGTGGGCATCGACGTCGGCCATGGCCAGCTGCATGCGCGCATCCGAGAGGACGAGCGCGTGACGGCCATCGAGAAGGTCAATGCGCGTGCGCTGGTCGTCGACGACCTGGCGGAAGAGGTCGCACGCACGGACTTCGACCTGATCGTCGCCGACCTGTCCTTCATCTCGCTCACGCTGGTGCTGCCCGCGGTCGTGCCTTTCCTAGCGGCCGAAGGCGAGCTGCTGCTGCTGGTCAAGCCGCAGTTCGAGCTGCAGCCGGGCCAGGTGGGCAAGGGCGGCATCGTGCGCGACGACACGATGTACCCCATCGTCGAGCAGCGGCTGCGCGAGAGCTGCGCCGCGCTCGGCCTGCGCGTGCTGCGCTGGATCGACAGCCCGATCGCCGGCGGCGACGGCAACCGCGAATTCTTCATTCATGCCGTCCATGCGGACGGCGACCCAGGAGCCGCACGTGGGCCTTCCGCTGAGCTTTGAGTTCTTCCCGACCAAGACGCCCGAGGGCGCGGTCAAGCTGCGCGCCGTGCGCCAGCAGCTCTATGCGATGCAGCCCGAGTTCTGCTCCGTGACCTACGGCGCAGGCGGTTCGACCCACGCGGGCACCTTCGCCGCGGTGGGCGAGATCCTGGCCGAGGGCGTGGACGCGGCCAGTCATTTCTCCTGCATCGGCGCGACCCGGGCGACGGTGCGCACGCAGCTGGCCGAACTCAAGGCGATGGGCGTGAAGCGGCTGGTGGCCCTGCGCGGCGACCTGCCCAGCGGCTACGGCGTAGGCGGCGAGTTTCACTACGCGAGCGACCTGGTCGGTTTCATCCGCGAGGAGACGGGCCGCGACTTCCACATCGAGGTGGCCTGCTACCCCGAGGTGCATCCGCAGGCCCGCTCGCCCGAGGCCGATCTGCAGGCTTTCGCCGCCAAGGCCAGGGCCGGTGCCGATTCGGCCATCACGCAGTACTTCTTCAACGCCGATGCGTATTTCCGTTTCGTCGATGACGCACGGCGCATGGGCATCGACACGCCGATCGTGCCCGGCGTGATGCCCATCACCAGCTCGACCCAGCTGATGCGCTTCTCGGATGCCTGCGGCGCCGAGATCCCGCGCTGGATCCGGCTGCGGCTGCAGAGCTACGGCGACGACACGGCCTCGATCAAGGCCTTCGGCCTCGATGCGGTGGCGCAGCTGTGCGAACGCCTCTGCGCAGGGGGCGCGCCGGCATTGCACTTCTACACGATGAACCAGGCCACGGCCACGCTCGCCCTGCTGGAGCGACTGGGGCTGGGGCTCGACGCATGAGTGTCGGCGCGCGCCACGGGTCCTGGCGCGCGGCGCTGCTGAGCCTGGCGGCCGGGCTGATGGTGACGGCCTGCGCCGTGCCGCCGCCCGCCGATGCACCTGCCGAGCCTGCGGTCGGCGAGACGGCGCCCGACGCCGCTCTGCAGCCGCTTCCCACCGGATTGGCCGTGCCGCCCGGCGTGGCGCCTCGCTCGGACGTGCCGTCGGTGCGCTACGACCTGGCCGTCTCGGGCCAGGACGAACTCATGCCCGACGACGGCGTGCCGGGCGACGAGGGCCCGCGCACGATCTTCCAGCGCGGTGGCGCTTCCTGGTATGGCATCGGCTTCCACATGCGCAGGACCGCCAACGGCGAGCGCTTCGACATGGGCGCGATGACCGCCGCGCATCGCACGCTGCCCTTCGGCACCGTGGTGTGCGTGCGCAGCCTGGTCAACGGTCGCGAGGTGCTGGTGCGCATCAACGACCGCGGGCCCTTCGGGCCGGGCCGCATCATCGACCTGAGCCGTGCCGCGGCCGATACGCTCGACATGCTGAGCATGGGCATCAAGCAGGTGGCGCTGCATGTGGTCGACCAGCCGGGCATGCGCTGCAATGGCGAAGTCGCCGACGTGACGGCGTTGCGGCAGTCGGCGCCGGAGGTGCAGGCGGCTGCGCCCGTGGCCCGCGCCACCCGCAAGGTGCCGGTGCGGCGCCGCCGCTAGGCGCGATTCAGTTGGCGATCAGCCGCCGGCGTCGAGCGTGAAGGCCGCGTTGCGGTCCTGGCCCAGGCGCTCCACCAGCTGCGGCAATGCGGCCGTCATCTGCGCCTTGAGCGTGTAGGGCGGGTTGATCAGGAACATGCCGCTCGCCGGCAGGCCCGGGCGGCGCGTCTCGCCTGCGGGCGTCGTCGTGATCTTGCTCGACTTGACCGTCAGCGTGGCGTGCAGCCACGACTTGCCGGCCTTGGTCGCCATCGTCTTGAGCCGGCGCGGCAGGTCGTGCGCCTCGGGCCGCGGGATGATCGGGTACCAGACCGCGTAGGTGCCGGTCGCGAAGCGCTTGAGCGCGCCGTCGACGAAGTCGAGCACGCGGGCGTAGTCGCTCTTGATCTCGTAGCTCGGGTCGCACAGCACCAGCGCGCGGCGTGAAGGCGGCGGCAGGAACTTGGTGGCGCTGCCGAAACCGTCTTCGTTCAGCACGGTGATCTGGCGCCCGGCATCGAGCTGGGCGATGTTGGCCGCGAGCGTGCGGCCGTCGGTCGGGTGCAGTTCGAACAGCTTGAGCCGGTCGTGGTCGCGCATCAGGTGCTGCGTGATGAACGGCGAGCCCGGGTAGATCTTGGCGCCGCCCTTGGGGTTGAAGTCGCTGATCACCTCGAGGTAGCGCGCGATCGCGCCGGCCAACGGTGCATCGACCTTGGGCGGGGCGCCCTTTTTCGGCGGGGCCGCGGGCGGCGGTGGCGCCAGCAGGCGCAGCACGCCCTGGCTGGCTTCGCCGCTGGTGTCGGCGTAGTCGCCGTCGAGGCGGTACAGGCCGGCGCCGGCGTGGGTGTCGACAACGGTGAGTGCCGCGTCTTTTTCCAGCATGTGGTCGAGCGTGGCAATCAGCACCGTGTGCTTGAGCACGTCGGCGTGGTTGCCGGCGTGGAAGGCGTGGCGGTAACTGAACATAGGGGTCGATCGTACCCGCACCCGGGGCCAAGGTTGCTCCAAGTCCTTGATTCTTCGTATAATCGAGGGCTTCGCAGCGTTTTTGTAGCCCCGCGGCGAAGGCATATTCCCCGCGCATCTTCCGATTTGCGGGCGTGCAAGCCACCTAAGAGATTCCCATCAGAGGAACGCCGACCGTGGAAAAGGGCTCGCCAAACCCTCTTTTGAAGAGAAAAACTCATGACCAAAACGTTCAGCGCCAAGCCCGCTGACGTGACGCACGAGTGGTTTGTGATTGACGCGACCGACAAGGTCCTCGGACGAGTAGCCAGCGAAGTTGCTCTCCGTTTGCGCGGCAAACACAAGGCCATTTACACGCCTCACGTCGATACCGGTGACTACATCGTCATCATCAATGCCGCGCAACTGCGCGTCACTGGCGCCAAGTCGATCGACAAGGTGTACTACCGTCACTCGGGCTACCCGGGCGGCATCAGTGCCACCAACTTCCGCGACATGCAATCCAAGTTCCCGGGCCGTGCCCTGGAAAAGGCCGTCAAGGGCATGCTGCCCAAGGGTCCGCTTGGCTACGCGATGATCAAGAAACTCAAGGTGTACGGTGGCGCTGAGCACCCGCATACCGCCCAACAGCCTAAAGTGCTGGAACTCTAAGGAGCCTTGAGATGATTGGTGAATGGAACAATGGAACCGGCCGTCGCAAATCCAGCGTCGCCCGTGTGTTCATGAAAAAAGGCACCGGCAAGATCACGGTCAATGGCAAGGACATCCAGGCCTACTTCGGCCGCGAAACGTCCATCATGATCGCGAAGCAGCCGCTGTTCCTGACGAACAACGTCGAAGCTTTCGACATCATGATCAACGTGGCCGGTGGCGGCGAATCGGGTCAAGCCGGCGCTGCGCGCCACGGCATCACCCGTGCCCTGATCGACTACGACGCGACGCTCAAGCCGGTGTTGAGCCAGGCTGGCTTCGTGACGCGCGATGCGCGTGAAGTCGAGCGTAAGAAGGTCGGTCTGCACTCCGCCCGTCGCCGCAAGCAATTCTCCAAGCGCTGATCTTCGCTGCTGCGCCACTGCAGGGCGGCGTTGCAAATCCTCACCGGACGCGAGTCCGGCTCCGGTTTGCGCCTTGCCCTGCAGCGGCTCGCGACGCGAATATCCGCACTTGGCACATTGCGAAAGCCGCCCTCTGGGCGGCTTTTTGCTGCTTGCAGTAGCATCCCCTCATTGGCCGCACGTTCGGCCCACCCCCCACAGGAGTCCCGCACATGAGCGCTGTTGCCGAAACCATCCAGACCCCCACCCAGATGCCCGAGCCGATCGTCTTCACCGACAGCGCGGCAGCCAAGGTGGCCGATCTGATCGCCGAGGAAGGCAATCCCGAACTCAAGCTGCGGGTGTTCGTGCAAGGCGGCGGCTGCTCCGGCTTCCAGTACGGCTTCACCTTCGACGAGATCACCAACGAAGACGACACGACCATGACCAAGAACGGCGTGTCGCTGTTGATCGATGCCATGAGCTACCAGTACCTGGTCGGCGCCGAGATCGACTACAAGGAAGACCTCCAGGGTGCCCAGTTCGTGATCAAGAACCCGAACGCCACCAGCACCTGCGGCTGCGGCTCGAGCTTCTCGGCCTGAACCTGCGATCACGAGGGAGCCGGCCTTGCGTCTGACTTCCCCGATCTCCCGACAAACCGCCTCAGGGCGGTTTTTTGTTGCCTGTCGTTGCCCCCTCCTTCTTTTCCATGGCTTCTGAGATCTCGGCTCGCAAGAGCCTCCTGTGGCTGGTCGCGGTCGGCTTCTTCATGCAGACGCTGGACGCGACCATCATCAACACGGCCCTGCCGGCCATGGCCGCGAGCCTGGGCGAGAGCCCGTTGCGCATGCAGTCGGTGGTGGTGGCTTATTCGCTGACGATGGCGATGCTGATCCCGGCCTCGGGCTGGATCGCCGACCGTTTCGGCACACGCCGGATCTTCTTCTCGGCCATCGTGCTGTTCGTGCTGGGCTCGGTGGCCTGCGCGCTGTCGCAGAGCCTGGGGCAGCTGGTGGCGTCGCGCGTGGTGCAGGGCCTGGGCGGCGCGTTGCTGCTGCCCGTGGGGCGGCTGTCGCTGCTGCGCACCGTGCCGCGCAGCGAGTTCCTGCAGGCCATGAGCTTCGTCGCGATCCCGGGCCTGATCGGGCCGCTGCTGGGTCCGACGCTGGGCGGATGGCTGGTGCAGTACGCCTCCTGGCACTGGATCTTCCTGATCAACGTGCCGGTCGGCCTGCTGGGCTGCATCGCCACGCTGCGTTACATGCCGGACCTGCGCGGCGCGGTGCTGCAGCGCTTCGATGCGGCGGGCTACGCGATGCTGGCGCTGGGCATGGTGAGCATCTCGCTGGCTCTCGACGGCGTGGCCGAACTCGGCCTGCGCCAGGTCAGCGTCTTCGTGCTGCTGGTGTTCGGCTTCGCCAGCCTCACGGCCTACTGGCTGCGCGCCGCGCGCGAGCCGGCGCCGCTGTTCTCCCCCTCGCTGTTCAAGGTGCCCACGCTGAGCATCGGGTTGCTGGGCAACCTGTTCTCGCGCCTGGGCAGCAGTTGCATGCCCTTCCTGCTGCCGCTTCTGCTGCAGGTGTCGATGGGCTACTCGCCGCTGCAGGCGGGTCTGATGATGCTGCCCATCGCGCTGGCCGGGATGGCGATGAAGCGCTTCACCACGCCGCTGATCACGCATTTCGGCTACCGCCGCGTGCTGGTCGTGAACACCGCCCTGGTCGGCGTCGCGATGGCCACCTTCGGCTTCGCCGCGCCGGGGCAGCCGCTGGTGGTGCACGTGTTGCAGCTGCTGTTTTTCGGCGCGGTCAATTCGCTGCAGTTCACCGCAATGAACACGGTGACGCTGCGCGACCTCGACGGCAGCATGGCCAGCAGCGGCAACAGCCTGCTGTCGATGGTGCAGATGCTGGCGATGAGCCTGGGCGTGGCGGCCGCGAGTTCGGTGCTCGGCGGCTACACCGGCATGTTCGGCACCCAGGCCCCGGTGGCGACATTGCACGCCTTTCAGGCGACATTCGCCACCATGGGGCTCATCACGCTGGCTTCGGCCATGATCTTCTGGCATCTTCCGCCCGAAGCGCGAGCGGTGCAGCCGGCGCAGCCCGAGGTCTCGGGCCAGGGCTGATCGATCAGGCCGGGTAGAGCGCGCCCAGCACGCGTTCGCCCCGCGCGCCGGTCGCGCTGGACAGGTTGCCAGGCGCGCGGTGCACCATGGCCCGTGCCAGCCAGGCGAAGGCCGCGGCCTCGACCTGCTGCGGCGGCAGCCCGCGTTCGGCCGACGACACCACTTCCACACCCGGCAGCAAGGCTGCCAACCGTGCCATCAGATGCGTGTTGAGCGCGCCGCCGCCGCAGACCACCAGTTCGCGGGCATCGGTGCCGTAGCGACGTAAGTCGTCGGCGCAGGCGCTGGCCGTGAGTTCGGCAAGCGTGGCCTGCACGTCGGCCGGTGCGTCGGCGTCGTCGCCGAGCCGCGCCGCCAGCCAGGCCGGGTGGAACAGGTCGCGGCCCGTGCTCTTGGGCGGCACCGTGGCGAAGAAGGGATCGGCGCGCAGCCTGGCCAGCAGCGTCGGCAGCACCTGGCCGCTCGCGGCCCAGCGGCCGCTCGCGTCGAAAGGCTGGCCCGTGTGGGCCAGGCACCAATGGTCCATCAGCGCGTTGCCGGGGCCGCAATCGAAGCCCAGCACCGTGCCGTGCGCCTCCGCGGCGGGCAGCACACTCAGATTGGCGATGCCGCCGAGGTTGAGCACGCCGACGGCCCGGTCGTCGCGGCCGAAGACCGCGCGGTGGAAGGCCGGCACCAGCGGCGCGCCCTGGCCGCCGGCCGCGACGTCGCGGCGGCGGAAGTCGGCCACCACGTCGATGCCGCTCAGCTCGGCCAGCAGCGCGGGATTGTCGAGTTGCAGTGTGTAGCCGAGGCCGTCGAACTCGCCGGGCCGGTGGCGCACGGTCTGGCCGTGGGCGCCGATGGCGGTGATGTCTACGGCCACAAGGCCCGTGTCCGCCAGCAGTTGACGGACCACCCCGGCATAGACGCCGACCAGGCCGTTCGCTGCCAGCGCGGCGCGATGAAGCTCGTTGTCGCCGGCGGTGTTGAGGGCCAGCAGCTCCGCGCGCAGCGCGGGCGGGAAATCGGCCGTGGCGTGGCCGACGACCGTGACCTGGCCTGCTTTTGAGAACGCGGCCAGCACGCCGTCGACCCCGTCGAGCGAGGTGCCCGACATCAGGCCGATGAAGCGTTCAGCCATGCCCGATGCCGAGTATGGCGGGCCTTATTCGGCGCTGGCCTGCACAACCGAGAAGGCCGCGGACAGCTCCATGCGCGTGGCGATCGCCAGCCGGTTGAAGGCCGGGCGTGCCGAGGCGGTGACCGGCGTGCCGCCGTCCTGCTGCGCGATGTTGGCCGGGTTGGTGTACTGGCCGTTGACGCGGAATTCGAAGTGCAGGTGCGGGCCGGTGGCCCAGCCGGTCGAGCCGACCGCGCCGATGAACTGGCTCTGGTTCACGCTTTGGCCGACCTTGACGTCGATGCGGCTCAGATGGGCGTAGACCGTCTGCTGGTTGTTTCGGTGCTTGAGGATGATGATGTTGCCGTAGCCGTTCTGGCGGCCGGCGAATTCCACCGTGCCGTCGCCGACGGCGCGCACCGCCGTGCCCGTGGGCGCGGCGAAGTCGATGCCGTTGTGCTGGCGCCAGCTGTTCATGATCGGGTGCATGCGCATCGCGAAACCGCTGGAGATGCGCGAGAACTCGACCGGCGAGGCCAGGTAGGAGCGCACCAGGCTGTCGCCGTTGGGGCGGTAGTAGCCGCCCTTCTTGCCGGGTTCCTGGAACCAGAGCGCCTGGTGGGTCTTGCCGTTGTTCTCGAATTCCGCCGACAGGACCCGGCCGCTGCGCAGCGACTGGCCGTCGGCCTCGAAGGTTTCGTACACCACGGCGAAACGGTCGCCCTTGCGCAGCGAGCGGAAGTCGATGTCGTTCGAGAAGATGTCGGCCAGCTGGCTGGCCACGGCATCGGGGATGCGGGCCTCGTCGGTGGCGGCGAACAGCGAGCTGCGCACCACGCCGCTGGCCAGGCGGCTCGCGGCCGTCAGTTGGTCGACCTCGGTGCGCACGCTGAAGCCCTTGGCACCGCGCACGACCACCAGCC
Source organism: Variovorax frigidus (assembly GCF_051216515.1). Classification (NCBI taxonomy): domain Bacteria; kingdom Pseudomonadati; phylum Pseudomonadota; class Betaproteobacteria; order Burkholderiales; family Comamonadaceae; genus Variovorax; species Variovorax frigidus. Next base: position 143,163 of record NZ_JBPJZF010000010.1, read on the forward strand.
GCTTGAAGGCGCCGTCGCCGTCGGGGATCCAGCGGGCGCTCAGGCGCTGCAGCGTGTTGTCACGGGCCGCTTCGGCGGTGACGGTGCGGCCGGTGCGGTTGAGCAGCGCGGCGCGCGCCTCCGCATTGCCGCGCACGAAGGCCGCAGCCGCCGGGTCGGCGATGCCCAGGCGCTTGAGCAGCGCCTCGATGGTGTCGCTCGAACGCGTGAGTTCGGTGCGGAAGAGGGTGAAGTCGTGGCTGTCGAGCGCCTCGACCTGGTCGTCGGCAGCCAGCGGCTTGACGGCTTCGAGGACCTGTTGAACAGGCAGGTCGGCCACGTCGGGACCGAGCGAGGCCACGGCGAAAGCACCGCCACCCGCGCACAGCAGCAGCGCACCGATGGCGCCGGCGATCTGTTTGGGGTACGTGCGAAACGTATGGGCCACGCGGGAAGCGAGCAACTCCTCGGCGGCGAGAATGGCGTGGATCAACGTCTAGAGCCCTGTGTCGGTTCGGCAGGTCCTCGGTGCACCGCTTGCAGTACACGTCTGTAGGACGGTGCCGAAGAAAGCGCCGCTTAGAATCCGACGCTTGTGGAAAGTCGGGCTGAGTATAGCTTCGGCGATGCGCCAAACTGCCAAAAAGTCCCAATGAAGCCCGAGCTTGTTACAACCCAACCCCTTTCCGATGCTGTAAGACGCGCGCTCGAAGTGTCGCTGCGCGGCGTCGATGAGCTTCTGCCCCAGGACGAATGGGTGCGCAAACTGCAGCGTGCCGAAGCGACCGGAACGCCGCTGCGCATCAAATTGGGGCTGGATCCGACGGCGCCGGACATTCACATCGGTCATACGGTGGTCCTGAACAAGATGCGTCAGTTGCAGGATCTGGGCCACACGGTCATCTTCCTGATCGGCGACTTCACCACCACCATCGGCGACCCTTCCGGCCGCAACAGCACCCGGCCGCCGCTGACCCGCGAGCAGATCGAGGCCAACGCCCAGACCTACTACCGCCAGGCCAGCCTGGTGCTGGACCCGTCGAAGACCGAGATCCGCTACAACTCCGAGTGGAGCGACCCGCTGGGCGCGCGCGGCATGATCCAGCTGGCCGCCAAGTACACGGTGGCCCGGATGATGGAACGCGACGACTTTACCAAGCGTTTCAAAGCCGGCCAGTCCATCTCGGTGCACGAATTCCTCTACCCGCTGATGCAGGGCTACGATTCGGTGGCGCTCAAGAGCGACCTCGAGCTGGGCGGAACCGACCAGAAGTTCAACTTGCTGGTCGGGCGTCATCTCCAACAGGAATACGGCCAGGAGCCGCAGTGCATACTCACTATGCCGCTCCTCGAAGGGCTCGACGGCGTCGAGAAGATGTCCAAGAGCAAGAACAACTACATCGGACTGACCGAGCCGGCCAACAGCATGTTCGCCAAGGTGCTGTCGATTTCCGACGACCTGATGTGGCGCTGGTACACGCTGCTGAGTTTCCGCTCGCTGGCCGAGATCGAGGCGCTCAAGGCCGAGATCGCCGGCGGACGCAACCCCAAGGACGCCAAGGTCGCGCTGGCCAAGGAAATCACCGCGCGCTTCCATGACGCGGCCGCCGCCGATGCGGCCGAGCAGGATTTCGTGAACCGCAGCAAGGGCGGCGTGCCGGACGAGATTCCGGAGCTGAGCCTGTCGGGGGCGCCGTTGGGCATCGCCCAGTTGCTCAAGCAGGCCGGGCTCGCGGCGTCGACCTCCGAGGGCAATCGGCTGATCGACGGGGGCGGCGTGCGCGTCGATTCGGTGGTGATCGCCGACAAGGGCCTCAAGCTCGAGGCCGGCAGCTACGTGGTGCAGGTCGGCAAGCGCAAGTTCGCGCGCGTGCTGCTGGGCTGAGCAGGAAGCGCGGCGCGCTTCTTCTTCTTCTTCTTCTTCTTCTTCCTCAGCGCACTTCGATCGTCACGCGCCGGTTGCGCGGTTCCACGGTCTCGTCGGAGGTCTGCACCGACAGTTCGCGTTCACCGCGGCCGATGGCCAGGATTCGGGCGATCGGAAAGCCGCGGTCTGCCAGCATCTGGCGCACCTGTTGGGCGCGCCGGCGCGACAGGTCGTCGTTCTGCTCGATCGAGCCGACGGTGTCGGTGTGGCCCGTGACCACGATCTCGCCGCCGCTGCGGGTCAGAGCCGCGGCCAGCGCCTCGGTCAGTGTGGACTGGGAGTCGCCGGCCAGGGCCGTCCCGCCCAGGTCGAAGAACACCGTGTAGCGCTGCGGGCTCGGCGGCCTGAGCTCGAACAGGCTGCGGTTCTCGGCGGCGACCTTGGCCGGGTCGGCCTGGTCGACGACCGGCGCGCCGGTGGCGCCGCGGGCCGCGGTGGCCCGTGCATAGGGTCTGTTGAGCGTTTCCTGGCCGCCGTTGGCGCTGACGATGACCGCTGACGCCGAGCCGTCGTCCTGTGGGAGCAGCACGACGCGGGTGGCGGGCGCGGTGCAGGCGGCGAGCAGAAGACTCAGCGCGAGCGCGGCAAGGAGACGAGAAGAAATCACGGTTGGGAATCTGCCTGCACGATGAAGTCGGTGCCGCGAATGCCGATGGTCGCGGTCTGGGTTTCGACGCGGATGGCGTCGGGGTGGGACTTGCCGATCAGGCCGGTGATCATGCGCATCGAGCCGCGCAGCAGCGAGACCAGCAGGCCGCCGTCGTGGGTGGTGGCATTGAAATGGAATTCCTTCACGTCCAGCCGCGACGAGGGACCGAGCACCATGGTGGTTCCGTCGCGCAGCACCACGCTGGCGGCCGAGTCCGGTCCGGTCACGATGCGGTCGATGGGCGACAGCGCATCGCCCGGCGTGGCCGGCCGCGCCGCGCCGCTGGAACCGAGCAGCTGCACGTCGCCACGCACGGACTTGACCGTTCCGGCTTGCTGTTCGGAGGGCGCGGCGCTCTGCGCGAACGCTGTGCTGCCGAGCACGGTCAAGGCGCAAAGAAAGGGCAGGTATCGGTTTTTCATGGTGGGGGGCAGGGTTGGCCCGTCATGGTAAGCGACCGGCCGGCGGGATTCCTCGCACCGCGATAATTCACGCCTCAACCGTGTGGCAGTACCGATCGACCGTGGTTCCAACTCCCGCTGACTCTTCTCGCAAGCCCCGTTGGGGGCCTTCGGCGCTGCTGCGGCTGTCGATCGGCGTGGCGCTGCTCACCATCGTGCTCAAGGGCGGCGCGGGCTACATCACCAACTCGATGGGCCTGATTTCGGACGCGATGGAGTCCTTCGTCAACCTCGCCAGCGCGATGTTCGCCCTCGCGATGGTGACCATCGCCGCCCGCCCGGCCGACGAGGACCACCCCTACGGCCACCACAAGGCCGAGTACTTCTCGTCCGGCTTCGAAGGCATTCTGATCATCGGCGCGGCCCTGGCGATCGGCTGGGTCTCGGTGGTGCGGCTGCTGTCGCCGCAGCCGCTGGAGCAGCTGGGCTGGGGGCTGGCGCTGTCGGTCGTCAGCTCGGCCTTCAATGCCGGTCTGGCCGTGATGCTGTTCCGCGCCGCGCGCGAGCACCGCTCCATCGCGCTCGAGGCCGACGGCCGCCACCTGGTGACCGACGTCTGGACCTCGGCCGCGGTGGTGGTCGGCATCGTCGCGGTGCACTTCACCGGCTGGCTGTGGCTCGATCCGCTGCTGGCCATCGGCGTGGCGCTCAACATCGTTCGCGAGGGCGCCAAGCTGGTGTGGCGCTCGTCGCAGGGCCTGATGGACCAGGCGCTCGATGCCGATTCGCTGGCCGCGCTGCAGGCGGCATTGGCGCGCTTCGCCGCCCTGCAGCCCGACGGCCCGCAACTGCGTTTCGACGACCTCGCGACGCGCAGCGCCGGCCAGCGCCGCTTCGCCGACCTGCACATGCACGTGCCGGGCGACTGGTCGCTGCAACGCGCCGCCGCACTGCGCGATGCGGTGGAGCAGTCGCTGATGGACGCGGTGCCGGGCCTGCGCGTGACCATCCAGCTGCTGCCGCTGGACATGGAAGCGCGCGCCGTGCAGATGGCGGCCCACGAATGAAGGCCGTGCTGCAGCGCGTGCGCGAAGCCCGCGTCGACATCGACGGCCAGACCGTGGGCGCGATCGGCCCGGGCCTGCTGGTGCTGCTGTGCGCCGAGCGCGGCGACAGCGACGCCGTGGGCGACCGGCTGCTCGCCAAGGTCCTCAAGCTGCGCATCTTTTCCGACGAGGCCGGCAAGATGAACCGCAGCCTGCAGGACATCGGCGGCGGCCTGCTGCTGGTGAGCCAGTTCACGCTGGCGGCCGACGTGAGCGGAGGCAACCGCCCGAGCTTCACCGGCGCCGCGGCGCCCGACGAGGGCCGGCGCCTCTACGACCGCTTCGTGGTGCAGGCCCGCGCCGCGCACCCGGTGGTCGCCACCGGCGTGTTCGCGGCCGACATGCAGGTGCACCTGGTCAACGACGGGCCGGTGACCATTCCGCTGCAGATGAGCTAGTAGGGGTTGGCGATTCCGAGTTCCGCCAGGATCTCGGTCTCGTAGGCCTCCATCTCCTCGGCATCGGCCTCGCTGGTCTCGTGGTCCCAGCCCTGCGCATGCAGCGCGCCGTGCACCAGCAGGTGCGCGTAGTGCGCGGCCAGCGTCTTGCGCTGTTCCCTGGCCTCGCGGGCCACCACGGGCGCGCACAGCACCAGGTCGGCCATCACCACCGGTTCCTGCGCATAGTCGAAGGTCAGCACGTTGGTCGCGTAGTCCTTGCCGCGGTACGCGCGGTTGAGCTGTTGGCCCTCCTCGGCATCGACGATGCGCACGGTGAATTCGCCATCGACCGCGAGCGCATGGCGCAGCCAGCGCGTGACGCTGTGGCGCGGCAGCGCGAGGCGGTGGCGCTCGGCGTCCTCGAAGCGCGCGAACTGCAACGAGAGGGAGAGCGCGGGCAGGGCCATCAACTCGTTCCCGCGCGCTTGCGCTGGCCGTCGTAGGCGTCGACGATGCGCGCCACCAGCGGATGGCGCACCACGTCGGCGCTGGTGAAGCGCGTGGTCGCGATGCCCTTGACCCGCTTGAGCACATGCTCGGCGTCGATCAGGCCGCTGAGCTGCGTCTTGGGCAGGTCGATCTGGCTCACGTCACCGGTGACCACCGCCTTGGCGCCGAAGCCGATGCGGGTCAGGAACATCTTCATCTGCTCGGGCGTGGTGTTCTGCGCCTCGTCGAGGATCACGAAGGCGTTGTTCAGCGTGCGCCCGCGCATGAAGGCCAGCGGCGCGATCTCCAGCGCATTGCGTTCAAAAGCCTTTTGCACCTTGTCGTAGCCCATCAGGTCGTGCAGCGCGTCGTACAGCGGGCGCAGGTAGGGGTCGACCTTCTGCGACAGGTCGCCGGGCAGGAAGCCCAGCCGCTCGCCGGCCTCGACCGCGGGCCGCGTGAGCACGATGCGCTGCACCGCGCTGCGTTCCAGCGCATCGACCGCGCAGGCCACGGCCAGGTAGGTCTTGCCGGTGCCGGCCGGACCGATGCCGAAGGTGATGTCGTGGGTCGCGATGTTCTCGAGATAGCTCGCCTGCGTCGGCGTGCGCGCGCGCAGATCGGCACGGCGCGTGACCAGCATCGGGCCGGCCTCGCCGTCGGCGGTCATGCCCGAGTCGCTGGCCAGCGTGAGCTGCACCACGGCGGGGTCGATCGGCCGCTCGGCGATCTCGTAGAGCGCCTGCAGCACCTCGAGCGCCTGGTCGGCGATGGCCTTGGGGCCCTCGATCTTGAACTGCTCGTGGCGGTGCGCGATCGTCACGCCCAGCGTGTCCTCGATGCGGCGCAGGTGCTCGTCGAGGGGGCCGCACAAGTGGCCGAGGCGCACGTTGTTGAGGGGCTTGAAGGTGTGGCGAACGATCAAAGGATAATTCCGGCTCTTGAGAAGGGCACCCATGATAGGCAAATTGACCGGCACGCTGGCCGAACGCAACCCACCGCAGGTGGTGGTCGACTGCAACGGGGTCGGCTACGAGGTCGACGTGCCGATGAGCACCTTCTACAACCTGCCGCACACCGGCGAGCGCGTGTCGCTGCTCACGCACTTCGTGGTGCGCGAGGATGCGCAGATTCTCTACGGCTTCGGCACCCCGGCCGAACGCACCGCCTTCCGCCAGCTGATCAAGATCTCGGGCGTCGGCCCGCGCATGGCGCTGGGCGTGCTCTCGGGCCTGAGCGTGGCCGAACTGGCGCAGGTCGTCACGCTGCAGGACGCGGGCCGGCTGGTGAAGATCCCGGGCATCGGAAAGAAGACCGCCGAACGCCTGCTGCTCGAGCTCAAGGGCAAGCTCGGCGCCGACATCGCGCTGCCGCACCACGACGTGTCGGATTCGCAGACCGACATCCTGCAGGCGCTGGTCGCGCTGGGCTACAGCGACAAGGAAGCGGCCGCGTCGCTCAAGGCCCTGCCCAATGACGTGGGCGTGAGCGACGGCATCAAGCTGGCCCTGAGGGCGCTGGCGAAATGAGCTGGCGCGGCGGGTGGCAACGTACCGCCGCCAAGGCCCGCACGGTCTACCCGCGCGGCGAAGCCCCGGGCTGGGTGGCGCTCTGGCAGCGGCTCGATCCGCGCCAGGAATCGCCCGAGGGCGATGCGATGCTGGGCCGGCTCGCGCTGATCTGCTGCGTGCCGCTCCTGATCGCTTACGGCAGCGCCGGACTGCTCTATGGCCACCTGGCCCTGCTCACGCCCGGTGGTTTCATCGACATGCCGGGCGCCTGCGCCTGGCTCACGGCCACGGCGAGTCTGGCGCTGGCCGTGGCCGTGATCGACGTGCTCGTGGCCGGCGACAGGCCCGGGCCCTCGGCACCGCCGCCGCGCAGCACCACCACCACCATCACCACCACGCACACGATCTGGCTGGCCCCCGGCCGTCCCCTGCGACAGGTCGCGCTCAGGACCGCGCTGCCGCCGGTGCCGCCGCCCCCGGCGCCCACCCGGCGGCTGCGCGCTGCGGGCTTCATCGTCGCGGCGATCGCCTGCGCGTCGGCGCTGGTGGGGCGCGGCCTGCTGGCGCTGGGCCTCGATGCCTTCGCCCGGCCGGTGATCGCGCTGGCGCCGCGCGCCGAATGGCTGCTGTGGCCGCTGCCCTCGGTGTGGTCGTGGCTGCTGCCTTTTGCGCGCGACGATTTCGTGCTCGGGCTGGTCGTCATCGGCATCGGGCTGTTCTTCTTCACGCAGTTCCTGGCCTGGCGCAAGGTGCGCCACGCGTGGCTGCCGCTCGCGCTGATCGTGCCGTTGTTCGTGGCGCTGGCGCATCTGGGTTCGGCCGCCTACGACTTCGCGGCGGCGCGCCGGCTCGGCGGGCTGCGCGATGCCGACCTGGTGTTCGCGCTCGCGGGCGACCCGGGGCGGCACAACGCCTACACCTTCCTCAGCCTGTGGGTGGCGATCGGCTGCGCCAGCGTCGGCCTGCTGATCGCCTTCCTGATCGCGCGTGGGGGCGTCCTCGACGACAACGACTGACGTCGCAAAGTCTCAGGCGGCGTAGCGCGCGATGCCCTTGAGATCGCCGACGAAGCGGTGCGTGCCGCTGTGGGTCACGGTCAGCCAGGGGCAGCCCCAGACCGTGCCGCCATGGTGGTTGACCAGATCGCAGAAATGGTGGTCCTCGCCTTGCAGCCGGCCTCCCACGGCCGTCGAGCGAAAGAACGAGTAGATCGGGTAGTCGGCAGCGTCATCGGATGACGCCGACAGCGTGGCCGCATCGATCAGGTGCAGAAGACAGTCGCGCGCGATCAGCATGATGCCGGTGCCGATGGCATCGACGCGCAGCGGCTGGGCGCCGATCTTCATGGTCTGCGCGTCGCCCGAGAGCTTGAACATGCCGGTGTAGTCGCCGGCGAGGTTGGCCAGCGCCGACGGGTCGATGTCGGGATGGGCCTGGACGATGGCCTTGATCCGGGTCCAGTCGATGCGCCGCTTCGGGCACATCGCCGCCACGACCTCGCGGTGCCGCCATTCGAACATCGCCGCCAGCTCCTCGACGTTGAAGCCCATGTCGTCGTCGATGAACAGCAGGTGGCTGGCGCTGGATTCCTTCAGGAACCGGTTCGCCAGGAAGTTGCGCGCGTGGTCGATGGCGCTGACGCCTTCCTGCAGCAGCAGTTCGAAGCCGATGCCATGCTTGAAGCAATGGGCCTGCAGTTCGCACAGCCCGACGACATAGGGCGACGCCATGGCGCCGTAGTGCGTGGGCGTGGCGATGGCCAGCGAGAAACTTCCGGTGTTCATGGATCGGTGGCCCCGCAGGGGCATGATGGCAAGGGGACGATCTGATCGGTGCCCCACTGCCGCGTCAACCGATGTTCGCGCACGCCACTATGAAATACGCGCGGCAGGCGCCGTGGCCCGTGCCCTCACTCGCTCTGCAGCCCCATCTCTTCTTCCATCGCGAAGCCCGCCTTCGGCCGGCGGGTGTTCAGGGCGTCCACCAATAGCGCAGCGCGTGGAAGAACACCGGCGCCGCGAACACCACCGAATCGAGCCGGTCGAGCATGCCGCCATGGCCTTCGATCATCGTGCCCCAGTCCTTGACGCCGCGGTCGCGCTTGATGGCCGACATCACGAGCCCGCCGAAGAAGCCCATGAGGCAAATGGTCAGCGCCATGAGCGCGGCCTGCCAGGGCGTGAAGGGCGTGGCCCAGGACAGCGCCGCGCCCAGCGCGGTGGCGCTCGCCACGCCGCCGATCAGGCCTTCCCAGGTCTTCGAGGGCGAGAGTTCGGGCGCGACCTTGTGCCGGCCGAACAGCTTGCCCCAGACGTACTGCAGCACGTCGCTGCCCTGCACCACGATCACCAGGAAGGCGATCAGCAGCAGGTTGCGGCCCTCGAAGCCGGGGATCTGCAGCGTGAGCAGGGCCGGCACGTGGCTGATGCAGAACACGCAGACCATCAGGCCCCACTGGATCTTTGACGTGCGCTCGAGAAAGCGCTGCGTGTCGCCGCCCACGGCCGCCAGGATCGGCAGCACCAGGAAGGCATAGACCGGGATGAAGATCGCGTAGAGCCCGTACCAGTCGATCCAGATCAGGAAGTACTGCACCGGCAGCGCGATGAAGAAGGCCACCGCGATCGCATGGTGGTCGCCACGCCGGGTGTAGGCCAGGCTCATGAACTCGCGCAGCGCGTAGAAGGAGATCAGGTAGAACAGCACGATCACGCCACCCTTGCCGAAGGCGAAGGCCAGGCCGATCACGGCCACCATCACCCACCAGGCATTGACGCGCGAATTGAGGTTGTCGATCACCGAATGCGGCTGGCCGTGCGCCACGCGCCACTTGAGCAGCGCGCCGATGGCCGAGGCCAGCACCAGCACGCCGAACACGCCGCCGAAGAGCATCAGCGTGGTCTGGGTCGAAGCGGAGATGTTCATGGCTCAGTCCTCCGCCTTGTCGTATTCGGGGCGCAATTCGAGCATCGCGGCGCGCGCGCGTGCGATGAAGGCGGTCTTGTCTTCGCCCTCGGCCAGCACCAGCGGCGCACCGTAGCGCACCGTGCAGGCCAGCGGGATCGGCACCAGCATGCCCTTGGGCAGTACGCGCTTGAGGTTCTCGATCCACACCGGCACCAGCCGCACGTTGGGGCAGGCGCGCGCCAGGTGGAACAGGCCGCTCTTGAGCGGCAGCAGCGTTTCGTCGCCGGTGTTGCGCGTGCCTTCGGGGAACATGATCAGCGAGTCGCCCGATTGCAGCGCCTGCGTCATCTGCTCGACCGGGTTGGGCGCGCCGGCCGCACCCATCGAAGCGGCGCCATCGCGCCGGATCATCAGCGCATTGAACACGTCCTCGCCGATGAAGCGGCGCAGCGCCGAGGCCTCCCAGTAGTCCTGGCCCGCGACCGGCCGCGTGAGCGCGCGCAGGTCGGGCGGCAGCGTGGCCCACAGCAGCACGAAGTCGCCGTGGCTCGTGTGGTTGGCGAAGTAGAGCGTCTGCTCGGCCTTGGGCCCGGTGCCCGACCAGAGGCCGCGCACGCCGGTCAGCAGCTTGGCCGCCCCCACGATCAGCCACGACGAGACGACGGCGGCGGCCTTGCGCAGGCCGCTGCGAGGAGAAGGGTTCATGGTGTCCAAGGGAAGAAGAGGGCGGTGTTCACCGCAGGTCCTGCGTCAGCAGCGCGAGAAGGAACATCACGCTCTGGCAGGCCACGGTGATGGCGTGGCGCTGCATCAGCTGGCGCGCGCCCGATGCCCGCGCGTTCAGGTCGCGCGGCGTGTCGGACGCGAAGCGCAGGCCCAGCTTCTGCAGCGCGAGGTCGAGCGTGCCCAGCGAGGCGATGGCGCCGCTGGCCAGGTCCTGGAACAGGCCGACGTCGAGGCGGATGCGCAGCGCCAGGTAGCGTTCGAGCACACCGATCACGGCCACGGCGCCGAAGCCCATGCACGACAGCAGCGACAGCGAGCGTCCGGTCAATGCGAGCACCGAGATCGCGACCAGGCTCAGGCCGAAGCCCCAGGCGGCAATGGCACCGGCGGCCTGCAGCAGGCGCGCGGTGGCGGCGCACAGCGAACGTTCGTGATCGGTCATGGCGTGCGAGTGTGCCGTGTCGCGAGGTCGAGCGCGCGCGTCCAGGCACTGCGCAGCACGATCTGCGGCCGGGCGCGGCGCACCTGCGCTTCGGCGTCGAGCGTGCCGTCGTGCAGCCGCAGCCAGGCGATCGTCGCCGCCGCACTGCGCGAGAAACCCAGCGCGCAGCAGACCCAGACGGCGTGGCCCGCCCGGCGACGGGCCTCGATGACCTGGGCCGCGCGGCGCAGCCGGTCGGGCGGCGGCACCACCAGGTCGAGCATCGGCAGGCAGTGCGTGCCCTCGACGCGTGGCAGCTGCAGCTCGGCGCACAGGCTCACGAGCTGCGGTCGGCCCGCGGCCTGCCATTCGGCGGGGCTCGGGATGCGCCCGAGCCGCAGGCCCGGTGCGACCTCGACCGAGGCCGGCAGGCGCCGTGTCCAGGCCCATGCATTGACCGCCGCGCCCAGCCGGTAGGGCGCGAAAAGCCAGCGCGCGGCCCAGCGCATGCGGCCGCGCCGGTCCATCTGGAAGCCGCGCGCGCCCAGCCCTGCGTAGTTGAGCGCCACCAGCGCCAGCGAGGCGGCCGGCCACGCGAGCCACAGGCCCAGCCCGCCGGTCGCCAGCGCGGCACCGAGAAAGATCAGCGCGCCGACACCGTACAGCGCCGCGAGCTTCCAGCGCTGCGGATCGCGCGCCAGCCGCCAACCCTGGCGCAGCGAGGCCACGCGTTCCAGCGGCCAGAGCCACACGCAGACCAGCCCGAGCAGAGCGCCGGTCGGGATGTCGATGAAGTGGTGCTGCCAGGTCGTGAGCACCGAGGCGCAGATCGCGAAAGCCCAGAGGTGCAGCACGAGCCGTGCCCACAGCGGACGGATGAACTGCCGGTACCAGTCCCAGAGGATCACCGCCAGCGCGATGTGCAGCGAGGGTGCCTGGTTGAAGGGCTGGTCGAAGCCGCGCAGCGCATCGAACAGAAAGGCCGGCGCACCGCTGACCGCGGGCTGGCCGAAGCTGAAGCGCAGCGGCCAGACCAGGAAGCAGCTCACCGCGATGACCGTGGCCGTGACCAGCCGCAGCGCATGCCGGTCCATCGTGTGCCTGTCGCGCGCGAGGAACAGCGACAGCGCGTAGAAGACGTTGATGGTCCAGTAGGGAAAGATGGTCCAGGGCCAGAAGGGGATGCCATGTTCCCAGTCGAAGGCCAGCGTCGGCACCACGGCGCGCGAGGCGGCCCACCCGTTGGCGAGGCCGTAGGTCGAATAGAACAGCGGCCCGAGCAGCACGAGCCAGGCGACGGCGCGTTTCCACAAGCCCTTGGCGAGCCACAGCTTCATCGGAACCCTCTGTTTCGGTGTTCAGCGCGGGACACCGCGGAACCGGCTTTGCCGGGCCGCCGGTGTCGCCCCCGGAGAGGGGGAGGGAGAAGCGACACGCAGTGCGCGAAGCCTGGGGGAGAGCCCATCTCAGTGGCCGGTGCGGATGGCCAGCGAAACGGTAAAGATTCCCCACTCGTCCACGCGCTGCGCGATCTTGCGGAAGCCCGCCTCCTCGACCAGCTGGTCCATCTCGGCCTGCGTGCGACGGCGCATCACCCAGGCTTCGCCCTGGCGGTGGCTGGTGAGCGCGCGCGCGATCATCTCCAGCTGCGGATGCCAGGGCTGGCCGGTGTAGACCAGGTAGCCGCGGTCTTCCACCGCGTCGCCCACGCCGGCCAGCGAGCGGCGCACCATCTCGTTGTCGGGGAAGAGTTCGTAGAGCCCCGACACCACGGCCAGCGTGGGCCGTGGCATCACGCTGGCCAGGCTGATGCGGTCGAAGGCATCGGCCTGCACGAACTTCGCGATGTCCTGCAGCTCCTTCTCGGCGATCAGCGCCGTGCCGTCGCGCACGTTGATGTCGCTGTAGTCGCGCAGCAGGATCGAGCTGGCCTTGACCGGGCTGGCGGCCACCGCGTCGAGCACGTAGCGGCCGTGGCCCGCGGCGATGTCCATCACGCGCACTTCGCGGTGCTGCCCGGCCAGGCGCTCCATGGCCTCGCGGATCAGTTCCTCGACGTGCACCTTGCGCTGGCGGATGCCGCGCCAGCCGATGGAGCTGAGGTAGGTCTTGTCGATGGAGCGGCCCAGTGCGCCCTTGCCGTCGGGCGCGTTGCGGTAGACGTAGTCGAGCGTGCTGCCAGAGTCGAAGCCGGTGTCGTGCCCGAGCTTCACGCCGCGCGAGAACATCCCGCCGAAGCGCAGCCCGGCGCGCGTGAGCGCCCAGTAGGCACCGCGCGGCGACCACGGCGACAGGGGCTCGGCCAGGGCGCGCGATTCGTCGGCGGTCGCGCCGTGGAGATGCGCCTCGCGCAGATCGACCGCGGGCACGGGCGCGTCGAATCGTTCGAGGATGAAGCCGCGGACCGCGGCCACCGCCGGCGCGCGATCGCGTTCGCCCAAGGTGTCGTGGAAGAAGCCGGGCAGTTCCAGCTTGGTCTTGACCGCGCTGCCCAGCCGCTCGAAGAAGCGGTGCTGCGGCGCGTGGTGCACCACCCAGTCGGAACCGGAGATCAGCAATTGCACCGGCAGCGTGATCGCGTTGGCGTCGGCCACCACGCGGTCGGCCGCGGCGTACAGGTCGAGCAGGATGTTGACCGCGATCGGGCGCGAGATCAGCGGGTCGCTCTCGTAGCTGGCGATGCGCTGCGGGTCGTGCGTGAGGAACTTGGCCTTCACGTAGCTGTTGACGAAGAACAGGCCACGCAGCTTGTGCATCAGCCCCAGGCCGGCGCGTGCGAAGGGCACGTAGAGCTTGACCTTGAAGGCCGGCGAGGCGAGCGTGAGGCCGCGCACCTTGGGCGCGTAGTCGTGGGCCCAGGTCGAGATCAGCACCGCACCCACGCTTTGGGCGATCACGTGCAGGTCGCGCTCCGGCACGCCATGCGCCGTGCCGATGTGCTCGACGAAGGTCTGCACGTCGCGCACCGAGGTCGCGAAGCTGGGGCTGTGGCCGCGCGGGCCGGGCGAGTGGCCGTGGCCGCGGGCGTCCCAGGCGAAGAAGTCGAAGTCGGGCAGGTCGAGTTCGTCGACCAGGTGCGCCATGCGCGCGCCGTGCTCGTGGCCACGATGGAACAGGACGATCGCGCCGCGGCGCACGGCCCCGGTGGCCGGCCAGTGGCGGTAGAACAGCGAGACGCCGTCATGCGTGTTGAAGTGCTGTTCTGTGAAGACGCGTGAAGTGATCTTGTCGGTCATGGAATCCCTGTGATTTTTTTGTGCGGGTTGGTCTTGTTGGTTTGGGACTGTTCAGGGCTGCGTCGTCGCCTCGGCCAGCGCGCGGCGGATGCGATTGACGATGGTCCAGGCCACCAGCGCGGCAAGCAGCGGCATCAGCCAGGCGGCGGCGGCCGGCAGCGGCCAGCCCAGCGCGACATAGAGGCCGAGCGCGCCGAACACGAAGGCGCGGTCGCTCTTGCCCAGCGGCCCGTCGTAGCGGCGCGAGGCACCGACCGTGGGGCCGAGGGCCCCGGCGAATTCGCTCAGGCCGGCCAGCACGATCACCGTGCCGACCCAGAAGGGACTGAAGGGCGCGACCAGCGCGAAAGGCAGGTACAGCGCCGCGTCGGACAGCACGTCGGTCAGTTCGTTGAGGAAGGCGCCCAGCGCGCTCTGCTGGCCGTGCTCGCGCGCCAGCATGCCGTCGATGGCGTTGAAGGCCATGCGCAGGAACATCCAGAGCGGGATCAGGGCGAAGAAACCGGCGCGCGGCGCCGCGAAGAAGAGCCAGAGGCCCAGCGCGACGGAAATCGCGCAGGCGGCCAGCGTGACCTGGTTGGCCGTCACGCCCGCTGCGTGCAGGCGCGCCACGAGCGGCCTCAACAAGGCCTGGAACCGGGGCTTCAGCTCATAGATGGACACGGGCTCCCCCTCTTTGTTGGACGCATCATTCTGCCGTCGGGCGGCCGACTAAACTGTCCGACAAATACCCGAATCATGACCATTCAGACCGACGATTTCGCCCCCGCACCGCCCCGCGTGGTGTCGGCCGCCCCCGCCTCGCCCAACGAGGAGGCGATCGAACGCGCGCTGCGGCCCAAGCTGCTCGACGAGTACGTGGGCCAGGCCAAGGTGCGGGAGCAGCTCGAGATCTTCATCGGTGCGGCCCGCCAGCGCGGCGAGGCGCTCGACCATGTGCTGCTGTTCGGCCCGCCCGGCCTGGGCAAGACCACGCTGAGCCACATCATCGCGGCCGAACTGGGCGTGAACCTGCGCCAGACCTCGGGCCCGGTGCTCGAGAAGCCCAAGGACCTGGCCGCGCTGCTGACCAACCTCGAGCGCAACGACGTGCTCTTCATCGACGAGATCCACCGGCTCAGCCCGGTGGTCGAGGAAATCCTCTACCCCGCGCTCGAGGACTACCAGATCGACATCATGATCGGCGAGGGCCCGGCCGCGCGCAGCATCAAGCTCGACCTGCAGCCCTTCACGCTGGTCGGCGCCACCACGCGCGCCGGCATGCTGACGAACCCGCTGCGCGACCGCTTCGGCATCGTCTCGCGGCTGGAGTTCTACACGCCCGAGGAGCTGGCGCGCATCGTCACGCGCAGCGCCGGCCTGCTCAAGGTGCCGATGGACCCGACCGGCGGCTTCGAGATCGCGCGCCGTTCGCGCGGCACGCCGCGCATCGCCAACCGGCTGCTGCGCCGCGTGCGCGACTACGCGCAGGTCAAGGGCGAGGGCCGGATCACCGAAGACATCGCGCACAAGGCGCTGGCGATGCTCGACGTCGACCCGCAAGGCTTCGACCTGATGGACCGCAAGCTGCTCGAGGCCGTGATCCACCGCTTCGACGGCGGCCCGGTCGGCCTGGACAACATCGCGGCCAGCATCGGCGAGGAGCGCGACACCATCGAGGACGTGATCGAGCCCTACCTGATCCAGCAGGGTTACCTGCAGCGCACGCCGCGCGGGCGCATCGCGACGCTGGCGGCGTACCGGCACCTGGGCGTGGCACCGCCGACGCGGGACGGCGACATGTTCGGCAGCTGAACAAGGCCCACCCCCGAAGGCTTGCCCACTTCGTGTGGCTGCGCCTTCCCCCTCAAGGGGGCGACACCGTTGGCCCGGCAAAGCCGGAGCCAAGGTGTCCCTGGCCCTTCTGCCGTATCGGGCAAGGGGTCGCTGGCATAGTGCGCGCCAAAGGAATTCCATGCACGCCCATGACCTCAGCGCCTGGCAGCACAGCCACCGCTTCGACACCGACAGCCGCCAGGCCGAGCGCAGTACCCGCCTCGTGATGTGGATCACCGTCGCCACGATGCTGGGAGAGATCGGCGCGGGCTGGTGGTTCAACTCGATGGCGCTGCTGGCCGACGGCTGGCACATGAGCTCGCACGCCTTCGCGCTCGGACTCAGCGCCTTCGCCTATGCGGCGGTGCGGCGCTATGCGGCCGATCCGCGCTTCGCCTTCGGCACCTGGAAGATCGAAGTGCTCGCGGGCTTCGCGAGCGCGTTGCTGCTGGTGGGGATCGCGGTCCTGATGGTGCTGGGCTCGTTGCAGCGGCTGTGGTCGCCCGAGCCCATCCACTACCGCGAGGCCGTCGTGGTGGCGGTGCTCGGCCTGCTGGTGAACCTGGTCTGCGCACGGCTGCTGGGTGGCGCGCACCATGCCGATCACGTGCACGACGACCACCACGGTCACGGCGATGGGCACGGCCACGCGCACGATCATGGCAAGGACCTCAACCTGCAGTCCGCCTACCTGCACGTGTTGGCCGACGCCGCCACCTCGGTGCTCGCGATTGCGGCGCTGGTCGGCGGCTGGCTCTACGGTTGGGCCTGGCTCGACCCGGTGATGGGCATTGTCGGCGCGGTGCTGGTGGCGGTCTGGGCCAAGGGCCTGCTGCTGCAGACCGGCCGCGTGCTGCTCGACCGCGAGATGGACCACCCGGTGGTCGAGGAGATCCGCGCGGGCGTCGAGCAAGGCCTGGCCGACTCGCACACCCGCGTGGCCGACCTGCATGTCTGGCGCGTGGGCCGCAACGCCTATGCGTGCGCACTCAGCGTGGTCACGCATTCGCCCACGCTCAGCGCCGACGAGGTGCGCGCGCAGTTCTCCATGCACGAGGAGATCGTGCATTCGACGGTCGAAGTGCAGCGCTGCAGCGACATCCACAGCCCCTGTCACTGAAGTTTCACGCCACCGCCGCGCGGCGGACATGCGCAGGGCCGAGGCTGCAGTCCCATGCAACGCGACGATGCCTTCCTTCGCGCATGGCGCGACACTGCGGCCCCCTCTCCCGAGACGGCCGATGATCCACCGACGCGGCCGCCGCTGCGTTACCGCACGCTGTGGATCTCCGATCTGCACCTCGGCACGCCGGGCTGCCAGGCGCATGCGCTGCTCGATTTCCTCAAGCACACCGAGTGCGAGACGCTCTACCTGGTCGGCGACATCATCGACGGCTGGCAACTGCGGCGGCAGTGGTACTGGCCGCAGGCGCACAACGACGTGATCCAGAAACTGCTGCGCAAGGCACGCAAGGGCACGCGCGTGATCTTCGTGCCGGGCAACCACGACGAGTTCGCGCGCAAGTACGTCAACCACGACTTCGGCGGCATCGAGGTGGTCGAGGACTGGGTGCACGAGACGGCCGACGGCCGCACGCTGTGGGTGATGCACGGCGACCTGTTCGACGGCGTGATCCAGTGCGCCAAGTGGCTCGCGCACGTGGGCGACTCGCTCTACGAATTCACGCTGCGGCTCAACCGCCACCTCAACTCGCTGCGCGCGCGCATGGGCCTGCCCTACTGGTCGCTGTCGCAGTACCTCAAGCTCAAGGTCAAGCGCGCGGTCAGCTACGTGGGCGACTTCGAGAACGCGGTGGCCCGCGAGGCGCGCCGGCGCGGCGTGCAGGGCGTGGTCTGCGGCCACATCCACCATGCCGAGATGCGCGACATCGACGGCATCCTCTACTGCAACGACGGCGACTGGGTCGAGAGCCTCACGGCGCTGGCCGAGCAGGCCGACGGCACGCTGGAGATCCTGCGCTGGGGCGAGCACATGCCGGTGGTCGCGCGCGCGGGCCGGGCCGCGCCCAAGCGGCAGCCGGTGTCGGCCTGATGGTCGACATGCTGCGCGCGCGCACGGTCGACCTGGTCTATCTCGATGCCGGCGGCGGCCACCGCGCCTCGGCGCTGGCGCTGCGGGCCGCGATCGCGCGCGCGGGCCTGCCCTGGACCGTGCGCCTGCTCAACCTGCGCGAGGTGCTCGACCCGACGCAGAAGTTCCGCCGCATGACGGGCATGGAGCCCGAGGACTACTACAACAAGCGCATCGCGCGCGGCTGGACCGCCGGGCTCGCACAGGAGCTCAAGCTGCTGCAGGCCATGATCCGCTGGTGGCACGGGCCGACCGTGCGGCTGATGCAGCAGCACTGGCTGGCCACCGAGCCCGACCTGGTCGTGTCGATGATCCCCAACTTCAACCGCGGCCTGCGCGAGTCGCTGGCCTCGGCCTTGCCCGGCGTGCCCTTCGCGACGGTGCTGACCGACCTGGCCGACCATCCGCCGCGCTTCTGGATCGACAAGGGGCTGGACCAGCACGTGGTCTGCGGCTCGGCCCATGCGCTTCAGCAGGCGCGCGACGCCGGCCTGCCTGCGACGCACATCCATGCCAGCTCGGGCATGTTGCTGCGCGACGATTTCTACGCGCCGCCGCCGGCCGACCGCGCGGCCGAGCGTGCGCGCCTGGGGCTCGACCCGGACCGGCCGACCGGCATCGTGCTGTTCGGCGGCCAGGGCGCGAAGGCCATGCTGGCCATTGCCAAGCGGCTGCCGGACACGCAGCTGATCCTGGCCTGCGGCCACAATGCCGCGCTGGCCAAGGCGCTCGCCGCGCTGCCCGCGCGTGCGCCGCGGCTGGTGCTGGGCTTCACGCCAGAGGTCGCGCGCACCATGCACCTGGCCGATTTCTTCATCGGCAAGCCCGGCCCCGGCAGCCTCAGCGAGGCGGTGCAGATGCGGCTGCCGGTGATCGTGGTGCGCAACCGCTGGACCCTGCCGCAGGAGCGCTACAACACGCAGTGGGTGCGCGAGCACGGGGTGGGGCTGGTGCTGCCCAGCTTCGCCAAGATCGACACCGCGGTGGCGCAGCTGGTGCGCGAACTGCCGCGCTACCACGCCGCCACCCAGCGCCTGGACAACCGCGCGGTGTTCGAGTTGCCAGCCATCCTCGAGCGCATCGTGGCCCAGGCCGACCTGCCGACGCCCGAGTTCCGCACCCCGGGCCTCAGCCGAAAGTGAAGGCGCAGGCCTGCGCGCCGGCCGCGGGGCCCGCCCGCCTGCACGGTCCGGCACCGCGCGCTCGCGCTTCGCGGTCCATTCGCCCCTCGGCGTCCATCGGCGGGTGCGCAGCAAGGGCTGCGTGTTCGCGCCGACTGAGGCGCGTCGCGCGTTCGCAGCGGTCATACTGAGGCCGTTCGATCGCGGCCCGCGGGCTGGACCGGCGGCCCTGCGATGGTTTGGGCAGGCTGCCGGAAACATCATCATCAGCCGACCCCATCAGCGAGGACGCATGAAATTCATTCATGCCGCAGACATCCATCTCGACAGCCCCCTGCACGGCCTGAGCGCGTACCCCGACGCGCCGGCCGCGCAGTTGCGCAACGCCTCGCGCGAGGCCTTCTCGCAACTGGTCGAGCGGGCCATCGAAGAGAACGTGGCCTTCGTGGTGATCGCCGGCGACTTGTACGACGGCGACTGGCGCGACCACAACACCGGCATCTTCTTCAGCAAGGAGATGGGGCGGCTGCAGCGCGCGGGCATTCCGGTGTTCCTGCTGTTCGGCAACCACGATGCCGAGAGCGAGATGACCAAGAAGCTCACGCTGCCCGACAACGTGAAGACCTTCTCGGCGCGCAAGCCCGAGGTGCACCGGCTCGACGGCCTGAAGGTCGCGCTGCACGGCCAGAGCTTTCGCGACAAGGCCATCACCGACAACCTCGCGCTGGGCTATCCCGCGCCCGTGCCCGGCTACTACAACATCGGCGTGCTGCACACAGCGCTCGAAGGCAGCGCGGCGCATGCCAACTACGCACCGTGCTCGCGCGCCGAGCTGCATGCGCGTGGCTACGACTACTGGGCGCTGGGCCATGTGCACGAGTTCCAGCACTGGCCCGAGGCCTCGCACATCGTGTTTCCCGGCAACCTGCAGGGCCGCCACATCCGCGAGACCGGCCGCCGCGGTGCGGTGCTGGTCACGGTGGAGGACGGGCAGACCCAGGTCGAGCGGCTGTACCTCGACGTGCTGCGCTGGGAGAGCGTGGTGGTCGACGCGTCGGCGTGCCTGTCGATGGGCGACGTGGCGCGCCAGGTCGGCCAGCAGCTCCACGCGCTGCTGGCGGTCGATGCCCAGGTGCCGCGCGCGGTGCGTGTCACGCTGCGCGGTCGCACGCCCGCGCATGGCGCGCTGTTCGGCAAGGCGCATGAACTGCGCGCCGAAGTGCTGGGGCAGATCGCCGCGATCGGCAACGAGCGGCTCTGGCTCGAGAAGGTCCGGCTCGCGACCGAGCCCGTGGTCGACCGGGTCGACATCGGCGCGCGCAGGGACGCGATCGCCGACCTGCAGGAGATCCTGGAAGAGGCCAGCGCCGACCCCGAGTTCCTGCAGAAGCTGCGCACCGAGCTGCAGCCCTTCTTCGCCAAGGTGCCGGCCGACGTGAAGGAGGACGTGCCCCTGCTCGCCATGGCGCGCGAGGGCGACTTCGGCCACTTGCTGCAGCAGGTCTCGCCGGCGCTGCTGGCCAGCCTGATGGATGGGGAGAAATAAGGCATGCGCATCCGGCAACTGCAACTGCTCAAGTACGGCAAGTTCGACGGCACGAGCCTCGACTTTCCCTCCAACACCGCAGGCGATTTCCATGTGGTGGTCGGCCCCAACGAAGCCGGCAAGTCGACCGTGCGCAATGCCATCACCGAGCTGCTGTTCGGCATGCCGCTGCGCACGCGGCTGGACTTCCGGCATGCGCTGGCCGAGATGCGGCTCGGCGGCGTGCTGCAGGGCGTGCCCGGCGAACTCGCCTTCCATCGCGCGCGCGGCCGCACGCCGCTGCGCACGCCGGCCGACGCGGTGATGCCCGACACGCAGCTCGCCCCCTTCCTCGGCACGGCCGACAAGGATTTCTTCGAGCAGATGTTCTGCATGGACCACGACCAACTGGTCGAGGGCGGCCGCAGCATCCTCGACAGTTCGAAGGACGTGGGCCGCGTGCTGTTCCAGTCGGCCGCGGGCATCGCGAGCCTCGGGCCGGTGCGCGAGGCGCTGGAAAAGCAGGCCGGCAATCTCTGGGCGCCGCGCAAGGGCAGCAGCGACTACGCGCTGGCGGCGCAGCGCTTCGACGAGGCGCAGGCCGAGCTCAAGAGCGCGCAGGTCAAGACCAAGGTCTGGACCGAGGCCAAGGCCGCGCTCGACACGGTGCTGGCCGACATCGCCACCGAGGAGCAGCGGCGCCTGGCGCTCGAAGCCTCGCGTTCCCGTCTCGAACGCGTGCGCCGGCTCGGGCCCAGGCTGCTCGAGATCCGCCGCCTCGAGACCGCCTGGGCCGAGCCCGGCGAGGTGATCGATTTCCCCGCGACCGCCTTGGCCGAATTGCAGGCGGGCGGCCAGGCGCTGTCGGCGGCCGAGGCGCTGTGCCAGGCGCGTGCACGCGACGTCGAGGCCCGGCGCGGCGAGCGCGGCGAAGTGTCCTTCGACCCGGCGGTGCTCGCGTTGCGCGCCGACATCGAGGCGCTCGACCGGATGCGCAGCCTGTGCGCCAACCACCCTCGCGACCTGCCCTTGCGCGAGGCCGAAGTCGATCGGCTGCTCGACGAGGCCCGCGCCGCCGCCGCGCAGCTGGGCTGGCCCGCGGGCGAGTCCGACATCCGCGCGGGCCGGCCGAGCGCATTGGCGCTGCAGGCCGTGGGCAACCTGCTGCGCGACCGCGGCGGCCTGCACCAGGCCCTGCGCGGCGCGCACGAGGCCGTGCGCCAGAAGACGCTGGAACGCGATGGCCTGCGGCAGGAACTGCAGGCATTGCCATCGGCGGAAGTCTCACCCGCGTTGCGCCAGGCACTGGCCGATGCGCTCGCGCTCGGCAACAGCCCGGCGCGGCAGCGGACCTTGGCCGCGGCCGTCGACACCGCGCAGGCCCGGCTCGCGCAGGCGCTGGCGGCGCTGGGGGCCTGGCGCGTGCCGGTCGATGCACTGCGCGCCATGGCCCTGCCTTCGCTGGCGCGGCTCACGGCGCTGCAACGCCAGCGCCACGATGCCGCGTCGGCCGTGGCGCATGCACGCGACAGGCACGCCGACCTGCAGGCGCAGGCCGAGCGTCATGCGCTGGCGCTGCGGCATTTCGAACAGGCCCATGCGGTGGTCACGCCCGAGCAGGTGCGCGCCGCGCGCGAGGGGCGCGATGCGGCCTGGGCCTCGGTCAAGGGCGGCGAGATCGCGTTGCACGAAGGCGCACCCCCGCTCGACGCCGCGATCCGCCGCGCCGACGAGCTGGTCGATGCGCAGCTGGGCTCGGCCACCGAGGTCGCGACCCTGCAGAGCACGCGGCAGAACCTGGCGCTGGCCGAGGCCGAGCGGGCGCGCCAGCACACGGTGCTGGCCGAACGCATGACGGCCCTGGCGACGCTCGACGCCGACTGGGCCGCGCTGGCCCGCAGCGTGGGCTGGGCCGACATGCCGCTCGACGATGCGGCGCAAGGGCTGGCACAGCGCGACGAAGCATTGGCTGCCCACGATGAAGCGGCCCTGCGGCAGCGCGAACGCGACGCGGAGGCCGCGGCCTGCCGCGATGCACAGGCCGCGCTCGCCGCTCCCTTGCAGGACGCGGGTGTCGACGTGCCGCCGTCGCTCACGCTGCCGGCGCTGTGCGCGCAAGCCGGGCTGCAGGTGAGCCAGGCCGACGGCACGCAGGCACGCCGCAGCGGCCTGGTGCAGCAAGGCACGCAGGCCCAGCGCGCACTCGATGCGCTGCAGGCCCATGCCGACGCGGCCACCGACCAGTACCGTCAATGGGAAGCGCAGTGGGCCGCGGCGCTGCGCAGCGCCAGGCTCGAAGGCGCGTCCGCCACCTTCGCCGAGGCCGAGGGTGCGGTCGCGCTGGCCCAGCAGGTCACCGAGCGGCTGGACCGGGCCGACCAGATCCGGCGCGAGCGCATCGACACCATGCGTGCCGATCTGGACCGGCTCGAGGCCGAGGCGCGTCGGCTCGGCGCGGCGGTCGAGCCGCAGGGGCCGGCGCTGGCGTTCGGCGACGGGCCCGAGGTGGCGTGGCGCCTGGCGCAGCGGCTGCGCGACACGGTCACGGCCGCCCAGCAGGCCGCGCTGGCGGAGGACGCGCTGCGCAAGGCGCAATCGGAACGCGACGCGGCCGAACTGCAGCGCGACACGGTGCGGGCGCAACTGAAGCCGCTGCTGGCGCTGGCCGGCGTGGCCTCGGTGGCCGAGGCCATCCCGCTGGTCGAAAAGTCCGACCGGCGCCGCGCGCTGCGCCGCGACCTGGACGACGCACGCGAAGCCTTGATCCGCGACGGCGACGGCCTCGAGCGCACGGCGATCGAAGCCGAGGTCGCCGCACAGGACCCGGCCGATGTCGCCGGGCTCGGCGAGCAGGCCAAGGGCGAACTCGCCGACGTGGCCGAGCGGCTCGCCGCACTGGTGCGCCAGCGTGTCACCGCCGAGCAGGCGCTGGCTGCCATCGCAGGGCAGGCCAATGCCGCGATCGCCGAGGCCAAGCGGCAGGAGGCGCTGGCCGCGATGGGCGACGTGGCCGAGCAATACCTCGAGGTCGCGACCGCCGGCAAGCTGCTCAAGTGGGCCATCGACCGCTACCGCGACCGCCAGCAGGGGCCGATGCTGCAGCGCGCGAGCACGGTGTTCGCCGAACTCACGCTGGGCGATTTCGTCAAGCTGGGCGTCGACTACGAGAAGGACACGCCGGCGCTCTACGCCAGGCGCCGCGGCGGGCCGGTGGTCGAGGTCGCGGGCCTGAGCGAAGGCACGCGCGACCAGCTCTACCTGGCGCTGCGCATCGCGGCGCTGGAGCTGCATCTGGTGAGCGCGCCGCCGCTGCCCTTCGTGGCCGACGACCTGTTCGTCAACTTCGACGATGCGCGGGCCCAGGCCGGCCTGCGCGTGCTGCGCGCGCTGTCGGCCCACACGCAGGTGGTCTTCCTCACGCACCATGCGCACTTGCTGCCGCTGGTGCGCGAGGTGTTCCCCGAAGGCGTGAACGTGGTGGAGCTGGCGCGCGACGCGGCCTGAGCGTTCAGGCGCGCGGCGTGCGCGGTGCGCGCTTCTTCGCGGCCGGCTTCCATGGCGCCGCCTCGGGCGCTGCCGGCAGCGAGACGCTGTCGCCCCAGGTCATGCCCAGGATCTTCGCCAGCTGCCGGCTCACGCTCACATAGGCGTGGCCGATGCGGCTGTCGAAGTAGAGGGAGTCGCCGCGGCCCAGGCGCAGCACCTCGCCGTGGTCGAAGTGCACGTCGATCTCGCCCGACAGCACATAGACGAATTCCTCGCCCGTGTGGCGCACGAAGTCCTCGGGACCGTGCACGCGGCGTGCGTGCACCGTGCCGACGATCGGACTCATCTGCTTGCCCACGGCCGTGGTGCCCAGGAACTCGTAGGCGATGGCCAGGCCGCGGTACACCACGCCCTGGCCCGCGCGCGTGACCACCGGGCCGGCCAGCGGTGCGGGCTTGACGCCGGCGCCCGCGAACATCGCGTTCATGTCCATCTCGAGCGCGCGGCCCAGCGCGGTGAAGTTCTCGTAGCCCAGCGCGAGCTGGCCGCGCTCGGCGCGCGAGATGGTGGTGATCGACACGCCCGAGCGTTCGGCCAGCTGGGCCAGCGTCCAGCCGAAACCCTTGCGCGCGGCGCGCAGGCGCAGGCCGAAAGCCGTGGGGTCCAGCGTGGGCGGCGCCTGCTTCGGTCGAGCGCCCTTCGGGGTCGCGGTGTGTGGATTCACGCGGATTCTTCTCTTCGGTAGTGCGCGGCCATTCTGCCAGCCGACCTTCGCGCGAATAAATTTGCGTATCCGCAAATTTATTCCTACACTTTTCACCATGAACATTTCCACTCATGCGCCGCTCGCGGCCGACTACCTCGTGATCGGCGGCGGCATCGCCGGCGCCTCCGTTGCCCACTGGCTGGCGCCGCACGGCCGCGTGATCCTGCTCGAACGCGAATCCCAGCCCGGCTACCACTCCACCGGCCGATCGGCCGCGCTCTTCATGGAAAGCTACGGCACGCCGCAGGTGCGAGCCCTCACGCTGGCCAGCCGCGCCTTCTTCGACCATCCGCCCGAAGGTTTCTCCGAGCATCCGTTGCTCACGCCGCGCGGCGCGATGATGGTCGCCAGCGAAGAGCACCTGCCGACGCTCGAGGCCCACTGGGAGGTGCTGCGCGCCATGGACATCGGCGCCGAGCGCCTGAGCCGCGAAGAAGCCCTGGCCCGCGTGCCCGCGCTGCGGCCGGAGCAGGTGGCTGCCGCGGTCTACGAGCCCGACGCGGCCGACATGGACGTGCACGCCATCCACCAGGGCTACCTGCGCGGCATGCGCAAGGCCGGCGGCCTGCTGGCCTGCGATGCCGACGTCACGGCGATCGAGCGCGTCGGCGAAGGCTGGCGCGTGACGGCCGGCGGCAAGGTCTACGAAGCGCCAGTGCTGCTCAACGCGGCCGGCGCCTGGGTCGACACCATCGCGCAACTGGCCGGCGTGCCGCCCATCGGCATCGAGCCGCGCCGCCGTTCGGCGCTGATCTTCGCGGCGGCCGAAGGCGCAGACACCGCGCAATGGCCCATGGTCTACAGCGCCGACGAAGGCTGGTACATCAAGCCCGACGCCGGCATGCTGCTGGGCTCGCCGGCCAACGCCGATCCGGTCGATCCACACGACGTGCAGCCCGAGGAGCTGGACATCGCCTTCGCGATCCACCGCATCGAGGAAGCCACCACGCTCAGCATCCGCCGCCCCACGCGCACCTGGGCCGGCCTGCGTTCCTTCGTGGCCGACGGCGACCTGGTCGGCGGCTTCGAGCCCTCGGCGCCCGGCTTCTTCTGGGTCGCGGCGCAAGGCGGCTACGGCATCCAGACCTCGGCCGCGATGGGCGAGGCCTGCGCCGCGCTGGCCCGCGGTCTGCCGCTGCCCGAGCGCATCGCGGCCTTCGGCCTGACCGAAGCCATGCTGGGCCCGCAACGGCTGCGCAAGGCCGACTGAACCGCGCCGCACCTTCCCTCCCACACCCACCTCAAAGGCCTCCTCATGCGAGTCTTCAGCGCAACGCTTGCGACCGAAACCAACACCTTTGCCCCGATGCCGACGGCCCTGTCGTCGTTCGAGGAAGCCGGCTACTACCCGGCCGGCCAGCATCCGGACCGGATGAGCATCTACGCGGGTCCGCTCTGGGCCGCGCGCCTGCGCGGTGCCGAGCGCGGCTGGCATCTGCAGGAAGGCGTGGTGGCGGGCGCGCAGCCCGGCGGCATCACCACGCGCCATGCCTACGAGACGCTGCGCGAAGAGCTGCTCGCCGACCTGCGCGCGGCGCTGCCGGTCGACATGGTGCTGCTGGGCCTGCACGGCGCGATGGTGGCCGACGGCTACGACGATTGCGAAGGCGACCTGCTCGAGCGCGTGCGCGCGATCGCCGGGCCCGACCGGGTGATCGGCGTGGAGATCGATCCGCACTGCCACCTGACGCCGGCCATGACAGCGAACGCCGACCTGATCGTCGCGTTCAAGGAGTACCCGCACACCGACATCCTCGAGCGCGGGATCGAACTGGTCGACCTCTGCGCCGCGATGGTCGAAGGCAGGATCGACCCCGTGGCCGCGGTGGTCGACTGCGAGATGATCGTCACGGTCCACACCTCGCGCGAACCGGCGCGTGGCTTCGTCGACCGCATCCAGGCGCTCGAAGGTCACGACGGCGTGCTGTCGATCTCGATCGCGCACGGCTTCTCGTGGGGCGACGTGCCCGACATGGGCACCAAGGTGCTGGTCTACGCCGACGGCGACGCGGCCAAGGCCCAGGCCCTGGCACGCCAACTGGCCGACGAGCTCATCGCGATGCGAGACGGCCTCAGCGTGCCCTACCCCGACATCGACAGTGCGCTCGACCAGGCCCTGGCTTTCGACGGCGGCCCGGTGGTGGTCTCCGACGGCGCCGACAACCCCGGCGGCGGTGCGGCCAGCGATGCCACCTTCATGCTGCGCCGGATGATCGAACGCGGCATCGGCGACGCGGCGCTGGGCCCGATGTGGGACCCGATCGCGGTGCGCATCGCCTTCGATGCGGGCGTGGGCGCGCGGCTGTCGCTGCGCATCGGCGGCAAGATCAGTCCGCTGTCGGGCGATCCGCTCGACCTGGTGTGCACGGTCAAGGCGTTGCGGCACGACCTGGTGATGAGCGGCCTGTCGGGCACGCCCGTGGCGATGGGCGACTGCGCACTGGTCGAGGCCCATGGCATCGAGATCGTGCTGGTCACGCGGCGCAACCAGGCCATGGGCACCGACCTGTTCACGCAACTGGACTGCGACCTGGCGGCGAAGAAGATCGTGGTGGTGAAGTCGTCGCAGCACTTCTACGCCTCGTTCTCCAAGGTCGCGAAACAGGTGATCTATGCCGGTGCGCCGGGCAGCGTGACGCTGGACCTTCGGACCTTGCCCTACCAAAAAGTACAGCGGCCGAAGTGGCCGCTGGAGGTGTAGAACTTCTGCGCCGAGCGCCCCGAAGATCGGGGCGCTCGTTCGGCTTCATTCACACGTTCTCACTCGAACTTGAAGATGAACTCCTGCGTGGCCAGGAGTTCGGCATCGCCGGTGGTCTGGCACTCGTACTTCATCATGGCCGCGCGCACCGCGCTGTGATAGACCCGCGGCCCCGAGAGCACGCGCACTTCCGTCACATGACCGCCCTTGATGCGTGCCTCGGCCGTGACCACGCCGTTGACGCCCTCGTCCAGCGCCTTGCGCGGCATCTGCGGCGCCACCTGCTTGGGGCAGGCCACCGCGATGTCGGTGGTGGTCGCCTTCGGGGGTGCGGGCGGTGCCGGCGGCGTGGGCGGCGCAGCCGGCGGCGGAGGCACGGCCTGCGTGCTCTGCACCGCGGTGATCGCGGGCGCCGAACTCACGGGCGGCGTCACGGCCGGCGGCGGCACGTAGGCCGGCCGCGGTGGCGGTGGCACCTTCGCCACTTCCTGCCGCACGATCTTCTTGGGAGGCGGCGGTGGCGGGGGAGGAGGCGGCGGCGGCGGCAGCTTGACCTCGGTGATGATGGTCGCCTCCATCGGCTTCTTGATCAGCTCGAGCGCATGCCCGCCCAGGCCCGAGACCAGGCCGTAGCCGATCAGGCCGTGGGCCAGCACCATCACGCCGATGCTCACCGGGCCGAAGCGG
>NZ_JBPJZF010000011.1:0-150503 GCF_051216515.1 Variovorax frigidus
GAGGCAGGGGGTTCACGATCCGCACAGGGCCGATCAAGGGCCGGTACCTAAATAAGAATGGCTCGCATTATGGGCAGCCCCAGCACTTTCCGCAACATGACGCACCGGCACCGGCCCTTGTGAGCGGGCCGCGCCTCCGTCCTCGAAAGGCCGCGCCGCTTAAGCGTCGATCCGGGAAGGTGCAGTAGCGCCGATGGCTGCTTTGGAGGAATCTGTAGGACAGCTTTGGGCCCAAAGCGGCTGTACGCCTTGCTCCGAAGCGGACACCCAATACGCTCAGCCCAGCGACGTCAGCGCTTTGCCAAGGGCTTGCATGGAAGCCATCTCGAAGCTCCCTTCGTTCGAATCGGTTTCATGGAATGAGCCCGCCACCACGCGGACCAGCAGGCCATCGGGGCTGCACCAATCGAACTGCGCGTCAGCCTCGAACGACCTTCGGACACCCGGTAGACGGCGTCCTTGAATCGCCCCGGATTTCCTAGACACTTTTGAGCCGTTGGGAATGGCGTCGTTCGAACTCTACGGGCGAAGTATCTCCGGCAGTGCCGTGGCGCCGCTTTGGGTTGTAGAACATCTCGATGTAGTTGAAGACATCGGCCTTTGCGGCATCTCGCGTTGGATAGATCTGGCGGCGGATGCGTTCGCGCTTGAGCAACTGGAAGAAGCTCTCGGCCACCGCGCTGTCGTGGGAGTTGCCGCGACGGCTCATGCTGGAGATCAGCTTGTGGTCGCGTAGGAAGTCCTGCCAGTCATGCCCAGTGAACTGTCGGGTACACAGCAAGTCGGCCTTGCGTGGACCAAAGTTGGCGCCAGCGACTCCATGATCGTCCATATTTTCCAGATGTGGGCGCAACCGCAGCATCGCGGCAACGGTCACGCGCGTTCCCTTTTGGCCGAGTCGATTTCGTGGGCGCGTACCCTTGGTGCGGGCGCTGTATGTCTCAGCGCGACCGTTGCCGATTCTGCCGCATGGCGTCTCTATTCAGGTGTTGGCTTCGTCGCCATTGGTGCACCAGAAGCATTACGGGAGGGCTCGGCCTTGCAAGCATCAACCGATGCACCTTAACCTCGGCAACAGTGCCGTCTAACATCTCGTTCAAGGCGGACGGCTGGGCCGCCGCTTCACTCCGACGTTCGGAGCCTATTGCTCACCCACTATCAGGAAATAATATGAAAAATATTAAGGTGATCGCGCTTGTCATTTTTGCAGTGCTGGTTATTGCGTATTTTGGCTTGAAACTGGTCGTCAATGATCAGCAAAAAAGCAACGCGTTCTCATTCAGTGAAATCAAGAATGACGACAGCACGTACAACTACGTCAAAAAACAGTGCGAATCGGGAATTTTCGGAAAGGACAGCCAAAACTGCAAAAATCTTCGAAAGGCGAGGTAGTCCCGCGCTTCGTTTGCGCAGGATATTTCAAGTGGCTGTTAAGGGTTTGAGTTCCGGCGATCTGGCGGGCTCATGTCGTCTGATGTCTTAAACTTCAGTGTCTCTACGACGTGCACACGCCCATTGTCGCGGCCAGCTTCCGTTCAGGTCAAAGGTAAGCCCCTTTTGAGATCGAAAATCCGAGAACCAGAAAAATGAGACTTAAAATTTTCTTCACATTCATCTCCGAAATAGTGTTTAGGGAATCCTGGGGCCGTATTTAATAGATTCGAGCGTACCTCCTCTAAAAAGCAACATGGTTAGAAATTGACCAGATCCCGGCTTTTAAGTCCATTCCTCGACCTGATCACACTGCTCAACGTTGATTGTCACGCCGCCTCTTTGGTTCGGGCTGGGGTTTCCCAATAATCCGGTGTCAATTCGCTTGCAAAAACTATCCTTTGCCACAGGGCTTCCGCATTTCATCTGTATGGTTGATTTGCTGTCACCTTTCTGCGCAAAATCTCTTCCGCAATTTTAAAGTTTGTGCGGGCGTGTCCGCTACAGCAATCAAAGTTGCGAGAGAAGTTCATGAGCACCTTACGGACTGAAGATGTAATTGGCGAGAATCCTGTTACTTACACCAGGTAACGAGAAGATATAGGGGTTACTTCTGGCCTGCAAGCTACGGTCCCTAGGGTTAGCCACTACGACTGGGCCCGCCACACGCTGCGCGAAGCCGGCTTGAACCCCGACAACGGCTACCGGTACGGCGGCGCCTGGTTGCGCGTCGACGTGCCCCCTGCCGTGCTCGCGTTCCTGCGCGGGCTCCCCGACACCGACATGAGTCCCGCGTGGGTCTGAGGAGGCCCTATGGGCTACGGACCATTCACCAACGGCAAGCAGACGCCGATCACGCCCTGGAAGGGCTCGTGGGCCGAGCAAGAGCAGGCCCGCCGCGAGGGCACGCCATCGCCGACCCTCGTCCACACACTCAAGCCCGGGCTGGGCTGGCCCGTGGGGCGCGCCATTCGAGGAGAAATCCGATGACCACCCTTACCCCCGCCACCGACGACGTCGTCTACTTGGCCAAGGCCAAGATCGACGACGAACGCATCACCGCCCGAATCCTGATGGAGCGCGCGGTCGTACGCCACGCCGCCACCGCCCTGATCGCCGCCGGCTTCGAGGTGCGCCTGCACGACGGCGAGGACTATGCCACCGAGCGAACGAAAGACGTCAATCTCGTCATGCGCGAGCTCATGGCAACCGACGAGGAGCAACTGCGGGCCTACGCCCCAACCGGAGAGTTCCGGGGGGCCATTCAACTGATCTATCCAGCCGACTGTAGCCGGTCGCACTGACCTCGTAAGCGGGCTCAAACCGGGTCTAAAACTTCCTCCATAGCGGTCGTTCGCATTGCGCTCTTCAATGTTCCTTTGCTGTGCGACACAGCTATCCAAGCCCGAGTTGCTCTAGACCTCGCGATAATCTTGGATTTGAGAACGTGCGAGCTTCTGCGCCGCTGCAATATCTTCTACTGTGGCGGCGGCTGTGTCTGGTAGCCAGTTGAAAACATTCGGCCCTTGGAACAGCATGAGACCGTCAGCAAAACGACGAGCTTTTGTGAAGACCGCCCAACCAATGCGCAATTCACTGCCTCGACCTAGGACGTGCGCTCCGCTCTCGGACAGAGAAAAAGTGATCTCGTCGTTGTAGAACGGGCTTTTTTGGAATCTTCTGCGAAGAATCCAGATGCTTAGTGAGGGAGGCCAGCCCGCCAAGAGAACGCCCACCATAAATAGGCAGCCCAAAACTACCGCTAAGCCCATAGCCTTGTTGGCCAAGATGATCAGAGCCGGTACACAAGAGAGCCCTAACAGCCATCGAATCTTAAAAAGGGGGAGTATCCACCAGATTTGCCGCGTATAGCGTTGAAGAGACGCCCAGAGATGATGCACTGAAAATCGAAACCGGTACTCAATCGGCACTTGAGGTATCTCCTTCTTGGACTGCACGGCAGGGGAATTAATCCGAGTCGATGTGATGATTTGTACTTTTTGCGAGGTCGCCTGTCCAATGCCATCCGTTTTCACGGTCCCGCAGAAGCCCATGTCGATGGCGAACGTGGTCAGCCAGGCGCGTCGCCGGTTTTGCCGAATTCTGTCCTTCTTGCGCGGCTGGACGCTCATGTGCTGGCGGGCAGCACCTGCTGACAGGCTAGAGCCCATCGCTCCCCCTGCCCCGAAACTGTGTCTGCGCCCTGGACAAATCCAGCTTTCTGCAGGACGCGTCGCGAGGCGCCGTTGGCAGGATTGATGTAGGCAACGACGTCGACGCCAGCGGTAAGAAGTCCGGAGGCGATTGCTGTGACTGCCTCCGTGGCTATGCCACTTCCTTCGTGGCCGGTGCGCACAGCATAGATAAGCTCAAGCTCCTCGTCAGACGTCTTCGTCGTCGCCTTGCATTCGACATGGGCTACGAGATCCTCATCTGAAGCCCAAGTCACCGCCCAAGCACGCGCATGTGGGAGAGCCGCAGAACAACGGCGAACGAAGCCATCAAAAAGATGCTCACCTCTTGGCATACCAGGAAGCGAGCGGCTTAGGAAAGCTTCCATGGGGACATCTTCCATCCACGTCAAGAATGCGCCGCGAAGGGCGTGCTCGTACGGTCGAAGTATCAGTCGTTCCGTTCGAAGTATTTGCATTGGTTAATCGCTGGGAAGTTCTGCTTTTGGCCGAATCCTGCCACAGGATCGCCGGCGAGTTTGGGCCCGTAGCAGACGAACAGCCCGTTGCCGGTAGGATCGTCCGTATGAGCGAACATGCAAGTTTCCAGGTGCGCTGTGCCGACCACGTCGGCTTCGCGGTCGCTTCCCTCGATGAGGCGCTTCGGTTTTGGCTTGATGGGCTTGGGGCGCAACTCGTGCGCACGGGCGAGATGGGGGGCGAGTTTCTCGGCCAAGTGACGGGTGCGCATGGGGCGAAGGTACGCATCGCAATCGTGTCGCTGGCAAATCAGACGATCGAAATCCTGGAGTATCAGGGCGTAGACCGGCCGAGCGCACCGGCCAAGCCTTTCGACCCAGGCTTTGCGCATCTCGCGCTCGTAGTCGATGACATCGACGCGCTCTTGGCGCGGATCGCCACCTATGGCTGGAAGGCACAAGGCACGCCGCAGCCGATCGCGGGTGGTGCGCGGGCTGGAACGCGGGTGATCTACGTCGTTGGCCCTGATGGCGCGACCATCGAGTTCATGCAGCCGCCGAACGCTGTTCTCGAGCGCTGATCCTGCCGTCAAGTGGTAAGTCCGCTTCTGGCCGAATCCTGCCACAGGATCGCCGACGCGTTTGTACCCGAAGCGGACACCGCTGCACTAGCCCAGCAAGCGTACCCGCGCAGAATCAGAATCGAGGTTCCAGGCAAACAAGACCAAGTGCCAGAGGCCTGGACCTTTACGGGAGGGATCGATCAATCCGATTCCTCCAGCCGAAAGAACTTAATCGCGAACACGCCAGGAACGAGCCTTTTTTCCCTGGGCAACGACTTCTTGCCATGGCGCGATCGCATCTTGCAGGTCGATCTCGGCTTCCCTGCACGCTGCTACATCTCGCAGGTCCAAAGATCCGACTGGAAACTACCTCGACGCTTACAACCTTCAGCTCGGGAGCTCGTTCGTTACGGTGCGCCGTCATTGCTGCCTCTACGCCTTCTCTTGAAGAGCTAAGGTAAAGCGTAGGCTGCTCAGCAGTTGAGTATCGACCAGCCGCCCTCGATCCCCCTAGGGCTCCATCCAAGAACATAGGATCCACTGCCCGGTAGAAGACTCCGTTGACACAATGGAAGATACCGGACCCGGGAAGCACTAAAGGTGAGGTCATAGACTGCTCATCAAACGAGCCTTTGTTCAGCCGTCTGCTCGGGAAGCACCCCAGACCGGAGATCGGCGCTTGACCGATTCTAGCTACAGGTTCGAGGACATGTCCGCTTTTGGCCGGATGCCGTCCTATACATAAAGTTTAGTCTTCGACCGTCACCAGGCTTCCGATGCTGACGAGACCAAAGAGGTCGATTACGTCCGAGTTCGCCATGCGAATGCAGCCGTGAGAGCTGGGCACGCCGAGCGTATGCTCGTCGGCGGTGCCGTGGATGTAGATGTAGCGTCTCAGGGTATCCACGGAACCACCGCGATTCAGGCCGGTCACCAGCCCGTCCAGCCAGAGGATACGAGACAGAATCCAGTCACGCTTGGGCCATTTCTGTTGAAGCTCTTCCGAGAGAATTTCGCCTGTCGGCCTGCGCCCCACGAAAACGGTCTTGGAAGGGCAACCCTCACCAATTTTCAGGCGCACCCGGTGCAGTCCCTTAGGGGTTCGGAACGAATCGGCTTCGCATCCCACCCCATTCGCGGCGGTGGAAATTCGGTAGGCCCGCGCACCTTCACCATCATGTAGATGGAGCGTTTGATGCGAAACGCTGATTCGAATGTGGCTCGTCATCGGGGTGAAAAGGAGGCGGCGGCATACATTCCGGCCGTGCTCCGGGAAAACAGAGGCCGTAGCGACAGTCCGCTCCTGGCCGAATTCTGCCGCAGAGGTGAACGGCCGGTTCTGGCCGGCAGGCGTCAGTGCTCCGCGCCTGCGTACATCCACATTGGCTCCGTGCGGCCGGCTCGCTCAAAACCAAGTTGCTTGTAAAACTCGACGGCTAGGCCGTCTGCCGTGAGCATGAGTTGATGGAAGCCCCCGTATTTCGCCAGTAGTGCTTCCATCATTTTTCGGCCGATGCCGTGCCCATGCAGGCGAGGCAGCACAAGCATGTGTGGAAAGTACACAACCAAGTGTCCGTCAGAGATCGCGTTTCCGAGCCCCACAAGCTCGCCCGCGACACGCGCCGTCACCAGGGAATGAGACCCTCTCAACGCAGCCAAGAGCTGCACCGGCTTTTCTGCGGACGACCAACCATTGGCTTGATAGAGCCTGATGACTTCCTGTTCTTCAACGAGGTCATCGAGCGAGATTGTCACATCCACAGTTGGTCTCCTTGTGCACCTTGATGCAGCCACGCCCGGCAAATGTCTTGGACGTCCGGTACTGGCCGAATTCTGCCGCACAGGCGAACATCCGGTTCTGGCCGCATTCTGCCTCTTGCTATTGCGCCTGCTCAAGGTGCGAACGCCTGCGTACGAATCGTTCGATTTGCGACGCAATTTCGTCTAGAGACGCATCGCTTCGAAACCGGGCGCAGGGCAACGCCATGAACATTGGGAACCGCTCCCGTATCCGTCGCTCCTCGCTTGCTCGATTTCCAGGGAGGTAGGGCCTTGAGAGTTGTCGCCGCACGATGATTTCCACGCATGCTTCGAGCTCAAATGCGGGCAGCAGCAGCGCGGTCGATGCGTCGCCTTCGATGTAACGACGGAGCGCCGGATACTCGGCGTCAACGTCCTCGGGGTACGTCAGAAATCCAGACGAGAGGGCCAGAACCGTCGGGCCTACCAGTGAGCGCTTGACCGCGCGATACACAGCTATGTTCCGCTTCGCATAGCCGCGGTAGCCGGACGCCTCGATGGACGCGCCAATGCTGCCTTCGCGTGACATGAAGCGCTCGTCGAGGTCGACGAACTGCCAGCCGAGCCGCTGAGCCAAGAGCGGGCCCGCGGAAGTCTTGCCAGAGCCGCCAGGACCGACGAGGTGAACAATGGGTGTCACGGGTAAGAAGTCTGGCGTGGAGGTGGAAGTCCGCTTCTGGCCGAATTCTGACTTAACTCCCAAACATCGCAATGAGCGCGTATACACCCGTGAGAACCCAGCCCACGGCCCTCGCGTTGTCCACGTTCTCCTTGGCAATGGGGATCAGCACTGCTCGCCTCCATGC
The DNA here is from genome assembly GCF_051216515.1 of Variovorax frigidus. Taxonomy (NCBI): domain Bacteria; kingdom Pseudomonadati; phylum Pseudomonadota; class Betaproteobacteria; order Burkholderiales; family Comamonadaceae; genus Variovorax; species Variovorax frigidus. The sequence goes on from NZ_JBPJZF010000011.1 coordinate 7,251, forward strand.
CCACATGTTGAAAGCGACGCTCAAGCAGACGCCGCTCACGGCAAGGGAATAGGACATGGCGCCGGCGGCCGCAACCATGGACCCAATGAGGACTAGAAACGTTCCCATGACGATGCCGCTGGATGTACTTGCTAGTACGTGCGATAGGCAGCCGCATTTTTCACACTTCGCAGGAAAGCCGCGGTCCGACCAGCGCTTAGCAAGGCCGGAGATGCTCAGTTCTTGGCAACGAGGGCAGGCATGTTTCATTGGTTGGCTGCGAGCGTCTGGTCTTGGTCGGCAGGCGTCAGTGCTCCGCGCCTGCGTACATCCACATTGGCTCCGTGCGGCCGGCTCGCTCAAAGCCAAGTTGCTTGTAAAACTCGACGGCTAGGCCGTCTGCCGTGAGCATGAGTTGATGGAAGCCTCCGTATTTCGCCAGTAGTGCTTCCATCATTTTTCGGCCGATGCCGTGCCCATGCAGGCGAGGCAGCACAAGCATGTGTGGAAAGTACACAACCAAGTGTCCGTCAGAGATCGCGTTTCCGAGCCCCACAAGCTCGCCCGCGACACGCGCCGTCACCAAGGAATGAGACCCTCTCAACGCAGCCAAGAGCTGCACCGGCTTTTCTGCGGACGACCAATCATTGGCTTGATAGAGCCTGATGACTTCCTGTTCTTCAACGAGGTCATCGAGCGAGATTGTCACATCCACAGTTGGTCTCCTTGTGCACCTTGATGCAGCCACGCCCGGCAAATGTCTTGGACGTCCGGTACTGGCCGAATTCTGCCGCACAGGCGAACATCCGGTTCTGGCCGCATTCTGCCTCTTGCTATTGCGCCTGCTCAAGGTGCGAACGCCTGCGTACGAATCGTTCGATTTGCGACGCAATTCCGTCTAGAGACGCATCGCTTCGAAACCGGGCGCAGGGCAACGGGAACGAGAGTCGTTCGGCAAGATCGCTGAGAAGTTCCTCGCGAACTTTGTCCAAGATCTCGACCAGGCATACGCGGTCTGCCGCCTGTGCGATCCAAAGGCGTGTGAAAGCTGCCCGGTCGACCGCGCGTTGGCGTGCGACAAGTCCCAGACCGTTTCCGGCACTCGCGCGGCTCGGTGATGTTTGGCAGCAGGAGATGCCAACGTCGGATCGGCCTCGCGCTTGATTCACGTAGGCTCGAAGGTCTGAATGGAGCGTTGCGAGCGCGCAGCGCCAGTCGTCAAGTTGCCAAGTCCCGGCCCATCGACCATCCGCTTGCCATTTTCCCGATGATCCCAATCTCTCGGACTCATGCCACCCAAGGCGCACCTTTACAGGAGAACTCGCATGCCCGACTACCGCAAGACATCTGAAGCCATTGCGTCTCTGACCCGAGAGCAATTTCTGGTGACGCAGGAAAGCGCGACCGAACGCGCCGGAACCGGCGAGTACCTGGGCAACAAGGAGCCGGGCATCTATGTCGACATCGTCTCAGGCGAGCCCTTGTTCGCATCGTCCGACAAATACGACTCGGGCTGCGGCTGGCCCAGCTTCACCAAGCCCATCGAGCCGGCCCACGTGAACGAACTGCGTGACACCGCGCACGGCATGGTGCGCACCGAGGTGCGATCGACGCACGGCGACAGCCACCTGGGCCATGTGTTCCCCGACGGCCCCGCGGACCGGGGGGGGCTGCGCTATTGCATCAACTCTGCATCCTTGCGCTTCATCCATCGCGACCAGATGGCCGCCGAGGGATACGGCGCCTATCTCGACCAAGTGGAGAACATCTGATGAATCACGAAAAAGCCATCCTGGCCGGCGGTTGTTTCTGGGGCATGCAGGACCTGATCCGCAAGCGGCCCGGCGTCATCTCGACGCGAGTGGGTTACACCGGCGGCGATGTGGCAAACGCGACCTATCGCAATCACGGCACGCACGCCGAGGGGATCGAGATCATCTTCGACCCGGCGGTGACGAGCTACCGGAACATCCTGGAATTCTTCTTCCAGATCCACGATCCAACGACGAAGAACCGACAGGGCAACGATCGTGGGCTCTCCTACCGGTCTGCCATCTACTACGTCGACGCGGCGCAGAAGCGCGTCGCCGAGGAAACGATCGCCGATGTGGACGCCTCCGGACTGTGGAATGGCAAGGTGGTCACCGAGGTGGAACCGGTCGGCGCTTTCTGGGAGGCCGAGCCGGAGCACCAGGACTACCTGGAGAAGCGGCCGGATGGCTACACCTGCCACTTCCCCCGTGCCGACTGGATTCTGCCGAAGCGCCAGGACGCTGGTGATCCACAGTGAGCGTCCTCGCCGCCTACTATTACAACGAAGGCAAGCGGGTCCGGGAGATCGCGCTCGACGAGCACGTCCAGCTGGACGCGGGCCGCTCGGGCTTCTGCTGGATCGCGCTGCAGGAGCCCAACGCCGACGAGCTACACGCGCTCAAAACGACCTACCGGCTGCATCCGTTGGCCGTCGACAACGCGATGCACCCGCTGTGCCCGCCCAAGCTCGAGGTCTACAACGATGAGCTGTACATCGTGACTCAGACCGCCGAGCTGATCGGCGACCAGATCAGCTACGGCAAGACGGCGATCTTCACCGGACACAACCATCTCATCAGCGTACGTCACGGCAACGCGGGTACGCTGGGCAACCTCCGCGAGCAACTCGAGGCGTCGACGGCGCTCACCGGAAAGGGCGTCGACTACGTGCTGCATGCGATCCTGCACCGCATTGTCGACCGGTACCTGCCCATCTTTGAAATGATCGAGGACGACGTCCTGGAGATGCAGAGACGGTCGCTGGACGACTTTCTTGGACGGAAAGAGGTCGCCCGGATCTTTGCACTGAGAGTCGAGCTCACCCGATTCCAGCGCACCCTCGGCGCCATGGGTGAACTGGTCAGAAAACTCGTCCGCGGGCACTACCCCTGCATCGGCGCCGAGGTGAGGCCGTATTTCAGCGATGTCGCCGACCACGTCGATCGTGTGCAGTCCATGGTTGACGGCCTGCTGCAGGTCCTGACGACGGTGTTCGAGTTCAGCAGCCTCCTGGAGGCGCAGAGGATGGGGGTGATCACCCGCCAGCTCGCGGCCGGGGCCGCGATCCTGGCCGTGCCGGCGACGATCGCTGGCATCTACGGCATGAACTTCAAGAACATGCCGGGGTTGAATACGGCGTATGGATACTGGGTAGTGATCGGGCTGATGGCAGTGTCTTGCCTCTTCCTGTTCGTTGGCTTCAAGAAGGCCAAGTGGCTTTGACGCGTCCACGTCCCGTCCAGCCCGAATTTGAATGAAAAGTGGTTGCAGCGCCCGCAGCCGCAGTCAGCAGTGCGGCGGCCGTTAGCGTGCTGCGTCGATTGCAGGTCCCGCTGTAAAGACTCATCGGTCACCATCCCTGGGATGCAGCGTCATGGCGAAGTCCGAAAGCTGATCGATGCATGTGTGCCATCCATCGAAGAAGCCCATCTCCTCCCGCCGATCTCTGGTGCCTTGGTCCGGGTGCGTCACTGTAACAACATAAGGTGTGTCGTCGCCTCCGTCCGCGATCGCGATCGTGGCCATGAAGGCAAGCCATGGAGTGTTGGGCCGCCACCCTGCGATCAGCATTGACGTGAAGACGATCCGTGATTGCGGCACGAGCTCAGGCATGCACGAACGGCGCAGGTGCGGCGGAGCAGTCGTTCAATCTGCCTCACAGAATGTCCGCAATCAGCCGGAAGGGGTCTACCGAGCGCGCTGGCGCCAACGAAGAAGCTTGTACTGTTGGTTCAGACTTTGATGCCGCGTCTCGGACTTCAATGCGCCGTCTCAGACATTGATGGCAAGGAACAGCCACCACACAAGCCCGCCCCGCTCACTCCACCGTCACGCTCTTCGCCAGATTGCGCGGCTTGTCGACGTCGGTGCCGCGGGCGCAGGCCGTGTGGTAGGCCAGCAGCTGCAGTGGCACGACGTGCAGCAGCGGGCTCAGCGCGCCGTAGTGCTCGGGCATGCGGATCACGTGGATGCCTTCGCTGCTCTCGATGCGGGCATCGCCGTCGGCCAGCACGTAGAGCACGCCGCCACGGGCGCGCACTTCCTGCAGGTTGCTCTTGAGCTTTTCCAGCAGTGCATCGTTCGGCGCCACCGCGACCACCGGCATCTCGCTGGTCACCAACGCCAGCGGGCCGTGCTTGAGCTCGCCGGCCGCGTAGGCCTCGGCGTGGATGTAGGTGACTTCCTTGAGCTTGAGCGCACCTTCGAGTGCGATCGGATAGTGCAGGCCGCGGCCCAGGAACAGCGCGTTCTCCTTGCGGGCGAAGTCCTCGGCCCAGCTGATGATCTGCGGCTCCAGCGCCAGCACCGACTGCAACGCGACCGGCAGGTGGCGCATCTCCTTCAGGTAGCGCGCCTCTTCAGCTTCGCTGAGCCGGCCCTTGGCCTGCGCCAGCGCCAGGGTCAGCAGGAACAGGCCGGCCAGCTGCGTCGTGAAGGCTTTGGTCGATGCCACGCCGATCTCGACGCCGGCGCGCGTGATGTAGGCCAGCTTGCACTCGCGCACCATGGCGCTGGTGGCGACGTTGCAGATGGTCAGCGTGTGCTCCATGCCCAGCGAACGCGCGTGCTTGAGCGCGGCGAGCGTGTCGGCCGTTTCGCCAGACTGCGTGATGGTCACGACCAGCGTCTTCGGATCGGGCACCGAATCGCGGTAGCGGTATTCGCTGGCGATCTCGACCTGGGTCGGGATCTTCGCGATGCTTTCGAGCCAGTACTTGGCCGCGCAGCCGCTGTAGTAGCTGGTGCCGCAGGCCAGGATCAGCACCTTGTCGATGGCCTGGAACACGCGGTGCGCGCTGGCGCCGGTGGCCCCGTCCTGGCCGACGCCGTCGAACAGCTCGGGCACGATGCCCTGCACGCCCTCGAGCGTGTCGCCGATGGCGCGCGGCTGCTCGAAGATTTCCTTCTGCATGTAGTGGCGGTAGGGGCCGAGTTCGGCCGCGCCGCTGTGGGCCAGCACTGTGCGCACGGTGCGGCTGACCGCCTTGTGATCGCGGTCGACGATCCAGTACTTGCCCGGCTGCAGGTCGACCACGTCGCCCTCTTCCAGATAGACGATCTGGTCGGTCACGCCGGCCAATGCCATGGCGTCGCTGGCCAGGAAATTCTCGGTGCCGTCGGCCCCCACGCCCAGGATCAGCGGCGAGCCGGCGCGCGCGCCGATCACCCGGTGCGGCTCGTCGCGGCAGATGGCCGCGATCGCATAGGCGCCATGCAGTTGCCGCACGGAAGCCTTGACCGCCTCGAACAGGTCCCCGTCGTAGTGGCTGTCGATCAGGTGCGCGATGACTTCGGTGTCGGTCTGGCTCGAGAACACATAGCCCTTGGCCTGCAGCGCGACACGCAGCACTTCATGGTTCTCGATGATGCCGTTGTGCACCAGCCCCACGCGGGGCGCCTTGGCGCTGTCCGCGGCTTCGCCGGGGCCGTAGCTGAAGTGCGGATGGGCGTTGTGCACCACCGGCGCGCCATGGGTGGCCCAGCGGGTGTGGGCAATGCCGGTCAGCCCTTCGACATGGTCATCGCGCACCTGGGTGACCAGGTCCGCGACGCGCGAGGTCGTGCGGGTCCGCGTCAGGTTGCCTGCATGAACGGCCACCCCGCAGGAGTCGTAACCACGGTATTCGAGCCGTTGAAGGCCCTGAACCAGGACCGGGACGATGTTGCGGTGGGAAGCTGCGCCGACGATGCCACACATGGGAGGGCCTTTGAATGGAGCTGGGAAGGACGCGATCGTAGGCTTGTGCGATATTTATTTGGCGTCAATATTTGATTGAAATTGAAATAAAATTGCCAAAAATCTTGACTAAGAAATTATATTTCTCAAACGCTGAAATCATGGAAGAAATATCCCTTGACCTCATCGACCTGAGGCTACTCGACGCGCTGCAGCACGATGCGCTGCAGACCAACCAGCAACTCGCGGGCAGCGTCCACATCTCGCCGCCCACCTGCATGCGCCGCGTCCAGCGCCTGCGTGCCGCCGGCATGATCGAGCGCCAGGTCGCCCTGCTCTCCGCCGATCGGCTCGCGCCGCTGCTGGGCCACGGCCTGCAGGCGCTGACCGAGATCTCGCTGGACCGCCAGGACGCCGCCTCGCTCGATGCCTTCGAGGCGCGCGCGGTCGCCGACGATGCGGTGCAGCAGTGCTGGCGCGTGTCGCCCGGACCGGACTTCATCCTGGTGGTGATCGCGCGCGACATGCCCGGCTACCAGGCGCTGGCGCAACGGCTGTTCAATGCCGACGCCAACGTGCGCAACGTCAAGGCCTTCTTCTCGGTCAAGCGCGCGAAGTTCGACCCGCGCCTGCCGCTCTTCCCGCAGGAGCAGGTTTAGCCCTTGTTCTTCTGCGGCCGCTGCCAGTTCGGAAAGCTGGTCTGCCGCCCGCGCGCCACGGTCAGCGCGCCGGGCTCGGTGCTCTTGCTGATGGTCGAGCCGCCGCCCACGGTGCCTCCCGCGCCGATGGTGACGGGCGCCACCAACACGCAATTGCTGCCGATGTGCACGTCGTCGCCGAGCACGGTGCGGTGCTTGTTCGCGCCGTCGTAGTTGGCGGTGATGCTGCCCGCGCCGTAGTTGACGCGCTCGCCCACCGTGGCGTCGCCCAGGTAGGCGAGGTGGTTGGCCTTGGCGCCGGCGGCCAGTGTCGAGTTCTTGACCTCGACGAAATTGCCGATGTGCACCTCGGCGCCCAGCTGTGCCCCGGGGCGCAGCCGCGCAAACGGGCCGACACGCGCATCGGGCCCGACAGTCACGCCGGCTTTCTCGCCGTCGATGTGGGTGAAGGGATGGATCACCGCGCCGGCCGCGATGCGGGCATTGGCGATCACGCAGTTGGCGCCGATGCGCACGCCATCGCCCAGCGACACCGCGCCTTCGAAGACGCAATTGACGTCGATCTCGACGTCGGCGCCGCAGGCGAGCGTGCCGCGCAGGTCGAAGCGCGCGGGGTCGCCGAGCCGCACGCCGGCGGTCATGAGCGCATCGGCCTGCCGCAACTGCAGCACGCGCTCCAGCGCCGCGAGCTGGGCCGGGCTGTTGATGCCGGCCACCTGCGCCGCGTCGTCGATGCGGTGCGCCACCACCGGCACGCCGTCGGCGGTCGCGAAGCCGACGATGTCGGTCAGGTAGTACTCGCCCTGGGCATTGCGGTTGTCCAGGCGCGCCAGCCAGGGCTTGAGCAGCCGCGCCGGCACGGCCATGATGCCGCTGTAGATCTCGCGCACGGCGCGTTGCGCATCGCTGGCGTCCTTCTGCTCGACGATGGCCTGCACCTGGCCCGAATCGGGTGCGCGAAGAATGCGTCCGTAGCCGGTGGGGTCGTCGAACTCGATGGTGAGCAGCGCCAGCCGTTCGCCCGCGCTGGCCGCGACCAATGCACGCAGCGTGTCTTCGCCGATCAGCGGCACATCGCCCGACAGCACCAGCACCGTGCCGTCGTCCGGCAGGAGCGGCACGGCTTGCAGCACGGCGTGCCCGGTGCCGAGTTGCGGCATCTGGCGCGCGAAGCGCGGGATCATGTCGGCGAACTCGGCCCCGATGGCCGCCTCGACCGCCTCGGCGCCATGGCCGGTGACGACCACGACATGGCGCGCACCGAGGTGCGCCGCGGTGTCGAGCACCCGCGCCACCAGGGCCCGGCCGCCCAGGCGGTGCAGCACCTTGGGGCGGGCACTCTTCATGCGGGTGCCCTTGCCGGCCGCCATCACCACGACATCGACGGGATCGCTCTTCTCTTTTGCCATCTGGATCATTGCTTGCTGGGTCTGTTGCGTCAAAGTTGGCAAGAATTATCGACGCGCCAGATTTCAAAGGCCTGAAACCGCAACATCTTGCACACTCAGGGGGATATGTATTCGTGGGTTCAGAAAAAAAGAGAACCTTTGTTTACAATCGCGACGCCACAACCGCACCTCATGAACATCTCTTTCTGCACGCTTTTCGAGGGCACCTACCATGTCGGGGTCGCCGCCTTGGCAAACTCCCTGATCGCATCCGGCTACAGCGGTTCGATGTGGGTGGGTTATCGGGGCGAGTTGCCGACGTGGGTCACGGGCGCTGCGAACTACAACGCCGAGACCGGCCATTTTCAAGTGACGCCGACACTCCGACTGTGCATGGTTGCGCTTCAAACCGACCAGCATTTCGCCTACTACAAGCCCACTTTCATGCGCGAGGTGTTTGAAAAGCATGACCCGCAGACAGATGCGGTGGCGTACCTCGACCCTGACATCGTCATGAAGTGCAAATGGCCCAGCTTCAGTCCCTGGATCACCCAGGATGGCATCTCGATGGTGGAGGATGTCAACTGGTCGTTGCCACCCCGGCATCCCAAGCGCTTGCAATGGAACGCTTTCTTTGCAACGCATCAGATCTTCCCGCGGTGCGAACTTGATCGCTACTACAACAGCGGCTTCGTGGCGCTGTCCCGCCACAACCTGGCGTTCCTGGAACTCTGGCAGCGGCTCTGCGCGCTGGTGGTGGACTACAACCAGGGTTTGAAACACATCAAGGCGGGCGGCGCAGACGCCTTGTTTCATTCGACCGACCAGGACGCGATGAATTTCGCGATCACCGTCTACGATGCGCCGCTCAACACCGCAGGACAGGAGGCCATGGATTTCGGCCCCGGTGGCTATCACCTGTCGCACGCGATCGGCACACCCAAACCGTGGGAGGCGCAGCACATCCGCAGCGCGCTCCTGGGTCGGCCGCCGTCCGTCGCCGCAAAGGTTTATTTTCAGTATGCCGACGGCCCCCTCAAGGCGCTTTCGGACGGCCGGCTGGCCCGCAAGCGGCTGGCCATACGCATCGCATCGGTCATCGGCCGGTTCTACTGCAGCCGCTGACGCAGGTCCGGCTCGCTCAGGTCACCTCGACTCGCCACTCGCGGGCTCGGACCACCAGCAGGCTGTACTGGAACAGGAAGCTGGCCGCGCTGCTCGTCACGGCGAAGCCCAGGACCGAGGGCAGATCGCTGATGCCCACCAACCAGAGATAGAGCGCCTGAGCAGCCAGCGTCGCGATGACACTCAGGCTCTGCCGCGCGGTCGCACCACGCACCGTCAGCGTATGAAAGGCGAAGCCTGCCGCACTGGCCAGGATCGATGAGAGGAACATCATCCACACGTAGGGCTGCATGCTGCGGTACTGCTCACCCAGCAGCAGGATCCAATACTGCGGCCACAGCAAGGACGTCATGAAGGTCAGCGTCATCGCCAGCAGATAGGCGCCATGGACGCGAGCCAGCACGGCGATGAACTGCGGCCCGGCCGTCGCGCGCGCAATGGCCGGGAACAGCAGGATCCCGGCCATCCGGTCGACCACCACCAATGCCATGGCGAGGCGGCCGAATGCGCCCACTTCGGCCAGCATGTTGGCGGTGCCGAACAACGACACGATGAACACCGTGATGACGCCCTGCACCTGATAGAAGATGGCGGGTATCACGAGCGGCTTGGCGATCTGGATGACCTGGGCATCGACGCGCCGCCCATCCGCCGCATCGAGCCTGTGCGCGGCAAGGCCATGCGCCTTGAACGCGCGCGCATAGAGCAGCAGGGCCACGAGACTGGCCGCACCGGCCGCAGCCATCAGGCCCGCGGTCGAGTAGACCGACATGGGCAGCATGAGGATCAAGACCACGAAGGCGATGCGCACGCCTTGCGCAACGAAGGCGATGCCGTTCAGCGTGGAGATATGGCCCAGGATCAGGATCACGGTGTTGGCGTAGTGCTCACGCAGTTGGAGCAGCACTGCGCCAAACGCGATCAGCGAGGCCAGCCAGTAGCCCGCGCCCGTCCAGCCATGCTCGCGCGAGGTGTAGTACCAGTAGGGAACGAGGATCGCGAGTCCGGCCGCCAGCAACAGCCAACGCTTGCGAAAGATGTGATGGCAGGCACCGACGACCCACGGCACATCGTTGCTGCGGCGTCCCACCACGGGCAGGCAGCAGTGCGCCAGCCCGAGGTCCGTCACGCCCATCATCAACGCCATGCAGGCCAGCAGAAAGGTGTAGGCCGCGTACTGCTCCTTCGGCAACACGTTCACGATGAGCAGGCCGGCGATGCCGCTCAGGATCACACCCAAGGACTCGACGCCGCCCACCATGAAGATCTGGCGCAGGCGCTGACGGGACAAAAGCTTCACGGGAAGATGGCTGGGAGAGGGAAGGATGAAAGGCTCGGTGCGGCTGCGAACGCCGTCCGGAAGGGTGCCCCGACGATACGCGATGCCGCGCCCGGCGGCACACGCGTGCTGCCGCCGGGCGTGACACAGGTCTCAAATGAGCGGCACGCGCCGCAGCGGCCGTTCGAAATAGTCGCCCAGCGTCTCCAGCGCGTGCGGCTCCAGGATGCGCAGCCAGCCTGCGTCGAGCTTGTGCAGCCCCAGGCGCTGCAGCCGTCGCAGCGTCTTGTTGGTGTGCACCAGCGACAGGCCCAGCGCGTCGGCGATGTGCTGCTGGTTGAAGGGAAACTCCACCCAGCCATCGCGCACCATGCCCAGGCGCTCGGCGCGTCGGTACAGATGCATCAGCAGCATCGCCACCCGCTCGCCCGCGTTGCGCCGGCCGGTGGTCACGAGGTTGTCGTCGATCATCTTTTCCTCGCGCGCCGCGAGCCAGGTGATGTCGTAGCCGAGCTTGGGCTGGGCATGGAACACGTCCCAAAGCCGGTCGCGCTCGAACACGCAGAAGCTCGCATCGCTGGCGGCCTCGACGCCGTGCGTCTGGCCTTCGGCGAACTCGTCCTGCAGCCCGATGAAATCGCCGGGCAGCAGAAAACTCAGGATCTGGCGACGGCCGTCGTTGAGCGTCTTGTAGCGGAAGGCCCAGCCGCTGTAGAGCGTGAACAGCTGCGGGCTGCGAATGTGCTCCTCGATCAGCGCCTGACCGGCCGCGAGTGTGCGCGTGCCGACGCGGAAATCCTCGATCGTGCGCAACTCTTCCGGCGAGGTCGGCAGGAAGGCCGGGTTGCCGTGCAGCGTGCAGCCGTCACAGGCTCGCGCACAGTGCTCCGGGGGCGGCGGGGTCGGTGCGTTGTCGTCAATTTTCACGCACCGACTATAGGCGCCTGGACTGTGTCTTTTGACATTTCATTGCGAACCAAGGCTCCCTAGACTCCGCACGCTTCGCGCGTCACCATGTCCATTCCAGCACTCCACGAACTCCTCTACTTCAGCGTCCTCGCTCCCAACCAGACGCCGACCGTCGTCGGCCAGATCGCGGCCCAGGCACGCAGGCGCAACACCGAGCGCGACATCACCGGCCTGCTGGTGTTCGACGGGATTCATTTTTGCCAGCACATCGAGGGACCGCGCGATGCGGTCCTGACGCTGCTGGAACGCCTGCAGCAGGATGCGCGGCACACCGACCTGCGGGTGGTCTACGAGAGTGCGCGCACCGAACGGCGCTACCGGCGCTTCGACCTGGGTTTTGCGCAGAGCGACGGCGCCGAGGACATGGCGAGCATCCAATCGCTCGACGGCGACGCCGCGTTGCAGCGCTTTCTGGCACTGCAGCCGGGCTTCGACGTCCACGGCTGAAGCCGCAGCGGCGGTCGGACGTCCTCAGGCGGCGTTGACGGCGTCCCAGCTGTAGGTGGCACCGAAGCCGTCCCACGCCTCCATCACCACGCGCTGGCCCGAAGCCACGCGGAGCGTCTCGCCGGGCGCCAGCACCAGATCCTCGGTGGCCTGCTGGACCGTCGCGTCGCGCGTGACCCAGATCCGGCCCTGGCGCACGCTCAGCACGCTGTCGCCCTGGGCCTTCAGGCTCAGGGCCTGGCCGGCGGCCAGCTGCCAGGCCCCACGGCGCACGGCGGGTGGCACGGCGGCCTGGGACGGCAAGGACAGGGAAGAGAGCGATGGCGAGGTGCAAACGGCGGACATGGTGGACTCCTGAGGGCGGTTACTCCAAGGCGCAGATTGCGCGCTTCGGGAATGAATCATCTGCCTCCCGGCATTGGCGGTCCAATGAAATGGAAGTACGCTACTGATTCCCAGACCGCATCAATCCATGCAGCACTCCCAGACCCATCTGCGCACCCGGCCGATCTCCGCCGGCCACCTCCGGGCGTTCGAGGCGGTGGCGCGCCACCTGAATTTCCGTGCCGCTGCCGAGGAAATGGCGCTCACGCAATCGGCTGTCAGCCGGCAGATCCAGGCGATGGAAGAAGAGGTCGGCGTGGCGCTGTTTCTGCGCCACACCCGGGCGGTCGAGCTGACCGGCGCGGGGGCGCAGCTGCTGCTGGCGGTGCAGCAGTCGCTGCCGCGCATCGACGGCGCGGTGCGGCAGATCCGCCAGAGCGCGGGGCGCAAGAGCGTGTCGCTCACCACCTTCGCGTCTTTCGCATCGATGTGGCTGATCCCGCGGCTCGAGGCCTTCCAGCGCGACAACCCGGAGATCGACATCCGCATCGACGCCAGCGACACGGCCGTCGACCTGGACGTGGCCGACGTCGACATGGCGCTGCGTTACGCGCCGCCCGAGAACATGCCGCGCGAGGCGATCCGGCTGTTCGGCGAGACCTTGACGCCCGTGGCCAGCCCCTGGCTCATCAAGAGCCGGCCGCCGATCAAGTCGCCCGCCGACCTGGCCGGCTTCACGCTGATCGAGGCCGGCGACGCCCATCGCTCGCATCTCGAATGGCTCACCTGGCGGCGCTGGTTCGAGGAAAACGGCCAGAGCCGTGCGCAACCCAAGCGCTGGCTCTACTTCAACTATGCCTATCAGATGGTGCAGGCCGCGCTGACCGGCCAGGGCGTGGTGCTGGCACGCAGTTCGCTGATCGCGGAAAGCCTGGCCAACGGCGACCTGGTGGAGGTGCTGCCCCAGCACCGGCTGGACTCCCCCATGGCCTACTGGCTCATGGTCGGCCCGCGCAACGCGCTGCGCCCCGAAATCACGGCCTTCTGCGACTGGCTGCAGCAACAGGCGGCCACCACCCGAGCCACCATCGGCGAAGTGCCCGATCCCGACACCGTCGATTACCTGGACTGAGCCCAGCGCATCAGGTTTTCAGGCCAGGAACGCAGAGGAACCGGCTTTGCCGGGCCGCCTGTGTCGCCCCCTGATGGGGAAGGCAAAGCGACACGCAGTGCGCGAAGCCCTCCGGGGGCGAGTCAACCGATCGGCCAGACCACGCCGTTGTCGTTCAGGATGGCGTCCAAAGGCACGTCGTGCGCCTCGGGCTCGAGGTTCTCCAGGAAGCCGTCGGTGAAACCCAGCCCCACCGTGAAGGGCCGCGGCTCCAGCGAGGCCAGCGTGCGGTCGTAGAAACCGCCGCCGTAGCCCAGCCGGTAGCCGCCGGCGCTGTAGCCCAGGCAGGGCACGAACAGCAGCGTCGGCACGATCAGCTCGGTGTCCTTGGGCTTGGGGATGTCGTAGGCATCGTTTTCCATCGGGCAGCCCGGATACCACGAGTGGAAGGTCAGCGTCTTGTGGGCACGGTTGACCACCGGCAGGCCGATGCGGCGCCGGTGCGGCTCGTCGATCAGTTCGCCGTCTTCCTTCCAGCGATGCAGCGCCGGCAGCGGGTCGAATTCGCCCTTGATCGGCCAGTAGGCGCCGATCACGGTGTCGGGCCGTCCGACCAGCCAGATGCGCATCACGCGCTGCAAAAGATCGGACCGTTGTAGGCGGTCCGGCATCGCCAGGCGTTGCTCGATCAGCGCGGCCCGCAGCTGCGCTTTGAAAAAAGCAGCCGTTTCCTTGCGGCCTTCTGCCGCGTTTCCATCGTGTGCCTTGTCCATAATCCCCCGATGCAAGTTCCTGGCATTCTGGCACCCCGGCGCCACCTCCTCGCCGCCGTCGCTCTCGCGACCGCAACCATCTTTCAACCCGCGTGCGCGCAAAACGCCAACGACGACGTGCTCGTCCAGATGAAACAGGCGTTCCAGCGCGGCGACAAGGCCCGCCTCGCAGGCCTGTTGCCGCAGGCCCGCGGCCATGCGCTCGAACCCTGGGCCGCCTACTGGGAGCTCAAGGCGCGCCTGGACGACGCCAGCCCGCAGGAGGTGCAGGATTTCCTCTCGCGCTATGCGGGCAGCTATCAGGAAGACCGGCTGCGCAACGACTGGCTGCTGCTGCTCGGCAAGCGCCGCGACTGGGACAGCTTCGCCCCGATGTACGCCGGCTTCCGCATGCGCGACGACGTGCAGGTGCGCTGCTATGCGGCGCTGGCCGACATGCAACGTACCGGCGGCGTCACCAAGGTCCAGGTCGAGGAGGTGCGCGAGGGCTGGCTGCGCCAGCGCGAGGCCGACGACGGCTGCCTGACCGCGGCCGGCCAGTTGCTGGCCGCGCGCCAGCTCCCGCCCGACACCGCCTGGAAAAAGGCGCGGCTGGCCATCGAGGCCAACCGCCCGCAGGCAGCGCGCGACGCCATCGGGCTGGTCGAGCCCGATGCGCTGCCGGTGTTCGCCCAGGTCAATGCCAGTGCGCCGAAGTTCCTGGCCGGCGCCGTGATGGCCGCCTCGAAGGCGCGCAAGGAGATGGTGGTGCTGGCGCTGATCAAGACCGCCATCGCCGATCCCGACGTGGCCGCCACCCAGCTCGAGGGCAAGTGGAGCCCGATGCTGAGCACCGAGGAACGCAACTGGGTCTGGGGCGCGATCGGCCGCCAGTCGGCCGGCAAACTGTCGTTGCAGGCCAATGCCTACTTCGCCAACGTGACGAAGAACAGCGACCTGTCGGACGACATGCTGGGCTGGAAAGTGCGCGCCGCCTTGCGCGCCGGCCAGTGGAAGGACGTGAATGCGTCGGTCACGGCCATGAGCGACTCCGCGCAGGCCGACCCCACCTGGGTCTACTGGCGCGCCCGCGCGCTCAACGCGATGGGCGGCGACGAGCGCAAGGCGCAGGCCCGTACGCTGCTCGAGACCATCGCCGGCACGCGCGGCTTCTACGAACTGCTGGCGCTCGAGGACCTGGGCCAGCGCGCCGTGGTGCCGACCAAGCCCGCCCCGCTGACCGCCGAGGAAAAACAGGCCGCGCGCAACAACCCCTCGCTGGCCCGCGGGCTCTACGCGATCGCGATCGGCCTGCGGCCCGAAGGGGTGCGCGAGTGGAACTACGCGACCAACCTGCACGACGCCGGCGGCCTGGGCGACCGCGAGCTGCTGGCCGCGGCCGACCTGGCCTGCCAGCGTGAGGTCTGGGACCGCTGCATCAACACCAGCGAGCGCACCAAGGGCGCGATCGACATCGACCAGCGCTTCCCCATGCCCTTCCACGACACGGTGCTGCGCAAGAGCCAGGACATCGGACTCGACCCGGCCTACGTCTACGGCCTGATCCGGCAGGAAAGCCGCTTCATCATGGACGCGCGCTCGGGCGTCGGCGCCTCGGGCCTGATGCAGGTGATGCCCGCCACCGCCAAGTGGACCGCCAACAAGATCGGCCTGACCGGCTTCACGCCCAACCAGATCAACGACCGCGAGACCAACATCACGATCGGCACGGCCTACCTCAAGCTGGCGCTCGACGACTTCGACGGCTCGATGGCGCTGGCCGCCGCCGCCTACAACGCGGGCCCGGGCCGGCCGCGCAACTGGCGCAACGGGCCGGTGCTCGATGCCGCGATATGGGCCGAAAACGTGCCCTTCGCGGAGACGCGCGACTACGTGAAGAAGGTGCTGGCCAACACCACCAACTACGCGGCCATCATCACCGGCCAGCCGCAATCGCTGAAGAGCCGGCTGGGGCGCGTGGGCCCGCGCAACGCCGCCGAGCCCGATCCGAGCAAGGACCTGCCCTGAACGCCGTGCAGCCGACATGAACCGATCGCTGCAGAGCCTGCGGGCCAGCCTGCCCGAGTGGATGCTCGAATGGCTGGAAATCATCGTCCCGGCGGTCCAGGTTGCGCTGATCCTGCTGGGCGCCTGGGTGTTCTACCGCATCGTCCGGCGCGTGATCCTGCGGGTCACGGCCGGGTATGCGCTGCCCGCCGAAGTGGCCGTGGCCTCGCGCCGGGTTGCGGGCTTCCTGATCTACGGCGGTGCCATCCTCTGGAGCCTGGGGCGCATCGGCGTCTCGGGCACGGTGCTCTGGACCGCTTTCACCGGCTTCGCGGCCGTCGGCGCGGTGGCTTTCTTCGCCGCCTGGAGCGTGCTGTCGAACATCTTCTGCGCGCTGCTGATCTTCACCACGCGCATGTTCCGCCTCGACGACATGGTGGAGGTGCTCGAGAACGGCGAGAAACCCGGCCTCAAAGGCCGCGTGCTCGACATCAACCTGGTCTACACCACGCTGGAGGAAAGCGGCAGCGCCGAGGCCGGCACCACGCTGAAGATTCCCAACAGCCTGTTCTTCCAGCGCTCGGTGCGACGCTGGCACGGGCACCTGCCCACGCTGCCGGCCCACGTCGGCATCACGGCGCATCACGAGACCCTGCCCCCGGCAACCGCCGCGCGCATCTGAGCGGCCGCCGCGGACAGGGCGCCAGCCTACAGGCCACGCCACCCCGTCGCGCGACACTCACGGGCTTCTCAACGGCCCGACACACACGACCATGGACTGGTGGAACGACATCACCCAGGTGATCGCCTCGGAGTTCTCCGATGTCCCCGACCTCGCGCAGTTCGTGCGCATCCTCGTGCGACTGCTGCTCGCGGCCGTGCTCGGCTTCATGCTGGGCTTCGAGCGCGAACAGCACGGCAAGGCGGCCGGCGTGCGCACCCACATGCTGGTGGCCATCGGCTCGGCGATGTTCGTGCTGATCCCGCAGCAGAGCGGCATCCTGCCGGCCGACATGAGCCGCGTGATCCAGGGCCTGGTGGCGGGCGTGGGCTTTCTCTGCGCCGGCACCATCCTCAAGTCCGGCCGCGGCGAGCAGCAGGTGCAGGGCCTGACCACCGCGGCCGGCCTCTGGCTGACCGCGGCCATCGGCATGGCCTGCGGACTGGGGCGTGAGGTGACGGCGGTGCTGAGCACGCTGCTGGCGCTGCTCGTGCTGGGCCTGGTGCCGCGTGTCGTGACCCTGCTCGGGCGGGTGCCCGGCTTCCGGCCCTCTACGGAGCTGTCGCAGCCCCTGATCTTGAAGGACCCCGGGCCACCACCGCCGCGCTGAACGCATCAGTGGCGGCTCGCTTGGGCATCAATCCAAAGCCGCGGCGACGCTAGCATCGTGTCTTTTGTCGCGGAAGAATCGCCATGCTCAAGCTCTACATCGGCAACAAGAACTACTCCTCGTGGTCCATGCGGCCCTGGGTGCTGATGACCCAGGCCGGCATTCCCTTCGAGGAGGTGATGGTCCGCTTCGGAAACGATCATTCCGAACCCGATTCGCAGTTCAAGAAGACCGTGCTGCCGCTCAACGCCGCGGGCACGGTGCCTTTCCTGGTCGACGGCGAGATCGTCGTGTCCGACACGCTGGCCATCGCCGAGTACCTGGCCGAATCCTTCCCCGACAAGACGCTGTGGCCTGCGGACAAGGCACGGCGCGCCGAGGCGCGCAGCGCCTGTGCCGAGATGCACGCCGGCTTCCGCGCCATCCGCAACCATTGCGGCATGAACATCGAGGCCGATCTCGCATCGCAGGGCAAGTTGCTGCTGCGCGACCGCGCCGATGTGCGCGGCGAACTGGCGCGGCTGGTCCAGTTGTGGGGCGGTCTGCTGGCCCGCCACGGCGGGCCGATGCTGTTCGGCGACTTCGGCATCGCCGACGCCTACTACGCGCCCATGGCCTCGCGCCTGAAGACCTACGCGCTGCCGGTGCCGCCTGCGGTCGCGGCCTATGTCGAGCGCGTGCACGCGCTGCCGGGCGTCAAGGCCTGGACCGACGCGGCACGCGAAGAGCACACCTTCGTGGTGGTCGACGAGCCCTACCGCCTGCGCGACTGAGCACCTGCAGCGCGCCATGAAAAACGCCGCGCATCGCGCGGCGTTTTTCATGTGTGACAGCAATGACGATCAGAAACGATAGGTGGCCGACAGGTAGGTCACGATCGGGTCCAGCTTCATGCGGGCCTCGCTGGTCGCGATGGTGGTCCCGCCCGCCGTGCGCGTGGTGAGCTTGGCGGTGGTCTTCAGCGGGATGTACGAGACCGAGAACGACAGCCCCCAGTGCTTGTCGAACTGCCAGGCCGCGCCGAGGTTGAACACCGGCGCGAAGGACTTGTCCAGCTTGGCCGTGGTGCTGGTGCTGCCCGGCGGGCGGCCCAGGCGACCGCCCAGCGCCCCTTGCAGGCCGGGCGTCAGGTTGACGTCGCTGTACCAGACATAGGTCGCACCCAACCCCAGGAAGGGGCGGAAGGCATCGTTGCCATTGCCGAAGTAGTACTTGGCCAGCAGGGTCGGGCTCCACTGCTTGGCTTCGCCGAGCTTGCCGATGGGCGCCAGCGAGCCTTCCCCTTGCAGATTGAATTTCGGCGGCACGCCGAACACGCCCTCGACAGCCCAGCGGCTGTCGATGAAGTAGACCGCACTCAGGCCCAGCGTGTTCGAGCTGTCCACACCGGACCCGGAGCCCGGCACCACCGCGTTGATCGGCGAGGTGAACGTGAGCGGTTTGCTCGAATCCTGCGGCGCGAAGTGCAGCCAGCCGGCGCCAAGCACCCAGTCGCCTGCGTTCTGCGCCAGGGCACTGCCCGATCCCAGAACGGCCAGGGCCGCGAACGCATACATTGTTTTCTTTTTCATATGACGAATAGCCTCCGTGAATTACCACCGGCGCACCGCGGAAAATCCGCTGACCGGCCTCGGCAGCTTAACGAACGATCGTGCTTTTTTCACCGAGGGATTGTCCCTACACTTGGACACATGAAGACTTTTCTCGTCGGCGGCGCGATCCGCGATGCGCTGCTGGGCCGCTCCGGAAGCGACCGCGACTGGGTGGTGGTGGGCGCCACACCTGAACAGATGGGTGCCCTGGGCTACCTGCCGGTGGGACGCGATTTCCCGGTGTTCCTGCATCCGCGGACGCGCGAGGAATACGCGCTGGCACGCACCGAGCGCAAGAGCGCGCCGGGCTACCGCGGCTTCGTGGTCCATGCATCCCCCGACGTCACGCTCGAGCAGGACCTGGCGCGGCGCGACCTCACGGTGAACGCGATCGCCCTGCCCGCGGAACGCGCCGGCGCCGCCGCACCCGAGGCGGCGGACCTCGTCGACCCTTTTCATGGCCAGCAGGACCTGAAAGACAAGGTGCTGCGCCACGTCACCGAGGCCTTCCGCGAAGACCCGGTGCGCATCCTGCGCGTGGCGCGCTTCGCCGCGCGTTTCGCCGACTTCGAGATCGCCCCCGAAACGATGGCGCTGATGCGCGAGATGGTGGCGGCCGGCGAAGCCGACGCCCTGGTGCCCGAGCGCGTCTGGCAGGAGCTCTCGCGCGGCCTGATGGAAGCGAAGCCCTCGCGCATGTTCGAGGTGCTGCGCCAATGCGGCGCGCTGGCCGTGCTGCTGCCCGAGGTGGACTGCCTGTGGGGCGTGCCGCAGCCGGAAGCGCACCATCCCGAGATCGACACCGGCGTGCACCTGATGCTGGTGCTCGACATGGCGGCACAGCTGGACGCCCCGCTGCCGGTGCGCTTCGCCTGCCTGGTTCACGACCTGGGCAAGGGCACGACGCGTGCCGACGTGCTGCCGCGCCACATCGGCCACGAGCAGCGCAGCGTCAAGCTGCTGCAGGCGGTGTGCGAGCGCTGGCGGGTGCCGGTCGAGCTGCGCGAGCTGGCCGAGGTGGTGGCGCGCGAGCACGGCAACATCCACCGCAGCGCCGAGCTGGGCGCGGCGGCGCTCATGCGGCTGCTGGAGCGCTGCGACGCGTTGCGCAAGCCCGAGCGCTTCACGCAGGTGCTGCAGGCCTGCGAATGCGACGCCCGCGGCCGGCTGGGCTTCGAGTCGCGCCCCTATCCGCAACGCGACCGCCTGCAGGCCGCGCTCGACGCCGCGCTGTCGGTGGCCACGCGCCCGATCGCGCAGGCCGCGGCGGCGGCGGGCGCCACGGGGCCTGCGATCGGCGAGGCGGTGGCGCGTGCGCGCACGGCCGCCATCGCCACGTGGATCGCCGCATCGGCCTGAACCGGCACTGACGCAAGGGTCGCGGCTTTGGCCGACGCGGCACATCGCGTCGCACTGCTAAGGTGACCGACCGATGCAGAAGCCTCCAAGACTCACCCCCGACGCCGCCCTCTTCCTCGACTTCGACGGGACGCTCGTGGCGCTCGCCGAGACGCCCGAGGCCATCGAAGTCCCTCCCGCACTCGTCGCCCTGCTCACCGACCTGCACGATCTGCTGGGCGGCGCACTGGCCGTCGTGTCGGGCCGACAGATCGATGCGATCGACCGCTTCCTGGCACCGTTGCGCCTGCCGGCCGCCGGCGAGCACGGCGTGCAGCGCCGCGACGCAGACGGCCACATGCAGGAGCAGCGCGCGCCCGACCTGGGCTTCGTGCTCGAGGTCTGCAACGAACTCGCCGGCGCGCATCCCGGCCTGCTGGTGGAGCGCAAGCATGCGGCGATCGCGCTGCACTACCGGATGGCGCCCGACCTGGAGGCCGTCTGTCGCGAGGCCATGGTCCGCGTGCTCGACGGCCAGCCGCAGCTGGAACTGCTGCACGGCAAGTTCGTGTTCGAGGTCAAGCCTGCGGGCATCAACAAGGGCATCGCCATCGATGCCTTCATGCACGAAGCGCCCTTCGCCGGCCGGGTGCCGGTGTTCGCGGGCGACGACACCACCGACGAGAGTGGTTTCGCCGTCGTGCAGCCGCTCGGCGGCATCGCGATCAAGGTCGGCTCCGGCCCCACGCTGGCACTGCATCGGCTCGATTCGACGCTGGCGGTCTACGAGTGGCTGCTCGAGGCGCGCGACCTGCTGGCCAACGGACCGCGTCCGGAGGCCAAGCCATGAGCCGCCTGGTCGTGATCTCCAACCGCGTGGCCGATCCGCGCAAGCCCGCCGCTGGTGGCCTGGCCGTCGCACTGGGCGAATCGCTGCAGAAGACGGGCGGACTGTGGTTCGGCTGGAGCGGCACCATCGTCGAGGACGGCCCGACCGGCGAAGGCGAGATGCACAAGCAGCAGGCCGGCAAGGTCACGCTCGCCACCCTCGACCTGAGCCGCGAGGACCACGACAGCTACTACGCGGGCTACAGCAACGACGTGCTGTGGCCGGTGTTCCACAACCGCCTCGACCTGGCCAATTTCGATGCCGGCTTCATCGGCGGCTACCGCCGCGTGAACCAGCTGTTCGCGCGCAAGCTGATGCCGCTGCTGCAGGAAGACGACATCATCTGGGTGCACGACTACCACCTGATCCCGCTGGCCGCCGAACTGCGCGCCATGGGCTGCAAGCAGCGCATCGGTTTCTTCCTGCACATCCCGCTGCCGCCGCAGATCATCATGGCGGCGATCCCGCAGCACGAGTGGCTCGCGCGTTCGCTGTTCGCCTACGACCTGATCGGCTTCCAGTCCAACCAGGACGTGCAGCACTTCGCGCACTACGTGCAGAACGAAGCCCGCGGCGAAGCGCTGGGCGACGACATGTACCGCGCCTATGGCCAGACCGTGCGCTGCACCGCCTTCCCGATCGGCATCGACGTCGACGAGTTCGCGGCGCTCACGCACGCCAAGGAATCGCGCGACATGTACGAGACGATGAAGCGCGAGTATGCGAGCCGCCGGCTGCTGCTGGGCATCGACCGGCTCGACTACTCCAAGGGCATTCCGCACCGGGTGCGCGCCTTTCGCGAGCTGCTGGCGAACTATCCCGAGAACCGCCGCAGCGCGACGCTGATCCAGATCGCCTCGCCCACGCGCGAATCGGTCGACGCCTATGCCGACATCCGGCGCGAACTCGAATCGCTGTGCGGCGCCATCAACGGCGACTACGGCGAGCTCGACTGGATGCCCGTGCGCTACATCCACCGCATGGTGGCGCGCAAGCGCGTGCCCGGCCTGTGCCGCGCCGCGGCCGTGGGCCTGGTGACGCCGCTGCGCGACGGCATGAACCTGGTGGCCAAGGAATACGTGGCCGCGCAGGACCCGGCCGATCCGGGCGTGCTGGTGCTGTCGCGCTTCGCCGGCGCGGCCGAGCAGATGAAGGAAGCGCTGCTGGTCAACCCCTACGACGTGCACGGCACGGCCGAGACGGTACAGCAGGCACTGCAGATGCCGCTGGACGAGCGGCGCGCACGGCACCAGAAGCTGCTGCAGCGCATCCGTGAGCACGATGTGCACTGGTGGCGCCGCACCTTCCTCGACACGCTCGGCGCCATGCCCAACGTGCGCTGAGCGCACCGCTCAGGGCTTGCCCGCCAGGTAGGGTCCCAGCACCTCGTCCATCCACGCCATCAGCGCCTGCACCCGCTTCGACAGCTGGCGCCGGTGCGGATAGAGCAGCGACACCGGCATCGGCGGCGCATCGAACCCGGGCAGCACGCGCACGAGCTTGCCCGCGTCGATCAACGGCTGCATCCCGACGACCGGCGCCTGGATCAGGCCCAGCCCCGCAAGGCAGGCCGACTGGTAGGCATCGCTGCTGGTCACCGTGAGCGCACTCGGCACGGCCAGTGTCCGGTAGCGGCCCTCCTCCTCGTACTCCCACAAGGCCGGCCCGGCACCCAGCCCCGGCGCGTAGCGCACCAGCCGGTGCGAAGCGAGGTCGTCGAGCGTGCGGGGCACACCGTGCAGCGCAAGATAGGCCGGGCTGGCCGCGTTGACCTGCGCCAGTTCGCCGAGCCGGCGCGCCACGAGTTCGGATGCGTCGAGCGCGCCCACGCGCAGCACGCAATCGAAGCCCTCGTGCACCAGATCGACCCGCCGGTCGGTGGTGCTCAGTTCCAACGCCAGCTGCGGATGCGCGGCCAGGAACTCGGGCAGCCGCGGCATGAGCACGGCCTGCGCCATGCCGATCGGCACGTCGAGCCGCAGCCGGCCGCGCAAGGCACTGGGCGCGCGCTGGAACAGCGACTGCAGCTCGTCCGCATCGGCCAGCAGCATCAGGCAGCGCTCGCGGAACTCTTCGCCGTCGGCCGTCAGGCGCACCGTGCGCGTGGTGCGGTGCAGGAGCCGCGTGCCCAGGTCGGCCTCCAGCTGCTGCACCGTGGTCGAGACCCGTGCCTTGGGCATGCCCAACTGCTCGGCGGCCCGGGTGAAGCTCGCCAGTTCGGCGACCTTGACGAATGTGCGCAACGCGCCGAGGTCCATGGTCATGGCCGCATTGTTCTCCATGGCTGAACAGTTTGGTCTTTTTCTGGGGATTTATTGCTGGACTGTCTTTTCCTAAAGTCCATTCCATCGATCACCCCCCTCAGGAAAAAACCATGAACGCACCCATCGCCCTCATCACCGGCGCCAGCCGCGGCCTCGGCAAGAACACCGCCCAGCACCTGGCCCGCCAAGGCTCGGACCTCGTCCTGACCTACCGCAGCGGCGCCGACGAAGCCCGCCAACTGGTGGGCGAGATCGAGGCGCTGGGCCGGCGCGCCGTGGCGCTGCCGCTGGACGTCGCGCAGAGCGCCAGCTTCCCGGCCTTCGCCGCGCAGCTGAAGGCCGCGCTGGCCCGCGTCTGGCAGCGCGAGACCTTCGATCACCTGGTGAACAACGCCGGCATCGGCACGCACGCGGCCTTCGCGGACACCACCGAAGCGCAGTTCGACGCCCTGGTCGACATCCACTTCAAGGGCCCCTTCTTCCTGACCCAGACGCTGCTGCCGCTGATCGCGGACGGCGGGCGCATCGTCAATGTCTCGAGCGGCCTGGCCCGCTTCTCCCTGCCCGGCTCTTCGGCCTATGCGTCGATGAAGGGCGCGATCGAGGTGCTGACGCGCTACCTCGCGAAGGAGCTGGGCCCGCGCGGCATCGCGGTGAACGTGGTGGCGCCGGGCGCGATCGAGACCGACTTCAGCGGCGGCATGGTGCGCGACAACCCCGCGCTCAACGCGATGATCGCCAGCCAGACCGCGCTGGGCCGCGTCGGCCTGCCCGACGACATCGGCGGCGCCATCTCCCTGCTGCTGCAGCCGGGCAACGGTTGGATCACCGGTCAGCGCATCGAGGCGTCCGGCGGGATGTTCCTCTGAAAACGAGTCAATCGACCAGCGCCAGCGCCGCGTAGTCACCGACCTTGTCGCCCAAGCCCGCCGACAGCAGCCGCACGCCGCGCGTCAGCGGCAGCAGCCGGCCGTCGATCTCGGCCTGCAGCCGCGGCAGCAGGAACTCGCGGTTGTTCCAGTACACGCTGCCGCCCAGACTGATGGCCTGCAGGTCGAGCGTGGCCACCAGGTTGTAGAGCATGCGGCCCATCACGCGGCACAGCGCGTCGGCCGTGTGCAGCGCCTTCGGCTCGCCCGCCACGGCCGCGGCGAACAGTTCGGCCGCGGGCTGTGCGAAGCGCCGCGCCACCGCGTTGCCGGCGATCAGCCCTTCGACGTCGCCCACGTTGCCGCAGCCGCAGAGCGCGTCGTGGTTGTCGTCGTCCGAGACGAAGGTGTGGCCCGCATGACCGGCGTTGCCGTTCTTGCCGCGCAAGGCATGCCCGTCGACGCACAGGCCCACGCCCACGCCGGTGCTCCAGGTCACGTAGGCGCAATGGTCCATGCCCTGGAGCGCGCCCCAGCGGCGCTCGGCCTCGAGCGCCGCGACCGCGTCGTTCTCGACGCGCACGCGGCCGAAGCGCTGGCGCAGCGGCGCCTCGAGGACGGCGGTCATCCAGTCGTTGGGCAGGCCGCGCGCCGGGCCGGCCAGGCCGCCGCAGATGTTGGGGGACGCAAGCTCGATGCAGCCCTCGTTGAGCACGAAGGGGCCGGCCGAGGAGACGCCCACGCTCTCGATGGTCTTCGCCGACACGCCGAGCTGGGCGCAGGCCGCGTCGATCAGCCGCAGCACCTGCTGCGCGACCGCATCGTTGTCGCCGGTCTTGGCGGTCGGCTCGGTCTGCCGCGCCTGCAACTGTTCGCTGCCGGCTTCGGCCAGGCTGACGGCCACCTTGGTGCCGCCGATGTCCACGCACGCTCTCATGTCGCCTCTTTCTTGTCTTTTCTTCGTCAGATCAGTTTCGCCACCAGCGCGGCGATCATGCTCAGCAGCAGCGTGCTGGCGATCGGCAGCTGCCACTCGCGCCCGAATAGCCGGAACACGAAGTCGCCGGGCAGGCGTCCGAAGCCGAAGCGCCGCAGCCACGTCGTGAGCCCGCTCATGAGCACCAGCGCCAGCACCACGACGATCAGCCAGCGGATCATCGCTCGGCTCCTAGACGGCGGCCGATGCCGCCAGCGCGGCCAGTGCCTGGCGATGGAGTTCGGGCGTGGCGGCGGCCACCACGCGGCCGTTCGACTGCAGGCCCAGCGCACGACCTTCCCAGTCGGTGATCACCCCGCCGGCCGCTTCGATCAACCCGGCCGGGCCGAGGTAGTCGTAGGGCTGCAGGCCGGTCTCGACCACCAGGTCGATGGTGCCGCCGGCCAGCTGTGCGTAGCCATAGCAGTCACCACCGAAGCGGCGCATCGCGCAGCGCCGGCTCAGCGCGTCGAAGGCCTGCCAGTCGGCGGCGTCGAAGATGTCGGGCGAGGTGGTGACGATGCGCGCCTGCGCGATCTCGCTGCAGCCGCTCACGCGCACCGCCACGCCGTTGCGGTGGGCACCGACGCCGGCCTGGCCGACCCAGCGTTCGCCCAGCACCGGCATGTCGACCATGCCGAGCACGATGCGCCCGCCTTCGAGCACACCGATCAGCGTGCCCCAGAGCGGAGAGCCGGTGATGAAGCTGCGGGTGCCGTCGATCGGGTCGACCACCCACACGCGGCCGGCGTCGAGCCGTTCCTGGCCATGTTCCTCGCCGTAGATGCCGTCGTCCGGCAGCGCGGCGGCGAGCGCGGCCCGCATGGCCGTCTCGGCCGCGCGGTCGGCCAGCGTCACGGGGCTTTCGTCGGCCTTGGTGATGATGTCCAGCGGCGTGCGGAAGTACGCCATCGATTGGGCCGCCGCCGCGTCGGCGAGGGCATGGGCGGTGCGAAGCAGGTCGGGCAGAGGGCGCATGGGAAGCAGAAGAACGAAAGCCGTTGCGGAGAGTCGATTAGACCCGAGCGCGTTTGACACGGCACGGCAGCCCTGTCTAGCATGGGCTCATCTCTGGTTCACGAAAGACACGGCATGGCATGGGTTCGATGGCTGAAGCGGCTGCTGCCCGTCGTGCTGCTGGCCTGCTCGTCGCTCGCGCTGGCCACGCCCTCGGCCGACGAGCACGCCACGATCACCGCGCTGATCCAGCGCGTGGAGCAGATGACCACCCTGAGCTTCCTGCGCAACGGCACCCCCCACAACTCGGCCGAGGCGGCGCAGCACATGCAGGCGAAGTACGCCTACTTCAAGGAAAAGATCACGACCGCCGAGGACTTCATCGACCTCTGCGCCTCGCGCTCCGAGATGAGCGGCAAGCCCTACAAGGTGAAGATCGGCGATGCCGCGCCGCGCGATGCCGGCGACTTCCTGCGGGAAGAACTGCGCGCCGTGCGGCGGCCCGGCCGTCCGTAGCTCACAGCGTGTGGCTGCGGTCGCCCTCGGCGAAACCCAGCGGCTCCCAAGGCTCGCCGGCCCCCAGCGCGATCACCTTGAACAGTTCGCCCATCTCGTGCTCGTGCACCAGGTGCCCCGCCAGCGCGCGCTGCGCCACGCTGGCCTGGTCCGACAGGCCCAGCAACCCGCAGTTGATCAGGAAACGGCCCTGGCTCGCATAGCCCAGCACCGACAGGCCGGCATCCTGCGCGGCCAGCGCGATGCCGGTGAAATCGACGTGGGCCGTGATGTCCTTGGCGCCCACGGCGACCAGCGGATCGCCGTCGGCCCGGTGGCCCTGATGGCACATCACGGTGCCCATGTGGCGCTGCGGGTGGTAGTACTCCGATTCGGGAAAACCGTAGTCGATCAGGAAGGCCGCGCCCTGCGTGAGCCGGTCGGCCAGCGTCGCGACGAAGGCCTGCGCCTGCGGGTGGATCTCGGTCAGGTAGTCGTGCTCGCCCTCGATGTCCAGCGGCGGCCGCAGCAGCGTCGGCCGGTCCTCCCAGGCCCAGCCGCCCTGCGCGCCCGGGACCACGCCACGCTCGAACCACTGGCCGCCGACGCGCGCCAGCAGCTGCACCGGCATCGCATCGAGCACCTCGTTGCCGACCACCACGCCGCGCATCGCCGCCGGCAGTTCGCTGAGCCATTCGACCTTGCCCGCATGGGCCGCGAGCGTTTCCTGCTGGCGCACGCGCAACGAGCCCGACAGGTCGACGATGCGGTAGCGCGCGATGCGTTCGCCCAGCGTGTCCAGCAGCTGCAGCGCCAGCGCACCCGAGCCGGCGCCGAATTCCCAGACCTCGTCGGTGCCGGTCTGCGTCAGCGCTTCGTCCACCTGCACCGCGAGCGCCCGGCCGAACAGCGGCGTGAGCTCGGGCGCGGTCACGAAATCGCTGCCGGACGAAGGCATGTGGCCGAACTTGCGGCTGGCATTCGCGTAGTAGCCCATGCCGGGCGCGTAGAGCGCCAGCGCCATGAAACGGTCGAAGGGCAGCCAGCCGCCGGCACGCTGAATGGCCTGGGCGATGAGACGGTCGAGGGCGGTCGTTAAAATTTCGGGTGCGGTCTTCACACCGCCGATTGTCTCCCGATGCCCCTGTCCCCCTCCACGCCCTTTTCCGCGCCCTCTTTGCGCACCGTTCTCGTCACCGGCGCCGCCAAGCGGCTGGGCCGCGAGATCGCGCTCGCGCTGGCCGACGGCGGCTGGCAGGTGGCGGTGCACTACCGCCATTCGGCCGACGAGGCCCGCCAGACCGCGGCCGACTGCGCCGCGCGCTCGGGCAAGCCGGCGGCGCTGGTCGGCGCCGACCTGTCCGACGAAGCGGCGGTGCGCGCGCTGGTGCCGCAGGTGGTGGCGCAGTTCGGCCAGCTCGATGCGGTGGTCAACAGCGCCTCGCTGTTCGAGCACGACGACGCCGCCACGCTGAGCTTCGCCACGCTGGATGCGCATCTGCGCACCAACACCGCGGCGCCGGTGTTGCTGGCACAGGCACTGCACACGCACCTGCTCACGCGCGGCGCCGACGCGCAGGGCGCGGTGGTCAACCTGCTCGACCAGAAGCTCTGGAACCAGAACCCCGACTTCCTGAGCTACACGCTGTCGAAGGCCGCGCTCGAGGCCGCCAACACCATCCTGGCGCTGGCGCTCGCGCCGCAGCTGCGCGTGGTGGGCGTCGCGCCAGGCCTCACGCTCACCAGCCACATGCTCAGCGAAGAGAAATTCCGCGACCTGCATTCGGCCAGCCCGCTGGGCCGCTCCTCGACGGCCGCCGACGTGGCCGCCACCGTGAAATTCGCGCTGGAGAACCGCTCCATCACCGGCACCACGCTGCTGGTGGATGGCGGCCAGCACCTCATGAAATTCGAACGCGATTTTTCGCTGATGTAAGACCGGAAGCGGACCATGCTGACCAAGGGCACCCAGATCCTCACGCTGACCAAGCTGCGCTTCGACGCCAGCCTCGGCATCCTCGACCAGGAAATAGACACGCCGCAGAAGATCCAGGTCGACGCCGAGCTCAACCTCGGCAGCCAGCCGCTGCTGCCGGCCGACGACGACATCATGCATGTGCTCGACTACCGCAAGGTGCGGCGCATCATCATCGAGGAGTGCACCGCCGTGCACGTGAACCTGCTCGAGAGCCTGATCGGCAAGCTCGCGCACCGGCTCATGCAGCTGCCCGGGGTGCTGGGCGTGCGGGTCAAGATCGCCAAGCTGGAGATCTTCGACGACTGCGAAGTGGCGATTCGCGTGGAAACGGGGCAATGGTCATGAACGCCATCTGGACGGAAGAAGAAACAACCGCCGCACCGGGCGAGCGCCTGAAGATCGAGCGCGAAACGCAGAAGCTCGAGAAGCGGCTGTGCCGACAGGTCGGCCAGGCCATCGTCGACTACAACATGATCGAGGAAGGCGACAAGGTCATGGTCTGCGTCTCGGGCGGGAAGGACAGCTATGCGCTGCTCGACATCCTGCTCAAGCTGCGGGCGCGCGCGCCGATCCACTTCGACATCGTCGCGGTCAACCTCGACCAGAAGCAGCCCGGCTTCCCCGAGGACGTGCTGCCGGCCTATCTCACGGCGCTGGGCGTGCCTTTCCACATCGAGGAACAGGACACCTACAGCATCGTCAAGCGCGTGATCCCCGAAGGCCGCACCACCTGCGGCCTGTGCAGCCGGCTTCGCCGAGGCATCCTCTACCGCGTGGCGGACGAACTGGGAGCGACCAAGGTCGCGCTGGGCCACCACCGCGACGACATGCTGCAGACCTTCTTCCTCAACATGTTCTTCGCGGCACGGCTCAAGTCGATGCCGCCGAAGCTGGTGAGCGACGACGGCCGGCACGTGGTGATCCGCCCGCTGGCCTACGTGGCCGAGAAGGACCTGATCCGCTGGGCCCAGCACCGCGAATTCCCGATCATTCCCTGCACGCTCTGCGGCAGCCAGGAGAACCTGCAGCGCAAGCAGGTCGGCGAGATGCTGCGCGAGTGGGAGAAGAAGCACCCGGGCCGGATCGAGAACATGTTCGGCGCGCTGCAGCACATCGTGCCGTCGCACCTGCTGGACGGAACGTCCTTCGATTTCAAGGGTCTCAAGGCGACCGGGGTGCCCGATCCCGAAGGCGACAAGGCCTTCGACGCCCCCGAGTTCACGGCGCCCTCGCCGCTGCGCATCGTTCAGCTCTGATGCGCGCGATGCGGTGGCCGCATTCCGAGCCACCGTCCGGAGATCCTGACATGAACACCCCCACGCTCATCGCTTCGCGTATCGCTGTCCCCCGAGGGGGCGCGTCAGTGGCTGCGGGCGGCCGGGCGCCACTGACATGACGATCAAGCGAGTTGTGTCCGCCGTCGCGCTGCTGACAGCCCTCAGCGGCTGCGCCACCCGCTGGGTGGTCGACAGCGACGTGCAGAGCTTCTCCAACCTGCCGGCCGCCGAGCTGTCCGCCGGCGCCACCTACCGCTTCGAGCGGCTGCCCTCGCAACAGGACGGCGCGGGCGCGCGCGGCGCCGAGGCGCTGGAGGCCATGGCCGCACCGGCGCTGGAAGGCGCGGGTTTAAAGCGCGACGATGCCGCGCCACGCTACAGCGCACAGGTCGGCGCGCGGGTCACGGCCGCGCTGTCGCCCTGGGCCGATCCCTGGTTCTACCCGGGCTGGGGACCGGGTCCGCGCTACGGCGGCTGGGGCCCGGGCTTCGGTCACGGCTACGGCCGCGGCTGGTACGGCGGTGGCTGGTACGGCCCGGCCTTCGCGCCGCCGGCCAACCCCTGGTACCTGCGAGAGGTCAGCGTGGTGCTGCGCGAGCTCGCGTCCAACAAGGTGGTGTATGAAACGCGGGCCCGCAACGACGGTCCCTACAACCTCGATGCCGCCGTGCTGCCGGTGATGTTCCAGGCCGCGCTGCAGGGTTTCCCGACCCCGCCCCAGGGCGAGCGCCGGGTCGACATCGAAATCCCGCCCAAGTCCAGGTAAAAAAAATGACGCAGCCTTTCCGACCATGGACGTCACGCGCCTGATCGTCATTCGCCACGGAGAAACGGCCTGGAATGTGGACACCCGCATCCAGGGCCAGCTCGACATCGGACTCAACGCCACGGGCCAGCGGCAGGCGCAGCAACTGGGCCAGGCGCTGGCGGACGAAACCGTCGAAGCCGTCTATGCCAGCGACCTGGCCCGCGCCTGGGACACGGCCTGCGCCGTGGCCGGGCCGCTGGGCCTCGAGGTCGTCGCCGAGCCCCGGCTGCGCGAGCGCGCCTTCGGCGATTTCGAGGGCCGCACCTTCGCCGACATCGAGGCGAATTCGCCCGACGAGGCACGGCGCTGGCGCACCCGCGACCCGGAATTCGAACCCGAAGGCGGCGAATCGCTGATCACCTTCCGCCACCGCGTCACCGGCGTGGCCGCCGAACTCGCGTCGCGCCATCCCGGCGCGCTGGTGGTGCTGGTCGCGCACGGCGGGGTGATGGACGTGCTCTACCGGGCCGCAACCGGCCAGGAATTGCAGGCGCCACGCACCTGGCACCTGGGCAATGCCGCCATCAACCGCCTGCTCTGGACGCCCCAGGGCTTCTCGTTGGTGGGCTGGGGCGACGTGAGCCACCTGGCCTGAACGGCCCCGCTCCGGATGGAGCGTCCCACCCGACTTCCGAACTTTGTTTGAACGCCTTCGCGGAAGGCGTACACCCATTTGCGCGTCGCGCGTTGCCAAGGTACGTCAAGTTACAGAAAAGTCTGGTTACACGAATACTTTATATTTACATTACAGTTAGACACACTGTGAGCAGCCCTGAGGGCCCGCTTTTCTCCATACCGCCCTATCGATGGCATACGCCACACTGCCAGAACCACTGCAGGCGTCCGACGCGCTGCTGGATTTGTTCGCCCGCGGCGACGCGGCGCGGGACGGTGCGCGGCAAGCGACCGCACTGACGCTGCCCATCGCACTCGTGGAACGTGCACGGTCGCAGGCCAGCGAACACGGTCGCCTTCCCGACACCGTGTATCTGGGGGCATGGGTCCTGGCCCTGTCGCGCTGGACCGGCGCGGTCGCCCCCGCGCTCTCGGAATGGCCGCACGGCCTGCGGCGCGCCATCGACTGCGGCAGCACGCTGCCCACGGGCGCCTGGCTGGCAGCCCTCGATGCGTCGCGCCGCTCGGCCGTGTTCGGCGCGGCAAACGAGGCGCGCATGCCGACCCATGCCTGGGGCCTGGCGGCGGAGGACCATGACCGCGCGCCGCCGCTGCTGCTGCTCGGGCTGGACACCGCCGGTGCGCCGCGCCTGCGGCTCGACCGCGAGGCCGGCCTGATCGACGACGCCACCGCCACCGAACTGCTCGAGGCGGTCGCGGCCATCGCGGAACATCTGTCGGAAGCACCCGCCTGGCGCACGCTGGGCGACGTCGCCTCGTTGTCGTCGCGACAGCGCGCGCAACAACTCAACGACTGGAACCGAACCACGCCACCCTGCGACGCCACACGCACCGTCGTCTCGCTGTTCGAGGCGCAGGTCGCGGCCCGGCCCGATGCGATCGCCGTGGCCAGGGACGGCGAGCGCCTGAGCTACCGCGCGCTGGAGGATCGTTCCACCCGGCTGGCGGCGCGCTTGCAGGCCGCCGGTGCCGCCCCGGGCATCACCGTCGGCGTGCTGCTCGACCGCTCGACCGCATCGATCGTCGCGCTGCTCGCGGTGCTCAAGGCCGGGGCCGCCTATCTGCCGCTGCAGACCCGGCTGTCGGCCGAGCAACTGGCCTTCCGGATGGACGATGCCGGTGCCCGGCTCCTGCTCGGCCCCGACGGATGGCCCCATCCGTTGCCCGCCGGCGTGACGGTGATGCACACCGATGACGTGGCCGCCGGCACCGCCGCGGCCCCCCTGGCCCCCGTCGCGCTCGACGGCCATTCGCTGGCCTGCGTGCTCTATACCGCCGGCACGACCGGCGTGCCCAAGGGCACGGAAATCCTGCACCGCGCGATCGTCACCGTGGGCCCCGGCGATCTCGGCTTCCAGCCGGAGGCGGTGGTACTGCACGCCGCCCATTCGGGGATGGACATGTCGACTGCCGAGGTGTGGGGTCCGCTGCTCAACGGCGGCTGCTGCGTGGTGCACGACGAGGCGCGGCCGACCGGCACCGGCCTGGCCCGCACGATCGCCGCCCACGGCGTGAGCGCGGCCTTCCTGCCGAGCAGCGCGTTCAACGCGCTGATCGAAGAGGACCCGGGCGCGCTGCGCGGCGTGCGGCAGCTGTTCGTGGGCGGCGAAGCGCTCTCGGTGCCGCATGTGCGACGGGCGCTCGCGGCCCTGCCGGCGCTGCAGTTCATCCATGCCTACGGCTCGGCGGAGTGCATGGCCATCGCCCTCACCCACACGGTGCCGGGCCGGCTGCCGGACAGCACGACCACGCTGCCGATCGGTCATCCCATCGCCGACACCACGGCTTACGTCACGGGCCCGACGCTCGACCTGCTGCCGGCCGGCCTCATCGGCGAACTGTGCCTGGGCGGCCGCGGCGTCGCGCGCGGCTACATCGGCCGGCCCACGCTCACCGCCGAGCGCTTCGTCGCCGACCCCTTCGCCGCCGAAGGCCGGCTCTACCGCACAGGCGACCGGGCGCGCCTGCTGCCCGACGGTGGCATCGAATTCAGAGGCCGACAGCAAAGCCCGGTCGTGGCGGCGGAGCCGCCGCGCGCCGCGGTGGCGCCGCCCGCGCCCCCACGGCAGCAGCAACAGCAGCCTCGCCAGAGCAGCAGCCCGGTACAGAGCGCGCGCCCCCTGCTGCAGCCCGAGCAGGCGCAGCTCGCGCAGCTCTGGGCCAGTGCGATCGGCCTGGACGTGAACGACATCCACAGCGGCGACAACTTCTTTGCGCTGGGCGGCCACTCGGCACTGGCGATGCGCGTGATCCAGCAGGCCGAGGAATTGCTGGGCCTGCGCACCGAACCGAGCCGTTACGTGTCCGAAACCCTGGCGCAGCTGGCCGTCCATCCGAAGCCTGCCGCCGCGCGGACGCCGGTGCGCCGGCTGCTGGCACGGCTGCGCGCGCTGTACGTCTGGAACCGCTGATGCGGCTGATCGTCTCGCCTGTCGTGGCGCGCACCCCCGAGCCCTGCGAACTCTGGCAGTTCCCGCTGGACCAGTATTTGCCGGCCGCGGCCATCGCCACGCTGTCGCCCGACGAGATCGCGCGCGCCCACCGCTTCGTCTTCGACAAGGACCGGCAACACTTCATGGCGGCGCGGGCCGCGCTGCGTCAGCTGCTCGCGCGGCGAACCGGGCAGTCGCCCGCCTCGCTGCAGTTCACGTCCGGCCCTTTCGGCAAGCCGGCCCTGGCCGCTACCCCCGGCCTGCACTTCAACCTGAGCCACAGCGGCGCGACCGGCGTGCTGGCGCTGTCGGACCGCCTCGCCACGGGCATCGACGTCGAGGTGCTGCGGCCGATGCCCGACGCCGGCACGCTGGCCGAAGCCTATTTCGCGCCCGCCGAACGCTCGGCGATCGCGGGCATCGACGACGCAGCCGCCCGCGATGCCGCCTTTCTGCGCTGCTGGACCCGCAAGGAAGCCTGCCTCAAGGCGATCGGCATCGGACTGCACCTGGCCACGGCCGGCTTCGACGTGGGCACCCAGCCTGACGAGCGGACGGTCGAGATCGCCACCGCGGAAGGCGTCGAACGCGTCTGGCTGCAACCACTGGCGCTCGGCGACGGCCTGCTCGCCTCGCTTGCACTGCGCCTGGGACGCGGGCCGGCGCCGAGCCGGCGTGCGGCATCCGCGCTCGCCTCCTGCGGCTGAGCGACCACGGGCGCGCGCCAGGTGCGCCGCTAAAATGGGGTGCTCCACAGCCTCTGGACAGATGCCATGAACCGCTGCCACCGCCCCACGAAAAAGCCCCCGCCCCTTTCCGCCGCCCTGACCCTGGCGTGCGCGCTGGCGGCCGGCTTCTGTGCAGCGCCGCAGGCCCTGGCGCAGAACGAACCCGAGGGGCAGGTGCAGAACGAGGCCACGAAGGGCGGTCGCAACTTCCCCGAAGGCACGCTGCGCGGCAAGTTCACGGTGGTAGCCGCGCCCGAAATCCGCCTGGACGGCCAGCCCGATCGCCTGTCGCCGGGGGCACGCATCCGCAGTGCCGAGAACATGGTGGTCACGACGGGTGCCATCACCGGCCAGAACCTGCTGGTCAACTACACCCGCGATCCCGCCGGGCTGGTGCGCGAGGTGTGGATCCTCACGCCGACCGAGGCCAGCGTCGCACGTGCATCGGTCGAGCGACCCTTCCTGAACTTCTGGCCTTTCGTGGCCGCGAGCGCGCCGCGCGACGACGGCAAGACGCCCTTCGACCAGTTGCCGAAGTTCGGCGAATAGCCCTTCGGCCTCACGACGGCGCCCGACGCGCCGTTCCTTCCATTTTCAAGTCCGCGCCGCACGTGCGCCGGCACTTTTCCCCGATGGTCTTCCATCCCCCCCACGCCATGAGCAAAAAAGTCTTTATCAAAACCTTCGGCTGTCAGATGAACGAGTACGACTCGGACAAGATGACCGACGTGCTCCACGCCGCGCAAGGCTACGAGGCGACGCAGGACATCGAGCAGGCCGACCTGATCCTGTTCAACACCTGCTCGGTGCGCGAGAAGGCGCAGGAGAAGGTCTTCAGCGACCTGGGCCGCGTCAAGCACCTCAAGGCCAAGGGCGTGAAGATCGGCGTGGGCGGCTGCGTCGCCAGCCAGGAAGGTGCGGCCATCATCGCGCGTGCGCCCTACGTCGACATCGTGTTCGGGCCGCAGACGCTGCACCGCCTGCCCGAGATGCTGGCCCAGCGCGAGACGCAGGGCAAGCCGCAGGTCGACATCAGCTTCCCCGAGATCGAGAAGTTCGACCACCTGCCGCCGGCACGCGTCGAAGGCGTGACCGCCTTCGTCTCGATCATGGAAGGCTGCTCCAAATACTGCAGCTACTGCGTGGTGCCCTACACCCGCGGCGAGGAAGTCAACCGTCCGCTCGACGACGTGCTGGTCGAGATCGCCGGTCTGGCCGACCAGGGCGTGCGCGAGATCACGCTGCTGGGCCAGAACGTCAACGCCTACCGCGGCACGATGGGCGGCACCAGCGAGATCGCCGACTTCGCGCTCCTGATCGAGTACGTGGCCGAGATCCCCGGCATCGAGCGCATCCGCTACACCACCAGCCATCCCAACGAATTCACGCCGCGGCTGATCGAGGCCTACGCCAAGGTGCCGCAGCTGGTGAGCCACCTGCACCTGCCGGTGCAGCACGGCAGCGACCGCATCCTGATGGCGATGAAGCGCGGCTACACCGCCATGGAATACAAGAGCACGGTACGCAAGCTGCGCGCCATCCGGCCCCGGCTCGCCCTCAGCAGCGACTTCATCGTCGGCTTCCCCGGCGAGACCGACGAGGACTTCGCGAAGATGATGAAGCTCATCGTCGACATGGACTTCGACGCCAGCTTCAGCTTCATCTTCAGCCCGCGCCCCGGCACACCGGCCGCGGCGCTGCACGACGACACGCCGCACGAGGTGAAGCTGGCGCGCCTGCACCAGCTGCAGGCCGCGATCGACGGCAACGTCAAGCGCTTCGGCACGGCGCTGGTCGGCACCACGCAGCGCGTGCTGGTCGAGGGCGCCTCGCGCCGGGACGCGAACGAACTCATGGGCCGCACCGACTGCAACCGGGTGGTCAACTTCGAGGGCGATGCACGCCTGGTCGGCCAGATGATCGACCTGGACATCACCCGTTCGCTGGCCTACACGCTGCGCGGCGAGGTGCCGACCCGCGAACGCGCGGGCACGTTGGCGACCACGGCATCGCTGGCCGTCTGATGGCGAACCTGAAATCCGCCCGCGGCTCGTTCCAGCAATTGCTGCTGTTCGCCTTCCTGCTGATCACCGCGCTGCTGGTGGGCGTCGCGCTGCGCTCGGTGTTCCAGTACGACGCGCTCATGACGCAAAGCCGCGATGCGGCCTCGCGCGCGCTCGCGCTCTCGGGCGCCGCGCAGTCGCTGGCCGAGCGCAGCGCCGCCATGGAGCGCGCCGGTCGCCAGTCGCTGGTGCTCAACGACGGCGTGCTGCGCCGGCGCTTCGAGGATGCGGCGCGCGACGCGCAGAACGTGCTGACCCGGCTGGCCGACAACGGCGTGCCGCGCAGCTCGATCGACGCCTGGCGCATGCAGCTCGACGCGATGGAGCGCCTGCTGGCCGGCCCGTCCGAGACCGCGCTGGCGCGCGAGAGCACGCTGGCGATGCAGTTCCGCGACCTCGACGCGGTCAACACCGACATCGCGCAGCAGGCCCAGACGCAGATCGAGGCGCAGAACACGGCGCTGTCCACCCGCATCGAGGATGCCCGCACGCGCCTGATGCGCCAGGTGCTGGCGGCCAGTGCGCTGGCGGTCACGCTGGCGCTGGCCTTCGGCGTCTGGCTCGCGCGACCCTTCAAGCGGCTGGAACGCGCGATCGTCGGGCTGGGCGAGAACCGCCTCGACCTGCCGATCGACATCCGAGGCCCGGCCGACGTGCGGCGCGTGTCGCAGCAGCTCGAATGGCTGCGGCTGCGGCTGACCGAGCTGGACGCCGACAAGGCACGCTTCCTGCGTCATGTTTCCCATGAACTCAAGACGCCGCTGGCTGCGCTGCGCGAAGGGATCTCGCTGCTGGAAGACGGCGTGACAGGTGCCTTGAACCCGGCGCAACGCGAGGTCGCGCAGATCCTGCAGCAGAACGCGATCTCGCTGCAGAGCCAGATCGAGGCGCTGCTGCGCTTCAACGCGGCCGCCTTCGAGGCGCGCGACCTGCACCGCGAAAGCACGGCCCTGCTGCCGCTGATCGAAGAACAGGTCGAGGCGCAACGCCTGCAGTGGCAGGCCCACGGGCTGCAGGTGAGGGTCGAGGGCGAGTCGCTGTCGATCACCGTCGACCCGGCGAAACTGGGCACCGCGCTGGCCAATCTGCTGTCGAACGCGATCCGCTTCTCGGCCAGCGGCGGCACCATCCAAGTCGACGTCTCCAGCACCCACGACACCGTGCGCATCGACATCGCGGACGCCGGGCCGGGCATCGCCGAAGGCGATCGCGGCCGGATCTTCGAACCTTTCTATCGCGGCGAACGCCAACCCGAGCACACGGTGAAAGGCACTGGCATCGGCTTGTCGATCGTGCAGGAGTACATTGCTGCACACGGCGGCCGCATCACCTTGCTGCCGGACGGACCTGGCGCGCGATTCCGCATCGAACTGCCCCGCTCCGTCTGAGCCGCCCTCGCCCCCTCGCCCATTTTTCTCAGAACACAAGCCCGCACCCCGCGATTTCCGAACCATGTCTTTTCCGTTCGTCCGCCGCGCTGCCCTGACCTCGGCGATCTTTTCGTCGATGGCACTGGCCGCCTGCGTCACGCCGCCGAACCCGGCGCCCTCCGCCCCGCCCGTGATCGCCCCGACGCCCGCACCGGTGGTCCGGGTGAGACCGGTCGAGGCCGAGCCCATTGCCCCCGCCACCCAGCCGGCACTGGCCTTCACGCCGCGCGGCACGCCTCCCGTCGACGCCATGCTGGCGTATGCCGACAAGCTGCGCCCACTGGGCACCCCTGAACTGGCCACCGAGATCGCGCGCCTGGGCGACCCCGGCGATGCGCCGGTCGTGCAGATGCAGTTGGCACTGGTGCTGGCGCAGACCCGGGTGCCGGCCGACCTGGCCCGCTCGCTCGGCCTGCTGCAGCGCGTGATCGCCAATCCCGCGCCCGACGCGCAGCCGCTGCAGCCGCTGGCCCGCGTGCTCGCGGCGCGCTACCTGGAACAGCGCAAGATCGAGGACGACCGCGACCGGCAGGCGCAGCAGGCGCGCGATGCCCAGCGCCGCATCGATCAGTTGAACGACCGCATCGAGGCGCTGCGCGCCATCGAGCGCAGCTTCGCGCGGCCCAATCCCCAGACGCCGCACAGCAACGGCGCAAAGCCGGCCACGACACCCTCGCCATGATCGAATCCAAGCCGACCGAAGTCCATGCCAAGGGCGCTCGCCTGCTGGTGGTGGACGACGACCCCGATCTGCTGCGCCTGCTCTCGATGCGGCTGAACGCCGCCGGCTACCAGGTGACCGCGGTGACCTCGGCCGAATCGGCGCTCACGCAACTGGAAATCGAGCATCCGCAACTGGTGCTCAGCGACGTGCGGCTGCCCGGCCGCGACGGGCTCGCGCTGTTCGACGAGATCCGCAAGCACCACCCGACCCTGCCGGTGATCCTGCTGACCGCGCACGGCACCATCCCCGACGCGGTCGAGGCCACGGCACGTGGCGTCTTCACCTACCTGACCAAGCCCTACGACGCGCGCGAACTGCTCG
This sequence comes from Variovorax frigidus, assembly GCF_051216515.1. Lineage (NCBI taxonomy): Bacteria > Pseudomonadati > Pseudomonadota > Betaproteobacteria > Burkholderiales > Comamonadaceae > Variovorax > Variovorax frigidus. The sequence continues at coordinate 46,109 of NZ_JBPJZF010000011.1, forward strand.
AGAAGATCAGCCAGGCGCTGGCGCTGGGCGCACCGTCCACCACGCCCAGCGGCGGCGGCGGCGACGAGAGCTGGCGCGCCGAGATCGTGAGCCGCAGCAGCCGCATGGCCGAGGTGCTGGCCGAGGCCCGCATGATCGCCAAGTCCGACGCCAGCGTGCTGCTGCGCGGCGACAGCGGCGCGGGCAAGGAAGTGCTCGCACGCGCCATCCACAAGGCCAGCGCGCGCGCCGACAAGCCCTTCGTCGCGGTCAACTGCGGCGCCATTCCCGAGGCCCTGCTCGAGTCCGAGCTGTTCGGCCACATGAAGGGCGCCTTCACCGACGCGCACGCCAACCACAAGGGCCTGTTCCAGCAGGCCGACGGCGGCACGCTGCTGCTCGACGAGATCGGCGACATGCCGCCCGCGCTGCAGGTCAAGCTGCTGCGCGTGCTGCAGGAGCATGCGGTGCGGCCGGTGGGCGCGGCGCAATCGATCGCGGTCGACGTGCGCATCGTCTCGGCCACCCACCGCGACCTCGATGCGGCGATGGAGGCCGGCCAGTTCCGCGAAGACCTCTACTACCGCCTCAACGTGGTGACGCTCACGCTGCCGCCGCTGTCGGCGCGGCGCGAGGACATTCCGCTCCTGGCCAACCACTTCCTGCAGCGCCTGTCGACCAAGTACGGCAAGCGGCTGTCCGGCTTCGCGCCCGAGGCGCTCAAGGCGTTGACCACCGCCTCCTGGCCCGGCAACGTGCGCCAGCTGTTCAACGTGGTCGAGCAGGTCTGCGCGCTCTCGAGTTCGCCGCTGATCCCGCTGGCGCTGGTGCAGCGCGCGCTGCGCGTGCCCAGCGTGGAAGTACAGACCTATGCCGACGCCAAGCAGCGCTTCGAGCGCGACTACCTGGTGGGCCTGCTCAAGCTGACCGACGGCAACGTGGCCGACGCCGCGCGCCTGGCCGACCGCAACCGCACCGAGTTCTACCGGCTGTTGCAGAAGCACGAACTCACGCCCGGCCACTTCAAGGCCGACACGCCGCCGCCCGGGGGCGCCGAGCCTGTCGCTGACGAGCGACGCAAGTAAGTCGTTGATTTTGCTGGGCTTTGCCTCAGCCCTTCACTTCAGTGTCGGGCTTTGGCGACAAAAACAGGGCTTTGACGGCCGTCCGGCCGGTGAATTGGCCCCCCGGCCAGACTTGAGTCACGCAAGTCACTGATTTCAAACGGCTTTTCCATGCTGGCACGGGGTTTGCCCTTGTAGACGCATGACAGCCCTTTCCAGCCCCTCTTTTGCACTGCGCCCGCAGCGTGACAGCCTGCGTTCCAAGCAGTCTTCCCTCTCGCGCAGCCGTGCCGCCGGTGTTCTGACGCCGGACTACGACGGTCTGGGCGGCACCGCTGCCAACAGCGTCTTCAAGCGCTTTCCGGCAATTGGCGACACGCCTTCCCTTTCCAAGCAACGTGGGTGAGCCGCACATGAAACCCAACGATTTTTCCCAATTGAACGTTCTCGCCCACGAAGCCGAACTGCGCCAGCGCAGCACGCTGCGCGAAGACCGCCATCCGAACGCCGTGACCGCACCGCCGGTCAACCGCGGTTCGATGGCGCCGCGTCCGTGGCGCGGTTTCTGGAACAGCCTCGGCACCGCCGTGCTGGTCAAGCTCGGCGCCGGCGGCAAGACCGCCCGCGAACAGGCCAAGGAACTCGGCCCTGAGCAACCCTGGCAACGCGCCGCCAAGCAGCGCCGCCTGGCCTTCATGCTGCTGGCCGTGTTCAGCACCGCGATCGCCTCGACGCTGTTCGCTGGCGTCCAGCCCGACTACGACAACGTCTGGCTCGAATACGGCCAGATCGGCCTCTACGGCCTGCTCTCGGGCTGGGTCGTGACCGGCTTCGTGACCGCGCTCATGGGCTTCTACGTCTCGGTGCGCGGCGACAAGCACGCGCTCTCGGCCAAGCAGGTGGTGGACCATCCGATGAACCCGGAAGCCCGCACCGCGATCATCATGCCGATCTGCAACGAGGACGTGGCCACGGTGTTCGCCGGCCTGCGCGCCACCTGCGAATCGGTGGCCGCCACCGGCCATGCCAAGCAATTCGACGTGTTCGTGCTGTCGGACAGCTACACGCCCGAGACTGCCGCCGCCGAGCGCGCCGCCTGGGAAGACCTTCGCGCCGCCCTGGCCGAGAGCCCGAACCAGCCGCAGGTCGAGGTGTACTACCGCCTGCGCACCCGTCGCTCGCACCGCAAGGCCGGCAATGTGGCCGACTTCTGCCGCCGCTGGGGCAAGGACTACCGCTACATGGTCGTGCTCGACGCCGATTCGGTGATGAGCGGTGACTGCCTGACCTCGATGGTCAAGCTGATGGAAGCCAACCCGACCGCCGGCATCATCCAGACCGCGACACAGGCCATCGGCCACGTCACGCTGCATGCACGTGCCCAACAATTCGCTTCCCGCGTGACGGGCCGCCTGTTCACGCTGGGCATGCAGTTCTGGCAACTGGGCGAATCGCATTACTGGGGCCACAACGCGATCATCCGCGTGAAGCCCTTCATGGACCATTGCGCGCTGGCGCCGATCGAAGGCACCGGCGGCATGTCGGGCGGCATCATGTCGCACGACTTCGTCGAAGCCGCGCTGATGCGCCGTGCCGGCTACCACGTGTGGCTGGTGTCCGATCTGGTCGGCAGCTACGAGCAGCAACCGCCGGACCTGCTGTCCGAATTGCAGCGCGACCGTCGCTGGTGCCAGGGCAACCTGCAGAACGCCCGCCTGATGGCCGAGCCCGGCATTCACCCGGTGCACCGCGCGATGTTCGTGACCGGCACCATGGCCTATGTCTCGGCACCGCTGTGGCTGGCCTTCCTGACCCTGGGCACGGCCCTGTGGCTCAGCGGCTCGAGCATCGTGTCGAGTTGGAACGTGCTGCCGATGGAACTCGCCGGCCTGTGGATCTGGACGCTGGCTCTGCTGTTCCTGCCGCGCCTGCTGGGCATCGCCGCTGTGCTGATGCGCGGCGAGCAACGCCAGTACGGCGGCGTCTGGGGCCTGCTCAAGAGCTCGATGCTCGAAAGCGTTCTGGCCATCGTTCAAGCCCCGGTGCGCATGCTGGCCCACTCGCTGTTCGTCCTGGTCGCCCTCACCGGCGTCAAGCTGAACTGGAAGTCGCCTCCGCGTGAAGCCGCCGCCGTGCCGTGGCGCATCGCCTTCTCGCAACTGGCACCGATGACCGCGATCATCGCTCTGCTGGCGGTCGGCATCGCGCTGATCGACCCCAGCGCGCTGATCTGGCTGATGCCCGTGGGCCTGCCGCTGCTGCTGGCGATCCCGCTGACCGTGCTGACCAGCCAGATCGCGCTGGGCACCACGCTGCGCGACCGTGGCTTCCTGCTGATCCCCGAGGAATCGCGTTCGCCGGCCGTGCTGCGCCGCGCCTGGATGCATGCGATCCGCCTGGCTCGCCCGGCGTTGGCCACGGCCTGATGCACTGAACGGCCTTCCGCCGTCCTCCGAAAAGCCGACCTCTGGGTCGGCTTTTTTCATGGTGCCTGTCGAAGGCCTCGTCGCGCCAGCGAAAACGAAGAAGCCCGCCGAGGCAGACCCCGGCGGGCTTCAGTCGTTGAACAAGAGCGTGTTCCTAGAAGGGGAGCTTGGGGCCGCCCGGACCGCCCATGCCGCCCATGCCCTTCATCCCGCCCATCTTCTTCATCATCTTCATCAGGCCGCCGCCCTTCATCTTCTTCATCATTCCCTGCATCTGCTCGAACTCGTTGAGCAGGCGGTTCACTTCCTGAACCTGCACGCCGGCGCCGGCCGCGATGCGGCGCTTGCGGGTGGCCTTGAGCAGTTCGGGCTTGCGGCGCTCCAGCGGCGTCATGCTCTGGATGATCCCTTCCTTGCGGCGGATGTCGCGCTCGGCACGGGTCATGTCGGCCTCGGTGGCCTTGGCCGCCATCTGTTGCGGCAGCTTGTCCATGATGCTGGAGAGCCCGCCCATCTGCTTCATCTGCTGCAGCTGGGACAGGAAGTCGTTGAGGTCGAAGCCCGCACCGCTCTTGACCTTGGCCGCGAGCTTCTGCGCCGCGGCGACGTCGACGCCGGCCGTGACCTGCTCGACCAGCGCCACGATGTCGCCCATGCCCAGGATGCGGCCCGCGTGGCGCTCGGCATCGAACACCTCGAGGCCGTCGATCTTCTCGCTGGTGCCGGCGAACTTGATCGGCACGCCCGTGACCTGCCGCACCGACAGCGCCGCACCGCCGCGCGAATCGCCGTCGGTCTTGGTCAGGATGATGCCGGTCAGCGGCAGCGCTTCCTTGAAGGCACGGGCGGTGTTGATCGCGTCCTGGCCCTGCATGGCATCGACCACGAACAGCGTCTCGACCGGATTCAGTTCGGCGTGGAGATCCTTGATCTCCTTCATCAGCACCTCGTCGATCGCCAGCCGGCCAGCCGTGTCGACCAGCAGCACGTCGAAGAAGTGGCGGCGCGCATGGTCGATGGCCGCGCGCGCGATGTCGATGGGCTTCTGGTCGGCCGTGCTCGGGAACCACTCGGCACCGGCCTGCTTCGTGACGGTCTTCAACTGCTCGATGGCAGCGGGCCGGTACACGTCGCCCGAGACCGTGAGCACCTTCTTCTTGCGCTTCTCGATCAGGTGCTTGGCCAGCTTGGCGGTGGTGGTGGTCTTGCCGGCGCCCTGCAGGCCGGCCATCAGGATCACCGCCGGCGGCTGGGCCGCGAGGTTGATGTCGGAAATGCCCTCGCCCATGGTGGCGGCGAGCTCGCGATTCACGATGCCGACCAGCGCCTGGCCCGGCTTCAGCGAGCCCAGCACCTCCTGGCCCAGCGCCTTTTCCTTCACGCGGGCGACGAAGTCGCGCACCACGGGCAGCGCCACGTCGGCCTCGAGCAGCGCCATGCGCACCTCGCGCAGCATGTCCTGCACGTTGCTTTCGGTGATGCGCGCCTGGCCGCTCATCGTCTTGACGAGGCGGGAGAATTTTTCGGTGAGGGCGGTGGCCATGAGCGGGATGCCTTGTTGCCCGCTGCGGCGGGCCATTGAAAAGTCGTGAACGGAAGCCACGGTCTACTGCCCCCTCGCGGGACACCGAGGAACCGGCTTTGCCGGGCCTCCGGTGTCGCCCCCGGTGAGGGGGTTGGCGCTGCGACACGAAGTGCGCAAGCCTGGGGGAGATAAACTGACTCCATGATTTTAGCGATCCCCTCCCCACTCGGCGTGGCGCTGGGCATCGCAACCGCCGCCGCCTATGGGCTGACGGCGGCCGCTGCCTCCCGGCTGAACCGCCAGGCCACCCAATCCGCGCTCGGACTGGCGTGGCTGCTGCATGGCCTGGCACTGGCCGTCGGCCTGGTCAGCGCCGTGCCGCGCTTCGGTTTCGCGCCGGCGCTGTCGGTCATGGCCTGGCTGGTGCTCACGGTGTACGCGGTCGAAAGCCGCATGTTTCCGCAATTGACGGTGCGCCGCGTGCTGGCCGCGCTGGGCGCCGTGGTGGTGCTGCTCGCCGTGCTGTTCCCCGGCACGCCCCTGCACGTGGCGGCCTCCCCCTGGCTGCCGCTGCACCTGGCGCTGGGCATCGCCTCCTACGGATTGTTCGGCGCGGCCGTGGTGCACGCCTGGCTCACGACGCGCGCCGAGAAACAGATCCGCATGGCCACCGCGCCGCAGGCCGAGGTGCCGCTGCTGACGCTCGAACGCCTCACCTTCCGCTTCGTGACCGCGGGCTTCGTGCTGCTGTCGGCCACGCTGCTGGCCGGCCTGCTGTTCAGCGAGACACTCTACGGCGCGGTCGGCCGCGCCTGGAAGTGGGACCACAAGTCGACCTTCTCGGTGCTCGCGTGGCTGACCTTCGCGGTGTTGCTGATCGGCCGTGCACGCTTCGGCTGGCGCGGCCGCACCGCGCGCCGCGTGCTCTACGCCGGCGCGGCCTTGCTGCTGCTGGCCTACGTGGGATCGCGCTTCGTGCTCGAAGTGCTGCTGAGCCGAGGGGCCATCGCATGAAATACCTGTTGGTCCTGCTGGTGGTCTCGATCGGCATCTGGGCCTGGCGTCAGGGTCGGCGCGAAGAGATGCGCGAGAAGCGCGCCGCCGCGCCGAAGAAGGCGGCCCCACCGGCCGTCGGCCCGCCGCAGGCCATGGCCCGTTGCGCACACTGCGGGCTGCATCTGCCGGCGATCGATGCGTTGCCGGGGCCCGGCGGGGTCTATTGCAGCGTTGCCCACCGCCGCGCCGGCGCCGGCTGACCCGCGGGCGCGATGGTTCCGTTCATCTGGTCACGCGGCGATCCTGCGACCGATTGGGCCGAGCTCGAACCGCTGGCCGACCGAGACACCGCGCTGCATCGCCTGTGGCGCGGCTTCATGACCGCGCGCTGTTTCGTTGCGATGGTGCTGCTGCTGCTGCAGTTGCTGGCCTACGCCCTCAGCCAGACGGTGCACACGGTGGCCGCCCTGATCTCGGCCGGCTATCTGGTGGCCACGCTGCTGAGCGCGCGCTTCGCGCCCTTTCACCTGCCGCTGCGCAGCTTCGGCATCGCATGGGGCACGACCATCGCGATCGACCTGGCCGCCTTCACCGCACTGCAGTTGCTGCAGATCGGCAGCATCAACTACACACCGCTCTTCGCCCTGCCGGTGCTGATGGGCGCCGTGCTCGGCACGCTGATGGTCGGGCTGGGCACCTCGGCGGCGGTCACGCTGCTGCTGCTGGCCGATGCCGGCTGGCGCTGGCTCGACATGAGCGGCGACGTCAGCCCGCGTTTCGTGCAGGCCGCGCTGACCGGCACCGGCCTGTTCGTGGTGGCATTGCTGGCCAATCAGCTGTCGCGCCGGCTGGCGCGCGAGGTCACGCTGGCACAGCGCGGGCGCAGCGCGGCGCAGATGCACGCCCAGGTCAACGACCTGGTCATCGAGACGCTGAGCGAGGGCGTGCTGGTGATCAGCGCCGACGGCCGGGTGCACGCGGCCAATCCGGCGGCCGATGCCATCCTCGGCCAGGGCCTGGCCTCGATGGTGCTGCCCTTCACGCTCGGCACGCAGCCCGCCTGGCGGCCGCTCGCGGCCGTGGCCGAACAGACCTTCAGCCGGCAGACCGCGCAGATGCGCGAACTGCCGGTGGCCCAGGCCCAGGGCGCGGCGCGTGAAGTGCGCGTGCGCACCCGCCTGACGCCCGCCATCGAGGGCCGCGCCGACGGCCTCTGCGTGATGTTCCTGCAGGACCTGCGCGAACTCGAAGCCCGCATCCGCACCGAGAAACTGGCGGCCATGGGCCGCATGTCGGCGGCGGTCGCGCACGAGATCCGCAACCCGCTGGCCGCCATCACCCAGGCCGGCGCGCTGCTCAGCGAGGACCTGACCGACCCCGCGCACCGCCGCCTCATCGCGATGGTCGAGCAGAACGCGCAGCGGCTGGCCCGCATCGTCGACGACGTGCTCGACGTCGCGCGCGTGCGCCAGCAGCGCGTGCTGCCGCTGGGCGAGCAGTTCGCACTCGACCCGACCGTGCGCACCATCGCGGAGGAATGGGTGCGCCAGACCCGGCGCCACGGCGTGCTGCTCGTGCTGGAGGCCGGCGGCAGCGATGTGAGCTTCGACATCGAGCACCTGCGCCGCATTCTGGTGAACCTGCTCGACAACGCGGCGCGCTACGCCGGCGAACGCGAAGGCTCGATCCAGCTGACCACCCGGCGCAACGCCAAGGGCCGCGCCGGCCTGCAGGTCTGGAGCGATGGCGCCCCGCTGGAACCGGCCGTGCAGCGCCACCTGTTCGAGCCCTTCTTCTCCTCGGAAAGCCGCTCGAGCGGCCTCGGCCTTTTCCTCTGCCGCGAGCTCTGCGAACGCCACGGCGCCACCATCGGCTACGAGCGGCGCGCCGTCTCGCCGACGGGGCCGGAAGGCAATGCCTTCTTCGTGAGCTTCGCGGAAGCCGAAGGGCGACTGACACAATAGCCACGTGAGTTCCAACCATCCCCCCGCCGCGCGCACGGCGCAGATCCTGGTCGTCGACGATGAGCCCGACCTGCGCACGCTCTACGAGCTCACGCTGCTGCGCGAGGGCTACCGCGTCGAAGCCGCCGGCAGCGTGGCCGAGGCCTGGCAGCATTTGGAGGGCCAGCGCTTCGACGCGGTGATCACCGACATGCGGCTGCCCGACGGGCTGGGCATGGAGATCCTGCAACGCATCCAGCGCGAGCAGCGCGGCGAGCGCTGCGTGGTCATGACGGCCTACGGTTCGGCCGAGAACGCCGTCGAGGCGCTGAAAGCCGGCGCCTTCGACTACCTCACCAAGCCGGTCGACCTGAAGCAGTTCCGCGCCGTGGTCGCCTCCGCGGTGCAAGCCCCGGTGGTGCCCGTGCGGGTGGTGCCCGCCGCGCCGTCCGGCCGCGCCGAGACGGTCGGCGGCAGCGGCACGGCCGCGCTCGACCGCCTGGTCGGCGACTCGGAGCCGATGCGCCTGGTCAAGTCGCGCATCGCCAAGGTCGCGCGCGGCATGGCGCCGGTGCTGGTGCGCGGCGAATCAGGCACCGGCAAGGAACTGGTCGCGCGTGCGGTGCATGCCTGCAGCCAGCGCAGCGAAGGACCCTTCATTGCCGTCAATTGCGGCGCCATTCCCGAGAACCTGCTCGAGGCCGAGTTCTTCGGCGCGCGCAAGGGCGCCTACACCGGCTCGTCGCAGGACCGCGACGGTTACTTCCAGGCGGCGCGCGGCGGCACCCTGTTCCTCGACGAGATCGGCGATCTGCCGCTGGCCATGCAGTCCAAGCTGTTGCGCGCCATCCAGGAACGCAGCGTGCGGCCGATCGGCTCGACGCAGGAGGACGCGGTCGACGTGCGCATCGTGAGCGCCACCCACAAGGACCTGCAGGCCGAGGTCCAGAACGGCCGCTTTCGCCAGGACCTGTTCTACCGGCTCAACGTGATCGAGATCGCCGTACCGGCCTTGCGCGATCGGCGTGAAGACCTGCCGCTGCTGTGCGCCGCGCTGCTGGCGCGCATCGCCCGCGATGCCGGCATGAACGTGCCGGCGCTCTCGCCGGAAGTCGTCGGGCGCCTGACGGCCCATCCGCTGCAAGGCAATGTGCGCGAACTCGAGAACCTGCTGCACCGCGCGGTCGCGCTGAACGACGGCGACGAACTGCACCTGGATTTCGAAGCCAGCGGCGTGGCGCCGCTCGAACGCCCGGCCGTCGCGGACGCCACGGTGGTCGTCACGCCGCAGGCACCGCCGGCGGCCGTGCCCCCCGCCGTCCCGCCCGACCTGCAGACCTACCTCGATCAGCAGGAGCGCGAGATCCTCGTGCGAGCGCTGCGCGAAAGCGGCTTCAACCGCACCGCGGCGGCGGCGCGCCTGGGCCTGAGCCTGCGCCAGATCCGCTACCGCATCGCGCGCCTGGGCATCAGCACGCCCGGGGGCGAAGAGCCCGTGGGCGCCGGCGATGAGGGATGACGCCGATGCGCTCTGGCAAGCGGGCTGGTACCGCTTCGCCAAGGCGCTGCCTTCGCCCAACTTCGGCGCGCGGCCGGACGGTGCACGGATCGACCTGATCGTGCTGCACTCCATCAGCCTGCCGCCGGGCCGCTACGGCGGCGACGAGGTGCAGCGGCTGTTCACCAACCAGCTCGATTGGGATGCACACCCCTACTTCCAGCAGATCCGCGGCACCGAGGTGTCGGCGCACTTCTATGTGCGGCGCAACGGCGAGCTCTGGCAGTTCGTGAGCTGCGAGGCACGCGCCTGGCACGCCGGCCCCTCGGCGTGGCGCGGCCGGAGCAACTGCAACGACGACTCGATCGGCATCGAACTCGAAGGACTCGAAGGCGAGCGCTTCGAGGACGCCCAATACGAGACGCTGGCCAGCCTGTGCCCGGCCATCGCGCAGCACTATGCGATCGCCTTCGTCGCCGGGCACGAGCATGTCGCGCCGGGCCGCAAGATCGACCCGGGCCCCGGCTTCGTCTGGCCGCGCCTGCAGGCCGATACCGGCTGGCCGAGCGCGATGTTTCCCTCGGGCACGGTGGCAGGCTAAAGATTTTCAATCGCTGCGGCGTCGGCGATGCCCCATCCGCCCCACAGGACTGCGCGCGTTCTGCAAGGCACGGAGGCCAGCAACCATGGGGCCTGCAAGCCCAAAAGCGCTGGAAACCTGCATGGTTGCTGGCCTCGTGCAAACTGATCCAGTAACCATGCCGCATGGCACGCAGCCCAGGCGCGGATCACGCACTCCAGCATGCATTGAAGTCCGTGAAAAACACTACATCTAGTGATTGTGGGCGCCTCACACACTAGATATAGTGTGCCTGCCCGCTTCAACGGTCGCGAATGCACCGTGGCCCCGGCGGCCGAACGCCGAGCCGCTCGCCGTTCCCCCCAACAAGAAATCGCCAAACAGAGGACCGAATGCAAACAGCCCTGAACACACCGTCCGCCGCCCGCGCCAGCGCGCCGCAGCAGAATGCCGGCGCCCGCGACACCGCAGGCACGCCCACCCACGAAGCGCTCACGCACTACCAGATCATTCGCCGCAACGGCGCGGTCGTGCCCTTCGAGCCGAACAAGATCGCCATCGCGCTGATGAAGGCCTTCCTGGCCGTGCACGGCACCCAGGGCGCGGCTTCGGCCAGCGTGCGCGAGACCGTCGACACGCTGACGCAGTCCGTGGTGCGCGCCATGGTGCGCTCGCGTCCGAGCGGCGGCACCTTCCACATCGAAGACGTGCAGGACGCGGTCGAACTCGGCCTGATGCGCGGCGGCCACCATGAGATCGCGCGCGCCTACGTGCTGTACCGCGAACGCCGCTCGCAGGAGCGCACCAAGCAGGGCGAACAGGACGCGCCGGCGGCGCCCGCGCTGCACGTGCTCGACCGCGGCGAACGCGTCGCGCTCGACCTGAACGAGCTCAAGGGCCTGATCGAATCCGCCTGCGAAGGTCTGGGCGACACCATCACCGCCGCGCCCATCCAGGCCGAGACGATGCGCAACCTGTACGACGGCGTGCCGCTCGACGAGGTCTACAAGGCCTCGATCCTGGCCGCCCGCACGCTGATCGAGAAGGACCCCGACTACACCTTCGCCACCGCACGCCTGCTGCTGCACACGATCTTCAAGGAGATCATCGGCCGCGAAGTGATGCCGGCCGAACGCTCGCAGGCCTACGTCGACTACTTCCCGCAGTTCATCAAGAAGGGCGTCGACAACGAACTGCTCGACGAGAAGCTGCTGCAGTTCGACCTGCCGCGCCTGGGCGCCGCACTCAAGGCCGAACGCGACCTGCAGTTCGACTACCTCGGCCTGCAGACGCTGTACGACCGCTACTTCCTGCACGTGCGCAAGACCCGCATCGAATTGCCGCAGGCCTTCTTCATGCGCGTGGCCATGGGCCTGTCGCTGGGCGAGATCGACCGCGAAGCGCGCGCCATCGAGTTCTACGAAGTTCTGTCGTCCTTCGACTTCATGTCGAGCACGCCCACGCTGTTCAACGCCGGCACGCTGCGCTCGCAGCTGTCGAGCTGCTACCTGACGACCGTGCCCGACGACCTCGACGGCATCTATGAGTCGATCAAGGAAAACGCACTGCTGTCGAAGTTCGCGGGCGGCCTGGGCAACGACTGGACCCGCGTGCGCGCGCTGGGCAGCCACATCAAGGGCACCAACGGCGAATCGCAGGGCGTCGTGCCCTTCCTCAAGGTGGTGAACGACACGGCCGTGGCCGTGAACCAGGGCGGCAAGCGCAAGGGCGCGGTCTGCACCTACCTGGAAACCTGGCACCTCGACATCGAGGAGTTCCTGGAGCTGCGCAAGAACACCGGCGACGACCGCCGCCGCACGCACGACATGAACACCGCCAACTGGATTCCGGATCTGTTCATGCGCCGTGTCATGGAGAAGGGCACCTGGACGCTGTTCTCGCCCAACAACGTGCCCGACCTGCACGACCTGTTCGGCGCCGACTTCGAGCGCGCCTACGTCGCCTACGAAGAGAAGGCGCAGCGCGGCGAGATCAAGCCCTCGCGCACGCTGCCCGCGGCCGACCTGTGGCGCAAGATGCTCACGATGCTGTTCGAGACCGGTCATCCCTGGATCACGTTCAAGGACGCCTGCAACGTGCGCTCGCCGCAGCAGCACGCCGGCGTGGTTCACTCGTCGAACCTGTGCACCGAGATCACGCTGAACACCAGCGACACCGAAACCGCGGTCTGCAACCTCGGCTCGGTCAACCTGCTGCAGCATCTGAAGGACGGCAAGGTCGATCAGGCCAAGCTCAAGAAGACGATCTCGACGGCGATGCGCATGCTCGACAACGTGATCGACATCAACTACTACGCGGTCAAGAAGGCACGCGACTCGAACCTGCGCCACCGTCCGGTGGGCCTGGGCCTGATGGGCTTCCAGGACGCGCTGTACGAACTGCGCATTCCCTACGCCTCGGAAGAAGCCGTGCAGTTCGCCGACGAGTCGATGGAAGCCATCTGCTACCACGCCTACTGGGCCTCGACCGATCTGGCCAAGGAACGCGGCAAGTACTCGAGCTACAAGGGCTCGCTGTGGGACAAGGGCATCCTGCCGATCGACACGCTCGACCTGCTCGAACAGGCTCGCGGCGGCTACGTCGAGGTCGACCGCTCGGCCACGCTCGACTGGGATGCGCTGCGCCAGAAGATCAAGCTCGACGGCATGCGCAACTCGAACTGCACCGCGATCGCACCGACCGCGACCATCTCGAACATCATCGGCGTCGACGCCTCGATCGAACCCTGCTTCGGCAACCTGTCGGTCAAGTCGAACCTGTCGGGCGAGTTCACCGTGATCAACCACTACCTGGTGCGCGACCTCAAGCGCCTGGGCCTGTGGGACGACGTGATGGTCATGGACCTGAAGCACTTCGACGGCTCGCTGCGTCCGATCGACCGCGTGCCGCAAGACATCAAGGCGCTCTACGGCACGGCCTTCGAAGTCGAGACCAAGTGGCTGGTGGAAGCGGCCGCACGGCGCCAGAAGTGGATCGATCAGGCGCAGTCGCTGAACATCTACATGGCCGGCGCATCGGGCAAGAAGCTCGACGACACCTACAAGCTCGCATGGCTGCGCGGCCTGAAGACCACCTACTACCTGCGCACGCAGAGCGCGACGCACGCCGAGAAGTCGACCGTGCAATCGGGGCGCCTCAACGCGGTGTCCTCTGGCGGCAGCAACGAAGCATCGTCGGGCATGAGCGCGATCGAAGCGGCGGCACTCGCGGCGCAAGCGCAGCTCGCCGCGATGCCGGCCACCGACATCGCGTTCTGCGGCGTCGACGACCCGACCTGCGAGGCCTGCCAGTGATGTCAGCCTGATGCGAATGTGATTCGCGGCATCGCCCGACATGAAATGCGATGCATGCGAACAACATAAGCACGACATAATTCGAGCACGATGTGAGAGGCACTTTGCAACTCACATCGTTGCTCACATAATTTGAGCATTGGATTTTTCTATGTTGACCTGGGACGAAGAAGTCAAACCCTCCTTGCCAAAGGACATGCAACAAGGCTTGCATCATTCATCGCAAAACGGCGCACCGATCGCGCGCTCGATGGAAGTCCCGACTTCGCAAACACCCGCCGCACCGGCCGTCGCACGCCGCGTCAACGCCGCCGACAAGCGCATCATCAACGGCCAGACCGACGTCAACCAGCTGGTGCCGTTCAAGTACAAGTGGGCCTGGGAAAAGTACCTCGCCACCTGCGCCAACCACTGGATGCCGCAGGAAGTGAACATGACGCGCGACATCGCGTTGTGGAAAGACCCGAACGGCCTGACCGAAGACGAGCGCCGCATCGTCAAGCGCAACCTCGGCTTCTTCGTGACCGCCGACTCGCTGGCCGCCAACAACATCGTGCTGGGCACGTACCGCCACATCACCGCCCCCGAGTGCCGCCAGTTCCTGCTGCGCCAGGCCTTCGAAGAGGCGATCCACACGCACGCCTACCAGTACATCGTCGAGTCGCTCGGCCTGGACGAGAGCGAGATCTTCAACGCGTACAACGAAGTGCCGTCGATCCGCAACAAGGACCAGTTCCTGATCCCGTTCATCGAGGCCATCAGCGACCCGCACTTCAAGACCGGCACCCACGAGACCGACCAGACCCTGCTCAAGTCGCTGATCGTGTTCGCCTGCCTGATGGAAGGCCTGTTCTTCTACGTCGGCTTCACGCAGATCCTGGCACTGGGCCGCCAGAACAAGATGACGGGCGCTGCCGAGCAGTACCAGTACATCCTGCGCGACGAATCGATGCACTGCAATTTCGGCATCGACCTGATCAACCAGCTCAAGCTGGAGAACCCCAACCTGTGGACCGCGGACTTCAAGGCCGAGATCAAGGATCTGTTCCTGAAGGCCGTCGAGCTCGAGTACCAGTACGCCGAAGACACCATGCCCCGCGGCGTGCTCGGCATGAACGCCTCGATGTTCAAGGGCTACCTGCGCTACATCGCCAACCGGCGTGCCCAGCAGATCGGCCTCGAGACACTGTTCCCGAACGAAGAAAATCCGTTCCCCTGGATGAGCGAAATGATCGACTTGAAGAAAGAGCGCAATTTCTTCGAAACCCGCGTGATCGAGTACCAGTCGGGTGGTGCGCTCTCCTGGGACTGAACTTTTGAACGAAAAGAATCGATGAATTCAGGAATTGCCTTCGACACCCACTGCGTCACAGAACGCGGCGTGGCGAGGGCGCAGGTGTTCATGGTGCTGGGGCTTGATTCCCAACGCCATGGATCGCTTCACGTACACAAGCGTGCGTGGAGTGCTTCAAAAGGTTGATTTTTCAACTTGATCAAGGAGAAAGAAATGGCAACTGCAAAGAAAGCGCCGGCGAAGAAAGCCGCAGCAAAGAAGGCTCCGGCAAAGAAGGTCGTCGCCGCCAAGAAGGCTCCGGCCAAGAAGGTCGTAGCGAAGAAGGCTCCGGCGAAGAAGGCTCCTGCCAAGAAGGTCGCGGCGAAGAAGGCTCCGGCTAAGAAGGTCGTTGCCAAGAAGGCGCCGGCCAAGAAGGCCGCTGCCAAGAAGGTCGTAGCGAAGAAGGCTCCGGCAAAGAAGGCCGTCGCCGCCAAGAAGGCACCGGCCAAGAAGGCTGCTGCCAAGAAGGCGCCGGCGAAGAAGGCCCCCGCGAAGAAGGCAGCGGCCAAGAAGCCCGCCGCCAAGAAAGCCGCGAAGAAGCCCGCTGCCAAGCCTGCCCCCAAGGCGCCTGCTGCAAAGCCTGCCCCCAAGGCCCCTGCTGCCAAGAAGGCTGCCAAGGCGCCCGCGAAGGCTGCTGTAGCACCTGCCCCCGCTGCGCAGACGACGCTGAACCCTCAGGCCGCTTGGCCTTTCCCGACGGCCAGCAAGCCCTGAGTTTTCTCAGGGCCCTGAAGGCCAAAAGCCCGGTACCGCAAGGTCCCGGGCTTTTTTCTTGGGCGCTGGGGCGCTCAGAGTCCGAGCTGCTGGCGATCGACGGTGTAGTTCTGCGGGCCGCGCTGCGCGATCTTCAGGGCACCGATGCGGTTGCCCAGCAACGCGCACTTCTCCAGCGGCCAGCCCTGTTCCAGCCCGAACAGCAACGCACCGCGCCAAGCGTCGCCACAGCCCGTGGGATCGACGATCGCCGCGGGTTTGACCGCGGGCACGTGGGTGCGCTCGCCGTTGACCCAGACGTCGCAGCCCTCCTCGCCGAGCGTGACGACGAGCCCGCGCACCCGGCGCGAGATCTCTGCGTTGTCCCAGCCGGTGCGATCGCTCAGCATCTTGCCTTCGTAGTCGTTGACCGTGACCCAGTCGGACTGCTCGATGAAGCGTGCCAGCTCGTCGCCGTTGAACATCGGCAGGCCCTGGCCCGGATCGAACACGAAGGGAATGCCGGCCTGCTTGAACTGCTCGGCGTGCTGGAGCATGGCGTCGCGCCCGTCCGGCGAGATGATGCCCAGGCGGATGTCGTCGCGCGCCGCGATGCGCGTCACATGAGCCTGCTGCATCGCGCCCGGATGGAAGGCGGTGATCTGGTTGTTGGCCAGGTCGGTGGTGATGAAGCACTGCGCGGTGTAGGTGTCGGACAGCTCGCGCACGAACTCGGTCCCGATGCCCAGGCCCTGGAGGTGCGCGACATAGTCCGCGCCGTCGCTGCCCACTGTGGCCATCGGCAGCGCGCGGCCACCCAGCGCGTTCAGCGCATAGGCGATGTTGCCTGCGCAGCCGCCGAAGTCGCGACGCAACGCCGGCACCAGGAAGGACACGTTGAGGATGTGCAATTGATCAGGAAGGATCTGGTCGGCGAACCGGCCCTCGAAAGTCATGATCGTGTCGAACGCGAGAGAACCGCAAATCACTGCTGCCATGGTCGAGCCGTCGGTTAGAGGAATGAAAGGATGGAAAGAGCGCGCAGCAACGGGCGCGCTCAGGGATAGAAGGCATCGAGCCGGAAGCCGGCCACGCGCGAGGCAGAGGAAGCCTCCTCGCCGACCAGCGCGATCGGCAGCAGCGTCGCGCGCTCCGCATGTGCCGCCAGCACCGCCGGCGCGCCGTACTCGGCCGGACGCAGCACGCGCCGCACCACGGTGCGCTCCTCGGTATCGAGCAGCGAAAGTTCGACGGCCGGCATCGCCAGCGGAATGGCCGCGCGGTTGCGCAGCGTGAAGCTGAACTGGTAGCCCTCGCCTTCCTTCTCGCGCAGAAAGGAAGCGCCGTCGATGGTGATGTCGGCGATGCGCCGCAAGGCGGACAGCTGGCAGCCCAGGCGCTCGCAGAGCCCCGCGAACCACGGCTGCAGCACAGGCTGGCGCGCGACGATCGCGTCGCGCTGCTGATAGAGCACTTGCGCGAGCAGCAGCAACACCAGGGCCGCCAGCACGAAGGCCCGCAGCAGGCGAGGCCACCACCGCGCCGGCTGCCGCATCGGCTGGGCCCCGGGATTGGCGCGGAAGCTGCGCGCGATGCCGAACGCGGGCACACCCGCGGCATCGCCCGCCACGGGTTCGCTCGGCGTCAGGGCCAGCGTGATCGCCTCGCCGTCCCCGGCATGCAGGCTTTCGGTCCGGGCTGCTGCGCGGGTGGCGCGTGCAGCCCGCAGCGCCACGATGCGCGACTGCCGCAGGGCACTGGGCCCTGGACGGATGGCGTCCTCGCCCTCTGCCTCTGCCTCTGCCTCGTCCGACGGCAGGGCCGCGACAACAGCAACGTCCGCAACAGGAGGCGCCGTCGGCGCTGCATCCATTTGCAGCGAGGGCAGGTGCGACCAATCACCGTCGTGCGGCCCACGCACGGACAGTGCAGACGCCTCCGGCACTTCTTCTTCGGGTTCGTCCGATGCCGCATCCTCGGCCACCGTGGAAACGGGCCAGGAAGACGACGACAGGTCGAGCGACGGCAGTTCCGACAGTGCAACGGGCGCGAGATGCGCCGGCGGTGGCCCGTCGGCCTGCAGCCGCGCCAAGGTGTCGCTGAAAAAATCGATGCCGGCGCTCGGCGCGGCGGGGGTGTCGGCTTCGAATGCGAGCGGCGATGCAGGCGTCTCAGCGACCGCCACGACCGGCGGCGGCTCCGACTTCGGATCGTGCAGTTCGGCCGCGCCGTCGAAGACATGGCTGCAGCGACCGCAGCGCACCCAGCCATCCGAGATCCGGAGCTGGTCTCGCACCACGCGGAAGGTGGTGCCGCAAGCGGGGCAGCGGGTGGCGAGACTCATGAGGCGTGGATTGTAGGTGGGGGCCTCACGGCCCGCAGCGACCTACAGGCGCGCGGTCATGAGGATCCAGCCGTCCTCGCCGTCGCTGACTTCGAGGGCGGCGTAAGGCGCGTAGGCCTGCTTGAGCTCGTCGGCCTGGCGCTCGAGAATGCCGGCCAGCACCAGCGAACCGCCGGGCTGCACATGGGCGCACAGCAGCGGTGCCAGCACCTTGAGCGGCGTGGCCAGGATGTTGGCCAGCACCGCCCCGTAGCGCCCGCTCGCCGCGTCCGGCAAGCCGGATTGCAGCTGCACCGCGTTGGCCTCGGCGTTGAGCCGGGTCGCTTCGACGGCCGCCGGATCGATGTCGACCGCGTCGACCGTCACCGCACCGAACTTCGCCGCACCGATCGCCAGGATGCCGGACCCGCAACCGTAGTCGAGCACGCGGGCCGAGGCCGTGCGCTGCGAGGTCGCGATCCAGCGCAGACACATGCGCGTGGTGGGATGGGTGCCGGTGCCGAAGGCCAGGCCCGGATCGAGCCGGATCACCTGGCGCGCCTGCGCGGGCGGCTCGTGCCAGGTCGGCACGATCCAGAATTCGGGCGTGATCTCGACCGGCGCGAACTGCGACTGCGTCAGACGCACCCAGTCCTGCTCCGGCACGTCGGCCACGCCGATGGTCTCGCAACCGTCGAAGAAGTCCTGCGCCGCGAGCACCGCGGCCGCGCCGCGCGCCAGCGCCTCGTCGGCGAACAGCGCGATCACGCGCGAGCGCTGCCAGCCGTCCTTGGGCGGCGGCATGCCGGGCTCGCCGAACAGCGCCTGCTCCGCATCGGTCTGGGCGTCGGCGTCTTCCACCGACACGCTCAGCGCGTCGAGCGCGTCGAGCGCGTCGCTCAGCGACTCGATGCGGTCTTCGGGCGCGAGAAGGCGAAGTTCAAACACGTCGGATCACCGGGCTCGCGCCGCAAGCCACTCTTCGAGGTAGTGGATGTTGGTGCCGCCGGCCATGAACTTGGCGTCGACCATCAGCTCGCGGTGCAGCGGGATGTTGGTCTGGATGCCTTCGACCACGGTCTCGCTCAGCGCGGTGCGCATGCGCGCCAGCGCCTGTTCGCGCGTGTCGCCGTGCACGATGATCTTGCCGATCATCGAGTCGTAGTTCGGCGGCACGAAGTAGTTGGTGTAGACGTGCGAGTCGACGCGCACACCCGGGCCGCCCGGTGCATGCCACATCGTGATGCGGCCTGGCGAGGGCGTGAACTTGTAGGCGTCCTCGGCGTTGATGCGGCACTCGATCGAATGCCCGCGCATCTCGATCTGGCGCTGCGTGAACGGCAGCTTCTCGCCCGCCGCCACCATGATCTGCGTCTTCACGATGTCGATGCCGGTGGTGAACTCGGTCACCGGATGCTCGACCTGCACGCGGGTGTTCATCTCGATGAAGTAGAACTCGCCGTTCTCGTAGAGGAACTCGAAGGTGCCGGCACCGCGGTAGCCGATCTTCTTGCAGGCCGCGGCGCAACGCTCGCCGATCTTCTCGATCAGCTTGCGCGGAATACCGGGCGCCGGCGATTCCTCGATCACCTTCTGGTGGCGACGCTGCATCGAGCAGTCGCGCTCGCCCAGGTAGACCGCGTTCTTGTGCTTGTCCGCGAGAATCTGGATCTCGATGTGGCGCGGGTTCTGGAGGAATTTCTCCATGTACACGGCCGGATTGTTGAAGGCTGCGCCGGCTTCCGCCTTGGTCATCTGGATCGCATTGACCAGTGCCGCCTCGGTGTGCACCACGCGCATGCCGCGGCCACCGCCGCCGCCCGCCGCCTTGATGATGACCGGGTAGCCGATCGCGCGGGCAATGCGCTTGTTGGTGGCGACGTCGTCGGACAGTTCGCCCTCGGAGCCCGGCACGCAGGGCACGCCGGCCTTGATCATCGACTGCTTGGCCGAGACCTTGTCGCCCATCGTGCGGATGTTGTCCGGCGTCGGGCCGATGAACTGAAAGCCGCTCTGCTCCACGCGTTCGGCGAAGTTGGCGTTTTCGCTCAGGAAGCCGTAGCCGGGATGGATGGCTTCGGCGTCGGTCACTTCGGCGGCCGAAATGATCGCCGGCATGTTGAGATAGCTCAGCGCCGACGGCGCCGGACCGATGCACACGGCCTCCTGCGCCAGCTTGACGTACTTGGCGTCGCGATCGGCTTCGGAATAGACCATCACGGCCTTGATGCCCATCTCGCTGCAGGCACGCTGAATCCGAAGCGCGATCTCGCCGCGATTGGCGACCAGAATCTTCTTGAACATGGTCACTCGATGATGAACAGCGGCTGGCCGTATTCGACCGCTTGACCGTTCTCGCCGAGGATCTGCGTGACGGTGCCGGACTTGTCGGCTTCGATCTCGTTGAGGATCTTCATCGCTTCGATGATGCAGATCGTCTGGCCTTCCTTCACCTGGCTGCCGATTTCGACGAAGGCGGCTGCACCCGGGCTGGACGAGCGATAGAAAGTGCCGACCATCGGCGACTTCACGGTGTGGCCGGCGGGCGCCGCAACGGCCGGTGCTGCCGGGACCGCCGCGGGGGCGCCAGCCGGCGCGAGGGGCGCTGCGGGAGCGGCCACGCTTTGAACGTATTGCACCGGGGCGGCTTCGCCGGCCTTGACGATGCGGACCTTGCCTTCGGCTTCGGTGATTTCCAGTTCGGAAATATTCGATTCAGACACCAAGTCGATCAGTGTCTTGAGTTTGCGCAGATCCATGGGACTCCATTGCCAGCTATGCCGGTCATTCGGATTGAACTTACCTGAAATCCGGCTTATTGCGGCGTTCGTACGCCAACTACCGGATGTGCGGCGGGATTCTAACTGTGAAGTTCCGCACGCTGCCAAGCCTCGAGGTCGGCTGGCATCAACTGCCCCATTTTACGGGCCGCGACGTTGCCGTCGGCTTTCACCACCAAGGTGAAGGGCAAACCACCTGCCGTGTTGCCCAGGCTTCTCACCAGATCCGTGCCCTGCAGACCCGCGATGCCCATTGGAAATGTCACCGGCGTCTTGACCAGGAACTTCCGCACCGCCTCGGGCTTGTCGATGGCCAAACCGACCACTTGCCAGCCGTTGGCGACATGATCGCGATAGAAGCGATCGACCATCGGCAACTCTTCGACACAGGGCGGGCACCAGGTGGCCCAGAAGTTCAGCAGCAACGGCTTGCCCTTGAAAGCTGCGAAGTCGAGTTCACCGCCTTCGGGACGCTCGTAGCGTGCGGTCCAGAACTCGGCCGGCAAGGCTTCTCCCCCCGCGCCGGAAGCGGATTCATGGCGCCACCAGGCCGCGCCGACGCCGGCCAGGGCGGCCGCGCCGGCCACACCGCTGACCAGCCATCGACGCCGGGTCGAGGTGGAATTCATATCGTGTCCTTTTCGATCAGTCGCCGCAGGGCGGCGAGGTCTCCGCGAGGCGTGCGTCCCTGGCCGTCGGGCTTGAGTGCGCCGCGCAGGTCGTCGAGGTCGTACACCAGCAGGTGCACCCCGATCTCCTCGCCGAGCAGTTGGCTCCGGGCATGCACGCTGAGCGCCTCGACCTGCTCGCCGTGGAAGCCCGCGACCATGCGGGGTTCGTAATCGACGTGGTGGTCGATCAGGGCGATCTCGGCCGACTTGCTGTCATCGCAGAAGAGTTGAATGTAGATGTCCGACAGCCGCGTCGCCGTGCCGTGCCAGACCGCGCCGCCAAGGTAAGGGCGGAACGCCGCCATGCGCTCCATCCATTCCACCGCCAGCAGACGCAGTGCCTTGAGTTCCTGCGGCTGGGTGTCGGCACAGAAGAGCGTGATGTAGTCGCGCACCTCGGCTTCGACATCGTCGTTGTGCGGCAGCGCGGTGCGCGCGGACAAACCCAGCTCGCGCAGGGCTCGCCGCTTGGCCGGGCCGTACTCCATCCCCTCCTCGACGACGAGGCGGGCGGCAGTGGCGGCAATTTCACGCTTGGACGGGTCCATGGCGGCATTCTGCCCGCACTGCAGCAGCCGAAGAAGAAGACCGGACAGCATCCCTAGAATCGACCGATGCATATTCATATCCTCGGTATCTGCGGCACCTTCATGGGCGGCGTGGCCGCACTGGCACGCGAGGCCGGCCACCGCGTGACGGGCTGCGACGCGGGCGTCTACCCGCCGATGAGCGACCAACTGCGCGCCCTCGGCATCGAATTGATCGAAGGCTTCGGCGCCGACCAGATGGCGCTCGCGCCCGACGTGTTCGTGGTCGGCAACGTGGTGTCCCGCGCCCGCCTGGCCGATGGAACACCCAAATTTCCGTTGATGGAAGCCATCCTCGATGCTGGCGCGGCCTATACCAGCGGCCCGCAATGGTTGGCCGAGCACGTGCTGCAGGGCCGGCATGTGCTGGCCGTGGCCGGCACGCACGGCAAGACCACGACCACCTCGATGCTGGCCTGGGTGCTGGAACGCACGGGCCATGCGCCCGGATTTCTGGTGGGGGGCGTGCCGCTGGACTTCGGCGTCTCAGCAAGACTGGGAGGCGGCCCGAGCGCAGCGCCGGGCCGCCCCAAGCAAGCGAGCGCCCCCTCGGGGGGCAGCGAGGACACGCCAGTGCCGAGCGTGGGGGCACCTTTCGTGATCGAAGCCGACGAGTACGACACCGCCTTCTTCGACAAGCGCAGCAAGTTCGTCCATTACCGGCCGCGCACCGCGATCCTGAACAACCTCGAATTCGACCACGCCGACATCTTCGACGACCTGGCGGCCATCGAACGGCAGTTCCATCACCTGGTGCGCACCGTGCCGGCCAGCGGCCGTGTCGTGGTCAATGCGACCGAGGACAGCCTGCGGCGCGTGCTCGCCCAAGGCTGCTGGAGCGAGGTGGCGGGCTTCGGCGAAGGCGCCGAATGGCAGGCCGAGGGCGCCCACGACGCCTTCGATGTGCTGCAGCAGGGGCAGAAGGTCGGCCATGTGGCCTGGACGCTGTCGGGCCGGCACAACCAGATGAATGCGCTCGCGGCCATCGCCGCGGCCCAGCACCTGGGCGTGGCGCCGGCCGAAGCGGCCGCGGCGCTGGGCAGCTTCCAGAACGTGCGCCGCCGGATGGAACTGCGCGGCACGGCGGAACGCGCGGGCGGCGCGATCACGGTCTACGACGACTTCGCACACCACCCGACCGCGATCCGCACCACGCTCGACGGCCTGCGGCGGCAACTCGACGGCCAGGGCCGGCAGGGCGAGCGCATCCTCGCGGTGTTCGAACCGCGCAGCAACACGATGAAGCTGGGGACTATGGCGGCGCAGCTGCCCTGGAGCCTGGAGGCTGCCGACCTGTCCTTCTGCCACAGCGGTGGCCTGGACTGGGATGCAGCCGCCGCTCTGGCGCCGATGGGCGAGCGCGCGCGTGTGGTGGCGGCCATCGACCCATTGGTCGCACAGGTCGCGTCAGCGGCACGGCCGGGCGATCACATCGTGTGCATGAGCAACGGCGGCTTCGGCGGGGTGCACGACAAGCTGCTGGCCGCCCTGCGCGCCGGGCGCTGAGCGACCTCCTGCTGTTTCAGTTCAACCGCGGCGGCGCTTGACCGCCTGCGACAGCGTGTCGAGCACGGCCGCCGAGTCGTCCCAGCCGATGCAGGCATCGGTGATGCTCTGGCCGTAGCTCAGGTCGGCGATGCGGTCCTTGCCCGGCGTGAACTTCTGCGCGCCGGCCTGCAGGTGGCTTTCGACCATCACGCCGAACACGCTGCGGCTGCCGCCCGCGATCTGCGCGGCGATGTCGGCTGCCACGTCGATCTGCTTCTGGTGCTGCTTGGAGCTGTTGGCGTGGCTGCAGTCGACCATCAGCGTGGGCGGCAGCTTGGCGGCCTCGAGGTCCTGGCAGGCTGCGGCGACGCTCGCGGCGTCGTAGTTCGGCGCCTTGCCGCCGCGCAGGATCACGTGGCAGTCCTTGTTGCCGTTGGTCTGCACGATCGCCACCTGGCCGTTCTTGTGCACCGACAGGAAATGGTGGCCGCGCGCGGCCGCCTGGATGGCGTCGGTGGCAATGCGGATGTTGCCGTCGGTGCCGTTCTTGAAGCCGATCGGCGCCGACAGGCCCGAGGCCAGCTCGCGGTGCACCTGGCTCTCGGTGGTGCGCGCGCCGATCGCGCCCCAGGCGATCAGGTCGCCGATGTACTGCGGCGAGATCACGTCGAGGAACTCGCTGCCCGCGGGCAGGCCCACGCGGTTGATGTCGATCAGCAACTGGCGCGCGATGCGCAGGCCTTCGTCGATGCGATAGCTCTCGTCGAGGTACGGATCGTTGATCAGGCCCTTCCAGCCCACCGTCGTGCGCGGCTTCTCGAAGTACACGCGCATCACGATCTCCAGCGAGTCGGCGTACTTGTCGCGCTGCACCTTGAGGCGACGCGCGTACTCCAACGCGGCGGCCGGGTCGTGGATCGAGCACGGGCCCATCACCACCAGCAGCCGGTCGTCGCTGCCGGCCATGATGTTGTGGATGTTGCGGCGGGTGTCGGAGATCAGCGTTTCGACCGCGGTGCCGTGGATCGGGAAGAAGCGGATCAGATGTTCTGGAGGCGGGAGCACGTTGATGTCCTTGATGCGTTCGTCGTCGGTTCGGCTGGTTTTCTCGACGCTCGCATACCAGCTGTCGCTGGCTTGTGCCGTGGGCTGACTCATCGTGTGCTCCTGATCAAAAAACAAAAGGCATAAAAAAACCGCCGGGGCGTGAGCGCCGGCGGTCTTTGGAGGGGGTGTACGTTTGTTTTACGCGCTCGCCTCTAGGCCGCCGGAGATCCGGAACCAAAAGTACGAAAAATAAAAAGCAGCGCGCAGGGACATGGGAACGGACTCTAGCACAGGGCTTGGAAGATCGCTGTTGCGCCGCCGCGTCAGGCCGTGCCGCCGACTGTCAGGCCGTCGATGCGCAAGGTCGGCTGACCCACGCCGACCGGCACGCTCTGGCCTTCCTTGCCGCAGGTGCCGACGCCCGAATCGAGCGCCATGTCGTTGCCGATCAGCTTCACGCGCGTGAGTGCATCCGGGCCGTTGCCTACGATGGTCGCGCCCTTGACCGGGTAGAGGATCTTGCCGTTCTCGACCCAATAGGCTTCGCTGGCCGAGAACACGAACTTGCCGCTGGTGATGTCGACCTGGCCGCCGCCGAAATTGGTGGCGTACAGGCCCTTCTTGATGCTGGCGACGATTTCCTGCGGGTCCTTGTCGCCGCCCAGCATGTAGGTGTTGGTCATGCGCGGCATCGGCACGTGGGCATAGCTCTCGCGCCGGCCGTTGCCGGTCGGCTTGACGCCCATCAGGCGCGCATTCATCGAATCCTGGATGTAGCCCTTGAGGATGCCGTCCTCGATCAGCACGTTGCGCTGGCTGGCGTTGCCCTCGTCGTCGACGTTGAGCGAGCCGCGTCGGTCGGCGATGGTGCCGTCGTCGAGCACGGTCACGCCCTTGGCGGCCACGCGCTGGCCGATGCGGCCGGAGAAGGCGCTCGAGCCCTTGCGGTTGAAGTCGCCTTCCAGGCCGTGGCCGATGGCTTCGTGCAGCAGGATGCCGGGCCAGCCCGGGCCGAGCACCACGGTCATCTCGCCGGCCGGGGCCGGGCGCGCGTCGAGGTTGGTCAGCGCGGCCTTGACGGCCTGATCGACATACTCGGCGATGTGTTCGTCGTCGAAGTAGGCCAGGCCGAAGCGGCCACCGCCGCCGCCCGAACCGATTTCACGCCGGCCGTTCTGCTCGGCAATCACGGTGACCGAGAGCCGCACTAGCGGCCGCACGTCGGCCGCGAGCGTGCCGTCGGCACGCGCCACCAGCACCACGTCGTATTCGCTGGCCAGGCCGGCCATGACCTGCGCCACGCGCGGATCGCGGCTGCGCGCGAGCTGTTCGACCTTCTCGAGCAGCTTCACCTTGGCGGTGCTGTCGAGCGTGGAGATCGGGTCGACGCCGTCGTAGAGCGAGCGGCTCGACGCGATCTTGCGCGTCGGCACCCTGGCGCGTCCGCTGCGCGCGGCCGAGGAGATCGAGCGCACGGTGCGCGCGGCGTCCATCAGCGAGGCTTCGGAAATATCGTCGGAATAGGCGAAGGCCGTCTTCTCGCCGCTCACTGCGCGCACGCCCACGCCCTGGTCGATGCTGAAGCTGCCGGTCTTCACGATGCCTTCTTCCAGGCTCCAGCCTTCGCTGCGCGTGTATTGGAAGTAGAGATCCGCCTCGTCGACCTGGTGCGCCTTGATTTCGGCCAGCGCCTTGCCGAGGTGCGACTCGTCGAGACCGAAGGGCGTGAGCAGGAGGCGTTGCGCCGTGGCGAGGCGCTCGATGGTGGGTTCGCGGGAGATCATGGAGGATTATTGCTCGCCCCGAACACCATTGCTGGCCCCGCGGCTTCGCGCCCCCGCTCCTCAGGACAGCATCAACCGCCTCGAGCGCGAAATCGACATCAGGATGCCCAGCGCCAGGCCCAGCGTCACCATCGCGGTGCCGCCATAGCTGATGAAGGGCAGCGGCACGCCCACCACCGGCAGGATGCCGCTGACCATGCCCATGTTCACGAAGGCATAAGTGAAGAAGATCATGGTCACGGCACCGGCCAGCAGCCGCGAGAACAGCGTGGGCGCGTCGAGCGCGATCGCCAGGCCGCGGAAGATCAGGAAGATGAAGGCGCCGATCAGCGCCAGGTTGCCCGCCAGGCCGAACTCTTCGGAATAGGCCGCGAAGATGAAGTCGGTGGTGCGCTCGGGGATGAATTCGAGGTGCGTCTGGGTGCCCTGCATGAAGCCCTTGCCGCCGATGCCGCCCGAGCCGATGGCGATCATCCCCTGGATGATGTGGAAGCCCTTGCCCAGCGGGTCCTTGGTCGGGTCGAGCAGCGTGCACACGCGCTGCTTCTGGTAGTCGTGCAGCACGCGCCAGTCGACGCCGTCGGCGCACAGCTGCGACTCGAAGCCGACGATCAGCGTGATCGCGACCACGGCGATCAGCACCGGCGGCACGATCAGTTTCCAGCTCAGGCCGGCGAAGAAGATCACCGACAGTCCGGCCGCCAGCACCAGCAGTGAGGTGCCGAGGTCGGGCTGCTTCATGATCAGGCCGACCGGGATCGCAAGCAGCACGGTGGCCACCGCGAAATCGAGCGGCCGCAACTGACCCTCGCGCCGCTGGAACCACCAGGCCAGCATCAGCGGCGTGGCGATCTTGAGGATCTCGCTGGGCTGGATCACCATGCCGACGTTGATCCAGCGCTTGGCGCCCTTCTTGGTGATGCCGAAGATGGCCACCGCGATCAGCAGCGCCACGCCCGCCACATAGAGCGGCACGGCGAAATTCATCAGGCGCTGCGGCGGCACCTGCGCCACCACGAACATGATGAAGCCCGCCAGCAGCATGTTGCGCCCGTGGTCCATGAAGCGCGAGCCGTGGTCGTAGCCCGACGAATACATCGTGAGCAGGCCGGCGCAGGCCAGCAGGAACACCGCGAACGCGAGAAAGCCGTCGAAGCCCTGAAAGATGGGGGCGATGCGCCGCAGGAGCGAGGGTTGCTGGAAGACGGCCGACATGGACCGCGATTATCGGCGCGCCAGCGGCCGCCTCACACGAAATCGATCTGGACGACCGTGCGCCCGGGTCGGCTTTCGATGCGAAGCGGCACGCCGAGGGCCTGCGCGCGCGCCTGCAGCGAGCGTGATGGCCGCGCGGCATCGAAGCCGACGCCGTTGTCGATCACGCGGATGCACACCGCCGCGCCCTGCATCGAGGCCTCGATCCGCAGCACGCTGGCCTGCGCGTGCTGCAGCACGTTCGAGATCGCCTCGAACAGCAGGAACTGCAATTGCCGCATGGCCGGCGCATCCAGCCGGGGCACCGGATCGAGTTCGTCCACCGCCCACTCCAGCGCGATGCCCGAGCTGGCGAAGCGCGGCGTCATCCGGTAGCGCAGGCCGGCCAGCAGCGCGGCTGCGTCGCCCTGCGGCAACTGGATCGAATCGAGCGACAGCTTGAGCTGGTCGAGCGAATCGCGCAGCGTGCGCAGCAGGTCGGCCTGCGTCGCCTGGCCCGACTGCAGTTGCCGGATGGCGGCGCTGATGTGCGAACCCACGCCGTCGTGCATGTCGCGCAGGATGCGCTCGCGCTCCTGCGTGCGCTCCTGTTCGCGTGCGCCCCGCTCGAGCTTCCCGTAGGCCGAGGCCAGTTCGCGTTCGCGGTCGGCCACCCGCGTCGCCAGCGTGTGCAGCAGTTCGCGCGCCTGAACGCTGGCCTGGCGGAAGCGCCCCACCACGATGCCCAGCAGCGCCAGGCCGAACAGCGTCGAGGGGTAGCGCACCCAGGTGGTCTCGCCGTAGGCGTCGCTCATGCGGATCACGCCCCAGTCGCGCGCCGCCACCGCGACCGTGAGCGCCGCCACCGAGGCCACCAGCACCCGCGCCAGGTTCGGTCGACGCAGCGTCGCGCCCACGAAGAACAGCACATAGGCCGTGACGGCGACGATCTCGAGCGCCAGCCAGCCGGTGAGCCAGCGCGGTTCGGCCCGCGTGAGCGCGACATAGCAGGCGATCACCGGCATGGTGAACACCACCCCCACGGCGCGCCGCAGCCACTGCACGCCCGGGCGGTCCTGCCAGCCGGCCAGTTGCTGGCAGAACATCACGACCGACGCGGCCCAACCCGAATAGCAGGCCGTCATCAGCACGCCCCAGGCGACCCAGGGCAGCGGCGGATGGCGGATGGCGCCGTCCGCCATCCGCAGCGCCCAGCAGAACTCCGCCAGCGCCGCCCACAGATAGAGGCGTTCGCGGCGCCGGCTGCCGTCGGCGCCGATGTCGACCTGCGTGAACCAGAGGGCCAGCGCGACGACCCCCACCACGATGCTGAAGGCCGTCAGCAACACCGAGCCGGTGAAACGCCAGGCATAGGCCGGAGAAAACAGGGCGCTGCGCACCTGCACCGCCGGCCCCAGCGTGATCGGCGACAGGCCCGCGCGCCGTCCGGAGTCGGCGCGGATGCGCACCTGCAGGCGGTTCTCGCCGGCATGCAGCAGGTGCGCCGGCACCGACAGGTAGATGGGCGCCTTGGCATAGTCGGCACCGCCGCCCTCGACCAGATCGCCGTAGGTCTGCAGCAGGTTGCCGTTGAGGCCGATCTCGAGGGCGCTGCCTGCGCGGGGGATGTACAGGCCCCAGGGCTCGGTCGGCACCTGCGCCATGGTGAAGGGCAGGTCGAAGCGTGCGCTGCCGGGCCGCCCGTCGTGCCGGCGGTCCCAGTGGTAGGGCAGCGTGACGGCCTCGGTGGTCGTCAGGCCGTCGACGGTGCTGACGACACTGCCGGTGCGCACCTCGGTCCACGGCGCCGGATCGGCCTGGCCCACGGCATGCGACGGGCCGCACAACAGCAGCGCCAAGGCCAGCAGGCCGAGGCGCAGCTGCTGCAGCAGGTGCGCCGGATCAGCTCCGGGCCATCGCACCGGATCGGGAAGCGCGGCAAGGTCTTTCATTGCTTCTCAAGGGATTGAGAAAAAGAAAGGATCTTGCCGCCTTTGGAGCGGGCCTGGGGCGCGTCAGACCACGCCCTGCGCCAGCATGGCGTCGGCCACCTTGACGAAGCCCGCGACGTTGGCGCCGTCGACATAGCTGATGCGCCCGCCCTCGCCTTCGCCGTAGTGCAGGCAGGCCTCGTGGATGCTCTGCATGATCTGCAGCAGGCGCGCATCGACTTCCTCGCGCGGCCAAGAGATACGCGAGGCGTTCTGGCTCATCTCCAGGCCCGAGGTCGCGACGCCGCCGGCGTTGCTGGCCTTGCCTGGGGCGAACAGCACGCCGTTCGACTCGAACACATGCACCGCCTCGATGGTCGAGGGCATGTTGGCGCCTTCGGCCACGCAGACCACGCCGTTCTTGACCAGCGTTTTCGCATCTTCCTCGCCGAGTTCGTTCTGCGTCGCGCTGGGCAGCGCCACGTCGACCGGCACGTGCCAGGGCGTCGCGCCGGCCTCGAAGCGGGTGCCGGCCACGCGCTCGGCGTAGTCGCTCACGCGGCCGTAGAGGTGGTTCTTCACCTCCATGAGTTCGGCCAGCTTCTCGGTCGTGAAGCCCTCTTCGTCGATCACCGTGCCGCTGGAGTCGGACACCGTGACCACCTTGGCGCCCAGCGCCAGGGCCTTTTCGATGGTGTACTGCGCCACGTTGCCCGCGCCCGACACGCTCACCCGCAGGCCGTCGAAGCTGCGGCCCTGCCGCTTGAGCATTTCCTGCGCGAAGTAGACGTTGCCGTAGCCCGTGGCCTCCGGCCGGATCAGCGAGCCGCCGAAGGACAGGCCCTTGCCGGTGAACACGCAGTCGGCGCGGTTGGTCAGCTTCTTGACCATGCCGGTCAGGTAGCCCACCTCGCGTCCGCCCACGCCGATGTCGCCGGCCGGCACGTCGGTGTAGGCACCCACGTGGCGGAACAGCTCGCTGGCGAAGGCCTGGCAGAAGCGCATCACCTCGCCGTTGCTCTTGCCCTTGGGGTCGAAGTCGGAGCCGCCCTTGCCGCCGCCCATGGGCAGCGTGGTCAGCGCGTTCTTCAGCGTCTGCTCGAAGGCCAGGAACTTGAGGATCGACAGGTTGACCGAGGGATGGAAGCGCAGGCCGCCCTTGTACGGGCCGATGGCCAGGCTGTGCTGGATGCGGTAGCCGCGGTTGACCTGCACTTCGCCATGGTCGTCGGTCCAGGACACGCGGAACATCACGATGCGCTCCGGCTCGACCAGGCGTTCCAGCAGGCTGTGCGTCAGGTACTTGGGATGGCGTGCGATGAAGGGCCAGAGGCTCTGCATGACCTCGGTCACCGCCTGGATGTATTCCGGCTGGCCGGGGTTGCGTTGCGCCACATGGGCCATGAACTGTTCGACGGTCGCGTGCTTCATCTAGCTCCTCAAAGGTGCACTTTGTTCAAAACCGTGCATTTTGAGGCCAGTCGGGTGCGGCCGCAGCAAGCGGCCCCGGCGGCGCACCGGATGAATGCACGCCTCGGGCCGAGCGCGCGACTCAGGCGAGGCGACCGGCGACCAGCCGCAGCACGCGGTCGCAGCGGCGGGCCAGCGCCTCGTCGTGCGTGACCATGACGAAGGCGGTGCCGTTCTTGCGGGCCAGTTCGATCATCAGTGCGAACACGCCGTCGGCCGTGGCGCGGTCGAGGTTGCCGGTGGGCTCGTCAGCCAGCACGCAGTCGGGCTGCGTGACCAGCGCGCGCGCGATCGCCACGCGCTGGCGCTCGCCGCCCGACAGCTCGGCCGGCCGGTGGTGCAGCCGTTCGCCCAGGCCGACCGCGGTCAGCATGCGGGTCGCGGCATCGGTCACCTCGGCCGGCGGCGCACGGCGGATCCGCAGGGGCATGCCGACGTTGTCGAGCGCGCTGAACTCCGGCAGCAGGTGATGGAACTGGTAGACGAAACCCAGGTGCTTGTTGCGCAGCCGGCCCTGCGCGGCCGCGTCGGCGTGCGCGATGTTCTGGCCGTGCAGTTCGACGCTGCCCGCGCTCGGCGCATCGAGGCCGCCCATCAGGTGCAGCATCGTGCTCTTGCCCGAACCCGAGGCGCCGACGATGGCCAGCGTCTCGCCCGCATGCACGTCGAGGTCGACGCCGTGCAGCACCGTGAGGTCGATCCGGCCCTCCTGGAAGCGCTTGGTCAGGCCGCGCACCTTGAGCACGACCTTGGAAGCGGTGCGGCTCTGCTGCGACAGCCCGTCGAGGGGCGTGGTCATGTCATTCATAGCGCAAGGCCTCGGCCGGGTTCACCCGGCTGGCGCGCCAGCTCGGGTACAGCGTCGCGATGAACGCGAGCGCGAGGGAGATCAGCGTGATCGGCAGGATGTCCGACTGCTGCGGGTCGCTGGGCATGCGGCTGATCAGATAAATGTCCTTGGGCAGGAAGCTGGCGTGGAACAGCCGCTCCAGCGCCGGCACGATCACGTCGATGTTGTAGGCGATGCCCAGGCCCAGCAGCAGCCCGCCGAGCGTGCCCATCACGCCCACCATCGCGCCCTGCACCACGAAGATGCCCATGATGCTTTTCGGGCTTGCGCCCAGCGTGCGCAGGATCGCGATGTCGGCGCGCTTGTCGGTCACGGTCATGACCAGCGTCGACACCAGGTTGAAAGCGGCCACGGCCACGATCAGCGTGAGGATGATGAACATCATGCGTTTCTCGACCTGCACCGCGGCGAACCAGGTCTTGTTCTGGCGCGTCCAGTCGCGGATCAGGAAGGTGCCCGGCAGCGTCGCGGCCAGCTGGTCGGCCACCTCGCGCGCCTGGTTCAGGTCTTTCAATTTCAGGCGCACGCCGCTCGGCCCTTCGAGCCGGAACACGCGCGCCGCGTCCTGCTCGTGGACCATCGCCAGCGCCGAGTCGTACTCGTAATGGCCCGAGTCGAAGGTGCCGACCACGGTGAACTGCTTGAGCCGCGGCACCACGCCGGCCGGCGTGACCTGGCCGCCCGGCGCCACCAGCGTGACCTGGTCGCCGGCGCGCACGAACAGCGAGCGCGCCAGCTCGCCGCCCAGCACGATGCCGAATTCGCCCGGCACCAGCTTCTCGAGCGCGCCCTTCTGGGCGGTGGTCGCGATGTCGGTCACCTCGGGCTCGAGCGTGGGCTCGATGCCGCGCACCAGCGCGCCCTTCATGTCCTCGCCGCGTGCGATCAGCGCCTGGGTCGCGATGAAGGGCGCCACGCCGATCACCTGCGGGTTCTTGCGGGCCTCGGCCATGATCGGCCCGATGTCCTGCAGCGCCTGGCCGTCGCGCGAGAAGATCTCGATGTGCGAGACCACGCCGAGCATGCGGTCGCGCACCTCCTTCTGGAAGCCGTTCATCACCGACAGCACGATGATCAGCGCCGCCACGCCCAGCCCGATGCCCAGCATCGAGACGCCGGAGATGAAGGAGATGAAGCCGTTGCGTCGGGTCGCGCGGCCGGCCCGCGTGTAGCGCCAGCCAAGCTGCAGTTCGTAGGGAAGGGGCATATCAGGCGTGCCGCCGAGGCGCCGCGGGGCGCGACGAGGCAGGGAAGAACGGGGCGGGAAGATGCGACATGGCGGAATTGTGGCATCCCGTCCAGAGGCCCCGGATGCACCGCGACAATAGGCCCATGGCCCTCCCCTCTTCCCCGATGCATCTGCTGATCCCCTTCGCCGGCCGCCGCACCCCGGCCTGCCATGCGGTTCTCTCCCGTTTGCAGTTGCCCAACCTCGACGCCCTGCTGAATCGACTGGCGGTGCTGCACGACGACACGCAGCCCGACACGACGCTCTCGCCGCCGCACGAGCGTGCGCTCGCGCGCGCTTCGGGTCTCGAGGACGCCGACGGCCTCATCCCCTGGGCCGCGCGCGAGGCGCAGCAGACCGGCCTGTCGCGCGCCGGCTCGAACGAGCCCTGGGGCGTGCTCACGCTGTGCCACTGGGAGGTCGCGATCGACGAGGTGGTGCTCGACGACCCGGCCGACATGACGGTCGACGAGGCCGAATCGCAGGCGCTGCTCGAGGCGGCCCGCCCCTTCTTCCAGGAAGACGGCATCGTGCTGCGCCGCTCGGGCGCCCCCGGCCGCTGGCTGGCGCGCGGCGAGATGTTCCGCACGCTGCCCAGCGCCTCGGTGGACCGCGCGGCCGGCCGGCCGATCTCGGAATGGGCGCCGCTGACCGATGCGCTCAAGCCGCTGCGCAAGCTGCAGAACGAAATGCAGATGCTGCTCTACACCCAGCGCGTGAACGACGAGCGCATCGCGCGCGGCGTACCGCCGATCAATTCCTTCTGGCTCAGCGGCACCGGCGTGCTGGGCACGGCCCCAACGGCCGGCGCGGCGCCGACGGTCGATACCGCCTTGCGCACCCCGGCGCTGCGCGACGACGCGCTGGCCTGGACCGCCGCCTGGCAGGCGCTCGACGCCGGTCCCATCGCCGAGCTGCTCGCGGCCTACCGCCAGGGCGCGGCGGTGCAGCTCACGCTGTGCGGCGACCGCAGCGCACGGCAGTTCGGCGTGCAGCCCCGTGGCGCGCTGGGCTGGGTCAAGAACCTGCTCAACCGCACGCAAGCCACCACCGTGCTCGCCTCGCTGTAATGAAGATCATCGCGCGCGACATCCCGCCACGCAGCGTCTGGGCGCTGGAACAGGCGGGCGTGCATCCGCTGCTGGCCCGCCTCTATGCGGCCCGTGGCGTGCTCGGCAAGGAAGAACTCGACGACGGGCTGGCGCGGCTGCTGCCGCCCGCCACGCTCAAGGGCACGCACGAGGCGGCCGTGCTGCTCGCCGACGCCATCCGCGACGACAAGCGGCTGTGCATCGTGGCCGACTACGACTGCGACGGCGCCACCGCCTGTGCCGTGGCCGTGCGCGGCCTGCGACTGCTCGGCGCGAAGCATGTGAGCTACCTGGTGCCCGACCGCGTGGTCGACGGCTACGGCCTGACGCCGCCGATCGCCGAGCGCGTGGCCGCCAGCGGCGCCGACATGCTGATCACCGTCGACAACGGCATCGCCAGCGTCGAGGGCGTGGCCACCGCCAAGGCGCACGGCCTGCAGGTGCTGGTGACCGACCACCACCTGCCCGGCCCGGTGCTGCCCCAGGCCGACGTGATGGTCAACCCGAACCAGCCCGGCTGCGATTTCGAAAGCAAGAGCATCGCCGGTGTCGGCGTGATGTTCTATGTGCTGATGGCGCTGCGCTCCGAGCTGCGCACGCGAGGGGTGTTCGACGCGGCCACGCAACCCAAGCTGGATGCGCTGCTGCCCCTGGTCGCGCTCGGCACCGTCGCCGACGTGGTGAAGCTCGACGCCAACAACCGCCGGCTGGTGGCGCAGGGCCTGCGCCGCATCCGCGCCGGCGCCTTGCCCGCGGGCATCGCCGCGCTGTTCACCGCGGCCGGCCGCAAGGCGCCGGCCGCGACCACCTTCGACTTCGGCTTCGCGCTCGGTCCGCGCATCAACGCCGCGGGCCGGCTGGCCGACATGACGCTGGGCATCGAATGCCTGCTGACCGACGACCCGGGCCGCGCCGACGAACTGGCGCGCATGCTCGACGGCATCAACCGCGAGCGCCGCGACATCGAGGGCGGCATGCGCGACCAGGCGCTGCTCTTGGCCGAGTCGCTGTTCGACACCGACGGCGAGGGCCAGGAGGCCATGCCGGCCGCCATCAGCGTGTTCGACGCCGAATTCCACGAAGGCGTGGTCGGCATCGTGGCCTCGCGCATCAAGGACCGCTTCCACCGGCCCACCTTCGTCTTCGCCGCCAGCGGCGCGCCGGGCAAGGAACACGAGATCAAGGGCTCGGGCCGCTCGATCCCCGGCTTCCATCTGCGCGACGCGCTCGACCTGGTGGCCAAGCGGCACCCGGGCGTGCTGCTGCGCTTCGGCGGCCATGCGATGGCCGCGGGCTGCACGGTCGACCGCACGCAGTTCGCGGTCTTCGAGCGCGCGTTGGCGCAGGTCGCGCTCGAATGGCTCGATGCGGCCTCGCTCACGCGCCGGCTCGACACCGACGGCCCGATCGCGGCCGAATACATGCGCGTCGACCTGGTCGACACGCTGCACCGCGAGGTCTGGGGCCAGGGCTTCGCGCCGCCGACCTTCAGCGAGGAGGTCGAGGTGATCTCGCAGCGGCTCGTCGCAGAGAAGCACCTGGCGGTGCGGCTCAAGCACCAGGGCAAGCCGGTCGACGGCATCTGGTTCGGCCACACCGAACCGCTGCCGCCCAAGGTGCTGCTGGCGTTTCGGCTCGATGCCGACGAATGGCAGGGCGTGCGCCGCGTGCGCTTCCTGATCGAGGGGGCCGAGGCGCGATGAGCCCGGCGCCGGGCCTGCGCGCCACCCTCGAACTGCCCGCGCACCACGACTGAGAACGGACAGCCTGCCTGCGTGGAATCCCTCTGAAAGCGCGGGGAGCCTTGCCCTACGATCCCCCTTCGAGACAACACAACAAGGCACGAGTCAAGAGGATGGGTACACCCCCGAACTTCCTGCATCTGTGGGACGACAGCTTTCTCTATGTCACGCCGGCCATCCAGTCGGGCCTGACGGCGCGGTCATCGGCCACCTTGCTCGCTTCGGTGAGCGGGCATCCCTTCACGCTGGAAGGCATCGACGGCACGCGCGTGCGCTGCGCCGCCGCGCTGATCGCGCCGCACGTGCCGCGCCGACTCGACGTCGAAGGCTGCGGCCTGCTGTCGCTCAACCTCGACCCTGCCTCCAATGCCTACCGCATGCTGGCCACGCGCATGGGCGCACAGGGCATCCAGCCGCTGGACGCGCGCCGCTTCGGCCGCCTGCGCGACGACTTCGAACCGGTGCAGTACGGCGCGCTGCCCGATGACCGGGTGCAGGCGCTGAGCATCGGCATGATCCAGTCCATCACCGAAAGCCCGCTGCTCGCGGCGCGCATCGACCCGCGCGTGGCGCGCGTGATCGAGGCCATCCGCAGTCACGCGGGCCAGATCCCGCTGCGCGAGCTGTCGGCCCTGGCCTGCCTGTCGCCCGACCGGCTCACGCACCTGTTCGCGGCGCAGGTGGGCGTGTCGATCAAGCGCTATGCGCTGTGGACCAAGGTGCGCCTCACGGTCCAGCAGTTCACCCGCCCCCGCAAGCTCACCGATGTGGCGCTCAACAGCGGCTTCACCGACGCGGCCCACATGAGCCGCACCTTCCAGCGCTACTTCGGCCTCGCGCCGTCCTTCCTCGCCAACCAGGTGCAGGTGACGGCCGACGCGCATGCCTCGCACGCCTGGGGGCGCACCGCCGCGTGCGCCTGAGTCCGGGCCCGAAAAAAGCACGTCGACCCGGCCGGACGGCCTTGCACATCAGCGGCTCCGTTCAAGTCGCTGCCGCCTTGTCTGCCTAAGCTGCGCATTGCTCCAACAAGAGAGCAATCACTGGAGACATACATCATGAGACGAGTCCAACCCTCGCGCGGCGCCCTGCCGCTTTCCATCGTCGCGCTGGCGGCAGCGGCCTTGCTCGGCGCCTGCGGCGGCGGCAACAGCGGCGATATCTCGGCGCCGCCCGACCCCGGCACGCCACCCACCGCCACCTACAAGGCCGAGATCCGCCGCACCGCCATGGGCGTGCCGCACATCAAGGCCGACACCTGGGCTGGCGCGGGCTACGGCTACGGCTATGCGCAGGCCGAGGACAACCTCTGCACCATGGCCGATTCGTTCCTTACCTACCGCGGCGAGCGCTCGCAGTTCTTCGGCGCCGACGCGCAATTGCTGGCCAGCAGCACCATCGGCCGGCCGAAGAACATCGAGTCCGACTTCTTCCATCGCCACGTGATCTCCGACGACGTCGTGCAGAAGATGATCGCCGCCCAGCCCGACAACCTCCAGCAGCTGGTGAAAGGCTTTGCCGCCGGCTACAACCGCTATGTGCGCGACGTCAAGGCCAAGGCCGGCGCCAACGCGGCCTGCGCCAGCGAGACCTGGGTGCGGCCCGTGACCACCGACGACATCTACCGCCGCATGTACGCGGCCAATCTCGCGGGCGGCTACAGCAACTTCCTGCCCAACATCTCCGGCGCGCTCGCGCCCGCCGCAAGCGGCCCCACGAAGCTCGGGGCGCGCAAGGCGGCACCGCAGTTCGCGTCCGCCGGGATGCAGCTGCCCGAACTGCAGGTCGGCGGCCACGAAGGCGTGGGCAGCAACATGATCGGCTTCGGCACCGCGGCCACCGGCGACAGCAGCCCGCTGCTGTTCGGCAACCCGCACTGGTACTGGCGCGGGCCCGACCGCTTCTACCAGGCGCAGCTCACCATCCCGGGCCAGCTCAACGTGAGCGGCACCTCCTTCCTCGGCATCCCGGTGATCCTCATCGGCTTCAACGACAACGTGGCCTGGAGCCACACCGTGTCGACGGCCCGCCGCTTCGGCTTCTTCGAACTCAAGCTCGCGCCGGGCACGCCCACCAGCTACCTGCGCGACGGCGTGGCCGTGAAGATGCAGGCCACCGCCATCACGGTGAACGTGAAGCAGAGCGACGGCGGCGTGTCGCCCGTGACGCGCACGCTCTACAAGTCGGAGTACGGGCCGATGGTCAACCTCGGCACGCTGAACCCGG
Source organism: Variovorax frigidus (assembly GCF_051216515.1). NCBI lineage: Bacteria > Pseudomonadati > Pseudomonadota > Betaproteobacteria > Burkholderiales > Comamonadaceae > Variovorax > Variovorax frigidus. Next base: position 83,872 of record NZ_JBPJZF010000011.1, read on the forward strand.
CGCTGGCCTGGAACCAGACCACGGCCTTCGCGATGCGCGACATCAACGGCGAGAACTACCGCACCTTCCGCAACTGGCTGCGCTGGAACCAGGCCAAGTCGCTCGACGATTTCATCGCCATCCAGCGCGAGGAAGCGGCCATTCCCTGGGTCAACACCGTGGCCATCGGCCGGGGCGCGGCCAAGGCCTGGTATGCCGACATCGGCGCGGTGCCCAACGTGTCGGCGGCCCAGGCCGCGAGCTGCACCACGCCCACCGGCCAGTTGCTGCGCGCCAGCCTGCCTCGGGTGCCGATCTTCGACGGCTCGCGCGGCTACTGCGACTGGCAGACCGACGCCGACTCGGCGCAGAAGGGCGCCATCGGTGCCTCGCGCATGCCCAGCCTGCAGCACGAGGACTATGTGGCGAACATGAACGACAGCTACTGGCTGACCCAGCCCAAGACGCCGTTGATCGGCTACCCGGACATCATGGGTCCGGCCGGCACCGAGGCCGTGAGCTTCCGCACGCGCATGGGCCACCGGCTGGCGCAGGAGCGCCTCGCGGGCACCGACCGCTACGGCGGCAACCGGGCCACGAGCGACATCGTGCAGCGCTTGGTGCTCAACAGCCGTGTGCTGACGGCCGAGCTGTTCAAGAACGATGCACTGGACCTGGTGTGCGCCACGCCGAAGATCACGGTCGCGACGGACCCGCAGACCAAGGAAGCCATCGGCCGTGACGTCGACACCGGCCCGGCCTGCGCCGCGCTGCGCGCCTGGGACAACACCGGCAGCGTCGCCTCGCGCGGCGCCCATGTGTGGGACGAGTTCTGGAACCGCGCCGCGCTGCTGCCGGCCGCCACGCTCTACAACGTGCCCTTCGACGCCACGGATGCGGTGAACACCCCGCGCGATCTCAAGGCCACGGCCGCGCCCGGCCTGCAACAGGCCTTCGGGGCCGCCATCGCACGCGTCGAGGCCAGCGGCTACGCGCTCGATGCGCCGCGTGGCGACGTGCTCTTCGCCACCCGCGGCGGCCAGAAGATCCCGCTGTACGGCGGCTGCGGCGGCCCGGGCTACTTCACCATCGCCTGCTCGGAGAACCGGCTCGACAAGGGCGGCTACAGCATGGACACCAACCCCAACGGCAACAGCTACATGCAGGTGGTGCGCTTCCCCGAAGGCGGTGTCGATGCCCGCACCTTCCTGACCTTCTCGCTGTCGGACGACCCCGCCTCGGCGCACAACGGCGACTACACACGGGCCTACAGCGCAGGCCAGTGGCTCAAGGTGCCGTTCTCCGAAGCCGAGATCGCGGGCGATGCGGCACTGCGCAGCACCTCACTGAGCGAATAAGCGCGTCATTGGCGAGCGCGACCGGCACGGCATCCGTCGTTTACGCGAAGTGCGCATGACCAAGACCCGGTACCCCATCAAGAAAAATGCCGCTCAGACTTGACTGAGCGGCATTGGCCCGATGGGGCGGCTTTCTGCTTTTCGGGCCGGGGTTGATCAGTTCCCGTCGCCGCGCTGCGCGAGGAGTGCCACCAGCTCCGGCACCAGCGTCTGCGGATCGCTGCCGTTCACCGCGCCTTCGAAGGTCTGGCGCACGCCTTCGGCGATGGCACGGGCCGAGTGGCTGTCGCTCGCCATGGTCGTGTAGTAGCCCATGTCCTTGAGCGCGTTCGACATCGCGAAGCGCAGGCCGTTCGGGTCCTTGGCCAGCAGGAAGGGCTTGAGGCGTTCCAGCGCGGTGCCGCCGCCGCCGCCCTTGCTCAGCACGTCGACGAAGACCTCGGGCGCCACGCCCGCGCGTTCGGCGCAGGCCGCGGCCTCGGCGATCAGCGCCACCGAGCCCAGCGACACGTAGTTGTGCAGCAGCTTCATGCGGTGGCCGGCACCGACGCCGCCCGCGTGCGTGATGTTCTCGGCGAAGCAGGCCAGCAGCGGCCGGCATTCGGCGAACAGCGCGTCGTCGGCGCCCACCAGCAGGTTGAGCCGGCCTTCGGCCGCTTCCTTGGGCGTGCGCGTCATGGCCGAATCCATGAAGCGGCCGCCGGCTTCGGCGACCACCTGGGCGAGCCGCTCGGTCGAGGCGGGAATGGCGGTCGAGCAGTCGATGATCACCGTGCCCTTGCGCAGGCCCTGGAGCACGCCGCCCTCGCCCAGCAGCACCGCCTCGACCTGGGGCGAACCTGTGACGCACAGCAGCAGCACGTCGACCGCCGCGGCGAGTTCGGCCGCGGTTCTGAAGGTGGTCACGCCCGCGGCCTTGAGCGTGTCGAGCGGCTGGTTGCCCGCGTGCTCGAGCACCGCCAGCGCATGGCCGTGCTTGACGATGTTGCTGGCGATGCCGTGGCCCATCATGCCGACGCCGATCAGGCCGATCTTCTTGTTGTTCATTGCTTTCTCCTGCGAAAAATTCAGTGCTGGGTTCATGCCTTGGCGCGCGCCGGCCGGCCAAGGCCGCCCGCGCACACGTACTTGATTTCGACATAGTCGTCGATGCCGTACTTGGAGCCTTCGCGCCCGACGCCCGATTCCTTGATGCCGCCGAAGGGGGCGAGCTCGGTCGAGATCAGCCCTTCGTTGAGACCGACGATACCAACCTCCAGCGCCTCGGCCACCTGCCAGGCGCGTGCGTAGTCCTGCGTGTAGAAATATGCGGCCAGGCCGAAGGGCGTGTCGTTGGCCATGGCCACGGCCTGGTCGTCGGTCTCGAAGCGGATCAGCGGCGCCACCGGGCCGAAGGTCTCTTCCTGCATCAGCTTCGATTTCGGCGACACGTCCGACAGGATGGTCGGCGTGAAGAAGCGGCCGCCCAGGGCGTGCGCCTGGCCGCCGGTGACGATGCGCGCGCCCAGCGCCACCGCGTCGGCGATGTGCTCGCGCACCTTGGCCACGGCCGCGTCGTCGATCAGCGGGCCGAGGTTCACGCCGGGCGCGAGGCCGTTGCCGACCACCTGGGCCTCGACCGTCTGGCGCAGCTTCTCGGTGAAGCGGTCGTAGATGCCGGCCTGCACGAAGATGCGGTTGGCGCACACGCAGGTCTGGCCCGCGTTGCGGAACTTCGAGGCCATCACGCCGGCCACCGCCGCGTCGAGGTCGGCATCGTCGAACACGATGAAGGGCGCGTTGCCGCCCAGCTCCATCGACACCTTCTTGACCGTGGCCGCGCACTGCGCCATGAGCTGCTTGCCGACCTCGGTCGAGCCGGTGAACGAGAGCTTGCGCACCACCGAAGAGCCGGTGAGCTCGCCGCCCACGGTCGCGGCCGAACCCGTCACCACATTGAGCACGCCGGCCGGGATGCCCGCCTCGGCCGCCAGTTGCGCCAGTGCCAGCGCCGAATACGGCGTGGCCGAGGCCGGCTTGATCACGATGGTGCAGCCGGCCGCGAGCGCGGCGCCGGCCTTGCGCGTGATCATCGCGTTGGGGAAGTTCCACGGCGTGATGGCCGCGACCACGCCCACGGGCTGCTTGAGCACCACGATGCGGCGGTCGAGCGAGGCGGCCGGGATGATGTCGCCGTAGACGCGCTTGGCCTCTTCGGCGAACCATTCGATGAAGCTCGAGCCGTAGGCGATCTCGCCCTTGGCCTCGGCCAGCGGCTTGCCCTGTTCGAGCGTGAGCAGCATCGCGAGGTCGTCCTGGTGCGCCATGCACAGGTCGAACCAGCGGCGCATCAGCCGCGAGCGCTCCTTGGCGCTGGTGTCGCGCCAGCCGGGCAGCGCGGCGTTGGCGGCGTCGATGGCGCCGCGCACATCGGCGGCCGTAAGGCGGGGCACGCTGCCGAGCACGCTGTCGTCGGCCGGGTTGGTGACCTGCAGGGTGGCGCCGTCGGAAGCATCGACCCAGCGGCCGCCGATGTGGCATTGCTGGCGGAACAGATCGGGGTGCTGGAGTTTCATGGTGGGGTGTGATGCGGTGAGGGTGAGGTTCAGGAAAGCAGGTTGTCGGGCGTTTCGCCGCGCGCCAGGGCCTCGACGCCGCGGATCAGCAGCCAGCCCATGGCGTCGCGTGTCTCGTGCGTGGCGCTGCCGATGTGCGGCGAGAGGAACACGTTGTCGAGCGCGCGGTAGCCGGGATGCACGTTCGGCTCGTTGGCGAACACGTCGAGCCCCGCGCCGCGCACGCGGCCGCTCCGAAGCGCCGCGATCAGCGCCGTGTCGTCGATCAGGTCGCCGCGCGAGATGTTGACCACCACCGCGCCTTCGGGCAGCAAGGCCAGCCGTTGCGCGTCGAAGGTGCCGCGCAGCGCCGGCGCACCGGGTGCCGCGATCATGAGGATGTCGCTGGCCGCGAGCAGGCCGTCGAGCGTGGCGTGGTACGTTGCGCCCTCCTCCTGCGCGGCGTCGAGCCGGCTGCGGTTGTGATAGTGGATCTGCAGGCCGAAGGCGCGCGCGCGCACCGCGATGGCCCGGCCGATGCGGCCCATGCCGAAGATGCCGAGCCGACGCCCGACCAGGCCCATGCCCAGCAGCTGCGTGGGCGCCCAGCCGGCCCAGGCGCCGCTGCGCACCAGGCGGTCGGCCTCGAAGCCGCGGCGACAGGCGTTGAGCAGCAGCATCAGTGCGATCTCGGCGCAGGCGTCGCTGAGCACGTCCGGCGTGTGCAGCACCCGCACGCCGGCCGCGCGCGCCGCGGTCAGGTCGATATGGTCGTGGCCGACCGAGAGCGTGGCGATGGTGCGCAGCGTGGGCGCGAGCTGCGCGATGGTGGCCGCATCGACCGCTTCGGTGGCGCTGACGAAGAGCACCGCGCAGCCCTGCGCGCGGCGCGCGATCTCGCTGGACGGCAGGATGGCGTCGTCTTCGTTCACCTGCAGCGCGAAGCGCGCGTGCAGTGCGGTCTCGACCGCAGGCGTGAAGCGGCGACAGAGGAAGGCGCGGGGACGGTCGGCACGGGTCATGGGCTCTCGGGGTTTTCATGCATCGTTGCGATGCAGTGTTCTTTCTGTCTCCAGTCGTATTACAAATACGTCATATCACTTTGTCAAGAGAGAAGTCCTCGGTGGTATTCTTCCTGGCTTCAGAACCGACTTCCTCACAAGCACCATGGCCTTCTCCAGAACCGACGATCCGAGCGCACGCCACGCCGCGGAAGGCACGCTGGCCGACCGCGTGACGGGGCTCATCGCCGCCGACATCCGGGCCCGCGTGTACCCGGTGAACACGCGCCTGCCGACCGAGCTGTCGATGACGGAGCAGTACGGCGTGAGCCGCACCGTGGTGCGCGAAGCGATCTCGCGGCTCAAGTCCGAAGGCCTGGTCGAGACGCGCCAGGGCAGCGGCACCGTGGTGCGCGACCCGAAGGTGTCGGACGCCTTCCGGCTCGGCCAGCCGCATCAGAATCCGGCCGAAGGCGTGCTGCGCATCCTCGAGCTGCGCCGCGGCATCGAGGCCGAGATGGCGGCGCTGGCGGCCGAGCGCCGCAGCGGTGCCGAGATGACTCTGATCCAGCAGGCGCTGCGCGGCATTGCCCGCGCGGTCAAGGACGGCGGCGACGGCGTGGCCGAAGACCTGGCCTTCCACATCGCCATCTCGCATGCGGCGCACAACCCGCACTACACCGAACTGCTGGGCATGCTGACGCGTGCGCTGCACGACGCCATCCGCCTGACCCGCACGAACGAAGCGCGGCGACCCGAGCTCGCGGCGCAGGTCCTGGCCGAGCACGAGTCGATCTGCGCCGCCATCAAGGCGCGCGACCCGGCGGCGGCACGCACCGCGGCCTTCCTGCACATGCGCAACACCGGCGAGCGCATCGAGCAGGCCGGCAAGGATTTCTGGACCGGCGACAGCCGGGCCGCCGCCCAGCGCGTGGCGCGCGTCAAGCTGGGCGAGACCCCGCGCAGCAGCCCGGTCAAACGCTGAGTCTCCGCAGAAACCCGGTCTCCCGGCGCAAAGTTGTGTGATAGATTCATCACACAACTTCAACGGCAACGTACCTTGAACGACTGAGACAGGCACCGGCACGATGCGGCCGGGGCGGGCGCTCGCGTCGAGGCTTCGACCGTCCACGATCGCCGCGCCATGACCCTCCCTCGCGTTCTGCTGACCGATCCGCTGCATCCCGATGCGCATGCACGCCTGACGACCTGGGCCGAGGTCTCGCAACTGCCCGACGGCCTCTCGCGCGTGCAGAGCGACGCGGCGCTGCGCGAAGCGGTGCAAAGGGCGCAGGGCCTGGTGGTGCGCCGCCTGCTGCCCGCCGATCTCTTCGATGGCCCGAACGCGCTGCGCTGCGTGATGCGCCAGGGCGTGGGGCTGGACTTCATCCCGGTCGAGCGCGCCACGGCGCGTGGCATTCCGGTGGGCAACACACCGGCCGTCAATGCCAACGCAGTGGCCGAGTACGTGTTCGCCGCACTGCTGGCGCACAGCCGGCAGCTCGCCGCCTTCGACGCCAGCGTGCGCGCCGGCGATTGGGCCGCCCGCGCGCATGCCGGCGCACGCACCTACGAACTGCGGGGCCGGACGCTGGGCCTGGTCGGCTACGGCGCGATCGGCCAGCGCATCGGCGCCATCGCCACGCAGGGCTTCGGCATGTCGCTCGCGGTCTGCACCGGCACGCCGTCGAAGGTGCCGGCCGGTATCGCCACGCTCGCGATCGAGGCGCTGTTCGCGGCCAGCGACGTGGTGGTCGTCGCCTGCCCGCTCACGCCGCAGACGCGCGGCCTGGTGAACGCGGTCGTGCTCGCGCATGCCAGGCCCGACGCGGTGCTGGTCAACGTGGGCCGCGGGCCGGTGCTGCGCGAGGACGACCTCGCCGAAGCACTGGCCGAAGGCCGGCTCGCGGGCGCGGTGCTCGACGTGTTCGAGACCCAGCCGCTGCCCGCCGACAGCGCGCTGCGCCGCCACCCGGGCGTGCTGCTCACGCCGCATCTCGCGGGCCTCACGCAGGAGGCCGAGCGCGCGATGGGCCTGCTGGCCGTCGACACGCTGGCCGCGCTGCTGCTGCGCGGCGAACGGCCGCCCAACATCGTCAATCCCGAGGTCTTCGCACAGCCACACGCGGCCCGCGCCTGACCGCCTCGTTCCCCACCCTTCCACGCCCACCAGGAGACATCCCTTGAAGATCACCCGCATCACCGCCGTGCCGCTGTCCTACCGCCTGCCCGAAGGCAAGACCGTGACCATGGGCATCGGCAGCACGCTCAAGCGCGACTGCATCATCATCCGCGTCGAGACCTCCGAAGGCATCACCGGCTACGGCGAGGCGCACCCGGGCCGCAGTCCCGGCGCGATCGTGGCGCTGGTGCACAACACGCTGCAGCCGCTGCTGGTGGGCATGAACGCGACCGACGTGGTGGGCGCCTGGCAGCGCGTGCACCGCATGCAGCTGTCGAGCCACGGCCTGGGCGCGGGCACCTGCCTGGCGCTGTCGGGCATCGACATGGCGCTGTGGGACATCCGCGGCAAGGCCGCCAAGATGCCGCTCTACGAACTGCTGGGCGGCTCGCACCGCCGCATCCCGGCCTATGCGGGCGGCATCGCGCTGGGCTACCAGCCGGCCGAGGCGATGGCGGAAGAGGCGCAGTCGTATGTCGAGCAGGGCTACAAGGCCGTCAAGCTGCGCATCGGCGACACGGTGAAGAACGACATCGCCCGCGTGCGCAAGGTGCGCGAGGTGCTGGGCGAGGACATCGACATCCTGACCGACGCCAACACCGCCTACACGATCGCCGACGTGCGCCGCGTGCTGCCGGCGCTGGCCGACATCCAGGCCGGTTGGCTCGAGGAGCCCTTCGCCTGCAACGACTTCGCCTCCTACCGCGAAGCCGCGAAGATCACGCCGCTGGTGCCGATCGCGGCCGGCGAGAACCACTTCACCCGCTTCGAGTTCGGCCAGATGCTGGACGCGGGCGCGGTGCAGGTCTGGCAGCCCGACCTGTCGAAGAGCGGCGGCATCACCGAGGGCGTGCGCATCGCGGCCATGGCCTCGGCTTTCCGCATCCCGGTGCATGCCCACAGCTCGGCCACCGGCCTCAACCATGCGGCCACGCTGCACTTCCTCGCGGCCACCGAGAACGCCGGCTACTTCGAGGCCTGCGTGTCGAAGTTCAACCCCTTCCGCGACATGTTCGGCAGCACCTTCGCGATCGGCGCCGACGGCTGCGTCGAGCCGCCCCAGGGCCACGGCCTGGGCATCGAGGTCGACGAGAGCATCTTCGAAAAATACCCGATGGTCGACGGACCCGGCTATGTCGTGAAGTTCTGAGACAGCCCCACCCCAACAGAAAAACGGAGACACGCCATGACCTTCACGAAACGAACCCTGCTGCGCCTGCTGACGCCGCTGTGCCTGGGACTCACGGGCCTCATGCTCGTCGGCACCGCCAGCGCCGACGACTACCCGAGCAAGCCGGCGCGCATCATCGTGCCCTACACGCCGGGAGGCTTCAACGACACGCTGGCGCGCACCGTCGGCGATCGCCTGTCCAAGCTGTGGAAGCAGTCGGTGGTGGTGGACAATCGGCCGGGCGGCAACACGGTGCTGGGCAACAACCTGGCGGCCAAGGCACCGGCCGACGGCTACACCCTGCTGATCACGCCGCTGCCCTTCTCGGCCCTGCCCGCGCTTTACGGCGCCAAGCTGCCCTACAACGCGACGGCCGACTTCCAGCCGCTGGTGTGGGCCGGCTACACGCAGAACGCACTGGTGATCCGCCCCGACCTGCCGGGCGTGAGCAACCTCAAGGAACTGATCGACTTCGCGAAGAAGAACCCGGGCAAGCTCAACTACGGCTCGACCGGCTCGGGCTCGTCGAACCACCTGTCGATGGAGCTGTTCATGAGCATGACCGGCACCAAGATGACCCACGTGCCCTACAAGGGCAGCGCGCCCGCGGTGATGGCCATGCTCGGCGGCGAGATCGACGTGCTGTTCGACAACGTGCCCAACCTGATGCAGCAGATCAAGGCCGGCAAGCTCAAACCCATCGCGGTGACCGGTTCCGAGCGCGCCGCGCTGCTGCCCGACACGCCCACGGTGCAGGCCGCCGGGGTGCCGGGCTACGAGGTGATCGTCTGGTTCGGCATGCAGATGCCGGCCGGCGTGCCCAAGGCCGTGGTGGACCGCGCCAACAAGGACATCGTGGCGATCCTCAAGGACCCCGAGGTGGTCAAGCAGTTCCGCGACCAGGGCGTGGAGGTGGTGGCGAGCACGCCCGAGGCCTTCGGCCAGCTGCTGCAGAAGGAAATTCCCAAGTGGACCAAGGTGGTCAACGAAGCCGGCGTGAAGATCGAGTGACCGCGCGAGGCCGGCACGATGCCGGCCGATCGTCTGCACGGAAATGGCTTCGTGGCCTACGCCGCGCGGCGCGAGCGCTCGCTAAAAAGTTGTCTTTCCCTCAATCACGGAGTCAGTGATGGCCATTCAAGACAACAGCAAGACCGCCCCCGTGACCGCCAAGCAGAAGGCGGTCCAACCCGATCTGGACCAGAAGAGCCACGAGACGCAGAAGTTCGGCGAGATCGTCAAGCTGCCGAACGGCCTGTCGGAGAAGGTCTGCAAGGACAGCGTGGCGCTGCTCAACCAGTGCCTGGCCGACACGATCACGCTGCGCGACATGTACAAGAAGCACCACTGGCAAGTGGTGGGCCCGACCTTCAACCAGCTGCACCTGATGTACGACCAGCATTTCGAAGCCCAGGTGCTGCTGGTCGACATCCTGGCCGAACGCATCCAGCTGCTGGGCGGCATCGCGCTGGCCATGGCGCCGGACATCGCCGAGACCACCAAGATCCCGCGCCCCCCGCGCGGCCGCGAACCTGCCGCCGTGCAGATCCGCCGGCTGGCCGAGGCGCACGAACTCATCATCATCGAGGCCCGCAAGGCCGCCAAGAAGGTGGACGAGGCCGGCGACGATGGCAGCAACGACGTTTTCGTGAGCAACGTGCTGCGCACCAACGAACTGCAGGTGTGGTTCCTGACCGAGCATCTGGTGGCGGCGTCGCCCGTGACGTCCTGATTCGTCAGGCGATGGTGCGCGCCGCGCGCATCACTGCCGGCTGAACTCGCGGTTCAGCCCGAGCGTGAAGGTACGGAGCCGCTCGGGGCCGAGGCGCATGAAGCCCAGGTCGATGCTCGTGTCGGGCGCCACGCTGATGCGGGCGCCCACGCGCGAGGCCCACATGCCGCTCGCGCGGTTGCGCTCGGCGATCAAGGACAGCGCATCGGTCAGCGCCCACTCCAGGGCCACGCCCTTGCGGACTGTGCGCCCGCCGTCACCGGGGCTCCAGTCCGCACCGAGATTCGCGTTCACCTGCAGGTGCGGGGTGGCCATCCAGGTGACCGGCACGACGAACTGCCCCCCCGCACGGCCGCCGCGTGCGACGTCGACGGCAAGGCCGGAGGACAGCGCCGCGCTCCAACGCGCATCGGCAGCGTCGCCGAGGAAGGTCCACTTGACCTGCGGCCCCAGCACCACCGAGGTGCGCTCGCCACTGACCGCAAAGCGATCGACGTTGAAGCCCACTTCCACCGGACCCACACGACAGGCCGGCCCGAGATGCAGGTTGTTGTCGGCAGCGGTGCCATGGCCCGGACTGCGGCTCATCCACACCTCGTACTGGCAGCGGCCGGGCGCCAGCGTGCCGGCGTCGTCGACGTCGAAATGACCGCCGCCCCAGGCGCCGCCGCACGCAAGAAGGCCCAGCACCGGGGTCCACCGAAGAACGCGCACCGGTTCAGATCTCGAACTGCGGCTGCAACTCGCGCAACCGCTTGATCGCCGCGCCCGCCGCGGCGGTGCGCGTTTCCACGCCCAGCTTCACGTAGACCCGCTCCAGATGCTTCTTCACCGTGGCGGGGCTGCTGCCGACGATCTCGGCGATGTCGCGGTTGGTCTTGCCCTTGACCACCCAGTACAGCACCTCGGCCTCGCGCGCCGTCAGCTTGAGGCCGAGGCTCATCGCCTCGATCACCGAGGTGTCGGAGAGCTCGCGCATGATGATCAGCCAGTCGTCGCCGTCGTCGTCATGGCCGGTCTGCTGGTGCAGGCGCAGGCTCAAGGCGGAAGGCCCGAGCGCGATCGACAGCGCGGGCGGCTCGATCTGCCGCTGCTGTGCATCGGGCAGGTGGCGCGCGAGCCATTCGAGCACGGCCGGCGGCGCCTGCGGCGCGCTGGTGCCGCAGTAGCGCAGCAGCAGTTCGCGCGCCAGCGCGGTCTGCCAGATCACGCGGCCTTCGGGCAACCGCACGGTGATGCTGGCGTAGCCAAAGGCGTCGAGCGCATTGCGCGCCTGGCCGGCCTGCTGCGCCTCCTGCCGCGCACGGCGCGCGCCCTGCAGGTGCACGTTCATGCGCGCCAGCACTTCCTTGGGCTTGATCGGCTTGGTCACGTAGTCGACACCGCCGGCCTCGAGCGCGGCCACCAGGTGTTCGGTCTCGGTGAGCCCGGTCATGAAGACGATCGGAATGTGGGCCGTGGCCGCATCGGCCTTGAGCCGGCGCGCGACCTCGAAGCCGTCCATGCCCGGCATCATCGCGTCGAGCAGCACGATGTCGGGGCGGGCCTGCGCCGCGCGCTGCAGCGCCTGCTCGCCGCTGGTCGCGACCAGCACCGTGTAGCCGGATTCGTCGAGCGCGTCGTGCAGCACCGCGAGGTTGTCGGGCACGTCGTCGACGATCAGCACCAGGTCGCTGTTGCCGGCGAAGTCGCGCGCCTTGGGGCCGTTCATCGCGCGCCCTCCGGCTGCGGCGATGCGCCGCAGTCCATCGCGTCGAAGCGGAACTGGCGCGCCAGCGCCCTCTGGGCGGCTGTCCAGGCGGTGCACTCGGGCTGCGCGGCGTCGATCTCGTCGAGCTGGTTCATGATCCCCCGAAAATAACCCAGTCCGATGGCGTCCTGAAGTGCAAGCAGCCGTTCGGCCGCGGGTCGTACCAGCACCGGGGCCGCGGCGACCGCTGGCTCGTGCGCCTGCGCCGCGGCCGTCCATTCCAGCCCCAGCTTGCGCTCCAGCCAGTCGAGCAGCTCGCTGTGGCGCACCGGCTTGACGAAGAAGTCCTCGGGCGCAGTGCCGACGTCGTTGTCGAGCCGCTTGTCGAAGGCGTTGGCCGACACGATGGCCACGCAGCGCGGCACCAGCGCGGCATCGAACTGGCGGCTGCGGCGCAGCGTCTCCCAGCCGTCGATGCCGGGCATCGCGAGGTCGACGAACATCGCGTCGGGCCGGAAGCCGGCGGCGATCAGGTCGAGCGCATCGTGGCCGCTGGCTGCCGTGCGCAGTTCGAAGCCCAGCGGCCCAAGCACCTGCACCAGCAGCTCGCGGTCGGCCTCCTCGTTGTCGACCACCAGCACGCGCCGGCGCGCGCCGGCATAGCCGCGCCGCGGGCGCGCGGGACCGGGCAGCGGCGCGGGCCCGCGGCCCGCGGCGAGGGGCGCCGCATGCACGCGCGGCAGGAACAGCCGCACGCGAAACACCGAGCCCTGCCCCGGCGTGCTCTGTACCGACATCTCGCCGCCCATCAGGTCGGTCAGCATCTTGGCGATGGTCAGGCCCAGGCCCGCGCCCGGGGCGCCGGTGCGCGTGGCAGTGCCGCCCGCATCGCCGCGCGCGAAGGGCTCGAAGATGCGCTCGATCTCGGCGGCCGACATGCCGGGCCCGGTGTCCTCGATCTCCAATACCGCGAACTCGCGCGCATAACGCAGCCGCAGCGCGACCTCGCCGCGCGCGGTGAACTTGATCGCGTTGCCCAGCAGGTTGATCAGGATCTGGCGCACCCGGCGCTCGTCGGCCCGCACCACCTCGGGCATGTCGCCCGCGGGCTCGAAGCGAAAGGCCAGGCCCTTCTCGGACGCCTGCAGCTCGAACATGTCGGCCAGCTCGCGCATGGCCGCAGCGAAGGGCATGGGCCGCGCCTGCAGCGTGAGCTTGCCGGCCTCGATGTGGGCGATGTCCAGCGTGCCCTCGATCAGCGACAGCAGGTGCTCGCCGCCGCGCTGGATCACGGCCACCGCCTGCTGCCGGTGCGGCGGCACGGTCGCGTCCTGGCCCATCAGCTGGGCATAGCCGAGGATCGAATTGAGCGGCGTGCGCAGCTCGTGGCTGATGGCGCTGATGTAGCGGCTCTTGGCCTGGTTGGCATGGTCGGCCTGCTCGCGCGCATCGTCGGCGCTCTGCTTGGCGGCCTGGAGCGCGCGGTCGGTTTCCTTGTGGCGCTCGATCTCGTGCATCAGCAGGTGGGTCTGGCGGTTCGACTCCTCCTGCGCCACCTTGCGGCTCTGGTGCGCCAGCACCAGCCACCAGGCCACGATGCCGGCGATCAGCAGCAGCGCCATGTAGCTCTTGAGGAAGCCGGAGCGCAGCGAAGCCTGCTGCGCCTTGAGGATCGCCGTGGCCGCCTCGCCGGGCGGCAGCATGCCCAGCGCACTTTCGCCCAGCGCGCGCAGCTCCTGCTGGTACAGCACGCCGAACACCGTGGCCAGCAGCGGCACGATGATCAGCGTGAGCAGCAGGAAATGGCCGAGGCCGGTGTCGAGGTAGGGCCAGACGCGCCGCGGCAGCAGCCAGCGCAGCGCCCCCGACCACTGCGTCGACAGGCTCGCGTGCGGCTTGCAGAGGTCGCCGCAGCGCGCATCGAGCGTGCAGCACAGCGAGCAGATCGCGCCCTGGTAGGCCGGGCAGTGCGCCATGTCGGGCGCTTCGTATTCGCGCTCGCAGATCACGCAGCGCTGGGTACGCAGCCGCTGGTACGCGTTGTCGGCCGCGGCGGCCGGAGAGGTCTCGACGCGGGCCCAGCGCACCTGCGTGCGGGCCTCCTGCACCGGTCCGCGCGCGAGGTAGTAGCGGCCCTGCGTGGCCCAGGCGATCAGCGGCGCCGCGACCAGCGCCGTGCCCATCGCGATCACGGCCGAGAAGGCCTGCGCCAGCGGACCGAAGGCGCCCAGGTGCGCGGCGATCGACAGCGCCGAGGCCAGCGCCATCGCGCCCACACCGACGGGGTTGATGTCCCAGAGGTGCGCGCGCTTGAACTCGATGCCCGGCGGCGACAGGCCCAGCGGCTTGTTGATGACCAGGTCGGCCACCACCGCCATCATCCAGGCGATGGCGATGTTGGCGTAGAGGCCCAGCACGTCGCCCAGCGCCTCGAACACGTTCATCTCCATCAGCATGAAGGCGATCAGCGCGTTGAACACCACCCACACCACGCGGCCCGGATGGCTGTGCGTGACGCGCGAGAAGAAGTTGCTCCAGGCCAGCGAGCCCGCGTAGGCGTTGGTGACGTTGATCTTGAGCTGCGACACCACCACGAACAGCGCGGTCGCGGCCACGGCCCAGCCGTAGTTCGGAAACACGTACTCGAAGGCCGCGAGGTACATCTGGTTGGGATCGACCGCGCGCTCGGGCGGCACCATGTGTCCGATGGCCAGGTACGCCAGCATCATGCCGCCGAGCATCTTGAGCACGCCCATCACGACCCAGCCCGGCCCGCCCATCAGCACACCGCCCCACCAGCGGCCGCGGTTGGCCGCGGTGCGCACGGGCATGAAGCGCAGGTAGTCGGCCTGCTCGCCCAGTTGCGTGATCAGCGCGATGCCCACCGTGAGCGCGGCACCGAACAGGTGCAGATCGAAGCCGCCCGCGCGGCCGGCAGCGCCGTTGTAGTGCGTCAGCCCTGAAAACGCACCAGGGTCGCGCACGATCACATAGGCGAAGGGCACGACCAGCATCAGCAGCCAGAGCGGTTGGGTCCAGACCTGGAGCCGGCTGATGGCCGACACGCCGTGGGTCACCAGCGGGATCACGACCAGCGCGCACACCAGGTAGCCCCAGGCCGGCGGGATGCCCAGCGCCAGCTCGAGCGCATAGGCCATCACGGCCGCCTCGAGCGCGAAGAAGATGAAGGTGAAGGAGGCGTAGATCAGCGAGGTGAGCGTCGAGCCGATGTAGCCGAAGCCCGCGCCGCGCGTGAGCAGGTCCATGTCGACGCCGTAGCGCGCGGCATACACGCTGATCGGCAGGCCGGCCAGGAAGATGATCAGCCCGGTGGCCAGCACCGCCCAGAAGGCGTTGAGGAAGCCGTACTGCACCAGCAGCGTGGCCCCGACCGCCTCCAGGATCAGGAAGGAGGCGGCGCCGCCGAAGGCCGTGTTCGCGACCCGCCATTCGGACATCTTGCGAAAGCGCTGCGGCGTGTAGCGCAGCGCATAGTCCTCGAGCGTCTCGCTGGCCACCCAGCTGTTGTAGTCGCGCCGGACCTTGACGATGCGCTGCGGCGCGTCGTCGGGCGGGGGTGGCGTCGGGGGCGGGGTGGCGTCGATCACACCTTTTCGGTGCATCTTCCGTGCCACGGCACGACTGTTGCATATTGTGGATCGACGCCCCTCCTGTCCCCCACGCCCCTCTCTCTCCCCATGGAACTCACTCCGCGCGAAAAAGACAAGCTGCTGATCTTCACGGCCGCACTGCTCGCCGAGCGCCGCCAGGCCCGCGGGCTCAAGCTCAACTACCCCGAGGCCATCGCGCTGATCTCGGCCGCGGTCATGGAAGGCGCGCGCGACGGCAAGAGCGTGGCCGCGCTGATGAGCGAAGGCCGCAGCGTGCTCACGCGCGCCGACGTGATGGACGGCGTGGCCGAGATGATTCCGGACATCCAGGTCGAGGCCACCTTCCCCGACGGCACCAAGCTGGTCACGGTGCACCAGCCGATCGTCTGACCCCTCTTTTCTTCTTTCTCATTTCCGAGCGGAGACCTTCCCATGCGCCTGACGCGTTCTTCATCCCTCCCTTCCCTCGCCGTTGCCGCGCTCGGCCTGCTGCCGCTGCTGGCCTCGGCCCACGTCGGCGTCGACGGCGCGGCGCACCACGACATCGGTTTCGTGCAGGGCTTCGTGCACCCGTTCACCGGCCTGGACCACCTGGCTGCGATGGTCGCGGTCGGCCTCTGGAGCGCGCTGATCGCCCGCACCGGACGCGACCTGCTCTGGGCACCCCTGGGCTTCGCCGGCATGCTGCTGGCCGGCGCGTTGGCCGGTCTCGCGGGCGTTCAGGTGCCGGCGGTCGAGCCGATGATCGCGGCCTCGCTGCTGGTGATCGGCCTGCTGGTGGCCACACGGCTCCGGCTGCCCGGGCCGGTGGCCGCGGCCGTGGTCGGCGTGTTCGCGGTGTTCCACGGCGTGGCCCACGGCTATGAGCTCGCAGGCGGCCACGGCGCCGGCTTCGCGATCGCCGGCATGGTGCTGGCCACCGCGCTGCTGCACACGGCCGGCATCGCCATCGGCTGGACCCTGCGCCAGCGCGGCGCCTGGCTGCTACGCGTGGCCGGTGCGGCCGTCGCGCTGTTCGGTGCCGCGCTGCTCGCGCAACTGGCCTGAGGCCCGGCCCATGATCCCCGGCGAACTCTTCACCGACGAGGGCGAGCATGTGCTCAACCCCGGCCGGCGCACGCTCACGATGGTGGTGCAGAACACCGCCGACCGGCCGATCCAGGTCGGCTCGCACTACCACTTCGCCGAAGTCAACGGCGCGCTGGGCTTCGACCGCGAAGCCGCGCGCGGCATGCGCCTGAACATCGCCTCGGGCACGGCCGTGCGCTTCGAGCCCGGCCAGCAACGCACGGTCGAACTCTGCGATCTCGCGGGCGACCGCATCGTCTACGGCTTTCGCGGCCTGGTTCAAGGGAAGCTGTAATGGAACAAGCCAGTGATGTCTTGACGCGCGGACACCTTCGCGAAACACCGCGGAACCGGCTCCGCCGGGCCGCTGGTGTTGCCCCCGGCGAGGGGGTTGGCGAAGCGACACGAAGTGCGCGAAGACTGGGGGAGTGCTGATATGGCGACGATCGGAAGACGCGCCTACGCCGAAATCTTCGGCCCCACCGTGGGCGACCGCGTGCGCCTGGCCGACACCGACATCGTGATCGAGGTCGAGGCCGACTACACGCTGCGCGCGGGCGGCTACGGCGAAGAGGTGAAGTTCGGCGGCGGCAAGACGATCCGCGACGGCATGGCGCAATCGCAGCGCATGCGCTCCGAAGGGGCGGTCGACACCGTGATGACCAACGCGCTGATCCTCGACCACTGGGGCGTCGTCAAGGCCGACATCGGCTTGAAGGGCGGGCGCATCGTCGCGATCGGCAAGGCCGGCAATCCCGATGTGCAGCCGGGCGTCGACATCGTCATCGGCCCGGGCACCGAAGTGATCAGCTGCGAAGGCAACATCGTCACCGCGGGCGGCATCGACAGCCACATCCACTTCATCTGCCCACAGCAGATCGAGGAAGCGCTGAGCTCCGGCGTGACGACCATGCTCGGCGGCGGCACCGGCCCGGCCACCGGCACCTTCGCCACCACCGCCACGCCCGGCCCCTGGCACATCGAGCGCATGCTGCAGGCGGCCGATGCGTTTCCGATGAACCTGGGCTTTCTCGGCAAGGGCAACGCCAGCCTGCCGGCCGCACTGCACGAGCAGATCGACGCGGGCGTGATCGGCCTCAAGCTGCACGAGGACTGGGGCACCACGCCCGCGGCCATCAGCAATTGCCTGGACGTGGCCGACGCCACCGACACGCAGGTGGCGATCCACTCCGACACCCTGAACGAATCGGGCTTCGTCGAGAACACCATCGCAGCCGTGAAGGGCCGCGGCATCTGTGCCTTCCACACCGAGGGCGCGGGCGGCGGCCATGCGCCCGACATCCTGCGCGTGGTGGGCGAGGACAACTTCCTGCCCTCGTCGACCAACCCGACCATGCCCTACACGGTCAACACGCTCGACGAGCACGTCGACATGCTGATGGTGTGCCACCACCTCGATGCGGGCATCGCCGAGGACCTGGCCTTCGCCGAATCGCGCATCCGCAAGGAGACCATCGCGGCCGAGGACATCCTGCACGACCTGGGCGCGATCAGCATGTTCAGCTCCGACAGCCAGGCCATGGGCCGGGTGGGCGAAGTGATCATCCGCACCTGGCAGACGGCGCACAAGATGAAGCAGCAGCGCGGCTGGTTGGCGCCCTCACCCGCAGCCCCTCTCCCTGGGGGGGAGAGCGGAGCGTTCGGTCCTGCTGCGCAGGAGAGTTCCCGGAACGACAACTTCCGCGCCCGCCGCTACATCGCCAAGTACACGATCAACCCGGCGCTCGCGCACGGCATCGCGCACGAGGTCGGCAGCATCGAGGTCGGCAAGTGGGCCGACCTGGTGGTGTGGAAGCCGGCCTTCTTCGGCGTCAAGCCCTTCACCATCATCAAGGGCGGCACCATCGCCATGGCCGCGATGGGCGACCCGAGCGCCTCGATCCCGACGCCGCAGCCGGTGCACTACCGGCCGATGTTCGGCGCCTATGGCCGCTCGCTGCACAAGAGCTCGCTCACCTTCGTTTCGCAGGCCGGGCTCGCGGCCGGCATCGGCGAACGCTTCGGCCTGCAGAAGACGCTCTGCGCGGTGAAGAACGTGCGCGGCGTGCGCAAGCAGCACATGGTGCACAACAGCTACACGCCGAAGATGGAGATCGATGCGCAGACCTATGCGGTGCGCGCCGACGGCCAGCTGCTGGTGTGCGAGCCGGCGACTTCGCTGCCGATGACGCAGCGGTATTTTCTGTTCTAGCGGGTTGGTTTTTCGTCGGTTTGAGCCAAGGCACGAAGCACGTCTGCACGTTCGCGCATGACCCTTCTTCCAACCTCCAGTTGGGGCAGGGTCTTCTCGCACAAGATCGACAATGAGATACCTTGGTCCGTCTGAACTGCAAGGACTTCGTCGCCAGCCTTCCATCCCAGGCGCTTGACGAGCGTCTCGGGTAAGGTCACGCCCAGATCGCCGCTTGCGAACTCTACGATTTGCAATGCTGTCATGCGTCCTCCCGCCGTTTGGTGACTTCACCGTCGATCGCCTTTTAACACCATGCTCAACGCCAACAAACTCATGCCCCAGGGCGGCGGTCTCGCCGCCGTGCTGCTCAAGCGCGCCGCCACCATCGAACTCGACTGGGACGTGCGCCAGAAGAGCCGTTTCGACACCGTCGATTCGCAGGGCCGCCGCATCGGCGTGTTCCTGCCGCGCGGCACGGCGGTGCGCGGGGGTGACGTGCTGGTGGCGGAAGACGGGTCGCTGATCAAGGTGGTCGCCGCGCCGCAAGCGGTGCTGGTCATCACGCACTGCGCGCAGCACGGCACGCCCTTCGACCTGACCCGCGCGGCCTACCACCTGGGCAACCGGCATGTGCCGATCGAGCTGCAGCCCGACCATCTCAAGATCGAGCCCGACCATGTGCTGGCCGCGATGCTGCGCTCGATGCACCTGATCGTGCGCGAAGCCGAGGAGGCCTTCGAACCCGAGGGCGGCGCCTATGGGTCGCACGGCGGCGCGCATGGCGGCAGCCATGACCATGGTCATGCCCACGGCAAGGCGCCGGTGGGCCCGGTGCTGCATCCGGACGCCTATGCGGGCGGGCACGACCATGGCCACTCGCACGGCCACGATCACGACCACGCGCACGGATGACCGACACCGCGGGCGCGATGTCCGCCGCCAGCCTCCTGCAGCTGATCTGGCTGGCCTCGCCGGCCCTGCCGATCGGCGGCTTCTCGTATTCCGAGGGGCTGGAAGCGGGTGTGGAATGGGCCGGACTCGACAGCGAGGCACGCGCCTCCGACTGGATCGTCGACCAGTTGCACCTCGGCCTCGCGCGCGGCGACCTGCCGGTGGTCGCGCAGGCTATCGCGGCCTGGCGCGACGCCGACGGGGCGCGCATCGCGGCGCTCAATGCCTGGGTGCTGCAGACGCGCGA
Organism: Variovorax frigidus; assembly: GCF_051216515.1. Taxonomy (NCBI): domain Bacteria; kingdom Pseudomonadati; phylum Pseudomonadota; class Betaproteobacteria; order Burkholderiales; family Comamonadaceae; genus Variovorax; species Variovorax frigidus. The sequence continues at coordinate 103,590 of NZ_JBPJZF010000011.1, forward strand.
GTCGACCGAGTTCCTGCTGCAGACCGAGCAGATGGGCCGCTCCTTCGTCGAATGGCTCAAGCTGCACCACGGCGACGTGGCCGCGCAGTTCGAGGGCCTGGCGATCACCTACCCTGTCGCGTTCGCGTTCGCGGCGGCACGCACGCAGGCCAGCCTGCGCGACGGCTGCCTGGCCTTCGCCTTCGGCTGGGCCGAGAACATGATCGGCGCGGCCGTGAAATCGGTGCCGCTGGGCCAGAGCGCGGGCCAGCGCATGCTGGGGCGGCTGGCACAGGAGATTCCCACTGCGGTCGACCATGCCATCGCGCTCGACGACGATGCGCGCCAGGCTTTTTCGCCGATGCTGGCCATCTATTCCGCCCGCCACGAAAACCAATACTCCCGCCTTTTCAGGTCATGACGCCCACCCCCAGTCTTCGCGCACTTCGTGTCGCTTCGCCAACCCCCTTCGAGGGGGCGACACCAGCAGACCGGCAAAGCCGGCTCTGCGGTGTTCCCCGCACTGACAGCGCCTTGCGAGGCGCCAAGGAAAACTGAGATGTCCTCCGCCCTTCATCACATCGCCCACCGCACCAAGAAACTGCCGCCACTGCGCGTGGGCATCGGCGGCCCGGTCGGCTCCGGCAAGACCACGCTGCTCGAGATGCTCTGCAAGGCGATGCGCGACAAGTACGACCTGATCGCGATCACCAACGACATCTACACCAAGGAAGACCAGCGCCTGCTGACGGTGTCGGGCGCGCTGCCGGCCGAACGCATCATGGGCGTGGAAACGGGCGGCTGCCCGCACACCGCGATCCGCGAAGACGCCTCGATCAACCTCGAGGCCATCGACCGCATGCTGGCCGATTTTCCCGATGCCGACGTGGTCTTCGTGGAGAGCGGCGGCGACAACCTGGCCGCGACCTTCAGCCCCGAGCTCAGCGACCTCACGATCTACGTGATCGACGTCGCGGCCGGCGAGAAGATCCCGCGCAAGGGCGGACCCGGCATCACCAAGAGCGACCTGTTCGTGATCAACAAGACCGACCTCGCGCCCTACGTGGGCGCCGACCTGGGTGTGATGGAGGCCGACACGCAGCGCATGCGCAAACAGCGGCCCTATGTGATGACCAACCTCAAGACCCACACCGGCGTGGCCGAGGTGGTGGCGTTCATCGAGGAACGCGGCATGCTGAACGAAGGCTGAGGCAGCGCCTTCAGAGTTCGCTCGCGTTCTTGCGCACGCGCGTCTTGTAGACCAGCCGCACGGTGGCGTGCCCGGCGTCACGCCCAACGGCTTCACCGAGACGCAGACCCGCTTCATGCCGCCGGTGTCGGCGATCGAGCGCATCCGCGGCCCGATGTCCACGCTCTATGGTTCCGACGCGATGGGCGGCGTGATCAACATCATCACGCGCAAGGTCGGCAAGCGCCTATGGCAGCCCGTACCTCCACAAAGACGAAGGCCGCCGACTGTGGGTGTCGGCGACCTGCGAGTTCTAGGAAAAGAGGGTGCGGGGCTTCGGCCCCGCAGGCACCATCAGCTGGCGATGCCGAAGCGCGCCAGCTCGAACACCGAGTTGGGCGCGTTGGGGCGCGACGGCTTGACCACCGCGCGCACCGGCTCCGGCCGCTTGAGCGGCTCGGTGTGCAACTGCACGCCCAGCGCGATCTGGTCGTCGACCAGTTTCTGCAGGTGGACCGAGTCGAGGAATTCCACCACCTTGCGGCTCAACGAATCCCACAGTTCCGGCGTGGCGCAACGCTGCACGTCGTCGCCTTGCGCGGCGGCCGCGCGGCTCTCGACCGAAGGGCCGTCCACCGCAAACAGGATGTCGGCGACGGTGATCGACGACGCCTCGCGGCCCAGGCCATAGCCACCGCCCGGACCGCGGGTGGACGCCACCAGGCCGTGCCGGCGCAGGTCGGCGAACATCTGCTCCAGGTACGACAGCGAAATGCGCTGCCGGCGGCTGAGCACGGCCAGCGAAATGGGGCCGACCTTGCGGTGCAGTGCCACGTCGATCATGGCGACGACGGCGAGACGTCCTTTGGTGCTGAGGCGCATGGTGTTCTCCTAGGAATAGTTGTCGTGGTTCTGTTCAATGAACTTGAATCGTTGGAACGTTCACTCGTCGCGACCGCCGGCCAGGCCGAGCAGGGCCAGCAGCGACTGGAAGACGTTGTAGATGCTGAGGTAGACGCCCAGCGTGGCCGAGATGTAGTTGGTCTCGTAGCCGTCCTTCACGCGCTTGAGGTCGTGCAGGATGAAGGCCGAGAAGATGCCGATGGCGAGCACCGACAGCGTGATCATCAGCGCGCTCGACTGGATGAAGAAGTTCGCGATGCCGGCCACCAGCAGCAGGATCACGCCGATGAAGAGCCACTTGCCCATCGACGAGAGGTCGCGCTGGATCACCGACGACAGCGTCGCCATGCCCAGGAAGACCGCGCCGGTGCCGGCAAAGGCCGTCATCACCAGGCTCGCGCCGTTCGACAGGCCCAGCACCGTGCCGACCAGGCGCGACAGCATCAGGCCCATGAAGAAAGTGAAGGCCAGCAACACCGGCACACCGGCTGCCGAGTTCTTGGTCTTCTCGATGGCGAACATGAAGCCGAAAGCGCCGCCCAGGAAGACGATCATGCCGATGCCCGGGGACATGGCGCGCGTGATGCCGGTGGCCACGCCCAGCCAGGCGCCCAGCACCGTGGGCACCATCGACAGGGCCAGCAGCCAGTAGGTGTTGCGCAGCACCTGGTTGCGTTGCGCGGGAGTGGCCAGTGCGCCGGAAGCGCCGTAGCGGGGAAGTGTTTCGTTCATGGATGTCCTTGTTGAAAGCACGCGGGCGAAAAAGGGGGAAGCGTTGCTTTGCACTCTAGGGCGATCGAGCCTTCGAGAAAAGTCGTATTTTCGGCATCGTCCCTTCGTTATTTGTTTACTATGGAAGCGACGCCATGAATTTCAAGCACCTCTATTACTTCTGGGCGGCCGCCAAGGCCGGCGGCATCGTGCGGGCTGGGGAGCAGTTGCACATCACGCCGCAGACCCTGTCCACGCAGATCAAGTTACTGGAAGAGTCGCTGGGCTGTCATTTGTTCCAGAAAAGTGGCCGCGGCGTCGAATTAACGCCAGAAGGACGCACGGCGCTCAGTTATGCCGACCAAATCTTCTCGTTGGGCGCAGAACTGGAGGCAGCGGTGGGCAACAGGCGATCGGGCGTGCGCACGCTGAATTTCCGCGTCGGCATCGCGGACGCGGTGCCCAAGGCCATCGCCTACCGGCTGCTCGAGCCGGCGCTCGCCATCCCGGAGCAGGTGCGGCTGATCTGCCACGAAGGTCATTTCCGGGATCTGCTGGGCCAACTGTCGGTGCAGCGGCTCGATCTGGTGATCGCCAACGAGGCCATGGGCCGCCAGGCCAGCGTGAAGGCCTTCAACCACACGCTCGGCACCACCGCCATGACCTTCTTTGCCGCGCCGCCGCTGCACGCGTCGCTCGAAGGCGGCTTTCCTCAATGCCTCGACGGTGCGCCGATGCTGATTCCGGGCTCGGCCTCGGCGATGCGCCAGCGGCTGGATCTGTGGCTGGCCGAGCATGCGTTGCGGCCCCGGCTGATCGGAGAGTTCGACGACGCCGCGCTGCTCAAGGCCTTCGGCGGCGAAGGGCGCGGCGTGTTCATGTCGCCCACCGTGCTCGAGGACGAGACCTGTGCGCAATATGGCGTGAAGGTGCTGGGGCGCGCGTCTGAACTGGTCGAGGAGTTCTTCGGCATCTCGCTGGAACGCCGCATCACACACCCCTGCGTGGCGGCCATCACACGCGCGGCGCGACAGCAGTTTTCCAGGAAGTGAGCGCAGGCTTATCGCCCGCGGAATACGCTAGCCCAGGAAGAAGTGGTACGCCATGCTCGACGCGATCACCACGACGGCGACCATGGCCAGGCTGACCCAGGGCGATCGGGTGGGCGCCGCGCGACGAGCCGGCAATGTCGACGGGCTCAGTGTTGAAAAACCGGTGCTGTCGGTCTTGTCCTTGGCCCAGTCGTAGAAGTTGTCGCGCTCGGTATTCATGTAGGCCATTTTACTACATTGAATACCTTTTGCTACATTTCAAACCCTGATGCGCGCCGGACCGGGCGTGCATTTCTTCACAGGCCCGCTCCCTTCGCGAATCAAGCCTCGGCGATCGGGTCGTCCGACCAGAAACGGTAGACGTTCCGGCCCGCCCGCTTGGCCACGTACATGCTCAGATCGGCGCGCTTGATGAGCGCATTCACGTCCGCGCACTTCGGTCCGTACAGCGCAATGCCGATGCTGGCCGAGATCGTGCAGTCGTGCTCGAGCACCTTGAAGGGTGTCGAGGCCGCCAGCAGGATGCGCTGCGCGACGGTCTCGACATCGGCCAGGCTGGCGAAGTCGTCGACGATCACCACGAACTCGTCACCGCCCAGGCGCGCGGCCGTGTCGGACATGCGCAGGCTGCGCCCCAGCCGCTGCGCAAACGCCGCCAGCAGCGCATCGCCTACCTCGTGGCCCAGCGAATCGTTGACCACCTTGAAGCCGTCGAGGTCGATGAACAGCAGCGCGAGCGGCGATCCACGCTGCGCCTTGCCGACCGCATGGCGCAACAGCTGCATCAGCAGGTTGCGGTTGGGCAGGCCAGTCAGCGCATCGAAGTGCGCCAGCCGTCGGATCTGGTCTTCCGAGGCCTTGCGCTGCGTGATGTCCATCACCGTGCCGCGCAGCAGCTTGCCGCCGCCCTCCGCGTTGGCCGATGGTCGCGCCAGCGCATGAACCCAGCGGGTCGCCCCCGAGGGCAACGAGATGCGGTACTCGGTATCGAACTCCTTGCCCTCCCCCAGCGCGCGGTCGATCAGGCGCATGTAGCGTTCGCGGTCTTCTTCGTGCACCAGCGAGCGGAAATCCGCACCGGCCCTGCCGCGGTCCTCCGGGTCGAGGCCGAAGATGCGGAAGGTCTCCTCCGACCAGGCGGCCTCGCGGGTCACGGGGTCGAAGCTCCAGCTGCCGAAATGGGCCAGGCGTTGGGCTTCCGCCAGCATGCGCTCGCTCTCCGAGACGGCGCGGAACGCGACCTTGAGCTGCTCGCGCAGCGCGCTGATGTGGCCACCCATCATCGCGAACCATGGCATGACGACCGTGAAGATCAGCAGCTGCAGCCATTCGACATGCATGTCGAGGGCCTGCGGCTTGAACACCCTCAGCAGCCCGAGCACCGCCGCGTACCCCGCCACGCTGCCGAGCGCATAGGTCATGAGCGCAGGCGTGCGCAGCCGCAACGCGCCGAACAGGCTGACCATCGCCAGCAGCACCAGGAACATGGCGCGCCCGCCGTCCGCCGCGTAGGCGCAGCCCAGCAGCGTGACGGTCGCGGCGCTCATCTGTGCGACCGTCATGCTCGGATCGGCGAGCTTGCGGTTGCGTCCGCTGCGAAAGGCCAGATGGAAGACCAGCACCCAGCCGACGATGATGCCGAGGATCCACAGCAAGGGCTTCAGTTGCAGCAGACCGAGCCCATGCCAGACGACCAGCAACAGGACGACCAGCAGGCTGGTGCCGACGGCGATGCGATAGCTCTGCAATCGAAGGTCCTGTCTTGCGTGTTCAGGTTGGGAAAGGGAAGACGTCTGCATGGGCGGGCGATCGCGCGCAAGTGAGGTGGGGCTGAACTCTAACGTTCTCCCGCGTCTTCCCGGCCGAATCCGGTGGGGGCAGCGGCCGCTTCATCGTCGCGGCGCCGCGGACTCGACCACGAAGAAGCGCGCCACCATCTCGCGCGCGATCTGCACGGCCCGCTGCAGACTCATGTCGATGTGCGCGGTGAGCAGCGCCAGCGCACCCAGGGTGTCGCGCTCTGCGATGAGCGCGACGATCCGGGCATGGGCGTCGAAGGCCCGATCGTTCCAGTCGGACTGCTCGATGTCGACGTGCCGCGCGATGTGGATACGGCGCGTGACGATGTCCATGAAGGCCGCCAGCTCCTTGTTGTGCGACAAGGCCACGAGGTGGCGATGGAACTCCTCGTCGGCCAGCACCATGTCGGCGGTCTCCAGGTCGTCGGAGGCGGCCATCACCAGTTGCCAGTAGGTGCCCACCACCGCGATCTCCTCGTCGCTGGCCCGCTGCACGGCGAGCAGCACCGCCCGGCGCTCCAGCGCGATGCGGACCTGGTAGAGATCGAACACCTCGTCGACGCTGATCGCCTTGCGCAGGAAGCCCTTGTTCATCACAACATCGAGCAGGCCCTCGGCGGCCAGCCGGTTCAGGGCTTCGCGCAGGGGCGCGCGGCTCACGCCGAGCTCGCGCCCCAGCGCCTGTTCGTTGATGCGCGCGCCGGGCTTGAAGTCGTAGCGCATGCAGCGCTCGCGCAGCGCGAGATAGAGCCGCTCCACGCTGCTCTCCTCGCGCGTCTCGCGCGGCGGCTTCGGGCTGGGTCGACGGGGCGTTCGGGGCATGGGGCGATGTGGAAAGGTATCGAGGCGACGGCGGCGCTCGGCTGGGGGATCGCAGCAGTCGCTCAGGCGACAGATCGCGCCTCAGTGTAGCGAGCAACGCCCTCGTTCGATGCGCGTGAAACCTGCGATGCCCGAGCGCGGAGTTTCCCTAGTGGGCCGTCGCCAGAAAGTGTCGACACTTGCGAGGGCGCCTCTTTCGTGAGGATGCCGACTCGCAGGCGCGCACCGATGCGCCTCGCCCACGTGAAACCCCACTCCCGAGGCAGGCCATGACCTTGAAAGCCGTCACGCTCGACGACAAGTACACGCTGACCAGCGGACGCATCTTCATCACCGGCACCCAGGCGCTGGTGCGCCTGCCGCTCACCCAGCACGAACGCGATCGCCGTGCGGGCCTCGACACCGCGGGCTACATCAGCGGCTACCGCGGCTCGCCGCTGGGCGGGCTCGACGAACAGATCGGCAAGGCGAAGAAGCATCTGGGCGCGCGCAACGTGGTGTTCGTGCCGGGCGTGAACGAAGACCTCGCGGCCACGGCCGTCTGGGGCTCGCAGCAGGCCGAGATCGGCGGCGAGGGCAAGCACGACGGCGTGTTTGCCATGTGGTACGGCAAGGGCCCGGGCGTGGACCGCACCGGCGACGCCTTCCGGCACGGCAACCTCGCGGGCTCCTCGCGCCACGGCGGCGTGCTGGTGCTGATGGGCGACGACCACACCTGCGAATCCTCCACCACCTGCCACCAGAGCGAGTTCGCGATGGTCGACGCGATGATCCCGGTGCTGAGCCCGGCCGGCGTGCAGGAGATCCTCGACTACGGCGTGCTGGGCTGGGCCATGTCGCGCTTCAGCGGCTGCTGGGTCGGCATCAAATGCGTGAAGGACACGGTCGAGGCCACCGCGTCCATCGACGTCGACATCGAGCGCGTGAAGATCGTCCAGCCGCAGGGCGTGGACCTGCCCGCCGACGGCGTGAACATCCGCCAACCCGACACGCCCCATGCGCAGGAAGCGCGGCTGCACCGCCACAAGCTCGGCGCCGTGACCGCCTTCGCGCGCGCCAACGGCATCGACCGCATCGTGCTCGACAGCGGCGCGGCGCGGCTGGGCGTGGTTTCGCATGGCAAGAGCTACCTCGACGTGCTGCAGGCCCTCGACGACCTGAACCTGTCGGAGGAAGCGGCCGTGGCCAAGGGCCTGCGGCTCTACAAGGTCGGCATGCCCTGGCCGCTCGAGCCGGAGGGCGCGGTGGCCTTCGCCGACGGGCTGGAGAAGATCCTGGTGGTCGAGGAGAAGCGCAGCCTGATCGAGTTCCAGCTCAAGGAACAGCTCTACGGCCGCGCCCACACGCCGGCCATCGTGGGCAAGCGCGACGAGCAAGGCGCCGTGATGTTCCAGTCGGAGATGGCGCTGGACTCGAACCAGATCGCGATCGCCATCGGCGAGCGGCTGCTCGCGCTGGCCGACGATCCGGCGCTGCGCCGCCGCGTGGAAGAGATCAAGGCCTGGCGCGCGCCGCGCGGCGTGGTCGACATCCTGTCGCGCAGCTTCTACTTCTGCAGCGGCTGCCCACACAGCTCCTCGACCGTGCTGCCCGCCGGCAGCAAGGGCTACGCCGGCATCGGCTGCAGCTGGATGGCGCAGAGCATGGACCGCTCGACGCTGGGCTACACGCAGATGGGCGCCGAGGGCATGTCGTGGGTCGGCGAGGCGCCCTTCTCGAAACGCGCCCACATGTTCCAGAACATCGGCGACGGCACCTACTTCCATTCGGGCCTGCTCGCGATCCGCGCCGCCGTGGCCGCGCGCACCAACATCACCTACAAGATCCTGTTCAACGACGCGGTCGCCATGACCGGCGGCCAGCGCCACGACGGCCCGCTCGACGTGCCGATGATCGCCCACCAGGTGCGCGCCGAAGGCGTGGGCCGCATCGTGATCGTGAGCGACGAGCCCGACAAGTACGCGGCCGACGTGCGCTGGCCCGAGGGCGTGACGGTGCACCACCGGGACGACATCGACGCGGTGCAGCGCGAACTGCGCGAACTCACCGGCACCACGGCGCTGATCTACGACCAGACCTGTGCGGCCGAGAAGCGGCGCCGGCGCAAGCGCGGCACCTTCCCCGACCCGGCCAAGCGCCTGGTGATCAACGACCTGGTGTGCGAGGGCTGCGGCGACTGCGGCGTGAAGTCCAACTGCGTCTCGGTGCAGCCGCTGGAGACCGAGTTCGGCCGCAAGCGGCAGATCGACCAGTCCTCGTGCAACAAGGACTATTCCTGCGTCAAGGGCTTCTGTCCGAGCTTCGTGACCGTGCTCGGCGGCGCGTTGCGCAAGCCCGAACCCGTGGCCGAGACCACGCTGTTCCCGGTGCTGCCCGAGCCGGTGCTGCCTTCGCTCGACGAGCGCGTCTACAGCATCCTCGTGACCGGCATGGGCGGCACGGGCGTGGTGACCATCGGCGCCATCCTCGGCATGGCGGCGCATCTGGAAGGCCGCGGCTGCGGCCTGCTCGACATGGCGGGCCTGGCGCAGAAAGGCGGCTCGGTCTGGAGCCACCTGCGCTTCGGCGCCTCGCCCGAGGCCATCAAGACCATCCGCATCGCCGCGGGCGGCGCCGACCTGGTGCTGGGCTGCGACGTGATCGTGGCCGGCAACTCCAAGACGCTGGCTGCGACGCGGCGCGGCCGCACGCGCGTGCTGGTCAACACCAAGGAATTCATGCCGGGCGAGTTCTCCCGCAACGCCGACATGCAGTTCCCGCGCGACGGCCTGCGCGGCAACGTGATCGATGCCGTGGGCGAGGATGCGGCCGAGTTCGTCGATGCGGGCCGCATCGCGACCGCGCTGCTGGGCGACAGCATCGCAGCCAACATGTTCATGCTGGGCTTCGCCTACCAGCGCGGCCTGATCCCGATCGGCGCCGAAGCCATCGAGGCCGCGATCGCACTCAACGGCACGGGCCAGCGCATGAACGCCGACGCCTTCCTCTGGGGCCGCCGCACCGCGGTCGACCCCAACGCGGTCGAGCGGCTGCTGGTGCTCAAGCGCGGCAGCGACGGGGCGCAGGTTTCGCCGCCCCGTGCGAAGGGTCTCGACGAGTCCATCGCGCTGCGCACACGCTTCCTCACCGACTACCAGGACGCGGCCTATGCGGCGCGCTACACCGCGCTGGTCGAGCGCGTGCGTGCGGTCGAGGCCGCGCGCTTCGGCCACGGCACCGCATTGACCGAGGCCGTGGCCCGCTACCACTTCAAGCTGATGGCGATCAAGGACGAGTACGAGGTCGCGCGCCTGCATGCGCACAGCGGCTTCCTCGACAAGCTCGCACAGCAGTTCGAGGGCGACTACCGGCTGGTCTTCAACCTCGCACCGCCGCTGCTGTCGCGCCGGGATCCGGCCACCGGCGAGCTGCGCAAGCGCGAGTTCGGCGCCTGGGTGTTGCCGCTGTTCAGGGTGCTGGCGAAGTTGCGCACGCTGCGCGGCACGCACTTCGACCTGTTCGGCCGCACCGAGGAACGCCGCAGCGAGCGCGCCATGCTCGCGCGCTACGAGCAGACGATCGAGCGTGTGCTCGGCACGCTGCAGTCTTCTTCGGACCCGGCCCACCATGCCGCCGCCGTGGCGTTGGCCTCGCTGCCCGAGGACATCCGCGGCTACGGCCATGTGCGCGCCAGAAGCCTGGTCGCGGTGCATGCGCGCGAACAGGATCTCCTGGCCGCTCTCGACCGCCGCGTGATCCCCCTGCAGCGCGCTGCCTGAACGTCCTTCCTTTTTTTCGACGACCGACAACATCCCCAGGAGACAACGATGGTTTTGAAGAACACGCGGCGCGCGGCGCTGATGGCACTGGCAGGCCTTGGCCTGACCGGGCTGGCGCAGGCCCAGCCGACCTCGGCCTACCCCGACCGCAACATCGAGCTGATCGTGCCCTACGCGGCCGGCGGCGGCACCGATGCGCTGGCGCGTGCCTTTGCCGACGTCTCGCGCAAGTACCTCAAGCAGAGCATCGTGGTGAACAACAAGCCGGGCGCCAGCGGCTCGATCGGCTGGACCGACGTGATCAACAGCAAGCCCGACGGCTACAAGCTCGCACTGGTGACGGTGGAACTCACCTTTCTCAACAGCCTGGGCCTGGTGAAGTTCACGCACGAAGCGATGACGCCCATCGCACGGCTGAACTTCGACCCCTCGGCGGTCACGGTGCGCGCCGACGCGCCCTGGAACACCATCGAGGAATTCCTCGCAGCCTCGAAGAAGGCGCCCGGCGAGATGCGCATGGGCAACGCCGGCAACGGCTCGATCTGGAACCTCACGGCCTCGGCGCTCGAGGACCAGGCGCAGGTCAAGTTCAACCAGGTGCCCTACCAGGGCGCGGCGCCCGCCGTGCTCGCGCTGCTGGGCGGCCACATCGATGCGGTGGCCGTGAGTCCGGCCGAGGTCGGCGTGCACCTGGCCGCGGGCAAGCTCAAGATGCTGGCCGTGATGTCGGACCAGCGTCTCAAGGGTTTCGAGAGCACGCCCACGCTCAAGGAACGCGGCATCGACGTGTCGCTGGGCGCCTGGCGCGGGCTGGCCGCGCCCAAGGGCACGCCGCCCGAGATCATCGAGATCCTCAAGGTCGCGGCCGAGAAGACCGCCAAGGACCCGGCCTTCATCGAGAGCCTGCAGAAGCTCAATCTCGGCTACTCGTACGCCGACAACACGACCTTCAAGGCGCAGATGGTCAGTGACAGCGATTTCTACAGGAAGCTGATCGCGAAGATCGGGCTCAAGCTGCAGTGATGGGCGCAGGCGCGGCAGCCTTCGAACGCTGCCGCGGCCTTTCTACTCGACGCCCAGGTAGATCTGCTGGATGCGGTTGTCGGCCGCCAGCTCCGCCGAGGTGCCGCTCTGCGCCACCTTGCCGTGCTCCAGCACGTAGACGCGGTCGGCCACGCGCAGCGCCGACAGCGCATCCTGCTCGGCCATGAGAATCGCGACGCCGCGGTCGCGGATCGCGCAGATGGCTTCGAAGATCTCGATCTTGAGCTTGTGCGCGATGCCCACCGACGGCTCGTCGAGCAGCAGCAACTGGGGTGCGCCCATCAGCGCGCGGCCGATCGCGACCATCTGCTGCTGACCGCCCGACATGGTGCTCACGATCTGGCTGCCGCGCTCGTGCAGCACGGGAAAGAGCTTGAGCACCCATTGGTGGTCGCGCTCGATCGCGTCGCGGTCGTTGCGCAGGTACGCGCCCAGCATCAGGTTCTTGCGGACCGTAAGTTCGCCGAACAGCCGCCGCCCTTCGGGGCAATGGCAGACCCCCCGGCCCACCACCGCATGCGCGGGCAGGTCGTGCAGCGAGTTGCCGTCGAAGTCGAGCTTGCCGCGCGAGGGCACGGTGCGCGAGATCGCCTTGAGCAGCGTGGTCTTGCCCGCGCCGTTGGGCCCCAGCACCGCGACCAGTTCGCCGCGCGCGACGCCCAGGCTGATGTCCTCCAGCGCCATGGCCTTGCCGTAGAAAGCCTGCAGGTGTTCGATCTCAAGCAGCATGTGCAGCCTCCTGACGCCCGATGTAAGCCTCGATCACGCGGGGGTTCTTGACGATCTCCTCGGGTGATCCGATGCCGATGACTTCGCCGAAGTCGATGGCCACCACGCGCGAGACCAGCTTCATGAATTCGCGCAGCTTGTGCTCGATCAGGATGATGGTCAGGCCCTTCTCGCGGTGCAGCTGGCGGATCAGCGCCGACACCTCCTCGATCTCGCCCGAGCCTAGTCCCGCGAAAGGTTCGTCGAGCAGCAGCAGGTCGGGCTCGGTGGCCAGTGCGCGCGCGATCTCGAGCCGGCGCAGGTCGCCGTACGACAGCTGCTCCGACGGGTAATCCGCCTTGGCCGCCAGCCCCGCATCGGCCAGCAGCCGGCGCGCGCGCGCCTCGCGGTCGCCGGCCGGCACGCGCGGGCCCAGGCTGCCGACCAATACGTTCTCGAGCACCGACATGCCGACGAAGGGCCGGCACAGCTGGAAGGTGCGCGCGATGCCCAGGCCCACGATGCGGTAGGGCTTCATGCCGCGGATCGACTGGCCATGGAACCGGATCTCGCCGCCGTCGGCCGGGATGAAGCCCGTCAGCAGGTTGTAGAGGGTGGTCTTGCCCGCGCCGTTGGGGCCAAGGATGCCGACGATCTCTCCCTTCTCGATGTCGAGGGTCACGCCCTTGACGGCATGCAGGCCACCGAAGCGCTTGTCGAGGTTGCGCACGCTGAGCAATGTCATGCCGACACCCGTCCTTTCAGCTTGTCTGCGGCAGCCTTGTCATCGCCGTTCGGCGGCGTCACGACGGGCACGCCCGAGAGACGGGCCCGCAGCCACTGCCACGCCGGCGCCACCAGGCCCTTGGGCAGGAAGAACAGGATCAGGATCAGCACCACGCTGTAGACCATCAGGCGCCACTCGCCGAAGTCGCGCAGCAGCTCGGTCATGAGCGTGAGCAGCAGCGCGCCGCCGACCGCACCGTAGATGGTGGTCATGCCGCCCACGTAGACCATGGTGATGATCGTGACCGAGGTCACGACCGCGAACAGCTGCGGGCTGACCTGCAGCTGGTAATGCGCATACAGCGCCCCGCCCAACCCGGCGAAGGCCGCGCTGATGGCCAGCGATGCGATCTTGTAGAAGGTGACGTTGATGCCGGCGGCCATGCAGGTCGCCTCGTCGCCGCGGATCGCGCGCAGGATCAGTCCCCAGTTCGAATGCGCGACCCAGGTCAGCAGCGCGGTCGTGGCAGCCAGCACCGCGACCACGAACCAGTAGAAGTGCAGCGGGTTCGCCATCAGCGGCTCGATGCCCTGGATGCCCTCCTCGCCGCCCGTGTGCTCCCAGAAGATCAGCATCAGCCGCTGCATGATCACCGCGCCCGACAGCATCGCGAGCGCGAAGTAAGGGCCCTTGAGCCGCAGCGTCGGGAAGCCCATGATCAGCGAGAAAACCACCGCCACCGCCATGCCCGCGGGCAGGCCCCACCAGGGCCCGAGGCCCAGGCTGGTGTTGAGGAAGCCGGCCGCGTAGGCGCCCACGCCGATGAACAGCGAATGGCCGAAGTTCTCGCGCCCGGTCAGGCCCGACATGAAGTCCCAGCTCACGGCCCAGATGCCGTAGATGGCAGCCACGGTGAGCACGCCGATCAGGTAGCTGCTGCTGACCACCATCGGCAGGCCGACGAACACGGCAAACACCCCCACGGCGGCCACCAGGTCGATCTTGTTGAAGCGTTGGATCATCGCGTCGCTCCGATCAGAAGGCCGCGCGGCGGCCGAACAGGCCGGCCGGCCGGACCACCAGCACCACCAGCGTCACGAGCACCGAGAGGATCTCGGTCCAGGCGGTCGAGACCGTGTAGCTCACGATGGTCTCGGCATAGCCCAGCATGAAGGCCGCGACGATGCTGCCGGGGATCGAGCCCAGCCCGCCCAGCACCACGATCGCGAAGGCCTTGACCAGCGGCAGCAGGTGCATCGAGGGGTTGACCGACAGGAAGGGTCCGGCCATCACGCCGGCCAGCCCCGCGAGCGCGGCCGAGATGCCCATCACAACCGAGAAGATGCGGTCGCTGGGGATGCCCATGTACTGTGCGGCCTCGGGGTCCTGCGAGATCGCGAGGATCGCGCTGCCCAGCCGCGTGGTGCGGATGAACACGTAGACCGCGACGATCGCGACCACGCCGACCGCCAGCGCGAGCAGGCGCTGGCCCGCCACGTCGGCACCGGCGATGGTGAACTTGACGTCCGAGAACGCCGGCACGTTGCGGTACTCGGAGCCGAAGATCAGGAACAGCGCCTGCTCCACCACCAGTGCGATGGCCAGCGACATCATCAGCACCGCGATCTGCGAGGCGCGCATGGGCCGGATCAGCACCCGCTCGACCAGCATGCCGAAGGCCGCCACGAACAGCACCGACAGGATCGCGGCCAGCCACAGCGGCAGGCCGACCACCGAAGTCAACGTGTAGGCGCCGTAGGCCCCCAGCGCATAGAAGGAGCCGTGCGCCAGGTTGAGGATGCGCGCCACGCCGAAGATCAGCGTGAAGCCCACGGCCAGCATCGCGTAGATCGAGCCGGTGATGGTGCCGAAGATGAGGATCTCTGCCACGTGCGTCTCCAGGGCCGCACCCACGGTGGGGCGCGACGGGGTGATCGGGTCTCGGGTCTGCGAGAAGAAGCGCTCCCGCGGCGCGGGGCGCATCGCGCGGACGCGGCCGAAGCTGCAGTCCGCGTCGCTCGCTGCCTACTTCTTGGCCAGCCAGGGCGGCGCGATCACCGGCCCGGTGCGCAACGCCTTGGGCCACACCACGGCGCGGGTGCCCTTCTCCTGCCACTGCGCGAACAGCAGGTTGTTGAACTCGCCGCCGGCCTTGACGTCGTGCGAGTCGTCGAACTCCAGCTTGCCCGCGACGCCGGGCATCGAAGTCTTCTCGAGGCCCTTGATGATCGCGTCGGTGTCGAAACCGTTGGCCCGCTCGACCGCCGCCACGTAGGCATAGACCGAGTCGTAGGCACCGTAGGCGGTGTAGACCGGTACGCGGCCGGTGCGCTTCTTGAACTCGTCGAAGAAGGGAACGGTCTTCACCGACAGCGGCGCGCGCACCGCGAAGTTGGCCGCGATCTGGCTGATCGACTTGCCGCCCACGCGGTCGAAGAAGTCGCCGTCCATGCTCTTGACGTCGATGCCACCGTAGGGGATGGGGAAGCGCGCGTCGTGCCATTGCTTGGCGAAGGTGTCGCTCGAGCCGTGCGAGAGGATCACGATCAGGAACTGCGCCTCGCTGCTCTTGACCTTCGACAGCAGCGGCGAGAAGTCGGAGGTGCTGGCATCGAACAGCTCGGTAATGCGCACGTCGGCGCCGACGTCGACCGCGCCCTTCTTGAGGATGGGCACGAGGTCCTGCACCCACTTGGCGTTCTCGCCCACGATCGCGATCTTCTTCAATCCGAGCTCGCCGATCACCAGGCCCGAGATGAAGTCGACCAGGCCGCGCGCCTGGTGCGCGGCATTGATCGGGCCGGTGCGGAAGATGTACTTGTTGCGCTCGTAGTCCTTCTTGACCGCGGCCGTGATGGCCGGCGATGCCGCGCCCACGCCCAGGTAGATGGTCTTGGCCGCGGTGATGTGCGGCAACTGGGCCAGCGTCACGCCGCTGGTGTAGCCGCCGATCAGCACGTCGACCTTTTCGTCGGCCGTGAGCTTCTTGATCGCGTTGATGCCGGCCTCGGGGTTCTCGGTCTCGTCGGCCACCGTCATCTCGAGCTTGCGCCCGCGCACGCCGCCCTTGGCATTGATCTCGTCCATCGCGATCTTGATGGCGTCCTGCGTGTCGCGGCCCACCTGCAGCTGGATGGGCGTGGTCACGCCGATCTTCACCGGCTTGTCCTGTGCATGAACGGCAGCGCCGGCCAGCAGACCGGCCGCCAGCACCAGCGCCGAACCGCCGAGCACGCCGCGCCGGCTGCGCACCGGGACGTCGCCCGCTTCCTGACTGAGGTGGAAAAACATCTTGTCTCGCTCCTTCTGTGGATAGATGGAAACTGCGATGCGCGCGCCTCTTCGGATGACCTCGACCGGCCTTTCACAAGGCCGCTCATCACGCCGGACGTGTTCGACACCGACAGGCCGAAGTTCCTCTGCAGAGTGCGCTTGCGGCCAGTCGATGAAAGTGTAGACAGTTGTCCTGTCAGTCGGAAACACCGTTGATAGTGGTTTACGCTAGATCGCTGCCCCTCCTGTCACTCTCGCGACGAGCCCGTGTCCGGCGACCGTCGACGCCCGTTCATCTGCCAGCCATTGCCCGGTGATCTGACTGTTCGGCGTGGCACGCTCTCCTTAGGATCCTGCAGGCCGCGACGAGCGCCACGGCGCTGGCCGACGGCACCTACGCCCGAAGCACGGGCGGCGCGGCCGATCCGTTCAGCGCCGAGGAGAAGGCCTGGCTCGCGCGGATCTTCCCGCAGGGCGTGTGCGACTGCGCGCAGCCGGACATGGGGCGGCCGAAGGGCCTTTGAGCCGGCGACCGCGGAGCCGCGGAAGCGCGCCGCGCTCAGCCCGGCGCAGGCTCGTCGCGGCCGCGGATCTCGTCGAGGTAGTTGTAGATGGAGAAGCGCGACACGCCCAACGCGCTCGCCGCGCTGCCCACGCTGCCCTTCACGATGAACAGGCCGCGCCGCATCATCTGCTCCACAGCCGCGACCTTCTCCTGCTTGTTCATCAGCCGCACGGGCTTGCCCAGCGTGCGGATCGCCGAGCGGATGATGTCGTCCATCAGCACGTCCATCTCCGGCGCCTCGGCCGATGTCACCGCCGGCGCCGCGACACTCGGCTTGCCCACGAGCGCCTGCTCGAGCCAGGCATGCGCGAGCTTCAGCACCGAGAGATCGGCATTCATGCAGAGCGCCGCGAACGGCGTGCCCTCGGTGTCGCGGTAGACGACGGTCGCCGACTTCAGCGGCGTGCCGCCGGGCGAGGCCGTGGGGTAATCGGTCACGACCGAATGGCCGCGCTGGCTCCGGTCCAACGTGGCGTTCCATGCCACGGCGAAGGCCCGGTCTTCCTTCGGGCCGCTCAGGATCGAGCTCCCCACCTGGCGCCCCGAGACATGCCCATTGGCGATCGCGAGCACCGAGCGCTCCGGCTGCGTCAGGTCGTGCAATGCCAGTTCGACGTTGGGCCCGAGGATGCTCTGCATCATCGTCACGATCGGTCGCAGCACGTCCAGCACCTGGCGCCGCTCGGCGGCGAGCCGCGCGTTCACAGCGGGCGCGGACGTCGGCGCCGCCGTGCGGGGCACACGAGGCCGGACGGGTGCGGGGGAACGGGGAACGGGCTTCTTGACGGACATAGGGCTCCAGTTATCGCACAAACCCTGAGTTTGATTTCAACAAATTGTTGAATACTAGATTTGTTGTTGAAATCGGCACAGGACTTGCAACCGCGTCGCCGGCGGCACGGCGCAGCGGCCAAGCGCAGACCGGACGCCCCGGCATGGCGCGTGGTGCTGCACCCCGGGGCCGACTTCGCACCATTTTTCAACATTTTGTGAACCACTCAACACCTCATTGAAAATGAACTCCCTCCTCGATCCCAGCGGTCTCGCACCGCGTCCGAGCTCCCGCCGGAACTGGCTCAAATCATTGGGCGGTGCTTCGGTCGCCACGGCTTTCGGCGCGCAACTCGCCGGCTGCGGCGGCGGCTCCGGCGGCTCCTTCCTGCCGACGGCCTCGGCCGGCACCAACGACCCGGCACCCGCCGCCGGAACGCTGCCCGCCAAGGCACTGTTCCCGGGCGTGGCCGACCGGATCTTTCTCAACTCGGCGGCCGACCATCCCTGGAGCCAGCTCGCCGTCGACGCCTCGACGGACTACGCCAAGGGCAAGCTCGGACTCAACGGCACCAACGCGACGGCCGCGGCCAAGTTCGCCGCGCTGATCAACGCCGATGCCGACGAGATCGCCTACGTGCCCAGCACTTCGATGGGCGAATACCTGGTCACCCAGGCACTGGGCCTGCCGGAGAAAGGCGGTCGGGTGGTGACGGACGCGTTGCATTTCGTGGGCTCGTTCTACATGTACGAGCAGTACAAGGCCCGCGGCGTCGACGTGGTGACGGTGAAGATGGACGCCGGCTACCGGATCTCGCTCGCCGACCTGGACCAGGCGATCGTCCCGGGCACCCGACTGGTCGCGATCTCGCATGTCTCGCTCTACAACGGCTTCACGCACGATGTGAAGGCCGTCTGCGATCTCGCGCATTCGCGCGGCGCGCTGGTCTATGTCGACCTGATCCAGTCCGCGGGCGCGATACCGGTCGACGTCAAGGCCATGGGCGTCGACTTCGCGGCCTGCGGCACCTACAAGTGGCTGATGGGCGACTTCGGCTTCGCCTTTTTGTACGTGCGCAAGGACCTGCTGCCGCGGCTGCAGCGGCCCTGGTACGGCTACCGGCAGACACGCAACTTCGCGGCGCCGATCCTGCACGTCTACCCGCTCGATCCGCCGGGCAGCGTGCCCTACGAAAGCGTGCAGATCGAGTCGGTCTCGGGCTACTTCAGCGGTTCCTTCCCGGCAACGGCGGTGGAAGTGGCGTGCGCCGCGTCGATCGACTGGATCCGCAGCGTCGGCGTGGAGAAGATCCAGCAGTACAAGCAACCCATGCTCGATGCGCTGCAGGCCGGCCTGCGCGGCAAGGGCTTCCAGGTCGTGACGCCGCCCGAGACCCGCGCGCCGATCGTCACCTTCGCCTATGCGAACGCGGCGCAGCTCTCCACGCGCCTGGCACCGGCAAAGATCGAGATCACCTTGCGCGCCAACCACGCGCGCATCTCGCCCTCGGTCTTCAACGACCTCGGAGACATCGAGAAATTCCTGGCGGCCATCGGCACGCCCTGAGTCGCACCCTCCCCATCATTCAAGGACCTCTCCATGCGCAACCGCACCCTCTCTCTCGCCGCCATCACCTGCCTGGCCCTGTCGACCGCTGCCTGCACCACCGCCCCCACCTACCTGAACTCGGGCAAGGTCCTGCCCGCCACGCTGCCGTTCTCGGAAGCGGTGAAGGTCGGCCCCACGCTCTACCTGTCGGGCCAGATCGGCAACCTGCCCGGCGGGCTCAAGCTCGCACCGGGTGGCATCACGCCCGAGTCGAAGCAGGTCATGGACAACATCAAGACCTCGCTCGAGGCCCACGGCTACACGATGGGCGACGTCGTCAAGTGCACGGCCATGCTGGCCGACATGTCGGAGTGGTCGGCGTTCAACGCGGTCTACCAGACCTACTTCACCGCGGGCCGCTACCCCGCGCGCAGTGCCTTCGGCGCGACGGCGCTCGCGTTCAATGCGCGCATCGAGGTCGAGTGCATCGCGGCCAAGACTTCCTAGGCAGCACGCCAGACGCTGTCCACCGCGCCGTGCCGCACGCGTCGTGCGGCCACCCGTGCCATGGCCGCAAGACCGAGACCACCGCAAAGCGCCACCGCATCGACGCCCAGCGGCCCGGTGGCCGCGGGCACCCAACCCGCCGCGGCCGGCAGCAGCAGGCCGGCCAGGGTCGTGGCCGGCAGCGCCCAGGCCGCCGCGGCGGCGAACCACAGCAGCGTCACCGACGCGCGCGCGCCACCGCGCCAGAAGGCCCAGCCGATGCTGGCCAGGAAGGTCGCGTGGTACACGCCGCGGTGCCAGACGTCGAGGTTCGCCACATGGCCCTGCAGCCATTTGCTCGCGACGATGCTCAACGACAGGCCCGCCACGCAGCCCAGGCACACGCCCACCGTGCCGGCCGCCATGCGCGCGGTGGCGCGGCTCTGCACCACCGGCGCCGCGCCGCGTCGCGCGGCCTTGCGGCGTGATTCGATCCAGAGCAGGTTGCCCGAATAGAAGAGGAAGGCCCCCGCCCGGCCCAGGAAGAAATAGCCCCAGCGCACGGACGCGCCGCCGTAGGAGCCGAAGTGCAGCGAGAAGAAGGTCGACACGCTCGCCATCCAGCCCGAGCGGTGGCCGGGCGCGTACTCGCCGTGCAGCAGCGCACCGTCGACCGGACGCACGAGCAGCAGCGAGCCCTGGGCCGAGCGCTGCATGCAGCAGGGCTGGTCGCCGGTGATCCAGGCCACCGCGCCGGCCGTGCCCGCGCCACGGATGCGCAGGGTGTGCGGCACAAAGCCGGGCGTATGCGCCTGCACCCGCGCCACCAGCGCCTGCAGGGGCAACAGCGGTGCGGGCGCCGGGTCGGGCTGCGCCGCGGCGAACGGTCCGCTGGCTTCCCACATCTGCTCGAAGCGGCCTTCGTAGACCACGGCCTTCTGTGCGTCGTAGATCACGTCGTGCAGGCCGAACACCACGGCGCTCAGCGCCATGACGACATGGAAGGGCAGGCTCAGCAGGCCGATCACGTTGTGCGCATCGAGCCACATCCGCTTGAGGTTGGGGCCCACGCGCAATGCGAACAGATCCTTGACCAGCGTGGGCCACAGCAGGACCACGCCGGACACGAGAGCCAGGAAGTACAGCGCGCTCACCACGCCCATCACGACCGTGCCCGCCTCGCGCCCGATCGGCAGGCCCGCGGTGCGGTGCACCTCGTCGATGAAGTCGGCCAGGTCCGCCGCATGGGGCGCGCCGACGACCAATGTGCCGTCGGGCGCGAGCGTGGCCTCGCGCGCCACGTCCGCGCCGCGCGGCTGCCAGCGCAGGCGATGCGGCGCATGGCGTCCGTCGCCCAGCTGCAGCGTGAAGTCGGCACGCGCTTCCGGACGTTCGGCCAGCGTGCGCGCCATCAGGGCATCGGCGTCGGCATGGGTCACCGAGGCGGGTGCGATGGGCGCAGCCGTCCAGCGCGCGAGCGGTGTCTTGAACATCGTCAGCGCGCCCGCATAGAACGCGATGAACAGCAGCAGGCCGGCCACGATGCCGGTCCAGGTGTGGACGGTCTTGTAGGTCCGGAGCGTGTCGGCGCGCATGCGTCTTCAGCTCCCGAGGCGTTGCACGGCGAGCAGCGCGCCGAAGGTCAGCAGGTTGGCGGCACCGAGCCAGCCCCAGGCTGCGGCGCCCGAGGGGAACAGGAAGACCGCGCTCAGCACGCCGAGCCACAGCGGCGGCACCATCCACATGTTGAACTGGTACTTGTTGAGCGGCGCGAGCCCGCCTGGGCCGAGCCAGGCGAACAGCCCCGAGAGCGCGATGGCCAGCGTGAAGCCGAGCACCGTGCCCGCTGCGCTCTGCCACAGCCACTCGGCACGCGTGCGCGGCCGGCGTTCAGCCCGCGTCATCTGCGCACCTCCCACCATGCCGCCAGGTAGGGCAGCGCCACCCAGGTGCCCATCATCACGGTGAGCGCCGCAAAGAAGCCCGCCACCGGCTGCAGGGCGAGCGACCAGCCCACGAAGCCCGCGAGCAGCAGCAGCGCACACGCGATGCGCCAGCGCCGCGCGTGCGGCACGGCACCGAGCAGCCGCTGCTGCGGCGATGCGAGACAGAGGCCACTCGCCCCGGCGACCGTGCACAGCACGGCCAGGATCTGCTGCGACATGGCGCGCGACCCGCCTACCAGGCGTACGACAGCGTCGCCGTCACCGTGCGGCGCGCGCCGTAGTTGCAGGGCGAGCCCACCGTCATGAGGCAGTGCGACACATAGCGCTTGTCGGACACGTTGGCCGCCGTCAGCCGCAGCTTCGCGCCCTTGTAGCGCGAGCCCAGCGCGCCGAGGTCGTAGGAGGCGCCCAGGTCCCAGAGGAACAGCGAGGGGATGCGCAGCTCGGGCAGGTAGGCCGCGGCCGTGTCGTATGCCGACATGTAGCGGCCGCCCATGCCGGCCTCGAGGCCGGCCACGCTCGCGAAGCGGTACTGGATCCAGGCCGAGGCCTGGTGGCGCGGCACCTGCAGCATGTTGCGGCCCAGCGCCACGGCGTTGTTGCTGCGCGTGACCTTGGAATCGGTGTACGCGTAAGCGCCGATCACGCTGAGCTGCTTCGACAGCTCCGCCTTGGCCTCGAGCTCGAGCCCGCGCACACGCTGCTCGCCGGTCTGCACCGAGAAGCTGCTGTTCACCGGATCGGGCGTGCGGCCGTTCTGCAGGTCGTTCTGGTAGACCGAGGTGGTGACGAAGCCCCAGCCCGCGGTGGGCTCGTACTTCAGGCCCGCCTCGATCTGCGCCCCCTTCTGCGGCCGGAACGGGGTGCCGAGCCGGTCGACGCCTGCGGTCGGCAGGAAGGAGGTGGAATAGTTGGCGTACGGCGCGAGGCCGTTGTCGAACACGTAGGTGATGCCGAAGCGGCCCGTGCTCGCGGCATCGTCGGTGACGACCGTGAGCGGGGTGCCGATGCGGTTCGTGGTCTCGAGCTTCGACTGGTCGTGCCGCAGGCCCAGGGTCGCGATGAAGCGCCCGAGCCGGACCTGGTCCTGCAGGTAGAGGCCGGTCTGCGTCACGTCCTGCGCGCTCGAGTTGGTGAAGGCCGTGGGCCGCAGCACGGCCTGCCCGTACACCGGGCGGAAGATGTTCAGCGTGGGCACACCCACCGCGCTGTTGGCGAAGTTGTACGAGAGCTTGCCGCGCACATGGTCGACGCCGGCCAGCAGCGTGTGGGTCGCGGCGCCGGTGCGCAGGCGCGCCTCGATCTGGTTGTCGACCGAGAAGGAGCGCACATCGTCGTCCGAGATGGCCGACACGCGGTTGAGGGTCTGGCCATCGGCCTGCAGCGCATTGAACGGATGCGCGCGCACCAGGAACATGTCCTGCTTCGCATGGCCGTAGCGCAGGTTCTGGCGCACCGACCAGGTGTCGTCGAAGCGATGCTCGAAGGCGTAGCCGATCGACCGGTAGTCCCGGTGGAAGCTGTCGGTCGAGGGCTCGCCCAGGTAGACGCTGCGCGGGATCTGGCCCGCGGGGTTGCGCCGCAGCGTGCCCTGCACCGGGTAGAAGCGTGCGCTCATGAGCGGATCGTCCTTCTGGTAGTAGGCCTGCAGCGTGAGCGAGGTGTCGGCCGAGGGCCGCCAGGTGAGGCTGGGCGCGATCAGCGTCTGACGGTCGCGTTCCAGGTCGACCTGCGTATGCGCCTCGCGCTGGAGCGCGACCAGCCGGTAGAGCCACTGGCCATCGGCATCCAGCGGGCCCGTGAGGTCGGCCGCGACTTCGGCGCCGCCGAAGTTCGTGGTCGACACCTGCACCTCGCGCTGCGCCACCGGCAGCGGACGCTTCGACACCTGGTTGAGCATGCCGCCGGGCACGGCCTTGCCGTAGAGCACCGAGGCCGGGCCCTTGATCACCTCGATGCGCTCAAGCGCGTAGGCGCTGATGCGCGGCACCGCGTAGTTGAGGGGATCGCCGGGCAGCGCGAGGCCGTCGAGCCACTGCATGCCGAAGGTGTCGTAGCCGCGGATGTAGTTCCAGTCGTAGCGCACGTCGAAGCCGTTGGGCTCGGCCACCACGCCGGCGGTGTAGCGCAGCGCCTCGGCCACGGTGCGCGCGCCCTGGTCCTTCATCTGGTCGCGCGTGACGATGTTGATCGCCTGTGGCGTCTCGAGCAGCGCGGTGTCGGTCTTGCTGCCGCTCGCGCTGCGCCGGGCCACGTAGCCGGCCAGCGGGCCGCGCGGGCTTTCACGCTCGGCGTCGGCCGTGACGGTGACCTGCGACAGGGTCTGGGCCGAGACGGTCGTGGCGCCGGCCGACGCCGCGGCCGGGCTCGCGTGCTCGCGCACCGTCAGCGTGCCGTTCGGCGTGCGCAGCAGCTGCAGCGGCTGGCCGGCGAGCGCCGCCAGCGCGGCCTGCTCGGTCGTGAGCTGGCCCTGCACGGCCGGCGCCGAACGCCCGCGCACCAGCTCGGGCGACACCGCGATCGGCTGGCCGCTCTGCTGCGCGATGTTCAGCAGCGTGGCGCCCAGCGGGCCGGCCGGAAGGTCCCAGGCACGGACGGCCTGGGCCTGCGCGCCGAAGGGCAGGCAGGCGACGGCGACGGCCAACGCGGCAGGGGCGAAAGCGAAGG
This sequence comes from Variovorax frigidus, assembly GCF_051216515.1. NCBI lineage: Bacteria > Pseudomonadati > Pseudomonadota > Betaproteobacteria > Burkholderiales > Comamonadaceae > Variovorax > Variovorax frigidus. The sequence continues at coordinate 127,539 of NZ_JBPJZF010000011.1, forward strand.
ACGCGAAAGGGCGCGATGAAAAGGCCATGAGACGTTTCCCAGGTGTTCGTTGAATGCAGGTTCTCGATGCCTTGTGCAGCGAGCCCGCAAAAAGTGATCACCTGGCGCAAAGAAAAAGAGCCGACAGACGCCGGCCCTCAGTGCGTCGCGCCGGCCTGGATGTCGATCACGAGCAGCCACTGGCCGTAGCGCGTGACGCGGATCGGCAGCGTCTGCGCCAGCGATTCGATCGCGCGCTCGGGCTGGTCGAGCGGGAAGGCGCCCAGCACGCGCAGCCGGGCGGCCGCGTCCGAAATGCGCAGGAAGCCGTCGCGGCGGTAGGGCCGCAGCGCGTCGACGACCTCGCCCAGCGACTGGTCGTCGGCGACCAGCATGCCGCCCTCCCAGCTCGCGAGGCCGGTCCGGCCGGCTTCGGTCGCGCCGATGGATGCGTCGTCGAACAGCGCCGACTCGCCGGCCTGCAAAGTGCGTTCCTCGCCCTGCCGCGTGCGCACGCGCACGCTGTGCTCCAGCACCATCGCGAGCGTCCGCGCCTCGCCCTGCCGCACCAGGAAGCGCGTGCCCAGCGCCCGCACGCTGCCGTGGGCGCCCTGCACCTCGAAGGGCCGGGCACGGTCCGGCGACACGCTGACGATGATCTCGCCCTCGCGCAGACGCAGCACGCGCGCGCCGGCCGAGAAGGCCAGGTCCACCGCAGACCGGGCGTTCATGGTCAGCTGGCTGCCGTCGGGCAGCATGACCGTGCGGCGTTCGCCGGTGCCGGTGCGCAGGTCGGCCAGCAGGGCGCGCACCGGCGCCTGTTCCCTGAGCAGCCAGCCGGTCGCGATGCCGATGCCCGCGAGCGCGACCACGTCGCGCAGCACGCGGCGGCGCGGCCGGCGCAGCAGCGCGGCCTGCATCGCCGGGCCCTGGCGCGCGCCGCTGTCGCGCAGCGGCATGACCGAGCGCTGGACCATGCCGTTGACCTGGGCCCAGGCCTCGGCATGGCGCGGGTCGGCCTCGTGCCAGGCGCGGTGGCGCGCGCTGTCGTCGGCCGTCGATTCGCCCGAGCGCAGCAGCACCATCCAGTCGATGGCGATGTCCAGGGGCGAGGCTTTGCCGGCCATGCGAAGGTGGCGCGGCGCTCAGCCGGGCCGGCAGCAGGCCGCGATCGCCCTGGCCATGGCGCGCCGCACGCTGATCACCGGCATGCCCAGTTCGTCGGCGATCTCGCGGTAGCTCTTGTCCTCGAGCTGGTTGAGCAGGAACACCTGCCGCGTGCGCACCGGCAGGCCCTGCAGCAGCGCGTCGACGCGTTCGAGCGCCTGCAGCACCGCCGCGCACTCCTCGGCCGAAGGCATGAGTTCGTCCGCCACCGTGGCCAGCGCCTCGAGGTAGGCCTGCTCGAGATCGCGCCGGCGCCAGAAGTTGAACAGCACGCGCTTGGCGATGACCGTGAGGAAGGCGCGCGGCTCCCGCAGCTCGCGCAACCGGTCGGCCTCGGCGCGCAGCACCTGCTCGAAGGTGTCCTGCGACAGGTCGGCCGCCTGGTGCGCGCAGCCCAGCTGGCGCCGCAGCCACGACTGCAGCCAACTCTGGTGCTCGCCGTAGAGACCGGCCACCGACACCGGGACCTGCGCGTCGCCGACGGAGGAAACGGGCGGCAGGAGGGAGGCGGCACGCATGCGGGACGACGCAGGGAGTGGATCAAATGAGAATAACTCTCATTGTAGGGGTGCGCGCGCACCCGCCGGTTCACAGCCCCGCCAGCGGCACCGTCGCCTCCTTGAGCACGCGCAGCACGAAGCTCGATTTGCTGTGGCGGATGCCGGGGATCTTGTAGAGCTTCTCGCGCAGCAGCCGCTCATAGTCGCGCGTGTCGCGCACGGCGATGCGCACGTAGTAGTCGTAGTCGCCCGAGACCAGGTAGGCCTCCTGGATCTCGGGGATGGTGGCCAGCACCCGGCCGAATTCGTAGAGCATCTCGTCGGTGTGGCTCTCGAGCGTGACCTGCACGATCACCGAGTCGTGGTACCCCAGGCTGCCCGGGTCGACGTCGATGGTGTAGCGCTTGATCACGCCCTCGCTCTCCAGCCGCTTGATCCGGCTCCAGCAACTGGTGGCCGACAGGCCGACCTCGGTGCCGATCTCCTGCAGCGTGCGGCGCGAGTCCTGCAGCAGGATGCGCAGGATGGCCATATCGATCTTGTCGAAAGATCCTTCGGAGGATTTCTCTTTTGAACGTTGATTCTTCAAGTTGCACGCTCCAAAAGGCGAAAACAAGAAGCACATTCTGCGTCAAAACCCGAAGAATCGAGGGATGAACACCACAGCCCTCGAACGCGATGCGACCGCCCTGCCCCACAGGCCTTCTGCGGCCGAACCGGAACCCGTACGCAACGGCGCGCAAGCCCTGCTGGCCACGCTGATCGAATGCGGTGTCGACACGATCTTCGGCTATCCCGGAGGCGCTGCGCTGCCGCTCTACGACGCGCTGCACGGCGAGCCGCGTCTGCGCCACGTGCTGGTGCGCCACGAGCAGGCGGCCGTGCATGCGGCCGAGGGCTACGCCCGCACCACCGGCCGCGTGGGCGTGGTGCTCGTCACCTCGGGCCCGGGCGTGGCCAACACCATCAGCGGCCTGCTCGATGCGATGAGCGATTCGGTGCCGGTGCTGTGCATCAGCGGGCAGGTCGCGACGGCCTCGATCGGCACCGATGCCTTCCAGGAAAGCGACGCGCTGGGCATGACCCGGCCGGTGACCAAGTGGAACTTCCAGCCGCGCGAAGCCGACGCCATCCCGGCCGCGGTGCGCCGTGCCTTCGCGATCGCGACCGGCGGCCGGCCCGGCCCGGTGCTGCTCGACGTGCCCAAGGACGTGCAGTCCGCGCGCCTGCGCGGCGGCGGGCCGGCATCCATGCCGCGCCGTCTGCCACGCACGGCCCCTTCGGCACCGCCGCACGGCAGCCTGCAGCGCGCGGCCGACCTGCTCGCCAGCGCGCGCCGGCCGGTGTTCTACGGCGGCGGCGGCCTGATCAACTCCGGACCCGCGGCCTGCGAGGCCTTCACGCAGCTGGTGCGCCAACTCAACGCGCCCTGCACCTTGACGCTGATGGGCCTGGGCGCGTTCCCCGCGTCCGACCCGCGCTTCGTCGGCATGCTGGGCATGCACGGCACGCTGGAAGCCAACCTGACGATGCACGACGCCGACCTCGTGGTCTGCGTCGGCGCGCGCTTCGACGACCGCGTGACCGGCAAGCTCGACGAGTTCTGCCCGCACGCACGCAAGATCCACATCGACATCGACCCCGCCAGCATCAACAAGGTCGTCAAGGTCGACGTGGCGATGGTCGGCGACTGCGCCGCCGTGCTCGAGGCACTGCGGATCCTGCCCGCACTGCAGGACCTGCCGGCCGAACGGCTCGCACCCTGGTGGCAGCGCGTCGAGCGCTGGCGTGCGAAGCGCTGCCTGGACTTCGCGCCGCGCACCGACGTGATCCTGCCGCAGCAGCTCATGCGCTCGCTACAGCAGGCCGTCGGCGGGCGCGATGCGATCGTCTCGACCGACGTCGGCCAGCACCAGATGTGGGCCGCGCAGTACCTGCGCTTCGACCGCCCGCGCCGCTGGCTCACTTCGGGCGGCGCCGGCACCATGGGCTACGGCCTGCCGGCGATCATCGGCGCGCAGATCGCGCACCCGGACGCGCTGGCGGTGTGCGTGAGCGGCGACGCGTCGGTGCTGATGAACATCCAGGAGCTGTCGACCGCGATGCAGCACCGCGCGCCGGTCAAGCTGGTGCTGTCGAACAACGGCTACATGGGCATGGTGCGCCAGTGGCAGGAACTCAACCACGGCAACCGGCTGAGCCACAGCTGGAACGAGGCGCTGCCTGATTTCGTGGCGCTGGCGCGCGCCTTCGGCTGGGGCGCGCGGCGCGTCGCCGATCCGGCCGAGCTCGACGCGGCGCTGGCCGAATGCATGGCCCACGACGGCCCCTTCTTCCTCGACGTGCAGGTGGCCGCGCAAGAGAACTGCTTTCCGATGATGCCGGCCGGCCAGGGGCATCACCGGGTGATGCTGGGGAAGGACCGCTGGTACGAAGAGGAAGGCTGATGCCGCGTTGCGCGGGCGAGATCGGGATGCCGCCGGGCGCTGCTATGCAGCGGTCCGATCGCTGCCTCCCTGCGACGCCGTCGCCAGCCGCGCCGCCCGCCACATCAGCCACAGCATGCCCACCGGCACGATCAGGGTCTGGACCAGGAACACGACCATCAGGTCGACGATCCTGTCGGCCCATGTGCTCGCGGAATCCAGCAGCACCTGATAGCCGGCCTTGAGGTCCGGCAGGCCATTCCACCAGCGCTCGAAACGTTCTCGGATCGTCTCCTTCGACGGCACGGGCAGCGTGGCCGACGCCACTTCCTGCGGCGTGCGCTCGACCAGCGTCAACGCCTTGTCGTGCTTGCCCTTCATGTACCGCTCGTACAGGGCTTCGTTGGCGACGGCGGTCAGGGGCACGGCGAAGCGGGCCAGCAGAAGCAGCACCAGCACCGGCTGCAGCCAGCGCGCATGGCGCCCGCCTTTCAGACATGTGAGCACCAACCAGCCGACGGTCGCGATGCTCAGCAGAGCGGCCACGGCATGGCTGCTGCCGAAGTCGAGCAGCACCAGCTGAACACCGAAGGCCACGCTCGCCGCCAGCATCGCCGTCGCGAAGTGATCGACCAACTGGTTCAGCGGCTGCAGCACCTGGCCTGGCGTGGTGCCGACACCCACGCCACCGGGCTTGATGTCCACCTGCGTGCCCTGCGCCACGGAGATCACGGCGCCGAGCGTGCGTGCCGCCGCGAAGGCGATGAGCGCGCGCTTCATGCCCGCGTCCAGGCTTTCGCGCGCCGGCACGTCGAAGGAGGTGGTCCAGGCGCCGAGCAGAACGATGACGGTCAGGACGAAGGCGAGTGCGCGTCGGAAGTTCGAGGTCATGCGCTGAAGCTTAAAGCGACCTTCCTGCCCGGGCACCGCAAGACCTTGCCGGGTCCTCGTGCTCGGCCCAGGCTTTGGCGGGTTCGAGACTTCGGGGCGTGGACGATCTGCTGCAATCGCTGCGCCGCTTGTTTGGGACGCGGCATCGCGTTGCCTAGAGGCACGGCCGTCGGGAGGATCTCCTGCGGCGGCACGGCTGCGACAGGGGCGTTGCCGTCGGCACGGGTCACCGCATCTATTGACCTGCCGCAAGGCAAGCCTTGGCGAGTGCCGCTAAAACGACGAAACCCTCACAACCTCGCAGAGGCCTTCATGTTCGATCACATCGGTATTCGTGCCAGCGACATCGCAGTCAGCGAGGCCTTCTTTCTCCATGCGTTGGCACCGCTGGGCGTCGGCATCGCCATGAAGGGGCCGCAGGGTGCGGGCCTCGGAAAGAACGGCAAACCATCGCTCTGGATCTACGAGAGCCCTGATCGCCCGACGCCGTTGCATCTCGCTTTCACGGCAGCACGCCGTAGCAAGGTCGATGCGTTTCACCGCGCGGCGATCGAAGCCGGAGGCCAGGACAATGGCGCGCCAGGGCTGCGCCCCCACTACCACCCGCACTACTACGCCGCCTTCGTCATTGCGCCCGATGGCCACAACGTCGAGGCGGTCTGCCATCTGGCGGAAGGCTGAATGGGCGGATCCTGCCTCCGTATTTCATGATTTCGTTTCAACTCCCGGCCTGAGAGTGAATTCGGCGGCGGCCTCTATCACCCAGTGCCGGAAGGCCTGGACGAGCGGGGAATCCCGCTTGTGTTCCGGATAGACCAGGCAATAGCGCTTCTCGTGCTTGAGGCTGATATCGAAGGGAACGACCAGCGTGCCGCGCTCGACATCCTCCTGCACGTAGAAGCGCGGCACCATGCCGACCCCAAGTCCGGCACGCGCCGCATCGATCACCATCGCGTAGAGCTCGAAACTCATGGCCGGTGGTGGCACGACCTGCTGCGAGCCGGCCGCCTCGAACCAGCGCTGCCATGCTTCGGGCCGCGTGCGCTTGTGCAGCAGCGGCAATGCGGCGATCCGGGAAGGCGTCTTGAGCTTGGCGATGTCGAAGTGATTCGGGCTCAGGACCGGCACGACCTCCTCCTCGAACAAATGGATCTTCTCGACACCATCCCAGACCGGATCGTCGAAGTGCAATGCCGCATCCAGGTTGGTGCCACGGAAGGTAAAAGGCTCGGCGCGTTCCGAGAGGTTCACCGTGATGCCCGGATGCTTCTTCATGAAGTCGTGCAGACGGGGCAACAGCCATCGGCTCGCAAAAGTCGGAATCACTGCCAGCTCCAGCACCCCGCCGGCGCCCTTGTGCTGCATCAGCGACTTGGTGTGAAGCTCGATCTCGTCCAGATTGCCGCGGATGTTTCGTGCGTAGAGGCGCCCTGCGTCGGTCAACACCACCTGCTTCTTGCCGCGGCTGAAAAGCTTGACGCCCAGGAACGACTCCAGCACCGCGATCTGCCGGCTGACCGCACTTTCGGTCAGGAACATCTCGGCGGCCGCGCGTGCAAAGCTCTCGTGGCGCGCCGCCGACTCGAACAACGACAGCGCCACCGTGCTGGGAATCTTTCGCTTCATGGAAATCAGCTTCCTTGGGTCGGACGGCCATTCTTGATCAAGACGCCGGGCACCACCCCGGCAACGCCTACTCCTCCACCTTGATGTTCGCGGCTCTCACCACCGCTCCCCAGCGCGTGTTCTCGCTCTTCACAAAGGCGCCGAACTCACGGGGTTCGATGTTCGACGGGGTGTAGCCGATCTCCGTCATGCGGGTGCGCGCCGACGGATCTTTCACGACCTTGTCGATCTGCGCCTGGAGCGCCTCGATGACCGCGGGCGGCGTCTGGGGCGGCGCGAGAATCCCGAACCACGTGTCGGCATCGATGGCGTAGCCGAGTTCCTTCAACGTCGGCACATCGGGCAGTCCGGGAAAGCGCTCCGGCGAGCCCAGCGCATACAGCTTCAGCTTGGTGCGGCCCGCCACCGCGAGCGGCGTCGGGACGAATCCGTACTCCACCTCGCCGGACATCACGGCCGACATCATCGGTGCGGCGCCCGCGTACGGCACCTGCAGCGCCTTGACGCCTTCGGCCTTGGACCGCAGCAGTTCCATGCCCATCTGCGACATGCTGCCCGGGCCCCAATGCGCATAGGTCACTTCCTTGCCTCTCGCCTTGGCGACGAAGTCGGCGACGTCCCGCGTCTCGTTCGACGGCTTGGACGCCATCACGAAGCCCATCTTCGCGACGAGCGCAACGGGCTTGAACCCGTCGGGATCGTACTTGACGGCCTTCTTGTAGATGTGCGGCGACACCGAGATGAAATCCGCGGCGGCGAACAGCAGCGTGGTCCCGTTCGCTTGCGCGCCGTACACGTAGTTCGCGCCGAGGATGCCGTTCACCCCGGGCCGGTTCTCCACGATCAAGGGCTGTCCCAGTGCGCTGCCGACCTGCGAGGCCACGAGGCGGGCCAGCACGTCGGTGCCCCCGCCGGGCGCGTAGGGAACCACCAGCCTGATGGGGCCTGGCGGCACCCATGCCGGGGCCTGCGCCAGACTGGCCACGGCAACGCAGCCTGCAGCGATGAACGCAAGGCCGCGCGAGATGAATGAAAGCATGTCTGTCTCCTGTTGATTCTTCGACGTACGGCCGCGTGCGCCCTCGAAGCGGAGGCGTTGGCGGGAACCGGCGGTTGGCAAGGGCGCGCTATGCGCCACGGGTGAGGCGGGCGGCGTGTTCGCCCGCGAGTTTTCCGAACACGGCACCTCTCAGCACCGACGTGGCACCGGTGTAGATCTGGTGGTAGAGGCCAGCAGCCTCCCCCGCCGCATACAGGCCGGGAATGGTTCGTCCATCGTTGTCGATCACCTGGCCGTCGCGGTTGGTCTTGACGCCGCCGAAAGTGAAACAGATGCCGGACATGACCGGGTATGCACAGAACGGCCCCTTATCGAGCGGACGCGACCAGTTCGACTTCACCGGCTCGATGCCCGTCGTTCCGAGGCCATCCACCTCGAGCGGCGAGAACGCGCCCTGCGGGCATGCGGCGTTGAACGCGCTCACCGTCGCCAGCAGTCCCGCTTCGTGAATGCCGCAGAGCCTCGCAAGCGCGGCCAGCGAACCGGCCTCCAGCGGCGGCTGGTCGGTGCGGATGCCCTTCTTCCAGTTCGGGACGTCATGGATGCGCTGGTCGTAGACCATGTAGGCGATGCCGTCGGGCTGGTCCTTGATGGCACGCGAGATGTGGTCGTAGTGCACGTCCACCGGACCGGGTGCCTCGTCGACGAAGCGATGGCCGTTACGGTTGACAAGCAAGCCGTAGGAGAAGCTCATCACCAGCGGCTCGACCTGCGCCGAGCGAGGGTCGAGGGGTTCGGCATGGTAGGAGCCGAAGTCGCCGGCCGGCGCGCCCCCTGCATCGAGCGCCATGCGGATGCCTTCGCCCTTGTTGTAGTAGCCGCCTCGCGCCACGGGCCGCAGGTAGCGGGCCTCCGGCCCGATGTAGCGCGTCAGCATTTCGGGGTTGCCCTCGAACCCTCCGGTGCCCAGCACCACGGCACGCGCCGAGACGTGGCGTACACCGCCGTCGGGCCCGACCGTCTCGACCTTCAACCCGCCCTGCTCAGGCATCCGCTGCAGGTGCTGCGCCGTGGTTTCGTAGCGGATCGACACGCCCCTGCGAAGGGCTTCGTCGCGCAGCACCTCGATCATCGCGAGACCGCCGCCCACCGGCATCAGCCGCGGTGCGGCCGCCGTCACGAAATAGGTCGGCAGCGCCGCGAAGCGCACGCCGAGGCGCTTGAGCCATTGAACCGTGGGCCCGGCCTGCACTGCGAGGGTCGAGATGAGTTCCGGATCCGCCATGCCGTGCGCCTTGACGTAAGGGGGCCAGTCGCCATAGGCGGCTGCCGCGTGCTGCACGATGGCCGGATCGATGTGGTGCCCGGCATTCGCGACCAGCAGGTCCTCGAAGTCGTCGCTGACCTCGTCCTCGCTCTTCATGCGGAAGTAGGACTCGGTCCACCGTGTGTTGCCGCCGAACTCCTCAGGCGTCGCGCGCTCCAGAATCACGACCGACGCACCCGCGGCCGCCGCGGCAACCGCAGCGCTGAGACCGGAGATGCCGCAACCGACCACGAGCACGTCGCAGTGATCGTCGGCCAGGGAAGTTTCTTTCATGTCTCCACTCTCTTTCTTCTTGCACTTCTCTTCGTGACCAAGGTCGTGCCTTCAGTACTTGCGGATGAAAGGATCCGGCATGTCGAGATCCGTCGAGATCCAGACACTCTTCACCTCCAGGAATTCCTTGACCGCCTCGACCCCGCCCTCGCGTCCCATGCCGCTGTCCTTGTAGCCGCCGAATGGCGTGGTGAAGCTGGTGGAACGATAGTTGTTGATCCACACGGTGCCGGCCTTCAGGTGTTCCGACATGTGCATCGCACGATGCAGGCTTTGGGTCCAGACGCCGGCGGCGAGGCCGAAACGGATGTCGTTGCCGATGGCGATCGCCTCCTCCTCGTCCTTGAACTTGAGCACGGACAGAACAGGTCCGAACACCTCCTCCTGCGCGATGCGCATGCGGTTGTTCACGCCCGTGAAGATGGTGGGCTCGACGAACTGGCCCGCACCGTAGCCGGGTCCGCTGCGCACATTGCCGCCGAAGGCGCATGTTGCCCCCTCGCCCTTGGCGATCGCGATGTACTCCACCACCTTGTCGAACTGCGGCCGCGTCGCCACCGGGCCGACCTGGATGTCAGGCAGCGCAGGATCGCCCAGCTTGGCCTTCGAGGCGATCGTGATCAGGCGCTCGACGAACTCGTCGTGGATGCTCTCCTGGAGCAGCAAGCGTGAGCCCGCCATGCAGGTCTGCCCGCCAGCCGAGAAGATACCGGTGATGACGCCGTTGGCCGCACGTGTGAGGTCGGCGTCGTCGAACACGATGTTGGGTGACTTGCCACCGAGTTCCAGCGTCACGCGCTTGAGGTGCTTCGCCGCCGCGACGCTCACGCGGCGCCCGCCCTCATCGCCGCCGGTGAACGCTACACAGGCGACATCGGGATGCGCCACCAGCGGTTCGCCGACCTCCTTGCCGAAGCCCGTGACGACGTTGAACACGCCCGGAGGGAAGCCGGCCTCGACGAACAGCCGCGCCAGTTCGAGCAGCGACACCGAGGTGTGTTCCGACGGCTTCGCCACGATCGCATTGCCGGCCGCCAATGCGGGTGCGAGCTTCCATGCGGTCAGGAGCAGCGAGGAATTCCACGGTGTGATGGTGCCGACCACACCTACCGGCTCGTAGCGGGTGTAGTTGAACACCTTCGGCTTGTCGATCGGGATCACGGCGCCCTGAATCTTGTCCGCGAGGCCGCCGTAGTAGTAGAAGTACTTCGCCATGTACGACACCTGGCCCCGCACTTCCGTGCGCAGCTTGCCGTTGTCGCGGGCCTCGGCCTCGGTCAGCACATCCAGGTTGGCATCGATGAGCGTGCCGAGCTTGTGCAGGAGCATGCCGCGCTGCGTCGCCGACATCTTCGACCAGGGGCCTTCCATGGCTGCCTTGGCGGCCTTCACGGCGCGATCGACGTCCTGTGCATTTCCTTCCGGAATACGTGCCCAGGCTTCGCCGGAGAAGGGATCGAGCGAGTCGAACCATTGCTTCGAATCGGGCGCCTGCCACTCGTTGTCGATAAAAAGTTGGTACTGCTGCATGCCCTGCTCCGTGGATGTGTGTGAGGCGGTTGACTGATGAGCTTCAGTTTCCGATTTCGCACATCGGCGCACAAACGAGAAGTCCTGACCCTCTCATGAGGTTTCGTCATGCGTCGGGGGGTGGCCATGGGTTTCCGTCGAGGGAATGGAAATGCAGGCATATGTGATGCCGCGGCCTGCAGCGGGAGCTGAGCGTGTCAGATGCGGAACAGCAGAGAACTGCGTTCGCAGTTGTTCTCGAGTCGTCTCAGCTGCTCCGCAGCCGGACGGTAGTGAAGAAGAGCCGCGCAGCTTGGAGCAGCGGCGCTCGCCACCGGAGCCCTGCGCCCCCATCGGGTGGGCGTTATGGTCGGTCAGGCAGGCGTCGCCCCCGTCAATGCGTGGGCCCTGCCCGCCCGTCCGCGGCGAGCCCCGCGGACTCCAGCGGGCACAGGAGCGCCAGGGCCTGGCGCAGCGTGGTGTCCACCCGCCGAAGCGACAGCCCGTGCCGCACCGCCACCTCGTGTCGCGTCAGTTCGTGCACCCGCAGCGCCACCAGGATGTCCTGGTGCCGATGGGGCAAGCGTTGCATCGCCCGCTCCACAGCACGTAGACCGGAACGCGCCTCGGCGATCAGTTCGGGCCCCGGCGAATGGTCCGCCATGCTTGCGAACTGCTCCTCGGCGTCGCTTGCATTTTGCCAGGGGCGCTCCGCGCGCAGCCGGTCCATGGCGGCATTGCAGGCCACGCGGTAGATGTAGGCCATTGGGCTCTGCACGCCGCCGACGAGGCGCGCATCGGCCAGCCGCAGCCAGGCCTCGTGCAGGCTCTCGGTGGCGATGTCGTCGCAGCCCAGGTGCCGCGCAAGTCTGCGATGCAACCGCGCGTAGTTCTGCGTCAGCACCGCCTGGAAATCAGCCTGCAGGGCAAGGCCTGGCCCTGCAGCCTGGCCGCAGGACTCACATGTCAGCGTGCGCATGGGTCGATGGCATGGACTAGCGTCCACGCGGCAGACCGCGGCGCTCGCCCTCGCTCAGGCGTGCGATCTGCGCATCGGTCAAGGCGCCGTGCCCCACCATCTGGACAAAGCCCGACGCGTCATAGCTCGTCTGCTCTGCCGGCCTGCGCCGTGACTCGCTGCCGCCCGTGCCGCCGTCTACCGGCTCGTTGCCGAAGCCCAGCACGCGCACCGTGAACACCGAGGGCAACGCCTGACGTGCCGCCACGCGCTCGCGCTGCAAGACCTCCTGCGCCGCGCCAGCGGCTTGCGAGGCGGCAGCACTTGCATTGGTCAAGGCGCCCACGTTCACCGCCGCCACGGTCGGAATGCCGATGGCCTCGCCCTTCACGGCGACGTTGGCCGCGTTCACCACCTGCAGCGCCGCGAGGTTCACGTTGCCCGAGACGCGTATGCCCGCCTCCCCTGCGTCGATGGTGCCCAGCGGCGCGATCAGGTCGATGTCACCGGCCGGCACCTCCGGAATCGGCGCCAGCGTCGCGATGCCAGCGCCCGTGCTCGGCACATCCGACGACAGCGTGACGTTGCCCCATTGGTCGTAGACCCGCTTGGGCGGCGTGTACACGATGGTGGTTTTGGAACCCCGCCCGGCATTGATGTCGCCTTCAGCCGACCAGCCCATGACGTGGCCACCGAAGGTGGTCATGATCCGGCTCTGACCCAGCAGGATGCTGCCCAGCGAATACAGCGCGATGTCGCCTTGGCCCTGCGTGATGACACCGGGAATGACACCGGCCACGGGCTGGGGCGCTTCGCCCTCGATGCCGAAGACCTGCTTGCCGCCTGGAGTGAGCATGGTGATGTCGCCGCCGAACAGGGTGTTGACCCCGGCTGCGCCGTACATCGTGATGTCGCCCTGGTAGCTGATCTTCTGGCCCTGGGCATCCTGTGTCGGAAACAGCGCCGCGATGGCGTTGCGGCCGCGCAGATAGCTGCCGACGCGAGCGCTGTCGGGATCGTTGTATTCGCGGCCGCCGGCCTTCAGTTCGGCGAAGTAGACGTTGCGGGCATAGACGCGCTGCTGCTCGGGGGCCAGCGCGTCGTAGAACGTTTGCGCATCCTGCGCCGCACCCGCATAGGCGAAGCGGTTGCGCAGCCAGTTCACCAGATGCAGCTGGCTCGTCTGTGCATAGTCCTGGCGCAGGTCGCGCCGGGGCTGATCGGTGGCGGCATCGCGCTGGGCTTGCAGACCCGCGAGGAAGGCTTCGGCACCGGCCTCATCGTCGGTGTAGCCATGCTGCTCGCGCAGCCAGCCAGCCAAGGTCAGTTCACGGTTGTAGAGGTAAGGCACCTTGCCGGGCTGGCTGGCCAGCGATGCGCCGCTGTCCGCCAGATTGCCCGGGGTCAAGTAACGCCGGGCGAAGCCCACATAGTCCGGCCCCGAAGGACCGACCCCGGCCTGCATGACGACGCTGGCGCCTGGACGCAGGTCCCCGGCAACGACAGGACCGAGGCTCACGACCGAAGCCTTGTCTTCCATCAGGATGTTGCGCCCGGCGGTGATCTCCAGCGTCCCCGGCCCGGCCACGTTGAAGGCGCTGTAGAGAATGTCCCTAGCGGCGGATACGACGGAGACATCGTTCGGATTGCTATGAACGAACAGGTTGCCACGGCTTTCGCCGTTGTAGTCCCCGTTGTAGCCCGACAGGGAAGGCAACGTCGTGGGCAAGCCCAGATACGTGCCTGAACTGACAATGTCGCGCCCCGCCCGGATCCATACCGGGCCTGCGGATTCATAGCGGACTCCCTGCCGCACATCGCTGAACGTCAGGATTTCACCGCTGCGCAAACCCACGATGTCGCCTTGCTGGGCGTAAAACCGGGCCGGCTCTGCCTGGGACTGCTGGCGCGCAAAATCGGTCGAGTCGCGGAAGGCGAACAGTGAAAGCCCCTGCGCGGCGGTGGCCGACACCGCATCACCGCCCAGGTTGTTGATGGCGCTGTTCTGGGGATCCCGCCCACCGTCAAAAGCCGGTGCGAAAGGCGTCGGGATCGACCCAAGGCTTTCCCCTGATTGATTGACCGCATAACCGCTGGCGTAGATCGAGTCCCCGGCCAACATGGCCAGCCTGCCTTTGCTCGACGGCGCCAGCAACAGCGAGTACGCGGGGTTATTGGCCTGTGCGTTGGCGCCCAACGCCGACGCACCTAGATAAATGCTGCCGTTGGCCGCCACCACGCCCAGTTTGGAAGGGAAGATAAAGCGCCCGTCCGAACTGGAGTAGTTCACCCCTCCCAAGGGCACGAGCGCGCTGCTGCCAACCGTAAGCGATGCAGTCTGCGTGCTGGGCGTCAGACTGCCGCCTGCGGAGAACAAGTCGATGGCAGTACGATCGGTCCACAACGAGAACCAGGCGACGCCACTGCCATAGTCTTTGCCGTTGTAACGGAACGCCTGGGTATTTTCGGTAGTAATACGCCCCGGGTCGCCCGTCCCCGCCAACACCAGGTCGCCCCGGGTCGACAGGTTGGCCGTGGCATCCCCCAGCATCAGGGTGATCCCACCGGTGGCCGTGCCCAGGCTTGCGGTATACGGCGAGTAGGCTCGGCTTTCCTTGGCGTCCTGGTTCCCCTTCAGGCTGCCGTAGTTCAAGGCGATGCCCCCCAGGCTGCCCGCCTGCAGGTTCAAGGCGCCACGCAGGTTTGTCAGCACGCCGTTGAGGCTGAGCACCTGCTGGGTATAGTCGGCCGACAGCGTGCTGGAGTTGTTTACATTGCCGCTCGCACGGGCATCCAGCCCGGGGTTCAAATCCCCCCCCATACGCACATTCAGGTCACCACCGCCGGTCAGCAGCAATTGGCCATCGACGACCCGCCCGGTGCTGCCCACCGCCAACACCAATCCTTCGCTGCGCGGCGCATTCACCCCGCCACGGGAACCGCGACGCGTCTGCATGCCGCCATCGCCGCCCAGGTCCAGGGTCAGGTTGCCGCCACCCAGGGCGCCGACACCGGTGAAACCTACAAGCCGTGGGAGCAGGTCTATCTGTGCGGCGTCTTCGAACAGACTGTGGGCGCCGTATGTACCTTGTACATAAGTGCCGAAGTTGATCCACCAACTGGTCGGCGTAGGGGTCACACCCGCAGTGTCGCCCGTGCCTTGACGCCACAACCAGTTACCCAGATTCGCACTGTTAAGTTGGCTGCGGCCATCATTGGCAGTTGCCGCGTCGGTGCGCGGCGTCCAGAGGTCGCCCGTCAGGCTACCGCCCGTGCGCAGCAACACGTTGCCGCCCCCATCGGGGTACCAGGCGGCGTAAGGGCTGGCAGCGCCTCCATCCACCAAGGCCTCATACGCCTTGGCCGCCTTGCCCAGCACCGTTCCATCCGCCGAGGTGGCACGGGCCCGGTCAAAGTCCGCGGCGGCAGTGCCTGCGCGAGATGCGCTGGAAGCGCCTGCGGTATAGATGCCGTAGGGCGATTGCATCGACAGGTTGCCCGCAGCGATCAGGTCCAGGTCACCGGTGCCGGTGCGCAGCACGCTGAAATGCTGGCTCACGGGCGAGACCAGTTTTACCGGACCCACGATCACCTGCTCGGGTATTGCTGGAGTGGGTTCGCCCAGGGCAATGCAGAAACCTGCTTCAGCGCAAAAGGCTTCATCCTCGGGCGAGACTGGTTGGCCGGGTACTTTTTCGTAAAGTTCGCCGAGTGCGTCCCACACGTATTTGACGCGGACGCAGAAGTCCGGCTCATCACACTGAATGGCATCGGATGCCGGCACCGGAGTACCCGCCTCGAAACCAAACAGTTCCTCGGCAAAATCAGTCCAATACCAGGCGCCGCCTGGCTGGGCTGGCTTCCCCGGGATGATGGTCTTGCTATGGGTTTCGTAGATGCCGTAGTGCGTGTCGGCCAGGGTCAGGTCGCCGGCAAAGGCCGGCTGGATCGAGCGCGTGTCCGCAGCCTGGGTATCGGCACCGGACACCAGGCGCAATGACCACGACTGCGAGCCTTCGGCCAACATCGGCGCAATGGCCCAGTTCTGGCGCGCCGTGGCGCCGGTCACGGTGCGCAACGGCACCGACAGCGCGCCATCGGGCAGTTTGAGGTCCGTGCCATACGGGATCAGCGCTCCGACATTGAGTGCAAGGCTCTCGGCCAGCACCACACCGTCGGCCGCACTGCCGGTCACCGGGCCACGGCTGGGCAACGGCACGCCCGCCGGCCAGGTCATCGCGCGCAGGGAGGCCGCGCCCGCCAGCACGGTGCCCGCGTCCAGTTGCGTGCCGGCGGCCAGCATCACGGGTTGTTGCAATAGGGTGCCTGCGGCATACAGCAGGTTGCCGGTGCTGTCGCGCACCGCCGCGCTCAACACGGTATTGGCCGGCAGCGTCAGGGGTGCGTCGAGGATGCCCTGGGTGGGCAGCACCGTGCCTTGGGCCAGTTTGGTGGCCTGGATCGGCAACGGGTAGTTGAGGGTCTTGCCCGTGGGGAACGCACTGCCCGCTGCCAGCACCACGCCAGGGCCGGGCACGATCACATCGGCACCGAACCCTTGCAGACCGGGGGTCAGCACCCAGCCGTTGTCGTCCGGGGTGGCCGGCGGCGGGGCAAAACCGTCGTTGATGCTGCCGTAGACGTCCAGGTTGCCACCGGCACGCACCACCAGGCTGCCGACCTCGCCCGAGCCGTACAGCGACGTCTTCTGCGTGTTGGGGTTGACGCTGGCGTAGCGCATGCCCGACAGGTCCAGGTCGCCACTGACCACGAGATCGCCTTCGGTGACGATTTCCACGCCTGGGCGCAGGTGGAAGGCATTCCTGTAACTGCTGTTGTTCAAACCCGCGAGCTTGCCTTTCATCAGCCCGTCGTTGTTCAAGGCGTTGTTGATGAAGGTTTCGGCAAGGTCGTGTTTTTTCCTCAGGTAGCCCTGGTCGATCCACTGATACGGTCGGCCACTGGCCGACGGCTCGGTGCCGACCGGTGCATCGGTGTAACGGGCCACCGCGTTGACCGCGATGGAACGGGCGCCCAGGATATGGACCCGCCCGCTGGCATCGATGGCCACGTCATTGGCATTGAGGCGTGGCGCATTCAGCTCCAGGGTGCCCCGGGCCAAGCCGTCGTATTGCCCCGGGGCGTTGCCCGCAACCGCGGCCGTGCCGTGGCGCAAATCGATGTGCACGCCATCGGCCAAGGTCAATTGGCCGTCCCCGCTGTTGAGCTCGACCATCGCACGGTTGGGCGCGTCGATGATCTTGCCGTAGCTGTCGACCCGCAATGCCCTGCCGTGGGCATCCAGCACGGCGCTGCCGGCGAGGGTCAGGCCCTGCTTGCCGGCCAGGCGAATGGTGCCGACCCGCTCGCCACTGGCGTCGATGGTGCCCACCACCGTCAAGCTGCCGTTGTCCACCGAGACGTTGACCTGATTGGCCTTGAGCTCATCGCCGATCACCAGGTTGCCCTGCTTGAGCTGGAAGCTGCGCGAGCCGAACACCTGCCCCTGGTTCAAGCGCTGGTTCAGCGCGGCGAAATCCCCCACCTGCTGCGCGCGGATGTCCACCCCGCCCGCCTTGTACGGCACCAGGGTGCCACCGGCATCGTAGTAACCGCTGCCACCGGCACGAATCTGCCCTTGCAGATCGACCTGGCCTGCTGCGGCGTCCACGGCCACGGCCTTGAGCAAGCCACCCTGGTTGAATGGGGCCGACAGGTCGATGAGCGCACCCGCCGCCTGGCGAATGTTGCCGTGCCGGCTTTCCAGGCTGACGTCACCGCCCCAGCTGTATTTGCCGACATCGTTGATCTGCACTTTGCGGCCACTGAGGTCCAGACGCGAAGAAGCGCCCAAGGTCAGCGCCTCATCGGCGCTGAGGGTCAGCTTGCCGCTGGGCAGCACCACCGACGTGTCGAGGGCCACGCTGCGCCCGGACAACAGCAACTCGGCGCCCAGCGCGTCGATGGCCGCCGCATCCACCGGTGCCGCGCCGCTGGCCGGGGCCATGACGGTCACTGCGCCACCGGCGGTGATCCGGTTGACCGAACCGGCTTCGCCCGTGAGCAAAGGCGCGGTGATGCTCAGGTTGCCGCCGCTGTAGGCAAAACCCTTGCCGGCTTCATAGGCCCCCTGCGACTGATGCACCGCCAGGCTGCCTTTGTGGTTGGCCGTGATGCGTTCGCTCGCGTTGAGGTTGACGTTGGCAAAGCCCAGGGTCATCCGGCTGTTGTCGGCCAGGCTGTCGGGCTGGGCATTGGGGCCGTAGCCGAATTCGATGCGTCGCGCCTGCAGTTCCAGGGTGCCGCTGCCGGTGCCCGCGCCATTGCTGATCACGGCCGGCGGCGCGCTGGTGTTGCCGCCCCACACCAAGGTGCCGGTCTGGATCAGCGCCACGTCACCCGCGTTGCCATGGCCATAGATCGCCGGGGTCGTGAGCAGCAGCTCATCGAGCAAGGATTTACCCGAGCTGTCGAGGGTGCTCAGGGTGGTGGTGCCATAGAAATTCAAGGACTGCCCGGCGGTCAGCGCCAGGCTTTGCAAGGCTGGCGCGCCGTTGGCGGTATCGCCGCGCAGCAGGCGATCCATCACTTGCTGATTGAGGGTCAAGCCCGACGGCAACGCCCCCCGTGCGGCAGCATCGGCCAGCGCCTCGGCGCTGCCGACGTTGATCCCGCCCACCGCCAGTGCCAGATGGCGAGTGCCGTAGCGCACGCTGTCGCCCAAGGCAAACCGGTTGGTGGTCGCAAAGGCAATCGAGCCCTCGGAATACAGTGAGGTTTCACCGCCGCAGGCACCTGGATTGCACTGGCCGATCAGGATGCTGCCCGGTCCAGTAAAACCATCCCCGTGGGTCGGGGCCAGCATTTGCAAGCGCCCATTGGAGACCGCCAGCACACTGCGATTGCCGGGCCGATAGATAAAGCCATCGTCCGAGTCGTAGGCGGCCTTGCCGCGCCCCAGGGTGTTGATCGATGCACCTTGCTCGATCTCAATGGCGCCCGAAGACCGCCCCGACATCAAGAATACCTCCGGCGCCGCCAGGGTCGCGCCCTGACGCACGACCACCGAAGTCGCGTAGGCCCCCTTGTCGAATCCTACGAAGTTGCCACCCTGGCCATACGCCACCGTCATGTCGCCGCCCACCACCAAACGGGCAGCATCCAGGGCATTCAAATCGCTGGCACGCACCGACACCATCGACGGCGATGTACTGGCCTGGGCGCTGTCGGAAATCACCTCTATGTCGCCGCCTGGTACCACGTAGACACTGGCACCAAATCCGCCCTTGGCGGGTTCAAAGCGTCCCTCACCGTCAAACGTGAACCCCAGATCCTTTTGCCCGGCAATCAGTTGCAGGCGCAAGGTTTTTGCATCGGCCTCCAGTGCGGCGCGTGGTACGCCCAGCCGCACAGCGTCAGCGCGAACAAAGTCCGCGTAGCGAGTTTCGTTGTACTGGGAGTAACTGCGCAATACCGCCGCCGGGGTGACGATCACCTGGCTCGACAGGCTGTCGCGAATTCCGGTATGCGCAATCGACAGGACGCCTTCGGTTGACCAGGAGCCGTTCTTCATGGCCAAGGGATGTGGCATCGACCCGGCGGCAAACGCGGGTGCCAGACCGTTGATCTCCACACGAAACGCCCCCGGCAACAGGGCGTAGGTGGACGGCAGCAAGGTGTAGATGCCCGCCGGCAGGCCGGGAACGCCGGCACCGATACTGATTTGTTGCCCCACCAGCGGCTGGATTGCGCCCGGCTCTCCACCACTGGGCGCGACCCCCGGCTGCGCGCCGGAAACGATCGCATAGACCGGGTTGGTGGCCAGCCCCGGCAAGGCAAAGCGCCCGTCCGCGCCGATTTGCACCAAGGGGCTGAAGCGTGCATCGGTGGAGCCGCCGC
The DNA here is from genome assembly GCF_051216515.1 of Variovorax frigidus. NCBI lineage: Bacteria > Pseudomonadati > Pseudomonadota > Betaproteobacteria > Burkholderiales > Comamonadaceae > Variovorax > Variovorax frigidus. The sequence goes on from NZ_JBPJZF010000011.1 coordinate 147,094, forward strand.
GCCCGGAAACAAACGCCGCGCCGAGCAGTTCACCGCCACCGGAAAGGTCCAGCACCGCGTCCTGCTGCACATTCAGTGAGCGTCCCGTCAGTTGCAGGCCAACCGCCAAACTGCCGGAATTAGAGGTGCCACCGACGCCCAGCAACTCCACCTGCTTGCCGTCGTACTGCCAGGTCACACCATCGACCGTCCCGCCATACGGCAGCACCAGGCCCCCGGCGCTGACGGAGGTCAGGCTGCCAGGCAGCAGGTCGATCACTTTGGTCGAACGAGTGATGCCACCATCCACACCCAAGGTGAGCTTGCCCATGGGTGCCCGCAGTACACCGCCTTGTTCAATCGTCGAGGCACTCAACAACAAGCTGCCGAACACGGAATCAGGTTGCGCAGGGGCCGTACTGCCGACCCTGCCGATGCGCAAGGTACGCGTCGGGTCAAAGTCGCTGTTGAGCCCCGCAAAGCCGACCGTGACCTCGGCAACGGTCCCGGTGGCCGGGTAAATCTGCGCCGCCGTCAGGTTCAGGTCGGCCTGGGTGGTCAAGGTGGTCTTGACCAGAGACGTAGTTCCCGCCAGAAAACGCATGTCCCCCTGGCTGACCAAATGGGCCTGATCGAAAGCGCGACGGTCAATGGTGTCTGCCAGCGCTTTGGAGCGCTCGGCATGGGCACCGAAGTTGACGCTGTCGCGCACGTCCAGCACGTTCGCGGCCTCCACCCTCAATAGGCCTGCCGCGCCCTGAGTGGAAACGCCGCCCTGGACCGTCGGGCGAACGGCGCTGTCGGTGCCCGCATCGTTGTTGCCGACACCGGCCAGGCGCACATACGGTGCCGCCAGCAGCACTTGGGACTGCCGGGCCGCGCCATCCGTCAAGGCCATGGCCCCGGAATACAGGCTCAGGCTCTGCCCCAGACGCAGGGACACGTCACCATGGAAGCTGATCAGGCCATTGCTCAGCAGCGACAGGTTGTCGAAGCCGCCGGCGTTGACCTGGCTGACGGTCAGCCGGCCATGGCCGTAAGCCAGGGTGCCGGCGACCGATTCGGGAGTGCTGCCGTCCGGCAACGACTTGCCGGGATCGGCGGCACTGACGATCAATTCACGGGCTTGCCGCACGCGGGCGGCGGCTGCCTCTGGGTACAGCGGTGCTTCCAGGGCCAGGCTCAAGCTGCCGCCCGCAGCACCTGCGCCGCCGCTGTTGGCCTTGAGCGTTCCGTCGAGGTACACGCCATTGTTGGACGCCAGGGAGATGTTGCCGCCGCGGCTGGCGATCACGCTCGGGCCGACGCCGGGCAGGTCCAGCACCGCCTGGGTGCCGGAGGCGTCAAGACGCGCGCCGTCGCGGACCACCACAAACAGGTTGGCTGCGGTGGCGATCCCGGTGGCCGGGTCGATATCGCCGCCGATCACGATGTTGCCGCCCTGCCCCACCACGCCGTAGCGACGGCCACGGCTGTCGACTGCGGTTGCCGCCCGCGCGGCCGCGTCCAGCACCGCGTGTTCACCGATCCAGATCGAACGGCCATGGCCCTGGGCTTCAACGCTACTGGCCACGGTGGGTTCTATGCTGACGCCACCCAAGGTGATGCTGCCCCCCCAGGCATTCAGGGTGCCGTCCACGGTCAGCTGTCCAATGCTGCGTACGCTGATGGACTGGCCCGGGTCCACGTTGATCTGGGCGCCATCGCCGATGCGTGCTTGCGCCATGGCCATCTGCGTCGCCGTCGACAACAGCGTGCCGACTTGCAGACTCAGGCTCGCGCCCTTGCGGGGGGTCAACACGCCCTTCGTGGGGTTGTCCTGGTAGGGGGGCGGCGTCCAGATTTCCAGTGCACCGTGCGGGTCCGTGCCACTTGCCACGCCTTGTGCGCTTTCATTGAGGCGGTACACCGGCGAAGTCACGGCGACCTGGGTGCCATCGGCGACCAGCAAACCTTCATTGCCGGTGATGTCATAGGCGCCGAAGCCCTTGTCGAAGAACCCGCTGTCGAGTTGCAACGTGCCGGCTTGGGGGGCGACAGCCTGGTCGCTGATCACCACCTTGCCGGCCTGCACGCTCAGGCGCCCGCCGCCGTTGACCCCGTACCCGAGCAACGCCCCGTTCAATACCAGATTGCCCAGGCTGCCAGCGGTGTTGGCGTTGGCCGCGAGCGTCAGGTCACCACCCTTTCCGCCCGTGAGCCGGCCCTTGGCATCCAGTGCCGCGCCGGAGGACACGTCCACCCGGCTGCCCGCCTCAAGGGTCACATCGCCAGTGCTGCGCACCGCCACACTGCCGCCATTGAGGTAGGGCAAGCGGCTGCCGTCGCTGGCGTCGAGCCGCTGGTTGCTCCACAGCCCGCCGGCATCGAGCAGCACACCTTCGGCCACCGTCACACCTGCCGTCGTCCGCGCCGGGGCAGCCAGCGTCGTGTCCTCGATGCGCGCACCGGCACTGACCTGGTGCAGCACATTGCCCAACCGAATCGTGCCGCCATGGGCCGTGAGATCGGCGTTGACGTCGATCTTCGGCCCATACAGCGTGATCTCTCCCGCGTTGCCCACCGTCAGGTCGTTGTCGACGGTGATGCTGTTGACCGCGGCGATCTTCACGCCGCCCAAGCCGGACGCATTCAATCGATCGGTGTCCAGGAACAGCGTGCCCTGCCGCTCCAGCGACAGCGTGGTGCTCAGGTCCAGCCCGGCGGCGATCTTCTCCGCGGTGTTGTCCAAGACGACGTTCTGCACCGTGTTCGCATCGCCTGTCAGCCGGTGCCGGAACGTGGCGCTGTCCTTGACGTAGTACGGGATGTAGCTGCCGACGACCAGTTGCCCGCCACGTGCCGCCGCATTCTGCGACTGGTTGTAGCCGTCGAGGTTGATGTTGGGCGCCTGCGTCTGGCGCACGCCCTGGAAGGTGTCGCCGACGATGTCACCCTCGATCACCGCGCTCTTCGTCCCGACCACCAGCAGGCCGGCGTCGCGGCCCACGGTGTAGCCGCTTTCCAGCCTTCTCTGCGATGCGATCAGCGGGCTGTAGTAGTAGTCGGTCGCCTTCTCGCCCCAGCGTTCGTGCCGGTCCTCGAAGCCCTTGTAGACCCCGGTGTAGCGCTGGTCCCCCGGGGCCTTGTTCACTTCGTACAGCCGCCCATCGGCACCCTTGAGCCACGTCTGTCGAAGGAAGCCGGTCTGCACATCGATCGTGCCGCCCGAGAGATTGATGTTCGAGCCCGCCTGGGTGACCACATCCTTGCCGCCGAAGCTCACCGTGCCGCCCTGCGCCATCCATTCGCCGACCGTGTGCCCCTGCGTGCCCAGGTAGCCGCCGACCTCCAGCAGGCCGCCCGCGGTGTACCAGCGGTCGCTCTCGTAGCCGTTGGTGCCCTTGGGCACGAACACCAGGCTGCGCCGGTCGATCCACACGTCGTTGCTG
>NZ_JBPJZF010000012.1:0-119084 GCF_051216515.1 Variovorax frigidus
GAGCTTCTCGGCCGATTCGCTTTTTGCTTTCGACGCGGCAACCCTCCGCCCCGAAGGTCGAAGCGCGCTCGACGGCTTCGTGGCACAACTGGGTGGCCTGCAGTTCGATGCGATCGCTATCGAAGGCCACACCGATCGACTCGGATCTGCCGCCTACAACCAGACGCTTTCGCTGCGTCGCGCCGAGGCGGTCAAGCACTATTTCGTGGCCCAGGGTCGCCTCGCGCCGGAGAAGTTGAGAGTCACAGGAAAGGGCGAGTTGGCACCCGTCACCCGCCCCGAGGATTGCCGAGGCAACACGCCGACCCCGGCACTGATCGCCTGCCTTCAGCCCGATCGTCGCGTCGTGGTCGAGGTCAACGGCCTGCGCTGAGCGATCACATCGTCGACGATCAGGCGTTGTGAGGAACGCGAACTCGGCCACGGTCTCGCCACAGACCAGGCCGTCGCTGCCAACGAACCCGAGCACGCCCGTCTGCACTTGTTAAGACTGCTGCCATCGTGCGCGTTCAGGAGGATCACTTCGCCGGCCCGCGCCCGTCGCAAAGAAGCCTGGAGTGCTCAGTGACCGGGCGTTGCTGCTACGACGCAGACGCGCCCGCTTTGGCAACGAGGTCCGAGCATTGTTTGCGACGCCAGGTCGTTTCGCGCACCGCCTGTCCGCTGTTGTCGAGGACCACCTTGTACTGACATACCAGATAGTTGTTCGACCGCGGCAGCTGGAACTTGAAGTTGTAGTCCCATTCGCGGCCGCGCGGACCATCGGCTTCACGCTGAGGCTGCCCGAGCATGTCGCGAACCTGAGTCGACGCAGAGCCTGCCACGACCTGTTTGAACCTGCCCGGCTGCGACACCACGCCGTCACGCAGGAAGGGTTCCTTGAAGTCGGGGCGGCGTGCCTCGACGTCACGGTAGTCCAGCTTGTTCGGGTTGCTCACGGGGTCAATGGGATTCTCGCGAGCGATTGCGCCCAAGCAGCTTGCAAGCAGCGCCGTGCCTGCAACGAGTTGCGCCAGACGATGGTGTTGATGAATTTTCATGGGAGCTCCTTGTTGAGATAAAAGACGGCCGACACAAGGCCTAGCGTTCGCGAAACGCCTCACGTGCGCGGTTCAGGGGTTTGGTGAGGTAGTCCCACACGGTCTTCCTGCCGGTTCGGATGTCCGCGGTCGTCACCATGCCCGGCACGATGGGAAATCGCTGGCCCGATGCGCTCACCAGCGCGTCGGCTTCGGTGCGGATCATCACGGGGTAATAAACGATCTCGGGCTTCACCTCGTCGCGCTGCGTGTCGGGTGCGATGTTCACCACCTTGCCTGGCAAGGCACCGTAGACTGCATAGTCGTAGGCAGTGATCTTGACGAGTGCATCTTGACCCGGGTGCATGAAAGCGATGTCGCGCGGCGAGATGCGCGCTTCGATCAGCAATTGGTCGTCCAGAGGTACCAGGGTCATCAGCGAACCGTTCGGCGGCACGACACCTCCGATGGTCGTGACTTCCACGTGCTTGACCACGCCGCGCACCGGTGACAGCAGCGTCAGCCGCTCCAGCGTGTCCGCTCGGCCGCGCACCACCGACGAGAGCGACTTCACCTCGGCGTCGGCCTTGGCCAACTCCTCGCGGCTGCGCACCATGTAGCCGGCACGCGCCTCGGCGATCTTGAGCTCGAGGTCGGCGCCCTGGCGCTGCAGCCGAATCAATTCCACCGTGCTGGCAGCGCCGCTGGTCACCAGAGAGCTGGTGATGTCCAGCTCGCGGCGCACCAGCCCTAACGCCTGATTCAGGCCTCCCAGGGTTTCGTTGAGGCTGGAACGGCGCGAGCGAAACAGCGCACTTTCGGCAGCCTGCAATTGCGGCCACTTGCGAAGTTCTTCCGGGAACTGCAGGCTGCTGTGCCCTTCGACCTCGGCCCGCAGCCGTGCGCTGCTGGCCAGCGCAGCGCGATAGCGAGCGGCCGTTTCCTCGACGTTCGATTCGCCGCGCGTGGGGTCGAGCTGGGCGAGCACTGCGCCCTTCTCCACGACTTGGCCTTCGCGCACCCGCAGTTCGGTCAGGATGCCGCCTTCCAGAGACTGGATGCGTTGCTCGCGCGACGTCGGAATCACCTTGCCCATGCCGCTGGAGACCTCATCAATCTCGAAGAACCAGGCCCATGCGAAGAAAGCCGCGAGGAACAGTGCCACCAGCCAGACAACGCGCCCGGATCGGCTGGCGCGCACCTCATCAAAATCGTCCAATGTAGGCATTGTTCCGCGACGTGAAGAACCACTGGCGACCGCCGGGCCAGGTGCCCGGGCGCCGGGCGCCACTTCCACCGGGGCGCTCATGCGACGTCTCCGTCGCGGCGCACCACCGGGGCCGCAGGGCCACCGCGCAGCTTGGCGAGCACGGTCTCGCGCGGCCCGTCGAGCACGATGGCGCCACGATCCACCACCACCACGCGGTCTACCGCGTCCAGCACCGCGGGCCGGTGCGTGGCCACTACCAACGTGCGGCCTTCCGTCAGCGAACGCAGATGCGTGATCACCTCGCGCTCGGCCACTTCGTCCAGCGTGGCGGTCGGCTCGTCGAGCAGCAGCACTCGCGGCCGGCGCACCAGCAACCGGGCCAGCAACAGGCTCTGTCGTTGGCCGCCCGAAAGGCCCAGGCCACCTTCAAGGACCGGATGATCCAGCCCCTTGGACAGTTGCCGCACAAAGGCCCAGGCACCCACGGCCTGCAGCGCGGCCATCAGTTCGTCATCGCTGGCGTGCGGCGCGCCGAGACAGAGATTCTCGCGCAGCGAGCCGTGGAACAGACGCGCGTTCTGCGTCAGCAGTGCCACGTCCCGGCGCACGTCGGCCGGGTCGATGTGGGCGAGTGCCACGTCATCGACCAGCAACGACCCCGACTTCGGCTCCAGCAACCCTGACAGCGCCTGCAGCAGCGTGGATTTGCCGGCCCCATTGCGTCCTAGGACGGCGATGCGCTCGCCGGCTTGGATCTTCAACCCTTTCACGTTCAGGGCAGGCACTTCGCCATCGTGGCTGAACACGGCCTCGCGAAACTCGAAATCGCCCCGCAGGGCCGGGCGATGGATGCGGGTGCCGTCAGGCGCATGATCCACCGGCAGCCGCATGAGTTGGTCCAGCGCTTCGCTGCCCACCTTGGCCTGCTGCCAGCGGTTGAGCACCTGCGTGACGCCAGCCAGCGGGGCCAGCATGCGCGTGGACAGGATCGATGCCGCCACCAATACGCCGGTGCTCATCTCTCCGGCCATCACCAGGGGTGCCCCTACGAAGATCACCACGGCGAAGGCGCTGCCCTGCACCGTCTGCAGCCAGTTGCTGAGCGTGTTGAGCAGCGCGCGCAGCTTCAGGCCCGAATCGGCGTTGACGGCGTTGTAGTGGTTCCACTGGTTTTGGAAGCGCGGCTCGGCTTGCAGCACCTTGATGTCCTCGATGCCCTGTACCGATTCGATCAGCATCGCATTGCGCAGCGACGACTCGCGCATGCTCGCCTGCGCCAGTGCCCGCAGTCGGCGCTGGACCAGCAGACTGGGCACGATCAGCAGCACGAAGGCGACGAGGGGGACGACCACCAGCCAGCCCGCGATGAACCAGAAGATCACGCAGAACAGCAGGAAGAAGGGCATGTCGGCCACAGCAGCCACCGTGGTGGACGTGAGCATCTCTCGCACCGGCTCCAGCTCGCGCACTTGCGAGATGAAGGTGCCGGTGGAACGCGGCCGGGCGGTGTTGCGCACGCGCAGGGCATGGCCGAACACGCGATCGGAAATGCGCAGGTCGGCGCGCTTGCCGAGCACGTCGGTGATGTGCATGCGCGCGCTGCGCATCGACCAAGAGAAGGCGATGGACAGCAGTACGCCGCCGAACAACACGTACAGCGTGGGCAGCGACTGCGCTGGCACGACCCGGTCGTACACCTGCATCGAGAACAGAATGCCGCCCAGCGCCATGAGATTGGCGATGAAGGAAGCCAGCAGGATGTGCGCATAGGGGCGCCAATCGGCCAACACGATGCTGCGCAGCCAGTGCGGCTCGACCGGCTTGATGTAGCTGTCCACGCGCGAGTCGGGCGCCGACTGCGTGGGCCGCAACACGGCCAGCAACTGCACGTGCGGCTGCAGCTCCGCCGCGCTGCGCGTGCTTTCGGCGCCCTCGTCGCCACTGAAGATCAGGCGCAGGCCATCGTTCGTGATGGCCGTGATGACGGCCACCTGGCCGCCATGGAGCTGAACCACCAACGGCAGCCGCCACGGCGTCAAGCCGTCGAGCCGCAGTGTCACGTGGCGCAAGCTCAACCCGGCCTGCCGTGCCATTTGACGCGCGCCCTCCTCAGGGCTCAGGTTGCTGCTCCAGGCCGCCGCCACGCGGATGCGCTCGCGCGAGGCATCGAGGTGGAAGTGCGATGCCACCGTCAGCACGGCCTCCAACCAGCCGGACTGCAGCAGGGCGTGCCGTTGTGGCTGCGACGATCCGCCCGCCCCCGGGGACATCGCAGCCGCCTGCGGCGATACGTCGGCGCCGTTCATCTCCTGCAGTTGCGTCATGGGGCGCTCCCGACCACCAGTGTTTGTGACGGCTCGATGGCGAAAGCGGTGCGAAGCAGGTCGGTCTGGTACAGGCATTCCACGCCCAGCCTGCCCAGCTCGATGAAGCTGTCGGCCTGCTCGAAGCGGGCCGTGTGGTACTCCTGTTCGGCATTCAGCAGATCGAGCAGCGAGCGGGTGCCCAGTTGCAAGTACTGCTGGCGATAGAGATCCCGCGTCGCACGGATGCTCTCGATTCGCGAGCTCAACACCGGCTGGCGTGCGGCATGGCCCGCGGACTGTGCCTGCGCGTCTTGCAAGCTCTGGCGCGCCACCAGCTGAGCCTGCGCCACGGCGGCGTCGGCCGCCGTCAGGGCATACGCAGCCGCACGCTTGCGCGCCTGATTGCCGCCGCCCTCATAGAGCGGCGCCGAGAAGTTCACCGATATCGACGTGGAGACACCGCTCTCACCCGGCAGGCGAGAGCGCGCATCGATACCCCGGCCGACGGCGCCGTCGAGCGACAACGTGGGCAGCAGGTTGGCATCGGCCACGCGCAGGTCGGCCTGCGCGATGGCGCGCTGCGCCTCGGCCAGTTGCACCGCCGGCGGATTCAGCAGGCTTGCGTCGATACCGGCTCGACAAGCGTCGGCAAGCATCGCCGGCGGCTCACCTGCGATGACGACCGGCCTCACCGCGCCGGTCAGTTGCGTGAGCTGGTTGCGCCAGCGCGCGGCCTGCGCCTGCGCGGTCAGCTGCTGAGCGCGCGCCGCGTCCACGCGGGAACTGGCCTGCGCCGTGTCCGAGCGCGAGCTGGCGCCCTTGCGTTCGCGCTCGTTCACCAGATCGGCCAGCGCCTGGACGCCCTTGACCTGATCGTCTGCCACGCGGCCCAAAACCTGCTGACGGTACAGCTCCATCCAGGCGAGCGCGGTCTCGCGCGCCACTTCATCGACGGACAGCAACTCTTGGGCGCGCGCCGTGGCCACGCCGGCCTCGGCCCGGTTCACCGCGCCAGCAACCTTGCCGAAGTCGTAGATCATTTGCGAGACCGTGAGCGAGGACTGGTTCAGCCGGCGACTCTCGTAAGGCGCGATGTCGCGATTGCTCAGCTGCGTGCCCACCCCGCCACGGATTTGAGGGTAATAGCCGGCACGTGCCGCTGCGATGCCTTCGCCGGCCTGAAGCAGCTGACCAGCAGTGGTGCGGATGCGGGGATGCCATTGCACGGCGGCACGCACCGCTGCAGGCAGGCTCGCTCCTGACGCATCAGCCACAGCCGGCTCAGCGCTGGCAGCGGTCATCGTCGGCGGCATGGCAGAAAGCAAGAAGCCTGCAGCCATCGCGAATGAAAGCTTGTGCAAACAGCGCGGCACTCGTCGGCCCCGCTGTTCGCGAAAAAAAAGAAACATCTCACCCTTCGGTTGGGTCTGCGGCGCTGGTTGCGCCGCCATCGGTGTGCGGGACCTGGTTGCGTATGCAACCAAGTCCCGCGCACGGGTCAGGCCACCACCAGGTTCGCGTGATGCAGGTCGTCGTCCAGCGGGTTGACCACCGGAGGGCTGTACGCAACGCTTTCACCGGCCGGGTGTCCGACGCCGCCGCTCGCGCCGGTGACAGTGCTGCCGGGAGGCAGGAACGAGAGAAGCGTGTCCAACGAGGACTCGCCCTGCGGCGCCATCAGCAGTTCGGAGAGCACCGGCTTGTGAGCTTGCGGCTCATCCGCCTGGAAGGCATCGGCATCGAGGTTCGCCAATCCGAGGGATTCGGCAAAAAATGTCCGCGGCTGAAGCTGCATGGCGTCGAATTCGGCCGAATCGGCAGCATTGCTTTGCGGATGGTCCGCGTGCTGCGCAGCGTCCTCGGCACGGGAAGGATCTTCCGCCTGTCCACTCATGCGCGCGACCTCATTGAGGCCCGCATTGACCTGAAATTCCAGAACAGACGTCTTAGCTTCGGCGGCGCCGTCCTTCGCCGTTACCGTCAGCGTCACCTGATGCATCCCGCCGAGTCCATCCGGGACATCGACTTGAAGATTCTCAAAAGACACGACATTCGCCTGTCCATCCACCACGACTGTCCCGCCCTGCACCGTCGCCGAGCCCTGAGTCGACGTGCCGTCTGCGAAGACGTTCGTGTACGTGAGAGTCGTGCCGTCCGGAAGACCTGTCAGCGTCATGGAAAGCGTCTCGGAGCCATCCTGATCCGTCACTGAAGCTTGGACACCCGTCAAGCTGATAGGGTCGCCTGCACCTTGGCCCGTCGTGTGGCCATATCCAAACACCAGCTCATGGAAGCCCTTGCCATCCGCGTCGTCGCCGTCCTGGAAGTCTCCCAAGGCCATATAGCCGTCGGCGAGCGCATTCGTAATGTCGGTCGTGTTGCCGAACAGTTGCACAGCGCTGCCGTCAACATTCACAACGTTGAAGTTGTAGTTGCCCACCCCAGACGCATTGTGCAAATAGAGATCGAAGGTGTAGAAGCCCGACTTCTCGACTGTGAACTGACTGTCCACCCCCGTCGAAGTGCCTTGCCAATTCACGTGTGCCTGCGCAGCGTCGCCGATCACGAGCATGCCGCTGTCGTCGACACTTCCAGAAAACTTGTACGTTTGCCCTGCTTCCAAATACATGAAGCCCGTAATGAGCTTCGCCTGAAGCGTTGGCAACGAAGTACTTTGGAGCGACGTCGTTGTGCCTTGAGTCGCCTCGTTTAGACGATTCGCCACCAGGTAATCGATTGCGCCTTTCAACGTGGCAGCCGACGCGCCGTCTCCCGCATTTTCCGTCAGGTTGTAAACCGTCCCGCCAGCGTTGACCTGTGAGATACCGTTCCAAGCATACGTTGTGAGTTGTGTGCCTGAGATACTGAAATCGGCCTGAGCCGCGATGACCGGAGCGTCGGTCACGGGAGTCACGGCCAAGGTCAACGTGCTGCTCGACGCCGATACCCCGTCCGACACCGTGTACGTTGCCACCGGAACGGGACCGCTGTAGTTCGGCACAGGGATGAAGGTGTAGCCCCCGTCCGCGTTGATCGTCAGGGCGCCTACGTTGGTGATTGACGCTGTTTCGCCGGCCAGGAAAGTGCCCACCACACCTTCCACAGTGAACTGCGTTACGGTGATGGCGCCATTCTCAACGTCGCCGTCATTGGCCAGGACGCCATTCGCCGCCGTTACCGTCAATGGCGTCTCTTCCAGCGTCGTGTTGCTATCGGCCACGACCACCGGAGCGTCATTGACCGGCGTGACGTTGCCAAAGCTGAGCACGGCAGTGTCGGTGAGAGTACCGTCGCTGACCGTGTACGTCGCGCTTGGCACTGCGCCGGTGTAGTTGGGTGCGGGCGTGAAAGTGAATGCACCATTTCCATTGATCACCAGCGTTCCCACGCCCGCGATCGTGGCGGTCTGCCCCGCGTCGTACGAGGAGGTGCCCACTGTGAACTGCGTCACCACCAACGTGGTGCCAGCATCCGGATCGCTGTCATTGCTCAGAACGTTGCCGGTGGCCGGCGTGTCCTCCGTCACAGAAATCGGGCCATCGTTCGAAGCCAGCGGAGCATCGTTGACGGGCGTGACCGACACGGTCACCGTGCTGGTGGTGGTGCCACCCTTCCCATCGTCGACGACGACGGTGAATTCATCCGTGCCGTTGAAATTCGGGTTGGGCGTGTACGTGTAGGTGCCGTCCTCGTTCACCACCACGGTGCCGTTGGTCGGGTCGTTGCCCTTGGTGTAGCTCAGCGCGTCGCCGTCCGCGTCGCTGCCCGTGACTCGGCCTGATACAGGCTCATCTTCGGCGGTCGTGTGGCCATAGTCGCCCGTCGCCGGATCGAAGCTCTGGCCAGGCACGTACCCCGGATCACCCGGCTCCAGCCCTTCGTTGGGATCGCTCGGCACAGGCGCATCGTTGACCGGCGTGACCGTGACCGTCACGGTACTGGTGGACGTGCCGCCCTTCCCGTCATCAACGACAACGGTGAATTCATCCGTGCCGTTGAAATTCGAGTTGGGCGTGTACGTGTAGCTGCCGTCCTCGTTCACCACCACGGTGCCATTGGTCGGATCGTTGCCCTTGGTGTAGCTCAGCACGTCGCCGTCCGCGTCGCTGCCCGTGACTCGGCCCGATACAGGCTCATCTTCGGCGGTCGTGTGACCATAGTCGCCCGTCGCCGGATCAAAGCTCTGGCCAGGCACGTACCCCGGATCGCCCGGATTCAGCCCTTCGTTGGGATCGCTCGGCACCGGGGCGTCATTGACAGGCGTAACGTTGGCAAAGCTCAGCACGGCAGTGTCGGTGAGAGCACCGTCGCTGACCGTGTACGTCGCGCTTGGCACTGCGCCGGTGTAGTTGGGTGCAGGCGTGAAAGTGAATGCACCATTGCCATTGATCACCAGCGTTCCCACGCCCGCGATCGTGGCGATCTGCCCCGCTTCGTACGAGGAGGTGCCCACTGTGAACTGCGTCACCACCAACGTGGTGCCAGTATCCGGATCGCTGTCATTGCTCAGAACGTTGCCGGTGGCCGGCGTGTCCTCCGTCACAGAAATCGGGCCATCGTTCGAAGCCAGCGGAGCATCGTTGACGGGCGTGACCGACACGGTCACCGTGCTGGTGGTGGTGCCACCCTTCCCATCGTCGACGACGACGGTGAATTCATCCGTGCCGTTGAAATTCGAGTTGGGCGTGTACGTGTAGGTGCCGTCCTCGTTCACCACCACGGTGCCATTGGCCGGGTCGTTGCCCTTGGTGTAGCTCAGCGCGTCGCCGTCCGCGTCGCTGCCCGTGACTCGGCCTGATACAGGCTCGTCTTCGGCGGTCGTGTGACCATAGTCGCCCGTCGCCGGATCAAAGCTCTGGCCAGGCACGTACCCCGGATCGCCCGGATCCAGCCCTTCGTTGGGATCGCTCGGCACCGGGGCGTCATTGACAGGCGTAACGTTGCCAAAGCTGAGCACGGCAGTGTCGGTGAGAGCACCGTCGCTGACCGTGTACGTCGCGCTTGGCACTGCGCCGGTGTAGTTGGGTGCAGGCGTGAAAGTGAATGCACCATTGCCATTGATCACCAGCGTTCCCACGCCCGCAATCGTGGCGGTCTGCCCCGCGTCGTACGAGGAGGTGCCCACTGTGAACTGCGTCACCACCAACGTGGTGCCAGCATCCGGATCGCTGTCATTGCTCAGAACGTTGCCGGTGGCCGGCGTGTCCTCCGTCACAGAAATCGGGCCATCGTTCGAAGCCAGCGGAGCATCATTGACGGGCGTGACCGACACGGTCACCGTGCTGGTGGTGGTGCCACCCTTCCCGTCATCAACGACAACGGTGAATTCATCCGTGCCGTTGAAATTCGAGTTGGGCGTGTACGTGTAGGTGCCGTCCTCGTTCACCACCACGGTGCCATTGGTCGGATCGTTGCCCTTGGTGTAGCTCAGCACGTCGCCGTCCGCGTCGCTGCCCGTGACTCGGCCTGATACAGGCTCATCTTCGGCGGTCGTGTGGCCATAGTCGCCCGTCGCTGGATCAAAGCTCTGGCCTGGCACGTACCCCGGATCGCCCGGATCCAGCCCTTCGTTGGGATCGCTCGGCACAGGCGCATCGTTGACCGGCGTGACCGTGACCGTCACGGTACTGGTGGACGTGCCGCCCTTCCCGTCATCAACGACAACGGTGAATTCATCCGTGCCGTTGAAATTCGAGTTGGGCGTGTACGTGTAGCTGCCGTCCTCGTTCACCACCACGGTGCCATTGGCCGGGTCGTTGCCCTTGGTGTAGCTCAGCGCGTCGCCGTCCGCGTCGCTGCCCGTGACTCGGCCTGATACAGGCTTGTCTTCGGCGGTCGTGTGACCATAGTCGCCCGTCGCTGGATCAAAGGTCTGGCCTGGCACGTACCCCGGATCGCCCGGATCCAGCCCTTCGTTGGGATCGCTCGGCACAGGCGCATCGTTGACGGGCGTGACCGTGAGGGTCAGGGTGGACGTGTCGGTGCTGGTCCCGTCCGTGATCGAGTAGCTGATCACTGGGAAGTCGCCGTTCCAGTCCGGCACAGCGACGAAACTGTAGGTCCCGTCTGCGTTGACGGTGATGGTGCCTTGCCCCGGCACCGTATAGGCGGTTCCGAGAGTGAAGGGGCCGGTGAGGCCGGCCAGGCTGAACCCTGTGACCGTGAGAGGTCCATCCACGCTCGAACTGCCCGTCAGCAGTGAGCCACTGATCGCTCCGCCGTCTTCGGGCACGGAGACGACTTCGTCGGCGTCTGCGAAGCCATCGGCAACTGGCGTGACGGTGATCGGCACCGTCACGGTGGTGCTGCCGCCATTGCCGTCGTTCACGGTCACGGTGAAGCTGTCGCCGCCATGGTAGTCGGGGTCGGGCGTGTAGGTGTAGTCGCCGGTCGCCGGATCCAGTGTCAACGTCCCGTGCGAAGGCGGCGTTCCGACGGCAAAGCTGACCGTGTCCCCATCGGCGTCTTCCGCGGTGACCTTGCCGCTGACCGGCTCGTCTTCGGGCGTGGTCACCGGCGGTGCGCTGGCGACAGGATCGTCGTTGGTCACGGTGACGGGCACGGAAATGGTCGCGGTGCCGCCCTTTCCGTCGTCGACGGTGACCTCGAAGCTGTCGGTGCCGACATACCCGGGGCGGGCCGTGTACACGAATTCGCCGGTGCGCGGATCGATCACCACCTCGCCGTTGGCAGGCACCTTGCTGACGCTGAAGGTGACGGCATCGCCGTCGGGATCGCGGGCGTCGACGCGGCCTTGGCCAGTGCTGCCGACACGCACCTCCAGCGAATTCGCGTTCGCGGAGGGGCTGTTGTTGACCGGGGCCGGGGGCGGCGCACTGCCGCCGCCGCCGCCGCCGCCGCCACCGGCCGCGGCGCCAAGCCCCAGCACGGCCAGTCCGGCAATCAACCAGCCGGGCAAACCGTCCGTCACAGGCAAGGCCGGCACGGCGTCGAGCCATTCGATCTCGGTGAAGTGGAACTGCGTCCATGGCGATGTGTACTGGCCCCACCACATGACACCGGACTCGTCCTCGAGCACCAGATCATTGCGTCCGTTGTCCGGATACACGGAGAAGAAACCGCGAAGCACGGTGACACTGCCGTCTTGAAGAACTAGCGCGAGGTCGGCCCCGCGGCGCTCGAAGCGACTCACGTTCTCGGGGGCGATTCGAAGATGAACGATGGAGGGCTGGTCCAGCGAAAGAGTCTCTACCGTTGCGTCGGCGACTTCGCCACCATGCTTGCGAACAACTTTCATTACTTCATTCCTAAGGCTGAAAAACGCGATGGGAATCCGTGCACATTGCGCGGATGCACTAAACACAGCTAAGTGATCAATGAATCATACAAAATGTGTCTTGCGTTTCCTCGAATTAAATGAGGCATAAAGTTTTAGAAAAACGAGATTCACGAAGGAAAAGTTAATAATTACTAATTAACGATTGTTAAAAGTGATTCTTAGGTATTCATTCGACTTAACGACTCTTCAGATCGATCTTCGGGCAGCCTTGGGATGGCCGGCGACGCCTTTCCAGTGCTGTGCCCGATGCGTCTGGGAGTCACGGCCAAAGCATGTGAAAGGGCTGGAAAGCACATTGAAGCGGCCAAGGGCAACCTTCGCGGCCAGTGAGCTCAGCCATGGGCTTGCCCTCACGCGTTTGAGCTATCGCCTCAGAGGGCGGCGCGACTGGGGCTCCCGGAAACTCAGCGTGTGACCAAATTCACAAAACTTGCGAGTACACACTCTCGACGGTGAAGATCGTTGATCTACCCTGAGTTACTTTTCCGTACAAAAGGGTACACCTTGGGTTCTTACCTACCGATGAACAGATCGAACGGAAATTCAATGAACTTCGGTACACACAGCGAAGCTGAGTGGCACACCGCCACCGATCAGTACGCGGACGCGCTGCGAAGAATGTCTGCCGGCGATCATGGTGCGCGGGAAGCACTTCTTGAGGCGTACAAGCGTCTTCAAACTGTGGGTCTACCGGTCGCCCCACCGGCCGCCCACCCGTACCGAGAAACCGCTCTTGGCAGTGCGAGGCGCTGGTAGTCAGCCGATTGCCAGACCCGCACAGTGCCCAGTCGAGGTCAGCCGGCGGGATGCAGAATGTGAAATGACCGCACCATCCTCCGCCTCCCTTTCTCCGGACCACCTCGCCGTTTTGCGCGTCGTCGCCCGCATGGATTTATCACACGGCGCAGCCATCAGCCAGAGCCTGGGGCGCCCGGCCTCCGAAGGTCTGGCGGTACTGCGCGCGGAAGGCTATGTTCGGGAAGTTGCCAGCCCACGAAAAGACGGCACGCCGAACCACTTGCACACGATCACGGCCAAGGGGCTCGACGCGCTGCAAAGTCAGGGCGATGAGAGCATCTCCGCTCCCGGCCCGACGACCGGCCCAAGGCCTCCTCTCCACCGCGAAACTTACACCGGCACCGAGATGCACCCCTTTACGGGCCGCGCGGGCTCGATGGACGCGCTGAAATATCCCAGCCGTGTAGGCAACCAGCTTCGCTATCGAGACGATCCCATTGCACCCGCTGGTGCAGACCCGAAGCCTGAGACCGCACTGCCCTCCAAGCGGCGCTGAAGCCAATCACAGGCAGGCATCCGGCGATCACAAGGCGATACCATCCGGCGGATGTCAGAAACTCTGCCCTTCTATCGATTGATCTACACAAGCCGTGTGAACGAACCGATCGACCTCGGCGCCCTGCTGAGACAGGCGCAGAAAAACAATCCTTCACTTGGAATCACGGGTGGTCTCGCGGTACTGGAGGGTGTTTTCCTTCAGTATCTCGAGGGCAAAGAGGATGCTGTCGAATCATTGTTTGCTCGCATCCTTCCCGATCAGCGCCACGCCCATGTGAAGGTCTTGGAGCGCAGAGCCGTACCGCGAAGAATGTTCAGCGACTGGTCAATGGCCATGCTGGATTGGACAGAGAGTGCGAAACATATCTTCCTCAGTTTCTCTCCAGGACTCGGCTTGAATCTGTACGACACGGATCCGACCACGGCGGCGCCGCTGTTCCGAGCTTGGGCTGCCACTGAGGACTGGCGCCGGATCCACTGAGTGCCGACACACCCGGGCGCACCCCAGCGCGGGCGTTGTCAGTAAAGAAATCGCGCTTCTCCAAAACCCGCTTGTCGCAAGGCAACGCGGGTTTTTTATCGCCTCGCAGGATCAGATCGCGAGACGGCGTGGCCGGTCGGGCACACCATCTTTGTGATCTGGGACACAAACGAGAAACATTCTTTGTGCAACAAAATGAAATAGTTCCTACTATCCATTTCTCTTTCACTGCTCGCCGTTTCGAGCGCCATCGCCGATGAATTCCACCTCTTTTCAGATGCATGACCTGTGCAGAGGCAGGCGCCAGGGGCATGGGCCGCAGTCTTGAATCGGCGGGCGGCGGCGTTCCACCGCAGGCTCGTCGGTACGAAGCGAGACAGCCCCGTTGCACCGATCGAGGATCCACCTCTCCTGACCAGGCGTTCGGGACAGGTGTCGAAAAAGAAGGCGCCGCTCGAAAAAAAGAACGAAAGCTTGTCACCGGAACGCGCACTGCCGCAAGACGCATGTACCTGCACCCACTGACTTCCTGCCTGCCCCAGTTCGAGCGAGACGATCTGAAAAAAGTCGTGGATGTCCGATCCTACAAACGCAACCAGTATCTGCTGACCAGCGGGCAAAGCTCGCAGAGCATCTTCTGTGTCGCCACCGGTCTGCTGCGGGTGGCCTTGCAAGGCCGGGGGAACCATGAGGAAGTCACCACGGACTTCATTCGCCCGGACGAGTTCTTCCTGCCGCCATCCCTTCGCCATGACGAATTCAAGAGCCCTGCCACCGTCATCGCGGCCTTGCCGACCGTTGTCTATGCCATCCCGCTCGGGCATGTCCGCATGCTGTGCGCCAAGTATCCCGACCTGCTGATCGGCCTGCTGGAGCACGAATCGCGACGCATCGGCATCCTGCGCACGCAGTTGCGCCGCGTCACCACCTCCTCGGTCGAGAAACTCGTGAGTCGGGTGCTGCATGAACTGACGCAGCTGGCCCCGTCCGAGAACGGCGGTTACGACAAGCGCATCACGCAGGCCCTGATCGCGTCGTACGCCGGCATCTCGCGCGAGATGGTGAACAAGACCATGAAGGACCTGGAGAACCGCGGCCTCGTCACCAAGGACGAGCAGGGCGTTCGTGTGCCGCCCAGCTTCGCATCGACCGACTTCGGCAGCGCGCTGCCGGTGGCTTCGGCCCCCGCGAAGAAGACGCCGCCGCCGGTCGAGCCGGGCTTCGAGATCGATTTTCTGAAGAAGCAGCGCAAGGACTGACGATGACCATCGCCCTGCCCTGCCTGCCGCAGCCCCTCATTTTTCTCCCGTGCCGCACGGCGTGCGCACGCTTCGTTTGAATCGCATGAGGCTTGTTGAAGCATGAAGATCCTGAAGGCAGGGTGCGCCTGCCGCCCACCGTCGCTCGAACGCCTGGAACGCAGCCCCTGGATGCGTCTTCTGCCGGGCCTGAGGGCCTACCACTGTGCGAGCTGTGGCGAGAGCTTCCTGGCCTCCAAGCGAGAGGTCACGGACATCATCGTCGCCCACCGTCAGCAGGTGTTCACCCGCCGGCACGCGCCCGCCACCGCTTCGCGTGCCGAGTAGCCGGCACCGACCCGCAAGCGCTGCCGCGCCCACGCTGGAACGACATGCCTCGACTTGTGCCTGGCGCCTGCGTGCTTAACGGTCTCGCTGCATGCCGCGCAGCGCCGGTATGGCAATGTAGTCGGCGCATTCGACCTGCGCGGTCTGCAGGTGGTCGCAGACGCAGGAGGCATCGATCATGGACAGCACATAGGAGCTGAAGGTGCGAGTGCTCTGAATCACCTGTGCGCCATCGGCGCTGCGCAGGACCCATGACCATTGGCCTCCCGCCGTGCGAATGCCGAGCAGCTGCATGCCGTCTCACCCTGCCTCGTGGTCGAAAACGGGTCGCGGCTGCAAGGGCGGCACGCCATGTCGCCGGCCTGCCATCGCACCGTGGGGTTCAGGGGTGCCAGGGCCCCTTTGCGCGGAAGCGCCCCCGTTCTGCTGTGCGATGAACGCACGCAACGCATCCACCGACGCAGGCCGGCCGAACAGCCAGCCCTGTGCGAACTGGACACCGCTGCCGATCAGGAAATCGGCCTGCGCCTGCGTCTCGACGCCCTCCGCCACCATCTCCAGCTCCAGCGACCGGGCCAGTCCGATGATGGCGATCGCCACTTCCGACGCCTGGCCGGCCTGCGTCGCGGACTGCACGAAGCGCCGGTCGATCTTCAGCAGATCCACCTCGATGCTGGCCAGCGTGCCGAGGTTGGCGTAACCGGTGCCGAAGTCGTCGATGGCCACCCGGAAGCCCAGTGCGCGAATCCGGTCGATGATCTGGCTCACGTTCTCTTCGAAACTGGTCTCGGTGATCTCGATCCAGAAACTCGCGGCGGGCAAGCCCGTGACCCGCAGCAAGCCGGTGAGCAGTTCCACCGCCTCGGTGGACCGCAGGTCCATGGCCGAGAAATTGATGCTCACGTGCAGCGCCGGATGGGTACGAAGGAGTTCGGCCATGTCCAATGCCACGAGCTGGACGATGCGGCGCGTCACCAGCGGCATGATGCCGGCGCGCTCGGCCGCGACGATGAAACGCTGGGGCGGCACCAGGCCACCGCCGTGACGCCAGCGCACCAGCGCTTCGGCGCCGATGCAGCGCCCGGTGCGAAGATCGACGATCGGCTGGTATTCCATGAAGACGCGGTCGGTGTGGAGCGCGCGGGCCAGCGACGCGGCGACCGAGCTGAAGCTCCGGTACGACACGAACAGCAGCAGCGAGAGCGCCAGGCCCAGCACCGCGCCCAGCGGCAACAACGAGGCCCGGGCGTCGTCGATGTTGGCCTTCACCCGGGCAGCAGGCAGGTCGATGAACGCGACGTACTCCGAGTTCGGGGAAGCACTGAGTCCCAGCAGCCGATGGCCGTCGAAGGCGGCGGACGCGCCGCTGTGTTCGAGGGCCTTGAGCACACCGATGTCGTAGGACCCCCGGCTGAAGAGCATCGGCCCACCATCCCTGACGTAGGCACCCAGGGACGCATCCTGCAGCGTGGCCAGGATCGTCGTGGCCACGCTGCGGTGCACGAACACGGCGAGGTTGGCGTTGGACAGCACGAAATACTCGGCACCGTCGACGGTCGGCATCGTCACGCGCCGGTGCACCCGCCGGGTGCCACGGCGGATCACGTCGTCGGCCGGTCCCAGCAGCAGCCCGTCCGCCTCGGGACCGAAGGTCGAGCACAGGATGCGATCACCGCCCGGATTCACGCGCGCGATGGCGCCGATGTAGCTGTAGCGCGCCTGGACGGCCTGCAGCCGCGGAACGTCGGCGCTGTCGCAGTGCGTGGGACTTCCGATGCCGCGGCTGCCGCGCGCCATGGCTTCGTCGATCTGCGCGCCGATGGCCTCGACGCCACCGAGCACGCCGGCGGCGAATTCGGCCGCGCGCCGCTCCGCGCGCTGCAGGCCCTGCCGCGATGCCAGCCAGGCGGAGCCCCAGACGCAGGCCAGGAAGAGGGCCAGGCAGGCCATGAAGAGCGGCGCGGGCGCCGCGTGCCGCAGGCGTGACCACGCCGCTGCGAACATGCGCGAGGCAGTGGGCCGGGCCGGCCGGCCCGCGTCATGCATCGGGATCGAGACCGATGGCATGGTTCAGGGGGGCGAAGGGGTAAATGGACATGAGGGGCCGCGGTCGTGGTTGCAACGGCGCGTCGCAGGGAGAGGCGGCAGCGGCGAGCGATCCTTCGTCGGATGGCGTCGTGGCTCGCACGCGCGGCAGCCTCATCTTTCGCCGCAAGTTCAAGGAGATGCGCCAAGCGCGAAGCGCCCGGCCACGACGGTGGCTGGGCGCGCTGGCGTGAACGGTCGGGCGGGGCGGCACGGAGTCAGACCGCCCGTCTTTTCGCGCCGATGTCGCTGATGTCTTCGTTAGAACTCGCCCTTCAGGCCGATGCGCACACCGACCGAGCCGTTGCCGCCGGCCACGCCGGCGGAGATGGCCAACGGAGTGTCGGTGGTCAGGCGGTGCATGAGGCTGGCGCCGATCGCGGCCTCGCCCTTGTAGCTCGCCGCCTGGGTCGCCCAGCTGGTCTTGCCCGGTGCCGAAGGCATCGGCGCATCGGCGCTGGCCATGGCCGCGGCCACGCCCCTGGCGGCGAATTTGCGCGCCTCGCCGAGGGTCGCGGCATTGAGTTGCTGTGCCTGCTCGAGGTTCACCGCATCCGTCGGCAGCACGCCCGGCGCCACGTTGGTGACGTTGCGCGTGAAGCCCGTCGCGGCATTGCCCACCGACACCGAGTTGTCGCGGGTCGCGACCGAACCCTGGCCCAGAGCGACCGAATTGGCGCCGCTGGCCAGCGTGTTGGCGCCGAGCGCCACCGAGTCGTTGCCCGCGGCGATGGCGTTGTTGCCCACCGCGGTGGTCGGATCCGCCAGTGCCTTGGCACCGGCGCCGATCGCCACCGAGCCGGCGAAGTTCGCCTGCGCGCCGTTGCCGATCGCCGTCGTGTTGTCGCCATTGGCGACCGCATTCGGGCCGAGAACGGTCGCACCCGTCCCGGTGGCCTTGCTGCCGGTGCCGCAGGTGACGTTCCCGCTGCTGAAGCTGCACAGGCCATTCTCGAAGGCCTTGTTCATCACCTCCTGCAGTGCGCTGACCTGCTGGCTGGTGAAGCCGTTGGCCGTCACCACGGCCGCCTGCTGCGCCTGCTGCACCTGGCCGAAGTTGGCCGCGTCGGTCGCGCCGACGCCAGCGCGCACGTTGGTGATCGTCGTGCCCGCGTTGCCGTTGGCATTGAGCTGGAGCTGGGTGCCGCCGGCGGCGTACTGGGCCGAGTTCTTGCCCAGGCGCTGCGCGTCGTTGGCGGTGGTCTGGGCCGCGTCGGCCGAGGTCTGGGCCGTCTGGGCCGCGCCGAGCGCGGTGTTGGCCGTGCCCTGTGCAGCGGCCGCCGCGTTCACGCCGGCATTGGCCGTGGCCTGTGCCGCACCGGCTGCGCCGAGTGCCGCGGTGGCCGTGCCTTGCGCGTTGTTGGCAGCGTTCTGCGCCGAATTGCCTACGCCCAGAGCCGTACCGGCAATGGCGCTGGCGGCGTTGGCGCTTTGCTGGGCACCGTTTGCGGCATTGCTGGCCGCGCCGGCCAGACTGTAGGCGCCATCGGCCGCGCTTTGTGCAGCGCTCGCGGCGCTCTGAGCCGTGCCGGCCGCATTCAGAGCGGTGTCGGCCGTGTTCTGCGCGACGCCAGCCGCCGTCGACGCCAGCGCTGCGGCATTGCCGGCATTGGCCGCGGTGTTCTGGGCCTGATTGGCCACACCCAGGGCCGTACCCGCAATGCTGCTGGCGGCGTTGGCGCTCTGCTGTGCGCCGTTCGCCGCATTGTTGGCCGCTCCCGCGATGGCCAGGGCATGGTCAGCGGTGCCTTGCGCCGCTTGCGTTGCGACCTGTGCCGCGTTCGAGAGTTGGTAGGCCTGCCCACCGTTGACGGCTTCCGTGCTGCCGGGTGCAATGAGTCCATCGCCGACATTGATGACCGGCTGGGCCAAAGCGCCGCTCATGACGGTCGCGACGACCGTGGCGATGAGGGTGCGAGCAAGAAGCGGCCGGTACGACCGTGAAAGGCGAACGTGAGAGGACAAGGTTGGCTCCGTACTTGTTGTCGTGGGAAGCGGTTTGTCATCGCAGACGCCCCCCCAAGGCACCGAGGGGTGCACAACAAATGTACATCTCGATACATTTCAACCCACGAACGAACTTGCCGAAGCAGTGAACCGGTTCACATTTGGACACATTTGCAGCGCCGTCGCGGGGCAAATGCGTGCGCCAAGATCACGCGCGTGACGGCTGGCGCAGGTGCCCTCCGAGCCGTCCCGCGACGGAATCGAAACTACTTGGTGAGGATCAGCTTGCCCAGCTTGGTGGCCTGCAGCGTGTACACGAAACCGTTGTGCGCGATCTGAACGGTCTTGTGCCCTCGCAGCAGCGCATGGCTGTCCAGGCTGGACACGCGCAGCGCCGCATCGTCGAAGCGCGGGGCCTCGGGCGTCGTCGGTTCGTGCACCTGCACGCTCATGGACGGTGCCGCGATGGAAGAAGCCGTGATACGGCGACGCACGCGCGGGGTCGGGTTGCTGCTGTGGGACAAGGCGGTCTGCATGGGAATCGATCCTTCGTTCGTCATCATTTCGGGTGCGCGACGTCGACCGCCACGATGGGGTGTCTTGCCTTCCGTAAGGGACGAGAGCACGCATGGCGGCGCGGGAGTGCGGAGAAACAACCGGGACGCCGAGTTCAACAGCGCCGAGGCCAGTATAGCCTTAAATGCGATTGATTCTCATTTAATTTTGCGCGACACCCCATCCGCGCTGCAGACCGTGGCCCGCAGAAATCCCGCGCGATCGAACGCTTACCGCTCACACGGCACAATGGTCCGATGACAGTGATAAGTGAATTGAGTGACGATGATTTGGCGCATCACGCGCAAGAATGGCGCCAGAGAGCCCTGAGAGGTGAAAAGACAGCCCGCGGCGTGGCCCACGCCCTGGAGACCGAGCTGCGTCAGCGCAGCGGCGTCACGCTCGCCAGTGCCGAGACGCTCGACACGCGGCCGGCCACCATGCGTCAACAGACCCGGCCCTGGTGGAAGTTCTGGTAGCCGCGACAAAAAGAACATCGGCCGACCGGCCTCGACGCACCACGCCGACTGCCGCCTGCGCTCACTCGTCCTCGACGGCCGCGCTGGGCAGGCTGCCCGCGACGCTGACCATGGCCGCCGCCGCGGCCTCCCGGTTCGGAAAAGTGGCCGCGCTTTTCGCCACGACCTTGCCCCCGGCATCTGTCAGCCCCCAGCTGAACAGTCCGGGTGTGTCTTCTGCAACAAAGAACTCCAATTGATCACTCCGTAGATGTGCGCACGCGCTGCGGGCACCGCTTCTCAATGACAGGCGGCCCGATCCTTCCAGGCGCGCCCTCCCTTGCTTGCAATGCTTTGGCCATGCTCCGAAAGAAGCAAACAACGCACGACCTTGCTGAGCCGGCGGATTCGGCCTCAAGAGGCCGGCCGTGGTCGTCAGCATTTGGCTGATGCCGCTGCCCGCTGAAACCGGTTCCGCAACCTCGTCATCTACGCAAGAGCGCCTGGTTTGGATGCGGCAGAATGAATCCGATGGCAGCGGCTTCGACCACCTTGGGCCATGCTCCGCCTTTCATGCCTCTCGTCCACCCGATGAAAATCTCCGCCGCGCTTGTGTTGCCCCTCTTGTCGCTCGTGATGCTGACCGGCTGCGCCGTGCCGCCGTCCTCAGGCGTGACGCGCCTTGGGGACGGCGTCCTGCAGGCCCGCAGCCCGGAGGAGGCCGAGCGCTTCTGCCGGACCACCGGCGATCCGATACGCCTGATCGACCGCCCTGCCGCGCCGCCGGGAATTGTTCGCTTCCGATGCGACTGAGCATGGCTTTGCGAGCCGGCTGCGCCATGCACCCCACCTCGTCGTGCCGATGAAAGGCCTGCTGTTCGCCATAGCGGGGCAGATCTGCGTCCTCGGCCTGGTGGTGAGCGCGGCGCGCCCGCAGTGGTTTCGCATCAACGGTGCCGTGCCGTCGCGTTGGAAGATCGGCGGTGCCTGGTTCGTGCTGGCGCTCGTGTGCGCCATCGGCGCGCTGGCCAGTGGCTTCGAGCCGGAGAGAGCCCCGACCGAATGGGTGGAGACCACGACGGTCGAGCCCGCCACCATGGACATCGCGGTGCCGGTCTACATCGATCCGACCGGCGTGCAGGACGCGAGCCGGCCTACAGATCCCGATCCCGGGCTCCGTCCGCCGACGCGGCGCTGACCTCGGGCGCGCCATGCGCCCGCGTCGCTCATGCGCGATGGCTGTGCGCTGACACGGCGCCCGCGGATCGGGAGCTTCTCTTCACCACTGCGCACGCCGAGTGCCGCCAGGTGTAGGCAGCGGACCACGCGATCGGCTTGCCTTTTCCCGCAGGGCCCGCAAGCGCACAGCCCCTACGCTGAAGCCTTGATCAAACGAGTTTGGAGAACATCATGAAGAGCATCATTCTTTGGCTGTGCGGCGTGCCCGTCGTGGCGATCATTGCCCTGAAGATTTTTGGAATTCTCTGACCCCATTTGCATCAAACGGCTGGATCCTCCTCGCGGCGCCCGAAAGGCGCCGTTCTATAGCGCCCTTCGGGGCGCTTTTTTTTGGGTATCCCTTCGACGGCCTAGCCGTCGCGACCGCCGGTCCGCTCATACACCAGCACCGCCGCCGCCAAGTCCTCGAGCGCCGTACCGACCGACTTGAAGACCGTTCGCCCCCCGCCCTCGCCACGCCCTGACACCGTGCCGCGCGCCAGCTCGGCCAGCGTGCCGACGACATCGGCAGCGGCGAAGACCCCGCGCGCCATCGGCCCGAGCAGTTCGCCGCTTTTCTGCAGCGCCTCGCCGGTATCGACGTAGAGCCGCGCACCGCTGCCGAAGCACGCATCGTCGGCCTCGCGCATGGCCGGCGTGAAGCTGCCGATCAGGTCGAGGTGGGCATGCGGCGCCAGCCAGGCGCCCTGCACCACCGGCGATGTGGCCAACGTGGCGCAGCTCACGATGTCCGCCTGTGCCACGGCCGTCGGCAGGTCGAGCGCGACATCGGCCTCGATACCTTGCGCGCGCAAACGCTCGACCAGCGCCGCGGCCTGCGCGGCATTGCGGGCCCAGACCGTCGCCGTCTCCAGCGGCCGCACGGCGCGGTAGGCCGCCGGCAGCAGTTCGGCCACGCGACCCGCGCCGACCACCAGCAGCGACCGGGCGTCGCGCGGTGCCAGGTACGAAGCCGCGAGTGCCGAGGCCGCCGCCGTGCGGCGCGAGGTGATCTCGTCGCCGTCGATCTGCGCCAGCGGCGCGCCGGTCTGCGCGTCGTAGAGCACGTAGGTGGAGTGCAGGCCCGGCAGGCCGCGCGCCGCGTTGCCGGGGAAGATGGCGACGGTCTTGATGCCGAGGTAGGCGCCGGGCTGCCAGGCCGGCATGATCAGCACCGTGCCGCCGCCCTCTGGCGCGGCCAGCGTGTGCACGTGGCGCGGCGGCACCTCGCAGCCCGACGCGAACATGGCGGCAAGTGCCGGCACCAGCCGTTCGAATGACAGAGCCTCGCGTGTGGCGGCGGCATCGATGAAACGCATGGGCGTCTCCTGGGTGAAGGGTTGGGGGCGCCGGCGCCTGTCAGCGCGTCGGCGGCATCGCGTCGCGCAGAGCGATCACGTCGCCATGCAGCGACTCGGCCCAGCGGCGCCGGTCGCGCCCGGTCGACGACTGCAGCTCGCCGAAACGCACGATGGCGCGCAGGGGCGGCGCCTTGAGCGTGTTCCACAGCGAGACCGCGAGGCTGTCGTCGTCGATGTAGCGCGGCGCCTGGCTGATGGCACCGGTGGCATCGTCGACGAAGCGCAGCGCGGCCGGCTGCACCGGCGCGCCCGAGACGATGGCCGCCTGCAGCAGGTTCGAATGGAAGGGCAGCACGCCGCGGCCGTCGCTGGTGGTGCCCTCGGGAAAGACCGCGATCAGGTCGCCGTCGCGCAGCGCCTCGGTCATGTGGTGCACCACGCGCAGCGCGTCGCGGCGATTCTCGCGCTCGATGTAGAGCGTGCCGGCGCCGGTGGCCAGCATGCCGATCAGCGGCCAGCGGTGCACGCCGGCCTTCGACACGAAACGCACATGGCGCGCCGCGTGGATGGCGACGATGTCGAGCCACGACAGGTGGTTGCAGACCAGCAGCAGCGGCCCGTGCGCCGGGGCCGTGCCCTCGACCACCAGCCGCACGCCCATCAGTTCGAGCATGCGCGCGGCCCATTGCTGCACGCGCAGGCTGCGCTGGTCCGGCGCGAGTCTCGGGAAAACGAAGCGGATGGTCCACCAGCCGCCGAAGGCATGCCCGATGGCGCGCAGCAGCTTCCAGCAGGCGGTGAAGGATCGCATGGTGGCCTTCAGGTCTGGTGCACGATCCGGCCGGCCACCAGCGTGAAGCGCGCCTGGCCGCGCAGCGCATAGCCGGCGAAAGGCGTGTGCTTGCCCTGGCTGCGCAACGCGTCGGCCTGCACCTGCCACTCCACCGACGGGTCGATCACGCAGAGGTCGGCCAGGCCGCCCGCTTCGAGGCGGCCGATGCCGGGCGCGCCGATGCGCAACGCCGGCGCGGCGCTGACCACCGCCAGTGCGCGCATCAGGCCCGCGCCGCTCTGCTCGCCCCACTGCAGCGCCAGCGGCAGCAGCAGTTCGAGCCCGGTCGCACCCGGCTCGCTCTCGGCGAAGGGCAGCGTCTTGGCATCGGTCTCGACCGGCGTGTGATCGGACACCAGCACGTCGATGGTGCCGTCGGCCAGGCCGGCCGAGAGCGCATCGCGGTCGCGCTGCTGGCGCAGCGGCGGGTTGAGACGGGCGCGGCTGTCGAAGTAGCCGATGTCGTTCTCGGTCAGGTGCAGCGAGTTGATGCTGACGTCGCAGCTCACGGGCAGGCCTTCGGCCTTGGCCGCGCGCACCAGTGCCACGCCGGCCGCGCTCGACAGGCGGCACAGGTGCACGCGCGCGCCGGTGCTCTTCATGAGCTCGAAGATGGTGAACAGCGCGATGGTCTCGGCCGCCACCGGCACACCGGACAGGCCCAGCCGCGTGGCCAGTGCCCCGCTGGCCGCCACGCCCTTGCCCAGGTCGCGGTCCTGCGGCCGCAGCCAGACGGTGTAGCCGAAGGTCGCGGCATAGGACAGCGCGCGCTGCAGCACCTGCGTGCTGGTCAGCGGCACGTCGGCCTGGCTGAAGCCGATGCAGCCGGCCTCGGTGAGCGCGACCATCTCGGTCAGCACCTCGCCGGCCAGGCCGCGCGTGACCGCGCCCAGCGGGAACAGCCGTGCGCGCTGCAGCTTCTCGGCGCGGAACTTGAGCATCTCGACCAGGCCGGGTTCGTCCAGCACCGGGTCGGTGTCGGGGGGGCAGACCAGGCTGGTCACGCCACCGGCCACGGCCGCGGCCATCTCGCTGTCGAGCATGCCCTCGTGCTCGTAGCCAGGCTCGCGCAGCCGTGCGGCCAGGTCGACCAGGCCGGGCGCGACGATGCAACCCGAGGCGTCGAGCGTGCGCTCGGCACGGAAGTCGGCGGGCGTGTGGCCGATGGAGAGGATCCTGCCGTCGGCGATGGCGACATCGCCCACCTGGTCGAAGCTGGAGGCCGGATCGACGACGCGGCCATGGGTGATCAGGATGTTCATGCTTCGTTGCCTGCCACGATGCTCATCACGGCCATGCGCACCGCGATGCCGAAAGTGACCTGCGGCAGGATCACGCTCTGCCTGCCGTCGACCACGGCCGAGTCGATCTCGACGCCGCGATTGATCGGACCCGGGTGCATCACGATGCAGTCGGGCTTGGCCAGTTGCAGCTTCTCGGGCGTGAGGCCGTAGGTCTTGAAGAACTCCTGGCTCGACGGCAGCAGCGCGCCGCTCATGCGCTCGTTCTGAAGCCGCAGCATGATGACGACGTCGCAGTCCTTGATGCCCTCTTCGAGCGTGTGGCACACGCGCACGCCCATGCCGGCCATGTCGCCCGGCACCAGCGTCTTGGGGCCGACCACGCGGACCTCGGCACAGCCCAGCGTGGTGAGTGCATGGATGTCCGAACGCGCCACGCGCGAATGCAACACGTCGCCGACGATCGCGACCGTGAGGTTCGCGAAGTCCTTCTTGTAATGTCTGATCGTGAACATGTCGAGCAGCCCCTGCGTCGGGTGCGCGTGGCGACCGTCGCCGGCATTGACCACGTGCACGTGCGGCGCGACATGCTGCGCGATCAGGTAGGGCGCGCCCGACTCGCTGTGGCGCACGACGAAGATGTCGGCCGCCATCGCCGACAGGTTGGCGATGGTGTCGAGCAGCGACTCGCCCTTGCTCGCCGAGGAGCGCGCGATGTCGAGGTTGAACACGTCGGCCGACAGCCGCTTGGCCGCGATCTCGAAGGTGGTGCGGGTGCGCGTCGAGTTCTCGAAGAACAGGTTGAACACGCTCTTACCGCGCAACAAGGGCACCTTCTTCACC
Source organism: Variovorax frigidus (assembly GCF_051216515.1). Classification (NCBI taxonomy): domain Bacteria; kingdom Pseudomonadati; phylum Pseudomonadota; class Betaproteobacteria; order Burkholderiales; family Comamonadaceae; genus Variovorax; species Variovorax frigidus. The sequence goes on from NZ_JBPJZF010000012.1 coordinate 25,679, forward strand.
TCGCGGTCGCTCACGCTGGTGAAGTGGGCCGCGGTGTCGAGGATGTGCGTGAGGATGCTCCTGGGCAAGCCCTCGATCGACAGCAGATGGATCAGCTCGCCGTTCTTGTTGAGCTGCGGATTGCGCTTGTAGAGCACTTCAGGATTCCTTGACGTCGAAGCTGAAGACGCCCGCATCGCTGCGGGCCAGCGCCAGCGATTGCGTGTCCGCCAGCGTGAGCTGCGCGGCCGCGAAGTCCGCCGCCACCGGCAGCTCACGCCCGCCGCGGTCGACCAGCACCGCGAGCCGCACGCAGGCCGGACGGCCGAAGTCGAACAGCTCGTTGAGCACTGCGCGGATGGTGCGACCGGTGTAGAGCACGTCGTCGAGCAGCAGCACGTCGGTGCCGTTCACATCGAAAGGCAGCGCGGTCTGCGCGCTGGCCGACAGGCCGCGGCGCGCGAAGTCGTCGCGGTGCATGGCCGAGGAGATCACGCCGGGCGCACCGGGCAGGCCCAGGTCTTTCTGCAGGCGCTCGACCAGCCAGGCACCGCCCGACGTGATGCCGACCAGCCGGGTGCCGGGCCGCAGCAGCGCCTGGACGCCGCGCAGCAGGTCGCCGTAGAGCGCCTCGGCTTCGGGAATGGAGGTCAAGGGAGAGTCCTCAAAAATTGCTCAAGGATGATGCAGGCCGACGCGGCGTCGGCGTCGCGCGCGCCCGAGGACAGCGCCTCGGTCGTGCTGTAGCGCTCGTCGACCTCGTAGACCGGCAGGTTGAAGCGGCCACGCAATTGGCGCGCAAACTTCTGCGCGGCACGCGTGTTGTCGTGCGCCGCGCCGTCCGGGTGGAAAGGCACGCCGATCACCAGCGCGTCGGGCTGCCACTCCTTGATCCGGGCCGCCACCTGCACGAAGCGCGCATCGCCCTCGGCCTTGATCGTGGCCTGCGGCGAGGCGCTGCGCAGCAGCCGGTTGCCGGTGGCGACGCCGGTGCGCTTCTGACCGTAATCGAAGGCAAGAAAGCTCTGGAAATGCGGAGGGACGGGCGCCGAAGCCGCCAGGCCGGCGGCGGGCGCCGGCGCGCCCTCAGTGTTCATGCGTGCCCCGCATCGGGCGACAAGGTCCAGGCTTCGAGGCCCAGCAGCAGCAACGCGCGGTCATAGCGCTCGGCGATCGGCGTGTCGAAGATCACCGCCGGGTCGGCGCCCACGGTGAGCCAGCTGTTCTCGGCCAGTTCGCTCTCGAGCTGGCCCTCGCCCCAGGCCGAATAGCCGAGCGACACCAGCACCTTGCGCGGGCCGGCGCCGGTGGCCAGCGCCTCCAGCACGTCCTTCGAGGTGGTCATTTCCAGCCCGCCGGGGATGCTCATGGTCGAGGCATAGACCGACTCCTCGGGCTTGTCGGCATCGGCGAAGACCGGCTCGTGCAGCACGAAGCCGCGCTCGGTCTGGACCGGGCCGCCCTGGAACACCGGCGCTTCGCCCAACTCGGGGCGCGACAGGTGCAGCTCGATCTTCTCGAACAGCACCTTGAGGTTGATGTCGCTGGGCTTGTTGATCACCAGGCCGAGCGCGCCGCGCGCGCTGTGCTCGCACAGGTAGACGACGCTGCGGTTGAAGACCTGGTCCTCCAGCCCCGGCATCGCGATCAGGAAATGATGCGTGAGGTTCATCGAGGCAGAATCAGAAGACATGCCTCCGATTTTACTGGCCGTCGACAAAATCTATCCCAAGGGTCTCGTGTGGTTCCGTCGGGACTTGCGCGTGGACGACAACGCCGCGCTCTGGCAGGCCCTGCGCACCTGCCGCGAGGTGCTGTGCGTGTTCGTCTTCGACAAGCCCCTGCTCGCCCCCCTGCCGCAGGCCGATCGGCGGGTCGAGTTCATCCGCGAGTCGCTGGTCGCGCTCGATGCCGAACTGCGCACCCTGGGGGGCGGCCTGATCGTGCACCACGCGGTGGCCGAGGAGGACATTCCCCAACTGGCGCACACGCTCGACGTCCAGGCCGTGTTCGCCAACCGCGACTACGAGCCGGGCGCGATGGCGCGCGACGCGCGGGTGTTCGGCGCGCTGGCGAATGTGGGCATCACCTTCGTGACGGCCAAGGACCAGGCGGTGTTCGAGCGCGACGAGCTGCTGACCAAGGTCGGCCAGCCCTACACCGTGTTCACGCCCTACAAGCGCGCCTGGCTGGCCAAGGTGGATGCCTTCTACCTCAAGGCCTACCCCTCGCGCGGCTACGCCGATGCGCTGATCCCGCCGCCCGCGCGCCACGACGCACCGGTGCCCACGCTGGCTGACATCGGGTTCGCGCCGACCAACCTGTCGACGCTCGAGATTCCCACGGGTGCGCAGGGCGGCGCCGCGCTGTTCGACGACTTCTTCGATCGCATCGACCGCTACGACGAGGCCCGCAACTACCCCGCGGTGCGCGGCCCCAGCTACCTGGGCGTGCACCTGCGTTTCGGCACGGTGTCGATCCGCGGACTGGCGGGCGTGGCGCACCAGCTCGCGCTGCAGGGCAACGCGGGCGCCGCGACCTGGCTCAGCGAACTGATCTGGCGGGACTTCTATTTCCAGGTGCTGGTGCACAACCCGCAGATGGCCGAGGGCAAGAGCTTCCGCCCCGAATACGACAGGATCATCTGGCACCACGGCAAGCATGCCGACGGGCTGTTCGCGGCCTGGTGCGAGGGCCGCACCGGCTACCCGCTGATCGACGCGGCCATGGCGCAGATCAACCAGAGCGGCTATATGCACAACCGGCTGCGCATGGTGGTGGCGAGCTTCCTGTGCAAGGACCTGGGGCTCGACTGGCGCCGCGGCGAGGCCTACTTCGCGCAGCACCTCAACGACTTCGAGCTGTCGTCGAACAACGGTGGCTGGCAATGGGCGAGCTCGAGCGGCTGCGATGCGCAGCCCTACTTCCGGATCTTCAATCCGATCACGCAGAGCGAGCGCTTCGACCCCGAAGGCAAGTTCATCCGCCGCTACCTGCCGCAACTCGCCGGCCTGTCGAACGAGGTGATCCACGCACCGTGGACCGCGTCGCCGGTCGAGCTCGCGGCGGTCGGCCTGACGCTGGGCGAGCACTATCCGCAGCCGGTGGTCGACCATGCCGAAGCGCGCGAGCGCACGCTGCAGCGTTACGGCGTGGTGTGCGGCCCCAAGGCAAAGGACGCCGGCTGATCAGAGCGCCGGCGGCGGCTCGACCTGCGCGTAGGTGCGCACCAGCCGGATCAGCTCCTCTTCCGAATAGGGCTTGCCCAGGTAGTGGTTCACGCCCAGCTGCACCGCATGCTCGCGGTGCTTCTCGGCGATGCGCGAGGTGATCATGATGATCGGCAGGTCGGCCAGCGCGGGGTCGATCCGGATGTTGCGCGCCAGGTCGAAGCCGTCCATGCGCGGCATCTCGATGTCCGACAGCACCACCGCGGGCCGCTCGACCTGCAGCCTTTCGAGCGCCTGCAGGCCGTCGGCCGCCAGCGAGACGCGGTAGCCCTCGCGCTGCAGCATGCGCTGCGTGACGCGCCGCACGGTGATGGAGTCGTCGACCACCAGGATCAGCGGTGCTTCGGGCACCACCGGCTCGGCCGCGGGCGTGCTGCCCCCGACACGCGCAGCGGCCTGATGCATCGCCCGCGCCTGCTCGCCGTGCACCGCCGCGAGCGCCACCGGGTTGTAGATCAGCACCACCGCGCCCGAGGCCAGCACCGAGATGCCCGCCATGCCGGGCAGCTGCGAGAGCTGCGGGCCGAGATTCTTGACCACCACTTCCTGGTTGCCCAGCACCTCGTCGACGTGCAGCGCCACGCGCTGGGCCGCGCTGCGCACCACGATCACCGAGTGGGTCTTGCTGCTCGACGCCTCGCTGCGGGCCGAAGACTGGAGCAGCGCGCCGCCCCAGTAGAACGGCACCGCCTCGCCCGCGAAGGGGTAGTGCTGCGCGGCGTAAGCCGTGTCGAGCTCGGCCAGGCTCACGCGCTGCACCAGCTCGACCAGGTTGGACGGCACGCCGACCGACGTGCTGCCCGCGCGCAGCATCACCACGTGCGTCACCGCGGTGGTCAGCGGCAGCACCAGCCTGAAGCGCGTGCCCTGCCCGGGCGTGCTGAGCGTCTCGATGCGGCCGCCGAGCGCCGCCACTTCGGCACGCACCACGTCCATGCCGATGCCGCGGCCGGCCAGCTCGGACACCTGCTGCGCGGTCGAGAAGCCGGGCCTGAAGATCAGTTCGGCCGCGGCCTCGGGCGTGAGCGGCGCAAGGCCGTCGACCAGGCCCAGCGCGCGGGCACGCTGGTCGATACGCGCGAGATCGAGGCCCGCGCCGTCGTCGCCGAAGCTCACCGACACGTCGTTGCCTTCGTGCTTGAGGTCGATGGTGATCAGGCCGGTCGCGTCCTTGCCGGCGCGCTCGCGCCACGCGGCGTCCTCGATGCCGTGGGCCACGCTGTTGCGCAGCAGGTGCTCGAAGGCCGGCGTCATGCGTTCCAGCACGCCGCGGTCCATTTCGATCGAGCCACCGACGATGTCCAGGCGCACCGGCTTGCCGGTGTCTTTCGAGGCCTGGCGCACCACGCGGTAGAGACGATCGGAAATGCCCTCGAACTCCACCATGCGCGTGCGCAGCAGGCCGCGCTGCAGTTCGCGCGTCTGGCGCGCCTGGGCCGACAGATCGTCTTCGGTGGCCTGCACCGTCTTCTGCAGCGTGCGCTGCACGGTGGCCACGTCGTTCACCGACTCGGCCATCATCCGGGTGAGTTCCTGCACGCGCGTGAAGCGGTCGAACTCGAGCGGGTCGAAGCCCTGCTGCGAATCCTTGGCCTGCGCCAGGCGCGACTGCATCTGGCTCTCGGCCTGCACCTCGATGTCGCGCAGTTGCTGGCGCAGGCGGTCGAGGTTGCCGGTCAGGTCGCCCAGCGACGCGCGCAACTGCTGGAGTTCGACCTCGATCCGCGAGCGCGTGATGATCACCTCGCCGGCCTGGGCCACGAGCCGATCGAGCAACTGGGTGCGGATGCGCACGGCCTGCTGCGAGCTGCTGCCGCGCAACGGCGTCAACCGTGACGGCAAGGGCTTGGCCACGTGGCCGGTCGGCACGATCGGAGCGGGCTCGGTCAGGACGTCCGACGCCGCCGCCGAAGAAGGCGCCACGGGCGCAACCGGCTCGACGACGGGCGCGACCGATGCCTCCGGCCCTCCGCCGACGGCCTCGCCGCGCAGCTGGTCGAAGGTGGACTGCAGCGCATCGAAGCGCACCAGCAGCGCCTCGACCGATGCACGGTCTGCCCCTTGCGTGCCGAGGTACTCGATCTCGGACTCCATGCGGTGGGCGCGTTCGCCCAGGCGCATCGCGCCGGCCAGCCGCGCACTGCCCTTGAGCGTGTGCAGCGCGCGCAGCACGGCGGCCCGCGGCGTGTCGCTCTCAGGCTGGTGCAGCCAGTCGCGCAAGGCGCCGCCCAGCGTCGGCAGCAGCTCGACCGCCTCTTCCTCGAAGATCGGGAACAGGTCGGGGTCGACCGCGTCCGCCAGGTCGACCGCATCGTCCGAATCGTCGAGCGACACGTCGACCTGCGTCGGCATCCGCTCGAGCGGCGCATTGCCGCTGTCCTGTGCTTCGAAAGCCAACTGCGAGGCCGCGACCTCGCGCAGGGCCTGCAGCGTCGCGTCGACCGGTTCGCGCAGGAAGCCGGCCGCGAACTGGTGCAGCAGGCGCCGCACCTCCTCGGCGGCGGCGACCAGCACCCGCCCCTGTTCGGGCGTGCCGCGGCCCTGGCGCTGCAGATGCTGCAACGCCGCCTCGAACAGGCGCGCCATGCCCGACAGGCCCTGGAAGCCAACCGTGGCAGAACTGCCGGCGAGCGAATGCGCCAGGGCGATGGTCGAATCCCCGACCCGCAGGTGCGATTCGAGCGCCCACTCGCCGACGTCGATGGCCAGTTGGCGCGACCACTCGTCGGCCTCGTTGAGGTAGACGTTGTAGAGCGCGATGCCGATGCGCAGCGGGCCGATCGCCTTGATGGGATCGTCCGCGCTCGGCGGCGGCGGGGAGTCGGAGCTGACCAGGGTCAGGCGCGGCGGCGCGGCCGGCGGGGGGGCCGCGGGCGATTCCGGTTCCGGCACGACGGCGTCGACGGGCGTCCCTTCGAGGTCCTCATGCGGCACCGGCGCCGGGTCTGTCGATTCAGGCCCGGGCTCGGCCTCCGCTCGGGCATCCGCCGGCACGGCCGGATCCCACGGCATCTCGCTCGGCCGCGACAGCAGGCTCGCGAGCACTGCGAGGTCGTCCCGCGCTTCCAAGGGATCGGGCGCGAGGCCCTCGGGTGCGACGACGAGCGGCGCCGCGGGCCGCAACCAGCTCGCGTCGATCGACGCATGGGCGGCCTCGAGGAAGTCGATGTCCTCGCCCTGCGGCAGATGCGGCGCGGGCGGAGGTGCAGGGGCCGGCTCGGGCGCGGCGTCCAGCGCGCGCAGGTCGAAATCGAGGAAGTCGGTGGACGCGAAATCGTCGTCCATCTCGCTGTCGGGACGTGCGCCCGCACGCTCCGGTTCGGCCAGGCGCGACGAGGCCTGCATCGCATGGCCCTCGGCGATTTCAGGCGCCGCGACCTCAGGCTCGGCCTGCGATGGCACGTCGGGGAGCGACAGCGCGGCTACCGGTGCGGGCGCAGCCGGTTCGGCCGCGATGTGACGCGCGGCGATCGCCAGCACATCGGGATCGCTCCAACGCGTGGGCGGCAGCGGGCCGCCACTGCGCAGGGCCTCGGCGAGGCCGCTGAAGTCGTCGTCCTGCGCATCGTGCGGCTGGCCCATCGCGATGGCCTCGACCCAGGCGGCAAAATTCTTGAGCGCGCGACCGGTGGCCTCGCGCAGTTCGGGCGTGGCGGGACGCTGGTCGGCCAGCCAGAGGTTGATGACCTGCTCGAAGGACCAGGCGGCGTCGCCGAAGTCGGTCAGGCCGACCATGCGCGAACTGCCCTTGAGCGTGTGGAAGGCCCGGCGCAGCACCGTGAGCGCGCCCCTGTCCGTGGCATCGTGCCCGAGTGTCTCGACGGCATCCTGGCCGTTGACCAGCACCTCGCGTGCCTCGTCCAGGAAGATGTTGCGCAGGTCGTCTTCCTCGAGCTCCGTCACCTCGGTGTCGGGCAAGGACATCGGGCCGACGATCTTGGCGGTCCAGCTGTCGGCGGCGCGGCTGAATTCCTCGATGGGCGAGACCGGCTTGCGGTGCGGCGTGGCCAGGGCCGCGAGCTTGGCGGCGATCTGGGCGTCGACCTCTTCCACGCTGAGCACGGTGTCGGCGCCCGACGCGGCAGCCAGGGCCTCGTCGGCGGCTGCGGCAGCTTCGGTGGTGCGGCCCATCAAGGGCTTGAGTTCGCCTGCCTCTGCATCGAAAACGAACAGACGCTTGGCCAGCGCCGGCTGGTAGGCCAGCATGTCGATCAGGAAGCCCAGCGCGCCCAGGTTGTTGCCCAGCGAATCGAAATCGCGCGTCTCGGCGGCCGGCGATTCGGCGGCCATCAGATGGTCGACGTTGTCGCGCATGCGCTGCACGGTGTGAGCGGCCTGGTCGAGGCCCAGCACCGAGAAGACGCCGCGCATCTGCAGCAGTTGCGTGGGGACCGTGCGCAACAGGGACTTGTCCTGCGGCCGGCGGAAGAACTGGTCGAGGGATTTCTCGAGCTCGCTCAGGTTGGCGCGCAATTCGGCGACCACTGTGCCCATCGACTGGCGGTCGCTCACGCGGCGGTAGAGCTCCTCCATCCAGGGCTCGAGCGGCTCGGCCCGGCCACCCTCGCGCACCCGTTCGATGCGACCGGCCAATTGGACGGTGCGCGCCGTGAGCTGGCGGTCCTGCGGATCGAGGTCCTCGAAGGCGGCCTCGAGGTACAGCACCGAGGTCGCGACCTCCATGCCGAGCTCGGTGCCCGGTGGCTGACCCGACCGCAGCGAGCCCTCGACCGCGTTGTCCAGGGCCTGCGCCATCGGCTGGCTGGATGGATGCAGCTTCTGCAGCGATTCGCCGAGCTGGGTGAAGGCATCGACCGCCTGGCGGATGCGCGACAGGTCGCCGCCGGACAGCGCCGACCACATCTCCTTGGCGGCCTCGATGCGCTTGCGGGCCTGGGCCAGCGCCTGCGGATCGAAGCGGCCGAAGTGCTCGACCGCATAGTCGACCGGCGTTTCGTCCTGGATGCCCCACGCACGCCGCACCCGGCGCAGCGTGAGCACCTCGTCGTCAGGGGCCGGCGCGGCCTGGGCGCAGAAGAAAAGCAGGTCCTGCGCCAGCCGCTCCGACATGGCGGCGTCGCCCCCCCGTGCCAGCGTGGCGTATTGCAGCAGCACGCGCGATGCGGCGCGCTTCACATAGAGGTCGACCGGCAGCAGCGACAGGCTCAGCGCCTCGAAGAAACCCGCGGCCAGCATCCAGAAGCTGACCACGCGCGGCACCGAGGAGCCCCGCGCCAGCCCGAGACACAGCGCATGCAGCCTTCGCGCCGCCTGGTCGTCGCCGTCCTGGACGATCTTGAGCACTTCGCGGTCGAGCTTGGAGCGCACGGCCGGGTCGTACACCAGCGCCACCTGGGTCGGCGACGGACGGATTTCGGCCCAGCGCCAGGGATGGGGCCAGAGATCGGCCGGGTGCACGCGGTCGCTGCTGGCCATCTGCAGCACGTCGCGGTATTGCGGGAACAGGCCGACCGCGGACACGGTCTTGCCGCCCAGCAGCGCCTGCAGATAGTCGATCACCGCGAAGTTGGCGCGGTCGATCTTGCGCACCTCGGCCTCGGTGCAACGGGCCGGTTCGTCGACGAAGCGCTGCACCGCGAACTCCATCGCGCCCACCACCAGCGCCGGCGCCTTGTGGCCGACCATCGTGAGCGCACCCACGGCCTGGTGCAGGTGCTGGCGGGCCAGCCGCAGCGGCCCGGTGTCGGGCGGCGAGGCCAGGTCGCGCGCGAAGCGGCGCAAGGACTTGCCCGTGCCCTCGAGCGTTTTCTGGACCTCACCGACCACCCAGGCCAGCGGCCCCAGGTCATGGCTGTCGGATGCGGAGCCGGCGGACTCGGCCATGGCGGACGAAGGGGTCGACACGTTCGGCGCTCGGGGTTCAGACGATCTTGAAGCGGGCCACCGACTGGCGCAGCTCCTCGGCCATCTGCGACAGCTCGCGCACCTGCTGGGCCGTGGTCCGCGTGCCGTCGCCGGTCTGCTCGGTCACCGCGAAGATGTGCTGGATGTTGGCCGCCACCACGTTGGCCGAATCGGCTTCACGCGAGGCGGACTGCGAAATCTGCTCGATCAGGTCGGCCAGCCGGCGCGACACGCGGTCGATCTCGGACAGCGCGGTGCCCGCGTTGTCGGACAGCTTGGCGCCTTCGACCACGCCCTGCGTCGAGCGCTCCATGGCGCCCACCGCGTCCTGGGTGTCGGTCTGGATCGCCTTCACCAGCGCGGCGATCTGGCGCGTGGCGTCGGCCGAGCGCTCGGCCAGCCGCTGCACTTCCTCGGCCACCACCGAGAAGCCGCGCCCGGCTTCGCCAGCGGATGCGGCCTGGATGGCGGCGTTGAGCGCCAGCACGTTGGTCTGTTCGGTGATGTCCGAGATCAGCTCGGTGATTTCGCCGATCTCCTGCGACGACTCGCCCAGCCGCTTGATGCGCTTGGACGTCTCCTGGATCTGGTCGCGGATCGAGTTCATGCCGCCGATCGCGTTCTGCACCGCCTGCAGGCCCGACGACGCGGCCTTCAGCGACTGGCGCGCCACCGTGGCCGATTCCTGCGCCTGCGAGGACACGCCGTTGATGCGCTCGGCCATGGTCAGCACCGACTGGCCGGTCTCGCGGATCTCGCGCAGCTGTTCGGTCGATGCGGCCAGCAGCTCGGTCGAGGTGCTTTCCACCAGCGAGGTGGTGTGCGCCACGCGCGCGGCCGTGTTCTGCACGTTGCCCACCAGCAGCCGCAGTTCTTCCACCGTGTAGTTCACCGAGTCGGCGATGGCGCCGGTGATGTCCTCGGTCACGGTCGCTTCCTGGGTCAGGTCGCCTTCGGCCACCGTCTGCAGTTCGTTCATGAGCCGGAGAATCGCGGCCTGGTTGGCGCTGTTCACGCGGCTGGCCTCTTCGCTCAGGCGCTCGGCCTCGAGCCGGTCCTTCTCGGCCGAGACCGCGCGCTCGCGGCCCTCGCGCACCTGCACGAAGCCCATGCCGCCGGCCAGCGCCAGCGCCGCCAGCGACAGCACGACCAGCATCGCCAGCGTGCCGGCGCCCAGGCCGGTGCGGTCCGACAGCTTGGACTGCAGGTCGCCCAGCGACAGGCGCAACGGCTCGCTGTCGGCCAGGATGGTGGCCAGGCCTTCGCGCGCCGACACCAGCCCCTGCAGATTGCCCAGGATGGCGCCGGCCTGCGTGCGGGTCTGCTCGTAGGTCTTGAGGATCAGTTCGAGCTGCTGGCGGCTTTGCGCATCGCGTGCGCCCGGCAGGCGCTGCTGCGCGTTGCCGTCGAGCAGGCCGCGGGTGATTTCCTGGAAGGTGTTCAGGTCCTTGCCCAGCAGGAACACCGCGTCCGGGCTCACGCCTTCGACGGTCAGGAACTCATTGGCCGACTTGCCGATGCGCTGCGTGAGCATCACCAGCTGGCCGGCGGCCGAGATCTCGGGAATGGAAGCGCTCTGCTGCATCTTGAGGGAGGCCAGGGTCTCGGCCATCTCGAGCAGGTCGGACGACTGCCGGTTGATGTCGCGCAGCGCTGCGCCCACCTGCGTCAGGATCTTCTGCTGGGCCAGCACGGCCTTGGCGCTCTTGTCCGCGCGCTCGACCAGCGGCGTGATCTTGGCGAGCTCGGCGTCGTACTGGCCGCCCACGCGTTCGAGCTTGAGGGACTCGTCGCCGGCCGCCAGACCCTGCACGCGGCGCGTCAGGTCGTCCGAGCTTTCGCGCACTTCGGTGAAGGCCGCGCCGTTGCCCACCAGCGCCTGCGACACCGACTTGGCCAAGCGCTGCGACTGCATCAGCGCCTGGCCGGTCGAGGCCACCTGTTGTGCCAGACGGTCGGCGCGCAGGATGGCGGAGCCGGCCACCAGGAGCAGCAGCAGGATCACCACGGCCAGTGCGATCGCGAAGATACGCAGCTGGCGCCCGGGATGGACGCGCAGCGCCGCCGCCACGGCCTGGGCCGCGCCGCCACCGCTTGCCGGCGCGGCCGGCGCGCTCGATGCAGCGACGACCGCAGGCCCGGTCGCCTGGAAGGACTCGTACGACGTGGGCCCCACCGGGGTGCGCGGCAACACCGGCTCGTCCGGCGGCGGCTGCATGGTCTCGATGTTGTCCAGCGCCAGCGTGGCGCCGGTGCCGGTGCCATGCATGCGTTCGTTGGCACTCTCCTCCGTGGCGGGCAGGTACTTCTTCAGCTTGTCGGCGATCGAGCTCACGGTCGGTCCTTCACTTGGATGTCAAAGCCCGGCCAGCCACTCAGGCGCCGATGCTCAGGAAACGGGGGTGCTGCGAAAGCGCCTGCAGGCTGATCTCCTGCCAGGAGGCGCCTTCGGCGTCGGTGTAGCTGTGGCCGAACCAGGCCGGCGCATCGTCGGCGGGGCGCTGCGATGCGGCGAAGGCCTCCACGCCACGCAGGCCGACCAGCCGGTCGACCAGCAGCGCGCAATTGACTTCGAGCAGCTCGTTGAGCGCCACCAGGCGCGACTGCGCCCGCGCGCCTTCGACGGTCGCTGCGGGTGGCTCCTGTGCGTGCCCGGTGGCGAAGCTCGACAGTTGCACCACGCCATAGAGGCCGCCGCGCAGGTTGGCCACGCCCAGGAACCAGGGTTCGGTGTAGGGCACCGCCTGGGGCGGGGTCCAGGGAAAGATCTCGCCGGCATGGCCGAGCGGCAACAGGTAGCGGCCCTCGCCGGCCTCGACCGCCAGCCACGAGGCCGACACGTCCGAGGTGCGCGCGGCCTGAAGACGCGCTGCCAACCGGGACTGAAAGGCACGCAGGGCGTCGCGATTGGCCATGGGCGGATCGCGGGCCTCAGGCCAGCGCGCTGATCTTCGCCATCAACTCGGCGGCGTTGACCGGCTTCACGATGTAGTCGCGGGCGCCCTGGCGCATGCCCCAGACGCGATCGGTTTCCTGGTTCTTGCTCGTGCACAGGATGATGGGCACGTTCGCGTACTGCGGATTGCGCGCGATCGCGCGGGTCAGCTGGAAGCCGTTCTGGCCGGGCATGACCACGTCCATGAGGATCAGGTCGGGCCGCTCTTCCTCGAGGCGGCGCATCGCGTCGTCGGCGTTCTCCGCGGTCTTGACCGAAAAGCCGTTCTTCTGGAGCAGGTCGGTCAGGAAGAACAGCTCGGTCTTGGAGTCGTCGACCACGAGCACTTTGTGGATGGGCATTAAAGCGCCTCTTTCTTCTGTGCGATGCCGAACTGCTGCACGGCCTGCAGCAGCTGGTCCTTGGTGAAAGGCTTGGTGAGATAGTCCTGGGAGCCGACCATGCGGCCGCGCGCCTTGTCGAACACGCCGTCCTTCGACGACAGCATCACGACCGGCACGTTGGAGAAATCGGCATTGCGCTTGATGATGGCGCAGGTCTGATAGCCGTCGAGACGCGGCATCAGGATGTCGCAGAAGATCAGGTGTGGCCTGTGATCGTTGACCTTGGACAGGGCGTCGAAACCGTCCTCGGCCAGCAGCACTTCATGTCCGCCCTGCTTGAGGAAGATCTCGGCGCTGCGCCGAATGGTGTTGCTGTCGTCGATGACGAGGACCTTGTAACCGGACCCATTCATGCTCATTGGCACTCGCTCCTCGTATGAGACTGCCTCGACCACCGTGCCTGCGCAGCCCGAGGGACGTCACGCCCCTATGCCATGCTTCAGATCTCAACCATTTCGAAGTCTTCCTTGCGTGCGCCACACTCGGGGCATGTCCAATTCATGGGGACATCGGCCCAGGCCGTGTTGGCGGCAATGCCGTCTTCCGGCACACCCGCCGCTTCGTCGTAGATCCACCCGCAAATCAGGCACATCCAGGTTTTCGTATTCATCGCAGCTTAAAGTCCCTGTACATAGAATGCAACGATTGTATCTAGACGTATCATCAAAATACCCGACGACCGTCGCACATACGCCACCATGGCGTGGGCGTCCGATGGCGTATGAAAACTTACCTACTACCGCTTTGCAGCGGTCGCGGCATGGCTGATCTTAACGACCCCTCCGCAGACGATCTGGCCGACCTGGACGTCGATCTCAATCCCCCCTGCGTGCTGGTCTTCAATGCCAGCGACCCGAGCGGTGCCGGCGGCCTGGGCGGCGACGCGCTGGCCATGGCGTCAGTCGGCGCTCACATGCTGGCGGTGGTCACGGGCGCGTATGCGCGCGACACCGCCGAGATCTTCGATCACTTCCCCTTCGACGAAGAGGCCGTGGCCGAGCAGACCCGCGCGATTCTCGAGGACGTGGAGGTGCAGCTGATCAAGGTCGGCTTCGCCGGTTCACCCGAGGTGCTGAGCACCATCGCCGAGACCGCGACCGACTACCCCGAAGTGCCGCTGGTCGCCTACATGCCCAACCTCTCGTGGTGGGACGAGAACCAGATAGACGCCTACCTCGACGCCTTCCGCGAGCTGGTGCTGCCGCAGACCACCGTGCTGGTCGGCAACCACAGCACGCTGTGGCGCTGGCTGCTGCCCGACTGGAGCGGCGAGAAGCCGCCGACGGCCCGCGACATCGCCCGCGCCGCCGGCGAACAGGGCACGCCCTACACGCTGGTCACCGGGATCATGCTGCCCGACCAGTTCATCGACAACGTGCTCGCGTCGCCGCAGGCGGTGCTGGCCAGCGAGAAGTACGAGCGCCTCGAAGCCGTGTTCGCCGGCGCCGGCGACACGCTCTCGGCCGCGCTGGCCGCGCTGCTGGCCAGCGGCACCGACCTGGTGGCCGCGACGTCCGAGGCACTGAGCTACATGGACCGCTGCCTCGATGCCGGCTTCCGGCCCGGCATGGGCCACGTGCTGCCCGACCGGCTGTTCTGGGCCCAGCCCGAGGACGACGACGATGAGGACGACGGCCCCGCGGACCCGGCCGATTTCGCCCTGCCCCCCCACGACACCAGACACTGACCCTGGCGTGAAGACGCCGGCACGGCCCATGCCGGCGGCTTCACGTCTTCAGAACACTCGCTTTCAAGACATGACCGATCTGAACCAAACCCTCTTCCAACGCGCCAGCGCCGTGATCCCCGGCGGCGTGAACTCGCCGGTGCGCGCCTTCAAGGCCGTGGGCGGCACGCCGCGTTTCATCCAGCGCGCGCAGGGCGCCTACTTCTGGGACGCCAACGGCCAGCGCTACATCGACTACATCGGTTCGTGGGGCCCGATGATCCTGGGCCACGGCCATCCGGCGGTGGTCGAGGCGGTGCAGAAGGCCGTGCTCGAAGGCTTCTCGTACGGCGCGCCGACCGAGCGCGAGATCGAGCTGGCCGAGGCCATCCTCGCGCTGGTGCCGTCGATGGAGATGGTGCGGCTCGTGAGCTCGGGCACCGAGGCCGCGATGAGCGCACTGCGGCTGGCGCGCGGCGCCACCGGCCGCAAGCACATCATCAAGTTCGAGGGCTGCTACCACGGCCATGCCGACGCGCTGCTGGTCAAGGCCGGTTCGGGCCTGGCGACCTTCGGCCACCCGACCTCGGGCGGCGTGCCGCCCGAGGCGGTGCAGCACACCATCGTGCTCGAGTACAACAACATCGCCCAGCTCGAGGAAGCCTTCGCGCTGCACGGCAAGGACATAGCCTGCCTGATGATCGAGGCGATCGCGGGCAACATGAACTTCGTGCGCGCCACGCCCGAGTTCGCCCGACGCTGCCGCGAGCTCTGCACGCAGCACGGCGCGCTGCTGGTGTTCGATGAAGTGATGACCGGCTTCCGCGTGGGCCTGCACGGCGCGCAGGGCGTGCTGGGCATCACGCCCGACCTCACGGTGCTGGGCAAGGTGATCGGCGGCGGCATGCCGCTGGCGGCCTTCGGCGGCCCGCGCGCCATCATGGAACAGCTCGCGCCGCTGGGCCCGGTCTACCAGGCCGGCACGCTGTCGGGCAACCCGGTGGCCACGGCCTGCGGCCTGGCGACGCTCAAGGAGATCGCCAAGCCCGGCTTCTACGAGGCCCTGTCGGCCAAGACGCGCACGCTCGTCGCCGGGCTGAAAGCCGCGGCCGACGCCGAAGGCGTGCCCTTCAATGTCGACAGCGAAGGCGGCATGTTCGGCTTCTTCCTGATGAAGGACAAGCCACAGAACTACGGCACCGTGATGACCACTGACAACGCGCAGTTCAACGCGCTGTTTCACGGATTGCTCGATCGCGGCGTGTACATTGCACCGGCGCTCTACGAGGCCGGCTTCGTGAGCGCCGCCCACAGCGACGACGACATCGCTGCCACCATCGAAGCTGCACGCCAGATCTTCAGCCAAGCCCCCTGACCATGAACCCCCTGCGCATGTTCCCGGTGTCGAGTGCCCTCCTGGGGGCCTTGCTCCTGCCCGGCCTGGCATGTGCGCAGTCCTTCGATCCGAAGGAGATCTGGATCAACCCGGGCTTCTACTCGGCGCACTTCGACAGCAACAAGGGCCTGGAGAATTCCAACTACGGCCTGGGCTTCGAGTACCCGCTGAGCGACGTCTACCGGCTCACGGCCGGCACCTTCCACAACAGCGACCGCCGGCAGTCGAACTACCTCGGCCTGTACGTGCTGCCCTTCGAGGTCTACGGCGTGCGGCTCGGCGCCGTGGTCGGCGGCTTCGACGGCTACCCCAACTACCGCAACGGCAACTGGTTCCCGGCCCTGATCCCCACCGCGGCGATCGAGGGCAAGAACTGGGGGCTGAACATCGCCTACGTGCCGACGGTCAAGAACCGGCTGTACGGTGCGCTGACCTTCCAGCTCAAGTACCGATTTAAAGACTGACCCACCCCCAGTCTTCGCGCACCTTGGCCCGTCCTGAGCTTGTCGAAGGGTGTCGCTTCGCCAACCCCCTCGAGGGGGCAACACCGACGGCCCGGCAAAGCCGGTTCCGTGGTGTTCCTGGCATGGACCTCTAGCGCGCCGGGGCGCGCGAGGCGCTCAGTGCCTGAAGTGGCGCACGCCGGAGAGGACCATCACCACGCCGCGCTCGTCCGCGGCATCGATGACTTCCTGATCGCGCATCGAGCCGCCCGGCTGGATCACGCAGCTCGCGCCCGCATCCACCACCACGTCGAGGCCGTCGCGGAACGGGAAGAAGGCGTCGCTGGCCACCGCGGTGTTCTTCAGCGACAGGCCCGCGTGCTCGGCCTTGATGCTCGCGATGCGTGCCGAGTCGAGGCGGCTCATCTGGCCTGCGCCCACGCCCATGGTCATGCCGTCGGCACAGAACACGATGGCGTTGCTCTTCACATACTTGGCGACCTTCCAGGCGAACAGCAGGTCTTCGAGCTGCTGGGGCGTGGGCTGCTTCTTGCTGACCACCTTGAGGTCGCTGGCCGCGAGCTCGTGGTTGTCGGCGGTCTGGATCAACAGGCCCGAGCCGACGCGCTTGACGTCCATCGCGTTGCGGCCGTTGTCCCAGTCGCTGGTGCCGCCCTGGGGCAGTGCGATTTCGAGCACGCGCACGTTGAGCTTGGCCTTGGTAGCCTGGAACACTTCGAGCGCCTCGGGCGTGTAGCCCGGCGCCATCAGCACTTCGACGAACTGCTTGGCGATGGCTTGCGCGGTCTCGGCGTCGACCGGACGGTTGAAGGCGATGATGCCGCCGAAGGCCGAGGTCGGGTCGGTCTTGAAGGCCTTCGAATAGGCCTCCGCCGCATCCTTGCCGATGGCCACGCCGCAGGGGTTGGCGTGCTTCACGATCACGCAAGCCGGCACGTCGAAGCTCTTGACGCATTCCCACGCCGCATCGGCGTCGGCGATGTTGTTGTAGCTGAGTTCCTTGCCTTGCAGCTGCTTGGCCGACACGAGCGAGCCCGGAGCGGGATGCAGATCGCGGTAGAACGCCGCCTGCTGGTGCGGGTTCTCGCCGTAGCGCAGGTCCTGCACCTTCACGAAGCGGCCGTTGCTCTGCGCGGGGAACAGCGAACGCGTGGGTGCGCTCTGGCCGATGCTGGCGTCGAAGTCGATGGCCGAGAGGTAGTCGCTGATCGCGCCGTCGTAGTCGGCGATGCGGTTGAACGCGGCCACCGAGAACGCGAACTTGGTCTTGTCGCTGAGTCGGCCGTCGGCCTCGAGTTCGGCCAGCGCCACCGCGTACTGCGAGGCGTCGGTCAGCACGCCCACGTCCTTCCAGTTCTTGGCCGCGCTGCGCACCATGGCCGGGCCGCCGATGTCGATGTTCTCGATCGCGTCTTCGAGCGTGCAGCCGGCCTTGGCCACGGTCGACTCGAAGGGGTAGAGGTTGACGATCAGCAGGTCGATGGTGTCGATGCCGTGTTCCTGGATCGCCGCCATGTGCGCGGGCAGGTCGCGGCGCGCGAGCAGGCCGCCGTGGATCTTCGGATGCAGCGTTTTCACGCGGCCGTCGAGCATCTCGGGAAAGCCGGTGTGCTCGGCCACTTCGGTCACCGGCAGGCCGGCATCGGCCAGCAGCTTGGCAGTGCCGCCGGTGGACAGCAGCTTGGTGCCCAGCGCATGCAGCGCCTGGGCGAATTCGAGGATGCCGGTCTTGTCGGAGACGGAAATCAGTGCGGTCAGGGCCATAGGGTTCTCAGCAAAAGCAAAAGGGGCGGTGTTCTTTTTCGGGGACCACCGCGGAACCGGCTTTGCCGGGCCGCTGGTGGTGCCCCCTCGAGGGGGAGGGCATCGCGACACGCAGTGCGCGATGCCTTCGGGGGTGGGCCTACTTGATTAATTTGTGCTCGACCAGCTTCTTGCGCAGCGTGTTGCGGTTGAGCCCCAGCCACTGGGCGGCCTTGGACTGGTTGCCCTCCGCGCGGGTCATCACCACGTCGAGCAGCGGTTTCTCCACCACCCGCACCAGCATGTCGTACATGCCGTCGGGCTCGATGCCCCGCAGGTCGCGGAAATAGCTGTCGAGGCTGTTCCTCACGCATTCGTCGATGTTCTTCTTGCTCATGGTCTTCTCTTGTGTTCTCAATGCGCGGCCGCAGCCGCGCCCTCGTCCTCGGCACCCTCTTCGTCGACCGCCTCGACGGCATCCCGGTGCACGGGAATGCGCTCCATCCCCACGGCCAGCTGCTCGAAATAGTCGGACACCGCGCGCAGCTGCTGTGCGCGGTCCTCGATCCCGTTCATGCGTCCGCGGAAATCCTCGCCGCCGGGCAGCGCCCGCACGTACCAGCCGATGTGCTTGCGCGCCGTGCGCACGCCGCTGTACTCGCCGTAGAGGCCGTAGTGCTCCTGCAGGTGATCGAGCAGCAGCCGGCGCACCTCGGCCACCAGAGGCGGTGCAAGGTGCGTGCCCGTCGCGAGGAAATGCGCGATCTCGCGGAAGATCCAGGGCCGGCCCTGCGCCGCGCGGCCGATCATCACCGCGTCGGCCCCGGTGGCGGCCAGCACCTCGCGCGCCTTCTCGGGGCTGGTGACGTCGCCGTTGGCCACCACCGGCACGCGCACCGCGGCCTTCACGGCGGCGATGGTGTCGTACTCGGCCGATCCCTTGTAGCCCTGCTCGCGCGTGCGGCCGTGCACGGTGAGCATCTGCACGCCGGCGGATTCGAAATCGCGCGCCAGCTTGACCGCGTTGCGGTGGTCGGCGCTCCAGCCGGTGCGCATCTTGAGCGTCACGGGCACGCCGTGCGGCGCGGCGGCGTCGACCACGGCACGCGCGATCTCCAGCGCCAGCGGCTCGTCGCGCATCAGCGCCGAACCGGCCCACTTGTTGCAGACCTTCTTGGCCGGGCAGCCCATGTTGATGTCGATGATCTGCGCGCCGCGGTCGATGTTGTACTGCGCCGCCTCGGCCATCATGGCCGCATCGGTGCCGGCGATCTGCACCGCGATGGGGCCGGGCTCGCCCGCATGGTCGGCGCGGCGCGAAGTCTTGAGCGTGTTCCACAGCTCCTTGCGCGAGGTCACCATCTCGCTCACCGCATAGCCGGCCCCGAGCGAGCGACAGAGCATGCGGAACGGCCGGTCCGTCACGCCGGCCATGGGCGCGACGAACAGCCGGTTTTCCAGCGCGATAGGGCCGATCTGCATGGTGGTAGAGGAGGGGGGGAGCGAGCGCAGGGCTGCTGAAAAATGAGGCACGATTGTAGCCAAGCCCCATTTCAGGGGCTGAAACGTTTGGACTCACGCTTCCCCTCTTGCGCGGAGCCGCGCGGCGCCCCCTCCCACGCGACGCGACCGGCCGCCTTCCTATACTGCGATGCAATGCAAGCCTGGCTCGACTCCCTCCTGACCCTCCTGGCGCTGCCCCAATACGGGCTGTCGACGCTTTTCTTCGCGGCCTTCGTCTCCGCCACGCTGGTGCCCGTGGGCTCCGAACCGATCCTGTTCGGCCTGCTGCGCCTCAACCCCGACATGTTCTGGTCGGCCATCGCGGTGGCGACGGTCGGCAACACGCTGGGCGGCGCGGTCGACTGGTGGCTGGGCTACGGCGCCCACAAGGTGGCCGACAAGTACTCGCACTCCAAGCACCACGTGCGGGTGCTGGGCTGGCTCGAACGGCTGGGGCCCAAGGCCTGCCTGCTGAGCTGGCTGCCGCTGGTGGGCGACCCGCTGTGCGCGGTGGCCGGCTGGCTCAAGCTGCCTTTCTGGCCCTGCCTGTTCTACATGGCCATCGGCAAGTTCGCGCGCTACGTGACGATGACGGTGGCGTTGCTCTACCTCTGGCCCACGCCTTGAAGCGCGACGCCGTTTTCCATCAAGACAGCAAACCGTAGGGTCCGCCGCGTTCCAGTGCGCGCCGGTAGGCCGGGCGCGCATGGATGCGCTCGAGCCAGGCCATCAGCCGCGGCCGGCTGGCATCGAGCCCGCCGCGGGCCCGGGCGGCTTCGACCGGGAAACTCATCTGGATGTCGGCGCCCGTGAATTCAGGCCCGGCGAACCATTCGCCCTTGCCGAGTTCGCCTTCCATGAAGTCCAGGTGCGTCTTGAGGTTGGGTGTCACGAAACCGGCCTTGGCCTTGCCCGCGATCATCCGGGCCACCGGCTTCACGAAGAAGGGCATCTTGCTGCTCTCGATGCGGTCGAAGATCAGCTTGAGCAGCAGCGGCGGCATGGCCGAACCCTCGGCATAGTGCAGCCAGTAGCGGTAGCGCAGCGCGTCCGCACTGCCCGCCGCGGGTGCGATCCGACCCTGGCCATGGCGCTCGATCAGCGTCTCGACGATCGCGCCCGACTCGGCCAGCACCAGCCCCTCGTCGGTCGTCACCACCGGCGACTTGCCCAATGGATGGATCTTGCGCAGTTCCGGCGGCGCCAGCATCGTCTTGGGATCGCGCTCGTAGCGAACGATCTCGTAGGGCAGTTCGAGCTCTTCGAGCAGCCAGAGCACGCGCTGCGAGCGCGAGTTGTTGAGGTGGTGGACGGTGAGCATCGGACGGGTCCCCGCAAAGATTGGAGAACCAGTCTAACGACGAGACATCGGCGGGCGATCGCGCGTCCCTTCCAGAAACACCGCGGAACCGGCTTTGCCGGGCCGCTGGTGTTGCCCTCTGAGGGGGAAAGCGACACGCAGTGCGCGAAGACTTCGGGGGGAGCCTAAGAACTGAACAGGAAGTTCATCACGTCGCCATCCTTGACGACGTAGTCCTTGCCTTCCGCGCGCATCTTGCCCGCGTCCTTGGCGCCCTGCTCGCCCTTGAAGGCGATGTAGTCGTCGAAGGCGATGGTCTGGGCGCGGATGTAGCCCTTCTCGAAATCGCCGTGGATCACGCCGGCGGCCTGCGGGCCGGTGTCGCCGATGTGGATGGTCCAGGCGCGCACTTCCTTCACGCCGGCCGTGAAGTAGGTCTGCAGGCCGAGCAGCGAATAGGCCGCGCGGATCAGGCGGTTCAGGCCCGGCTCGTCCTGGCCGATCTCGGCCAGGAACATGGTCTTGTCCTCGTCGTCCATCTCGGACAGCTCGGCTTCGATCTTGGCGCAGATGGCCACCACGGGCGCGTTCTGCTTGGCGGCATATTCGCGCAGCCGGTCGAGGTAGGGGTTGTTCTCGAAGCCGGTTTCCGACACGTTGCCCACGAACATCGCGGGCTTGGCGGTGATCAGCGTGAAGCTCTTGACCAGCGGCTGCTCTTCCTTGGTGAACTCCAGCGCGCGCACCGGGATGTTCTCGTTGAGCGCCTTCTGGCAGCGCTCGAGCAGGCCGACCAGCTTCTGTGCGTCCTTGTCGCCCGAGCGCGCGACCTTGGTGTGGCGGTGCAACGCCTTCTCGACCGTGGCCAGGTCGGCCAGGCAGAGTTCGGTCTGGATCACCTCGATGTCGGAGATCGGGTCGACGCGGCCGGCCACGTGGATCACGTTGTCGTCGTCGAAGCAGCGCACCACGTTCACCGTGGCGTCGGTCTCGCGGATGTGCGCGAGGAACTTGTTGCCCAGGCCTTCGCCCGTGCTGGCACCGGCCACCAGGCCCGCGATGTCGACGAATTCGACGATCGCCGGGACGATGCGCTCGGGGTTCACGATCTCGCTGAGCTGGGCCAGCCGCGGATCGGGCACTTCGACCACGCCGGTGTTGGGCTCGATCGTGCAGAAGGGATAGTTCTCCGCAGCGATACCGGCCTTGGTCAACGCGTTGAAAAGGGTGGATTTACCGACGTTGGGCAGGCCGACGATGCCGCATTGCAAACTCATGGGAGGTCCTCTTGGGTAACCCAAGATTTTAGGCGGTCCCGCGTGTCCCCCGGGTTGCACGCCCTTCGCGGCACCGGACAGACCTCTGCGAAAAGCCTCCTACGTACGGGTTAGCCCCGATTAGCAAACGTTTGCGCAAACGTTTTCGTCGACTAAGATCGCGGCCCCGGCCAAGACCGGGTGCCCCTTGCCGCTCACCCAACTCTGGAGACATCCGCCATGAAGTTCACCCGCCGTACCCTGCAAAGCGCCGCTGCCCTCACGCTCCTGGGCGCCATCGCCGGAGCGCCCGCCTTCGCCCAGGACAAGCCCAAGGTCGCACTGGTCATGAAGTCGCTGGCCAACGAGTTCTTCCGCACCATGGAAGACGGCGCCAAGGCGCACCAGAAGGCGCACGCCTCCGACTACACGCTGATCGCCAACGGCATCAAGGACGAGACCGACACCGCGGCCCAGATCAAGATGGTCGAGCAGATGGTGGCGCAGAAGATCAATGCGCTGGTCATCGCGCCGGCCGATTCGAAGGCGCTGGTGCCGGTGATCAAGGCTGCCATCGACAAGGGCATCCTGGTGGTCAACATCGACAACCAGCTCGACGGCGCCGCGCTCAAGGAAAAGGGCATCCAGGTGCCCTTCGTCGGCCCCGACAACCGCGCCGGTGCCAAGCTGGTCGGCGACGCGCTGGCCAAGGAACTGAAGGCGGGCGACAAGGTCGGGATCATCGAAGGCGTGTCGACCACCTTCAATGCGCAGCAGCGCACGCTGGGCTACCAGGACGCGATGAAGGCCGCCGGCATGACGGTGGTGGGCGTCCAGTCCGGCCAGTGGGAAATCGACAAGGGCAACACGGTCGCCGCCGGCATGATGCGCGAGCACCCCGACCTCAAGGCCCTGCTGGCCGGCAACGACAGCATGGCGCTGGGCGCGGTCGCGGCGGTCAAGGCCGCGGGCAAGACCGGCAAGGTGCTGGTGGTGGGCTACGACAACATCGGCGCCATCAAGCCGATGCTCAAGGACGGCCGCGTGCTCGCCACCGCCGACCAGTTCGCCGCCAAGCAGGCCGTGTTCGGCATCGAGACCGCGCTCAAGGCCATCGCCGACAAGAAGAAGCAGGCGGACATGCCGGCCGCCGTCAAGACCGACGTGGTGCTGGTCACCAAGGACAGCAAGTAAGCCGCCAGGCACGCCGACCGGACGCGCACACCTTGACTTCATCCTCCGCCGCCCCGACGGCCACCCCGGTCCTCGCGCTGAACGCGCTCGGCAAGGACTATGCGGCGACGGTGTTGGACGACATCTCGCTCGAACTGCACGCGGGCGAAGTGCTCGCGCTCACGGGCGAGAACGGCGCCGGCAAGAGCACGCTGTCGAAGATGGTCTGCGGCCTGGTGCAGCCCACGCGCGGCCGCATGCTGCTCGACGGCCAGCCCTTCGCGCCCGGCTCGCGCCGCGAGGCCGAGCGCCTGGGCGTGCGCATGGTCATGCAGGAGCTGGGCCTGGTCACCACGCTGTCGGTGGCCGAGAACCTGCTGCTCGACCGCCTGCCGCACCAGGCCGGCTGGGTCCGGCGCGGCCGCCTGCATGAACTGGCCGCGCAGCAGCTGGCCAAGATCGGCATGGCGCACCTCGACCCGGCCACGCCGGTGGCACGGCTGGGCATCGGCCAGCAGCAGATGGTCGAGATCGCCCGCAACCTGCAGGACGACACGCGCGTGCTGGTGCTCGACGAGCCCACCGCGATGCTCACGCCACGCGAGACCGCGCACCTGTTCGAGCAGATCGACCGGCTGAAGGCGCGCGGCGTGGCGATCGTCTACGTATCGCACCGGCTCGAGGAACTGCAGCGCATCGCCGACCGCGTGGCGGTGCTGCGCGACGGCCGGCTGGTCGACGTGCGGCCGATGGCCGGCGTGCGCGAAGCCGAGCTGGTCCAGCGCATGGTCGGCCGCGCGGTGCACGAGCACGAAGGCCGCGCGCGCCGCGTCGCCGGGCCCGTGCTGCTGAGCGCCCGCGGCCTGGGCCGGGCCCAGGCGGTGCGCGATGTCGACCTCGACCTGCATGCCGGCGAAGTGATGGGCCTGGCCGGCCTGGTCGGCTCGGGCCGGACCGAACTCGTGCGACTGCTGTTCGGTGCCGACCGCGCGGACCGTGGCGGGATCACGCTGCACGAGAACGGCCGGGCCACGCAGCCGGCGCGCAAGGGCTGGCGTTCGCCGATGCAGGCGATCCGCGCGGGCATCGGCCTGGTCACCGAAGACCGCAAGTCGCAAGGACTGCTGCTCACGCAATCGATCCGCGTCAACGCCACGCTGAGCGACCTGGGCGCCATCTCGCGCGGCGGCTGGCTGCTGCGCGCCAGGGAGCGCGGCATCGCCCAGCGCCTGGTCGACCTGCTGCGCGTGCGCTCGCGCAGCATCGAACAGCCGGTGGCCACGCTCAGCGGCGGCAACCAGCAGAAGGTGGTGTTCGCGCGCTGGCTGCATCGCGAATGCAAGGTGCTGCTGCTCGACGAACCCACGCGCGGCGTGGACGTGGGCGCGCGCGCCGATCTCTATGCCGAACTCGACCGCATGACCGATGCCGGCAAGGCCCTGCTGATGGTGTCGAGCGACCTGCGCGAACTGATGGCCATGTGCGACCGCATCGGCGTGATGAGCGCGGGTCGGCTGGTCGCGGTGTTCGAGCGCGGCCACTGGAGCGAGCAGTCGCTGCTGGCCGCCGCCTTCAGCGATGCCACCGGGCGCGCTGCCTCCTCTTCCTCCACGGCCACGGCCGACACCCCATGACCGCTGCTTCTTCGACCTCCACCGTGCCCGCTTCGCCTTCCGCCCTCAAGGGCCAGCTCGGCACCTACCTGGGCCTGACGGTCGTGCTCGTGGGCATGATCGCGCTGTTCGGTTCGATGAGCGAATACTTCCTCACGCGCGACACCTTCATCTCGATCGCCAACGAGATCCCCGCGTTGGCCGTGATGGCGGTCGGCATGACCTTCGTGCTGATCATCGCGGGCATCGATCTCTCGGTGGGCTCGGTGCTGGCGCTGAGCGCCGCCGTCACCGCCGCTGCGATCCTCGAATGGAAGCTGTCAGTGCCCGCGGCCGCGGTGCTGGGCCTCGTCACCGGCCTGCTGTGTGGCACGGTCACGGGCTCGGTGTCGGTGGCCTGGCGGCTGCCGAGCTTCATCGTCTCGCTGGGCATGCTCGAGGCCGTGCGCGGCGGCGCCTACCTCGTGACCGACTCGCGCACGCAGTACGTGGGCGATGCGATCTCGGGCCTGGCCGCGCCCTGGATCGGCGGCATCTCCGCCGCCTTCGTGCTGGCCGTGGTGCTGGTCGTGGTGGGCCAGATGGTGCTCACGCGCACGGTGTTCGGCCGCTACGTCGTCGGCATCGGCACCAACGAGGAGGCGATGCGCCTGGCGGGCGTGGACCCGCGCCCCATCCGCATCGTCGTGTTCGCCGTCACCGGGCTGCTGGCCGGGCTCGCGGGCCTGATGCAGTCGGCGCGGCTCGAGGCGGCCGACCCGAACGCAGGCGTGGGCATCGAGCTGCAGGTGATCGCGGCCGTGGTCATCGGCGGCACCAGCCTCATGGGCGGGCGCGGCTCGGTGATCAACACCTTCTTCGGCGTGCTGATCATCGCGGTGCTCGAGGCCGGGCTGGCCCAGGTGGGCGCGAGCGAGCCGAGCAAGCGCATCATCACCGGCGCCGTGATCGTGGTGGCCGTGATCATCGACACGCTGCGCCAGCGCCGCGCCGAACGCCGCCTGGCCTGAAGGAAGCGGCACCGCCATGGCCACCCTCAAGGACGTCGCGCTCAAGGCCGAGGTTTCCGTCACCACCGTGTCGCACGTGGTCAACGCCACGCGCCATGTGAGCCCCACGGTGCGCGAGCGCGTCGAGCTCGCCATCCGCGAGCTGGGCTACGTGCCCAACGCGATGGCGCGCAGCCTGAAGAGCAACACCACCTCGACGCTGGGGATGCTGATCCCCAACTGCTCGAACCCCTACTTCGCCGAGATCGTGCGCATCGTCGAAGACCGCTGCTTCGGTGCCGGCTACACGCTGGTGCTGTGCAACACCCATGACGAGCCGAACCGCCAGAGCGTCTACCTGCAGGTGCTGGCCGAGCGCCGCATCGACGGGCTGATCGTGGTGTCGACCGGCCCGGCCGACGACGACTCGCTGGTCCGTCAACTGCACGGCCTGCGCGTGCCGACCGTGCTGGTGGACCGCGAGATCGCCGACCCGGCCTGCGACCTGGTGGAGACCGCGCACATGCAGGGCGGCCTGCTCGCGGTGCGGCACCTGCTGTCGCTGGGCCACCGGCGCATCGCCTGCATCGGCGGGCCGGTGGGCGTGGCGCCCAGCGAGCAGCGCATCGAAGGCTGGCGCATGGCGCTGGCCGAGACCGGCGCGACACCCGACACGGCGAACGCCGACGCACTGCTGTGGCGCGGCGGCTTCACCAGCCAGAGCGGCTACGAAGCCATGCACGCCATCCTGCGCACCGCCGACCGACCGTCGGCCGTGTTCGTCTGCAACGACCTGATGGCCATCGGTGCGCTGCGCGCCGCGCACGAGAGCGGCGTGCACGTGCCCGACGAGATCTCGATCGTCGGCTTCGACGACATCGAACTCTCGGCCTACACCAGCCCGCCGCTCACCACCGTGGCGCAGCCCAAGGAGCGCATCGGCGCGCTGGCGGTCGACATGCTGCTCGAGCGCGTGGGCGGCCAGCGCCGCGACGCGCGCAAGGTGGTGCTGCAACCCGAGCTGCGCGTGCGCGGCTCGACCGCGCGCCATGCAGGCTTGCGCGAAGCCGGCGTGCCCGCGCCGGCACCTCCGCCTTCTGCAACTTCCTCCCGAAAGTCCCGCATCCCGTGAGTCCGACGCCTTCTTCCCGCAGCCACCCGGCACCCCGCATCGTGGTGCTCGGCAGCCTCAACATGGATCTGGTGCTGCGCGTGCCGCATGCGCCCGCCGCAGGCGAGACCCTGCAGGGCCATTCGATCGCCACCATCCCCGGCGGCAAGGGCGCGAACCAGGCCGTGAGCTGCGCGCGCCAGGGCGGCCAGGTGCGGATGATCGGCTGCGTGGGCGAGGACGCGCATGGCGCGGCGCTGCGCAGCGCACTCGAAGACGACGGCATCGACACCGCCGCGCTGCGCACCGTGGCCGGCGAGCCCACGGGCACCGCGCTGATCCTGGTCGAGGACAGCGGCCAGAACCGCATCGTGATCGTGCCCGGCGCCAACGCCCGGGTCGAACTCGACGAGGCCGCGTTGAAGCCGCAGCTGCAGGGTGCCGCCTTCCTGGTGACGCAGTTCGAGACGCCGATGGCGCCGGTGGTGCGCGCCATCGCGGTCGCGCACGGCGCGGGCTGCAAGGTGATGCTCAACCCCTCGCCCATGCAGCCGATCCCCGACGCGCTGTGGTCGCAGATCGACACGCTGGTGGTCAACGAGGTCGAGGCCGAGGCGCTGTGCGGCCAGCCGGCCGACAGCCCGCAGCAGGCCGCCGCGGCCGGCCGCTCGCTGCGCGCCCGAGGCATCGCACGCGTGGTCGTCACGCTCGGCGCACGCGGTGCGGTGGCAGTCGATGCCGACGGCGCACGCCACCATCCCGCGCCGACCGTGCAGGCGGTCGACACCACGGCGGCCGGCGACACCTTCCTGGGTGCGCTGGCCGTGGCGCTGGGCGAAGGCCAGCGTTTCGACGACGCGGTGCGCCTGGGCATCCGCGCCGCCGCGCTGTGCATCCAGCAGCCCGGCGCCCAACCGTCCATTCCGCGGCGCGACGCCGTGCTGCTGCAAAGCCCCCTGCCCCCCGACTGGATCACGCTGTGAAACGCTCTCCCCTGCTGCATGCCGAACTGTCCCAGGTGATCGCCTCGATGGGCCATGGCGAGATGCTCGTGCTCGGCGATGCCGGCCTGCCGATTCCCGATGGCCCGCGCCGCATCGACCTGGCTGTGGCACGCGGCGTGCCGCGGCTGGCCGACGTGCTGGCCGCGGTGCTGTCCGAGCTGCAGGTCGAAGGCATCGTGGTGGCCGAGGAGGCGCTGGACGCCGACAAGCGGCTGCCCGGCTGGTACCCGCAGGCGCTGGGCATCGCGCCGCGGACGGTCTCGCACGAGGAATTCAAGCAGCGCAGCGCCGGGGCCCGCGCCATCGTGCGCACGGGCGAGTGCACGCCCTACGCCAACATCATCCTCATTGCCGGCGTGGCATTTGGCTAGGGTCTGTTCACTTCGTGTGGCCACCCTCCCCCTTGCAGGGGGCAATGCCAACGGCCCGGCAAAGCCGGTTCCGTGGCATTCCTGGAAAAGACGAACTCACTCGAACCTGTAGTTCGCGTCCACCGTCTGCCCCACCTTGAGCAGGTGCTCCACGCCCTCGAGCACGATGCAGTTCATGCCGAAGGTGATCGCGCCGTCGACGCGCGCATTGGCGCGGTAGGTGCGCAGCATGTCGTTGACCTCGGGGGTCGAAACCGCAGTGAGCGGATCGATGTCGGGGATCGGGCAGCGCGGGCAGGGCTTGGCCGGCTGCAGCCGCGCCTGGCCTTCGGCGGTCGCCACGTGCATCGTCTCGACGCGGTCCTCGTCCTGCGCCTCGATGCCGGCCAGCACGATGTTGGGCCGGAAGCGCGCCATCGTGACCGCGGCATGTCCCGCGGCCAGCAGCTTGTCGTTGAGTTCGGCCAGCGAGGCCTCGCTCGTGACCAGCAACGGGAAGCCGTCGGCGAACTGGTTCTCGGCCTCGACGCCATCGGTCCACTTCAGGTTCGACAGGCGCTTCTGCTCGGGGTCGAAGCGCACCAGCCGCAGCGTCTGCGGCCTGCCGGGCTCCGAGAGGAAGTCGCTGAACCACTGGGCCGCGATGTCGCCCATGTCGTAGGCCGCCACTTCGTCGCGCCAGACCTTCACGCGCACCGGCTGCTCGACCCGGTCGAAGGCGACGTGCAGCGCCAGCATGCCGGGCGCGCGCAGCACCATCTCCATGTGCTTCAGGGTCGGCTGGATCAGCGCCATGCGCGGCAGCTCGCGCTGAGTGACGAACTCGCCCTGCGCGTCGACCACCATCCAGGCACGGTCGAATTCCAGCCCGGTCTCGGTCAGCAGCACCTCGGGCAGCTCGACCCCGGCGCAGGATTTGATCGGGTAGACGAAGAGGTGCGCGATGGTGGCGCGCAGGTCGAAAGCGGAGTCGGTCACGGTCGGAACCCTCGGGACGGCGAAGGCGCGATTGTCCTCGCTTCGCCAGGGTGCACGAAGGGCGCTCCTACAATGCCCCGATGGCCCTTTCTCCCGAGGTTTGCATTCGCGGCGGCGGCATCGTCGGCCGCACGCTGGCGCTGCTGCTGGCGCGCGAACGGGTGCGCGTGGCGCTCGTCGCGCCCGCCGCCACCGCGCCATCCGAACATCCCACCCAGGACGTGCGTGCCTACGCACTCAATGCCGCGTCGAAAACGCTGCTCGAATCGCTGCGCGCCTGGCCCGATGCGGCCCACGCCACGCCGGTGCGCGAGATGCGCGTGAACGGCGACGACGGCGGCCACGTGCGCTTCGAGGCCGCGGCGCAGAAGGTCGAGGCGCTGGCCTGGATCGTCGACGTGCCCGCGCTCGAACGGCAACTGGCCGACGCGGTGCGCTTCCAGCCGCTGATCGATGTCGTGTCCGCGCCCGCGACCGCGGCCCTGACCGTGGTCTGCGAAGGCAAGGCCAGCGCGACGCGCGAAGCGCTGGGCGTGAGCTACGAGGTCACGCGCTATCCGCAGCACGCCATCGCCGCCCGGCTCGACGCCGAACGGCCGCACGACGGCATCGCGCGCCAGTGGTTCAACGACAAGGGCGAGGTGCTGGCCCTGCTGCCGCTGGGCGGCGCCGACGGCCGCGCGCTGGCGCTGGTGTGGTCGGTCGAGCAACTGCGCGCCCCCGCGCTGCTGGCGCTCGGCGCCGACGACTTCAATGCCGCGGTGCGCGAGGCCAGCCACGATGCGCTGGGGGCGCTCACGCTGACCAGCGAACGTGCCGCGTGGCCGCTGCAACGCGCCATCGCCGACCGCTGGACCGGCCGCTTCGCAGGCGCCGACGGCAAGGCCTGGGCGCTGGCCGGCGACGCGGCCCACACCGTGCACCCGCTGGCGGGCCAGGGCCTGAACCTGGGGCTGGCGGACGTGGCCGTGCTGGCCGACGTGCTCAAGGACCGCGAGTACTGGCGCAGCGTGGGCGATGCGCGCCTGCTGCGCCGCTACGAACGCGCGCGCCGTACCGATGTGCTCTCGATGAGCCTGGCCACCGACGGCCTGCAGCAACTGTTCGCGCACAGCACCGACCCGCTGCCGGCGCTGCGCAACTGGGGCATGCGCGGTTTCGATCGCACCCGCCTGCTCAAGCACTGGATCGCTGGCCACGCAATAGGCATCCGGTGAGCGCGCGCACTGCATCTCTTGAACTTCCGCGAACAACGAAACTCGGTCAGACATGAAAACTCTCCGCCTCCTCTTCGCCGCGCTCGCGCTGGGCAGCGCCCTGGCGGCCGTCGCCGGTGAAGCCGACATCCGCAAGAACCTGGCCTCGCGCATTCCGCAGTTCGCCAACATCGACGAGGTGCGCAAGACACCGGTGGCGGGCATCTACGAGGTCCGCATCAACGGCTTCGAGATCTACTACACCGACGAGCAGGGCAACTACCTGCTGCAGGGCAACCTGATCGACGTGCAGGCGCGCCGCAACCTCACCGAGGAACGGGTCGAGAAACTCAGCACGGTCGACTTCGACAAGCTGCCGGTCAAGGACGCCTTCAAGATCGTGCGCGGCAACGGCAAGCGCAAGCTGGCGGTCTTCGAGGACCCGAACTGCGGCTACTGCAAGCAGTTCGAGCGCGAGATGAAGAACGTCGACAACGTCACGGTCTACCTGTTCCTCTACCCGGTGCTGGGCGCGGACTCGAACGCCAAGTCGCGCGACATCTGGTGCAGCAAGGACAAGGCCAAGACCTGGGACGACTGGATGAGCGCCAACGTCAAGCCGGCCGCGGGCAGCTGCGACACCGCGGCCCTGCAACGCAACATCGAGTTCGGCCGCAAGTACAACATCACCGGCACGCCGACCGTGATCTTCGCCAACGGCACCCGCGCGCCGGGTGCGATCCCGGCCGCCCAGGTCGAGAAGATGCTTTCCGCGGCCAACTGATGGCCGCCACCGAGGCCATCCACTACCGCGTGGAATGCGCGGACCCGCATGCGCACCTGTTCGCCGTCACGCTGACCATCGCTTCACCCGCCGCACTGCAGCGCGTGGCGCTGCCGGTGTGGATTCCGGGCAGCTACCTGGTGCGCGAGTTCGCAAAGAACCTGCAGCAGCTGCGCGCCTCGCAGGGCCGGCGCAAGGTGGTGCTGACGCAACTCGACAAGCACAGCTGGCAGACCGATTGCGTGGCCGGCAAGCCGCTGGTGCTGCGCTACGAAGTCTGCGCCTACGACCACTCGGTGCGCACCGCCTGGCTCGACGCCGACCGCGGCTTCTTCAACGGCACCAGCCTGTGCCTGCAGGTCGATGGCCAGACCGGCCTGCCGCATGCGCTCGAGATCGTGGCGCCCGCTCCGGCCACCGGCCGCCCGCGCTGGCAGTGCGCCACCGCACTGCGGCCCGCCAAGGCCGACGCGCGCGGCTTCGGCCTCTACCGCGCCGACAACTACGACGAACTGGCCGACAGCCCGGTCGAGCTCGGCGACTTCTGGAGCGCCAGCTTCGAGGCCGGCGGCGTGCCGCACCGCTTCGTGGTGGCCGGCGTGACCGCGGCCTTCGACGGCGAACGGCTGGTGGCCGACACGCAGGCGATCTGCGAGACGCTGATGCGCTTCTGGCACGGCGACAAGGTGGGCAAGCGCGGTGGCGGCAAGCCGCCGCACGACCGCTACGTGTTCATGCTCAACGCGGTCGACGACGGCTACGGCGGGCTCGAGCACCGCCACTCGACCGCGCTGATCTGCACGCGCCACGACCTGCCGCAGCGCGGCGCCAAGAAGCAGCCCGAGGGCTACACCACGCTGCTGGGCCTGATCAGCCACGAGTACTTCCACACCTGGAACGTCAAGCGGCTGCGGCCCGCCGAGTTCGAGCGCTACGACTACGCGCAGGAGAACTACACGCAGCTGCTGTGGTTCTTCGAGGGCTTCACCAGCTACTACGACGACCTGCTGCTGCGCCGCGCCGGCCGCATCGACGACGCGACCTACCTCAAGCTGCTCAACAAGACCCTCAACCAGGTGCTGCAGGCGCCCGGCCGGCAGGTGCAGTCGGTGGCCGAGGCCAGCTTCGACGCCTGGGTCAAGTACTACCGCCAGGACGAGCAGACCGCCAACCAGACCATCAGCTACTACACCAAGGGCGCGCTGGTCGCGCTGTGCCTGGACCTCACGCTGCGGCGCGAGGGCCAGGGCACGCTCGACGAGGTGATGCGCCTGCTGTGGACGCGCAGCGAAGGCGGTCCGATCGACGAAGCGATGATCGCGGCGGCGCTGGAAACGGTGGGCAAACGCTCCTTCGCACCCGAGCTCGCGCAATGGGTGCACGGCACCGGCGAACTGCCCCTGTCGGAACTGCTGCGCGCGCACGGCGTGGCCACGCTCGACGATCCGGCGCAGCGCGCCCAGGCGCTGGGCCTGCGCGTGGCCGAAACCAACGGCAGCGTGCAGGTGAAGGTGGTGCTGCGCGGCAGCGCCGCGGAGAAGGCCGGCTTCTCGGCCGGCGACGAATGGATCGGCATCGAGCTGCCTGCGACCAAGGGCCGGCCCGCACAAGGCTGGCGCCTGGCCAAGCTGGACGACCTGGCGCTCTACCTCGGCGATGCGCACAAGAAGGCGACGGCGCTGGTGGCGCGCGACAAGCGCCTGCTGCGGCTGACACTCACGCTGCCGATCGGCGAGACGACCAGGCGGCTGTTCGCCCAGGACGCGGCCAAACTTTCAACCTGGCTGGCCTAGCTGCCGGCTTCGGACGCGATCACCTCCCCGCGCCGCACGATCCGGATCGGCTGTTCCTGCCCCACCAGCACGCAGGGCTTGCCGGTGCGGCGGCAGTGGTCCTGCACGCGCCAGTAGGCGCCGTGGCTCATGCAGCCGGTCTGGCAGATCACCAGGTCGGCCGCGCGCAGGCTGGCCTCGAGGGCTGCCGCGTCGACGTCGACATCGTCCTGGCCGTCGTGGTGCAGGTAGCGGCCGCCCGCGATCTCCACCAGCTGGCGCGCCATGGCCGAGGCCTCTTCGGCCCGCCCCACGCACAGCACCGCCTTCTCGCGCAGGTCGGCTTCGGGCATGGAGGAGCGCGTGGCACGGCGCCGCGCGGGCAGCAGCAGGTTCTGCAGCCGCTTGGGCAGCGACACGCCGGTAGCGGGCACTGCCAGGGCTTCGCGCACCATGGCCAGCGCCGAATCGCGCACGATCAGCGCGGCGCGCAGCCGCACGATCTGCGCAGCCTGCTCGGCCAGCAGGCGCGAACAGCGCTCCTGCGCCCGGGCGTAGGCGCGCAACAGAACGGCGTTTTCTTCCATGGGCAACTCCATATCGATGGCGCATTCTAGATGCGAGTTATTCGCAACAAGTCCAGCAATCCTGCGTCGCCCCGCTGGTTATAGTGGCCCGCATCCCCCCATTCCTTTACCTCTCACGGAGACAGCATGAGCTACGAAAACATCGAAGTGCGCACCGAGGCCGGCAAGGTCGGCGTCATCACCCTGAACCGCCCCAAGGCGCTGAACGCGCTCAACGATGCGCTGATGACCGAGCTGGGCACCGCGCTCAAAGCCTTCGACGCCGACCCGGCGATCGGCTGCATCGTCCTCACCGGCAGCGAGCGCGCCTTCGCGGCCGGCGCCGACATTTCGGCGATGGCCAAGTACAGCTTCGTCGATGCCTACAAGGGCGACTACATCACGCGCAACTGGGAAACCATCCGCAGCATCCGCAAGCCGGTGATCGCGGCCGTGTCGGGCTTCGCGCTGGGCGGCGGCTGCGAGCTGGCCATGATGTGCGACTTCATCATCGCGGCCGACAACGCCAAGTTCGGCCAGCCCGAGATCAAGCTGGGCGTGATCCCCGGTGCCGGCGGCACGCAGCGCCTGCCGCGCGCGGTCGGCAAGAGCAAGGCCATGGACATGGCGCTCACGGGCCGCATGATGGACGCCGCCGAAGCCGAGCGCGCCGGCCTGGTGAGCCGGGTGGTGCCCTTCGACAAGCTGGCCGACGAGGCGCTGGGCGCCGCGCTGCAGATCGCCGACTTCTCGCAGATCGCTGTGATGGCGGCCAAGGAATCGGTCAACCGCGCCTTCGAGAGCGGCCTGTCCGACGGCGTGATGTTCGAGCGCCGGCTGTTCCACGCGCTGTTCGCCACCCACGACCAGAAGGAAGGCATGGACGCCTTCGTGAACAAGCGCAAGGCCGCCTTCACGCACGACTGAGGCCGTGCTGCTGCCACCGGCAACGCCTCAGCGTGTCGGTGACGGCGGCTGAGGCGCGCTCGCTTCTTCCAGCGCGGCGCGCAAGCCTTTCATGGCGCCGGCCCCGGGCGAACCGATGCCCGGCGCCACACCCTCCTCGCGCCAGCGCACCTGGCCGCCGACCAGTTCCAGCACGGCCAGTGACTCGCCATTGCGCGCCAGCGTGATGCGCCAATCGACCTTGCCGCGCAGCGGCCGGGCGCCCACGCCCGCCAACGCCGCCGAACCGATCAGCGCGCCCAGTTCGCGCGCCTCGGCCCGCTGCAGGCTGCGCGTTTCGCCATCGGGGCGCGTGATGTGCAGCACGGTCCATTGCGACAACGCGGCAAAGCTCGGTGGCGCCGGGGCGGCCGGTGCCGCCGCGGGCGCAGGAGCCGGTGCCGCGCGCGGCGCTGCGGCCGAGGGAGTGGCTTCCTGCGATGCCGCGAAAGCCCGCCGCTCGATGATTGCCGCCTGCTTGCTCGCGCGGGCGGTCGGCGCATCGGCCAGCGCCGGTGCAGCGGCCGGATCCGGCAGCACCAGTGCCGGTGCCGGCGGCAGCGGTGCCGGTGGCCGCAGGGCCTCCTTCTTCTGTGCCCGCGCGCGTGCCGCCGCGGCTTCGGTCTCGGCCTGGCGTGCGCGCTTCGCACGGGCTTCTTCCTCGTCGAGCGCGCGCGTGGCCGCCGCGGTGGTCGCGCGGGACTCGGCCAACTGGGCGTCGAGCGCGCTGGGCGCAGGTGCCGCCGCGGGCTCGGGTGCCGCAGGGGCCGCAGGCGCAGGCACACCCTGTGCGATCTCGGCCGCCGGCGGCGGCGCGGCGGCCGCCGGCGCAGCCTTCTCCTGCTCACCATCGAGTCGCGCACCCGGCACCTCTTCGCGCTGCCACATCATCGTGACCAGCACACCGACCAGCACGGTCGCGAAAGCCGCATTCCACGGCACACCGCCACCCGCGCCGATGCCCAGCAGCCGCTGCCACCACGGCCGTTGCGCAGCCACCGGCAATTCGGGAAGCGAGGGCGCCACGGCCTCGTGCGCCATCGCTCGGATCGATTGACCCAGGCGCCAGTCGGGCGTAGCCGCCTGATCGGGCGCGTTCTCGAGCGCACGCCGCAGCACCGGGTCGCGCAGGTCGTGATCGTCGAGTTTGTCGAGATCGCTCATGCACCCTCCCCCAGCGCCGACAGATAGCGCGCCATGCAGCCGCGCAGCTTCTTCATGCCGTAGCGCAGCCGGCTGCGCACCGTCTCGAAGCCGATCTCGAGCGTGGCGGCCAGGGCCTCGACGGTGAAGCCGTCTTCGTGGTGCAGCAAAAAGGCGGCGCGCTGATCGTCGGGCAGTTCGTCCAGGCAGTTCAGCAGCCGCCGGCCGGCCGAGCGCCAGAAGGCCATGTCCTCGGCCGAGGGGTGTGCGACGTCGATCGGCTGGCCCAGGTCGTTGACCATGCCGCGCCCGAACAGCTGCGCGGCCTCCACGCCGTCGCCGTCCTCGTCGTGCGCGTGGAAGACCACCTCGCGCCCGCTCGCGCGCAGCCGGTCCATCGCCAGGTTGTGCGCGATGGTGAAGGCCCAGGTGCGCCACGCGGCGCCCTGCGGCGAGAAGCTGGCGCGCGCCGTGATGATGCGCACCCAGGTTTCCTGGAACACCTCGTCGACCTCGGCCGCCAGCCGCACGCCCATCAGTCGCCGCACGAAGCGGTACAGCGCGCCTTCGTGGCGCCCGTAGAGCACGTCGAAGGCCGCGGCGTCGCCGCCGGCATAGGCAAGCATCAGCTGGTCGTCCGGCAGGGTGGCGTGGATCGCGGAAGCCGCGACGGGCGGGGGGGACTGCATGGACAGATTCTCACCTCAGCTTGTACGGACGGCCATGGCGTTCGGGGTTCGCACCGTGTGTTTTCTTTTGCAGACACGAACCCCGAAGGTCTGCGCCGGCCGTATCAAGGACATCACTCACCCTCGGAGTCCTCGATGACCCTGCCTTCTGTCCCTCCTTCGACCGCCTCTGCCTTCCGTCCCGTTGCCCGACGCGTTTCGCGTGGCCAGCGCGCCGTCGTCGTCCTGCTCTGCGCGCAGTTTCTGCTCAGCGCCTGCCAGGCCAGGAGCATGGTGGGCGAAGGCCCCACCGCCTGGCCCGAGCCTACGCCGCAACCCCAACCGTCGCTGCCTGCGCAAGGCACGCCACCGCAATGGCCCAGCGGCGCCACGGTCCTGCGCACGCCGAATTTCCAGGCCCCGTCGGCGCAGAACTGCGCGCGTCCGGTCCAGACAAGGGAGGTCCCCGGGCGCGATCCGCAGACCAGCCAACGCGACGAGGTGCGCGAGCGTGCGAGCCCTGCCCGCGAGAAACGCAGCGACCGCGCGACGGCCAGCGAAGCCCTGGCCGACCGCTCCGTTGCCGATGCGGAGATTCCTTCGGCCCCGCCCCCGCCCTCGCCCGCAGTGGCCGCCGCACCCTCGGCTCGCATGACCGAGCCCTCCATCCTGCCGATGCCGCATCCGCGCCAGGCACCGCCGCAACAGCAACAGCAGCCGCGGCAGCCCGTGACCGCCGGCATGGTCGACGACAACGCCGACTTCGGCGAGTACCTGCGCTTTCGCGATCGCACCTCCGTCGTGCACCGTGCCCGCGACGTGCAGCAGCGCTACCTGCTGCAGGTGCGCACCGCGCGCGGCGCCGTCGTGCCCGACGCCGAGGTCGCGGTGCGCGCCCCCGGCGGCGCCGCGATGTGGGCCCGCACCGATGCCGGCGGCCGCGCCTGGCTGCATCCCGACGCCTTCGATCCGAACGCCAGCCAGGTCTACGAAGTCGCGGTGCGCAAGAACGGCCGGCAGGCCGGCGGCTTCCTGCAGCGCGGCCAGAAGAGCGCGGTCGACATCGTGCTGTCGGACGACGCGGCGCCGGCCCGCGCGCGACTCGACCTGGTGTTCCTGATCGACGCCACCGGCTCGATGGCCGACGAGATCGGCCGCCTCAAAAGCACGCTGCGCACCATCGCCGCCGAAGTGGCGCAGCTGCCCAGCCGCCCCGACACCTGCTTCGGCCTGGTGGCCTACCGCGACAAGGGCGATGCCTTCCTGCTGCGCAGCCACGACTTCACGAACAACCTCGACGCCTTCCAGGGCGTGCTGAATGCGCTGCAGGCCAATGGCGGCGGCGACTACCCGGAAGCGATGAACGAGGCGCTGCACGAGACGGTGCACAAGCTGAGCTGGCGCGGCAGCGGCGCCACCCGCATGGTCGTGCTGCTGGCCGATGCGCCGCCGCACCTGGACTACGGCGGCCCGCAGTACGACGACGACATGATGGTGGCGCTGGGCAAGGGCATCAAGGTGTTCAGCGTGGGCGCGAGCGGCCTCGACAAGCAGGGCGAGTACATCCAGCGGCAGATCGCGCAGTACACCGGCGGGCGCTTCGTGTTCCTCACCTACAAGGACGCCGAACGTCCCGCGAGCGGCCCGGGCCGCGAGACCGTGCACGACGTGGGCAACTACTCGGTGCAGACGCTGGACCGGCTGATCGTGCGGCTCGTGACCGAAGAACTCGACAAATTGCCGCGAGGCAGTTGACGGGGCATACAAAGCTCGGGCTATAATCTCTGGCTCGGCTCTTTAGCTCAGTCGGTTAGAGCGATGGAATCATAATCCACAGGTCCGCGGTTCGAATCCGTGAAGAGCCACCAGTCAAGAAAAAGCCTTGTAAGTCAACGACTTACAAGGCTTTTTGTTTTTCAGGGGTGCCACCAGATGGGATTTTCATCCCCGCGCTTGTACCGCAAAAAAACGGGCGTTTACTTCGTCCGAGTACTCCTAGGCAAAAGTGTTTCCCTAGTTGTGAAGCTCCAATAGGTTGTATCCGGTGTTCATCCGGATTGGGTTTGAGAGACTGGAAATCGCCAAACACCCAATCCACTCAGGAGGCCCAACCGGATGAACACCCATAAGCATGCCCGACTTACCTTTGCCCGCCGAATCGAGATGGTCAAGCAGATGACCTTGGAGGGCCTTGACGCCGTGCGAGCTGCGGCCGCACATGGCGTCACCGCGCCGACGGCAAGGAAGTGGCTTGGTCGCTATCTGGCTGGCGGTGAGGCCGCGCTTGCCGATGCGTCGTCCAGGCCCGTCCGCTCCCCAAGGACCATCGATGCAGTCAAGGCCTTGCTCATCGTCGAGCTGCGCAAGCGGCGGATGCTGCAGACGCGCATCGCACGCAGCGTCGGTGTATCGGAGTCCACGGTCAGCCGTGTGCGGCGCGAGCGGGTCTGTCCAAGTTGAGCGACCTGGAGCCTGTGGAGCCCGTCGTGCGCTATGAGCATGAGGCACCCGGTGATCTGCTGCACATCGATACCAAGAAGCTCGGGCGCATCGTGCGCCCCAGCCACCGCGTCACAGGCAACCGGCGCGACTCGGTTGATGGCGCGGGTTGGGAGACGTTGTTCGTGGCCATCGATGGCCATACCAGAACTCAGCCCATCGAACCGATGCCCTGAAAAGCTGGCAGCACCACTACAACTGGCATCGCCCGCACAGCGGCATCGGCGGGCTCGCGCCCATGGACAGACTCAACTCAACAAGAAATAACCTCTTGACGTACATGGACGCCCCCGGTTTGCCAAGCTTTCAGTTTGTGAACGGCGCGGAGGTGAAGATTGCACCCGTACATCCGGACTTTTCGCGAGAGCATTCGCTGTCCCTGATGGGTTCTGCTGGCTGGCTCCCCAAAGCTTCAGCGCACTCCGAGGTGCTCTGTCAAGAGCGGGTTACGCCAACCACGGTCTGACCTGCCATGCCATCACTGCGTGATCGCTTGAGCAATCGGCGAGATATTCCTCCTTGACTGTGTTCTTCTGAAACCTTCTGGCTACGCGACCGCCGCTGCGCTCGCGCAGGGCGGTCTAAAACCTTCACCCCGCACTAGCAGGGCCCACACGATCCTCGCATTCTTGTTTGCCAGCGCGACGGCCGCGACGTTGGCGTTGCGCCGACCGATCAGCTTGAGTAGCCAACCCTGAGCGCTGGCCCGGTGTCGGGCCTGCGCCTGGTAGATCACAGATCGAGCACCGTGGATAAGCAGTGTTCTCAGGTAGGAGTCGCCTCGTTTGCTGATGCCCAGGAGCGTCGGCTTGCCGCCACTCGAATGCTGTCTGGGCACGAGACCCAACCACGCAGCGAACTGACGTCCGTTGTCGAAATTCTTCGCATCGCCCACACTGGCGACCAGTGCCGTTGCCGTCAGCGGTCCGATACCTGGAATCTGCTCCAGGCGACTGCTGGCCTCGCTTGAGCGATGCCATGCCTTGATCTGTGACTCGATCTCGTCGACTTGCTGCTGCAGTAGCTTGAGGTGTTCGAGCAGGCGTTGAATGAGAAGTCGGAATGAGCCTGGCAGTTCGTTGCAGGCATCCTCGATCAGGGACGGGACACGCTGCGTCAGGTAGGCAATGCCTTGCGGCACGATGAGACCATATTCTCCGAGCAGGCCGCGGATCTGATTCGCCTGAGCCGTGCGCGCCTTGACGAACCCCTGGCGAACGCGGTGCAGCGAGAGAACTGCCTGCTGCTCGATGTTCTTGAGCGGCACGAAGCGCATCGACGGACGTGTGTCCGCCTCGCAGATCGCCTCCGCGTCAGCGACATCGTTCTTGTTGCTCTTCACGTATGGCTTAACGAACTGCGGGGCCATCAATCTGACCGTGTGCCCCATGGCCTGCAGCTTGCGCGCCCAGTGATGCGCGCTGGCGCACGCCTCGATGTCCACCAAGCACGTCGGTAAGTTGGCGAAGAACGCCGCCACCTGGTCGCGCCTCAACTGTTTGCGAAGCACGCCCCTGCCGTGCTCGTTGACACCGTGGACCTGAAATACGTTCTTGGCCAGGTCGAGGCCGATTGCCGTAAGTTGCATGATGGACGCTCCTTCCGGATCGAGTGGTGGCTGACACTCCACTCTGGCACTGAAATGCCGTTGAAGGGTGGGGGCGTCCATCCCATTGCTTCACAGAACATTTCTTCCCGTAGGTCGTCGTCGTCCTCGATCACGTAGATCCGAAGCGCTGGGGCAAAATTGTCGATGGCATGTGAATAAACTGTAAATTCGCGGCCCCTGAGCGCCGGGTCGACCGGCCGGGGCCGACCGTTCCATGCCTCTCTCGCCCACGCTTCTCCCCTGCCGCTTCGCCCTGCTTCGCTGGCTGCGCCGCTGCCTGCTCGCCTTCGTCGGGTGGCTGGCGATCGCCCTGCCCGTGCACGCGGTGGTGCTGACCGCCGCCGACGGGCTCGAGCGGGCGGTCGACCTCACGGGCGCCCTGGCGCGGCAGAACGATCCCTCCGGCCAGTGGCGCGTCGACGATGTGTCGCGCGAGCCGCAACAGCACGGCTTCGAGCCGGTGGACGGCCCCGTCGAAGCCGGCTACACCCGCGACGCGGTGTGGCTGCGCTTCTCGCTGGCGCGCACGCCGGACGCCCCTTCGCGCTGGCTGCTGCGCCTGCGGCCGGCGCGCATGAACGAGGCCACGCTGTATGCGCCCGACGGCCGCGGCGGCTTCGTCGAGACCCCGCTGGGCGACCGCCGGGCCTTCGTCGACCGCCCCGTCCCCGACCACAACTTCGTCTTCCCGATCGATGTGGTGACGACCGCCGGCGACTACTTCCTGCGGCTGCGCAACGACGGCCCGCCGCTGCGCGCCGAGCTGGACCTGTGGCAACCCGCCGGCTTCGACCGCTTCCAGACGCAGGACTACACGGCCATCGGCGTGCTGCTGGGCGCAGCGTTGCTGGGGGTCTGCATGAACCTGATCTTCATGGTGTGGCTGAAGGACACGCTCTACGGCCACTACGCGCTCTACGTGCTCTGCACCGTCCTGCTCACCACCACGCGGCTGGGCTATCTGGCCGAATGGGTGCTGGACACGCGCCCGGAGCGCGTGGCCCAGGCGGTTCAGGCGGTGAACTGCTTCTTCAATGTGGTCGCGACCTTGTTCATGGCCCGCATGTTCGGCTTCCGGCAGCACTGGCCGCCCGCGGCGCGCTTCTTCAACGCAGTTGCCGTGTTCAACCTGGTGGCGCTGGGCCTGGCCCTGACGGACTTCCACACATGGATCGGCGTCTGGGTCGGCGTCGGCAGCGCCGTGTCGACCCTCTTCGGTGCCCTTTTCGTCTGCTATTTGCTGCTGGTGCGCCGCCAGTTCCAGTACCTGCTGCCGGCATCGGCCTTTTCGATCGGCACCGTGATCGCGCTCTACAGCCTGCTGAAGCTCTGGCTTGGCGATCGGGTGCCCGGTGCTGCGCCCGAACACCTCTACATGGTCGGCACTCTCACGCACCTGATTCTGCTGAACGTGGCGGTGGCCGACCGCACGCGCCGCGCCGAGCGCGATGTGCGCGCGCATCGAGAGCGTGCGCTGTCGATGCACATCGAGGCCGAACAGTTGCTCGAGTCCACGGTGGAACGCCGCACCGCCGAACTGGCGGGCGCCAACGTTGCGCTGCGCGACGAAATTGCCAAGCGCAGCCGGCTGGAAACGCGCCTGCTGCAGTCGCTCGACGTCACGCGCCGGAGTGCCGAGCAGCAACACGAGTTCGTCTCCATGGTGTCGCACGAGTTCCGCACGCCGCTGGCCGTGATCGATGCGGCGGCGCAATCGCTCGATCTGTCGAAGTTCGGTGCCGAACCGGCCGTCAAGCTGCGCACCGGACGGATCCGTCGCTCGGTGCAGCGGCTGTCGATGCTGATCGAGAATATTCTCGTCGCCGACCGCCTGCACCTGGAGCAGCGCGCACTGCGGCTGGAGCCCATCGACATGGAAGCGTTGGCGCGCGGCATGTGCGACAGCTTCAACCTGCACGGGTCGGAGCGCCTGCAGCTGACGATGCCGCATCCGCTGGCCGAGGTCCGGGGCGACCGTTCGTTGATCGAGATCGCGCTGCAGAACCTGATGCACAACGCACTGAAGTACTCGCCCTCGGAGAGCAGCGTGCGCGTCACGTTGCTTCGGGTCGGCGACGCGGCGCAGATCGACGTGGCCGACCAGGGCGCCGGGGTGGCGGATGCGGATGTGGCGCGCATCTTCGAAAAATACTTCCGATCCGACGCGGTCGCGACCGTCGCGGGATCGGGCTTGGGCCTGCATCTGGCGCGCGAGATTGCACGGCGCCACGGCGGTGACGTGCGGCTGATCGACACGGGCGCCGAAGGCTCGACCTTTCGCCTGGTTCTGCCTTGCAAAGGCCCCGGAAACGCTGCACCCAACGCTGCGCCTTGAGAACGAAGTGACACGGACTGCCGCTTACAGTAGCGCCCGAACCAACAGCAGGAGGCGACGCCTTCCATGACCCATGCAGATCAAGCAACGCGTTGCGCGTGGCGCATCACGGCGTCGCACGGCGGCCTGGGGCCTCGTCCTTTCCAGTGCCAGCATTGCCGCGGTCGCACAGCCTGAGGACCCGGCGTCGCTGGCGACGGTGACGGTGAACGCGCGGGGCCGCGACGAGGCCGCGCAGGCCGTGCCGGTGCCGATCACGGTGCTCGAAGGGCGCGACCTCGAGGCGCAGCATGTCGAGCACATCGACGACCTCGCGCAGCAGTTGCCGAGCACCAGCATCGCGACGCCGGACGCGCGCCGGATGAGCCTCGCGGTGCGCGGCATCGGCCTCAATCCGAGCAACGACGGGCTCGAGGGCAGCACCGGCGTGTATGTCGACAACGTGTACCTCGGCCGCACCGGCATGGCGGCCTTCGACCTGCTGGACATCGAGCGCATCGAGCTGTTGCGCGGGCCGCAGGGCACGCTGTTCGGCAAGAACACCACCGCCGGCGTGCTGAGCATCCACACGCGCCCACCCACCTTCGACACCGAACGCAGCCTGCAGTGGTCGGCCGGCCAGCGTGGTCTGGCACAAGGGCAGGCGATCTTTTCGGGGGCGCTGGCCGACGATGTGGCCGGGCGACTCCTCGTGTACGGCGCGCACGAGGGCGGCGCGATCACCAACCTCCACGACGGCGACAAGCTCGGCGGCGGCGACCGCTCCGGCGTGCGCGGACA
Organism: Variovorax frigidus; assembly: GCF_051216515.1. Classification (NCBI taxonomy): domain Bacteria; kingdom Pseudomonadati; phylum Pseudomonadota; class Betaproteobacteria; order Burkholderiales; family Comamonadaceae; genus Variovorax; species Variovorax frigidus. Next base: position 68,956 of record NZ_JBPJZF010000012.1, read on the forward strand.
GTTGCTGGTGCGCGGCAGCGACGGCTTCAGCCTGCGCCTGATCGCCGAACACCACCGTGAGCGTTCGAGCGCCGGCACCACCGTGACCTACGGGCTCGGGCCGGGCCTCGCGATGCAGCGCGCGCTGGCCGGTGGCGCGACCGGCATCGTCACCGACTCACGGCGGCACGAAGTCAACATTGACGGCGAGGAGTCGGTGCGCAGCGACCAGGACGCGCTGTCTGCCGAAGCACGCTGGAAGCTCGCCTCGGGCGCGGAGATCACGTCGATCACCGCCGCGCGCGACTGGCGCTTCACACGGATCACGAACGACAGCCTGAACATCCCCGTGCTGCTCGAAGGCGGCAGCACCGTGAATCAGCAGCAGGTGTCGCAGGAGCTGCGGCTGGCCGGCCCGACCGGCGGCCCCGTCGACTACGTGGTGGGTGCGTACCTGTTGCGCCAGCGCCTGCGCAATCAGGGTTGGACCGACTTCGGCCCGCGGGCCGACATCGTGCTGCAGGGCACCGCCGTGCCGGTGTTCGCCAATTCGTCCAGCATCAATTTCGGTGCGCTCGACACGCAGAGCCAAGCGCTGTTCTCACAAGCCACCTGGCATGCCACGCCGGAACTCGACCTCACGGCCGGGCTGCGGGTGACGCAGGAGGACAAGAAGGCGCGCATCGATCGCGACAACTCGACGGGCGGCTCGCGGGCGACCGCCTTCCTGCGCAACAACCCGCTGGTGCTCGGCGCCTACGACACTGGGCCGCTGCGCATCCGGCAGACCAGCCCGTCGGCGCTGCTGAGCGCGAGCTACCGCTTCGCACCGGCCCTGCTTGGCTATGCGAGCCTGTCGCACGGCGAGAAGTCCGGTGGCATCAACCTGGCCGGGCCAGGCGCCGCACCGGGGCCGCTGGGCGTGCAGTCGCTGCTGGTCGGGCCGGAACGCATCAACAGCCTCGACCTCGGCATCAAGAGCCGCTTTCTCGACGACCGCCTGCAGCTCAACATGAACGCCTTCGCGGCCGTCGTGCGGGGCTACCAGACGGCCTACCTGAAGCCCTCGGGCGCGGGGGTCGGCAACTACGTGCAGATCCTCACGAACGCCGGAGACCTGCGCTCGCGCGGTGTGGAGCTCGAGCTGAAGGCGCTGCCGATGCGCGGCCTGACGCTGTGGTCGAACGCGTCGTTCAACGACGCCCGCTACATGCGCTACGACAACGCCCCGTGCCCGTCGGAAGTTGCCATACCGCAGCCTGCGGCGCGCTGCGACTTGTCAGGGCGGCGGGTGGCCGGCGCGCCGCGCTGGATCCTCAACGTCGGCGGCGAGTACCGCTATCGCTGGTCACCTTCGCTGACGCATGCGGTCTCGGCCGCTTACGCCTGGCGGTCCGGCCAGGACGGGACGCTGGATGCGTCGGTGTATTCGCGCATGCCGGCCTACGGTGTGCTGAACTTCGCCACGCGCTGGGAACTGGTTCGCGGCAGCCAGCTCTGGAGCTTGTCGCTGTGGTTGCGCAACGCCATGGACAAGCGCTATTTTCAGGCGGTGACCGCGACCGCCAACGGCGCCTATGTCGCTTCCGTAGGAACGCCGCGGACTCTCGGCGTGACACTCCGCGTGGACTTCTGACGCGGAAAACATCGTTCAGCATCACCGAAGTTCGGACGCGGCGAATTAATACGCGGCATGACCTGCCCCCTCCCAGCTGTACCCGCGTAGCGGCAGCGAAGTCCTTCAACTCGGTGAGCCCTGGCTTCGTCAAACCGGCCTGACCGGGTACAGCACGATGACCTCGGAGGACGGCGCGAGGCCGCCAGTCCAGTACGCGCTGGAAAGCGAAGACTCAGCCCCCCTGATGAGTGCTGCAAGTTGTTGATTGAACCGGCTTTTCTTGCACCCGTATGGGTTTAGGTAGCTCTTCCGTGAAGAGCCACCAAGACAGCTTCCACGATAGCTCGCGGGAGTTCAGAAGCCCAAGGAAATCAGTACTTGGGGCTTTTTTTCGCTCGTGGAGTACCGAAGGAGTTCGGGCACATCCGGGCCCTGTCCTAAGTCTGTGCTGTCGCAACGAAGACAAAGTTTTCATATGCGACCTGCTCAAGAACAAACTGAGTGGTTCCGCGCATCATGAATCCCCTCTGCCGGTAGAACGCTTGTGCTCTAAGGTTGTCCGCCTTCACTGACAACCAGATGTCGTCAGCTCCAGTTCGCTCGTGAACCACAGCGCGAGTCTTCGCCAAGAGGGCCGTGCCGACGCCCCTGTGTGTGGAAGGCTCCTGCACGTAGAGCGTAGCCATCTCGGTGTCAGGACCTGATCCGAGCGGGCTGATGCAGCCAAAACGGGAAAGCGCATAGCCGGTCAGTGCCTTGCCCTCTTCCGCCACCAACAGGGCCACGGTTCTGTCAGTGCTTAACCTGACAAAATTTTCCACGCTGAATTCCGAGAGTACGAAGCGTGCAGCAGCCTGGTTGACGCCCGCCGTCGCATAGGTGCTCAGCCAGACCTGAATCGAAAGTGCAGCCAGGCTGTGGGCATCCGCCGATGTTGCGGTCCTGATGTGGAGTTGAGGACGCTCAATACGGACCATGGGACATCGTCGCTTTGCTGCAATCTTCCGGGCATATCGCTCTTGGCCCTATTCTGCCGTGAAGACGATCTCCGGCGCTGGACCGTTTACGGGATTTTCATTGGGGGAATTGACTTCCTTTCACTTCACACCTTCTGCTTCATCTCCGGCGCCTTGTTGATCTGCTTGACCTTCACATCCTGCAACTGCTGCTCCAGCCTTGCCATCTGTTCCATGAATGCCATCAATCGCTGCTGAGCCGCCTTCGCCTCGTCCAGTGTCTTGGCGTTCGCCATATCGACCACGGCGGCATTGATTGACTGCTGTAAGGCGCCGATGGCCGTCTGAATGCTGTTGATCGTGTCCATGGCCGTGGATGCTACCGATGAGTATGAAGTCGTTCCGTTTTCGCGCATGACCTTCATTCGCGGGGTTGCCTGTTCGGTACTGGCGATGGCGGGCTATGTCGTTGAGTTCGGCCTGGCAGGCCAACAGGACGTGCTGTCCCGACGAAAACGAAGCTCAACCCAAAGCTTCGTTGATGGGTTCATTGCTCGTCGGCAATGCCGATGGAACGCCGCCAATCTAGGTCGGTAGGCGCAGCACCGGCAAATGCCAGCCCTCGTAGATGCCGCCCAGCCGCAACATCACGATCAGCACTACACCTGCATGAAAGGCCCAGCGCCTTGATGTGCCAGCAGCCTGAAGTAATAGATAGGCTGCGATGCCCACGATGGCGGCGGAGCCGTAGATACCGCTACTCAGAAGCAGCGGAACGTGCGCAGTGAACACATCGCGCAGCAAGCCGCCTGCTGCGCCGGTCATCGTGCCGATCAGTGTCACGACGACTGCAGGCAGGCGTTGTTCTTCCGCAATCTGCGCACCAGTGATGGCGAAAAGCCCCAGTCCCACTGCATCAGCCAATGCCAGCGCATGCTCCGGCAACGGTCCGAAATGCACCCATGCGATGCCGACCGCGGTTGCCCCAAGAATCGCGTACACGTAACGCACGTCCCGGATCCAGAACACCGGATGGCGGTCAAGCAGCAGGTCACGCAAGGTGCCGCCGCCCACGGCTGTGACGGAAGCAATCACCACCACGCCCAGCCAGTCGAGCCCCGCGTGGCCCGCCGCCAGCACGCCGCTGATCGCGAATACGGCGACGCCGGCGAGATCGAAAAAATACAACAGCATGGCCCCTCAGCACAGTCTTGGAATGGCTCGGTCGGAAACGCGGATTCGCACGATCCGTGGCACGTTGTCGGCAGCGGTCTCGGCCAGCATGGGGACAGTTCCAACACGACAGTTAGTATCTGATTTCATCTCGCTTTTCTACGCAAGGTCCCGCGGCAAATGTCTGGTTCTGGCGGCGGAAGTCTATCCTCCGCGTCCCGGAGCTGACACTCCGTCAAGATGGAGCGGCCATGCGCTTACGAACCAAGAGTGAGGACTTGCAAGGCTTTTTTTTCCAGGGCAGCCCATGCAAATCCATGAACTGAGGCAACGGCTGCAGGACGCCGGCGCCGGCCCGCTGCACGAACACCGCATCCTGCGCATGTGGTCGCATGCGCGGCCGCAGGACAGTGGCCGGCGCCGACCGCACACCTTCTTCCCCGCTTCTCTGCTGGCCGCGATGCCGCGCATCGAGGCCGAGCTCGCGGGGCTGGCGCGCATCGACGCCGTCCATCCCGGGGCCGACGGTTCCGAGCGCCTGCTCGTGGCGCTGGCGGACGGCCAGACGGTGGAAAGCGTGCTGCTGCCGCGCGGCGGCCTGTGCGTCTCGTCGCAGGTGGGATGCGCGGTCGGCTGCCAGTTCTGCATGACCGGGCGTGACGGGCTGCTGCGCCAGGTCGGCAGCGCGGAAATCGTCGCTCAGGTCGTGCTCGCGCGCCAGCGTCGCGCCGTCACCAAGGTGGTGTTCATGGGCATGGGTGAACCGGCGCACAACCTGGACAACGTGATGGAAGCGATCGAGCTGCTCGGCACGGCGGGCAACATCGGCCACAAGAACCTGGTGTTCTCCACCGTGGGCGATCCGCGCGCCTTCGAGCGCCTGCAGCGGAGCGCGGTGAAGCCCGCGCTGGCGCTCTCGCTGCACACGACCGACGCCGCGCTGCGCCGAACCCTGCTGCCCCGCGCGCCGCACATGTCACCCGAGGAACTGGTCGCGGCGAGCGAACGCTACGCGCGCGCCTCCGGCTACCCCGTCCAGTACCAGTGGACCCTGATGGACGGCGTCAACGACAGCGACGAGGAGATCGAAGGCATCGTCAGATTGCTGGGCGGCAAGTACGGCGTGCTCAACATGATCCCTTTCAACACGGTGGACGGTGTGGCCTTCCACCGCCCGCAACGGGAGCGCTGCGAACGGATCGCCCGCACGCTGCTTCAGCGCGGCATCCTGACCAAGCTCCGCTACTCGGCCGGGCAGGACGTCGATGGCGGGTGCGGCCAGCTGAGGGCGCGGGCCATCGAGGCGCGCGTGGTGCTGCATCGGGGGACGTGAAGGCCTGCGCCCTGACGCGCCGCCGGGGCGCCCCTCCGGCCGCGTCGGGATGACGGAAGGCGCCATCACGCACTCCCGCGCGCCACCAGTTCGAAGCCCAGGTCGACCGTGCGCGTCTCGGGCATCTCGTTGCGCAGGCGCCGGACCAGGATGCGTGCCGCTTCCTCGCCCATGCGGACGGTCGGCACCGCGATGGTCGTGAGGCCGGGGTTCAATTCACTCGCGACCTCGTAGTCGCCGAAGCCCATGATGGCCAGTGTCTGCGGCACCGCGATGCCCTGGCGCTGGCAGGCGAGCAAGGCGCCTGCGGCCAGCAGATCGCTCGAGAACAGCAGCAGGTCGCTGTCGGGATGGCGTTCGCGGGCGGTGTCCAGCAACGCCCGGCCGCTGGTCATGGTGTAGGGCAGGTCTTCCGCCACCACGGTGCGCGGCACGAAGCCCGGGTAGTGCTGTGCCACGCCCGCCAGATAGCCGTCCAGCCGCTCCCGTGCGCGGTCGTCGCCGGGGCGCAGCGAGCCGACGAAGGTCGGCCGGGCATAGCCGCGCCGCCGCGCGTAGGCCACCGCCTCCGACAGCGCCGCCTGGTTGGAAAAGCCCACCAGCTGGTCGATGGGCGTGTCGGTCCAGGCCCAACTCTCGACCACCGGGATCGCGGCGCGCGCAAGCATGTCGCGCACCGCGTCGGTGTGATGCGTGCCGACCAGGAAGAAGGCATCGGGCCGGCGCCCGAGCAGGTTGCGCACCACGGCCTCTTCGCGCTCGTGGCTGTAGTCGCTGTGGCCGATGATCACCTGGTAGCCCGCCTGCAGCAGCACGTTCGACAGGCCCTGCAGGGTCTCCGCGAAGATCGATGCAGCGATCTGCGGGATCACCGCCGCCACCGTCATGCTGCGGTTGGAGGCCAGGTGGCTGGCCGCATGGTTCTGCACGTACTGCGTGGCGCGGACCGCCTCGCGCACGCGCTCGACCGTCTGCGGCGAGCAGCCGCCGGGCTCGCGCAGCACGCGCGAGACCGTCTGCGCCGACACCCCGGCCACCCGCGCGACATCGGCCATGGTGACCGAGTTGGTGCCGAACCGGCGGCGGGTCTGGCGCTTGTCGTTGTCTTTGTCGTTGTTGTCGTTCATGGGCGGGCCCCGCATTTTGCCGCCAACCGGCAGCACGCTGCGGAGCAGCGGCCTCATGCTGCCGTGCCCAACAGCCCCCGCGCGGCCAGGTTGTGCATCAGCGCGCCGATGCCGAAGGTCCACGGCGGAATCACGTCGCTGCGTCCCACCCGGTTGACCAGCGTGCCCAGCCGCTCCGCATGGATCGCCACCCGGTCGCCTACGTGGTGGGTGAAGCCGGCGCCCGGTGCATCGCGGTCCTGGATGGGCGCGAACATCGTGCCGCAGAACAGCAGGATGCCGTCGGGGTACTGGTGGTGCGCGCCCATGGCATGGCGCACCAGTTCCAGCGGATCGCGGCTGATCTGCGCCATCGAGCTTGCGCCCTCGAGCACGAAGCCGTCGTCCTCGCCTTCGACGCGCAGCGACACCACGGTGGTGCGCACGTCGTCGATGCCGAAGTGCGCGTCGAACAGGCGGATGAAGGGGCCGATGGCGCAGGCGCCGTTGTTGTCCTTGGCCTTGCCCAACAGCAATGCGCTGCGGCCCTCGAAGTCGCGCAGGTTGACGTCGTTGCCGAGCGTGGCGCCCACCACCTGGCCGCGCGCATCGACCACCAGCACCACCTCGGGCTCGGGGTTGTTCCAGGTCGAGCCCGGATGCAGGCCGACCTGCACGCCGGTGCCCACCGAAGCCAGCGGCGCGGCCTTGGTGAAGACCTCGGCGTCGGGTCCGATGCCGACCTCGAGGTACTGCGACCACAGGCCCTGCGCCAGCAGCACCGCCTTGAGCCGGTCGGCCTCGGGCGAACCGGGGCGGATGCCCGAGAGGTCGTCGCCGACCACGGCCACGACCTGGCGGCGCACGGCTTCGGCACGGCCCGCGTCGCCGCGCGCCTGCTCCTCGATCACGCGCTCGACCATGCTGGCCGCGAAGGTCACGCCGGCTGCCTTCACCACCTGCAGGTCGTTCGGGGCCAGCAGGTGCCGGCGGCCGATGTCCGGCCCGTGGGCAGCGGTCTCGGCCAGCCAGTCGGACAGCGGACCGAGCGCGCGGCCTGGAGCCGAGCGGATCGCCTCGGCGGCGTCCTGGCGGTCGAGCAGCGCCGACATCGTGGGCGCCAGCGCGCCGATGTCGAACAGTTGCCCCTCACGCACCGTGACCAGCGTGGGCCCGCCGCCGGGCCCCGGCACCCAGACGCGGCCGACCAGCAGCGCGCGCTCGGCATCGCGCGGCAGCGTCGCCTGCACGCTCAGGGAGTCATGCCATGGCTGCATTCAACACCCCCTGAACTGTGCAGGACGGCGTGCCTTGAAGGCCGCGCGGCCCTCCTTGGCGTCGTCGGTGGCGAAGCACACGGTCTGCAGGTCGCGCTCGTACTGGATCGCCATTTCCAGCGGCATCGCGTAGGCGGCGCGCACGTTGGCCTTGGCCGTCTCGACGGCGATCGGCGGCCGGCTCGCGAGCGTGGCAGCGATGGCCTGCGCGTGCGCCAGCAGCTCGGCCGCCGGCACCAGTTCGCTCACCAGGCCCCATTGCAACGCCTGCTGCGCGCTGATCGGGTCGCCGCCCATGAGCATCAGCGATGCGTTCGACGGCCCGATGCTGTGGGCCAGCATGTACGACATGCCGCCGCCGCCGATCCAGCCGAGCTTGACCTCGGGCGCACCGAGCTTCGCGTGGTCGGCCGCGATGCGGATGTCGCAGGACATCGCGGTCTCGAGGCCGCCGCCCAGCGCATAGCCGTTGATGGCGCAGACCACCGGCTTGCGCAGCGCGCGGATCGCGTCGCAGTAGTCGGGCCGGTTGCGGAAGGTCCAGGGCGAGTCGTAGCCGTCGAGCTCGGCGATGTCGCTGCCGGCGCAGAAAGCCTTCTCGCCGGCGCCGGTGATGACCACGGCACGCACGTCGGCGCGCGCGTTGCAGTCGTTCACGTGCGCCACCAGCGCATCGGCCATCTCGGGCGTGACGGCATTGAGCTTCTCGGGGCGGTTGAGGGTCAGGGTGGCGATGTGGTCGCGCACCTCGAACAGGATGTGGTTCATGGCGAGTGCTTTCAAAAAGGGAAGGTCAGACTTCGCTGCCTGCGGGACGGCAACGTGCGTACAGCGCCTGCAGCGCGGCCAGTGCGGGCGCGGCCGCGAGCCGGTCGGCCAGTGCGCCGCGCACCAGCGCCGAGGCCTCGGTCTGGAACGGGATGTAGCCGGGGTGGCGCGGTCGCACGATGGCCTGCTCGAGCGTGGCCTGCGTCTGCGCATAGAAGCCGTTCCAGGCCGCATCGACGCGCGGGTCGCTCCACGCGGCACGCGCACTCGGCTGGCCATCGGCGAAGGGAATGAAGTCGCACTGCATCGCCGGGCTCATCAGCTGGGCGAGATGCTGGCGCAGCGTGTCGTCCACCGTGGCGCGGCGGCTCACCGCCAGGCCGGTGCCGCCGAGCGTCGAACCCAGCCGGCCCTCAGGTCCGGCCGGCACATCGCCGAAGCGCAGCGGTTGCCGGCCCTCGCCCGCCACCGCGTAGTTGACGTAGCCGTAGACCAGCGGGCAGTACACCGCTTCGGGGTCGCGTGCCATCGCATCGAGGATGCCGATCGGGTTGAGTCCGGCCCAGCCGCGGAAGGACAGCGCGTGCAGCGCAGTCAGCAGCTCCCACGCCGCGACCGCGCCTTCGCCCGCGAACAATCGGCCGGGGTCGTGCGCGGCCGGTGCATCGCCGTGCGCGGCCGCCATGCTGAACAGCGTGAGCGCGGCATGCGGCCCGGCCAGCGAGAGGCACACGGGCTGCCGCGCTGCAAGCGCGAGCACCTCGGTCCAGTCGCGCGGCAGGGCGCCCTCGAGCCGGTCCTCGCGCGCCACCGCCACCTGCGTGGCCGCGTCCAGCGGCAGCGCCCATTGCGTGCCGGCATAGCGGTAGCTGTCGAACGAGCGGCCGATGCTCTGCGCGCGCCAGCCCGCGAGCGTGGCCGCGTCGAACAGCGATGCGAGCGGCTGCAGGCAATCGCCGGCCACCGCATCGCCGATGTGCGGATGGTCGAGCACGATCAGGTCGTAGCGCTCGGCGAGCGCCTCGATCGGATGCGACTCGAACCCCTCGAGCGGCTGGCGCTCCCATGTCAGGTCCAGCCCGTCGGTGCGCGCGCGCTGCGCGGCGCGCTCCAGCGCGACATAGCCGCGCGGATGGTCCCAGGTCAGGCCACGGTACGCAGGCTGGGTCACAGCGTGTCTTCCCCGATCACCTTGGCGCGCATCAGCGCGTCGATGCGCTCCGCGCCCCAGCCCAGCTCGCCGAGGATCTCTCGCGTGTGCTCGCCCGCGAGCGGCGCACCGCGGCGCACGCTCGAGGGCGTGCGCGTGAACTGGATCGGGAAGCCCGGCGTCTTCACCTTGCCCTCGGTCGGATGCTCGTACTCGACGAAGGTGCCGTTGTGCACGATCTGCGGATCGTTCATCACGTCGGCGTAGCCGTACACCGGGCCGGCCCAGATGTCGGCCGCGCGGAAGGCCTCGAGCCAGTCGGCGGTCGTGCGGTGGCGCAGCCGGTCGCGGGTGATGGCGAAGATCTCGTCGCGCCGCGCGAAGGTGTCGCGCTCGTCGTCGAAGCCGGCCAGCTCGGGCGCCTCGATCACCTGCGCCAGCGCCGCCATCTTCGGGAAGGCCAGCGCCAGGAAGCCGTCCTGCGTCGCGAAGACGCCGTACGGCGCACGGATGTAGACGTGTGCATGCGGCTCGGCCGTGCGCTCCTGCGGCTTGCCCGCCACGCTGAACACCGACAGCTCCTGCATCTGCAGCGCCACGATGGCGTCGAGCATGTTGACCTTCACCAACTGGCCTTCGCCGGTGCGCTCGCGGTGCAGCAGCGCGGCGATCACGGCCTCGAAAGCGGTCGAGGCCGTGATGGCGTCCACAAGATACTGGCCCGCGGGCGTCGGCGGCTCACCGGCGCGGCCGGTCGACAGCATCGCGCCGCTCATGGCCTGCAGCAGCAGGTCCTGGCCGGGCCAGAGCTTGTAGGGGCCGTCTTCGCCGTAGCCCGACATCGACACGTACACCAGCTTCGGGTTGATCTTCGACAGCGTCTCGTAGTCCACGCCAAGGCGCTGCGCCACGCCGGGCCGGTAGTTCTGCAGGAACACATCGGAGGTGCGCACGAGTTCGTAGAGCGCGTCGCGGCCCTCGTCGTTCTTCAGGTCGACGGCCAGGCTGCGCTTGTTGCGGTTCAGCGAAAGGAAGGACACGTTGATGCGGTTGCCGCGCGCGCCGCCGGCCGAGACGTGGCGCTGCCATTCGCCGGTCACGGGCTCGACCTTGATGACGTCGGCGCCGAGGTCGCCGAGCCGCTGGGCGGCGAAGGGGCCGGCCATGGCGATGGAACAGTCGAGGACGCGGAAGCCCTCGAGGATGTTGGATGGTTGGGTCATGGAGTGCTTGACGGGTTGGGGGAATTCGTTTCACTGCACCTGGCGCGGAGCGAGCGCCAGGTTGCGGCCGGTGGCGGCGTCGAACAGCACCGCCTGCGCGAGGTCGAGGCCGACCACCACCGCTTCGCCGGCGCGCAGGTCGGTGTAGCCCGGCAGGGTCACCATCACGTCGGCGCCGGCGTTGCCTTCTTCTTCGTGCAAGGTCTGCGCGTCGGTGAGGCTCACCGCCACCAGCGACTCGGCGCCCACGTGCTCCACCAGCGACACCGTGCCGGCCAGGCCTTGCCCGCCGCGCGCCACCGTGAGCGCGTTCGGCCGCACGCCCAGCACCGCATCGCCGCCCTGCGCGTTCGCCAGGCCCTGGAGCTGTACCGGCATGGCCATGCGCGCAGCGCCGATCGCGAGCGTCCGGTCATCGGCCTGCACGCGCAGCAGGTTCATCGGCGGCGTGCCGATGAAGCGCGCCACGTAGAGGTTCGCCGGCTGCTCGTAGATGTCGCGCGGGGTGCCGAACTGCTGCACCACGCCGTCCTTGAGCAGCGCGATGCGGGTGCCCATGGTCATGGCCTCGACCTGGTCGTGCGTCACGTAGACGAAGGTGCCACCCACGCGCTGGTGCAGCTTGGTGATCTCCGAGCGCATGGTGGTGCGCAGCTTGGCGTCGAGGTTCGACAGCGGCTCGTCCATCAGGAACACCTGTGGCTGGCGCACCATCGCGCGGCCCAGCGCCACGCGCTGGCGCTGCCCGCCGGAAAGCGTGCGCGGGAACTTGTCGAGCCATTCGGTCAGCGCCAGCGTGCGCGCGGTGCGCTCCACCAGTTGCGAGACTTCCGGCGAGCGCTCGATGCGCCGCTTGGCCATGCCGCCCAGCAGCGGGATGTGGAACCACCAGCGGTGCTGCCGCATGATCAGCGGGAACGCGATGTTGCGCCGCACCGTCATGTGCGGATAGAGCGCATACGACTGGAAGACGAAGGCGATGTCGCGCTCGGTGGGCGGCAGCTCGTCCACGCGGCGCTCGTTGATGTGGATCTCGCCGCCGCTGATGCGCTCGAGCCCGGCGAGCATGCGCAAGAGCGTCGACTTGCCGCAGCCCGAGGGGCCGAGCAGCACGAGGAACTCGCCGTCGGGCACGTCGAGCGAGACGCCCTTCACCACCTGCTTGTCGGCGAAGTCCTTGGTGATGTCCTGAAGCTTGATGGAGGCCATGGGCTTCTCCTTTTCTGTGTGTCTGTTGTGTGCTGTGGAAAGGTGCGGCGATCAACCTTTGACGCTGCCGGCGGTCATGCCGGAAACAACGTGGCGTTGCACGACGAGGTAGAAGGCCACCGCGGGCAGCGTGTACATCACGCCCACGGCCATGACCGCGTCGAGCGGCGTGCTGAGCTCGCCGATGAAGCCGGCCAGCCCGACCGAGGCGGTGTGCAGGCGCTCCTCGGTGATCAGCGTCTGCGCGAAGACGTACTCGTTCCAGCCGTGGAAGAACGAGATCACGGCCGCGGCCGCGAGCGTGGGCGCGATCAGCGGCACCACCACCTGCAGCACGATGCCGATGCGCGAGCAGCCGTCGATGCGCGCGGCCTCCTCGACCTCGATCGGCACGCCGTCGATGGCGCCCTTGAGGATCCAGGTGATCACCGGCACGGTGAAGGCGGTGTTCGCCAGGATCAGGCCCGAGAGCGTGTTGAGCAGCGACATCTGCGAGAAGATCGCGTACAGCGGCACCACCAGCATCGCCTCGGGCAGCATCTGCGTGGCGAACAGGCCGAAGCCGATGGCGCCCTTGCCGCCGAAGCGGAAGCGCGACAGCGCATAGGCCGGGAACACCGCCAGCGCGATGCTCAGCACCGTGGTGCCGATGGCCACCCAGGCGCTGTTGAGCAGCCAGGTCGCGACCGGCTTGATCGCGAACACCTCGCCGTACACCGGCAGCCGCGACAGCGAGGGCAGCATCTGCGGCCGGTCGCCGAACAGGGCGTCCGACGGCGTGAGCGAGGTCACGAGCATCCAGTAGATCGGGAAGGCGGCGGCCCCGAGCAGGGCCAGCACCGCGAGCATGCGCAGCGCATGGCGCATGGACATCGCCGGCATGGCGACAGAGGCAGCGGCGCTCATCAGCGGGCCCCCTGCTTCTCGGCGCGCGCCGTGTAGCGGAAGTACACCAGCGTCACCGCCAGCGCGATGACCACGCCCACCATGCCCACCGCCGCGGCCTGGCCGAGGTGGTGGTTGACGAAGGCGCGGCGGTAGAGGTCGATCACCAGCGTGTTGGTCGAACCGACCGGACCGCCCTGCGTGAGCAGCCAGATCAGGTCGAATCGCCGCAGCGACCAGATGGTGGAGAACAGCGCCAGCAGCGCCACCGACGGCCGGATGGTGGGCCACACCACCGCCTTGAACACGCTCAGCCGATCGGCGCCGTCCATCACGGCGGCTTCGCGCAGTTCGGACGGCACGCCCTGCAACGCGGCCAGCAGCACCACCGAGGCGAAGGGGAAGATCTGCCAGATGGTGGTGATCAGCACCGCGGGCATCGCATGCTGCATGCTGTCGAGCCAGTTCTCGTTGCCGGCCTCGATGCCGAAGAAGCGCAAGGTGTGGCCGAACACGCCGTACTGCGCGTTGTAGATCCAGATGAAGATCAGCGCCACCGCCACCGGGGGCGCGGCCCACGGAATGGTGACCAGCGCGCGTGCGATGCCGCGGCCACGGAAGGGCGCGTCGAGCAGCAGCGCCGATCCCAGCCCCAGGCCGATGGCCGCAACCACGCAGGCGACGGTGTAGAGCAGCGTGGTGAAGATCACCCGGTGGAAGTCCGGGTCGCTCCAGAGGTCGGCATAGTTCTGCAGCCCGACCCACTGGCCGCCTGCCGGCGAGAGCAGCGAGGTCGAGGTGAAGCTCAGCATCAGCTCGCGCAGCAGCGGGTAGCCCTGGAACACCAGCAGGTAGAGCGTGGCGGGCAACACCAGCGCATAGGGCATCAGCCGATGGCCGTCGAGGCGGTTCGAGCCGCCGGCACGAACCGGTCGGCTGGCCACGGCCTTGCCGGTGGAGGGAAGCACGGCCGTCATGTCAGCGCTTGAGCACGCGCGTCAGCACGGTCTGCTGCGCATCGTTCATGGCCTTGGCCGGATCGACGCCGCCCTGCAGCACGCGGATGACCTGCTCGATCACCACCTGCTGGATCTCCGGCGCCTTCACTTCCAGGCCCTGCGGCAGCGCGGGCACGCTGTGGGCGGTCTGCTGGTCGTAGACCGTGATCCACGGCCACTTGGCGACCTCCTCCTCGGAGCGCGGCACGGCGATGGCCACGCTGGAGGCGCCGTGGATCGATTGCAGATCGCGCTGCGCCTCGGGCGTCAGCATCCACTTGAGGAAGGTGCCGGCGGCCGCCTTGTTCTTGCTGTTGGCGTTGATGCTGATCGGCGCCAGGATCATGCCCTGCGCGCGCGTGGGGAAGGGCGACGGGCCGGCCCCCACGTCGAAGCCCTTGGCCGCGGTCGCCAGGTTGGCCGCGACGCCGCCGTTGTCGATCTGCATGGCGATCTTGCCTTCGGCGAACATGCGGCGGTAGGTGGCGGCATCGGCGCCCTTGGGCGTGGCGGCGGCGTCGTACATCTTCTTGTACGCAGCCACGCCCTCGATCACCTTGGCGCTGTTGATCGTCGGGTTGCCCTGCGCGTCGGACCAGCGGCCACCGAAGCCGTAGACGTAGTTGCAGAGGTCATACCAGAAGCCGCCGCGCTCGGCCATCGTGGCGCGGTAGGCGTAGCCGTAGTTGCCGGCGGCGGTGGCGGCCTTGGCCGCGGCCACGAACTCGTCGAAGTTCGCCGGCGCCTTGCCCTTCAACAGGTTCTTGTTGAAGACCATCGCGTAGTTGCTCACCTCGAATACCACGCCGTAGCGCGCGCCGCCGACCTTCATGTACTTGTCGGGACCGGTGAGCGGGAAGGCGCCGTCGGCGATCACGTCGTCGATGGGCGCCAGGCGCTTGGCGTCGACCGCGGCATAGAACTCGGGCAGGTCGAAGCGCACGAGGTCGGGGCCGGCGTTGCCGCCCATCTGCGTGAAGATCGTGCTCGAGAAGGACGAGAACGGGATGGTCACGGGCTGGATCTCGACCTTGTCCTGGCTCTGGTTGAACTTGCCGATCCAGGCCCGCATCTTCTCGCCGCGCGCGGGCTCGGCGAAGCTGGCCGCGGCGAAGGTCACGATCTGCTTGTCGGCCGCATGGGCGCCGCCCGTCGCGGCCAGCGCGAGCGTGGCGAGGCCGGCGAACCCGGCAAGGCGCGCAAGGGCCGCGCGGCGGTCCTGCAAGAGGCGGTGGTTCATGCTTCTGTCTCCTGGTCGGCCGTGCGGCCGGTCACGTCTGTGCGTTGATGGAAGTTGAATTAGCGCTAACTGTTAGCGCTAACAATTCGCAATGTAGCCTGACATCCGCACGCGGTGCGCGCGGGATTTCCCTAGCTTCGCGGGAGGACGCGGGTCACTGCATGACCCAGCCGCCGTCGATGTTCAGCGTCTGGCCGGTGACGAAACCGGCGCCTTCGGAAGCGAAGAACAGCATCGCGTTGGCAATGTCCTGCGGCGCGCCGCGGCGCTTCACGGACTGGTGCTCGAGCACGAAGCGCTCGTAGCCCTGCGGGTCCGGATGGATCTTCTCGGCATCGGTCGGGAACGCGCCCGGCGACACCGCATTCACCGTGATGCCGTGCGGCCCGAGCTCGCGCGCCATCGCGCGCGTCATGCCCAGGAGCGCGCCCTTGGAGGTCACGTAGGGCAGCAGCAGCGACCAGCCGCCGTACAGCGTGATGCTCACCACGTTGATGATGCGGCCGTGCTGCTGGCGCTTCATGTGCGGCAGCGCGGCCTGCACGCAGACCAGCGCCGCGTCGACGTTCACGCACTGCACCTGGCGGTGGTCCTCGATGCTGTAGTCCTCGATGGCGCGCGAGGGGTAGACGGCCGCGTTGTTGATCAGGACGTCGATGCCGCCGATGGCCTCGAACAGCGCCGTCAGTTGCAGGCCCAGGCCGTGCGCATCGGACAGGTCGCCGCGCACGAAGCGCACCCGTTCGCGCACCTCGGCCGGTTCCGTGCTGCCGGCCGCGAGCAGCCGCTCGCCCTTCGCGGCATCGATGTCGAGCGCGTGCACCTGTGCGCCGGCGCGGGCGAAGGCCCAGGTGATCGCGGTGCCGAGTCCGCCTGCGGCACCGGTGATGAGCACCTTGCGGCCGGTCATGTCCATGGTCGTCATGTCGTCTGAGAAAGAGTGAAAGGAGCCCTTCAGGGCAGGTTCTCGCGCACCGCGATGCCGGCGCGTATCGGCTCCACGCCGGCGAGCGCATCGCGCCCGGCGCGCAGGTTCGCGAAGATGCGCACGCAGTTCATCACCTCGGTCTGCGGGTTCTGGTTGATGACGGCGTCGAGCGTGCCGTCGATCAGCATCGCGCGGGTGTCGGGCGTGATCTCGTGGCCGACGAACACCACCTTGCGTTCGAGTCCTGCCTCCTTCAGCGCCCGGCCGATGCCGTCGGAGGCGCCGCCGATGTTGTAGAGCGCGACCAGGTCCGAATGCTGGCGCAGCAGCATGCGCGCCTGCAGGTAGTTCTGCTGCGCGTCGTCCTGGCCTTCGCGCAGGCCGACCACCTGGAGCGCAGGGAACTGCTCGGCCAGCACGTCGAGGAAGCCGAACTCGCGCTCCTCGTGGCCGCGGTAGCTCAGGCTGCCGGCGATCAGGCCGACCTTGCCGCTCTCGCGGCCCAGCATGCGCCCGAGCAGGTAACCGGCGGTGCGGCCCGCCGCGCGGTTGTCGATGCCCACATAGGCCGCGCGGCGGGAGTCCGGCAGGTCGGACAGCAGCGTGAGCACGTGCACGCCCTCGGCCACCAGCGTGTCCACCGCCTCGCGCACCCGCGGATGCTCGAGCGCCACGAAGGCGATGCCGTCGCATTGCCGGCCATGGCGCAGCAGGCGGGCCGCGAGCACCTCGGCGTCGAAGCCCTCGATCGCCACGCGGCGGCAGCGCACGTTGAAGGGTTCGAGCTGCTTCTCGACGATCTCCACATGGTCGCCGAGCATGCGGATGAACTGGTTGGTGCCCGCGGGCAGCATGAAGCTCAGCGCCATCGGCCGCGGCCGGATCACGCGGTGCAGGTTCTCGTCGGGCAGGTAGTGCAGCCGCGCGGCCGCCTTGACCACGCGCTGGACCGTGGCCGAGCGCACGCCCTTGCGCGCATGCAGCACGCGGTCGACGGTGGCCTTGGACACGCCCGCTTCGCGCGCCACGTCTTCCAGCCGCGCGCGGCCATGGCCCGCCTCGGGCGTGGGGGTCGGATCGTTCATGCCGCCCAGTATTCCCGCTGCGGCCGTGTCGCGCATGCGTTCCACCTCAGTCCCATCGGCCCGTGATGGCCGGGTACTCGGCCTCGGGCTGGTCGCAGATGGCGCGCACGCGGGCCTCGAAGGCATCGATGTCGCCGCGGCCGTCGAGCACGGCGAAGCGCGTGGTGTAGCGGCGTTCGTCACCGTGCTCGAGCCAGATCAGCTCGCCGCGCTCGCGCGCGAAGGGCTTGCCGAGCACATGGTGGGTGCTGGGCTCGATGCCCATCGCGTACTGGCCCTTCTGGAAGTTCTGCCACTGGAACTGGCAGGGGAACTCGTCGCGGTTGACCTCGACCGACAGGCCGATGCCGCGCCCGCCGTCGAAGCCGTCGTTGACCAGACCGACGGGGATGCGGCCCTGCGCATCGGCGGCCATCGCATGCTCGTACACCTGCTCGTGGAAATCGTGGCGCGGCCCGGCCTGCGTGCGGTAGCCGGCCGACTGGCGGCGCAGCGCGTCGGCGTGCGCGGCCCAGGGCGTGTGGCGTACCGGCGCGATGTAGCGGCTGCCCTCGTCGAGCACCGGATGGCCGACGTTGATGTGATAGCAGAACATGTGCGGCGTGCGGTAGAAGCCGTGGTTCACCACGCGGTCGTGCAGCGTGAATGCGCGATCGCCCACGCGGGCCTCGATGCGCCGCACCAGGTGCAGGTCTTCGCCGAACACGGTCGACTGCTGGATCACGCCTTCGCACCACAGGATGCATTCGTCGCCCTCCCAGCGCTCGCCGTAGCCGGTGAGCCGCGCGGGGATGTTGGCCACGCGGCCATGCAGGCCGCTCTTGACCACCTCACGCGGGCCGTAGTGGTAGTGGCCGGCCGGGTCGCTGTCCATGAACAGCGTGTGGTCCAGTCCGCAGGTCACGAGCAGGCCCGAGAAGGAGCGCAGCCAGCCCAGCCCGCCCTCGTCGGCGTTCTCGTGCAGGCCGGGGTGGCGAAAGCCGGTGGGCGACTGCCAGCCGATGGCCGCGCCGCGGTACTCGCAGGCGCCGACGTCCATCGCGCGGTCGACCAGCACATGGAAGGCGAAGCCCGCACCGGTGCGGAACTCCAGGCAGCGGATGCCGCGCTCCACGCCGTCGCCCAGCGTGACCAGCCGCACGCCCGCGAACTGCGACAGCATGCCCGCGTGCTCGCGCAGCGACTGCCGGGTGTAGTTGCGACCGTGCAGCTGCGTCACGCGCCGGCCTCCTGCAACTGGGTGTCGAGGAATTTCTTGGCACGCGGCACGTCGGCTTCGTCGAGGTGCTCGATGATGATCGGGATGTTCGGATGGTGCTGCGCCAGCCGCTGGAGGTAGAGGCCGTAGTTGAGTGCGCCCAGGCCGGGCGCCGGCAATTCGATCTCGCCCACGCCGCGGAACTGGTGCGCCTCGGAGGCGTCGATGTCGGCGAACTTCTCGCCCTTGTCGGTGCCGCTGCTGCGCTTCACGTCCTTGGCATGCGCGATGCGCACCTTGTCGCCGAGCGCGTCGAACATCTGGTTGAGCACCTGGTCCATGCGGTCGATGTTGTGCGTCTCGAAGTAGTTGGTCGGGTCCATCAGCAGGCCCAGGCCCGGATGGTTCACGTCGGCGAAGAGCCGCAGCGTTTCCTCCACCGACCCGATGATGTTGTTCACGTAGGTCTCGACCAGGAACATCGCGCCGTGGTCGTGCGCCTCCTGCGCCAGCTCGCGCACCACCTTCACGCAGTCCTCGTAGGCGCGCTCGGTCTTGTTGTCGGGATGGGAGGACCAGTCGCTTTCGGGGTTGACGGTGCCGGTCTCGCTGATCACGTAGGGCGTGCCGCAGTCGCGCGCATGGCGCAGCGTGGCTTTCAGGTAGTCGTTGCGGCGCTTGCGCTCGGCCGCGTCGGGATGAACGATGTTGGTGTACGCCGAGATGCAGCTGATCGGCAGGTTGTGCGCGCGGAAGGTGTCGCGCACGCGGTGGCACTTCTCGCGCGTGATGGACTCGGGCGTGGAGAAATCGATGTCCTTGAATGCGAGGTCCAGCTGCACCGTGTTGAAGCCCTGGGCCTTGATGCGGCGCGCCGATTCCTCGAGCGCATAGGGAAAGTAGCCGCTGAAAATTCCGACTTGAATCATGTCGCTTGTCTCCTGTGGGTGGTTCTGCAAACGCCGCCGTCGGCGGCCCGGGGGTTTCAGCTGCCGTATTCGGACAGCGCGACGGCGCGCTTTTCTTCGAGCGAGCGGTAGCCCGCTTCGACCAGCGCCATCGTCTTCACGTTGTCGGCCACGTCGAGCAGCGGCGGCTCGCCGCTGTGCAGCGCCCATTGCAGCTGCTCCATCACGCCGGCGAAGGCCTGCGGAAACCAGCGCGTGGTCCATTGCGGCTGCAGCCATTCACCGCCGGTGCCACCCGGCGTCTTGCGCGAGGCGTAGCGCAGCGTGCTCGGGCTGCCGTCGGGGTAGTCGGGCCAGCCGATGGTGCCCTCGGCCACGCCCTCTGTGCCTTCGACACGCCACTTGATGTAGGTGTCGGACGGGAAGCCGTCGCCATGTGGCCCCGTCCAGACGTCCTCGAGGCTCACCGCCATCACGCCGCTGCGGAAACGCAGCGTCGAGCACACGATGCCGTCGCGGTGCGTGAAGTCGGTGCGCGGGTCCGGGCGCGCGGCGGTGTAGATGTCTTCGGGCTCGCCGAACAGGAAGCGCAACACGTCGAGGTGGTGCACGCTCATGTTCGCCAGCGTGAGCCGGCCGTAGCCGCGCAGGAACTCCTGCCAATGCGGGATGGCGCGCATCTCGATCGTCGCGAGCACGGGCGCACCCAGGTCCCCGCGATCGAGCAGCTGCTTGAGCACCCGCATCGACTGGTCGAAGCGCATGTTCTGGTTGACCGACAGCAGCTTGCCCGCGCGCTTCGCCTCGTCGGCGAGTGCGCTGGCGGTGGCGAGGTCGAGCGCCAGCGGCTTCTGCGCGAGCACCGCCTTCACATGCGGCTGCGCCAGCGCCAGGCGGATGAGCGCCGGCTGCAGGTCGGGCGGGTAGGCGATGTCGACGATCTGGACCTGCGGATCGCGGATCAATGCCTCCGGGTCGTCGTGGACCGTGGGGATGCCGTGGCGCTGCGCGACCGCGGCCGCCTTGCTGCGGGTGCGCGAGGCGATGGCCACCACCGGGAAGCCGGCCTCGCGGTAGGCCGCGAGCTGCACGTCCGCCATGATGAAGCCGGCACCGATGGCGCCGATGCGGAACTCGCGACAGCGGATCGGTGCGTCGGGCACCAGGCCTTCGAGTCCGCTCATCGCGTGCGCCCCGGGGCGCGAACCCCATGCCGATGCGGGGGCCGCTCGGTCCGTTTCTTCATGCTTGTCTCCGTTCTTCGTTGAAGCGAATCGGGGCAGTCGTTGTGCTGCCTTCAACGGAGACTAAGGGACGGCGCCCCCGAGCTCAACGAACGGTCATGAGGCGTTTTGAGGTGATTGAAGCGTTCGGCCGCCGAGCGGCAGCCAGCGCCACTGCCCTACATCGTCCCCTTGACCTCTTCCCCATGCAGCGGCATGCCGAGCGCGCGGAGCTTCTCCTGGACTCTCGCGACGTCGACGCGGCGCACGTTCACGCCCTGGTCGATCGCCACCGCCGCCGCCACGCCCGCGGCCTGCCCCGTCGCCATGCAGGCCGGCATGTTGCGCGAGCGTGCGTGCGCATCGTGGTCCGCCGAGATGCAGCGGCCCGCCACCAGCATCTGTTCCACACCGTTCGGCAGCAGCGTGCGGTAGGGAATCTCGTAGGGGCGCAGTCCCTGGAAGTCGACGTCTGCGCCCTTCGGGTCGTGGATGTCGAGCGCCGACGCATCGGCCGCGATGCTGTCGTCGAAGTGCGTGCCTTCGATCGAGTCCTTGCCGCTCAAGGTGTACTCGCCAATGATGTGGCGCGTCTCTCGCACGCCGAGCACCGGCGCGATGGCCTCGATGCGCGCGCGCTCGAAGCCGGGGATGCTCTCGCGCAGGTAGCGCGCCACACCTTCGATCTGGCGATAGCACTCCAGCACGGCGTCGGTGAACTGCACCGGATCGAACACGTTCACGCCGGTCACGCGGGTGCCGTTCACGTACATGCGGCCATCGGCCGTCTTGAGCGTGATGTTGTCCCGCTGCAGCTGGACGCCGGTCTTCTCCTGCCACTGGCGCAGCGACTTGTTGAAGCCGGTGAGCCACAGGCCGTAGTTGAGGCCTTCCACGGTCTTCGGAATGGCGCGTGCAGGCACGTCCTCGGTCGTGGCGGCCCAGTCGGCCAGGCGCACCAGGTCGACGCGGTCCATCGTGAAGTACATCGAGACCGGCTGCATCGTTTCCGCCTCGCCGCCCGCCCCCATGACGAAGGGCGCGCCGGCACGCACCGCCATGTCGGCATCGGCCGAGCAATCGATCACCACCTTGCCGGCGATGAACTGACGGCCCGTCTTGCTCTCGACGATCACGCCCTTGACGGTGTCGCCCTCCATCACCGGATCGGACACCACGGTCTCGAAGAGGATCTGCACGCCGGCCTCGGCACACAGGCGCGTCAGCAGCATCTTCATCATCTCGGGGTCGCAGGGCGACGCGATCTTCACGCCGCCGGTCTTCACCACGGCCATGTAGTCGTCGCCGGCGCCGCCCACCGAGCGTGCGAGGTTCCATATCTCCAGCGGAAGCCCGCCGACCAGCGCGCCGGAAGGCTTGGTGTTCAGGCCCAGCGTGAGGTTGCCGCCGAGCGAGCCGAAGCGCTCAATCATGACCACGCGCTTGCCTTGCCGCGCGGCCGAGATGGCCGCGAAGGGGCCGGTGGTGCCGCCGCCGACGACGATCACGTCGGTCTCCATCAGCACGGGGATCTGGCGTGCGGGTTCGGTGATGAAAGTTGCGTTGGTGTTCATGCGGTTCATTCCAGTTCGATGTGGGCCCGCTTGACGACCGGGCCCCACTTGTTGATCTCGTCGGCCATGAAGCGGCCGAACTCCTCGGGTTTGTCTGCCACCACCGTGGCACCCATGCCGGACAGCCGTTCCCTGATGTCGGGGGACTTCAGTACGGCGACCAGTTCCTTGTTGAGCCGATCGACGATCGGCTGCGGTGTGCCGGCCGGCGCCAGCAGGCCGAACCATGCGGTGGCTTCGAAGTTGGGATAGCCGGCCTCGGCCATCGTGGGCACGTCGGGCAGTGCGGCTGCGCGCGTCTTGCTGGTCACGGCCAGCGCCTGGAGCTTGCCGCCCCTGATGTGCGGGGCGACGGGCACGATGTTGTCGAACATGATGTCGACCGAGCCGCCCATCAGGTCGACGTGCGCCGGCGGGCTGCCCTTGTACGGAACGTGCAGCATGTCGATGCCCGCGAGCGACTTGAAGAGCTCGCCCGACAGCTGATGCGACGTACCCGGGCCCGACGACGCAAAGGTGATCTTTCCCGACTCCTTCTTCGCCAGCGTGACCAGGCCTGCGACGTCCTTGACCGGCAGGCTGGTACGCGTGACCAGCACCAGCGGCGTCATGGTCATGAGCGTGATGGGCACGAAGTCCTTCGCCGGATCGAAAGGCAGCTTGCGGTAGACATGCTTGCTGATCGGCAGTGCCGCCGTGGCGATCGTCAGCGTGTAGCCGTCGGGTGCCGACTTGGCCCCGATGTCGGTGCCGATGTTGCCGCCGGCCCCAGGGCGGTTGTCGACCACCACCGGCTGGCCCAGGGCCTTGCCGAGACGCTCTCCGACCAGCCGCGTGATGGTGTCGGAAGCCTGCCCTCCCGGGTAGGGAACGATGATCTTGATGGGCTTGCTGGGGTACTCATCGGCGTGCGCCACACCGCACAACGCCCATGCGGCGGCCACAGCGAATGCGATTCGCTTCATGGATTTGTCTCCTTCGGTTTTCGGCCGCCATGCCGGCGGCCCTCGTCAGGGGTGGCGACGGACCTCGGGGCCGCCGCCGCGGAACGGACGGCTCAGGCCGCCTTCTGGTTGCCAAACGCGTCGGGCACATGCGCCCGCAGCGTGGTTTCATAGGACCTTCTGACGTGCTCCGCGGCCAGCGCCTGCGCTCGCACTTCGTCGCGCGCCTTCACGGCTTCGAAGATCGCGCGGTGATCGCGTACCGCGGCCAGCCGGCGCACCGGATCGGCCTGGGCCACGGTGCGGCGCGAGATCACGATCTGCGCATTGAGCGAATCGAGCATCGTCTTCAACCGCGAGTTGTGCGCTGCCTTGATGAGCACGTTGTGGAAGTCGTGGCCGAGCTGCACCCACGTGGCGTCGTCCTTCTCGCGCTCGTAGCGATTGCACAGACGTTCCAGCTCGGAAATTTCAGCGGCGGTCGCCCGCAACGCGGCGTAGCGCGTGGCGCTCGCTTCCAGCACTTCACGCAGCTCGAAGAACTCGCGCAGGTCGTCCAGAGAGCGGCGCGGCACGGCGTAGCCGCGCGAGGGCAGCTCTTCGAGGTAGCCATCCCGCGTCAAGAGCTTCAGCGCCTCGCGGATCGGGGTGCGACTCATGCCGAGGCGCTCCGCCAGATGGATTTCGTACAGTGCCTCCCCTTCCTGCAGCAGCCCCTGCACGATCTCTTCGCGCAGCTGGCTGTAGGCGCGCGGTGTCAGTCCGGAAGTCTTGGTGGCCATATTGGATTCACTGTGTATACACAACGTCCACAGTTTGCAGCCGCACATCGTGCCGTGTCAACAGAGGCACGGGTTTGCACCGAGGTGCGGTCGCATGCCCGGACTCGCGGTTGCATCAACAAGCAGACATGCGGCGCCCCAGGGGTTCATGCGCCGCAGCACGCGGGCTCACGCGCCCCGGTGCAGCGTCACCGCACGGCGCCGTTTGCCCTACTTCCTCGCGCCCTCGCCGTCGATGGCCTTCTGCACCGCCTTGTAGAAGTCGTCGCGCGCCGCGCTGTCGGCGCGCGACGACGCCCCGCCAGCCCAGTTGCCATTGGAGGCGATGACCAGATCGCGCTTCGGGTCGATGAAGATGCCCTGGCCGAAGATGCCGCGTGCCGCGAAGCTGCCGTCGTCGTAGGTCCACCACTGGTAGCCGTAACCGCGGCCCGGCTGGCCGGTGTCCGCACGCCGTGAGGTGGCCTGGGCCAGCCAGTCGTCCGGCACGATGGGCTGCCCGCCGACCCGTGCACCGTCGAGGATGAACTGTCCGAAGCGGGCGAAGTCGCGCGTGGCCGCCTGGATGCAGCAACCGCTGATCTCCTGGCCCGTGCGGCTCAGCATCCACGTGGCCTGCTGTTCCATGCCGGCCGGTCGCCAGATCTTCTCCGAGAGATAGTCGGCCAGCGGCTTGCCCGTCGCCCGCGCCACCAGAACCCCCACCAGATTGGTCTCGCCCGTGCTGTAGTTCCAGCGCGTGCCGGCCGGCGCGACCCGGGGCAGCTGGCGCAGATAGCTCACCAGCGCATCGACACCCGGCTCGGGCCGATGGTTGTTGAAGCGCGCCACGTCCGACTGCGGATCGGCATAGTTTTCGTTCCAGCGCACGCCGGAAGTCATCGTCAGCAGATCGCGGATGCTCACGGCGTCATAGGCCGAGCCCTTCATTTCCTGAATGTAGTCGCTGACCTTGTCGTCGAGGCTGCGGATGTGGCCGTCACGCACCGCGGCACCGAGCAGCGTGGAGGTGATGGATTTCGCCACCGAGAAGCTGGTCCAGCGCCCGTCACGGTCGAAGCCCAGACCGTAGCGCTCCAGGCGCAGCTTCCCGCCTTGCAGGACCACGAGCGCGGCGCTGCGCTGCTGCGCCATGAAGGCGTCGACGTCCAGCGGCAGGACCAGGGGCGGCCCCGGCGGCAGGGGCGACGGTGCGGTGCCTGCGGCCACGACACGCGCCTTGGCCAGCACGGGCAGCCGGTCGAGGGCCCGGAAGCCCGCATCGCGCTGCGACTGGCTCCAGAACAGCACATCGCTGTTGGTCGGCAGCGTGGCGAGCAGCCCACGCGTTTCCTTGTCCAGACTGAACCAGCCCGCGGTGCCGGCGATGGCCAGAACGGCGAGCCCTCCGAGAACGATCTTGCCAAGCTTCATGCGACGAATGCCATCCGTGATGGGTGAAGTGATGAGTGCTGCGCATTGGACACCAAGCGGGATCTCGCTTCCCCGCATATCAGGACACGATCTATTCGCAACGTGGCGCCGGCGCCGCGACAAAGGTCGTTGTCGATCCGCACGATGCCGCCGGCCTGCCTCGGGCGATTTCATCGTCGATGCGGAGCGACCGCCGCACGTCACGGCACGCCGCGCCGGATCAGCCGGCCGATCCAGATGCCGTGCAGCCGCCGTCCGGTGGCGCAAGGGCAGGACCTGTGGCGTGCCCGCCCTGGCGCCCTGCCCGCGGCACGCGCTGACCCCATGCGCGCATCGTCATGCGCCCTCCATCGTCCGCGTGCCCTTGCAAACCGGATAGGCCGAACAGCCCCAGAACGCATGGCCGGACGATGCCCCTCGCTTGGCGACCCGTCGCACCATCGCCTGGGCGCAAGCGGGACAGGCCGGCGCGTCGCTCCCGGACGCAGAGACTGGTGCAGCAGTTTCACTGCGCCGTGTTTCGCCTGCAGGCCGCCGTGCCGCACGCCCCTGACGAATCAGCTGCAGCAGCGCGGGTCCGTCGACGAGGCGAATGTTCCGCCCCTCGGCGAAGGACGCCGCCTCCTGCGTGAACCGGCCCGAGGTAACGACCACACCGCCGACGGCGCCGCCTGCAGCCATGACGCCGTACAACTCGCGCACGACGGTGACGCCCACCTTGAAGGCTTTCCACTGCTTGCATTGCACGAGGTATTTCTCACCCGCCTTGGCGAGGACCAGATCGATGCCGCCGTCGGCGCCGCCCCCACCGGTCTCCGAGACCGCGTAGCCCTGCTGACGGAAGGCCTCTCCGACCAGCAATTCGAACTCCTGCCACGTCATGCCCTCCAGCGCATCGGCTGCATTGCTTTGGGAAACGGTGCTCAACAGTGTGCGGCGCCGACGTCGACGAAGCACCGAGGCCAGGGCGCCCATGGCGC
Source organism: Variovorax frigidus (assembly GCF_051216515.1). Taxonomy (NCBI): domain Bacteria; kingdom Pseudomonadati; phylum Pseudomonadota; class Betaproteobacteria; order Burkholderiales; family Comamonadaceae; genus Variovorax; species Variovorax frigidus. Next base: position 94,906 of record NZ_JBPJZF010000012.1, read on the forward strand.
ACAGGAAAGGCAGGATGAATTGCCCCGCATAGGCGAACCCACGCCAGAGACCACGCACCGCCACCTGACCAATGTCCTGCGACGTGTGCGCCACTGGCATGGGCGCGGCCGCAAGGGCATGCAGCACGAGGTAGCTCAACACGGCCAGACCCAACCCCGCCCACCATGGCAAGAGCGCAACCAGATCCATCAGATCGTCGGCACCTGTCTTCCTGCGTCTTGCCATCGTGAATGCTCCTCGGGGGAACAGCGGACTGCCATGCCTTCCGGAAACATTTTGCAATACTTTTGCATTTACAGCGACCAGGCTTCCCCGTGGTCAACCCTCACGCGCGGGCCTGCGGGGATCGACAGGCGACACATTGCTGATGCTCGCACCGTGGCTGCTGCCCGCGATGCTCGTCGGCACCGCCATCGGCCGGCGCCTGACGCACGGGCTGACGAAGGCGCAGTTCATGCGCATCGTTAGCGTGATCGTGCTGTGCTCGGGTCTGGCGCTGATCTGGCGGTACTTCGCGGGATAGCGCGACGGCCTGTCCTCAGCGCACCCGTACAGGCACCATCAAAGGCATGGCCGCCAACGCGCAGCCGCCCGCGACGAACCACACCAGCGGCCATCCCAGCAACGTGAGCAGGTGCGGAATGAGCAGCGGCGTGACGAAGCAGAACAGGAAGACGCTGGTGTTCGCCATGCCCAGCGCGGTGCCCGCGCGTGCTGCGCCGGCCAGGGTCGCGAGTTCGGTGTAGGCCACGCCGTGCCAGGCCGACACGCTGATGCCGGCCAGCGTCAGCAGCACGATCAGGCCGATGCGTCCCATCGAAGTCTCCGTGGCCATGGCGCCCGACAGCGTGAGCGCGCCGAGCGCGGCGAACAGCAGCAGGCTCAGCAGCGCGCAGCCGCGCAGGTAGGCCGGACGGTTGCGGCGGCGGTCGGTCCAGCGGCCGCTCCAGACGCGCGTGCCCATCGCGCCGACCTGCACCGCGACCATCGCGGCCGTGATGGCCGCCAGGCCCAGATGGCCGAAGTCGTGCAGGAACACGGTGCCGAAGGACAGCACCGCGAACTGCGGCGCGCACAGGATGCCGATGCCGGCCACGATGCGCCAGATGCGCGCGTCGTGCAGCGGTCCGCGCTCGTGCGTGCCACCGGCCACGGGCGCCGGTGTGCGCATCGGCACCGCGGGCTCGTGCACCCAGGCCCAGGCCATCAGCGCACCCAGCGCGCACAGCACGGCCAGCACCGCGTACAGCGCGCGAAAGCCGCCGTGCAGCGCCAGCATCGGCAGCAGCAGCGCGCCGATGCCGCCGCCCAGGGGCACGGCGGTCTGGCGGATGCTCATCGCCAGGCCGCGTTCGCTTTCGTCGAACCAGGTCATCACGGCGCGTCCGCTCGCGCCGTTGACGCTGCCGCCCAGCAGGCCCACGCTCAGCAGTCCGACGGCCAGCCAGCCCAGGCCGGGCACGTGCTCGCCGTGCGGCGCGGCCCACAGGGCCATGGCCGCGAGTGCGGCTGCGGTGGCGCCCAGGCCGAGCAGCAGCACCGGCCGGTCGCCCCATCGGTCGGTGAGCAGGCCCCAGGGCAGTTCGCTCACGGCGATGCCCAGGCCCATGAGCCCCAGCACCAGGCCCAGCGTCGCGTTGTCGAGGCGGTAGCCCGAGCGCATCAGCACGGCGGTCATCGGGATGCCGCTGAAGGCCACCGAGAAGGCCGCGTTGGCGGCCACGCCGGCCGCCAGCACCTTCCAGCGATGGCGCGGACCGAGCGCGGAGGAAGAAGACGAAGGAAGGGGAAGCGCGGCGTTGGACTGCATGGTCCGAGAAGTCTCGTGCGCCACCAAGGTTTTGAAAATCAGAAAATAATGGCCCCACCATCCCAAAATTCAGGACAGTTCAACATGAGCCAGGTGATGTTCGATCTCGACGTGCTGCGCAGCTTCTCCACCGGCATGGCGCTGGGCAGCTATGCCCGCGCGGCCGACAAGCTGGGGCGCTCGACCTCGGCGGTGAGCGCGCAATTGAAGAAGCTCGAAGCGCAGGCCGGCACCGCGCTGTTCCGCAAGGCCGGCCGCGGCCTCGAACTGACCGATGCCGGCCAGACGCTGCTGGCCTATGCGCACCGGCTGCTCGAACTCAACGACGAAGCGGCGGCCGCGATGCGCGGTGCCGACCTCGAGGGCTGGGTGCGGCTGGGCCTGCAAGAGGACTTCGGCGAGACGCTGCTGCCCACGGTGCTGGGCCGTTTCGCGCGCGCCCACCCCAAGGTGCGCATCGAGGCCTGCATGGTGCGCTGTGCCGAACTGCGCGAGCGGCTGACGCTGGGCAAGCTCGATCTGGCGCTGGTCTGGGACACGGGCGACCATCCGCCGATGCCCTACGGCGAGCGGCTGCTCAAGGCGCCGCTGCAATGGATCGGCACGGCCGCGGCCGCCACGGGCGACCGGCCGAACTGGTGGCCGGACCGGCATGCGCGCAGCGGCGAGGCGCTGCCGCTGGTGTTGCTCGACGCCCCCTGCCCCGTGCGCGACATCGCGACGAACGCGCTGGACCGTGCGGGCATCCCCTGGCGCCACGCCTTCAGCAGTTCGAGCCTGGGCGCGCTTTGGGCCGCGACCTCGGCGGGTCTCGGCCTGACGCTGCGCACGCCCTTCGGCCTGCCGCCTTCGGTGCGGGGAATCGATGCCGCAGCCGCAGGCCTGCCCAAGCTGCCGCCGATGGGCCTGTGGCTCTATCGCGCACAGGCGCAGCCCGAGGCGCCGGTGCTGCGGCTGGCCGAGTTGGTGCGGCAGGCGATCGAACCCCAGCCGCTCGTCGCGGCCCCGGGGCGCGCGCAAAGGTTGAGGGAAGAAGTGGCGGTCTGAGGCAGGCCTCGCGCGCACGCCGTGCGCGACGCGTCGTACGGAGCGGCCTCAGCGCGCGAACACGAGCAGCAGGTTGTTCGCCGGCATCGCGTGCCGCTCGCGCAGCAGCAACCCCGCGCGCGCCGCCTGCGCCGCCACGTCGTCCAGGCGGCGGATGCCCCAGGCGGGATTGCGCGCGCGCAGGTCCGCGTCGAAGGCCTGATTGCTGGGCACCGCCGGGCCCTCTTCGAAGTACGGCCCGTAGGTGACCAGCACGCCGCCGGGCGACAGGTGGCGTGCCGCGCCTTCCATCAACGCGGCACATGCCGCCCAGGGGGCGATGTGCAGCATGTTGGCGCAGAAGATCGCATCGAAGTCACGGCCGAACGCGGGCCCCTGCGAGGGCCACTGCGGCGCCATCACGTCGAGCAGCACGGGCGCCTGCAGGTGCGGCAGCCCGGCCTCTTCGACCCGGCGCGACAACAAGGGAAGCATGCGTGCGTCCGCTTCGGTGGGCTGCCAGACCCAGGGGCTCAGGCCCGCGGCAAACCACACCGCATGCTGACCCGTGCCGGCCGCGATCTCCAGCGCACGACCACGTTCGCCCAGGATGCGGCGCAGGACGTCGAGGATGGGTTGCTTGTTGCGCTCGGCGGCGGGGCTGGTCGGGAGATCGGACATGCGGGGCGGCTGAAATTGGGGCGTGCAAAGGGTAGCAGGGACAGTGCGTCGCCGAAGGCATACCCGATAATCATTGATCAACCAATTAATTACAGGTTCGCGATGCCCGAGAAAAGCCAAGACACCAAGCAGCGTCGCAAGCCAAGAGGTCCGGGCCGGCCCGAGGGAACGAGCGTGGTGCGCGACGAGATCCTCGACGCGGCGGAGACGGTGTTCTCCACCTTGGGCTACGCCGGCACCTCGATGCGCGAAGTCGCCGAGAAAGCCAGGGTGACCCAGGCCCTGATCAGCTACTACTTCGGCTCGAAGTTCGGCCTCTTCGAACAGGCTTTTCTGCGCCGCAGCGAGCCGGTGTCGCTCGAGCGCATCGAACGCCTGGAGGCGCTTCAGCGAACGGGCAAGGCGACCGCGCGGGAAGTCGTGCGGGCCTTTCTGCTGCCCACGGTCTCGCTCCGTGCATCGCCACAGGGCCGCGCCTTCCTTCGGCTGCAGGCGCGGCTGCACACCGAGCCGCCGGAAATCTCGTACGAGCTTCGGACCCAGGCCTACGGCGGCTCCACCGGTCGGTACGTGGAAGCGCTGCGGGCCGCATTGCCGGGCCTGAGCGAACTCGATGCGCACTGGCGCGTCACGATGATGATCGGCACCTACCTCTATGCGTTCTCGGACACGCACCGGATGGAAGAGATGACACGTCCCGGCGTCTACGATCCCGCCGACACGGAGTCGCTGATCGAGCAGGTCACGCGCTTCGTGGTCGGCGGCTTCGAGGCAGACTGAAGCCACACGCTCTGCGCTTCAGTCCGCCAGCGCCAGCCTCGAACGCAGCCCGTCGAGCGGCATCACCTCGGCGTACTTCTGCGCCAGGTCGAACAGGCTGGCGTCGTGCGGTCCGATGGCGCGGTCGCCCACGCAATCGCTCACCACGACCGGCGAGAAGCCCCAGCACATCGCATCCACCACGCTGGCGCGCACGCAGCCGCTGGTCACGCAGCCCGCGACCACGAGGCTGCGCACGCCGCGCTGCGTCAGCCAGGGCGCGAGCGTGGTGCCGAAGAACGCCGAGGGGACGTTCTTGCGCACCACCAGTTCGCCCTCGCGCGGTGTCAAAGACGCCACGATCGCGCTCGCGGGTGAGCGCTCCTTGAGCGTCAGCATGCCCGGCACCTTGTCGGAGAAGACGTTCGCGTCGCCGTCGTCGTCGGCATAGACGATCCGGCTGTGCGCCACCGGCCAGCCACGCGCACGCGCCAGGTCGAGCAGCGCGTGGGTGCGCACGATCGCCTGTGGGATGTTGCCGCCGCCGAAGACCGCCGGGTCGGCGAAGCCTTCGACGAAGTCGACGATCAGCAGGCCGAAGGGCGGGTCCAGGCGCAGCGAAGCACCGAAGCCCTGCTGCCGGTAGACGGCCATGTCGCGCGCGTCATGCATGCTGGGCCTCCTTCGTGTGTGCGGCCGAAGGGGCCGGCATCAGCGACTCCACCACGCGCCCGTCGCGCACGACCTCGCGGCCGTCCACCGTCACCGTGCAGCGGCGCATCGGCACGTCGATGTGGCAAGCCGTGGTGCGGCTGCCGCCCGCCTCGTTGTTCGGACCGAGCGAGAACAGGAAGTTGCCGCTAACCGCACGCGCGTCCATGCCGATCGTGCCCTCGCGGTCGTACAGGCCCAGCGTGGACCAGTAGGCGCGCTGCTGCAGGCCCCAGCCGATGTGCGAGATCGCATAGGCCTCGGGGTCGGCGAAGGACTCGATGTACTCGCTGAGCATCTCGGCCTCATGCCCGCCTTCGATGCGTGTCACGAAGCCCTTCTCGACCGTGAGCGTGATGGCCTCGCCCACGTAGGATTTCATGGGCAGCAGCACGTCGCCCTTGGCCAGCACGATGCGTCCGTGCGCCTGGCCCTCGTTGGGCCAGGTGAACGCGAAGCCGCTGGGCCAGTGGTCCCAGCGCCCGGGCGCGTCGACGAAGCCGTACTCGGCGGTCAGCGGGTACTCGCCGTAGGGGCAGCGCAGGTCGGTGCCTGCCGCGGAGGTCACGTGCATCTCGCTGCCGCCCTGGAGCAGGGCCACGCCCGCCAGCACGCGCTCGCGGTCGGCGGCGGTCGGCACCATGCGCATCAGCACCTCGGGCGGTTCCACAGCCAGCAGGATCTTGGTTCCGCCCTGCAGGATCTCGTGCTGCTCGGGCGAGAACAGCAGCGTCATCAGGTCGAGCACCAGATCGGAGGCCTTGAGCGCGGCGATCGCCGGCCGGTTGCCGGTCAGCGGCGTGGTGCCCAGGTAGGCCAGCGGATCACGGCTCAGCGCCTTGTCGCCGTTGACCGGCGGCAGGTCGAGCCGGCTCACGCTGGCGCCCAGCATGCTCGCGGCGGTGATCGCGCAGCGCAACGTCTGCGGGTGGGTCTGTTCGCTGGTGAGCACGGTGACGGCCGCGCCGGGCTCGAGTTTGGACAAAGTGAGCACCTGGGTCCAGGCGCGGATGAGATCGGTATCGCTGACGGCCATGAGGAGTCTCCGGGCAGTGAGGGTTGAGAAGGAAGTCGGAAGAAGGTCGGCGCTGCCGCTCAGTCCAGGGCCTGGCCGAGGAAGTCCCCGAAGGCGGCGTGGAAGCCGGTCTCGTTGTCCCACGGGATCATGTGGCCCGCATCGGGCACGCGCCGTTCCAGCAGCGCGGGCAGCAGGCCGCGGAGTTCGTCGACGTCGGCCGGCCGCACCACGTCGCCGCGTTCGGCCGTGAGCAGCAGCGTCGGCACGGCGATGCGCGCGACGTCGGCATGGATGTCGTCGGTCTGGAAGGCCTCGAAGCTGGCGACGATCGCGCGCTCGTTGCAGGTGTGCAGCCATTGCGCGCGCAGGCGCAACTGCGCCTCGCTCCAGCTCGGACAGAAGGCGCGCATCTGCTCGAGCGAGATGCCGCGCTGCGCCAGGCGGATGGAGTCGACGTACCAGGGCAATTGCGCGGGATAGGGCCGCCGGCCCGGGCCCGAGACGGGCGGATCGACCGCCACCAGCCGCGTGAGCCCTTCGGGCCGAAGCGACGCGGCGCGCAGGCCGATGCGCCCGCCCATCGAGTGACCGACGATCGCGTAGCGGCGCAGCCCGAGCGCCCGCGTGAAGGCGATCACGTCGGCCACCTGCGCGTCGAGGCTGTAGTCGAGCGCATCGGTGGCCTCGCTCAGGCCGCGGCCGCGCACGTCAAACACATAGGTGTCGAAGTGGCGGCCGAAGCGCTCGGCGACGAAGCCCCAGGTCACGGCCGGGCTGGTGATGCCGGGGATCAGCACGACCGCGTCGCGCTGCGCACGCGCGCCTTCCGTGCCGCCATAGCGCAGGTAGTGCTGGCGGATGCCGTTGGCATGCACCTGCGCGCCATAGCGATAGGTGGACTCGCTCATGCCGCCGCCTTCGGGTAGGCGCCGGAGAGCAGCGCCCCCGCGCCCGGCACGATGGGCTCGAGGCCGAGCTGGCACAGCATGGCGTAGACGGTCGCGGCCGCGGCGGTGACGACCGGCTTGCCGGTGCGCGCCTCGACCTGCGCGATGGCCTGCAGCGAGGGCATCTGCACGCAGGCCGACAGCACGATCACGTCGACGTCGTCGGTCGGCATGCCAGCCACGATGCCCGGCAGCTTCGCCGGGTCGTGGCGCCCCACTTCCAGGTTGTCGGGAATCTCGAGCGCGCGCCAGTGCACGACCTCGAAGCCTTCGTGCGCGATGTAGTCGACTACCAGCTTCGTGAGCGGCAGCATGTAGGGAGCGACCAGCGCGATGCGCTTCGCGCCCAGCACGCGCAGGCCGTCGACCAACGCGCCGGCGCTGCTGACCACCGGCGCCGCGCCCTGGTTGGCCGCGGTCACCCCTGCGAGCCGCTCCTGCGAAGCGCGGTGGTAGCCGTGGCCCATGGCCATGATGGCCACCAGGCAGGCGTAGCCGAGCACGTCGACACGCGCGTCGCTGAGCTCCAGCGCACAACGGTCGGACTCGGCGTCCATGGCCGCGAGCTCCTCCTTGGTGACGTGCTTCATGCGCATGCGCGCCGAATGGAAAGTGAAGCGCTCGGGCCGGATCTGCTCGCGCAGGCGCAGCATCGCCGGGATCTCAGTCTCCATGGTGGTGTTCGAGCTGGGCACGATCTGGCCGATGCGGTAGTTCGTCTTCATCTGTGTTCTCCGGTTCAGGCCGACACGGCCTCGGCATCGAAACGGTCGACGCAACGCGTCGCGTCGTACTCGTAGACCCACTCGGCCTTGATGCCCACTGCGTTGGGGTTCTGCGCCTGCTGGCGCTGCATCTCCAGGTCACGCTGCTGTAGCTCCTCGGGCGTGGAGAGGTGGTAGGTCCGGCCGCGTTCGCGCGCCTCCAGCTGCACGCGCGCGGTGCGCGGGCGGCGCTCCGTCTCGTAGGCCTGCAGCGCGGCGTCGATGTCGCCCGCGCGGTGCACGAGCGCAGCGGCGAGCACATAGGCGTCCTCGATCGCCATCGCGGCACCCTGCGACAGGAAGGGCAGCATCGGATGCGCGGCATCGCCCAGCAGCGTGACCCGGCCCTGCGACCACTGGGTCATGGGGTCGCGGTCGAACAGGCCCCACTTGAAGGTCTGCGCGCTGTCCACGCGCTCGAACAGGTCCACGATGTCGCGGTGCCAGCCCTGGTAGGCGCCCAGCAGTTCCTCGCGGGTGCTGGGTTCGGTCCACGACTCCGCCACCCAGTCGGCACTCTCGTTGACTGCCACGATGTTCACGGCCGCGCCGCCCTTGACATAGTAGGTCACGATGTGCGCCTTCGGGCCCATCCAGAACGATGCGTCCGGGCTGACGAAGGGCAGGGGATGCCGATCGACAGGCACCAGCGCGCGCCAGCACATGTGGCCGGTGAAGCGCGCGGCGGTCTTGCCCCAGAGCCCGTCGCGCACCACCGAATGGATGCCGTCGGCGCCGACGATCAGGTCGGCCTCGAAGGACGAGCCGTCGGCGAAACGCGCGGTCGCGCCGTGCGCGCCCTGCTCGATGCCCACGCACTGCACGTTGAAGCGGACCTTGTCCGCGGGGATGCCCTCGCACAGGATCGCGTGCAAATCGGCCCGGTGCACGTGATAGAAGCCGGCGCCGAACAGCCTCGGGCAGGTCTCGCGCAGCGGGGTGCGGAACAGTTCACGCGCCGTGTCCCAGTTGCGCCCGACCATCGCCTCGGGCAGGAAGCCGATGCGCTCGAGTGCATCGCTCAGGCCCAGAGCCTGCAGCACCTTGGCGGCGTTGGGGGTCATCTGCACGCCCGCGCCGATCTCGCCAAAGGCAGCCGCCCGCTCGAACAGGTGCGCATCGATGCCGCGCAGGCGCAGGGCCCGCGCCAATGCCACGCCGCCGATGCCGGCGCCCACGATCCCTACACGCAAGGGCTTGCTCATCACGATCTCCTTCGTACCGGACACTGCCGGCGCTTAATAAATAAACACACAATTAATTAATGAGGACAAAAGAGGCCGGCCTCCGAAGGCCGGCTTCTCTCACTCGGCTCAGCCGCCCAGATAGGCGCTCAGCAAGGCGGTGTCCTCGAGCAGTTCGGCTGCCGGCCGCTCCGCCACGATGCGACCCGTCTCGTAGACGTAGGCGCGCGCCGCGACCGACAGCGCGTTGTGCACGTTCTGCTCCACCAGAAGCACCGTCACGCCATGCGCGTGGATCTCGCGCACGAAGTCGAACACCTCCTCGGCCATGCGCGGGCTCAGGCCCAGGCTGGGCTCGTCGAGCAGCAGCAGCGTCGGTTCCGACATCAGCGCCCGGCCGATCGCCAGCATCTGCTGTTCGCCGCCGCTGAGCGTGCCGGCCAGTTGCTTGTAGCGCTCCTTGAGGCGCGGAAAGCGGGCGTAGACCTTGGCGGCGCGCTCTTCCACCACCGTGCCGGACTTGCAGAGGTAGGCGCCGAGGGCCAGGTTCTCGTGCACCGTCATGGCGGGCCAGACGTGGCGCTCCTCGGGCGATTGGGCAATGCCCTGCCCCACGATCCGGTCGGCCGGCATGCCGCCGATCGCATGGCCCTTGAACAGGATCTCGCCGCGCGTCGGCTTGAGCAGGCCCGAGATCGCGCGCAGGGTCGTGCTCTTGCCCGCGCCGTTGGCGCCGATCAGCGCGACGACCTCGCCGGGCGCGATGCGCAGATCGACGCCGTGCAAGGCCGCGGTCTTGCCGTAGCTCACATGCAGTTGGCGCAGCGCCAGCAGCGGCTCGGCGGCGGGAGCGTCGGTACCGGCCATCGGCGCCTTTTCAAGGACAGCGCTCATGCTTTTTTTCCTCCGCCCAGGTAGGCCTCGACCACGCGCGGATCGCTCTGCACTTGTGCCGGCGTGCCTTCGGCCAGCTTCTCTCCGAAATGCATCACGACGACGCGGTCGGACACCGCCATCACCAGTCCCATGTTGTGCTCCACGATGAGGACCGACTGCACCAGCCGGCCCGGAAGGGTTTTGAGGATGTCCCCGAAGACGCGCGCCTCCTGGCTGTTGAGTCCGGCCGCCGGTTCGTCGAGCATCAGCACCTGCGGCTTGGCGGCCAGCGCGAGCGCGACCTCCAGCAGGCGCAGCTCGCCGCAGGACAGCACCGAGGCGGAGGTGTCCATGCGCTGCGCCAGGCCCATCGTCTCGACGATGCGCGCGGCGCTGTCGCGCACCGCCTGCTCGGTCTCGCGCACGCGGCGGCCCGGGAAGAAGGTCTGCCACAGCGACTGGCGCGCTTCCAGGTAGTGGCCCGTGAGCACGTTCTCGAACACCGTCAGCGATTTGAGGATGTTGGTCTTCTGGAAGCTGCGCACGATGCCGCGGCGTGCCATGCGGAAGGGCTTCTCGCCCGTGACGTCGGCGCCGCCATAACGGACCTGGCCCGTGGTGGGCGTGTAGAAGCCGGTGATCAGGTTGAAGCAGGTGGTCTTGCCGGCGCCGTTGGGGCCGATCAGGCCCACGATCTCGCCCGGCCGCACGTCGAAGCTGATGTCCTTGACGGCACGGATGCCGCCGAAGGACTTGCCCAGGCCGCGCACTTCGAGCGTCGCGCCGGCCGGCAGGGTCAGGGTGGCGTTCATGCGGCGCTCCCGGTGGCCGGCGTCGCCAGCTTGGTCGACGTCGGCGACGGCAGGCGCCGCTCGCGCCGCCGCTGCGCGAAGCCCATCAGCCCCTGCGGCAGGAACAGCACGATGGCGATCACGGCGAGGCCGAAGATCGACAGCCGCAGCTCCTTGGTCTCGCGCAGGTACTCCTCTAGCAGCGTCACGAGCAGCGCGCCGATCAGTGGGCCGACCAGCGTGCCCTTCCCGCCGATCAGCACCATGATGATCATGCTGATCATGAAGGCGAAGCGGAACATCTCCGGACCGACGAAGGAGATGTAGTGCGCATAGAAGCCGCCGGCCATGCCCGACAGGAAGGCGCCGAGCACCAGCGCCAGCATCGAGTAGGTCAGCGGACGCACGCCGATCGACTGCGCGACGAAGCGGTTCTCGCGGATCGCCACGGCCGCGCGTCCCGCGTTGGAGTGCACGAAGCGATACGACAGGTACAGCGCGATGGCCAGCACGCCCCAGGCCACGGCGTAGTAGAACTGCTTGGCCCCGAGATTGCCGGCCTCGGCCAGCATCGCGGGCTGCGGGATGCCCGCGATGCCCATCGGGCCGTTGGTCAGGCCGATCCAGTTGTCCGCGACCAGACGCAGCACCTCGGCGAAGGACAGCGTCACGATCACGAAGAACGGCCCCTGCAGCCGCAGCGTGATGGCGCCGATCACCACGCCCATCACCGCGGCCAGCACGCCTGCAACCGGCACGGTGGCCCACATCGGCCAGCCGTACTGCGTCGAGAGGATCGCCGCGGCATAGGCGCCGGTGCCCAGGAAGGCGGTGTGGCCCAGCGAGAACTCGCCAACGTAGCCGACCACCAGGTTCAGGCTGGTGGCCAGCACCGCGTAGAACAGCACGATGATGGCGATGTGCAGCAGGTACTGATCCCGCACCACGAAGGGCACCAGCGCGGCCAGCGCCAGGAAGCCGAAGAGAAAGTTGCGTTCGAATTTCATGCTCGCTCCGCGCGCTTGGAGAACAGGCCGTAGGGCCTGAAGACGAGGGTCAGGATCACCAGTGCGAAGCCGATGATGTCGACCCAGCCGGTCGCGACGTAGCCGCCCCAGAGGGCCTCGGCCACGCCCAGCAGCAGGCCGCCGGCGATCGCACCGGCGAAGCTGCCCATGCCGCCGAGGATCACCACCACGAAGGCCTTCATGCTCACCAGCCCGCCCACCGACACCTGGGCCGAATAGATCGAGCCCAGCAGCATGCCGGCCATCGAGGCGATCACGGTGCCCATCGCGAAGGTCGCCGCATAGACGTTGGCGGTGCGGATGCCTACCAGCCGCGCAGCCATCGGGTCCTGGAAGGTCGCGCGCATCGAGCGGCCCAGACGGGTCTTGTGGATGGTGAGCCAGGCCGCGACGATCAGCAGTGCACACACGGCCACCGCGAACAGGCGCAGCTTGGTCAGCACGATCGGGCCGAGGAAGGCCGGGCCGGCCGAGATCGGCGCCTCGACCTTGAGCGGCGCGGTACCGACCGCGAGCAGCGCGGTGTTGGCCAGGAAGATCGACAGGCCGATGGTCAGCAGGATGCCGGCCTCCTCGCCCTGGTCGCGGATGCGTTCGATCAGGAAGCGATCGATCAGCCAACCGAAGGCACCCATCGCAACGGCCACCAGCAGCAGCCCGGAGAAGAAGTCGAGGCCGAGCCGCGTGGTGGCCCACCAGCCCATCACGCCGCCGAGCATGTAGAGCTCGCCATGGGCGAAATTCACCACCCGCATGAGGCCGAGGATCAGGGTCAGGCCCAGCGCCGACAGCGCGTAGAACGAACCGGTCACGAGGCCGTTGGCGAGGTATTGCAGGAGCAGTTCCATCTGCATTCCGATCTGGGGAAGGAGCCGCGGCTCAGGGCTTTTCGGTCTGGGACTCGGCCACGACCTTCGGCTCCTTGCCGACGATCTGCACCAGCACCACGTCGAAGCCGTAGCCCTCGCCCTTCTCGGTGAACCGGTAGCGGCCGTTGGGCGCCTGGTAGTCGGTCTTGCGCAGCGCGTCGCGGATGGCCTCGGGCTCGGCCTTGCCTGCGCGGGCGGTTGCTTCCATCAGGATGTTCAGTGCGTTGAAGCCGGCCGCGCCGTACTTGCCCGGCTTCTCCTTGTAGGCGGCCGTGTACTGGCCGACGAAGGCCTTGTTGCGCTCGCCGGGCATGCTCGACGCATAGGGCACCGCGGCGTAGACGCCTTCCGAGGCCGCGCCCGTGAGCCCGATGAAGTCGGCGGTGGCCCAGGAGCCGACGCCGAAGATCTTGGTGGTGAGACCGAACTCCTTGAATTGCTTCACCAGGATCGAGCCGTCCTGCGTTTCCGCGGCCACGAACACGCCGTCGGCCTTGGCCGCACGCAGCTTGGTCAGCAATGTGTAGAAGTCGGTCGCACCGTGGTCGAAGTACTCCTTCATGACCGTCTTCACGCCCATGCCGGCAAGGTCCTTGGAGAAGTCCTCGACGCCGCCGCGCCCCCAGTCGTCGTTCACGCCGATGTAGGCCACGTTCTTCAGTTGCAGCTTCTCCGCGAGGATCTTGCTGAAGGTCTTCGACATCAGCCGGTCGGTCTCGGCCGAGCGGAAGAAGTACTGCATGCCCTTCTCGGTCAGATCGGCCTTGGAGGACACGCCGCTGAGCAGCGGCACCTTGTACTTCTCGGCCACGGGCATGACCGCAGCGGTGGCAGAACTGCAGAACGCGCCGGTCACGGCCACCACCTTGTCGCGCTGGATCAGCTTCTCGGCTGCATTCACCGAATTGGCGGGGCGGCACTGGCCGTCCTCGATCACCAGTTCGATCTTCCTGCCCCCCACGCCCCCGGCCGCGTTGCGCTGCTCGACGGCCAGCTTGGCGCCCGCCACGAAGGCCTGGCCGTTATAGGCGACCGATCCGGTCAGGGGCTGGATCACGCCGATCTTGACGGTGTCCTGCGCCCATGCGCCGAGACAGAAGGTCGGCAGCACCCACGCCGCGAGAGATTTCCATTGGTAGTTCATGAGCTTCTCCAGAAAAAGCGTCTGCCCGACGCAGCATTTACATAATTAATCGATCAATTAATTTAAGGCGAAGTCTACGGCGTGCATCGCACCACGCCACAGGGCTAACCCTGACAATTAATTGATCGGTTAGTTAGCAATCTGCATGCCAGGCGCTGCGTCGCTTCTTCTCCTCTGACGGACCTTTTCGAAGTGTGCGAGCGTGCATGCTGCACCGGCGCGCGGCGCCATGCCCCCGATCAGGGCGCCAATGGGTGGAGCGCCGCCGAACACTCGCGCAAGCGGCCAACGGCCCGTTGCATGGCGTCATCTGGCGGCGCGGATGCAGGAGGCTACTTCTTGCGCTTTGCGACCGGCGTCGCCGACGGCGCTGCCGTCGTGCCGGCCTCGACGCGCCGAACGATCGGCGGCATGGCGACCGGTGCGCTCATCGACGGGTGCACGTCGTTCACCGCCTCGCACACCGAGAGCATCAGGCACGGGCCCTCGCTCGCGGCCACGTAGGCGTGCCCCATCGCGCTGTCGAAGTAGACCGAATCGCCGGGGTTGAGCAGCACCGGCGCATAGAGCTCCGTGTGGAACTCGATGCGCCCCTCGAGCGCATAGATGAATTCCTCGCCCGGGTGATGGGTGAGACCGCCGAACTCCGAGAAGAAGTCGTCGAGGCTGCGCGCGCGCACCTCCGTGATCATGGGCGTGAGCCGCTTGTTGAGCAGCTCGGTTGCGAGGTAGGTCTGCCGGTAGGTGCGATTGCTGACCGCCATGCCCTCGCCGTGGCGCTGCACCACGCGCCGCCCCGTGCCCCGCACCAGCGGCGCAGGTGTCAGCGCGGGTGCGCCGCGCGTGCCGGGCACTCCACCGCCGCTGCTGCCGCCGGACGGCTCGAGCACCTGCGCCATGTCGACGCCGAGGCCGCGGCTGATCAGCTGCAATTTCTCATACGTCAAAGACGCATGTCCTTTTTCCAATTTAGACAATGTGGAAACCCCTAGTCCCGTGCGCTCGCTGACCTCGCCCAACGTGAGGCCCAGCCGCTTGCGAAGGGCGCGAATCGTCTCGCCGGGCGCTACGCGCGCGGGGGAGGGAGCAGACGGGTTTTCGTTCATGGGGCGATGTGGTTGGAGGCCTAGGGACGATACGGATTGCAGCCGTCGAATCTATCCGCAAGAGCGGATCTTGTCGAATTCGCCATATTTATACATACAAGAAAATAAATTGCTAATTTGGAAATTCGTTTGTAGGATGCCGACCGGATCGACCGCCGTCACAAACCCTTCGCTGGAGTGCCTCACCCATGATTCGTCCCGACAACACCGGCTTCAACCGGATCGCCCGTCCCTCTTTCCTGCGCGCCACGCCGCTCGCTCTGCTGGTGGCTTCGGCCGCCGTCCTGATGGGGCAGGCTGCGCACGCACAGAACGCCGCCGCATCGACTGCGGCCGCTCCTGCGGGCGAAGCCGAGAGCAAGGCGACGAACGCACTCGACAGCGTGACCGTCACGGCCACGCGCCGCCGCGAGCCGGTGCGTGAAGTGCCGATGCAGGTCAACGTGGTGCCCAGCGAAAAGCTGGAACGCGAAGGCGCGAAGAAGCTGGCCGACTACATCGCCGACCAGCCAGGCGTGAACCTGACGAGCAGTGGCACCGTCGGCGGTTCGCTGAGCATGCGCGGGCTGACCACCGGCCCGTCGCAGACCATCGCCACCGTCGGCGTGTACATCGACGACGTGGCCACGGGCATGAGCTCGGCCTATGCGTTGGGCAGTTCCACGCCTCTCGACATGGGCATGCTCGACCTGCACCACATCGAAATCCTGCGCGGCCCGCAAGGCACGCTGTACGGCGCCGGCGCCATGGGCGGCGTGCTCAAGTACGTGACCAACCAGCCCGACACCACCGAGTTCTCGGGCGCGGTGAAGTTCGGCGCCTCGTCGACCAAGGGCGGCGGCAACGGCTTCACCACCGGCTTGATGCTCAACATCCCGATCAAGGAAGACACGGCCGCGGTGCGCCTGTCGGCCTTCAGCGATCGCGTCGGCGGCAGCTACGACGCCGTCGGACCGGCCGCAGGCTCCAACGTCGACCGCGGCCACACCGAAGGCGGCCGCTTCTCGCTGCTGCTCACGCCGACCCGCGAACTGACCGTCCGCATGACCGCGACCGCCCAGGAAGTGAGTCGCAAGGGTCTGGGCTTCGAAGAGATGGACATCGCCAGTGGCCGCCCCATCTATGGCGAACGCCAGCGTTTCCTGTCCACCGGCGAGCCATACAAGAACCGCACCACGCTGTGGGGCCTGGACGTCGAGTACGACTTCGGCTGGGCACGCCTGAACTCGATCACCTCCGTGCAGGACGTGAAGATCAGCAACGCCGCCGACATCAGCCCCCTCTACGCGCCGCCACTGCGCTCGCTGGGCTACCCCGTCGTCTCGGTCCCGCTGGGAAGCAACGTCGACCAGCACCGCACGAGCCAGGAGTTCCGCCTGACCTCGCGCTCGGGCCAGACCTTCGAATGGCTGGCCGGCCTGTACCTGAACCGCGAGCGCGGCAATGTCGCGGGCAGCATCGATGCGAACCTCGCAGGCGGACTGCCCAGCGCGAACCTGCTGACCACGGGCAAGCCCAACCGCTACCAGGAAGTGGCGGCCTACGGCGACATTACCTGGAACGCAACGTCCGCGCTGTCCTTCACCGGCGGCGTGCGCGTGGCGCGCAACAAGCAGTCGTACACCGACCGCAGCACCGGTCTGCTGATCGGCGCGGTGCCCTCGACGGGCGGCGGCACCTCGTCGGAGAGCCCGACCACCTATCTCGGCACCGTCAAGTACGCGCTCGACAAGACCAGCAACGTGTACTTCCGCGCCGCCAGCGGCTACCGCCCGGGTGGCCCCAACGGCCTCAAGCCCAACACCAACCGCAACGTCGTCAAGCCGATGTACGAGTCCGACTCGCTGTGGAGCTACGAGCTCGGCTACAAGGCCGACCTGCTGAACCGCACGGTGTCGGTCGAAGCCGCGCTCTACGACATCGAGTGGAAGAACATCCAGCAGCCGATCCGCGACGGGGGGTTCAGCTTCTTCACCAACGCCGGCGATGCGCGCATCAAGGGTGCCGAGCTGATGCTGGGCTGGAAGCCCAATCGCGACTGGAACCTGCATTCCTCGGCATCGCTGATCGATGCGCGCCTCCAGACCGACGCCGCCGGCCTCCAGGCCAAGGCCGGTTCGCGCCTGCCCTCGACGCCGCGCTTCGCGGCCTCTGCCGGCGTGACGCGCAACTTCAGCCTCGCGGGCCGCGATGCCTACGTCGGCGTCGCCGCACGCTACACCGGCGAGCGCAATGCGGGCTACGAAGGCAGCAAGATCGCGCCCAGCATCAAGCTGCCGGCCTACACGATGGTCGACCTGCAGGCCGGCATCGAGTTCCAGCGCTTCAGCCTGGCCGCCTACGTGCGCAACCTGGCCGACAAGCGCGGCCTGGTGTCGGCTGAAGTGGGCGTGACCTCGCCGACCCAGGCCCTGGTAGCGCTGGCGCCGGCGCGCACCATCGGCGTGACCATGACCGTTCCGTTCTGACGATGGCGCTGTTCACGCCGATCGCGCCTCCGCTGGCGACCGAAGGGTCGTCGGCCGGGGTGTCCGAAGGGGTCGTCAAGGCCCCGCCCAGCGCCTGGTATGCGCTGATCGTCCTGATCATCGCCACGGTGCTGGGCGCGGTCGACAAGGTCGTGCTCACGCTGCTGACCGAGCCGGTGCGCCTGTCCTTGTCACTGTCCGACACGCAGATCGGCCTGCTGCAGGGCGCGGGCCTGGTGCTGTTCACCGGCATCGCCACGCTGCCGCTGGGCTGGCTCAGCGACCGCTACGACCGCCGCGTGGTGCTCGCCGCCTGCGTGGTGCTGTGGAGCGCGGCCACCGGCCTGCGCGGCACGGCCGAAGGCTACGGCGTGCTGTTCATCGCCTCGATCGGGCTGGGGGTCGGCGAAGCCGGCCTCACGCCCATCACGAACAGCATGATCCCCGACCTGTTCCCGCGCGCGCAACGGGTGTTCGCCAACGCGGTCTTCGCGCTGTCCATCATCTTCGGCAGCGCGCTCGGCGCGTTGCTGGGCGGCAGCGTCGTGAACCTGACCGACGACCTGCGGCACCTGCTGCCGGTGTCGATGCAGGGCTACGAAGCCTGGCGACTGACCTTCTTCGTGATGGCCGCGGCAGGCATCCCCGTGGCCCTGCTGGTGCTGTCGATACGCGGCGGCCGCGGCGGCAAGGGCAAGGCCGCCACACTGAGCTTCGACACCGTGACGCCCGCCAACGCCATCGGTTTCCGCGATCACCTCGTCACGCACTGGCGCACCTTCGCCGGCCTGGTGATCGGCTTCGGCCTGGGCGCCGTGGGCCTGAGTTCGATCGGCACCTGGCTGCCGGTCGTCGCCGCACGCGAGTTCGGCGCCACGCCGGCCGAAGTGGGCCGCGGCATCGGCCTGGCCTTCCTCACCGGCACGCTGGTCGGCGGTGCGCTGGGCGTGCTCGTGATGCGCTTCGTGCAGCGCCGCATGGGCCCGGCCGCCGCACTGCGCATCATCATGCTGGGCAACCTCAGCGCGGCGCTGCTGTCGGTGCTGATGCTGTTCATGCGTTCGTCGACCGATGTCTTCATGCTGCTCGCGCTGCTGGTCGTGCCGCTCATCAGCGGTGCGGTGCTGCTGCCCAACGTGCTGCAGGACGCGGCCCCGGCGCATCTGCGCGCGCGGACCATCGCGCTGCTCACCATGGCCAGCCTTCCCTTCGGCGTGATGGGTCCGCTCACGGTAGGCCTGCTGTCCGACAGCCTCAAGGGTTCGGTCAGCGGCAACAGCCTGGCCACCGCCGTCGTGATCACGACGCTGGTCGGCGGTGTGCTCGGCGCGATGGTGCTGCGCGCCACCGAAGGCCGCTTCGTGCGCCTGATGCAGGCCGCGCAGACCACCACCTGAGCCCGGCCTGCCTTCTCCCATGTCTTCTCTTGCAGATCATCCCCATGTCTGAACCTGTTCCCCTTCCGGCCGAGAAAGTGACGGCCGCGCTGGCCGCACTCGACACGCTGCTGGCCCCTTTCCACCGCAGCGATGCGCCCGGCCTGGTGATCGGCATCGCCCATCAGGGCACGCTGCTGTACCGCCGTGCCTTCGGCATGGCCAGCCTGGAGATGGGCGTGGCGCTCACGCCCACCAGCCGCATGCGCATCGCGTCGACGAGCAAGCACTTCACCGCGATGGGCATCCTGCTGCTGGTCGAAGACGGCCTGGTCGCGCTCGACGCCATGGCGCAGACCTACCTGCCCGAACTGCCGACGTTGAGCGACAACGGCCCCACGGTGGCCCAACTGCTCACCCACACCAGCGGCTGGCGCGGCCACGACGAACTCTGGGTCATGGCGCACGGCATGACCTTCTGCCACCCCGGCCCGGGCATGCCCGCGATGGCGCGCCAGAGCGAACTCAATTTCGAGCCCGGCTCGCAGATGGTCTACAGCAACGGCGGCTACCACCTGCTGGCGAAGATCATCGAGCGCGTCAGCGGCCTGAGCTACGACGCCTTCCTCAAGGCCCGCCTGTTCGGCCCGCTGGGCATGCCCGACACCGCATCGGTGGCCACCGACCTCGACGTGCATCCCGGCCTCGCCGGCCTGTACATGCCGGCGGCCGAGGGCGGCTGGCAACGCGGCCTCTACCCCTGCGAACTCGACGGCGGCGGCTCGCTGGTGTCGACCGTGGACGACATGCTGCGCTGGCTCGCGCACCTGCGCGGCCCCGCCAAGACCGTGGGCAGCCAGGAGAGCTGGGACGCGCTGTCGTCGCCGACCACGCTGTCCTCTGGCTCGACCGTGACCTACGGCTACGGGCTGGCGCGCCACCCCTACCGTGGTGTCGAGATCATCCATCACGCCGGTGCGGTGCTGGGCGCCACCTCGCAGATGCTGAGCGTGCCCAGCCACGGGCTGGACATCGTCATCATGGTCAACGGCGCACCGATCGCACCGAGCTCGTTCGCCTGCAAGGTGGTCGACCTGTTCCTCGAAGAACAACTCGCGCCCCACGAAGTACGCCCGCAGGCCGCCGACTTCTCCGGCCTGATCGGCCAGCGCTACCACGCGCCGGCCACCGGCAGCGTGATCTCCTTCGCCGACGTGGCCGGCAAGCTCGCCATGTCGTGGCAAGGCCATGCCGCGCTGCCGATGCACCACGGCGACGGCAAGCTCTGGCTGGGCCTGCAGGACCTGCCGGTCAGCGACCTGGTGCTCCAGGCGTCCGACCTCGACCCCGCGCAGACCAACGCATCGCTGACGCTGTTCGAAGGCGGCCAGCCCCGTCGTTTCGAGCGCCTGAGCGCGTCCGCCCCCGATGCCGCGACGCTGGCACCGCAACTGTGCGGCGACTACCGCAGCCCCGACCTCGACGCCACCGCGCGCATGGCGCTGGTCGACGGCCAGCTGTTGCTCACGGTGCAGGGCCGCTACGGCCATCACGCCGTCGTGCTGGACATCCTGTCGGCCGACGTGATGGTGCTGACCTCGACCGATCCGCTGCTGGCCCGCATGGGCAAGTCGATCCTCAACGTCGAACGCCAGGCCGACAAGGTCGTGGGCCTGCGCATGGACACCCTGCGCACCCACAACGTCCATCTGATCCGCGAGGAGTCCCGCGCATGAAGTTCTTCGCCGCCCTGCTTGCCACCGGGACCAACACCTTCGTCTCGGCCCCCACCGGTTGGGGAAGCTTCAACGAATACGGCGTCTTTCACGGCGACTCCAGCACGCGCGACGCGGACGGCTACGGCATGTTCGCGGTCGAGCTGCGCCGACTGCTGGCCGCCGAAGGCCACGAGATGGTCGAGAGCCTGCTGGCCTTCGCGCAGCCGCTCGGACGCACCGTGCGCACGGTCTACGAAAGCCTGCGCGACGAGATCCTCGACGACCTGCGCAAGGCCGGCCCGGTCGACGGCGTGATCCTGATCCTGCACGGCGCGATGGTCGCCGACGGCTACGACGATTGCGAAGGCGACCTGATCTCGCGCGTGCGCGACATCGTCGGCCCGAACGTGCCGATCGGCGTCGAACTCGACCTGCACTGCCACTTCACGCAGCAGATGGTGAGCGGCGCCGACGTCATCGTCGGCTACAAGGAATATCCGCACACCGACGCCGTGGTGCGCATGCAGGAGCTGACGCGCATCGTGCTCGACACCGCGCAGGGCCGCGTCAAGCCGACCACCGCCGTGCACGACTGCCGCATGGTCGGCCTGTGGCACACCACGCGCGAACCGATGGCCAGCTTCGTGCGCCGCATGGAAGCCGCGGAGAAGCTGCCGGGCGTGCTCTCGGTCTCGCTGGGCCACGGCTTCCCCTGGGCCGACGTGCCCGAGGCCGGCGCCAAGCTCTGGGTGGTGACGGACAACGACCCGGCATTGGCGGCAAGGCTTGCCGATGAACTGGGCCGCGAATTCTGGGACCTGCGCCACCGGATCGGTGCCCACGCGCCCTTCGTCGAGGAGACGCTGGACGCGGCCATGGCCGTCGAAGGCGGCCCGGTGGTGATCGCCGACATGGCCGACAACGCGGGTGGCGGTGCCACCAGCGATGCCACCTTCGTGCTGCGTGCCATCCTCGATCGCAACATCGCCGACGTGGCCATGGGTGCTTTCTGGGACCTGGGCGCGATCCACCTGTGCCGCGACGCCGGCATCGGCGCCAGCTTCGACCTGCGGCTGGGCGGCAAGTGCGGCGTGACATCGGGCGACCCGGTCGACCTGCGCGTGACGATCAAGGCCGTGGCCGAAGACTATTCGCAGGGCGGCCTCACCGCCGGCACGCGCACCCTGCTTGGCACCACCGTCTGGGTGCAGGCCGCGAACGGCCTGGACATCGTGCTCATCAGCAAGCGCAACCAGGTCATGTCGACCGACCTGTTCACCGGCCTGGGCATCGAACTCGCGAACAAGAAGCTGATCGTGGTCAAGTCCGCGCAGCACTTCCATGCGCAGTTCGGGCCCATCGCCAAGGCCGTGCTCTATGTCTCGACGCCAGCCGCGTTGAGCAACGACTTCGCGAACCTGCCCTACCGCGTGCGCGATCTCGACTACTGGCCCCGCGTGGAAGAACCGACACGCGCCACGCCCTCCCCAACGAAAGCGACATTGAAGATGAAAGCACCCGGCGAGCTCTACACCATCGAAGGACGCGCGATGCATCTGCAGCGCAGCGGTCCCGCACCGACCCACGCCGCGCAACCCACGCTCGTGATCGAAGCCGGCGGGGGCTGTGCCTCGCCGATCTACGGCCGCCTGCAGCAAGCCCTGGCCGTCAAGCATCCGGTGGTGAGCTACGACCGTGCCGGCACCGGCTGGAGCGAGCCCGATGGCGAAGGCTTCGACGGCGTGCGCAACGCGCACCGCCTGCATGCGCTGCTCACGGCCGCTGGCGTGACGGGGCCGATCGTGCTGATCGGCCACTCGCTGGGCGGCCTGCTCAACCGCATCTACACCGGTCTGTATCCGGCGCAGGTGGCCGGCATCGTGATGCTCGACGCGAGCCACCCCGAGCAGTTCGAAGTGTTCTCCGAAGTGCCCGAGGCCGTGCTGGCGGCGGAGCGCGACAAGCGCGTCAGGTTCCAGGCCGGCGGTCCGCCGCCACCGGAGTTCGCACCGGTGCAGGCCCTCTTCGCCGACATGCCGCAGGTCATCGAACAGATGATCGCGACCTACACGCCCCAAGCCGTCGACACGACGAAGGCCGAACTCGTCGCACTGCAGCACGTCGCGCGCCAGGCCGGCGCATCGCCCGACTTCGGTGCACGTCCGCTGGCCGTGTTGTGGGCCGCGCTGCAGAAGCTTCCACAAGGTGCCGAAGGCGCCGATGCGGTGCAACAACGCTGGCCCGAGTTCCAGGAGGCGCACACCGCGCTGTCCACGCAAAGCAGCCTGCAGCTGATCGAAGGCGCGGAACACATGACACTGGTGCTGCTGCCGCCTTTCGTGAGCCAGGTGGCCGCAGCCGTGGATCAGGTGGTGGCCCAGATCGAGGCATCCCGATGACGGCTTTCGCAGACATGGCATTGGCCGAACTCGCCACGCCCGCGCTGTTGCTCGACAGCACGATCCTCGAACGCAACTGCGCAGCGATGGCGCAACGCGCCGCACACCACGGCGTGGCACTGCGCCCGCACCTGAAGACCTCCAAGTCGGCCGAAGTGGCACGCATGGCCACGCGCGGCCAGGCCGGCGGCATCACGGTGTCGACCGTGGCCGAGGCCGACTACTTCGCGGCCAACGGCTTCCTGGACCTGACCTATGCGGTCGGCATCAGCGCCAGCAAGGTCGAGGCGTTGGATCGCATCCAGCGCACGCACGGCGCACGCATCACGCTGCTGGCCGACCGCGTCGAGGCGGTGCTGTCGGCGGCCGAACAGGCACGCGCACTGGAAGCCACCTTCAACATGCTGATCGAGATCGACACCGGCGGCGGACGCGGCGGCCTGGCGCCTGACGATGCCGAGTTGCTGACCGTCGCACGCGCCATTGCGCAGAGCGAAGCCTTCACGCTGGTCGGCGTGCTGACCCATGCGGGCCACAGCTACCACGTCGAAGGGCGCGACGCGATCCGCGCCATCGCCGAGACCGAGCGTGCCGGCGCGGTGCACGCGGCCGAACGCCTGCGTGCGGCCGGCCTGCGGATCGACGTGGTGAGCGTCGGGGCCACACCCACCGCGGTGTGTGCCGAACGCCTCGACGGCGTGACCGAGATGCGGCCTGGTGTCTACACCTTCTTCGACCTCGATCAGGTCGCACGCGGCATCTGCACCGTCGACGACGTTGCGATGTCGGTGCTCGCCACGGTGATCGGCCACAACCCGCGTTCGGGTCGCGTGCTGATCGATGCCGGCGCCCTCGCGCTGTCGAAAGACAGCTCGGGTGCCGAGTTCCGCGACGACCTCGGCTACGGCCTCGTGTGCCCGGCCGAAGGCGGCGCGCCGCTGGCCGGCATGCGCGTGGCCGAGTTGCACCAGGAACACGGCCTGATCGCCAGCGATGGCGATCTGCAGGCGCTGTTCGCTGCACTGCCCGTGGGCAGTCGCGTGCGCATCCTGCCCCACCACGCCTGCATGACCGCAGCCCCGTACGACCGCTACCACGTCGTGCGCTCGGCAGGTGCCGACGTGCATGCCATCTGGGGCAAGACCCGCGGCTGGCAGGTTGGCACGGGTAGTGCGTAAGCAACGCTCCCTCTCATTCTTTTCCTTGGAGACACACATGATGAAAACGCTTCTCGCCCGCTTCGTGCCGGCTGCTGCGATGGCACTGACCCTCTGCCTGGCGGGCGCCCTGCCGGCGCACGCACAGAACGCCGCTGCACCGACCACCGAAGCCAACGCCAACGCCGCGGCACCGACGGCTTCAGCCGCAGCAGCACCCGCTGCCGCGACGACACCGGCGCCCGCTCCAGCCCACGCCGCAGCGGTCAAGACCGACAACCCCTACGGCATCGGCGCCCTCTGGGCGCAGAGCGATGCCGTCACCAAGGCCGTGCTCGCGATCCTG
>NZ_JBPJZF010000013.1:0-41587 GCF_051216515.1 Variovorax frigidus
CAACGTACAGCGCGCTGTATTGTTGTGAAAGAAATTGCGCAAAGTGGTTGTCATCGTCATAGCCTTTCAGGCTGATTCTCGAATTCCCGACAAGTCAGGACAGCATTGCAAGCCGTCAAGTCCAATCCGACGCGACCGTCCAGGCCGCTTCCGGAAATTGGAAATTCGATGATGCGGCGAATTTATATTTAGCAATACTCATTTATTATTGATCTCATGGTGCAAGAGGCGCACCTGCCGATTGCTTTTCTGGTGCGGCGCGCGGCGGTTTCTTCGAGTGCGCGCAAGGCTGTGAATTGAGAGAACCAAAGTGTTCAAAAACTCAGGATGAATATGCCCACGTCGGCCGTTTCCTACATCAGGACGCGGCCGTGAGCCCGCGATTCCTATAGGCCCTGGACGTGTCTGCCGCGCAACAAGAACAATGACTGGTTTTTTGACGGAGGCGAATCATCGGAAGCCTTGTCATTTTTTATGTCTGCGCCCAGCCCTTGGAATCAGCTGAATTCGAATTTCTTCAGCAGGCAGCCAAGTTCATCCGGTCGGCCATGATCAGTGGGTGACCAATGGACTCAGGGCGGTCGACGGGTTGCGCTGTGGCCTTGTGTCTTGCATGCGCCAAAGCGCGCGGGCACAGTGCGGCCATGAACCAGACGGATGTGATGCTGCGAATCATGGCGTTGGCGAAGGTCGGTGGTGCACCGCCGCTGCATGAAGCGGTAACGGCCCTCGCGGCGGTCATCGACCACCTGGATATGTACAGCGACACCTACGAGGCCGATGTGGCTGCGCTGATGGGTGTGGGGGCCGCCATCTGGGCGCTTGGTGGCCCAGGCGCTGGGCATGATCCGGAGTGGGTGCAACCTGTGCTGCGGCCCTGAGGGTCCGTACGGCAGGCGAGACCGTGATGTGCGGCTACCAGCTTTGCGAATTGCGCCGCTTGCATTTTGCAGAGCGTTGAGGACAGAGGGGACAATCAGCCAATGCAACATACCCCGAACGAACTCAACCAATACTTCGCCGACTGCCTCAGCGGTCGATACGACAACCTCCCTGAGCCAAAGCCGCAGATTGCGATTTCGGATGATCATGAGCAGATCATCAAGATCGCCCGCGCCGAGGGCGGCTACGACCTCTATCGGCGCAAGCCAGGCAGCGAGTGGGAAGACGCCGGCCCATCGGGCGTCGACGAAGCTTCGTAGCGCGCCACGCCAGGCCTACGGTGTGCTGATGCTGCGCATGCCAGGGACATCGAGCGCGCCGATGGCCTGCAGTCAGAGCCGATGAAATCAGGCTCTTGATGGTGCCCTCGACAGGAATCGAACCTGTATCTGAGTCTTAGGAGGACCCCGTTCTATCCATTGAACTACGAGGACGGAGGGCAGCCCGGCGACTTTAGCAGAGGGCTCAGTCGTACTTGAGCGTGTAGATCAGGTCCACGCCGCTTTGTGCGCCGGCCTGGCCGCGCAGCGTGAGGCGCTGGGTCAGGTCGTAGAAGATGAAGAGGGTGCCGAGCACGCCGGTCAGGCTGCTCTCGTAGGTGACGTAGAAATCCTTCGACAGCCGCTTGCCCACCGTGACCGCGGATTCGCGCAGTTCGCCGCCGCTGCCCGGACCCTTGAAGCCGATCTCGTCGAGGCCCAGTCGGCTGGCCAGGCTGCCGCCCGATCCGCCCTTGCCCAGGCCGCCCAGCAATGCCAGCGCGGCCTGCTGCATCAGGATCGATTCGCCGCCGTTGCCCACCGAGGCGCGGCCCAAAATCACCCACGACAGCGTTTCCGCGTCCGACAGCGCGGGCTCCGAGTAGAGCTTGACGCGCGGCACCTGGGCGCTGCCCGAGACCTGCACGCCAGCGCGC
Organism: Variovorax frigidus; assembly: GCF_051216515.1. Taxonomy (NCBI): domain Bacteria; kingdom Pseudomonadati; phylum Pseudomonadota; class Betaproteobacteria; order Burkholderiales; family Comamonadaceae; genus Variovorax; species Variovorax frigidus. The sequence continues at coordinate 1,859 of NZ_JBPJZF010000013.1, forward strand.
TGCGAGATGTTGGGCCGGATCGCGAGGATGTCGAGCGCCGGGTTGTCGACCGGGCCGTTGAAACGCGCGAGACCGGTCTCGATGTCCAGCTGCTGGCCGTAGGCGCGGTACTGGCCCTTCACCGTGCGCACTTCGCCGGTCACGCGCGGCGGCGAACTCAAGGAGGTGCTGCGGATGTCGAGCTGGCCTTCGAGCCGCGTCGTGATGCCGCGGCCCTGCACCGCGAAGTCCTTGCCGAGGTCGAAGGTCACGGCCACGTCGAAAGGCTTCGCGGTCTGCGGCCTGGCCGCCTGGGCGCTGCTCTGCGCGGCCTCGCGCTGCGCGGTCGCGGCCGCTTCGCGGTCCTTGGCGGCCGAGCGCACGACCACGTCGGTGCCCAGGCTGGGCGCGCTCTCGTCGGGCAGGATGATCACGGCGCGCTCGGTCTCGAGCTTGCCGCGCAGCGTGAACTGGCCGTCGTCCAGCCGCGCCTGCAGGTCGCCCGACAGCGTGACCTGGCGGTCGGTGCGCACCAGCACGCGCAGGCTGCGCAACTGGGCCTGCATGGCCATCCGGATGCCCGAGCCGCCCGCCGTGGCAGGCGCGCCCCAGCGCATCTCGCCGCGTCCCGTCAGCGTGCCGCCGTCGCGTGCGGCCTCGCTCGAGGTGGTGCTGAGGTTGCCGCTCTGTCCGGCGATGCGCGCGCTGTTGCCGCGGCCGCCCTTGAGCGTGAATTCGGTGATGTCGACGCGGTCGCCGCCCAGCGTGGCGCGCAGCCGGCCGTCGCGCAGGTCCAGGCCTTCGACCGGCGCGCGCAGCGCCAGCTGGTCGGCCGCCAGCGTGCCGTTCCAGCGCGGCGCGGTGCGGCTGCCCGACAGGGCGGCGTCGGCTTCGAGCGTGCCGGCGATGCGCCAGCCCGGCGGCGCCAGCATCGACCACACGCCCAGGCTCGGCATGCGGGCCTTCACGTTGCCGTTCAACGGGGCGTCTTCGGCCCACTGCCAGCCGCCGTCGCGCTGCGCCACGCGCGTGCGGGCGTCGGCGCGGATGTTGCCGGCGCGTTCGCTGTCCCAGACCAGGTTGGCGCGCACCTCTTCGCCCTGTGCCTCGATGCGCACCTCGGCCTGCCGCAGCCCGGCCGGGGTGCTCGGGTTGTCGACGTTGGTCGTGCCCGACACCATCTTGATCTCGCTCTTGGTGCCGGTGCCGCGGCTCTCGATGCGGGTCACCAGCGCGGCCTCGCCGGCCTGCACGCGGATGTCGCCGCTCTGGCGGGCGAGCCGCACGCTGCCGCGCAGCGCATCGCCCGCGTCGATGTCCCAGTCGCCGTTGAACAGCAGGTCGCCGCTCAGGCCCAGGCTTGCGAGCGAGCTGTTGTTGTCCAGTGCCTCGGCCCAGGCCATCGGCAGGCCCTGCATGCGGCCCTTGGTCTGCACGCGGATGCCTCGCTGCGCGCCGCTGCCGGTCTGGCGGAAGCGCACCGGCTCCCAATCGAGCCGCACCGTGCCGGCCACCGGACCCTGGAGCGTGGCGCCGCCGGCCGAGGTGTCGATCTCGAGGCCGCTCGCGACGCTGCGCACGTTGGCGTTGAGCGGCCCACTCAGCGCCACGGTCCAGGGGCCGGGGCGGGTGCTGTCCTGCGCCTGCACGCGCAGGCTGGCCAGCGCGGCGCGCCAGCGGCCCGGGCCTTCGAGCGCGCCGCTGGCGCGGGTGTCGAGCGTGAGTTTCTGGGGGCCGCGCAGGGCCTCACCCTGCACCGAAAGCGTGGCTTGCGCGAGGCTGCCGCCCAGTTCGGCGCGCAGGCCGCGCAGCTGGATGGGCGGGGTGGCCGGCGCCGGCAATGCGCCGGCGGGCACCGCCGGAGCCGGCAGGCGCAGGTCGAGCCGTGGCACGGCCAGCGTGGCTTGCACGGTCGGCTCGACGCTGCCGCGCGGCGCCGGCGCGGCAGCGTTCTGCAGGCGGCGCTGCACGGCTTCCCAACCGCCATTCCAGCGCGCATCGAGGCGGGCATTGCCCTGGGCGCTCGCGCCGGCGAAGACCGTGGCCAGACCGGGCAGCTTCTCGACCCAGCGCTGCAACGCGGCCGCATCGTCGACCTGCGCCGTGAGTTCGCCGCGCCCCTGCGCGGGGCCCATGCGGCCATTGACCTGCGCATTGCCGCCGGGCAGCACCACTTTCAGGTCGCCGCTGCCGGCGCGCTCGGCGATGCGCGCCTGCAACTGGCCGGCGACGCTGGCCTGCGCGGCCTCGACGCGCAGCGTGCGCAGGTCGAGCACCTGGTCCTTCCACTGGCCCTGGGCTTTGACGAGGTCCAGCCGCAGGCCCTGCAGCGCGCGGCTGCCGGCCGTGCCCTGCGCCTGCAGCGCCACGTCGAAACGCAGCGCCTCGTCGCGTTGTTCGACCTCGATGCGGCCGCTCACGGGCGCGCCGGCCAGCTGCGTGTGCAGGCCGCCCGGCTGCACGCCGCGCACGGTGGCGTTGACCTGCCAGGGTGCGGGCGCGGCGCGCCATTCGCCTTCGGCCTCGATCCGGCCACCGCCGGTGCGCAGCGTGGCGGCCGGCACGGTCCAGGTGCTGCCGTCGAAACTTGTGCGGGCCTCGACCTGCTCCAGCGGCAGGCGGCCTGCGTCCCACGGGCCGGGCAGCGCGTTGCGGATGTCGGCGCTGGCCTGCCATTGCACGTCACTCCCGGCAGCGCCCGGGCCGGCCTGCACCTTGCCGCTCAGCAGCGTGGCGGGGGCGGTGGGCCAGAGGCGGGCGAGGTCGACGTTGCGCAGGTCGGCGTCGGCATCGACCACCGGCTGCGGCAGCCAGGGTGCGATGTTGGCGCGCAGCTTCGCCTGCATCGGGTTCTTCTCGTCCTGTTCGGTCGGCTGCAATTCGGCCGCGATGGCCAGGCGCGCCGCGCTGCCGGCCAGCGCGCCCTTGACGCTGGCCTGGGCCTGGACTTCGATGCTGCGGTCTTCGGTCAGCGGCGCACGCACCTTGCCTTCGAGTGCCGCGTCGATGGCCATCGGGGCGTCGCCCTGCAGGCCCACGCGCGCGCTGTAGTGGCCGTCGGCGACGTCGACGCCGTCGACGGTCAGGGCATGCCGGCGCTGGGCATAGGCGTAGCGGCCGGCCAGGTTCTTCACTTCCACCACGGGCGGGCCGGCCCAGCGCACGGTGTCGATGCGGAAAGGCAGGTCGACATCGACCGGCAGCACCAGCTGCTCGAGCGGCTGCAGCGGTTCGTCGTTCTTCTCGGGCGGCGGGCCGCGGCGCTCGATCAGCACCTGCGTCGCGTGCACCTCGCCGAGCTGCACCTTGCGCTGGAACAGCGGCTTGAGCGTCCAGCCGATGGTGGCGTCGTGTACCTCGACCGACAGCGTCGGGCTCTGCCACTGCAGGAAGCCGATGCGGCCGCCGGTGCGCAGCGAGCCGCTGACCTCGCGGCTCTGCAGCGTCTGGCCGGCCGGCAGGTAGCGCGCGGCCTTCGAGATCGCGTAGGCCAGCGACTGGTCGGAGCCCAGCCACCACCAGCCGGCTGCGACGACCAGGACCAGCAGAGCGACCAGCGCGCCGAAGCTCCAGGCCGCGGCGCGCAGCACGCGGCGCGTGCGCGATCGGCGCGGCGGCGCGGTCGATGGGTTCGTGGGGGCCGTTGCCATGCTGACGCCGCGCTTAGAAATTGAAGCCCAGCCGCAGGTGCAGCCTGAACTTCTTCACGTCGACGCCGTAGGCCACGTCGGCCTGCACCGGGCCGACCGGGCTGCGCCAACGCGCACCGACGCCCACGCCGACCTTGGCCTTGAGCTCGCCGACCTTGTCGGCCACCGAGCCGGCGTCGACGAAGGCCGCGCTTTCCCAGTCGCTGAGCTTGCCGTTCCAGACGATCGGGCGCTGCCACTCGACGCTGGCCACGCCCAGGTAACGGCCGGCGACGATGGTGCCGTCGGCGCGCTCGGTGCCGATCTGGCGGTAGCTGTAGCCGCGCACCGTGGTGTCGCCGCCTGTCAGGAACATCAGCGTGGACGGGATCTGCGCGCTGTCCTTGGCGACCACGGCGCCGCCCTCGGCGCGGAACTGGAGTCGGCTGTTGCGCGCCTGGGTGCCGTCGGTGCCCTGCACGCGGCCCAGGGGAAGAATGCCGAGCCAGCGCGCGTAGCTGCGCACGAAGGGCGCACGTTCGCCGATCAGCGTCTGGCCCAGGCCGAGTTCGAGCGCCAGGCCCTGGCCGCGCGAGGGCGCGTCGTTGCTGTCGAAGTAGCGGCCGGTCCAGGTCCAGTTGGCGCTGACGGCCGAGGCCGAGGGCGGTGCGCCGTCGCCGCGGTTGGTCGCGTAGTCGTACTGCAGGAACAGGCTGCGGTCGATGCGGTCGCCGGTGCGGCCGCGACCGGCGCGCAGGCGTCCGCTGTCGACGTCGTAGGTGCCCGAGACCTCGCGCTTGAGCAGGCCGGAACCGAACCAGCGCCAGCCGTCGTTGCCGGGGATGCCGTTCCAGTCGGTGCCCAGCGATTGGGTCTCGCGGTCCACCGACAGCTTGGACACCGCGCGCCATCCGAGCAGCGGCATCTGGTTGTGCACATGGTCGATCGACAGGCGCGGCCCGCCGTCGGTGGTGAAGCCCGCCCCCAGCACCACCTTCTGCAGCGGCGCCTCGCGCACCTGCGCGATGACGGGCGCGGCCTGCGGGTCGGTGCCGTCGGTCTCGAGCGTGAGGAAGACCGAGTCGTAGTAGCCGCTGCTGGCCAGCCGCTGCTGCGCGTCGAGCAGTTTCTGCTGGTCGTAGTCGGCGCCGGTGGGCACGCGGGCGATGCGGCGCGCGCCGTCGGCGTCGTAGCGCTGGGCGCCGCGCACGTCGACCGCGCCGAAGCGGTAGGCCGGGCCCGAGGCATAGGTGATGCCGAGCTGTGCCTCGCCGCGGTCGGCGTGGATGGTGGCGCGGCTGTTGGCGATGCTGCCCGTGGCGTAGCGTTTCGACGTGAGGCTGCGCAGCCCGATGGCCTTGGCGTTGTCCCAGGCCTGCTGGGTGAAGAGCTGGCCGCTCTGCAGCGTCCAGGCCGACTGGATCGCTTCGCGCTGCGCCGCGGCGCTCGGATCGTTCGCGATCGCGTCGCTGAAGCGGATCTCGACCGCCTTCACCCGCGTGGACTCGCCCGGGTCGACGGTCACGACGACCTTGCGCGGCGTCTTCTCGGCGGGCGTTTCCTTGAGCTCGAGCGTGAGCGTCGGCGTGAAGTAGCCCAGCGTGGCCAGCAGCTCGCGCGCATTGGCCTCGGCCGCCACCATCAGGCGCGACAGCTCGGTGGCACCGAGGTCGGGCAGCCGGGTGTAGCGCTGGATCTCGAGGTGCAGGGCCAGATAGTCGCGCACCGCATCGGGGCCGTGCACTTCCAGCGTGAAGGCTTCTCGATTTGCGTCGCCTTCCTCGCTGGAGGAGGCCGAGCTGTCCGCGGTGACGGCCTGCGTGCCGTCTTCGGTCGCGTCCTTTTTCGATGGCAGCAAGCTGCACCCTTGCAAAAGAAGAAGGATGCTTGCAAGAAGCAACGCCGGCATGCGCGCCGGCGTTTTGAAGAGGACCACCCTGACCATCGGCCCCATTCTGACAGCAAGCCGAGACCGTCCCGGCGCGGGCCGGGCGCGGTGCGCCAAGTGGGGGCTGCGTCCTACTTGGACAGCATGCGCATCGCTTCCTCGAGGCCCTTGAGCGTCAGCGGGTACATGCGGTTGGACATCAGCTGCTGCACCACCGAGATGCTCTGGCGGTACTGCCACACGCCCTGCGGCTCGGGGTTGATCCAGGCGAACTTGGGGAAGCTGTGCGTGAGGCGCTGCAGCCACTCGGCGCCGGCTTCCTCGTTGTTGTATTCCACGCTGCCGCCGGGCTGCAGGATCTCGTAGGGGCTCATCGTCGCGTCGCCCACGAAGATCAGCTTGTAGTCCTTGTTGTACTTGCGCAGGATGTCCCAGGTCGCGAACTTCTCCGAGAAGCGGCGCTTGTTGTTCTTCCACATGAAGTCGTAGACGCAGTTGTGGAAGTAATAGAACTCCAGGTGCTTGAATTCGGTCTTGACGGCCGAGAACAGCTCCTCGACGCGCTGGATGTGCTCGTCCATGGTGCCGCCCACGTCCATCAGCAGCAGCACCTTGACGTTGTTGTGGCGCTCGGGCCGCATCTTGATGTCGAGGTAGCCGGCGTTGGCCGCGGTCTTGGCGATGGTCTCGTCGAGATCGAGCTCCTCGACGTTGCCTTCGCGCGCGAACTTGCGCAGCCGGCGCAGCGCGACCTTGATGTTGCGCGTGCCCAGTTCCTGCGTGTCGTCGTAGTCCTTGTAGGCACGCTGGTCCCAGACCTTGACCGCGCTCTTGTTCTTGCCGGCGCCGCCGATGCGGATGCCCTGTGGGTTGTAGCCGCCGTGGCCGAAGGGCGAGGTGCCGCCCGTGCCGATCCACTTGCTGCCGCCCTGGTGGCGCTCCTTCTGCTCCTCGAAGCGCTTTTTCAGGGTCTCCATGAGCTCGTCCCAGCCCATCTTCTCGATCTTGGCCTTTTCCTCGGCGCTGAACTCGCGCTCCAGCGTCTTGCGCAGCCAGTCGAGCGGGACTTCCTTGGTGAAGTCCGTGAGCATCTCCACGCCCTTGAAGTAGCCGGCGAAGGCGCGGTCGAACTTGTCGTAGTGCTTCTCGTCCTTCACCAGCGCCGTGCGGCTCAGGTAATAGAAGTCGTCCATGCCATAGGCGTCATCGGAGTTCGGCCCGACCACGTCGGACTTCAGGGCCTCGAGCAGCGTCAGGTATTCCTTGACCGACACCGGCAACTTGGCCGCGCGCAGGGTGTAGAAGAAGTCGATCAGCATCGCGGCTCACTCCTGGGGGTTCGTCGTTGCGGGGCGAGGTTTGTCGAGCAGGTATTGCAGCTGCGCCTGGATCTCGGGCCATTCGCCCGCGCTCACGCTGTACATCACGGTGTCGCGCACCGTGCCGTCGCGCCGCAGCGCGTGGCCGCGGATCACGCCGTCTTTCCGGGCGCCGAGCCGCTCGATGGCGCGCTGCGACGCGAAGTTGAAGTTGTCGGTGCGCCAGCCCACCGTGCGGCAGCCCAGCGTGTCGAAGGCGTGCGTGAGCATCAGCAGCTTGCAGGTGGTGTTGACGTGGGTGCGCTGGCAGCGCGCGGCATACCAGGTGTAGCCGATCTCCACGCGCTTCACGGCGGGCAGGATGTCATGGAAGCTCGTGGTGCCCAGCACCGTGCCGGTGGTCTCGTCGGTCACGGCGAAGGCGAAGCGGTTGCCGGCCTCGCGCATCTGCAGCGCCGCTTCGATGTAGCCGCGGGTGTCCTGCGGTTCGGGCACCGAGGTGACGCGCAGTGTCCACAGTTGGCCGTCGGCCGCGGCGGCGCACAGGCCGTCTTCATGCGACAGGGCCAGCGGCACCAGCGCAATGCCGCGGGATTTCAAAGTGGTCGGTTCGACGAAGGCCATGCAGAACTCTCTGGGTCAGACCCGGGGGTCACCATATTTGCGGCGGTACAGCGTGCGGCCCAACTGGACGCCGCCGCCGCCGCCCACGCCGATCAGCGCGATGCCCAGCATGCCCGGGCCGTCGTAGCCCGCGCTGCCGAAGGCGTCGAGCCCCAAGAGCAGGCCCAGCCCGCGGCCCAGCAGCGCGCCGAGCACGAAGCCCACGGCCTGGGCCACGCCGAGGATCAGCAACTGGCGCGGCGGATGTGGGGTCATTTCCTTCATGTCAGTCTCCGTGGGGCTGCCACACCCGCCACCGATGCAGCCGGCGCGGCCAGATGCCAGGGCACCCGCGGAACTGGCTTTGCCAGGCCGCCGGGTGCGCCCCCTTGAGGGGGAGGCGCCGCAGGCGCATCGGGGGTGGGTTTCATTCAGCGGTTGTTGCGCTGCATGAAGACCAGCTTCTCGAAGAGCGTCACATCCTGTTCGTTCTTGAGCAGCGCGCCCACCAGCGGCGGCACCGCGACCTTGTCGTCCTTGCTCTGCAGCGCCTCGAGCGGGATGTCCTCGGCCACCAGCAGCTTGAGCCAGTCGAGCAGTTCGGAGGTCGAGGGCTTCTTCTTCAGGCCGGGCAGGTTGCGCACGTCGTAGAAGGTCTTCATCGCGGCCGCGAGCAGTTCCTGCTTGAGGCCCGGGAAGTGCACGTCGACGATGCTGCGCATGGTCTCGGCGTCGGGGAACTTGATGTAGTGGAAGAAGCAGCGGCGCAGGAAGGCGTCGGGCAGTTCCTTCTCGTTGTTCGAGGTGATGAACACCACCGGCCGGTGCTTGGCGCGGATCAGCTCGCGCGTCTCGTAGCAGTAGAACTCCATGCGGTCGATTTCGCGCAGCAGGTCGTTCGGGAATTCGATGTCGGCCTTGTCGATCTCGTCGATCAGCAGCGCCACCGGCTGGTCGGCCGTGAAGGCCTGCCACAGCACGCCCTTGACGATGTAGTTCTCGATGTTCTTCACCCGCTCGCCGCCGTCGACGTCCGACAGCTGCGAGTCGCGCAGGCGGCTCACGGCGTCGTATTCGTAGAGGCCCTGTTGCGCCTTGGTGGTCGATTTGATGTGCCACTGCAGCAGCGGGAGGTCGAGTGCGGCGGCCACTTCCTCGGCCAGCATCGTCTTGCCGGTGCCCGGTTCGCCCTTGACGAGCAGCGGGCGCTTGAGCGTGATGGCGGCATTGACCGCAAGCATCAGGTCCTGGGTGGCAACGTAGTTGTCTGAGCCCTTGAATTTCATGGATGACATCGAGCTGGGGGGTGGAAGAAAGCGACCATTCAAGCATGCGTTGGCGGTCGGCACTGTCGCCTTGGCTCGGGGCTGTGAAAAGCCCCCGCATATAATCAAATGTTGATCTGAAAAAACTGAATTTCCACGAGATTGTGCGCGCAAAATGAACAAGTTGTTGACCACGATGTTTGCCCTGGCTGTCGCTTGCGTGACGTTCTCGGCTCAGGCGCAGGCCGTCTCCGGCAGCGTCGAAAACGGTGCCAAGAAGACCGCCATGTGTGTCGGTTGCCACGGCATCGTCGGCTACCAGGCCAGCTTCCCCGAGATCCACAAGGTGCCGATGATCGCGGGCCAGAGCGCCACGTACATCAGCTCGGCGCTGGCTGCCTACAAGGCCGGTGACCGCAAGCACCCGACGATGCGTGCCATCGCCGACTCGCTGACCGAGCAGGACATGGCGGACCTCGCGGCCTACTACGCGCAGCTGGGCGTGAAGGCGGGCGATGCGCCACCGGCGGCCGCGGCCAAGCAGCCGAGCGAGCGCGTCCAGGCGCTGATCTCGCGCGACAAGGACAACGCCTGCACCAAGTGCCACGGCGCCAACTTCAACACCCCGAACGACGGCACCGTGCCCAAGCTCGCCGGCCAGCACGCGGACTACCTGTTCGTCGCGCTGAAGTCGTACAAGGCCGAGAACCACGCGAATGTCGGTCGTTCCAACGGCGTGATGAGCGGCCAGGCCAAGAAGTTCACCAATGCCGAACTCAAGGAACTGGCCGGCTACATCGGCGCGCTGCCGGGCGAAGTCAAGGTGGTGCCCGAGTCGCGCTTCCATTCGGCCAAGTAAGGCCTCTCTCTTTCTCTCTCCGCATTCAAAAAGCCCGCTTCGAGCGGGCTTTTTGCTGGACGCAGCGATCGATCAGACGTCGAAGAACACCGTCTCGTTCGGCCCCTGCATGTGGATGTCGATGCGGTAGCGCACCGCACCGTTCAGCGCGATGCGTTCGGCGATCAGCGTCGGGCGACGCGCGGCGGGCACGCTCTGCAGCACCGCGTCGCCGGCATTCGCGGCCGCTTCGTCGCTGAAGTAGATGCGGGTGAACGCATGCAGCAGCAGGCCGCGCATCGTGACGATCACGTCGATGTGCGGTGCCTCGCCCGGCGCCTGCGCGCCTGGCTTGACGGTGTGGAACACGAAGCGCTTCTGTGCGTCGGTGCCGGTGCCGCAGCGGCCGAAGGCGCGGAAGCCGCGGGCCTGCACTTCTTCCACCGATTGCGGGTAGCGGCCTTCGCCGTCGGGCTGGCTGATCTCGACCATGGCGTCGACGATCGGGTTGCCGTCGCCGTCGATCACGCGGCCTTCGAGGCGGATGCGCTCTCCCACCGCCTCGTCGAGCGCCAGCGTGGCGTCGAAGGGCTGGTCGAAGTCGTAGCCGTACTGCGTGGCCGTGAGGCCGTAGGCGAAGAAAGGGCCGACCGTCTGCGACGGGGTCTGGCCGAAGTTGATTTCCAGTGCGCTCATCATGGCGTGGGTCTCCTGGCTCAGCGGTTTTCGAAGGGTGTCTTGTCGGCGCCGCGCAGCACGATGTCGAACTGGTAGCCCAGCGCGTAGTCGGGCTCGGTGAGGTCGAGGCTGAAGTCGGCGACCAGGCGGTTGCGGTACTTCTCCGGCGTGCCGTTCACCATCGGGTCGTACTGCAGCAGCGGGTCGCCGGGGAAGTACATCTGCGTCACCAGCCGGCTCGCGAAATGCTGGCCGAACAGCGACAGGTGGATGTGCTGCGGCCGCCAGGCGTTGGGGTGGTTGCCCCATGGATAGGCGCCGGGCTTGATCGTGAGGAAACGGTAGCGACCCTCGTCGTCGGTCAGGCAGCGGCCGGCGCCCAGGAAGTTGGGGTCCAGCGGCGCGTCGTGCTGGTCGACCTTGTGCACATAGCGGCCCGAGGCGTTGGCCTGCCAGAGTTCGACCAGCGTATTGCGCACCGGGCGGCGGTGCTCGTCGAGCACCTGGCCGGCCAGCACCATGCGCTCGCCGATCGGTTCGCCGTTGCGGCGCGCGTTGCGCGTGAGGTCGTGGTCGAGCGCGCCGATGCTGCCGTGGCCGTAGACCGGCTGCTGCAGTTCGCCCAGCGCGGCCTTCAGCGGGATCAGCGGCTGCAGCGGTCCGCGCTTCATCGTCGACTTGTAGCCGGGATAGATGTAGGCGGGGTGGCTGTCCCAGTCACGGGGCGTGAGGGTGGGCAGGGGCGTGGGGTCGTTCATGGGCTTGTCTCCGGCATCGAGGGGAGTTCGCACTCTATTCATGCGATGTGTTGATGTAAATTGACTGTTTGGCGACTTCTTATAACCATCGGTAATTCAATGCAGCCGCCCCTTTCTTCCGAACGCTTCGCCCGCGGCGTCCAGTTGCGGCACCTGCGCTGCCTGGTGGCGGTCGCGCAGGAACGGCACCTGGCGCGCGCGGCCGAGCGGCTGGCGCTGAGCCAGCCCGCGATGTCCAAGACCCTGGCCGAACTCGAGGCACTGGCCGGCACCCGCCTGGTCGAGCGCGGCGAGGCCGGGCGGCGCGGCATCCAGCGCTTCACCGTGGCCGGCGAACAGCTGCTGGCGCATGCGCTGCGCGTGCTGGAAGCGGTCGATGCCGGCGCGCAGGCGCTGCGGCCCGATGCGGGCGAGCGCATCGAACGCGTGCGCATCGGCGCGCTGCCCAGCGTGGCGCCGACCCTGCTGGTCGATGCGCTGCTGGTCCTGCGCCAGCGCATGCCCGCGCTGCAGGCCGAGGTGCGCACCGGCGCCAACGCCGCGCTGTGCGACGCGTTGCGTGCCGGCGAGCTCGACCTGGTCTGCGGCCGCATGAGCGATCCGCAGCGCATGGCCGGCCTGAGCTTCGAGTTCCTCTGCGCCGAGCCGCTGGCCATGGTGGTGCGGCCCGGCCATCCGCTGGCCGGCATGGCCTCGCTGTCGATGCAGGAGGTGATGGCGTATCCGCTGGTGGTCTACAGCGAAGGCACGGTCCCGCGCCACCACACCGAGAGTCTGTTCTCGGGCCTGGGCCTGCGGCTGCCGGCCGACCACACGCAGACGCTGGACCTGTCGGTGGCGCGCGCGCTGCTGCTGCGTTCGGATGCGGTCTGGTTCACGGCCGCGGGCGCGGCGCGCGACGAACTGCGGACCGGCACGCTGGCGCGCCTGCGCGTGGCCACATCGGGCACCGAGGAGCCGGTCGGCTTGCTGCTGCGCAGCGGCGTGGAGCCCTCGGCCGCGCAGCGCACGCTGGCGGCGTTGCTGCGCGAAGGGGCGTCGGCCCACGCGGCCGCGTTGCTCAGTCGCGCGTAGCTCTGCGCTGCACGCAGTCCACATACGCTTCGCCGTCGGGCGGCCGACCCGCGCGCTGCGCTTCCCACATCATCCGGCCCAGGCACTCCATGGCTTCGTGGTGCGCTTCGAGCAGCGAGCGGCGGCGTGCCGACAGCAGTTCGACGGCCTGGCGGATGCCGCGCGGCTGGTCGATCGAGCACTGCTCGCTGATCGACAGGTGCATCGACAGGTGCAGGAAGGGGTTCTCGCGCCCGTCCTGGCCGTCGTAGATGCGCGTCACCGCGGCATCGGCATCGGCCAGTTCGGCGTGGTATTCGGGGTGTGCGTCGATCCAGCCGGCAGCGATGGTTTCCAGCGCTTCCATGGGCAGGCCGTCGCGGTTCTTCGCGTAGACGTTGCAGAAGAAGCGGCGCACTTCTTCCTGAGTGGGATTGAACATGATGCGCGGGAGGGTAGCACCGGCGAAAAGACGTGTCAGAGCAGCCGTGAAATCTCGGCCGCCGCCGCGCGCAGGCCGGGCAGCATGGTCTCCTGCATCACCTTCGCGGAGGTGCGGTTGGCCTGGCCGCTGATGTTGAGCGCGGCCACGGTGCGGCCGCTGCGGTCGGTCACCGGCGCGGCGATCGAGATCAGGCCTTCTTCCAGCTCCTGGTTCATCAGGCACCAGCCCTGGCGGCGCGCCTGCTGCACCTTGGCGAGCAGCGCGTCGATGTCGGTGACCGTGTGGCGCGTGAGTGCGACCGGTGCCGAGGCCTCGAGCCGCGCGCGCACCGCGTCGTCGTCGAGATCGGCCAGCAGCATGCGGCCGAGCGAGGTGCAGTAGGCCGGCAGGCGCGTGCCGACCGCGAGGTTGATGCGCATGATCTTGTGCGTCTGCATGCGCAGCACGTAGACGATGTCGGTGCCGTCGAGCACCGCGGCCGAACACGATTCCTTGACCTGCGCGACCAACGCTTCCATCACCGGCTCGGCCCGGTTCCAGATCGGCATCGACGACAGGTAGGCGAAGCCCAGCTCGAGGATGCGTGCGGTCAGCCCGAAGCGCTTGCCGTCGGTCTCGACGTAGCCAAGCGCCTGCAGCGTGAGCAGGATGCGGCGTGCACCGGCGCGCGTGAGGCCGGTCGTCGCGGCCACCTCGCTCAGGGTCTGGCGCGGCGCCAGGGCGCTGAAGGAGCGGATCACCTGCAGGCCGCGGGCGAAGGATTGCACGTAGCTGTCGCCGGGCGCCGGCGCGGGGTCGTTGTCTCGAGGGTTTGCCATGGCGGGTCTTGTTGTTTAGAATTCATTATAAGAACAAATGTTCGCAATACGAACAAATTGGCGAAAGCAGTCCCGGCGCACCACGCGCAGTCCCTTCCCCTTCCGGAGACAGATTCCATGATCGACAAGATCGCGCCTTCGATTGCCGAGGCCATGTCCGGCATCCAGGACGGCGCCACCGTCCTCATCGGCGGCTTCGGCACGGCCGGCATCCCGCTCGAACTGATCGACGGCCTGATCGCGCAGGGCGCGAAGGACCTCACGGTGGTCAACAACAACGCGGGCAACGGCGAGACCGGCTTGGCCGCGCTGCTCAAGGCCGGCCGCGTGCGCAAGATCATCTGCAGTTTCCCGCGCCAGGTCGACAGCCAGGTGTTCGACGGCCTGTACCGCAGCGGCAAGCTCGAGCTCGAACTGGTGCCGCAAGGCAACCTGGCCGAGCGCATTCGCGCCGCCGGTGCCGGCATCGGTGCCTTCTTCTGCCCCACGGGCTATGGCACGCAGCTGGCCGAAGGCCGCGAGACGCGCGAGATCGACGGCAAGCACTACGTGCTCGAGTACCCGATCCACGGCGACGTGGCGCTGATCAAGGCCGAGGCCGGCGACCGCTGGGGCAACCTGGTCTACCGCAAGGCCGCGCGCAACTTCGGCCCGGTGATGGCCATGGCCTCGAAAAAGACCATCGCGACCGTGCACGAGGTGGTCGAGCTCGGTTCCTTCGATCCCGAGGCGATCGTGACGCCCGGCGTGTTCGTCCACCATGTCGTCAAGGTCGAGCGTGTCGCCACGCAAGCCGGCGGCTTCAAGAAGGCAGCATGACCATGAGCACCCCCACCTACCAACGTCGCACCAAGGACCAGCTCGCCGCCCGCGTGGCGCAGGACATCTTCGACGGCGCGGTCGTCAACCTCGGCATCGGCCAGCCCACCCTGGTGGCCAACCACCTGCCGGCCGGCCGCGAGATCGTGCTGCAGAGCGAGAACGGCATCCTGGGCATGGGCCCGGCACCGGCTGCGGGCGACGAGGACTACGACCTGATCAACGCCGGCAAGCAGCCGGTCACGCTGCTGGCCGGTGGCTCGTACTTCCACCACGCCGACAGCTTCGCGATGATGCGCGGCGGCCACCTCGACATCTGCGTGCTGGGTGCGTTCCAGGTCTCCGCCACCGGCGACCTGGCCAACTGGAGCACCGGCGAAGAGGGCGCGATCCCCGCGGTCGGCGGCGCGATGGACCTGGCCATCGGTGCCAAACAGACCTGGGTCATGATGGACCTGCTGACCAAGACCGGCCTGAGCAAGATCGTGGCCCAGTGCAGCTATCCGCTGACCGGCATCGGCTGCGTCAAGCGGGTGTACTCGGACCTCGCGACGCTCGAATGCACGCCCGCCGGGCTGAAGCTGGTCGACACGGTCGACGGCCTCTCGCACGCCGAACTCGAGAAGCTGATCGGTCTTCCTGTATTGGGCTGACCCCCAGTCTTGCCCACTTCGCGTGGCCGCCAACCCCCTTCCAGGGGGCGACACCAGCAGCCCGGCAAAGCCGGTTCTGCGGTGTCCCTGGAAAGGACCTCTTGTGACACCTATAACCGTTGAAAGAGACACCATGAGCAGCAAGCAAGCCTTCATCTGCGATGCCATCCGCACCCCCTTCGGCCGCTACGGTGGTGCGCTCTCCAGCGTGCGCGCCGACGACCTGGGCGCGATCCCGCTCAAGGCGCTGATGGAACGCAACGCCAACGTCGACTGGCAGGCCGTGGGCGACGTGCTCTACGGCTGCGCCAACCAGGCCGGCGAGGACAACCGCAACGTCGCGCGCATGTCCGCGCTGCTGGCCGGCCTGCCGCTCGAACTGGGTGGCGCCACCATCAACCGGCTTTGCGGCTCGGGTCTGGATGCGGTCGGTTCGGCCGCGCGCGCGATCAAGGCGGGTGAAGCCGGCCTGATGATCGCGGGCGGCGTCGAGAGCATGAGCCGCGCGCCCTTCGTCATGCCCAAGGCCGAGTCGGCGTTCAGCCGCGCCAACGCGGTCTACGACACCACCATCGGCTGGCGCTTCGTCAACAAGCTGATGAAGGCGCAGTACGGCGTCGACTCGATGCCAGAGACGGCCGAGAACGTGGCCACCGACTACAAGATCGAGCGCGAAGCGCAGGACCGCATGGCGCTCGCCTCGCAGCAGCGCGCCGTGGCCTCGCAGAAGTCGGGCTTCTTCGACGCGGAGATCGTGCCGGTGCACGTGCCGCAGAAGAAGGGCGATGCGATCGTGGTCAGCAAGGACGAACATCCGCGCGACACCTCGATGGAAGCGCTGGCCAAGCTCAAGCCCATCGTGCGGCCCGACGGCACGGTCACCGCCGGCAATGCCAGCGGTGTGAACGACGGGGCCTGCGCGCTGCTGCTGGCCGACGAAGCCAGCGCCGCCAGGCACGGCCTGACGCCGCGTGCTCGCATCGTCGGCATGGCGACGGCAGGCGTGGCACCGCGTGTGATGGGCATCGGCCCCGCGCCCGCCACGCAGAAGGTGCTGGCGCTGACCGGCCTCACGATCGACCAGATGGACGTGATCGAACTCAACGAAGCCTTCGCCGCCCAAGGCCTCGCGGTGCTGCGCCTGCTGGGCCTGAAGGACGACGACGCCCGCGTGAACATCAACGGCGGCGCCATCGCGCTGGGCCATCCGCTGGGCGCCAGCGGCGCGCGGCTCGCGACCACGGCGGTGAATCAGCTGCACAAGCAGGGCGGCCGCTATGCGCTGTGCACCATGTGCATCGGCGTCGGCCAGGGCATCGCGCTGATCCTCGAACGCGTCTGAACCCGTGGATTGAACCGAAAGAACGACCATGTCCATTTCGACTGCGCATCAGACCCTTGACACCCGCGCCGGCCGGTTCCGCATTGCCCTGGACGGCCCCGTGGATGCGCCCGTGCTGGTGTTCTCCAATTCGCTCGGCACCACGCTGGAGATGTGGGACGCGCAGGCCGCGCGCTTCTCCAAAGACCACCGCGTGCTGCGCTACGACACGCGCGGCCACGGCGGCAGCGTGGTCTCGCCCGGCCCCTACAGCTTCGAGCAACTGGGCGGCGATGTGGTGGCGCTGCTCGACGCGCTCGGCATCGCGCGCGCCAGCTTCTGCGGCATTTCCATGGGCGGTTTCACCGGCCTGTGGCTGGGCCTCCACGCGGCCGAGCGCTTCGACCGCATCGCGGTGTGCAACAGCGCCGCCAAGATCGGCACGGCCGATGGCTGGCTGAGCCGCGCCGCGCTGGTGCGCGAGAAGGGCGCCACCGCCATGGCCGACCTGGCCGCCTCGTCGCCCGGCCGCTGGTTCACCGACGCCTTTGCGGCATCCCAGCCCCTCGCGGTCAGCACGGCACAAGGCTGGATCGCCGGCACCGCGCCCGAGGGCTACGCCGCCTGCTGCGAAGCGCTGGCCCAGGCCGACCTGCGCGAGGCCATCGGCGCCATCCAGCTGCCGACCTTGCTGATCGCCGGCGCCAGCGACCCGGTCACCACCGTGGCCGATGCGAACGCCATGCACCAGGCCATCGCGAACTCGCGCGTGGCCGAGGTGCCGGCGTCGCACCTGTCCAACCTCGAGGCGCCCGCGCAGTTCGATGCCGCCCTGGCGGCCTTTCTGGGCGCCCGCGCATAAGGCGTCTCGCAAGACTTCCCGACCAGGGCGCAGATCCGAAAGAGGCGACGTGAACCAATCCCACCCACGCCGCTGGCAGCAGCGGCCCGAAGGCTCCAACTGGGGTGACTTCGGACCCGACGACCAGCTCGGCCGGCTCAACCTGCTCACGCCGGAGAAGGTCCGCCAGGGCGCCGCGGAAGTGCACGAAGGCATCAGCTTCGCACTGAGCCTGCCGCTCGACTACCCCGGCGGCAGTGCACTCAACCCCAACCGCCATCCGCCGGTGCTGCGGCCTTTGCTGCGCAAGGGGCTGGTCAATTTCAACTGCCTGCTGGGCGAGCTGGAGCCCGGGCGCACCGATGTGCTGTCGGACGACCTGGCCATCCTGCACCTGCAGTACTCCACGCAGTGGGACGGGCTGGCCCACGCAGGCTCGATGTTCGACGCCAATGGCGACGGCCTGCCCGAGGCGCTTTACTACAACGGCTACGCGGCCGGCCGCGACATCGTCGGCCCCAGCGACGTGAAAGATGCCGGCATTCCCGCTCAGCCTGGTGCCGCCGTCAGCACCTCGGCGGCGCGCGCGCTGGGCATCGAGGGCATGGCGCGCACGGGCGTGCAGGGCCGCGGCGTGATGGTGGACTTGCGCGCGCACCTGGGCGACGCACGCACCCTGGTCGGTTACGACACGCTGATGCGCGTGCTCGAGGCCGACGGGGTGCGGGTGGAGGCGGGCGACATCGTGTGCCTGCACACCGGCTTTGCCGATGTCGTGCTGGGCATGCACAAGCAGCCCGACCCGCACACGCTGGCCAGCAGCTGCGCCGTGCTCGACGGGCGCGACGCCAAGCTGCTGCAGTGGATCACCGACAGCCAACTGGCAGCCATCGCGGCCGACAACTACGCCGTCGAGGCGCACCCGGCCCGACCGGGCGCGCTGGCCTGCTGCGCGGCGCTGCCTTTGCATGAGCACTGCCTGTTCAAGCTCGGCGTGCACCTGGGCGAGCTGTGGCATCTGACGCCGCTGGCCGATTGGTTGCGCGCCCGCGGGCGCTACCGCTTCCTGCTCACGGCGCCGCCGCTGAACCTGCCGGGGGCCGTGGCGTCACCCGTGACACCGGTGGCCACTGTGTGAGCCCTGCGCTGCGCCCTGGCGTGCGCCGCGCGCCAGAGGCCCAGCCGTCCCGCCGGTCGCCCGGCTTTTTGATTGGAGCGCCGCGTGCTGCGGCGCCGAGGAAACAAGCGTGCCTTACATCATCGAGACTTTCGACAAGCCCGGGCACCAGCCTGTGCGCCAGGCCCAGCGCGCAGCACACCTGGCGTTTCTGGAACAGCACAAGGCCCTGTTGCTGGCCTGCGGCGCCAAGCTGGCCGACGACGGCCAGGACCTGGGCGGTGGCCTGTACGTGGTGGCGCTGGAGACGCGCGAAGCCGCGCAGCGTTTCATCGAGTCCGATCCCTTCCATTCGGCCGGCCTGTTCGAGCGCGTGGCGCTCACGCGCTGGCGCAAGGCCTATGTCGATGGCCAGTGTTACCTCTGAGCGCAGCGCGCTCCTGAAAGCAATCCCATGAGCATTTCCCCATCGTCTGCCGTGGCGCCGCGCGAGCGTGTCCTGATCACTGGCGGCGGCGCCGGCATCGGCGCGGCCACGGCCGAGCGCTGCCGCGCCGAGGGCTACGAGCCCGTCGTCATCGACCGCATGGTCGAGCATGTGCCGGGTGGTATCCGCGCCGACCTGTCCGACCCTGCCGATACCGCGCGCGCACTGCAGGAAGCGCTGGCCGGCGGCCCGATCACCCGACTCGTCAACAACGTGGGCATCGTGTGCCCCGCCAGTGCCGAAACCCAGACCCTGGCGCAGTTCGACCTGGCCGTGTCGCTGAACCTGCGCTGCGCTTTCCAGTGCATGCAGGCGCTGCTGCCGGGCATGAAAGAGGCGGGCTTTGGGCGCATCGTGAACATGTCCTCGCGCGCCGCGCTGGGCAAGGAGCTGCGCACGGCCTACGCCGCCACCAAGGCCGGCCTGATCGGCATGACGCGCGTATGGGCGCTGGAGCTGGGCGAGCACGGCATCACGACCAACGCCATCGGCCCGGGCCCGATCCGCACCGAGCTGTTCGACCGTGCCAACCCGCCGGATGCGCCGCGCACCCTCGCCATCGTGGCTTCGGTGCCGGTCAAGCGCATCGGGACACCCGAGGACGTGGCCCACGCCGTGGCCTACCTGCTCGACGCGCGCAGCGGCTTTGTCACGGGCCAGGTGCTCTACGTCTGCGGCGGCATGACCGTGGGCGTCGCGGGCGTCTGACGGCCGCGCACTCAATTTCCTCTTTCTTATTACATCCCTGCCAGAGACAAGATCCATGTCCAAAATAACAGCCTTCTTCACGGAACTGATGCGGCGCTATCTGCCCGATCCGTTCGTCTTCGCCATCATGCTCACGCTGCTGACCATGGCGCTCGCCTTCGGGGTTGAAAGCCGTCCGATCAACGACGTGGTGCAGGACTGGGGCAAGGGCTTCTGGAGTCTGCTGGCGTTCACCACGCAGATGGCGGTGATCCTGGTGATGGGCTACGTGCTTGCCGCAGCGCCCATCGTGGATCGCTTTCTCGACCGCATCGCGGCGCACGTGCACACGCCGCGCCAGGCCATCATCGTCGCCACCATCGTGGGCTGCGTGGGCAGCTACCTGAACTGGGGCTTCGGCCTGGTGATCGGCGGCATCATGGCGCGCAAGCTGGCGCTCAAGGTGAAGGGCGTGCACTACCCGCTGATCATCGCGGCGGCCTACACGGGCTTCACCATGTACAGCCTGGGTTTCTCGGCCACGATCCCCGTGCTCATCTCCACCAAGGGCCACGCCTTCGAGGGCACGATGGGCCTGATCCCCCTGACGCAGACCATCTTCTCCGCGCCCATCCTGCTGACCAGCCTGGCCGTGCTGATTGCACTGCCGCTGCTCAACGCCACCATGCACCCCAAGAAGGGCGAGCCGATCGTCGAGCTGGACCCCGCGACGGTCGCCGACGCCAAGCCCGCCGGTGCCGAGAGCCTGCTGGGCGACGAGAAGACGCTGGCCTACCGCCTGAACAACAGCCGCGTGCTGAGCCTGCTGATCGGCCTGTGCGGCATGGCGTACGTGGTCATGCACTTCATCAAGGGCGGCAATCTCGACCTGAACATGATCAACTTCTTCATCCTGTTCCTCGGGGTGCTGCTGCTGGGCACGCCCATGAAGTACGTGGAGAAGGTCAACGAGGGCGTGAAGACCATCGGCGGGATCATCCTGCAGTTCCCGTTCTACGCCGGCATCATGGCCATCATGCATGGCTCGGGTTTGGTCGAGTCGATCGCGCACGTCTTCGTGAGCGTCTCCACTGCGGACACGCTGCCGCTGTGGGGTCTGGTGAGTTCCTTCGTGATCAACTTCTTCGCCCCGTCCGGCGGTGGCCACTGGGTGCTGCAGGGCCCGTTCATGATCAATGCGGCCGCCACGCTCGGTGCCTCGCAGGCGCAGACGGCCATGTCGGTGATGCTGGGCAACGGCTGGAACGATCTGGTGCAACCGTTCTGGATCCTGCCGGCCCTGGCGCTGTCCAAGCTCAAGCTCAAGGACATCATGGGCTACACGGTGGTCTCCATGCTGCTGGTGGGCGCCATCTATGCGACCACCATGCTGATCTGGCCGCACCTCTGAGCGTTGCCCGGCCGGCTCTCTTCCTTTTCCTTCCCATTCCCTTACCTTCCAGGAGAACTCCATGCTGTTCATGGCTGAAATGATCGTGCAGATCCCGTCCACGCTGGCCCCCGAAGTGGCCGACGAGATCAAGCGCAAGGAGAAAGCGTATTCGCAGCAACTGCAGCGCGACGGCAAGTGGCGCCACCTGTGGCGCGTCGTCGGCGAGTACGCCAACGTGAGCATCTTCGACGTGGCCAGCAACGACGAGCTGCACACGCTCCTCAGCGGCCTGCCGCTGTTCCCCTACATGCAGATCAAGGTGACGCCGCTGGCCAACCACCCGTCGTCCGTCGTGCAGGAATAGCCACCTTCGGCGGACCCTCCGCTGCGCTGTCCCTTTCACCCCTGCAAGAGATTCGAGAAAACACCATGACCACCGTCCGCATCACCACCCGCCGCACCCTGCTGGCCGCCGCTTTGGCCGCCGCCGCCGTCGGCGCTCCTGCCGCCGCTTTCGCGCAGGCCTATCCCAGCAAGCCCATCACCATCATCGTGCCCTTCTCGGCTGGCGGCACCACCGACATCCTGGCGCGCGTGATCGGCCTGCACATGGGCACCGACCTCGGCCAGCCGGTGGTGGTCGACAACCGCGCGGGCGCGGGCGGCAACATCGGCGGCCAGGCCGCCGCGCGAGCGAATCCGGATGGCTACACGCTGTTCATGGGCACGGTCGGCACGCACGCCATCAACCAGAGCCTCTACAAGAAGATGCCCTTCGACCCGATCAAGGACTTCGCGCCGCTGTCGCGCGTGGCCATGGTGCCGAACCTGCTGGTGGTCAACCCGGGCCAGCCCTACAAGAGCGTGAAGGAACTGATCGCCTACGGCAAGGCCAATCCGGGCAAGATCAACTTCGGTTCCTCGGGCAACGGGAGCTCGATCCACCTGTCGGGCGAGCTGTTCAAGCAGATGACCGGCGTCGACATGCAGCACGTGCCCTACCGCGGCAGCGCGCCGGCCGTGTCCGACCTGCTGGGCGGCCAGATCTCGGTGATGTTCGACAACATGCCATCGGCGATCCCGCATGTGCGCGGCGGCAAGCTCCGCGCCCTGGCCGTGACGACCGCCAAGCGTTCGCCCGCACTGCCCGATGTGCCGACCATCGCCGAAGCCGGCGTGCCCGGCTACGAGGCCACGTCGTGGTTCGGCCTGCTGGCCCCGGCCGGCACGCCGGCGCCCATCGTCGCCAAACTCAATGCCTCGATCCTCAAGGCGCTGGCCGATCCCGAAGTGAAGAAGAAGCTGGCCGAGCAGGGCGCCGAATCGCACGGCGAGAAGCCCGAGGAGTTCGCGGCCTTCATCAAGAGCGAGACCGCCAAGTGGGGCAAGGTCGTGAAGGAATCGGGCGCCAGCCTGGATTGATGACGGAAGGATCGGCGCCGTTCAATCGTCGCGCCGATCCCAATCAGCCCCGGAGCGCTGCTGGCGCTCCTCGCGCTCGCGCGTCATCTGCTCCTCGAACTGCTGGCGGCCTTCCTTGGCCACCGCGATCAGCTTGGCCCGGTCCTTGTAGTGCGGATAGCTCTGCAGCGTGAGCTTGAGGTTGCGTCGGCGGAAAGCCATCGCCGATTCGCGCGCTTCGTGCGCGGGCCAGCCCAGCACTTCGAGCACCGAACGTGCGCTGCGCAACGAGGATTCGAACAGCTCGCGCTCGATGAATTCCACCTTGCGGTCGAGCAGCTGGTAGAGATGGCTCACGTTGCGCGCCCGCGCGACCAGCCTCGCCTGCGGGAAATGCTCGCGCACCAGATCGACGATTTCCAGCGACTGGTCGATGTCGTCCACCGCCACCACGATGGCCAGCGCGCTGCCGGCTCCCGCGGTGCGCAGCAGGTCGAGCCGCGTCGCGTCGCCGTAGAACACCCGGAAGCCGAATTCGCGCAGGCCCTGCACCGTGTCGGGGTCGTGGTCGAGCACCGTCACGTCGATGCGCTGCGAGCCCAGCATGCGGCCCACGATCTGGCCGTAGCGGCCGAAGCCGCAGATCAGCACCTTGGGCTCCTGCTGCTCGGAGATCTCCTCGAGCTGCGGCCCGGCCGACAGGTTGTAGCGCGGCAGCAGGAACTTGTCGATCGCGACCAGCAGCAGCGGCGAGATCAGCATCGACAGCGCGACCGCGCCGATCAGGAAGGACGCGACGCCCGGCGGCAGCACGTCGGGGCCGGCCGCCTGGAACACCACGAAGGCGAACTCGCCGCCCTGCGCGAGCAGCAGCGTGAACACCGGCCGCTGCTGGTAGGGCACGCCCATGGCCTTGGCCAGCGTGTAGATCACCACGAACTTCAGCGCCAGGAAGCCGAACACCACCAACGCCATCAGGCCCGGCTGCGCCATCAGCACGCCGAAGTCGATGCTCATGCCGACCGCGATGAAGAACAGCCCGAGCAGCAGGCCCTTGAAGGGCTCGATGTCGGTTTCCAGTTCGCGCCGGTACTCGCTCTCGGCCAGCAGCACGCCGGCGAGGAAGGCGCCGAGCGCCATCGACAGGCCGACGAACTGCATCAGCGCCGCGATGGCCACCACCAGCAGCAGCGCGGCGGCGGTGAAGATCTCGGGCGTGTTGCTGCGCGCGATCCAGCGCAGCACGGGCCGCAGCAGCAGCCGGCCGCCCAGCACGATGCCGGCGATCACGCCGACGATCTTGGCCGCCTCGAGCGCGCGCGCCGCGCCGCTCATGGCTTCGTGCGCATCGGCGCCGGCGCCGGCGCCCGCCAGCAGCGGCAGCAAGGCGAGGATCGGGATCGCGGCCACGTCCTGGAACAGCAGGATCGAGAAGCCGGCCTGCCCGCTGGCGGTCGGCAGCAGGTTGCGTTCTCCGAAGACCTGCAGCGCGATGGCGGTGGACGACAGCGCCAGGCCCAGCGCCGCGACGAGCGCCACGCGCCAGCTCGCGCCGCCCAGGTAGCCGACCGCGAACAGCACGCCCGCGCAGACCAGCACCTGCGCGCTGCCCCAGCCGAAGATCGGCCGTCGCAGGTTCCACAGGCGCGCGGGTTCGAGTTCGAGGCCGACCAGGAACAGCATCAGCACCACGCCGAATTCGGCGAAGTGCAGCACTTCCTCGACGCTGGAGACCAGCCCCAGGCCCCAGGGCCCGATGGCGATGCCCGCGGCCAGGTAGCCGATGATGGATCCGAGGCCGAGCGCCTTGGACAGCGGCACCACCAGCACGGCGGCGCTCAGGTAGATCAGGCTGCTGGTGAGCCAGGCGGGTGCGTGTTCCATGCTCAGGCCGCCTTGTCGTCGATCGCCGAAGCCGGCGGTGCCATGGCGGCCAGCGCCCGCTGCATCGTGTCGCTGAAGGCGGCGCTGCGGTCCACCTCGACGGCGGGCCGGTCCGCCGCCGGCACCTCGCAGGCCGGGCATTCGCCGAGCGCATCGAGTTCCGGCCAGGCGGGGTAGCTGGCCAGGCGCTGCGCGAAGGTCTCGACATGCGCCGTGACTTCGGCCGCGTCGGCGCTGCGTGCGCCGTGCAGGATCATCGGTGGCAGGAAGCGCATGCCGCACAGTGCGGCAGTCTGCTCGTAGGGCGGCAGGAAGGCGTCGAAGAAGTAGCGGTTGTAGCTTTGCGGGTGGTAGCTCTCCTGCGGGCCGCCGGTGGTCGCGGCCAGCCAGAGGGACTTGCCGCGCAGCGCCGTGCCGCCGCTGCCGTAGGCCCAGCCATAGTGCAGCACTTCGTCGAGCCAGAGTTTCTGCAGCGGCGGCATGGCGTACCACTGGATCGGGTGCAGCAGCACCAGCAGGTCGGCCCGCGCCAGGCGCTCGCGCTCGGCATGGGCGTCGATGGCGTAGTCGGGGTAGCTGCCGTAGAGGTCGTTGACGTCGATGCCCGGCACCTGCCGCGCGGCCGCCAGCATGCGCCGGTTGACGCGTGAATCGCGCCAGCGCGGATGGGCGGCGATCACATAGATGCGCGCCGCGCCGGTTCCCGTTTCTGTTGTTGTGGTCATATCCCGCGAACATAGCGCAGGGCGCGCATCCTGTGCCGGCCAGGGGGCGCAAATCGCTGCCGTGCGGCACCGTTGTCGCCGCGCGGACAGGGCAGGCGCAGCGGGCCGGCGTACAGTGCGCCGCATGAAAAAGACATTCCAGACCCTGGCGGATCTCGCCGCCTGCGTCGGCCAGGAAGTCGCGGTGAGCGACTGGTTGACCATCACCCAAGCGCAGGTCAACCAGTTCGCCGAGGCGACCGGCGACCACCAGTGGATCCACGTCGACGTCGAGCGCGCCAAGGCGGGCCCGTTCGGCGCGCCGATCGCGCATGGCTTCCTGACGCTGTCGCTGCTGCCGAAGTTCTACGAGAGCGCCTTCGACGTCGTCGAGTCGCGCATGGGCGTGAACTACGGCCTGAACCGCGTGCGCTTCATGACGCCGGTGCCGGTCGGCAGCCGGCTGCGCGGGCGCATGAAGCTGCTGTCGGCCGAGCCGATCGCCAACGACGGCCTGCAGATGGTCTGGGAAACCACGATCGAGCTCGAAGGCGCGGCCAAGCCGGCCTGCGTGGCCGAGTCGGTGGTGCGGCGCTTCAAGTAAGCCGGACTACCCGAAGTTGTTCTGCCGCCAGGCCTCGAACACCGTCACCGCCACGGCATTCGACAGGTTGAGGCTGCGCTGCCCTTCGCGCATCGGCAGGCGCAGCCGCTGCGGCGGCGCGAAGCGCTCGCGCAGTTCCGGCGCCAGCCCCCGGGTTTCCGAACCGAAGACCAGCCAGTCGCCGGGCTGGAAGGCCACGTCGTGCACCGTGCGGGTGCCGCGGGTGGTCAGTGCGAACATGCGCTCGGCAGCCGGTGATTCGCTGGCCAGCAGCGCGGCCCAGTCGGCATGGCGCCGCACTTCGGCGTACTCGTGGTAATCCAGGCCGGCGCGGCGCAGCAGCTTGTCGTCCATCGAGAAACCCAAGGGCTCGACCAGGTGCAGCGTGCAGCCGGTGTTGGCCGCCAGGCGGATCACGTTGCCGGTGTTCGGCGGGATTTCGGGTTCGACCAGGACGATATGGAACATGGCGCCGATTGTCGCGGCCCCCGGGGCCGCCGTCAGCGCGGCGGATCGGTGCGGGCCAGCACCAGGCCGGTGACATGCGCCGCACCCGCCGTGCGCAGCACCGCCGCCGCCGCGAACAGCGAGGCCCCGCTGGTCATCACGTCGTCGAGCAGCACGATCCGCCGGCCCCCGACCTCGGCGGCGCGCAAGGGCTCGAGCGCGAAGGCGCCGCGCAGGTTCTGCAGGCGTTCGACGCGGGTCAGCCCGCTCTGCGCCGTCGTGTCGCGGGTGCGCAGCAGCAGGCGTGCATCGGTCTTGCGCGGCGCCAGGCGGCGCGCGAGTTCGAGCGCCTGGTTGAAGCCGCGTTCGCGCAAGCGGGCCGGTGCCAGCGGCATGGGAAGCAGCAGGTCGCAGGATTCCAGCGCCGGTTCGACCCAGGGCGCGCTGCGCATCAGCGTGGCGAAGGGTCCCGCCCAGCCGGCCTGACCTTGGAACTTGAATTCACCGATGTGGCCCGGCCAGGGCCAGGCGTAGCTGCAGACAGCCAGGCAGGCGTCGAGCGGCGGCGGATGACGCACGCACGCGCCGCATTGCGCGACCCCGGCCGGCAGCGGCAGGGCGCAGGTCCGGCAGCGCGGTGTCGGCGGCGCGAAGCGCGCCACGCAGGCGTCGCAGACCGGCCGCGACGGCCAGGCATGGCACACCGCGCACTGGCTGGGCAGCCGCGCGAGCAGTGACGAGAAAGGCCGTGCGGCCAGGCTGGAACGCATCGCTCAATATACTGAGCTTCCCATGCCTACCGATCCCGTCCAGCGCCCGCCGACCATCGATTCACCGGCCGCCGCGAGGTGGGCCCGGCTGCCCGCCGACCCCGCGTCTCCGTGGCTGCACGAGGAGATCGGCCGGCGCATGGAGGACCGGCTGCAATGGATCACGGCCAAGCCCCAGCGCTGGGCCGACTGGTCGCCGCTGCGCGGCGGACTCGAGGCGCACGCGCTGGTGGCGCGGCGCTACCGCGACGCGGTGCCCTACGTGATCGAGCCCGATGCGGCGCTGGCGGCCCGCACCGCCGATGCGCTGAACACGCCCTGGTGGAGCGCGCGCCGCTGGCAGGGCGTGCGCGCCCGCGTCGAAACGCCGCCGGAGGCGGGCGTCGATCTGCTGTGGGCCAACATGGCGCTGCACATGGCGGCCGATCCCCAGGCGCTGATCGCCGACTGGCATCGGCACCTGGCGACCGACGGCTTCCTGATGTTCTCCTGTCTCGGACCGGACACGCTGCGCGAGCTGCGCGCGCTGTACGAAACGCTGGGCTGGCCGCCGGCCTGCCACCAGTTCACCGACATGCACGACTGGGGCGACATGCTGGTCGGCGCCGGTTTTGCCGAGCCGATCATGGACATGGAGCGCATCGTGCTGACCTGGGCCACGCCCGAGGCTGCGTTCGCCGAATTGCGCGGGCTGGGGCGCAATCTCCACCCGGCGCGCTTCGCCGGCCTGCGCGGGCGCGGCTGGCGCGGCGAGCTGGCCGGCGCACTCGCCGGTTCGGCCGCCGAAGCCGCCGACGGCCGCATCTCGTTCACCTTCGAAATCATCTACGGCCACGCGTTCAAGCCGCCGCCGCGCGTGGCGCTGTCCGGCGAGAGTGCCGTTTCCCTGCGACAGATGCGCGAGATGCTGCAGCGCGGGCGGCCTTGATCGAGGTCAAATTGTGCAACCGACCCGCTACAATCCGCGGTTGCGTGAACTCCCGGGGCTTTTCCCTCGTTCGATGATTGCCCAACCTGGCTGAAACGGGCGCGGTGGCCGTCGAAGAACCGATCTGCCGAACTCGTCCGTGTCGAATTCCGTGTTTCGTTTTGCCACCGTCTCAGGCCAGAGCATCCACTGGTTTCTGAAGCGCAACTGCTCGGTCACCCCGAGTCAGTTGGGGTGGCTCTACGCGTCGCTTTGCGTGATTTCGCTGGGCGTCGGCACGGGTTTCTGGCTGAACGGCGCACCGTTGGTGCTGCCGTTCGCATGGATCGAGCTCATCGCGGTCGGGGTCGCTTTCATGCTGTATGCCAGGCATGCGACCGACGGAGAGCGGATTGAATTGCAGGGCGGACGGCTGGTGGTCGAGCTGGAAAACGGAGGGCGCTGCGAGCGCACGGAGTTCTTGCCGCACCAGGTGAGGGTCGAGCCGCAGATCAGCGATCGTTCGCTGATCGAGGTGTCGGGGCAGGGTCGGTCGGTCAAGGTGGGGCGCTATGTGCGCCCCGAACTGCGCGCGGCGCTGGCGCGCGAGATTCGCATGGCATTGCGTGGCGGTTGAGCGGCACGGGGCCCGCACCGTGCAGGCCGGTGGGTTAAACGGAAATTGAAGAAGTGAACACGATGAAGAGCATTTGGCGCAACAAGTACAGGCCGGCGAATTTGCTGCTGGCGGCCAGCGCGGTCCTCGGCGGCGCGGCGCATGCAGTCGAAGACCTGCCGGGCGGACCGCTGGTGCGCCAGCTGAACATGCCGGTCGGCGTGACCAAGATCGCGCAGGAACAGCATTTCCTGCACACGGTCATGATGATCCTGTGCACCGTGATCTTCATCGCCGTGTTCGCGGTCATGTTCTATTCGATCTGGAAGCACCGCAAGTCGGTCGGCCACAAGGCTGCCAACTTCCATGAATCGGTGGTGGTCGAAGTCATCTGGACCATCGTCCCCTTCGTCATCGTGATCCTGATGGCGCTGCCGGCCACCAAGGTGCTGGTCGCCCAGAAGGACACCACCAACGCCGACCTCACCGTCAAGGCCACGGGCTACCAGTGGAAGTGGGGCTACGACTACATCACCGGCGAAGGCGAGGGCCTGGGCTTCATCTCGACGCTCGACAGCTCGCACCGCGCGATGTCGAACGCCGGCGCCAAGGGCGAGATCCCGGCCGACTATCTGTTCAAGGTCGACAACCCGCTGGTGGTGCCGGTCGACAAGAAGATCCGCGTGATCACCACGGCCAACGACGTGATCCACGCCTTCGCCGTGCCGCAGTTCGGCATCAAGCAGGACGCGATCCCGGGCTTCGTGCGCGACACCTGGTTCCGTGCCGAGAAGGTCGGCGACTACTACGGCCAGTGCCAGGAACTGTGCGGCAAGGAACACGCCTACATGCCGATCCACGTGAAGGTGGTTTCGGCCGCCGACTACACGGCCTGGGTCGACGTCAAGCGCAAGGAAGCCGCCGCCAAGCTCGACGACCCGAACAAGGTCTGGGCCCTGCCTGAAATCCTCGCCCGCGGCGAGAAGGTCTACGCGGCCAACTGCGCGGCCTGCCACCAGGCCAACGGCAAGGGCGCCGGTCCGATCAAGCCGCTGGACGGTTCGGCCAAGGTGCTCGACCCCGCCCATGCCGATCAGATCAATGTGCTGCTCAAGGGCCAGAACAACGGCGCGATGCCGTCCTGGAAGCAATTGAGCGACACCGACATCGCCGCCGTGATCAGCTTCACCAAGAACAGCTGGTCGAACAAGACAGGGCAGCTGGTGCAGCCGGCCGAAGTGAAGACCGAGCGGGCCAAGCTCTAAACAAGAGGCCAAGCGCCCCGCGACGAAGAAATTGCAAGGAACATTGAAATGAGTGCTGTCCTCGACCCACACGGTCACGCCCCTGGCGACCACGCGCACGACGACCATCACCACGCGCCCACCGGCTGGCGCCGCTGGCTGTTCGCGACCAACCACAAGGACATCGGCACGCTGTACCTGCTGTTCTCGTTCACCATGCTGATGGTGGGCGGTGTGCTGGCGCTGCTGATCCGCGCCGAGCTGTTCCAGCCCGGGCTGCAGCTCGTGAACCCGGAGCTGTTCAACCAGTTCACGACCATGCACGGTCTGATCATGGTGTTCGGCGCGATCATGCCGGCCTTCGTGGGCTTCGCGAACTGGATGATCCCGCTGCAGATCGGTGCGTCCGACATGGCCTTCGCGCGGATGAACAACTTCAGCTTCTGGCTGATGATCCCCGCGGCGCTGATGCTGGTGGGTTCGTTCTTCATGCCCGGCGGCGCACCCGCGGCCGGCTGGACGCTCTACGCACCGCTCACGCTGCAGATGGGCCCGTCGATGGACGCGGGCATCTTCGCGATGCACATCCTTGGCGCCTCGTCGATCATGGGCTCGATCAACATCATCGTGACCATCCTCAACATGCGTGCCCCCGGCATGACGCTGATGAAGATGCCGATGTTCTGCTGGACCTGGCTCATCACCGCCTACCTGCTGATCGCCGTGATGCCCGTGCTCGCCGGCGCCATCACCATGACGCTGACCGACCGCCACTTCGGCACCAGCTTCTTCAACCCCGCCGGCGGCGGCGACCCGGTGATGTACCAGCACATCTTCTGGTTCTTCGGCCACCCCGAGGTCTACATCATGATCTTGCCGGCCTTCGGCATCGTGAGCCAGATCGTGCCGGCCTTCGCCCGCAAGAAGCTGTTCGGCTACGCCTCGATGGTGTACGCCACCTCGTCGATCGCGATTCTGTCTTTCATCGTGTGGGCGCACCACATGTTCACCACCGGCATGCCGGTGACGGGCCAGCTCTTCTTCATGTACGCGACCATGCTGATCGCGGTGCCCACGGCCGTGAAGATCTTCAACTGGATCGCGACGATGTGGCAGGGCTCGATGACCTTCGAGACGCCGATGCTGTTCGCGGTCGGCTTCATCTTCGTGTTCACGATGGGCGGCTTCACCGGCCTGATCCTGGCCGTGGCCCCGATCGACATCCAGCTGCAGGACACCTACTACGTGGTGGCCCACTTCCACTACGTGCTGGTGGCCGGTTCGCTGTACGCGATGTTCGCCGGCTTCTACTACTGGTGCCCGAAGTGGACCGGCGTGATGTACAGCGAGACCCGCGGCAAGATCCACTTCTGGTGGTCGCTGATCTCCTTCAACATCACCTTCTTCCCGATGCACTTCCTGGGTCTGGCCGGCATGCCGCGTCGCTATGCCGACTACCCGATGCAGTTCGCCGACTTCAATGCGGTGGCTTCGGTGGGCGCGTTCGGCTTCGGCCTGGCACAGGTGTACTTCTTCTTCTTCGTCGTGCTGCCGGCCATGCGCGGCCAGGGCGAGCCTGCCTCGGCCAAACCGTGGGAAGCCGCCGAAGGCCTCGAATGGGAAGTGCCGTCGCCGGCGCCCTTCCACACCTTCGAGAATCCGCCCAAACTCGACGCGACCGCCACCAAGGTGATCGGCTGAACGGCCGCACGACGTATTGCCTGCAATGACTCCTGAACAGAAAAAGCACAACCGACGCATGGGGCTCACGCTGGCCTCCATCGCGGTGCTGTTCTTCATCGGTTTCATGGCGCGCATGGCCTGGTTCGGCGGCTGACATGGCACTGGGTTCCTCCCTCCGCCGCGAAAACGCCCGCATGGTCGGCAAGCTGGCAATCGTCGCTTGCGGCATGTTCGCTTTCGGCTACGGCTTGGTGCCGCTCTATCGCGCGATCTGCGAGATGACCGGCATCAACATCCTGTCGCTGTCCGAATTGCAGGTGCCCGGTGGCGCCGCGGGCGGCAAGGACGTGCGCGTGCCCGACAACACGCAGGTCGACACCTCGCGCACGATCACCGTCGAGTTCGATGCCAATGTGCGCGGCCTCTGGGACTTCAAGCCTGCGCAGCGTTCGATGCAGGTGCATCCGGGTCAGCTGAACACCGTGATGTACGAGTTCCAGAACGTGCAGAACCGTCGCATGGCGGCGCAGGCCATTCCGAGCTACGCGCCGCAGCAGGCGGCGCCGTACTTCAACAAGCTCGAGTGCTTCTGCTTCAACCAGTACACGCTGGATTCGGGCGAGAAGAAGCAGTGGCCGGTCGCCTTCGTGATCGACCCCAAGATTTCCAAGGACGTGAAGACCATCACGCTGTCGTACACCTTCTTCGAGGTGGGCGGCAAGACGCCTGCGGCGCCAACGGCATCGGCCGCGCCGCTGGTGGGCGAGGAGCCGCGCTCGTGAGTCCGGCTGCCGCACCCCGTAAGGGCTCCATCTGGCGCACCGTCAAGGCGGTGGCCTGGGGCTTTTTCGGCGTGCGCAAGAACAGCGCCTATCAGGAAGACATCGCCCGGCTGACACCGCTGCACATCGTGGCCGTCGGCCTGGTGGCGGTGGCGGTGTTCGTCGGCGCGCTGATCGTGTTGGTCAAGTACGTGGTTGCGGCCTGAGGCCACGACAAGAATTGCCCCATAGAAACGAAAACGAGAGAGAAAGCCAGGAACGGATATGAGTTCAACCACCCACGGCACCACGCCTTACTACTTCGTGCCCGGGCCGTCGCGCCACCCGATCATGGCGGCCATCGGCCTGTTCTTCGTGATCCTGGGTGCGGGGCAGTGGATCAACGCGCACCAATGGGGCGCCTACTCGCTGGCCTTCGGCCTGCTCTGGTGGTGGGTCGTGCTGTACCAGTGGTTCAGCGAGTCGATCCGTGAAAGCGAAAGCGGGCAGTACGGTCACAAGATCGACCTGTCCTACCGCTGGAGCATGAGCTGGTTCATCTTCTCGGAAGTGATGTTCTTCGGCGCGTTCTTCACCGCGCTGTGGTGGACCCGCACCCATTCGCTGCCGGCGCTCGGCAGCCTCGACAACGCGCTGCTGTGGCCCGACTTCAAGGCCGTGTGGCCCAGCGTCGCGGCCGGCGTGACCGGTTCGCCGGCCGGCATCGTCGAGCCCTTCCAGACCGTCGGCCCGTTCTGGCTGCCGACCATCAACACTGCATTGCTGCTGAGCTCGGGCGTGACCCTGACCATCGCCCACCACGCGCTGCGTGCCGACCACCGTGCCCAGTGCATCCGCTTCATGTGGCTGACCGTGGTGCTGGGCATCGTCTTCCTGTGCGTTCAGGGCTACGAGTACTACCACCTGTACACCGAGCTGAACCTCAAGCTCAACTCGGGTGCCTACGGTTCGACCTTCTTCATGCTGACCGGCTTCCACGGCCTGCACGTGTTCATCGGCATGCTGATGCTGCTGTTCATCACGCTGCGCCTGCAGAAGGGCCACTTCACGGCCGAGCGCCACTTCGGTTTCGAAGGCGCCGCCTGGTACTGGCACTTCGTCGACGTGGTGTGGTTGGGTCTGTACTTCCTGGTCTACTGGCTTTGAGCATTCCGACCGGTCCGAAAAAAAAGCGCCGGAAGGCGCTTTTTTCATGGTCTCCCTGGTCCTGGTGGACCTGGAACGAGCACGATCTACTTGCCGATCGGCAGCCCGCCCGGCGTGATGTAGCCCAGCTTCCAGCCCAGCAGCACGCAGAGGAACAAAAGGACCGACAGGCCGATCCGAACGGTGAGCGCGCGCACCATGCCGCCGCTCTTGGCACGGCCATCCCGGCCGTCTTTCATCATGAAGAACAGGGCCCAGCCCAGGCTGGCCAGGATGCCCGCGAACGCAAGGGCGAGGACGTATTTCATGAATCCGATTATCGGCCTCGCGAGGCGCCCCCGGTGCTGAACGACGCGCCGCCCGCGCGGCCCGCGCCGGCGCGGGCTTCCCGCCGCGGCCGCTTCTGGCTGGTCACGCTGGCCGCCGTGCTGACGCTGGCCACCACCGTCTCGCTCGGGCGCTGGCAACTGTCGCGCGCGGCGCAGAAAGAAGCGCTGCAGGCCGAGATCGATGCGCAGAAGTTGCAGCCTCCGCTCGACCAGGATGCCTTCCTCGTGCTGGAGAAGCCGGCGCAGGCGCTGCACCGCCCGGTGCATCTGCGCGGTCTCTGGCTGGAGCCGCAGACGGTCTACCTCGACAACCGCCAGATGCGCGGCGTGCCCGGTTTCTACGTGTTGACGCCCTTCGCCATCGAGGGCAGCGAGCAGACGGTGATGATCCAGCGCGGCTGGGTGCAGCGCAACTTCACCGATCGCACGCAGCTCGTGCCGATCGAAACGCCCGGCGGCCTGGTCGAAGTGACGGCGCGGGTCGCCACACCGCCCGCGCATCTGTTCGAGTTGGGCAAGGCGTCCGCCCCGACGCCGGCCCCCGAGGGGCAGCAGCCTTCCGTGGGGTCTTCCCCCATCCGGCAGAATCTCGATCTCGAAGCGTTCCGCGCCGAGACCCGGCTGCCCTTGCGCACCGATCTCTCGCTGCAGCAGATCGGCGCCGCCTCCGAAGGCCTGCAGCGCGAATGGCCCGCCCCCGCGCTGGGCGTTGAAAAGCACTATGGCTATGCATTCCAGTGGTTCGGCCTCGCGGCCCTCGTCGTCTTCCTCTATGTCTGGTTCCAACTCATCGCCCCCCGGCGCAGCAAGGCCCGTGATGTCCGCTCCTGACGAGCCGCTCGGCCTGACCGTGCATTCGATGCCTTCGCCGACCCAGGCACTCGACGGCGGCGAAGGCCGTCGCACCGTGCTCGGGCGCTGGAAGATGGCGGCCGTGATGCTGTGCTGTGCCGCGCCGGTGATCGCCTCCTACTTCACCTACTACGTGGTTCGGCCCGAAGGCCGCAGCGTGTATGGCGAACTGATTGACCCGCAGCGCCCGCTGCCGGCGCTGACCGCCATCGCCCGCGACGGCACGCCGACGCCGCTGCCCTCGCTCAAGGGCCAGTGGCTGCTGGTGACCGTGGCCGATGCGGCCTGCGACGCCTTGTGCGAACAGCAGCTCTACCTGCAACGTCAGCTGCGCGAGAGTCTGGGACGTGAAAAAGATCGGCTCGACCGCGTCTGGCTGGTGAGCGATGCCGCCCCGGTGCCCGCGCGCCTGGACAACGGCCTGCACGGCGCAACCGTGCTGCGCGTGCCCGCGGCCGACCTCGCGCAGTGGCTGGTGCCCGTGGCAGGCCATGCGCTGGCCGAGCATCTGTTCGTGGTGGACCCGCTTGGCAACCTGATGATGCGCTTCCCGGCCCGCATGGACGCCGAAGGCGCCGGCCGTGCCAAGCGCGACCTGGGGCGCCTGTTGCGGGCGTCGTCGTCCTGGGACGAGGCAGGCCGCTGAGCGTCGTGATGGAAACGCAGTCTCTCTACGACCTCACGCCGATCGCCTGGCTCATGGCCATGGGCGTGCTGATCGCGCTCGGTCCGCTGTTCTGGGTCTGGCGGCGCAATGCCGGTGCGGGACCGGCGCGCCGCCTGCACGCGCTGACCGTGCTCACGCTCTTTCTCACTTTCGATCTCACGCTCTTCGGCGCCTTCACCCGGCTCACCGATTCGGGCCTGGGCTGCCCGGACTGGCCCGGCTGCTACGGCAACGCAAGCCCGCTCGGCGCGCGGCACGAGATCGCGATGGCGCAATCGGCGCAGCCCACCGGCCCTGTCACGCACAGCAAGGCCTGGGTCGAGATGGTGCACCGCTACCTCGCCACCGGCGTCGGCGTGCTGATCCTGGTGCTGTCCGTCGCCACCTGGATCGAACGCCGCCGCCAGCGCCGGCTGTCCGCGCGCGAGGCGGCCGACGCGCCGCAGGCGCTCAGCGCCTGGTGGCCCGCGGCGACGCTGGTGTGGGTCTGCCTGCAGGGCGCGTTCGGTGCGCTCACCGTCACGCTCAAGCTGTTTCCGGCCATCGTCACGCTGCACCTGATGGGCGCGATCGTGCTGCTCGCGCTGCTGTGCATCCAGGCCGTGCGCTACCGGCAGGCCGCGGCCGCACGCGGCCCCATCGTGATCGCGTCGCCGCTGCGCACGCTGCTGGTCGCCACCACCGTGCTGCTCGCGCTGCAGATCGCGTTGGGCGGCTGGGTCAGCACCAATTACGCCGTGCTGGCCTGTACCCAATTCCCCACCTGCCAGGGCAGCTGGTGGCCGCCGATGAATTTCGCCCAGGGTTTTCAGATCTGGCGTGAGCTGGGTGTGGACGCCTCGGGCACGCCGATCGACTTCGCGGCGCTCACGGCCATCCACTATGTGCACCGGCTGATGGCTTACCTGGTGTTCGTCGCGCTGGGCGTGCTGGCCTGGCGGCTGCATCGCATCGCCGCACTGCGCTTCTCGGCGCGCTGGCTGGCCGGACTCGCACTGCTGCAACTCGCCACCGGCCTGGGCAACGTGCTGCTGGGCTGGCCGCTGGCCGCCGCGGTGCTTCACACGGGCGGTGCCGCGGCGCTGGCCGTGGTGCTGGTCTGGACGCTGTGCGAGAGCCGGCGCGAAAAGAATGCCGTGCCGTTGCGCGGTATCGCCCCGCGTTCGGGCACCATGGGGGCCGCATGAGCAGACCCGTTCCCACCCCGCCCGCACCGCACAGCGCCTCGACGGCCAGCGTGGTCCGCCAGTTCTACGCGCTGACCAAGCCACGCGTCGTCCAGCTCATCGTCTTCTGCGCCTTGATCGGCATGGTGCTGGCCGTGCCCGGCGCGCCGACCCTGGCCGACGTGGAGCGCGCGGTGCTGGCGTGCATCGGCATCTGGCTGGTGGCCGGGGCGGCCGCGGCCTTCAACTGCCTGGTCGAGAAGGGCATCGACGCCAAGATGAAGCGCACCGCCTGGCGCCCGACCGCGCGCGGCGAGCTCAGCGACCGGCAGGCGCTGATCTTCTCCGCGCTGCTGTGCGCGGCCGGCTCGGTGCTGCTGTGGTTCACGGTCAATCCGCTGACCATGTGGCTGACCTTCGCGACCTTCGTCGGCTACGCGGTCGTCTACACCGTGATCCTCAAGCCGCTGACACCGCAAAACATCGTGATCGGCGGTGCTTCGGGCGCGATGCCACCGGTGCTGGGCTGGGCGGCGATGACCGGCGACGTCGGCCCGGAAGCGCTGATCCTGTTCCTGATCATCTTCCTGTGGACGCCGCCGCACTTCTGGGCGCTGGCGCTCTACCGGGTCGAGGACTACCGCAAGGCCGGGCTGCCCATGCTGCCGGTCACGCACGGCAACGCATTCACGCGGCTGCAGGTGCTGCTCTACACCTTCATCCTGTTCGCGGCCTGCCTGATGCCCTTCATCTACGGCATGAGCGGCTGGCTGTACCTCGCGGTGGCGGTGGGGGTGAGCATCGGCTTCAGCGGCTACGCCTTTGCGCTGTGGCGCAACTATTCCGATGCGCTCGCGCGCAAGACCTTCCGTTTCTCCCTGATCCATCTGAGCGTGCTGTTCGCAGCGCTGCTGGTC
This sequence comes from Variovorax frigidus, assembly GCF_051216515.1. Taxonomy (NCBI): domain Bacteria; kingdom Pseudomonadati; phylum Pseudomonadota; class Betaproteobacteria; order Burkholderiales; family Comamonadaceae; genus Variovorax; species Variovorax frigidus. The sequence continues at coordinate 38,569 of NZ_JBPJZF010000013.1, forward strand.
GATCACTACCTTCCCTGACGCCATGCACAAGCGACATTTCCTGCAGTGGGCCGGCGCGGCCGCCCTGGTCGGCACGAGCCTCGCCGCCTGCACCGAGGCCAAGCCCAGCTTCAATGCGGTCGACATGACCGGCGCCGACTACGCCAAGAACTTCGCCCTGACCGATGCCGATGGCAAGCCGCGCACGCTGCAGGATTTCAAGGGCAAGGTGGTGGTGCTGTTCTTCGGCTACGCCCAGTGCCCCGACGTCTGCCCGACCACCATGACCGAGATGGCGCAGGTCAAGCAGCAACTGGGCAAGGACGGCGACAAGTTGCAGGTGCTGTTCGTCACGGTCGATCCCGAGCGCGACACGCCCGCAGTCATGAAGGCCTACATGGGCGCCTTCGATCCGGCCTTCATCGCGCTGATCCCCACGCCTGAGCAGTTGGTTGCGATGTCCAAGGACTTCAAGGCCTACTACAAGAAGGTCGACGGCAAGACGCCCACCAGCTACTCGATGGACCACTCGGCCGCCAGCTACATCTACGACACGCAAGGGCGGCTGCGCCTCTATGCGCGCTACGGCATGGGCGTGGCGCCGATGGCGGCGGACGTCAAGACCTTGCTGGCTTCCTGAGTCGCGCGGTGACCGCGGCTGGCTCGGTGGAGCATCTGAGAGGGCGCAAGGGCGCCTTTCGCATCGCGCTGATCCCGCCCGAGGTATTGCAGGCCCTCAACGACGGCCGGCTCGAGACCGTCAACCTCAACGAATTCATGGCGCTGGCGCTGCCCCAGCTGGCGCGCAGCGTGGCAGGGCACATCGGACTCGATGCACAACACGAGCGGCTGCTCGACACGCTGGCCATGCTCGACGCGTTCAAGCCGATGCAGCGCCACGGCCACATCGCTCGCGTGCTCTACGATCTGGCTGCGCTGCACGACGAGCGCGACGCCGTGGCCCACAGGCTGGCCACGCACCCGAGCGACGTCGCGCGCTGCTGGGCCGCGCAGTGGGTCACGCTGTCCGGCCTGCGCCTGCCGGCGCAGTTGCAGGCTGTGCGACGCTTTGCCGCCGACCCGCATTTCGGGGTGCGCGAGATCGCATGGATGGCGGTGCGCGACGCGGTCATCGCCTCGCTCGACGAAGCGCTGGTCTTGCTGCAGCCGTGGGTGAGCGATGCCGATCCGAACATCCGTCGTTTTGCGAGCGAGCTTACGCGGCCGCGCGGCGTGTGGTGCGCGCAGATCGGTGCGCTCAAGGCAGAGCCCTGGCGTGCACTGGCATTGCTCGAGCCCTTGCGCGCCGACCCGAGCCGTTATGTGCAGAACTCGGTGGCCAACTGGCTCAACGATGCCAGCAAGAGCCAGGGCGAATGGGTCGACCGCTTGTGTGCGCGCTGGGTCGCGGAATCGGACTGCGCTCAGACCCGCTACATCGCCAAGCGGGCGCTGCGCACGCTCTCCAAATGACAAAGCCCGGCATGCCGGGCTTTGTTCTGGGAGGAGAAGCTCTTACGCGTAGTCCGCAAGCGCCTTCTTCATCTTCTTCATGGCCGCCACCTCGATCTGGCGGATGCGCTCCGCGCTCACGCTGTAGACCGCCGCCAGGTCGTGCAGCGTCATGCCGCCCGAACCATCGTCGTTCACCTTGAGCCAGCGCTCTTCGACGATCCGGCGGCTGCGCTCGTCCAGTGCTTCCAGTGCGGTCGCGATGCCGTCGCTCGACAGCCGGTCGCGGGCGCGCGACTCGAGCTGCGCGGTCGGCTCCTGCGTGGCGTCCGCCAGGTAGGCGATCGGGCCGAAGGCATCGTCGCCGTCGTCCGAAGGGCTCGGGTCGAGCAGCACGTCGCCGCCCGAGAGACGCATCTCCATCTCGAGCACTTCTTCGCGCTTGACGTTGAGTTTTTCCGCCATCTGCGTGATCTGGCCTTCGGTCAGGGTCGTACGGTGCGTGTCGCCATCGGCGGCGGCATCGTCGGCCTTGAAACCCTGCTTCATCGAACGCAGATTGAAGAACAGCTTGCGCTGCGCCTTGGTGGTGGCGACCTTCACCATGCGCCAGTTCTTCAGGATGTACTCGTGGATCTCGGCCTTGATCCAGTGCATGGCGTAGCTCACCAGCCGCACGCCTTGGTCGGGATCGAAACGCTTCACCGCCTTCATCAGGCCGATGTTGCCTTCCTGGATCAGGTCGCCGTGCGGCAGCCCGTACCCCAGGTACTGGCGGGAGATCGAAACCACGAGGCGCAGATGGGACAGGATCAGTGCACCGGCCGATTCGAGGTCGTTGTGGTCACGCAGGCTGCGCGCAAAACCCTGCTCTTCCTCGAGGGTGAGCAGTGGCAGGCGGTTCGCGGCCGAAATGTAGGCATCCAGGTTGCCCAGCGGCGGCACCATCGACCAGGGGTTGGCGACGGCGAGTTGGTGGGTCATAGAGGCTCCAGACAAGCTTGTCATTGGGGGAACTCCTTTGTTGATCGACATATTAGCACTCGATTGGAGGGAGTGCTAAGGCAAGGGTTCCCCGGGACGGAGCGGGGAGCGGTAGAGTTTTGTTTCGAAGGGAGATCGGCAGCAGTCCCGCAGGGCTTAGGTGCTGACCATGACCCCTTGTGCCCTCTCTATAAGTCTCTATAAGTAGTTGCATGGCGCGTATCTGCCGGGAGGCAGTCCCACGCTGCGGGCCATTGCGTTGAAAGCGTCCGCGGCGCATCAGTGATGGCGTCTCGGTCTCTGGCGATCCAACCTAGGGCGCGATGCGCGCGCCTCGCAAACTTCTTGTCTCCTCCCGCTTGCAAGGCTCTGTTTTTGACATACACTTAAGGGCTTCGCTCAGCGGACGTCATGTACGAAAGCAGGTCGGGGTGGAGCTGGAAGGCTTCACTCTGGTGGGAGAAGAAAAAAGCCGAAAGGTTTGACCAAGTTGCCAAAACCGAGTCATAATCGAAGGCTGCGCTGAAAGCGAATCGCGGTTGAGTTTCAGGAAGACGAGAGTCGAACGAAGCGAGGCGGTGAGGAAGAAGAAGGCGAAAAGAGT
>NZ_JBPJZF010000014.1:0-20845 GCF_051216515.1 Variovorax frigidus
CTCCGGGGCGTTGGCGTTGTGCCAGCCCGCGGTCAGCGCGTTGGTGTCGACCTTCAGGCCGCCCTCGGTCAGGCCGTCGGGGACGCCGCCACCGGCCGCGAGTGCCGCCGCGCGGGCAGCAGCCTGGGCCGCCTGTTGCGCCGCGATGCCGCGTGCGGCCAGGTTCAGGTTGCCGATGGAGCGCTGCAGTTGCGCCTGCGCCTGCTGCTGTTGCGCCATCGGGTTCGTCAGCGTCGAGGCCAACTGCCCGTTGGGCAAACGGCCCGTCGCCATCGCCGTGCTCTGCGCCAGGTTCTTCTGCGCCATCCACGTCGGGCTGAGGGTTCTTTGTGCGTGTGCCGCACCGGTGGCACCGCCCGCGATCACCAGCGCCGCGATGGCGGATGCCAGAGGATGGAGCCGTGCGGTCTGTCCCGGCTCGACATGGCGGCGGCGCAAGGATGCGGCGGTCTTGTTCTCGGTTCGGGCAAGGCGGCGGTCGCGCATAGGAAGGTCTTTCGGCAGTTTCTGCATGGACGTTTCGGACCGGCATCGAGCTTCTCGGTCCACACCGTCATGACGCGTTTGCCCCAGCGCAAACTGCCACCGTTTTCACCACTTTTTTATGACATGAATGTCATAAAGCAGCGGCACGTCAACTCAGCAGGATCACATCGCCGGGCAGCCTCCTGACCGTCGCCCCGAAGACTTCCTGCAAGCGATCGATCGCCAGATCCAGCCGCGCAATCTGGAACTTGCCGCTGACCCTGCGTTCAGCAAGATGGTCATTGAGCAGCACCACGCGTCCTGGCCGGTAGCGATTGATCTCGGCCACCGCATCGCCCAGCGGGACGTCGCGGAACACCAGCGCGCCCTCGCGCCAGCCGGTCACGAGCGCCGAGCCGACCGGGGTCGCGCTGGCGATCGCGTGCCTGTCGTAGCGCACCTGCTCGTGGACCCGCAAGGTGACGGTTCGTTCGGGATGCATGACCTGTGCACTTCCCCGCAGGCAGGTCACGCACACGTGCGCGGCGACCATGCGGACTTCGACTTCACTCGACGCCAGTCCGACCCGCGCAGCGCCCGCCACGATGTCCAGCGTGCGGCCGGCGTCGCCGCTGGCCACCGCCGCCTCGCCAGCGATCAGTTCGATCTCGTCGCGATCCGATGCCACGCCCGACGGTGCGGCGAGCGACGCGGCACGCACGCTCAGGCTGGACTGCGTGTTGAGCTCGATGCGGGCACCGCTTGCCAAGGCGATCTGCCGTTGCTCGCCCGTGGCCGTGCGGTAGTCGGCGTTGAGTTCGAAGACGGAGGGCCAAAGTCCCAGGGGCGGATGAACCATGGCCACCACCGCCACAGCACCCGCCGCAGAGAAGGCCCCGCCCAGGAACATGCGACGGCTGGCCGAGGGTGCGGGCTTCGCTGTTTGTGTCGCCTTCAGCGCGCGGTAGGCATTGCCGACCTGCCCGATTTCATCCCATGCGCGGCGCGCCTCTTCGAAGGCCCCGGCATGCGCCGCGCTGCTCCCGCACCACTGGCGCAAGGCCTGCACATCGCCGTTCGTCGCCTGCCCCGACTTGATCCGCAACACCCAGGCTTGCGCCTGCTGCTGCAGCGACGGGTTTGCGGCGTTCGATGGACTCCGATTCATGGCGACTCTGCTTCACTTCCGTGCAATGGCATCCGCGGCCATCCGCGTGAGGGCATCGGCCTTCTCACTAGACGGAACGACGGTGCCGAAACTGCCATGCCGACGCATGTCGTGGGGTGTCTCGGGCAACTTATTTTCCGCGCCATCGCCGCCCTTCCTCCAGCTGCGCCTGACAGAAGGCATAGGCCTTCTCGAGTTCACGGTCGACGGTCCGCAGCGAGATGCGGTAGCGGGTCGCCAACTGCTCGCGCGTCGAGCCATCCAGCCGCACCGCCAGCAGGATCTCGCGCTGTCGGCGCGGCAGGCGGTCCATGTCCTGCAGCAGGCGCTGGAGGTCCTGCCGTCCTTCGGCGATCTGCGCAGGGCCAGGCATGGGGTCGGCGATGGCAAGGAGTTCGTCCGCCTCCTGCGACGTCAGACGCCCCTCGGCACTGCGCTCCCGGTCGACCGCCAGATGGAAGGCCATCTGGTAGAGATAGGCACCTGGATGCGCCACGGTCGCCGCATCGGGGGCGCTGGCGCCGCCTTCCTTGTCCTGCAGTCGCAGGTAGGTGTCGTGCAGCGCATCGCTCGCGCGATCGACGCTGCCCAAGCGGTAGGCCAGGCGCTTCTTCAGATCCTCGTAATGCGAGGTCAGGAAGTCGCGCAGCGAAGAGAACCGGTTCTCGGACACGGGTCACCCGCGCGCACAGCGGCGCCTGCCGGCCGACGCAGGACATGGACGCGCCCTGTCAGCCAACACATTCCAATTCGCTGCCCGAAGACCGAGGTGTCACCACCATCGTCAAGGGTTGTCGCACGCCCGCTTCCGACGGCAACGAAGGCAGCCTCAATGCATGTACGAGGGCCACGATGCGGGCGTCCCGCTGCGCTGAACCGGTGCTGCTCAGGAGCTGGACCCTGTCGACCGTTCCGGAGGGCCGTGCCCAGAGGCTCAAGGCGAGCCTGTAGCTGCCCGGCACCGTCAGTGCATCCGCGCAGAACGCCTGCCGGAGGCTCGCCTGCACCGCGCTGTAGTACTGCACCTTGAGTGCTGCGGCCTGCGGCGGAGCCGCTGCGGGCGCGGGGGAAGGTTCGAGCGGCTCCGACCTGGCACCCGCCACGAGGCTGAAGGTGTCCCCACTGGCATAGCGGACCTGCAGGCCCGTGCCGCCGACCAGCCTGCGCAGCGCGGCCTCCGGCGCCATGCGGCCCTTGACTTCGATCGAACGAAGACCCGCCACGAGCGCACTGTCGTAGAGGCCCGAATGGGCGGTCTCTGCAATGAACGATTCCAGTGCGGCCTGCAACGCCTGCGCGGGAATGTCGAAGGTGTGCGACGCGCCTGAGGGATTGGCCGGGTCCGCCATCACCGCGCCGTTGAACAGAAGGAATGCGGCCAGCATGCGCGCGGGTACGGCCAGATTTCGACGCCTCGCCGCGCGACGTTCATCGGTGGCCGGACGCATTCTGGCGTTGCGCCAGGAACAGGCAATCGCCATGGCGCACCCCAGGTGCGATGCCTTCGTGGCTAGCATGCCCAGCGGCTCTGTGTTGTAGCGATATCGCTCCTGCGCGCGTCCATAGGTTCAAGGGCCCATGCCCGCGGCGGGGCAGATAGTTCGGCTGAAGACGGCGATCGTAGTCCGGGTGTTTGACAGATCGGTGACTTCCAACGCAGTCAACATCCCTGCGTGGGTGGCCCCTCATCTGACCCGCTGAGGGCGATCGGCATCGCTCCCGCGCGGGGAACGCGTGGCAGTGCTCGGGGCGTTTGCGGAAGCGGTAAGGCGCCGGAGGCGCTGCCGAGGTCCATCGGTCGTGCACGACGACGAAGCTCGAGGGAGTTGCGGATCAGGGCACCACCGGGACAAGTACCCCCCAGAAATGACAAAGGGGTTAGCAGCTACTACGCTGCTAACCCCCGTCGATACTGGTCGTGTGAAACCGATCTAAGGATCCACCGAAGCCCGCTAACTCTCAAGGGTTCTGTTCATTGGAAAAAAGTTGTTCCCCGGTTTGTTCCCCGGTCTTATCTCCGCTTACTGTTTATGCGGCTTTCGAGCCCGAATGACGAATGGGGTACGAAATTTTCAACAGACGCAGATCAAAAAAAGTTGTTGCTTTGCAACAGGACTGAGTATCCCCGTCCGCTCCAATCCCATCACGATCAGGTTGACCTTCGGGGGCTCATTTCGGAGTCCGAAAGTGCGACGGCTCTCCCCCTTGATGCGGCTTTGCCAGCGCCTGCCGGATGCGGCGAGCCAGATCTTCACGCGAATAGGGCTTTGACAGTAGCTCCACGCCAGGATCGAGGCGACCGCCATGCACGATGGCATTGCGGGTGTAGCCCGACGTGAAAAGCACGGCGATGTTCGGCAACAGTTCGCGCGCCTTGTGCGCCAATTCCGGGCTACGCAGCGGCCCTGGCATTACCACGTCGGTGAATAGCAGGTCGATCTTGATCCCGCTCTTCACCACGGCCAATGCTTCCTCCGCGTCGCTAGCCACGAGGACTTGGTAGCCCAGTTCTTTGAGCGTTTCGACCACGATGGCGCGGACCTGCTCGTCGTCCTCAGCAACCAGCACCGTCTCGGTGCCGCCCACGAGCGGGTGCGTGTCAGGCGGCGCAAGCACCTGTTCAGACTCCTTGGACCGAGGCAGGTAGAGCTTGACTGTGGTTCCATGGCCGATCTCGCTGTAGATCTTCACGTGGCCACCCGACTGCTTGATGAATCCGTACACCATCGACAGGCCAAGGCCGGTTCCTTGGCCTTCTGGCTTGGTAGTGTAGAACGGGTCGAACGCCTGCGCCATCACTTCGGGCGTCATGCCGGCGCCGGTGTCCGACACCGCCAGCAATACGTAATCGCCAGCGTCGACTTCGGCATGCAACCGAGCGTAGGCGTCATCGAGCACCGCGTTGCTGAGTTCCACAGTCAACTTGCCCATCCCTTCCATGGCGTCGCGCGCATTGATCGCCAGGTTGAGCACGGCGTTCTCAACCTGTGACACGTCCACGGATGTGTTCCAAAGACTGCTCGCGACCACGGTTTGCACCCGTACCGCTTCTCCCAGAGCGCGTTGGAGCATGTCGTCCATCGACTGGATAAAGCGGCCGAGGTTCACGACCTTTGGCTCCAAGGTCTGGCGCCTGCCGAAGGCGAGCAGATGCCCCGCGAGCTTCGCGCCGCGGCGCACTCCGGCCATCGCGCTCTGGATCCGTCGCTCGGCGCGCGCGTTGCCGGCCACTTCCCGCGCGAGCAACTGCAGATTGCCCGCGATCACCTGCAGCAGATTGTTGAAGTCGTGGGCCACGCCACCGGTGAGTTTTCCGATGGTTTCCATCTTCTGTGCCTGGAGCAGCGCCTTCTCGGTTCGCCGCAACGCCTCCGCGCCCTCGCGCAGTTCCGTCACGTCGCGCGTGATTTTTGCGAAGCCTACGAACTTTCCAGTCTCATCATGGAGCGCATCGATGACCACATGGGCTACGAAGCGGGATCCGTCCTTCCGAACCCGCCAGCCTTCCTTCTCGTACCTTCCTTCCGCCAGCGCCGTTGCCAACGGCTTGCTGAGGAGCGCCGGCATCCCGATCCTCCGGCGTGTAGAACCGCGAAAAGTGGGTGCCAAGCACCTCAGCCTCGGCGTAACCCTTGATCCGCTGCGCGCCAGCGTTCCAGTTCGTGATCCGTCCATCGGGATCGAGCATGTAGATCGCATAGTCGGTCACCCCTTGGACTAGCAGCCGGAACTCCTGCTCGCTCTTGCGCAGCGCGTCTTCTGCAGCTTTGCGGTCGCCCACATCACGGGTGATCTTGGCGAAGCCCAGGAGACGCCGATCCACCGTGCAGATCGGGTCGATCACGACGTTGGCCCAAAAACGCGAACCATCCTCCGCACGCGCCAGCCTGCGGCCTGGAAAGTGCCTTCGGTCTCGGCCGTCTTCAAGGCGCGATCGGGAACTCCCGCCACGCGGTCTTCGGGCGAATAGAAGCGGGAGAAATGCTGACCAATGATCTCGTCCGCTGAGTAGCCCTTAAACCGCGCAGCACCCGCGTTCCAGCTCACCACATGCCCCTGGACGTCGAGCATGTAGATTGCGTAGTCGTGAATCGCGGAGACGAGCAATTCGAACCGCTGCAGTTCAATCAACCTGTTGTCGTCGGGGGTGCTGCGGCTGTCCATTCTTAGGTTTCAAAGTGACGTGAGTCCTCGAGATCTCGGGCGTACAGGACGCCATGGAGACTTGCGCACCGACATGACGCAGGGAATCTGCAGGCGTATCGGACAGTGAACTCGACTCCGTATCCTAAAACAATGTGGTCAGCCTGATCACCGCCGATCCAAGCAGCGCCTGCAGTGTCGCCGTATGCCAGAGCAGCGCGGTGTTGTCGAGCGTTGCGCGCGCGCCGGGCTGCAGGTGGGCGCTGTGAGTGCGGGCCAACAGGAAGCCCGCCATCAGCACCAGCACCGCCAGATGAAAGCCCTGGTAACCGAGCAACATCGCGACAGTCGCGCTCCAGGCATTGCGCGTCGGTAACAGGCCCGCCGCGGCCTGGGTATTGAAGTCGAGCGCAAAGCCAGCCGCCGCGCACAGCAGCGCGGCCAGCAGCAGCGCGCGCACCCATCGGCGCTCGCGCACGCCGGCCTCGCGCAAGGAACGCACCGCGCCGGCCATGCACAAAGAGCTCAGCAGCCACAGTGCTGGCCCGACGAGCCCTTGAACGAGCGGCGGCAGCGCGGAGCCGACCGGAGGGCACACCGCGCCGGCCATCGCCACATGCACGTGCGTGTAGACGAAGCAGGCAAAAACGGTCATGTCGACCGTGGCCAGCACCAGCGTGCCCCACCACGAATGAGAACGCGTGCCACGCGCGCCGAGGGGCAATCGCACACCGTCCGCGGCCTCGGCCGTGGGGACCGGCGGCGGCCGGTCGGTGCCCCAGAGCCAATGGATCACCGCGACGATCGTGCCGATCCCGCAGGCGAAGGCCAGCGCCACCTGGCCGGCCGTGAGCAGCAGAAAGAAGCCCGCGGTGCCGGTCGCCGCAATCAGCGGGCTCCAGCCATCGCCCGGGAGCACCAGCACATGGCGCGGCGTGGCATCGACGGGGCTGGTGACAAGCGTCTCGCGCCCGCCGGTCACGGTGCTGGGCAGCCAGTGACGGCCGGCCTCTACCGATGCGGGCAGGCCGGGTTCGTCCCACAGCGGTTCGCGCGATTCCACCTGCGGAATGCTGCGCACGCCGTAGTCGCGCGGCGGTAGCCATTCGAGCGTGCCTGCGTTCCAAGGGTTGTCGTGGTCCTGCTCGGGCTTGCGCATCATGCGCACCATGTCGACTATGAACAGCAGGACGCCCAGCGCAAAGGTGAAGGCGCCCACGGTCGAGAGCATGTTGAGTGCGCCCCAGCCCATGTGCTCGGCGTAGGTGTAGACGCGGCGCGGCATGCCGAGCAGGCCGGTCAGATGCATCGGGAAGAAGGTCATGTTGAAGCCCACGAACATCAGGCCGAAGCACCAGCGGCCCCAGCGCTCCGACAGCTTGTGGCCGCGGTACACCGGCGCCCAGTGGTAGAGCGTGGCGAACAGCGGGAACACCATGCCGCCGATCAGCACGTAGTGCAGGTGGGCGACGATGAAGTAGGTGTCGTGCGCCTGCCAGTCGAAAGGCAGTACCGCGACCATCACGCCGGTCAGACCGCCCAGCACGAAGATGAAATGGAAGCCCATCAGGAACAGCGTCGGCGTGTTGAAGCGCACCGTGCCGCGCCACAGCGTGGCAATCCAGGCGAAGACCTGCATGCCACTCGGGATCGCGACCGCGAAGCTCGCGGCCGAAACCACCAGCATCGAGGTATTGCCTAGCCCGGCCGCGAACATGTGGTGTACCCACAGCGCGAAGCTCACCACGCCGACGCCGATCAGCGCATAGACCACGGCGCGGTGGCCGACCAGCGGCGTGCCGGTCTGCGCCGCGACCATCATCGAGACCATGCCGGCCGCGGGCAGGAAGATGATGTAGACCTCGGGGTGGCCGAAGAACCAGAACAGGTGCTGCCACAGGAGCGCATCGCCGCCGCGCGCCGCGATGAAGAAGGGCCAGTCGAAGGCGCGTTCCAGCTCGAGCAGCGTGGTCGCCGCGATCACCGCGGGAAAGGCAAACACGATCATCACCGCGGTCACCAGCATGGCCCAGGCGAAGATGGGCATCCGCATCAACGTCATGCCCGGCGCGCGGGTGAACAGGATGCCGATGATGAGTTCGATCGCGCCAGCGATGGCCGAGATCTCGATAAAGCCGATGCCCAGCAGCCACCAGTCGGCGCCGGTGCCGGGCGAGTACTCCTTGCTAGTCAGCGGCGGGTACATGAACCAGCCGCCGTCAGGCGAGACGCCGAAGAACAGTGTGCAGAAGAAGGCCAGCCCGCCGATCGCGTAGGCCCAGAAGGCATAGGCCGACAAGCGCGGGAAAGGCAGGTCGCGCGCACCCAGCATGCCGGGCAGTAGATACACGGCCACAGCCTCGACAATGGGCACCGCGAACAGGAACATCATCACCGTGCCGTGCATGGTGAAGAGCTGGTTGTAGGTTGACGCGTCGACCAGCGTATTGCCCGGCACCGCGAGCTGCATGCGCATCACCAGCGCGAGGATGCCGGCCAGCACGAAGAACAGCATCGCCGTCGCGATGTAATACACGCCAATGTGGGTGTTGTTGACGGCCGCGAGTCGCCGCCATCCCGTGGGCGAGCGCCAGGCCCGCTCAAGCGCTTGGCGTTCGCCTGCGGGGCGAGGCAGGCCCGAGGGATGGTTCCGCGGTGTGGTCATCTCAGATGGCTCAGCCAGAGCGCGATGGCGAACATGCTCTCGTCGTCGATGCGCCCTGCGCCCGAGGGCATGCGTGCGCCCGGCTTGATCTGCTGCACGTGAGCGATCCAGTCGATCATCGTGCCGGGCTCGTTGGGCATTTCGGCAGCGCCGAGCTGGAGCCGGCTGCCCACATGCGTGAGGTCGGGGCCCAGCCGGCTCTCGGCCGTGACGCCGCGCACCGTGTGGCAGGCGCCGCAGCGCTGTGCGAGAAAGGCCTCGCGGCCCCTGACCAGCGCGGGCGTGTCAGCCGGCGCCGCGTCCAGCACCTGCGCCTGCAGCCAGCGCTCGAAGTCATCGGGCGCCATCGCCACCACCTGCAGCGCCATGCGCGCGTGCTGCGCGCCGCAGTACTCGGCGCATTGGCCGCGGTAGACGCCGGGCCGGTCGGCCTGCACCAGCAGATGCTGCACCCGGCCGGGCAGCATGTCCATCTTGCCGCCGAGCGCGGGCACCCAGAAGCTGTGGATCACGTCGGCGCTGGTCAGCCCCAGGTACACCGGCCGTCCCACCGGAATGCGGATCTCGTTGGCCGCTGCTATCTCACGGCCCGACGCCGGATCGCGGTAGCGCAGCGACCACCACCACATGTGGCCTGTCACGCCGACGATCAGCGCATCGGACGGTGGCACCGCGCGCCACGTCGGCGCATGCCGCACACTGTAGAAGAACAGCGCCACCAGCACCACCAGCGGAAACACGAAGCCACCGCCCAGCACCCATAGCCGCGTATTCACCGCCGCACCCTCGCGACGCCGCACGGCCAGCCACAGCAGGCCCATCATGCTGAGGAAGATCAGCGTGGCGCCAACCGTGATCACCAGCGTGACGTCGAAGATCGAGGCGGCCATCGGACCGGCCGGGTGCAGTGCGGACTGCTGCGGCACAGGCGCGCTCACTTCAGCGTCAGCAGGTAGACCGCGATGTCGCGCGCATCGTCGGGCGACACGCCCATCGACGGCATCGTCGTGTCGGGTACCAGCGCGGCGGGTGCCTCGATCCAGCGCGCGAGTGCTTCGGGCCCGTTGGGCACATGGCCGGCGATGTAGCTGCGACGGCCGAAGCCATCGAGCGGCGGGCCGACACGGCCCCGCGCGATCGCCGCGCCGGGCACCGCATGACAGCTACCGCACTGGTACTGCGCCAGCAATTGCTGGCCCCGTGCGATCTGTGCGGGCGCGGCCCGGTCGTGCGGCAGTGGCAAGTCGCCGAAGTACATGCCGCAACCGCCCAGCACGCTGAAGGCGGCACTGAGCACACCTGTGCGCCACACGCGCGCCAGCGAGGGGCGAAGGGATCCAGGACCAGGTGGCATGCGCAAGATTCTGTAACCGCGAACGCGCTGCGCGCCGACACGGGAGCGCCGATATGCGTCGGACAATGCCGCGACCATGAGCATTCGCGCCACGATCCTCCTGACGCTTACCGGCACCGGCCTGCTGGCGGCCGCAGCTGGGCTGGCCATCGTCTACGGCGGTCTCTACGACGTGTCGGCGGCCCGACAGCACACGCAGCCCGTGTACTCGCTGCTCGAGACGGCCATGCGCCAGTCGGTGCGCCTGCGCGCCCGCAACGTGCAGGTGCCGGCACTCGACGCGCCTGCGCTCGTGGCCCGGGGTGCAGGCTGCTTCAGGGACAAGTGCGTGCAATGCCACGGCGCGCCGGGCGTGGCGCAAGCCGACATCGGCAAGAGCATGCAGCCGCTGCCCGGGCCCCTTGTGGACGCACGCCAGCGCTGGCTGCCGCGCGAGCTGTACTGGGTGACGCGCCACGGCATCAAGATGAGCGGCATGCCGGCCTGGGAGTTCCGGCTGGCCGATGCCGACCTGTGGGCGCTGGTCGCGTTCATGAACAGGCTGTCCGAGCTGAGCCCGCAGGACTTCGCGGCCATGACGCAACCGGCGGTACCGGCCACGGCATGGGCCGCGGCCGGTGCCTCGCGTGCCGGCGCCACGGCCTGCGGCGCGGCCGAGCCCGCGGTGCCGCGCGCCGGCGACATCAAACGCGGCAAGCAGGCGCTCTACCAGTACGCCTGCAATGCCTGCCACACGATCCCCGGCGTGAGTGGCTCCTCCCCCGCAGTCGGGCCACCACTCGCGGGCCTGGCACAGCGGCCCACTCTCGCCGGCAAGCTGGCCAACACGCCAGAAAACATGGTGCGGTGGCTGCGCCACACACGCGATGTCGACCCGCTGACGGCTATGCCTCAAATGGGGCTGACGGAGCAGGACGCCACAGACATCGCGGCCTACTTGGCGACGCTGAACTGAGATTGTTCCTCGGAAATTGTCCAGCCCGCTCTTTCGGCCGTAAAACATGGAGAAAGGCCGAGTGGCTTTCCGAGACTCGATACCCTGAATCGGGCTCGCAAGGCCGATTGCGCTCAATAGAGCTTATGAGCAAAACATTGAGCAAGGTCAGAGGGACGAAGACCCCGCTTCCGCAACTGGCGATATGCCTATCCAGCCCGGAAAAGATGGGCAGGACAATATGGTTTACAAAGCCATTCGCGGACTGGAGCATGTACTCCACACGTCGCGCACCTCGCGACCTAACCAGTTCCACAGGAACCCCATGTCGCAAATTCCCGCGAGTTGACGCGCCACCGTCTGTCATCGCATTCACCGATGCGAAGCCAATCTCGTCCTCCCCATACAGGAGGCGCCATGCGACGCAGTATCCCTTCTAGCCTTTCCGCACGCTTGTCAGCTGTGCCACGTGCTGATCAACGCACAACCTCCCAAGGGCGCACCAATGGCGACCGGTAGCCGAACCCTTTGGAAGGGTGCCATCACCTTCGGCCTCGTCCACATCCCTGTGGGCCTGCATACAGCCAGCACCGAACAGGGCATCGACTTCGACTGGCTCGACAAGCGCAGCATGGACCCAGTGGGCTACAAGCGCATCAACAAGAAGACCGGCAAGGAAATCGACAAAGAGAACATCGTCAAGGGGTTCGAGTACGAGGACGGCCACTACGTGATCATCTCGCCCGAAGAGATTGAGGCCGCATTCCCACGGACCACACAGACGATCGAGATCCAGATGTTCGTCGACGCGTCCGAGATTCCTTTTCTGTACCTGGAGCGACCCTACTACGTCGCGCCGATCAACAAGGGGCACAAGGTCTACGCGTTGCTGCGCGACACGCTCGTCAAGACAGGGAAGGTCGGCGTGGTCAAGGTCGTGATCGCGACGAAACAGCACCTGGCTGCCTTGGTGCCGTCCGGCCCGGTGCTGGTACTGAACCTGATGCGCTGGGGAGACGAGGTCAAGGCCCTGGAAGGTCTGGATCTTCCGGCCTCAGGTGCCAAGGCGCCGAAGATCACCCCGGCAGAGATGAAGATGGCCACGCAACTGGTCGGAGAAATGAGCGGAAAATGGAAGCCAGAGGACTTCAAAGACGAGTTCAAGCACGCGGTGATGAAGCTGGTCGACAAGAAAGTGAAGGCTGGCAAGACAGAGACCGTCATCCAGCCAGAGGAAGAAGCACCCAGCCAAGGAGCGGAGGTGATCGACCTGACGGAGTTGCTGGCGCGGAGCCTCAAGGGGGGCGCAAAGAAGGCTGCGGGCAGCAGTGCTGCAGCTGGGAAGCCTGCGGCGAAGAAGGCCTCGGCGAAGACCAAAGTGCCTGCCAAGAAGACCGCTGCCCCGAAGGAACGCAAGGCAGCCTGACTCCCCGCTTCGATGCGCATCGCCACCTTCAACGTGAACAACGTCGTCAGCAGGCTGCCGCAGCTGCTTGCCTGGCTCGACGTCACGCGCCCGGATGTCGTGTGCCTGCAGGAGCTGAAGGCGACCGATACGGCGTTCCCGCGCGCGGAACTGCTCGCGGCTGGCTACGCATCGCTCGTGCATGGGCAGAAGACCTGGAACGGCGTCGCTATCCTGGCACGCGGCGCCGAGCCGCTGGAGATCCGGCGGGGGCTGCCCGGTGATGCGGCGGACAAGCAGGCGCGCTACTTGGAAGCAGCCGTTGGGTGCATCGTAGTCGGCAGTCTCTACCTTCCCAACGGCAATCCGCAGCCCGGCCCGAAGTTCGATTACAAGCTGGCCTGGTTCGCGCGCCTTCACCGCCACGCGGCATCGCTGGTGAAGACGGGTCATCCGGTGGTGCTCGCAGGCGACTACAACGTAGTGCCGACCGACGAGGACATCTACTCGACGGCCTCCTGGAAAGACAACGCCCTGCTCCACCCGCTGGCAAGGTCCGCCTACCGCAAGTTGCTAAAGCAGGGCTGGAGCGACGTGATCCGCGAACTCCATCCGAAGCAGGTGCCCTACACCTTCTGGAGTTACCTCCGCAACCGCTGGACGCGTGACGCAGGCATGCGCATCGACCACCTTCTGGTGAGTTCGTCTTTGCGCCCGCGAGTGCTCTCCGCAGGGGTCGACAAGGCCGTGCGCGGCATGGAGGGCTCGAGCGACCATGCACCGGCATGGATCGAACTCGCCGATTGAAGATCCACTGCACGAGACGCTCATGGCTACCACCGACAAGCTCACCCACTACAAGGCCAAGCGCAACTTCGCTATCACGTCGGAACCGGCGGAGGGAGGGTCGGAAAGCCCCGAAGCGCTGCAGTTTGTGATCCAGAAGCACTGGGCCAGCCGGCTGCACTATGACTTCCGCATCGAACTCGATGGCGTGATGAAAAGCTGGGCGGTGCCGAAAGGCCCCAGCTACGACCCACACGACAAGCGCATGGCGGTGCACGTCGAAGACCACCCGATCTCGTACAACAGCTTCGAGGGTGAAATTCCCGCCAAGCAGTACGGCGCCGGCAAGGTCATCATCTGGGACAAGGGGGTCTGGGTGCCCGTCGGTGATCCGCGCAAGGGCTACAAGGACGGCAACCTCAAGTTCGAACTGCACGGGCACAAGATGCACGGCAAGTGGGCTCTTATCCGCATTCGCAGTCGGGACGGCAAGCAGAACACCTGGTTGCTGCTCAAGGAGCACGATGCCTTCGAACGGCCGGTGGCCGAGTTCAGCGTCGTCGATGAGTTCTCGGACAGCGTCGCGCAACTCGCGATGCCGGCCGCGCCTACGCTGCGGCCTGTGCCGCCCTCCGCGGGTACGGCACGCGCAGTTCCTGCGAAGCGAACGAGAGCCGGCAAGGCCACCCCATTGGGTCTTCCCTCAGCAGCCGTCAAGGCGCCGCTGCCCGAGAAACTCGCGCCCTTACTCGCCACGCTCGCCGACGGCCCGCCCCCTCGCCCAGACGAATGGATCTACGAGATCAAGTTCGACGGCTATCGAATCTTGACGCGTATCGAGGGTGGACGTGCGCGCCTGATCACTCGCAACGGCCACGATTGGACCGACCGCATGCCGCATCTGGCCAAGGCGATCGAGCGCATGAAGCTCAAGCCGGGCTGGTTCGACGGCGAGATCGTTGTGCTGAACGACCGTGGGACGACGGATTTCCAGGCGCTGCAGAACGCATTCGACAGTGCCCGCACGCAAGACATCGTGTACTTCCTGTTCGACATCCCGTTCTATGCCGGCCAGGACCTGACCGCGGTCCCGCTGGTCGAGCGCCGGGCCCTGCTGCAGTCACTGCTTGCCGAAGCGCAACCACCGCTGCGCTTCAGCGAGACCTTCGAGGCGCCACCGCGCGACATCGTGGCCTCGGCCTGCAAGATCGGACTGGAAGGCATCATCGCAAAGCGCAAGGACAGCAACTATGTGTTCCGCCGGTCTGGAGATTGGCTCAAGCTCAAGTGCAGTCACCGGCAGGAGTTCGTCATCTGCGGCTACACGGACCCGAAGGGTTCGCGGGTAGGTCTCGGCGCACTGGTGCTCGGTGTGCACGACGACCAGGGGCAACTGACCTATGCCGGCAATGTGGGCACGGGCTTCAATGATCGATCGCTGGCCGCACTGCTAGAAGAGCTGCTTCCGCTTGGCACCGACAAGCGGCCGTTCGCGCAGCGCATCGAGAAAGAGCGCCAGACCCACTGGGTCAAGCCTCGGCTCCTGGCCGAGGTCACCTTCGCGGAGTGGACCAGCTCTGGAAGCATTCGACACGCTGTGTTCCATGCGCTGCGCAGTGACAAGCCTGCAAAGGCCATCGTGCGCGAGAAGCCCGTCCACCCGTCCGGCGCGGATCTCGAGCAGGCGACGACGCACACGCTTCCGGCCAAGCTGAAGGTATCCAACCCGGAGCGAGTGATCGATCCATCGACCGGCGTGACGAAGGTGGAAGTGGTCCGCTTCTACGGCTTGGTGGCTCCATTGATGATGGAGCACCTCAAGGCGCGCCCCGTGGCGCTCGTTCGCGCACCTGAAGGCATAGGCGGCGAGCTCTTCTTCCAGAAGCACTTGGACAAGGGAAAGATGGAAGGCATCCGTCTACTCGATCCGGCCCTCTATCCCGGTCACCCGCAGATGATTGAGGTAGCGACCGCTGAAGGGTTGCTGTCGGCTGCGCAGATGAACGTGATCGAGTTCCACACCTGGAATGCGCTGAAGACGCTCATCGGCAAGCCTGACCGCATGACCTTCGATCTGGACCCCGGCGACGGGGTGGCTTGGCCGGCGATACAGCAGGCGGCCGACCTGATGCGGGTGTTCCTGGAGCAGCTTGGGCTTGTCTCATTCTGCAAGACGAGTGGCGGCAAGGGTCTGCACGTCGTCGTACCGCTGAGGCGGCAGCACGGATGGGACACGGTCAAGGACTTTTCCCAAGCAATCGTGCAGCACATGGCGCGCACGCTGCCTCAGCTTTTCGTGGCCAAGAGCGGCCCGCGCAATCGTGTCGGCAAGATCTTCATCGACTACCTTCGCAACGGCTTCGGTGCGACGACGGCGTGTGCATGGTCGGTCCGCGCTCGGCCAGGCCTGGGCGTGTCTGTGCCGATCGCATGGGACGAACTACCGAAGATCTCGGGCGGAGGACACTGGACGCTGCAGAACATCCACACCCGCCTCGACAAGGGCAATGGCCCATGGGATGAGTACGGGAGCACTTCTCAAGGGTTGGCGCGATCGATGAAGTTGCTTGGCTTTCGCGCTACTGTGGGTTAAGGACAAAGACACCCAGGCCTAGCGGCCTGGCTCTTCACCGTTTCCGCGGTATGACCCATTTCACCAGATCAAGCGGTCATGCGCAGATACTGCATTGCCCGAAGGCCAAGAGGAGTGATCTGCAAAACCCGGGCCGGCCTCTGGACATTGATGGTCCACGTTGGTATGTCGGCATCGAAGTGGCCAAGCTATGGAGCAGTTCCATCGGCATGGTGACCTCAGTAAATGTAAGAGATACGTAGCATTTGATGAGGATGAACCGGACCATCACAACTTGCCAAACGGTCTATGCCAGATGGCGGTAAGCGGGGCGCGAAGCGCATCTTCGAATTCACCAGGTGGTGCCAGACCGCTCGGAGAAGATCGTCTTGTCGACCACGCAGCGCTGGTCATGTTGCGTGAGGATTGGCTGAATTGAGGCTGACCGAAACTTCCTACAGTGTCTTGCCTGCCCTTCCTTCACAGCCCGCAAATCGCGAAGCCAGGATGCGCCAATGAAAAATCCCCCTCCTTCCCGCATCCTCGGCGGAGTGGCCCTATCGCTCGCTGTGTTGGTGGGGTGCTCTGCTGGACCGAAACTTGAAGCGCAGTGGACGAATCCTGCCTTCAATGCGCAGTCTCGGATGTTGCAGGATCAGCGAGTGCTGATCGCATGCGACGCGTACGACGCCGCAGTGCGGCAGATCTGTCAGGATCAACTAGCGCGCGGCGTTCTGGCCAGAGGCGCCACGCCAGTTACTGTGCCTCCGGGCACCCCTCTTGCTCAGGACCGGGAACTAGATGCGCAACTCGTTCCGACGGCGCAGTCGATGGGAGCCCGTGCTGTCCTCACGGTGACACTGAATCCCGCGACTGCAAGCGCCGGCTCGGGGCTTTCGGTCGGGATCGGCGGATTCAGCTTTGGGCGTGGCGGTGGAGCGGGCGTTGGCCTCAGCGCCCCGATCGGCGGAGGCCAGGTCGCCACCGGCTTTGCTGCCAGCGGCCGCCTGACAGATGTACGCGATGGGCAGTTGATATGGGCAGCCACGCATGTTGCCAGTCCTTCTGCCAATCTCGAGACGCAGTTCTCCGGCCTCGTACAGGCCGTGCTTGAATCTGCGCAAGAGGCCGGAATGTTCTAAAGCGCTTCCCGAATCACCTGCGCGCGCGCCACTCATCAAAGCATGTCCACCGAGACACCAAAGATGGTGATGACGCGTGAACAAGCGCGATCCAAAACCCGTTCTCCTGGGATGTCGACCTACGGAGCAGGTGCGCGGGAGTTCTTAGGATGAGGTCCATGTCTACCCTATGGCCTCGTTCCCTCTGGCTTCTCCGGCATGGTCAAAGCGCCGGCAACGTTGCGCGTGATGCTGCTGAGTCGGGGGGGTTGGCTGTGATCGATTTGTCCTGGCGGGACATTGACGTGCCGCTTTCGGATCTGGGCGTGGCCCAGTCCACTGCCGTCGGAGACTGGTTCGCGCGGCTTCCGGAAACCGAGCGACCCGAGGTCGTCCTCTGTTCGCCCTATCTGCGCGCCAAGGAAACGGCGCGGCTGATCGTCGAAGGCGGGCATTTCGAACTACCTGACATGAAGCTGCGCTTTGACGAGCGCTTGCGTGAAAAAGAGTTCGGCATTCTCGACCGCCTGACGAAGTTTGGGATCCAGCAGAAGCATCCCGAACTCAACGAGCAGCGCCTGCACGTCGGCAAGTTCTACTTCCGCCCGCCTGGCGGTGAGAGTTGGTGCGACGTGATCCTGCGTCTGCGCAGCCTCCTCGAGATGGTGACACGAGAGTACGCGGATCGCCGCGTGCTAGTGGTAGCTCATCAGGTGATCGTCAATTGCATGCGTTACCTGCTCGAGCACATGGACGAGCAGCAGATCCTCGAGATCGACCGCCAGGGCGACGTCCCAAACTGCGCGATCACGTCCTATCGCGCGCAACGGGGCCACGAGAACGACGCGGTGCTGCAGCTCGATCTGGTGAACTTCGTTGCACCCTTGCGCGAGGCCGCCACCCCCGTGACGACGGCGCCCGATCGACCCGTCGCCCCGAAGCCCTGACATGGCTGCCGCCGCGATCAAGGCCCGAGCGCTAACTACTGCGGTTCTCGCCCGCTGGTCCCTGCCGGACGTTGACGACACAGCCGACAAGGAGTCGCGTGGCCATGTGCTGGTTGTGGCGGGAAGTCACGAGATGCCCGGCGCAGCCCTCCTTGCCGCCGTGGCGGCGCTGCGCACGGGTGCGGGCAAGCTCACCATTGCCGCCCCCGGCCGTGTGGCTGAGGGTCTCGCCTTGGCGATCCCCGAGGCACGTGTGCTGGGACTTGCCGAGTCGCGTGCCGGCGGTTTCCTTCAGGCTGGCTGCAAAGTGCTGCGGCCGGTTGCACCATCCATTGCCTCCGTCGTGCTCGGCCCCGGGATGCTGGATGAGCGGCGCAGCGCAGCTTTTGTTCGCGCCCTGCTGCCGTGTTTCCGCGACAGCATCACAGTGCTCGACGCGCTTGCCATGTCGGCCGTGCACGGCGGGCCTTTCGATCAGCCTGTGGTTGTGACGCCCCACGCGGGAGAGATGGCGCACCTCAGCGGCTTGTCCAAGGAGATCATCAACGCCGATCCCTTGCGCGTTGCACGTGAGGCCGCCGCGCGATGGAACGCCTGCGTCGTGCTCAAGGGGCCGACGACCTTTCTAGCGTTGCCGGATGGCACGGCATGGCGCTTCGACGGCGGAACCGCCGGCCTGGCCACCTCCGGTTCAGGCGACACACTGGCCGGACTGATCGGAGGGCTGGCCGCACGCGGGGCCACACCGCTGCAGGCGGCTGCGTGGGGCGTGATGCTGCATGCGCACGCGGGGCACGCGCTGCGCAAGCGTCAAGGCCCTCTGGGCTATCTCGCACGGGAGCTTTCGGGGGAGGTGCCAGCCCTCATGGTTCAGCTGGCCGAGCGCAGATCATCACAGCGCTGAGCCGCGGCAGACCATGTACGCGCACATCCAACTCGGCGCCCAAGACCTGGGTGCCATGACGGCGTTTTACGACGCGGTCCTGTCGAATCTGGGGTGGGTTCGCGTCACCTCCACACGCCCACCTCCCGCCGGAGTGATCTGGACGCTGCCCGGAAGTCGCTGGCCGCAGTTCGTTCTCAACAAACCACTCAACGGGAGGCCTGCAACCGCGGCGAATGGCTCACAGGTCAGCTTTCTGTGTGAATCGAGGGTCGCGGTAGACAAGGCCTGGAGTTCCGCGCTCGCTGAAGGCGCGAAGGACAATGGGAGACCGGGAATCCGCCATGTGTACGCGGCAGACTTCTATGCCGCTTACTGCCTCGACCCCGAAGGTCACAAGCTCTGCTTCGTTCACACGGATGGTTGAACCCATCACGCGGCCACACGTCGGCATGGCCCCCTTCGCGATGAAGACCTCGCTTTTCGACCCGCTTGGCCAGCCCCGCCTCCGCGCCCCATCAATGCCTTCTGGACGCCGCGTAGTAGGTTCGCGTCCGGTGCTCCATCTGCAGCACTCCTTTTGGGGTCTCGCCTGCAACCACAAAGTCGAGGGTCCCGACGTCTCGCCCGTAAGTCTTCAAGGAGCAGCTTGAACCTAAACGACAGCTAGGCGGCCATCGAGCCAGTTGGTGGCCGCCTACTGATGCATGGGCTGCGCGTAGAGGTAGCCCTGCCCCTTGTCGCAGTTCAGGCGCGCCACTGCGGCCGCCTGACCTTCGGTCTCAATGCCCTCAGCCACCGTAAGCACTCCCAAACTGCGCGCAACCAGGATGACGGCCTTGATCAGCCCGCCGTAGTGCGGGCTCGTTTCCACCTGCATCACGAAGGAGCGATCGATCTTCAGAACATCGATTGGCAGGAGGTGGAGCGTGGCAAGCGAGGAATACCCCGTGCCGAAGTCGTTCCAACTGGCGCGGGATACGTTCACCGAGATGCTTGCGGGGCCCGCGTCGCCGAAGCGGTGCTTCCAAGAAGCGAAGGCGCGGCAAGCTTCGAAAAGGACGAGGCGGCCGAGCGCCTGGATCAACCCGACCTCTTCGGCGATAGCGACGAACTCCTGCGCCGGCACCGGCTCGAGCGTCGGATGCCGCCAGCGAACGAGCGCCTCCATGCCGACGCAGCGGCGTCCCGGCAAGGCCACGATCGGCTGATAGGCGACCGACAGCTCCGCACGTATCAACGCGCCACGCAGATCCGACTCGAGTGTTGCGCGTCGCGCTAGGCGCGATGCAAGAGCACGAGCCAGCAAAGCAACTGGCGCAGTATCGAACGCTCTCTCACTCCACAACGCGCCAGCCAAGCCCACGCACGGTTCGAATCGCACTTGCACCAAGCTTGCGTCGAAGTCCATGGACGAGCACTGCAACGGCATTTCTCTGCACTTCGTCTCCCCAGCCGTAGATCCGGTGCTCGAGCTGATCGCGCGACAACACCGCGCCAGGCCGCTCAAGGAGCGCATGCATCAGCGTGAACTCCCGCGCAGTCAGTGTCTCCCGTTTTCCATCGTCCTGCACAACTTCACGGGTTGCGAGGTCGAGGCGCAGACCTCCGGCGCCAAGAAGCGATTGCGCGACGCCGCCGCGACGTCGAATGACCGCGCGCATGCGCGCCACCAACTCCTGAAAATCGAAAGGCTTCGAAAGGTAGTCGTCCGCACCCACATCAAGGCCTGCGATGCGGTCATTGGGAGTGAGACGCGCACTCACGACGATCACCGGGGGTGTAGGGCGAGTGGGCCATGACTAGGCGTATTAGCACTTAGACAAACGAATCGATGCCCTGACAAGGTGGCAGCACCACTACAACTGGCACCGCCCGCACAGCGGCATCGGGGGCTCGCGCCCAGTGACTGACTCAACTCAGCAAAAATAACCTTGACGCTTCAAGCTAGCGCGCGCTCATCAGCCAGCGCACAGCCTCTACTTGTTGCGCGCCAGACACGTTTCAGGGCCTAAAGAAATCGCGCACTCACGGCCGTTCTGACGTAGGAAGCGGCCGACGTGGGCGTATGTCCCCGCCATTTTGAACACTTTAGTTTTCGTAATTCACAGCCTTGCGCGTCATCAAAGAACCACCGCGCGCCGCACCAGAAGCAATCGGCAGGCTCACCTCTTGCCCAACGAGATCAATAATAAATGTGCACTACTAAATATAAATTCGCCGCATCATCGAGTTTCCAATTTCCGGAATCGGCCTGGACGGTCGCGTCGGATTGGACTGGACTGGACGGCTTGCAATGCTGTCCTGACTTGTCGGGAATTCGAGAATCAGCCTGAAAGGCTATGACGATGACAACCACTTTGCGCAATTTCTTTCACAACAATACAGCGCGCTGTACGTTG
>NZ_JBPJZF010000015.1:0-14100 GCF_051216515.1 Variovorax frigidus
CTTGCGTGGTCCGTGACGTGCTACAGGTTACCGTCTGTAGGTAAGGCTGCTGTCGTCCGCCAGAACCTCTAGCCTCCCACCTCGACGTCGATAGCGCGTGAATCGCGCTCGCTCTGGGCTCATCTTTGCTCTCGGGGCGTCCTCAATAGCCTTCCAGACGCGAAGCGGATAATTTCCTCCTGAAAACTTAGTGACGCAAGATGCGGCAAACGACAATATCCGTCCTCAAGACGCGCAGATCACGTGGATGCGTAGACAATCGCTCATGAGCAACACTCCAGCGCCGGCGGCCGAAGCAGCGCAACACGACCATCTAGTTCACTTTTATGAGGACGAGAAAGCGCTCATCTCCTCTGTGACACTGTTCTTGGAGGGGGCTTTGGCTGTTGGTGGCAGCGCCATCGTGCTGGCGACGAAGGCGCACCGGGAGCTCATGAGCTTGCGGTTGGCAGAACGGTTTCCCAAGCCCCGACTCCATTTGCTCGATGCTGCGGAGGCCCTTTCTCGCATAAGCAGTGATCGAGGCGTCGACGAGCAGCTGTTTCGGCAAGTGATGGGAGACCTTCTGGACTCAGCAGGTCCAGGGCCGATTCGCATCTATGGGGAGCTCGTCGCCCTGCTCGCAGCGGACGGAAGGCATCTTGAGGCCATAGCTCTGGAGCAATGCTGGAATGACCTGGCAGCTCTGCGAGAGTTCAAGCTGTTCTGTGGCTATCCGCTTGAAGTCTTTTCTGGGGCGCAGCACTCAGAGGCATTTCGCAAGGTCTGTCATGCCCACACCGACGTACTACCCGTGGGAGGCGTAGACGTTTCGGCCAGCGAGTTAGCGATGCTCCAGCAAAAGGCACTGTCTCTGGACGTTGAATCGGCCAGGCGGCGCGATGCGGAAAAACGTTTGGAGGACCATCAACTCGAGTTTGCAGAGTTCGTGGAGAACGGAGCGGAAAGCCTGCATCAAGTTGCCTTCGACGGCACCGTTATCTGGGCCAACAGGGCGGAGCTCGAACTGTTGGGCTATGGCTTTGACGAGTACGTCGGGCGAAACATCACCGAATTTCATGTAGATCCTCCGGTGATCGAGGACATTCTCAAGCGGCTGACGGCTGGGGAGACCCTGCGTAACTACGAGGCCCGACTTCGGTGCAAGGACGGGGGAGTCAAGCATGTTCTCATCCAGTCCAGCGGGCGTTTCGAAGACGGCAAGCTGCTCTACACGCGTTGCTTTTCGAGGGACGTGACAGAGCGCGTTGCGCTCGAGCAGGTGAAGCGGGAGCGCAACGACCTTCTCCGTGAAGCCCCTGTGGCGACCGCCCTGCTGATAGGGCCAGAGCACCGCTTCGAACTCGCCAACGATCTGTACAAGGCCATGGTTGGGCGGCCTGACTTGGAGGGAAAAACCTACCTGGAGGCATTTCCGGAGCTTCGTGGCACCGAGGTGTTGGGCGCCCTTGACCATGCGTTTGCAACCGGCGAGCCCTATGTGGCGCGTGAGTACCGGATGCTGCTGGATCGCACAGGCACCGGGGGTCTAGAAGAGCACTTTTTTCGGTTCAACCTGCAGCCTATCCGCCAGAGCACGGGGCAAGTTCATGGGTTAATGGCGGTGGCCGTGGATGTGTCTGACCTTGTTGTGGCGCGGAGGCAAGCGGAACTTGCCAAGGTTGAGCGCGAGGCGCTTCTTGAGGAACTGGAGACGGCGGCCAACGCGAAGGATGAGTTCCTTGCGATGCTTGGCCACGAATTACGCAACCCGCTCGCGCCGATCGTGACGGCGCTGGAGCTAATGAAACGGCGTGGCGACCTCAAAACCTCCAAAGAGCAAAGCATCATTTACCGTCAGGTGCGACACCTAATTCGCCTGGTGGACGACCTGATGGACGTCTCCCGCATCACTCGCGGGAAGGTGGGCCTGCATGAAGAAACCGTCGAACTGGAATCGGTATTGACCAAGGCGGTCGAGATGGTGAACTTGCTGATGGAGCAGCGCGGGCACACTCTTCACACAGATATTCCAAGCTCGGGGCTGCGGTGGCGGGGCGACCCAGTGCGCCTGGCGCAAGTGGTGAGCAACCTGCTCACCAACGCGGCTCGCTACACACCTCTTGATGGTCAGATCCAGCTCACGGCGCAACGCGACGGGGAGACGGCGGTCATCACCGTCGCGGACAACGGGCAAGGCATTGCTCCGGACGTGTTGCCACGGATATTCGACCTGTTCTACCAGGGCGCGCGCACGGTACACCGTGCAGAGGGCGGGCTTGGGGTCGGGCTTGCTCTAGTAAAGAGCCTGGTAGCCGCCCATGGCGGTTCCGTTCACGCTCATAGCGATGGCCTGGGCCTGGGAAGCACTTTCACAGTGCGACTGCAACTGGCGCCCGCGTTTTTCCCGGAGGTGTTGGCGCCGGCAAATCCCGATAGCACTCTCAGCCATGGACCATCGCTCAAGATCCTGGTCGTCGATGACAACGAGGACGCTGCGAACCTTCTTGCAGAGGCATTGCGGGACAGTGGGCACGAAGTCCGAGTGGCATACGAGCCAGCAGGCGCCCTGGTTATTGCGTTCGCGTTCAAGCCCGAGGTGGCCCTGCTAGACATCGGTTTGCCCGTGATGGACGGCTACGAGCTTGCCGCACAGTTGCGAAAAGAGTTGGGCGAAGCTTCACCGAAGTTCTACTCGCTCACCGGCTTTGGTCAGCCTGGCGACCAGGAAAGAAGCGCTGCAGCAGAATTTGAAGGTCACTTCGTCAAACCTGTGGACACAGCTCGCGTTCTTACGGCAGTCAGGGGCATTTCCGCCCGGGAAACCTTTGCCTTATTCCCTTCGGCTTAAAAAGCGAGGCGGCTAGTCTTTCGTCGTCCTCTGCCGGTCAAACCCTCGTCCAACGGCGTGGCCCTTTTGGGCTTGGGCTCGCTCGACAACTTTCACCGCTTGGATTGCGCCCTGCTTTTGGGTTGTGTGGTCGGCATTCGACCGCTAGCTAGGCAAGACCTTCACACTATGAATGCTGCTTCGAAAAGGCCCAGCGGCAGAAATAGCCCCTTTTGAGTCATTCAGTCGGCACAGAGCAGTCCCTCCGAAATACCGATCAATCACGCTCGATCGACTTCGATCCCGTTGAACCGGTTGATCACGTCTCGCGCCTTCGACGTTACCTGACGCGTTTCCAAGTGCGCATACCGCATCGTCGTCTTGATGTCGGTGTGCCCGAGTACTTCCCGCACCTCATAGACGCTCATCCCGTTCTGAACCAACCGCGACGCATGCGTGTGTCGCAGCGTGTGAATCTTGGTGTCTGCAAGACCTGCCTTGCGGATCGCTCTGCGGATCGCAAGGCTTGCGTAGCCCCGTGGACCACCTTGCTTGTTTTCGAAGACGTAGCGACCCGCAGAGAACGCGCGTCGGCTGAGGATGGCGAACACGCGGTCCGTCATGTACAGGATCGCCTCGTTCTGCACCTTGGGGCGCCACAGGTGGATCGAACGATCGTTCAAATCGATGCGCGACCACTCGATGTTGGCGATTTCACCGTACCTCGCTCCCGTGTCGAGCAGCATGACGACGAGGTCGTAGGCATCCTGCATGCTGCGCTTCATCTCAGGAAGTCGTTCCTCATACGGCGGCAACCCCTTCACCTCCCGCTTGGGTTCAAGGCACGCCAGCAGCCGTCGCTCCTCTTCGTCGGAAAGGTAGCGCAGCGGTGACTTCGCCAGCTTGACCTCTGGAAAGTTCAGTTCAGCTGTACGGTAGCCGAGGCGGCTCGCATACTTCCAAGTGCTGCGAATCAGATTGAGGTTGTGGCGCACGGTCTGAGCGCTTGAACCCTCGGTCAGGCGGTCGCGTTTGAACCGCTCGAGATCATGCGAAGTGATTTCGTCTAGCGACTTGTTCGCCGGCATCAGGCGGCAAGCGATCTTGGAACTGTTGACGAGACCTCGATGGTTTGGCGTGCCGACCTTGGATTCGCAGAGTTGCGCCATCGCCGCCCTCAGCGTGATTCGCTCCTTCTGACCGAGATACTGCTCGGCATGCAGCCGAGCCTTCCAGTCCGTCTCGATCTGCTGCGCCGCCTTCTTGTCGGTCGTTCTGGACGACTTGATGTACGTCTTTCCGTTCATCTGGAACTGGATGTACCAGACCTTGCTGTTGCCGCGCTTGATGATGGACATGGGTGCCTTCCAGGGGTGTCGTTAGATTCCAGTCCACCATCCCTTCGGTCCTGACCCTGGGCAACAGCTTTCGGACGTACCGATACCAACGAACGAGACCTCCCTCATAAATACCCCTGGACACGGTAGACGCCGGCCATAGCCTCCGTTCAGTTCCGAAACCCGAGCCTCCAGCTTGAGCCACCGTCACCTGTCCATCTCGCCGCGCGGAACTCGGCGATCATTACGATGAGAAGAACGGAGCAGGCATGAGCCAAGAACAAACCACACCAACATCAAGGTCCAAGGACAAAACACTTCGCCACGGCGATACGGTCGACGTTTTCGAGACGCCACCCGAACTGATGACTACGCCTATGCAGCGGACCGTGCAGATCCCTGCAGATGCATTTCTGTCGCCAGCACTCAAGGGCGAAAAGGGGAAGAAGAAGACTACTCCCCCCTACCTCCTCATCGGCTTCGATACCGAATTCAAGACACCCGATCACATGGTGACTCGGGACGAGATCGTCGCTGGCGAGGCGAAGTACCGCGTCCTGTCCTATCAGTTCCATGCCAAAACTTCGGATGGGCGCGAATGGCAGGGCATCTGCTGCCCCCATGACACCGAACGCATGACCCTTGCAGCATTCGTTGTGTTCGCCCTCGGACTGGGCGTGCAGGACCACGGTTACAGTGATTTGCCCACGAAGATCTACCTCGTCGGCCACTTCACACGCGCCGACATTCCTGCCTTCGATGACTTTTCGGACCTGACTGCGACCATCTCCAATGTGCGAAACACGTTCGTGTCGATCGACGACTCGACGGCGCTAGAAATCGAGCACGGCAACGGCGCGCAGAGGACGAAGCTCCAGATTCTCTTTCGAGACACTTTGCTGCTGACACCTCAGGCGTCGAAAAGCCTGAAGGCGATCGGCGAGCTTGTTGGCCAAGCCAAACTCCAGCTTGATCCCGATCCCGCTAAGCACAAGGACATGATCCGCAACATGGATCGGGTGCGTGCAGAGAACTGGCCCATATTCCGCGCCTATGCCCTCAACGATGCAACGATCTGCGTGCGCTACATCGAATCTGTCATGGAGCAGTTCGAGGAAGTCACGGGCTCCAAGAAGGTGCCTGTCACGCTCACCTCAATCGGTATCGAACTGCTGCTCAAGACTTGGCGCGAAAAGTTGAAACTTGATCCGTTGAAGGTCATGGGCAAGGAGGAGGTGAAGACGCGGGTGTACAACAAAAAGCTTGGTTACTACGTTTCGAAGACGGAGAGGGTCGACATCGAGCAGGTGCGATGGCGTATCGACTTCGCGACGGAGTGCTATCACGGAGGACGCAACGAGCAGTTTTGGTTCGGTCCAGGCTTTGAAGACGAATGGGTCGATTTCGACCTCTCCAGCGCCTACCCCACCGCGATGTCGCTCATCGGGATGCCTCGGTGGAAAGAGCTCTATGAGGAACGCGATCCAGCCGAGTTCACCGCAACCACCCTTGGGTTCGTGCACATGGACTTCGAGTTCCCGCCAAGCACACGATTTCCGACGTTGCCCGTGCGAACTGCACATGGGCTAGTGTTTCCGTTGAATGGTACGTGCTACTGCTCGGCTCCGGAACTCGTCGTGGCACTGGAACTGGGCGCGAAGGTCACGATCAATCACGGCATCATCGTCCCAACGGACCCTGATGTTCGCATCTTCGGCGAGTTCATTCAGGAGTGCTTGGAACATCGGAAGAAGTCTGGATCGAAGACGCTTCGAGGGCTCTTCTGGAAGGAGATCAGCAACTCCACCTACGGAAAAACCGCTCAGGGCCTGCGGGAGAAGCGCGTGTACGACATGCGTGACAACACTACTAAAGCTCTGCCACCAAGCGAGATCACAAATCCCTTCTTCGCCGCCTATATCACTTCCTTTGTTCGAGGCATCTTGGGAGAGATCATCAACCGCCTCGACGACGACACCTGTGTATTCAGCTGTACAACAGATGGATTCCTATCGAACGCTTCAGAGGCTGAGATCGGCACTGCGCAGCAGGGTGTCCTGTGTAGATTGTTTGAAGACGCTCGCAAGACGCTGACCGGCATTGGGTCCGTTCTGGAAAGGAAGCATGCTATCCGGAAGCCGCTCGGCTGGAGAACACGCGGTCAGGCGACGCTGTTGCCTGGAAATGATCCGGATCAAGATGAAAGCTACACGGTCGTTCTTGCAAAAGGCGGCATCTTCACCCCGCCCGAGTTTGAAACCGTCGAAGATCAGAACAGCGAGATCGTTCGTATGTTCTACGGACGCACGCCCGATTCGATGATCCGCGTGATTGGAAAGACCGGAGTGCGCGACATGGTCAACCATGACGCCGATCTCGTCGAGAAAGTGATCGATAAGCGCTTGAGCATGGAGTACGACTGGAAGCGCAAGCCCTTCGGCCTCGCTATGTCAAACGCATCGCTCGACCGTCACGGAAGATCGCACCTGATGTTCAGCACGCAGCCGTGGGAGAGCGTCGCTCACTTCGAAACGGTACGTGAGGAATGGCAGGAGTACACCAAGACGAGGCCGGTGTGCTTGAAGACAGTCGAAGACTTCGAACTGTTCGCTGACTATGTGGAGGTGCATACGTACGTGTCGTCCGACCTGGGAAAGTACCTCAGGAAGGTTGGCGGCGACATCATCAAGCTCCGCCAGATACTCTGTGCGGCATGGCAGCACTCCTGCGCAGGGTTGACCAAGAGCGTTCAGGGAATTTCTGCAAGAGGATTTGCAGATATTCTGAACAGGCATGGGATTTCCTGCTCGCGAGCTGACGTTGAAAACGGAAAGGCCAAGCCCTTCCTACCTCGGAGTTGTCCGCCAACCATGCTCGTGCAGCAGTGCTTGGCGTCATTGACAGAAGAACTCCCGGAACTCGATGTCGAGGAGATCCTTTTTCGCGATCGAACATCGCAGGCGATATCGATGAAAGGCGCGGCCAACGATTGCCCCTTCGTCCAGCGAGCAATCTGCGGCTGAGCAACACCTCAGGTCTTGGCCGATGCGGCGGCATCCTTTGCGGCCTTGCGGCGCACGTTGTACCAGTAGGTCAGCGCACCCTTGCTTGTGAGCGTTGCGCCTTCGACGAAGGCTGCGACGATCACTTCCTTTGGTTCGTGCTTGATCAGGGTGAAGATTGCACGCGCCGCGTCAGCTTTCGTTTTTCCTTCGGCAAGAGCAGCTTTGCCGACCTCGATCGCCTCCCGAATCGGCGGCTTGTTCAGATCGATCTCGATCGGTTCTGAAGACGTCGAGGACGTCACGACGGCATCCGTTCCGTCCTCGACCGTCTCGTTGCGTTCAGTGGTTTCAGCAGGCTTCTTGACCATGGTAGGTGCTCCAGAGTTGGTTGACGATGTAGCTCGCCTTGGCAGGCGGCATGGTCTCGAAGCCTGGAATGTTCTCGAACAAATCCAGCATCGCTTCCGCAAACTCGTCGCTGGTAAGTCCGGGGCCAAACTGCTCGTCGATGATTTCGAGCAGCGTGTTCCGATCTCGTTGGGACAGTGTGTACGGAGCGATGTGTTTCTTGACCATGCGCCTACCATCCCGTCATAAACGGTGCCGGACAACAGGGGAAGAACCATAAATACAGGTGCAGGACTCATGCGGGAGACGGAACATGCACCTCAGTACCAACGACAACCATAACCAGACCAACACGGCGACGACCGTGAATATCCAGACAGCGATCGCGCTGTGGGAAGCCAAGGATTGGCAAACCTACAAGGCTGCGCGCGACGCGCTGCTTACCCTCACCCGTTCGGGACGCGGTGATGAGGTTGGCATCGTGCAGATGCAGTTCATCTACTTCATCAACA
Organism: Variovorax frigidus; assembly: GCF_051216515.1. Classification (NCBI taxonomy): domain Bacteria; kingdom Pseudomonadati; phylum Pseudomonadota; class Betaproteobacteria; order Burkholderiales; family Comamonadaceae; genus Variovorax; species Variovorax frigidus. The sequence goes on from NZ_JBPJZF010000015.1 coordinate 8,012, forward strand.
CGCACTTGCGTCCGCGGCTTCCTGGGTTGAGGGCGGATTCCATCCTGTTCAAGATGGATTTGCCGCCAACAAGACCTCGCGGGGGACACGGCGTGGAAGATCGCGACAGAAGGCGCTTTCTGGCACGAAGTTCTGTAGGTCCTCAGTAGACGGGAAACACGCCCTTCTCGACGTTCTGGATCATCGTCTTGGCGCGCTTGATCATCCGCGACGTGGTGATCGACATCAGTTCTCTCTTGGCTGCGGCTTCTCGGCTGCGGTCATTGACGTCCTTCACCTCGTACCCAGTAGAGACCTTGGCGAGCACCCCAATGTCGTACAGCTTTCGCCTAGCAACCTGAGGGCGCCGCTGGTTTTCTAACCAGACGTCGTAGCACCCCAGCATCTTTTCGATCAGCGGGACATTCGGCGTTCTGGCCAAGGGGAAGTCGACCAGCGTTTGATCGATCGGGGGGCGTCCTGGCTTGTTCTTGGCCAGGGAGCGCACAAGTCTCCCGAAGTCACGCACCAGCACTGATGAAGGTGTGTAGAGATTGACATACAGCAGCTTCACGCTCGCGTCGTCGCCATATTCGCCCCACCACTCGTTGGCCTCTTGCTCTGCGTCAACCGGCATGACGGTGAACGGTTCGGGCGGCAAGAAGTACTCCTGCACTTGCTCCCACCACTCATCAAACGGTAGGCCGTCCGCGAAGGCGAGGTATTCCCGTGTCTTTTTCGACCACTTTTTGCGGTCGCTTCGCTGCAAGGCCGCGTGCCACAGGCGGTATGGGAGATCGTTTTTCATGCCGAATCTTAACAAACCAAATGTTCTAGTCATCCTATATCTGTTAATGCGGCGCTGTCGGCGGTTCAATACACACATGCCTTGATTCACACGGCATCTCAGCCGGACCGGTTGAGCAAACCAAACCACAGGAGTTATCAGATGAAAGTTACTAAGACCAATCCTTCCCGTCGCCAAGCGGCGTCGAAGCGCAACAAGGCAATCGATCAGCTTGCGGCCTTCAAGGCGATGAGCCCGCACGTCGTTTGCCGTGATGCAGACCTGTTCCCGGAGGGATACGGCGGTCCGGTTGGCTACGACCCCGAGAAGATCTACGTTCGTGCGAACTACAACGAGAAGCTGGTTCGCAAGGCCATCGAACTGCGCGAGTCGGGCGCCACGTACGTGATGGTCCATCGCAAGTCCGTCTCGGGTCGGTTCTCGATCAAGCCCGAGACCCCCGAGCCTGGCTTCAGGGTGCGCCGCATGGATGTGCGCTTCAACTACGAGCTGAAGGCCTAACCCCGTAGCTCACACGTATATCAATCTCAGGTTAACCAATCTCAATTTTTTTAAGGAATAACAAATGTCTTTTCTTCAGAACCTCAGCACCTTCGGCACCATCGAAACCACTCGCTCTTACTCGTACTCCAAGCATCTCGACCCCATCCAGCGTCTTCGAATGAATTTCACCGAGAACGCAAAGCGTCAGATCGCAGAGGTCAAGAGCGATGCGGTTCTCTCAACCAACGCCTGGGTCTCCAAGAAGTCGCTCGGCGGAGGTCAGTTTCAGTACAAAGTGTCACTTCGAGTTGGTCCGCGCCTCATCCAACTTCCAGGCGGTGGAACCCATATCGTCATGAGTTCGAAGGAAAAGGTGATCCAGTTCCTGGAAGGTGTTGTTGCTGCGTGCGATGAGGGCGAACTGGATGAGTTGCTTCAGGAGACGTCCGGCAAGGGCAAGGAGAGCGACGCTTCCAACCCGGAAGCGCCAATGAACAGTTGACCGTGATGGACCGTCTCGGGTTCCGAGGCGGTGTACCGGGCGACGAAGCCGGAATGGCTTCGATCGCCTTCTTTTATTGTGCGAGGGACGACCTGAAGCCCAGCCTTGGGATCGGCTGGCCGTACAGAAGAAATTCCGGTATCGCGAGCGGCTCAACGAAGCCATGCTCCACGGTGCCAGCTTTGACCTCTTCTCGGAGACCAACAAGCAGTTGGCCAAGGACGTTCTGGCCCTTCAGCGTTTCGTCATCGACGACCAGCGCTCCCCAGAACGGATCCTTGGCCGACTGCTCGACGATCTCTTTCTCCTTCGTCGCCAGAAGGAAGCGGCTGAACTCAGTTCGGTTCATCGCGAGCTTAACGCGCAGGCACCATTCCATGATCGCAACACGCTGCTCATCCCAGTCGGGCCGCGAGTCCTTGCGATGCGGCTTGCCCTTCATCTTGGCGGTCATCGGACTGGCCGCCCCGATAATCTCCTTCTGCACCTCTGGAAGATGCGGGAAACGACACGCCTGATACAGCGCTTCGCTCGTCAGGATGTGCGTGCCATTGATCTTGATCGGATAGCCGGCAACCATGTTCGAGAGGTCTCCGAACGCTTCCTTCGTCTTGTGGAAAACGATGGATTCAGAACGCTTATAAGTCTTTGGAGAAAGGTCGATATCGATCATTCCCTGAGCATACGGGAAGCGGGCCGGGTGTAGCCACAGGTCAATACTCCGACGCCAGAAGGACCGTCGTACAGCTACGGTCCCATTCGGTGATGATGTAGATTCTTCCGGAATCGAAGCGATAAGCAGACAGAAGTCTTGAACCGGTGCGTAAGGCTTGGTCGTTCAAGACGCGATCCTCCGGATGGATATCGCCCCAGTCGCCAGAGGCGTGACGGAGAAGCAATTCTTCAGCAGAGGAGCCGGCGCGCTTCAAACGATCAAGGGCTGCGGGGGTAGCCAGTAAGCGTCCAGTGGCAAAAAGCATGCGAAGCCTTAAGTGGAAAAGGCTGAGCGTCACCCCATGGCCCAAGGAGCGACAACGCTCATCACCTCGGCTTCAAGACACTGGTATGACTGAGACGATCTAGCTGCACCTCGGTACACGGGCGCTACCGTCCAAGAGCGGACAGCTGGCGTCGTCCCTGACATCGCTCGATAGCGGAGCTTCGTGGCGCGCACACGACCTTTCGGTGGCAGTACGAGGGATGTGGTTCCCCAGGTGGTCGAGCAACCGCGAGATAGCAACATCTGTTACAAATCGCTGTTGCCCCGATGGCTTTTCTAGCCATGGACGTATCGAAAAACGAGCCTGTATGAACCAAGTCTTCAATAGAATCAACCCTCGCGGGTCCACATGGCAGCGGTGGGATCCTCACATTCATGCGCCAGGGACTGCGCTAAACGACGGCTTCAGGGGGGAAGATCCTTGGGCCGCCTTTATTGAGAAAGTCGATAAGAGCGACCCTCCCATCCGGGCTCTTGGCATCACCGACTACTGCGGTATCGATTGCTACATTGAAGCAAAAGCCCGTCAGCGAGCCGGTGATTTCAAAGGGGTGGGGCTAATATTTCCAAACGTCGAGTTCCGGCTGTCTATCGAGACCACGAAGGGGCCCGGCGTCAATCTGCATTTGTTGTTCTCGCCTGATGACGAAGATCATGTCGAACACATCAACGCCTTTCTAACCGGCCTCACCTTCAGACATGGAGGAGAAACTTTTCGATGCGTAAGGCCGGATCTGATCCGTCTAGGCCGAGCGATCGACTCTTCGATCATCGATGACAACGCAGCGTACCGGCGTGGCGTCACTGGGTTCAAGGTCTCTCTTGAGGCCTTGCAAGACCAGTTTTTTACCCGCGGCTGGCTTCGAGAAAATTGCCTTGTAGCCGTCGCTGGAGGCGGCTCGGACGGAACTTCTGGACTCCAGGGCGATGGGGGTCAATGGGAAGCCACTCGAAAGAATATCGAGCGCTTCGCAGACATCATGTTCACTGCTAACCCCAAGCAGATCGCCTTCTATTTGGGCAAGGGCGCAGCAACGATCGAAGATCTCGAAACTAAATGGTCCGGCAAGAAGCCCTGCCTTCACGGATCCGACGCGCACACCGCTGATCGCGTGGGGTTGCCTGATGCGGCACGCCGCTGCTGGCTCAACGGAGACGTCACGTTTGGGACGCTTTTCCAAGCGGTCATCGAACCAGAAGGTCGGGTGCACATCGGTGAGGAGCCGCCGAAGGGCGCTCTGCCGGGCAACACCATCAAAGAAGTGCATGTATCCAACGCCCAATGGATGGTGCCATCGTCGCTCCCCGTGAACGCTGGAATGGTCGCGATCATCGGTGCTCGTGGGTCAGGCAAGACTGCGCTAGCCGATTTCATGGCCACTGGAGGTTGTGGCGTTTCGAATCGCCTCAGCCCAAACTCTTTCCTGCGTCGAGCGAGCAAGTACCTGACGGCAACTCGTGCTGAGCTGCTATGGGAGAACGGCGAGACGACAGGAAACGACATAGCAAACGTCGAGAATGAAGACCTCTGGGATGCGCCTCATGTCCAATACCTCTCGCAGCAGTTTGTCGAGCAGCTCTGTTCATCTGAGGGTCTGGACCACTCACTGGTCGATGAGATCCAGCGGGTGATTTTTGAGGCGCATCCGGAAGATGTTCGGATCAACGCCGCCAACTTCAGCGAGTTGCTGATTTCCCGCATGCAAGCGGCGCGAGGATCTCGTGATCGGCACCGGCACGCGTTGAAACGCGCGACCGAAGCCATCAACGCAGAACTTGTCCGAAAGGCAGGACTACCAAAGCTTGAGAAGGATCGCAACGAGGTTTTAGCAGCGCTAGCCAAGGACAGGGCAGACCGCAATCAGCTGGTGCCCAAGGGCCAAGAAACCAGAGCCAAACGCCTTGAGGACATCTCAGCCGCCGTCGAAATAAAGCAACGGGCGATCGCTGAAGCTCAGGCTCGCGCGCAAGCTCTGGCCGGACTTCAATCCGACGTATCAACTTTTCGTGAGCAGGACGCCGCGGACTGGATCGCCGACGCTCAGGAGCGAAGAGGTGATTCGGACCTGTCCGTCGAGGAATGGAAGAAGTTTCGGCTGAACTTTACGGGCGATGTCGACGCGCTACTGAAGATGCGTATTGCCGCTGCACAGGCTGAAATAACCGTGCTTCAGGGGCCGTCGATCGCGTCGGGCGTTGGAGCTTCCGCCCCACCGACCGACATGGTGCTCATCCCTGAAGGAGCCCTACTGCCGTCTCAAAGCCTCAGTCTGTTGATCCGCGAACGAGATCGGCTCCAAACGCTAGCAGGCATCGATGCTCAAAACAGCAGACGGTATAGAGCTCTGACGGACAAGATCACCCGCGCGGAGACTGCTCTCGCGAAGTTGAACCTTGACATAGAACGCGCAAAAAAGGCTGAGGGCATGTTGGTGGAACTTCGTACCGATCGCCTCGCAGCCTACAAGGGAATTTTTACAGCGGTGATTGACGAAGAGACCGAACTGATGCGGCTCTATGCTCCTCTCGGCGACCGAATCGCTCAGGGGCCGAGTGCGGTAAAAAAGCTTTCTTTCTCGGTGCGCCGTCAGGTCGATCTGAAGGCGTGGGCAGAACAAGGGGAGCAACTTCTAGACCTTCGAAAAGGAAGCTTGCGAAACGGCGACCTGTTAAAAGAAGCTGAAGCGTATCTCGGTGACGTCTGGCGTAACGGCACAGCTGAGGACGCCGCCGAAGCAATGCGCCTGTTCGTCTCGAACTTCAGCCAGATTTTCCGACAGCAACAGGTTAGCAACCTACCGCCTCTGCAATGGGCCCGTGATTTCAGCCAATGGCTATACAGCACGGACCACATCCAGGTTGGCTACGGATTGCGATACGAAGAGGTCGACATTGAACGACTTTCGCCCGGCACCCGTGGAATCGTGCTTTTGCTCCTCTACCTTGCTTTGGATGCTCACGATGAACGTCCGTTGATCATCGACCAGCCTGAGGAAAACTTGGATCCGCAGTCTGTTTTTGAAGAGCTCGTTCCGGCGTTCTGCGAGGCGAAAAAGCGCCGGCAAGTTATTGTTGTCACCCATAACGCGAACCTAGTTGTCAACACCGACGTCGATCAGGTGATCGTCGCACGCTGTGGACAGCACCAACCGGATGGTCTGCCGTCCATCACATATCAGAGCGGCGGCCTTGAAAACCGCGAGATTCGAGAGGCTGTGTGTTCCATACTGGAAGGGGGCGCCCGTGCATTTCAAGAGCGAGCTCGAAGGCTGCGGGTAAAACTCGCCTAATCATTCCGAAGCCGGCCGACCACGCAT
>NZ_JBPJZF010000016.1:2314-5636 GCF_051216515.1 Variovorax frigidus
ACATAGAATTTTTGATTGCGTCAAAAGAAACTTCAATTTCGAGTCAAATCGAATTTTGAATGTAACGGCATAACGCGTCAGGTGAAAGACCTGACATATTCCTTGTGATGATTTTGTGTTTCGCTTGAGTGATTGAGTGAGACGTCAAAGTTATAGGGTCAAGTGAATAAGAGCACGTGGTGGATGCCTTGGCAATGATAGGCGACGAAGGACGTGATAGCCTGCGATAAGCTTCGGGGAGCTGGCAAATTAGCTTTGATCCGGAGATTTCCGAATGGGGAAACCCACCTGAAAGGGTATCGCATGATGAATACATAGTCATGCGAGGCGAACCGGGTGAACTGAAACATCTCAGTAGCTCGAGGAAAAGACATCAACCGAGATTCCGAAAGTAGTGGCGAGCGAAATCGGAAGAGCCTGTTAGTGATAGCACAAGACATAACGGAACAGTTTGGAAAGACTGGCCATAGTGGGTGATAGCCCCGTACGTGAAATGACCTGTGTGGTACTGAGCTAACGACAAGTAGGGCGGGACACGAGAAATCCTGTCTGAATATGGGGGGACCATCCTCCAAGGCTAAATACTCATCATTGACCGATAGTGAACTAGTACCGTGAGGGAAAGGCGAAAAGAACCCCGGGAGGGGAGTGAAATAGATCCTGAAACCGCGTGCTTACAAAAAGTAGGAGCCTCGTAAGGGGTGACTGCGTACCTTTTGTATAATGGGTCAGCGACTTACATTCAGTGGCAAGGTTAACCGAATAGGGAAGCCGTAGAGAAATCGAGTCCGAATAGGGCGATCAGTCGCTGGGTGTAGACCCGAAACCAAGTGATCTATCCATGGCCAGGATGAAGGTGCCGTAACAGGTACTGGAGGTCCGAACCGACTAGTGTTGCAAAACTAGCGGATGAGCTGTGGATAGGGGTGAAAGGCTAAACAAACTTGGAAATAGCTGGTTCTCTCCGAAAACTATTTAGGTAGTGCCTCAAGTATTACCATCGGGGGTAGAGCACTGTTTTGGCTAGGGGGTCATGGCGACTTACCAAACCAAGGCAAACTCCGAATACCGATGAGTACAGCTTGGGAGACAGAGCACCGGGTGCTAACGTCCGGACTCAAGAGGGAAACAACCCAGACCGCCAGCTAAGGTCCCTAAAATTGGCTAAGTGGGAAACGAAGTGGGAAGGCTAAAACAGTCAGGATGTTGGCTTAGAAGCAGCCATCATTTAAAGAAAGCGTAATAGCTCACTGATCGAGTCGTCCTGCGCGGAAGATGTAACGGGGCTAAGCCAGTTACCGAAGCTGCGGATTTGCAATTTATTGCAAGTGGTAGGAGAGCGTTCTGTAAGCCTGTGAAGGTGCGTTGTAAAGCGCGCTGGAGGTATCAGAAGTGCGAATGCTGACATGAGTAGCGTTAAAGGGGGTGAAAAGCCCCCTCGCCGTAAGCGCAAGGTTTTCTACGCAACGTTCATCGGCGTAGAGTGAGTCGGCCCCTAAGGCGAGGCAGAGATGCGTAGCTGATGGGAAACAGGTCAATATTCCTGTACCGATATATAGTGCGATGTGGGGACGGATCTTAATAGGTCATCCAGTTATTGGATTATTCTGGTTTAGTTGGATGTAGGCGTGCATTAGGCAAATCCGGTGCACATATACCGAGGCCAACGATCGAGCGGACTTGTCCGTGAAGTGACTGAACGAGGTTCCAGGAAAAGCCACTAAGCTTCAGCTATATACGACCGTACCGCAAACCGACACTGGTGCGCGAGATGAGTATTCTAAGGCGCTTGAGAGAACTCAGGAGAAGGAACTCGGCAAATTGACACCGTAACTTCGGAAGAAGGTGTGCCCTATTAGTGTGTAGTGAACAACGAAGCATGAATGGGTTGCAAAAAATCGGTGGCTGCGACTGTTTATTAAAAACACAGCACTCTGCAAACACGAAAGTGGACGTATAGGGTGTGACGCCTGCCCGGTGCTGGAAGATTAAATGATGGGGTGCAAGCTCTTGATTGAAGTCCCAGTAAACGGCGGCCGTAACTATAACGGTCCTAAGGTAGCGAAATTCCTTGTCGGGTAAGTTCCGACCTGCACGAATGGCGTAACGATGGCCACACTGTCTCCTCCTGAGACTCAGCGAAGTTGAAATGTTTGTGATGATGCAATCTCCCCGCGGAAAGACGGAAAGACCCCATGAACCTTTACTGTAGCTTTGTATTGGACTTTGAACAGATCTGTGTAGGATAGGTGGGAGGCTTTGAAGCAGGGTCGCTAGATCTTGTGGAGCCAACGTTGAAATACCACCCTGGTGTGTTTGAGGTTCTAACCTAGGTCCATTATCTGGATCGGGGACAGTGCATGGTAGGCAGTTTGACTGGGGCGGTCTCCTCCCAAAGCGTAACGGAGGAGTTCGAAGGTACGCTAGTTACGGTCGGACATCGTGACGATAGTGCAATGGCATAAGCGTGCTTAACTGCGAGACTGACAAGTCGAGCAGATGCGAAAGCAGGACATAGTGATCCGGTGGTTCTGTATGGAAGGGCCATCGCTCAACGGATAAAAGGTACTCTGGGGATAACAGGCTGATACCGCCCAAGAGTTCATATCGACGGCGGTGTTTGGCACCTCGATGTCGGCTCATCTCATCCTGGGGCTGTAGCCGGTCCCAAGGGTATGGCTGTTCGCCATTTAAAGAGGTACGTGAGCTGGGTTTAAAACGTCGTGAGACAGTTTGGTCCCTATCTTCCGTGGGCGCTGCAGATTTGAGGAAGCCTGCTCCTAGTACGAGAGGACCGGAGTGGACACACCTCTGGTGTATCGGTTGTCACGCCAGTGGCATTGCCGAGTAGCTAAGTGTGGAAGAGATAACCGCTGAAAGCATCTAAGCGGGAAACTCGTTTCAAGATGAGATCTGCCGGGGCCTTGAGCCCCCTAAAGAGTCGTTCAAGACCAGGACGTTGATAGGTCAGGTGTGGAAGCGCAGTAATGCGTTAAGCTAACTGATACTAATTGCTCGTGCGGCTTGACCCTATAACTTTGATCAATCTGATCAAGGTGTTATGCCAAGTTGACGCATTCAAAATAATTCGCCAAAAGCTGATTCCAAACTCTATGAATTCGTTTGCTTGATCGCGTGATCAGCAGACAACAAGTTATGCCTGATGACCATAGCGACGTGGTACCACTCCTTCCCATCCCGAACAGGACAGTGAAACGCGTCAGCGCCGATGATAGTGCGGGTTCCCGTGTGAAAGTAGGTCATCGTCAGGCTCTTACAGCCCTAGACAAGCCCCAACCTAACGGTTGGGGCTTTTCTTTTT
>NZ_JBPJZF010000017.1:0-3908 GCF_051216515.1 Variovorax frigidus
GCCGCGGTGATCGAGCAAGGCGGCGTGCTGCGCGTGCCGCTGGGCAACCTGCTGGTCGGCGACCGCAACACGACGCGCGTCGATTTCCTGCCGGGCAGCCTGACCTCGGTCAGCGGCAACGGCTTGCTGATGCCCTACGGCGGCACGGTGGACGGCCTCAACTACCTCTATGACGGCCAGAAGGTTCAACTGACCGGTGTGGGCGGCGCCGACACGCGTGGCCAGACGCTGACGGCCGGTCTCACGTTGGGCGGCGCGCGTGTCGATGTGCAGCCCGGTGCGGTGCTGGACCTCTCGGGCGGCGGCGAGCTTACCGGCACCGGCTTCATCGGCGGGCGCGGCGGCTCGACCGATGCACGCTACAACCCGCTGGTGCGCAACGCCGCCGATGGCAGCTTCAGCCTGCCGGGCCTCTCGACGAATCCGGTCTATGCCATCGTGCCGGGCGTGCAGGCGCCGCAGGCACCGGTCGCTGCCGAACGCGGCGCGGTCGATCCACTGGTCGGCCAGCAGATCACGCTGGGCGCCGGCGTGCCGGGGCTGCCCGCGGGCACCTACACGCTGATGCCCTCCACCTACGCCTTGCTGCCCGGCGCGTTCCGGGTCGAGCTCAACGGCGGCGCTGCGGCGCAGGCAACGGCCATGGCCAGCAGCCCGATGCGCAACGGTTCGTGGTCGGCGGCGGCGCAACTGAGCGTGGCCCGCACCGCCATCGGTGACAGCCTGTTCCGCCAGGCCATCCTCACGCCGGCCGACGTGCTGCGCAGCTACTCGCAGTACGACGAGACCACGTTCAACAAATTCATCCTGAGCGATGCCGCGCGCCAGGGCGTGCCGCGCGCGATGGCGCCGGCGGACGCGCGCACGCTGTTGCTGAACCTCACCCCGGGTGCCGGCGAGGAAGCGCTCCGCTTCGACGGCATCGGCCGCTTCGACGCGGCCCAGGGCGGCTACGGCGGCACGGTCGCGGCCATCGGCAACCCGTTGGAGGTGGTCGCCGGCGGTGCGACGGCCACCCCCGGTTTCAAGGGCGTGACGCTGAACGCCGATGCGCTCAATGCACTGGGCGCATCGCGCCTGATGATCGGCGGGCTGCAGTACGTGGTGTACGGTCAGGGCGGCAATATCGTGAACTCCACCAGTGGCACGAACGAGCTCACGCTGCGCCAGGGCGCGGTGCTGTCGGCACCGGAAGTGTTCCTGCTGGCGGATGCCTCCAACGTGGAGTTTCCCAGCCACCTCGTGATCGAGCAGGGCGCGGGCATCAACACGCTGGGCAAGGGCCGTGCGGCCTACGACTCGGCGGACGGCTTCGTCTACCAGGGCTCGACCGGCAGCCTCGTGGCCGTGTCCAACGGCGTGCTCAGCATGCTGCCGGTGCCAGCCAGCGTCGACACGAACGGCAACCGCAGCCTGCAGGTCGGCGTGTGCAGCGTCTCGCCCTGCGCGGGCCATACCGAGCTGTACTCCGAAGGCACCATCGCGCTGGCCACGCCCGACCGCTTCGTGCTCGACGACACGGTGCGCTACGGCACGCGCCATCTCACGCTGGCCGTGCAGGGCATCAACGTCGGCGACAGCGCGGTGCTGGCCGATGCGGCCTCACGCAATGTGCTGCCGGCGGGCCTGACGCTGAACCAGGGCGTGCTGAACCGCCTGCTGCGCGGCGACACGCAGTACGGCGCCCCGGCGCTGGAGACGCTGGAGCTCAACGCCAGCGGCGGCCTGCGCTTCTTCGGCAGCGCTTCGCTCGACACCATCGACCCGAGCACCGGCAAATCCTCGCTCGCGCGCCTGGTGCTGGGCACGCCCGCCATCTACGGCGCGGGCGATGCGAACGACGTGGCGACCATCCGCACCGGCCACCTGATCTGGAAGGGCGCGCCTCAGGAGGCCACGGATGTGGTCGCGGGCGGCGCCGGCACGGGCAGCGGCACGCTGGCCATCGAGGCTGCGACCATCGAGTTCGGCTACGGCCCCGGCGCGCAACCCACGGGCACCAGCGACGACGCGCGTCTGGCGCTGGGCTTCGCCGACGTGCGGCTCACGGCCAGCGAGCGCATTACCGCCGACAACAAGGGCAGCCTCTCGGTCTACCAGTCGCAGGGCGCCTACGAAGCCGGCAAGGGCCATGCCTACAGCGGCGGCAACCTCACCATCGATGCACCGCTGGTGACGGGCGCGGCCGGCTCGATCCAGCGCATCACGGCAGGCGGCGACCTGCGCGTGACCAGCGCCGCCCCGGCAGTCACGCCCGTGGCCGACGCCGCACTCGGTGCGGAACTCCGCCTTGCAGGCCGCGACGTGGTCATCGACACCACGCTGGCACTGCCCAGCGGCAAGCTGGTGATCACCGCCGACAACGACCTCACGCTGACCGGGCGCGCGCAGCTCGACCTGGCCGGCCGCAAGATCGATTTCAACGACGTCAGCAAGTACAGCTGGGGTGGCGACGTCACGCTCGAAAGCCTGGCGGGCAATGTGCGCCAGGCCGTGGGTTCGGTCATCGACCTGTCGGCCCAGAACAACCGCGCCGGCACCCTCAAGGCGCTGGCGCTGGGCGAACAGGCGGGCGTGGTCGACCTGCAGGGCGCGATCCATGGCGCCAGCAGCGGCCGCTACGACGCGGGCGGCACGCGGGTGCCCTACCTGGCGGGCGGCGTGGAAATTCGCGCGCAGCATCTCGGTGATGGCGCCGCGCTCGACAGCGCGTTCGCATCGCTCAACCAGCGCCTCAACGACGGTGGCGTGTTCGGCACGCGCACCTTCCAGCTCAAGCAGGGCGACCTCACGATCGGCGACGGCCTCAAGGCCGGCGAGGTCAACGTGTCGGTCGACAACGGCAGCCTCACGGTCAACGGCACCGTCGACGCCAGCGGCGAGCGCGTGGGCCGCATCTACCTCGCGGCGAAGAACGCCCTGACGGTGGCGGGCTCGGCCCTGCTCGACGCGCACGGCACGCTGCTGCGCGTGGACAGCTACGGCAAGATCATCGATTCGCCCAACCGCGCGATCGTCGACCTGAGCACGCGCGACGGCGTGCTGACGCTGGCGGACGGCGCGCGCATCGACCTGCGCCACGGCACGGCGGTGGCCACGGGCACGCAGCCGGGCCAGAACGACGGCCGCGCACGCGGCACGCTGGAACTCTCGGCGCCGCGCATCGGTGCGAACGGCCTGCCGGCGCTGAACAATGAATCTGATGCTGCGGTCTACGGCGACATCGCCATCGATGCGCGCGGCGCGCTCGACATCCGCGGCGCGCGCTCCATCGCGGTCAACGGCATGCAGCGCTACGACGATGCCCCGCTGGTCTCCACCCCGGCTGCGAGCGGACGGCCCTACCAGGAGATCACCCAGGCCTGGCTCAAGGACAAGCACGACGACAACGACGACTTCATCGACGCCGCGCTGGCCCGTGCCAGCCTCATGACCGGCAAGCTGGCCGGCCTGCGCAACCCCGCCTACGCCGACGCCTTCCATCTGCGCCCCGGCATCGAGATCGTGAGCAACGCCGTGACCAACCCGGGCGGCGACATGGTGGTGTCGGGTGACCTGGACCTGTCGGGCTACCGCTACGCCAGCGTCAACCCGCACACGCAACGGATCGACGGCCGTTACGGCTCAGGCGAAGTGGGCACCCTGCGCATCCGCGCGGCCGGCAACCTCGACATCTTCGGCAGCATCAACGACGGCTTCGCGCCGCCGCCCGCTACGCCGGACGACAAGGGTTGGCTGCTGTTGTCGGGCGTCAACTTCACCGGTGGCGACACGGTGATCCCGCGTGCTGGCATCGTGCTGGCGGACGGCACCGCCTTCGAGGGGGGCACGGCCCTCAACTTCGATCTGCCGATCCAGCCGCACACCTTCAGCGCGGGTTCGGTGATCCCCGTGTCCAGCGAACTGGC
>NZ_JBPJZF010000018.1:0-3094 GCF_051216515.1 Variovorax frigidus
CTGGCCGTTGCCTTCGATGCGCAGCACGCGGTCGGGCGCATAGGTGCCGTCGCTCAACACACCCGCCTGGACCGAGGCCGAGACGCCGGTGGCCGGATAGATCTGCGCAGCGCGCAGTGTGAGGTCGCCCGCAGTCGAGAGCCTGGTCTCCGGCTCGCCGTTCACGGCGGGGGGCTTGTCCGCGAGAAAACGCAGGTCGCCCTCGCTGGCCAACGTGACCTGGCCGAAGCCGCGCCGCTCGACCTCGAGACCGACCGGCGAGTTCGGGTCACCGGCTTCCGGCGACAGCGCGATGCTGCCATTGGCGCCGGCCATCGACACCAGCGAGCGCACGTCGATGAGCCCGGCGCGCACCTCCAGCTGCGCCTCGGAGGGCAGCCAGTCGCCGGTGCCGATGACGCCGAAGCGGCCTCGGGTCGGGTCCAGCGCTGAGTTCTGCGTGATACCGGCCAGCCGCACGTAGGGCGCTTCCAGCGTGATGTGCGCATCGTTGCGCGCGCTGTTGGCCAGCATGAGCGGGCCGTAGACCGACAGGCTCTGGCCGAGCCGCAGGCTGGCGTTGTCTTCCAGGCTGACACCGCCCGCGCTGAGCAGCGCGAGATTGTCGAAGCCGCCGAGCTTGACGGTGTCCACGCCCAGTCGGCCGTGGCCGTAGACCAGCGCCGCGTCGGCTGCGCCGGGGGCCAGTCCGGCCGGCAGGTCCGATGGGCCCTGCAGCCCGCCGATCACCAGATCGCGGTAGCCACGCACCGTGTTCTCGGCCAGCGCAGGCTGCCCCTCGCCCGGGCCGGAATTCGTTCGCACCTCGGGCGATTCCAGCGCGACCTGCAGCGTGCCGCCGGCCGCCCCCGCGCCGCCCGAGCGTGCACGCAGTTCGCCATCGAGGTAGAAGCCGTTGTTCGACGCCAGCGCGATGCGCCCGCCGCGGCTCGCGACCGCAACCGGGCCGGCATCGCCCATGTCGAGCACGGCCGAGGTGCCCGAGGCATCGAGCAAGGCGCCTTCGCGCACCACAACGAAGCCGTTGGCGGCCGTGGCCGAACCGTCGCTTTCCTGGATCTCGCCGCCGATCACGATGCTGCCGCCGTCGCGCACCAGGCCGTAGCGCCGGCCCTGCGCGTCGAGCGCGGTCGCGGGCGTGGCCGACACATCAATGACAGCGTTCTCCCCGACCCAGATCGAGCGGTTGTGCGCCAGGTTCGCCGCCTCCAAGTTCGCGACCACCGAGAGGTCGATGTTCTTGAGCGAGATGCTGCCGCCGTGCGCTTGCAGCCTGCCTCGCAGCGTGAGTTGCCCGGCGCTGGCGACCTGGATCGACTGCCCCGCATCGACCGTAAGCTGTGCGCCCTGGCCGATCGACATCGACACCTGCGGCAGGTCGGCCGCCAGCGTCTGCGCCGTGCCCGCCTGCAGGCTCAGGCTCGCGCCCGCGCGCTGCGTGAGCACGCCTTTGACCGCATCCTCGGTGTAGAGCGGCGGTGTCCAGGCCTGTAGCGCCTTGCCGGCATCGGTGCCGGTCGCTACGCCCTTGGCTTCAGGGGTCACGCGCAACACCGGCATCGTCACGTCGACCTGCGTCCCCTCGGCCACCGTGAGGCCGCGGTCGCCAATGAGTTCGTAGCGGCTGAAGCCCTTGTCGAAGAAGTTGCCCGAGAGGACCAACGTGCCCGGCTCGGCCGAAGTACCTGCGCCCGCTGTACTTCCTGTGCCGTCCGTGACGAGCATGCGCCCGGCCTGCAGGTTCAGCGTGCCGCCGCCCGAAGTACCCCAGCCGCGCAGCGCGCCGTCGATCGCCAGCACGCCGTCGCTGCCGCCGGTCTGGGCATTGGCCTGCAGCCGGATGTCGCCGCCCTTGCCGCCTCGCTGCGTCTTGCCGTTGGCCAGCAAGGCCGCGCCCGAGGACACGTCGATGACGCTGCCCTCGGCCAGCCGCACATCTCCGCTGCTGCGGATCGACACGCTGCCACCGTTGCGCCAGGCCATGTTGCCGGTGTCGGCCGGATCGAGCCACAGGTTGCTCCACAGACCGCGCGCGTCCAGCGCCACGCCCTGGGCCACCGCCACGCCGGCGCGCATGTCCTTGGGCGTGGTGATGACCGTGGTGTCGTCGAGGTAGTTGGTGCTGGCCTGCGTGAGCGTGTCACCCAGACGGATGCGGCCGCCATGGGCCGTCAGGTCCGCGTTCACCTCGACCTGCGGGCCGTAGAGCGTGATGTCGCCACCGTTGCCCAGCGTCAGCGCCGCGTCCACCGTGATCGAGCCCGCGGCCGCGATGCGCACCGCGCCCAGCGAGAAGCCGTTGAGCAGCGTGGTGTCCAGGGTCAGCGTTCCCTGGCGCGCGGCCGGCAGGGCCGTCGTGAGATCGAGCCCGGCGGCGATGCGCTCGGCGGTGTCGGTCAGCACCACGTCCTTCACGCCCGCAGTGTCGAGCCGGCGGTGCATCAGGCCGGTGCTCTTGTCGTAGAGGGTGCCGTAGCTGCCGACCACCAGTTGCCCGCCGCGTGCCACGGCGTGCTGCGACTGGTCGTAACCGTCGAGGTCGATGTTGGGCGCCTGGAACTGGCGTGGGCCCTGGAAGGCCTCGCCCGTGATGTCGCCCTCGATCACCGCGCTTTTCGTCCCGACCACCAGCACGCCCGCGTCGCGCCCGACCGTGTAGCCGTTCTCCAGCCGCTTCTGCGGACCGATCAGCGGGTTGTAGTAGTAGTCGGTAGCCTTCTCGCCCCAACGTTTGTGTTCGTCCTCGAAGCCCTTGTACACGCCCGTGTAGCGCTGGTCGCCCGGCGCCTTGTTCACTTCGTACAACCGGCCGTCCGCCCCCTTGAGCCAGGTCTGACGGATGAAGCCGGTCTGCACATTGATCGTGCCGCCGGACAGATTGATGTTCGAGCCGGCCTGCGTGACTACATCGTTGCCGCCGAAGCTCACCGTGCCACCCTGCGCCATCCATTCGCCCACGGTGTGGCCCTGGGTGCCGAGGTAGCCGCCGACCTCCAGCAGGCCGCCCGCGGTGTACCAGCGGTCGCTCTCGTAGCCGTTGGTGCCCTTGGGCACGAACACCAGGCTGCGCCGGTCGATCCACACGTCGTTGCTG
>NZ_JBPJZF010000019.1:0-2890 GCF_051216515.1 Variovorax frigidus
GACGGCTTGCAATGCTGTCCTGACTTGTCGGGAATTCGAGAATCAGCCTGAAAGGCTATGACGATGACAACCACTTTGCGCAATTTCTTTCACAACAATACAGCGCGCTGTACGTTGCTTCTCCTGGGGGCCATGCTCACCGCTTGTGGCGGAGGCGGCGGCGGAGGACTCGACCCCATTCTTGGCCCCCCGGCCCTGGGTGCGGCGCCCGTCGCGCCTGTCGTGACATCGACGAGCCCGGCGGCCACGGAACCCCCGGTCACGGATGTGGCGACGAACAGCAGCATCCGGGCGACCTTTAGCAAGACCATGTCCGCTGCCAGCCTGACGCCGTCGAGCTTCACGCTCGCCTGCCCGGCTGGCGCCCCGGTGAACGCGGCCGTCAGCTACGACGCCGCGAGCCTCACCGCGATTTTGACCCCCGCTGCTGCGCTGCCGCCCGGCACGCTGTGTGAGGCAACCGTCACCACCGCGGCCGTCGACACCGGCGGCTTGGCGCTGGCCGCCAACTTCGCCTGGCGTTTCCGAACCGCCCCCCTGGCCGACGCGACCCGGCCCACGGTGATCGCGACGCAGCCCCTGCCCGCCGCGACCGGCGTGGCGACCAACACCCGCATCACCGCGACATTCAGCGAAGCCATGAACCCCGGCACGCTGTCGAGCACAAGCTTCGTCATCACCAGCGGCAGCCCGGCGGTTCCTGTCAACGGCACCGTCTCCTATGTGGCGACGAGCCGCACGGCCATCTTCACGCCGACCGCTTCGCCGCTTACTGCGAACACGGTCTACAACGCAGTCATTACGACGGCTGCCACCGATGCCTCGGGCAATGCGCTCGCTGGCAACACGGCCGTCGCACCGAACGCCGGCGACCACGCCTGGACCTTCACCACCGGGTCGAGTGGCGATGCGGTGCCGCCTACGGTCGGCAGCTTCAACCCTGGCGACGGCACGACGAACGTGTGCCGCACCAAGGCGATCAACGCGACCTTCAGCGAGGCGATCGATCCGGCCACGCTCAACGCCACGACCTTCCTGGTGCGCGACAACGGCGCGGCCGTGGCCGGCGCGGTGAGCTACGACGCGGTGAACCGAATCGCCACTTTCGTGCCTTCGGCCGCAACCGGCTTCGCGCCCGGCACGCTGCTGACCGTGACCATCGTGTCGGGGGCTGCTGGCGTGACCGATTTGGCGGGCAATCCGCTCGCCGTCGATGCGGTGTGGAGCTTCACGACCGGCGCGCAGGCATGCACGCCGCCGATCGACCTGCAATCCATCGCCAGCTTCGGCGCCTTCGGCGGCGGCGCTGGGGTGACCAACCAGGGCACCAATACCGTGATCGGCGGCAACATCGGCACCACCGCAGCCTGCACGCTGATGACCGGCATGCACGATAGGTTCGATCGCTACACCGAGACGCCGCTGAACGTGGGTGCGGTGGACGGCACGGTCTACTGCGCGCCGCCACCGCCGGGTACGGTTGCGAAGTTCGAGATCGCAACCAAGGCCCGGTCCGATGCTCAGACCAGCTACAACCAGCTCGCCGCGATGCCGGCCGGCAGTGACCCTGGTGCAGGGCAACTCGGCGGGCGCACCCTGCCCCCCGCGGTGTACACCTCTGCCGGCGGCACCTTCTCGATCACCAGCGGCGACCTGACGCTCGACGCGCAGGGCGATGCCAACGCGACATGGGTGTTCCAGAGCGCCGCCGCCGTGACGGTCGGACGCCCCGGCTTTCCGCAGCGCGTGTTCCTGATCAACGGCGCGAAAGCCGCCAACGTCTTCTGGCAGATCGGCTCAGCGGCGCGAATCGAGGACGGGAGCACGATGGTCGGCACCCTCATCGCGCCTGCCGGCGTCACGATCTCGACCGCCGGCCAGACCGTGCAGACGACCCTGATCGGGCGTGCCATCGGCCTGAATGCCTCGGTCACCATGGTCAACACCACCATCGTCGCGCCATGAACCGGCCGATATTCAACCCTCTTCGCCCATCGACCGCTAGAAAGACCACGATGACTTCCATCCGCATGCTGCGTGCTCTCGGCTTGACCGGCCTTTCGCTCACTGCCGTCTCTGCCATGGCGCAAGACGCCGGCTATGCCTACGGCGGGCTGTCCATCGGCCAGTCGCATGCGCGCATCGATGACGAGCGCATCACGAACGGGCTGCTCGGCGCCGGCTTCAGGACCACGTCGATGTCGCTCGATGAAAGCGACACGGCGTTCAAGCTTTTCGGGGGCTACCAGTTCAACCGCTATGTCGCGTTGGAAGGAGGCTATTTCGATCTCGGGAAATTTGGCTACACGTCCACGACCGTGCCCGCGGGCACGCTGCACGGCCAGATCAAGCTGCGCGGATTCAACCTCGACCTGGTTGGCACGCTGCCGCTCAGCGAGCGCTTCTCGGTCATCGGTCGCGTCGGCGCACAGGTGGCAAAGGCGAGCGACAGCTTCAGCGGCACGGGCGCCGTCCAGGTCCTCGGCCCCAATCCGAGCAAGCGAGACACCAACTACAAGGTCGGCCTCGGCCTGCAGTACGAGGTCAATCCTTCGTTCCTGATTCGCGGCGAAGCCGAGCGCTACCGCATCAACGACGCCGTGGGCAACCGCGGCGACATCAACATGTTCTCGGTGTCGCTGGTATTTCCGATCGGCCGGGCGCCTGCGCCCGCGCCACGCGCCATGCCCGTATCGACCTATGTCGCACCCGAGCCCGTGGCACAAGCGCCGCGACCGGCACCGCCGGCCCCGGTGCCTGCACCCCAGCGCGCGAGCTTCTCGGCCGATTCGCTTTTTGCTTTCGACGCGGCAACCCTCCGCCCCGAAGGTCGAAGCGCGCTCGACGGCTTCGTGGCACAACTGGGTGGCCTGCAGTTCGATGCGATCGC
>NZ_JBPJZF010000001.1:0-1123774 GCF_051216515.1 Variovorax frigidus
ACACCGTGTTCGACCGCTCTTGACCGCTGCGAGACCGCTCTGATCGCTCTCGCTGCGTTCAAGACCGTTAAACCGTCATGGAAGTCGTCCCACGCTGGCCTTGACGCTGGTCGTGACCATCGGGACAGACGGTAGAATCCGCCCCCGACGCGGGTGTAGCTCAATGGCAGAGCTGTTGCTTCCCAAGCAACTGACGAGGGTTCGATTCCCTTCACCCGCTCCACAGCCTCATCGGTGCCTAACCGTTCGAGAAGTCTGTGACCGCTGCCCGTCTGCCAGGTCACTGCGCTCAGTGGCAGCCCATTCGATCCCTTCGGAAACACTTCGTTGCCACGCAGTCCCAAGGGATGACTGGAAACAAAGGTTGTATGTTTAAGCTACGGCCGGTCTTCACCATCACAAGGGCAAGACATGGACGAGTTTGATCTGGCTTTCTCCGAATCAAAGTCCGGGGCCCCGCAGGTCAGCCATGGCCTGAACCTCGTCCTGAAGTTGAAGCATCCGGCGACCATGGCCCGACTGCTCGTCGAGATCCGCTTGCGTCACGCGGAAATCTCGCTGGCGCTGAGCGAACTGGGCTTCATCCACTTCGCACGATTCCTGCCCTTGCCCGACCAGTCCGCGCTGCTGGTGATCACCGAATTCGACGGCCCGCTCGAGCCGTACGTGATGGACTTCGCCATCCAGCTGGGCGACGTGTTCAGTCTCATCCTGAGCCATGTCGATGGATACACCGCGCTCCCGGTGAAGGACCATCCGGACGAGTTCTGGAAATTCATCCAGCGCAACAACCGCGTGTGCGTCCCCGGGCTGCCCATCCCGGAGGACTATCCGCTCTTCAGTGCCTATCCGCAGCGCACCGTGCTCGAGATCACCGGCCCGCGTCGGCAATTGCCTCCTCCCGCGCTCGATCGTGCAGCGGCCCCGATCGACAGCGCCGATGTGCAGGGCAACATCCTGCTGCCGTACAACGCCGAGGTCGCGCGTCATTTTTTCTACCAGGTCACCGACCCGGCGCGTGCCCGCGCATGGCTGGCCTCCCTGGCGGTGACGAGCGCGCAGCCATGGGGCGCGACCAAGCCCGACACGATGCTGAACGTCGGCCTCACCTTTGCCGGGCTGACCGCGCTCGACATCGAGCCCGGCCTGCTCGCGGACTTTCCAACGGCCTTCATCGAAGGACCGGCCGAGCCTTCGCGGGCGCTGGCGAACGGCGACGTGGGCGACAGCGCACCCGGCCATTGGCGCTTCGGTCAACCGGGCGTGCCGATCCACCTGATGCTCTCGCTCTACGGTGCGGCGGGGAAAACGCCGGCCTTCGACGCGGCTGCGGCGGCCATCGGTGCCTGGACGCCGGTCGACCAGGGCGTTGACCTGGTGCTGCAGCAGGATGCCAAGGCGCTGAGTGACAACCGCGATCACTTCGGCTACCGCGAAGGCATGGGCCAGCCGCGCATCGCGACACCTTCTTGCGGTGGCGCCTCGCCCGTGGACAGTGCCGATACCGATCTCCAGCCGGCGGCCAGTCCGGGCGAGTTCCTGTTGGGCCCGGACTACCAGGACATCTACGGCGGTCCCTCGATCGGAAAAATGCCACCGGCCCTCGCTCGGAACGGCAGCTTCTGCGCCGTGCGCATGCTGGCGCAAGACGTGCAGGCCTTCGACCAGACGCTCGACGACGGCGCCAGTGCCCTGGGCGTGTCGCGCGAACTGGTCGCTGCCAAGCTGCTCGGGCGCTGGTTCGACGGCCATCCGGTCTCGCTCTACCCCGACGACGAGGAAATCAAGAAAGCGCCCGCTTCCCAATGGCGCACGAACGCCTTCGATTACGCGCCGTCCTACGAATTTCCCGCGAACGTCGACGACCACGAGGGCCGGCGTTGCCCGATCGGCGCGCACATCCGTCGCGCCAATCCGCGCACCTCGCAAGCGACCGGCGTGCGCTACAGCCGGCGCCTGTTGCGCCGTGGCATGCCTTGCGAACTGCCGGCCACCGGCAGTGCAGTCGCCGAGGTGGGCCTGTTCGGGCTGTTCTTTTGCGGCAGCCTGGAGCGTCAGTTCGAATTCATCCAGCAGCAGTGGATCAACGGCGACATCTTCAGCCCCGGCATTCGCGGCACGCGGGATCCGATCGCCGGCATGCTGACGCCCTGCGGCGCGTTCAACCTGCCCGGCATGGCGATCGACGGCGGAACGGCGACGCTCACGGTCCCCCGTCTGGTGACGACGCGCGGCAGCCTCTATCTCTTCTTCCCGGGGCTTCACGCCTTGCGCCACCTGGATTCCGCGGTGCCCCACACAGCGGCGTTGCGGGAAGCCGGTCCAGGCATCCTGTTAGACCTCGCACACGCCGAGCGCTGGATCCAGGGCATCCTGACGAAGCCGGTGCTGGAGGGCATGGCCGAATCCGTGATTGCGCCATTGCCGACCGGCGACGCCAGCGAGCGGGCAAGCGCCGCTCAGCGCGCGGGCTGCGGCATGGAAAGCTTCGATCCCCACGACAGAGGTTTCCTGGCGAATCCCTATCCGACATTCGCCCGGTTCCGCCAAACCTGCCCGGTACGCTATGTGCCGGAGCACGATGCCTGCTGGGTCTTCCAGTACCCGCAGGTCGAGGCCTTGCTTCAGGACCAGCGCCGTTTTCTCAAGCGTCCGAAGGGCGACAGCGGTCCGCGCGGATTGTTCACGATGGACCCGCCGCGGCATCTGCAGGTTCGCGCCTGGCTCGACACCGCATTCCAGCAGGCGATGCAGGGTGCCCAGACGCAAGCGCGCACGCAGGCCGTGGCGGCGGCGGACGACATCGCGCGCATGCCCGCAGGCTGTTTCGACTTCGTCGAGCATTTCGGGCGACGTGTGCCACGCGAGGTCTTCTTCGATGTGCTGGGGGTCCCACCAGCGGATCGCGCTCACATCGACCGGCTGGCGCGCACGGTGATGATGCATGCCGATCACACGCTCGATCCGTTGCAGCGTCTCATCGGCAAGTTGGCGGCGGTGCAACTCATCCTGGCGCTGGGCCTGCTGATGGCGCGCGCGCTCTTCCAGGGCGGGTTTCAAGGCACCTTGCTGCACGAGATCGCGAAGATCACGCTGCCGGGCACCCACAAGTTGACGGTCATCGAAGCCGGCATGACGCTCCTGCAATTCACGCTGGGAGGCTACCTGTCGATGGAGTTCCTGCTGTGCACCGGCACCCGCAACCTGCTGCTGGACGGCGGTCGCGATTGGCGCGATGTCGCGCAGCAGCCGAGCCTTCTGCCCGACGCCATCGAGGAGATGCGGCGCTTCGATGCGCCGCTGGGCGTGATCGAGCGCTTCGCGGCCGATGACCAGACGCTGGGCGGCGTCGACCTGAAGGCAGGCGATCGCCTGATCGGCCTGATCGGCTCCGCCAACCACGACCCGACCGTGTTCGGCGCAAGCTCGGAAATCTTCGACATCCGGCGCGCGACGCCGACCTCTGGTCAGACCCAACTGGCGCTCGGCCGCGGCCCCCATGCCTGCATCGGTCTGCCGTTGCAGGCGCAGGTGCTGCCGCTGGCCTTCGAGACCCTGTTGGCCCGCTTTCCGGGCTTGCGGCTGGCCTCGAATGCGCAGCCGCCCTGGCTGTCCGATCCCTATTTCCGCTCCTTCACCCAGCTGATGGTGATGCGATGAAAGGGGGCGCGGACCGGCATGGAACCCTTTCTCTTCGGGCGTTTCGAGCTCCGCGCTGACGAGCGGCAACTGTGGAAGGACGGGCGAGCCGTGCCCATCGGCGCACGTGCGCTCGACGTGCTGCTGGCGCTGGTCCAGCGCCGCGATCGCGTAGTGGGAAAAGAAGAATTGATGGCGACGGCCTGGCCCGGTCTGGTGGTCGAGGACAACAACCTCACGGTCCAGGTGTCCAGTCTGCGCAAGCTGCTGGGCGCGAAGGCCATCGCCACGGTGCCTGGTCGTGGCTATCGCTTCACCGCAGAGCGGGTGGTGCGCGAAGGCGAGGGCGCAGCCACTCCCATGGCGACAGCGACGGCGGTGCCCTCGACGGTGCCGGGCAATCTGGCCGCTGCGTTGCCACCGTTGTACGGCCGCGCTGACGACACCGCCGCGGTCCTCGCCGCATGCAACGGCGCGCGGCTGGTCACGCTCTGCGGCGCCGGTGGCATCGGGAAGACCAGCCTGGCCGCAGCGGTCGCACGCGATCTCGCACCCCGATGCCTGCACGGCGGATGGATCGTCGAACTCGCCGCGGTGCGCGACCCGGCCATGGTGGTGCCCGCCGTCGCCGAATGTCTGTCCATCACGCTGCCGGGCCATGCTGCGGCGTTGCAGGAGCTGGCCAATGCCCTGCAGACCCGCCAGTTGCTTCTGGTGCTGGACAACTGCGAGCACATGCTGGGGGCCGTGGCACCACTCGCGCATCTGCTCCTTCGCGTCGCGCCGGGGGTCCGCCTTCTTGCCACGAGCCAGGAGCCGCTGCGTGTCGTCGGCGAGAACGTGCACCGGCTCGCGCCGCTCTCGGTGCCGGCGCCGACCGAACTCGCGACGGCCGAGCGCTTCGGTGCGGTGCACCTGTTCATCGAGCGTGTGCGCGCGCAGCAGGCCGGCTTCCGACCGGTCGGCGCCGAGCTCGCCGACGTGGTCGAAATCTGCAGGCACCTCGACGGCATCCCGTTGGCGCTCGAGTTGGCTGCGGCGCGTGTGCCGCTGCTCGGCGTGGCCGGCGTACGAAGCAGACTCGGCGAGCGCTTGCACCTGCTGACCCGAGGCACGCGCATCGCGCTGGACCGCCACCAGACGCTGCATGCGGCGCTGGCCTGGAGCTATCAGCTGATGGTCCCGGAGACCCAGTCGATGCTGCGCCGCCTGGGTGTCTTCACCGGTGGGTTCAGCCTCGAAGGCGCGCAACGCGTGGCGGGCGATGCGAACGGGCAGAAGATCGATGTCATCGAGCAACTGGGGCTGCTGGTGGACCGTTCGCTGCTGACCATCGAGCCTGGTGCACGGCCCCGGTATCGCATGCTGGAGTCGATGCGGATGTTCGCACTCGAGCAGCTCGAGGCCGCGGGAGAAGCCGAGGCCACCGCACGCCGGCATGCGCAGGCCATGAGCGAAATCTGCGGTCTGGCGGTCCGTCAGCGCGACAGTGCATGGCTCTGGGCAGAGATGAACAATGCGCGCATCGCCCTGACCTGGGCCGTCGGCAGGCCCGGCGAAGGCATCGTCGCCGTGACCATCGCCACGCACATCGCGGTGCTGCTCGCCACCGCCGGCCCGGTGCCCGAAGCCATGCACTACCTGGTGCGCGTGCGGCACCTGCTGGACGCCGAAACGCCACCCGCCCTGGCTGCGCGGTATTGGCAATGGATGGGCCGACTGGGCATCGACGGGCGCATGCCGAGCTCACAGTGCATCGAGGCGCTGGAGCGCGCGGCGTCGATGTTCAGGTCGCTGGGCGACCATCGGCATGTCCACGCCTGCCATCGCATGATCGCCGAGGCCTTCATGCACACGGGCGACCTGGCGTCCGCGACCGAACAGCTCGCATGCGCCGAACGTCTGGAGAGCCGGGCATCGGCACCGGCCGACCGGATGCGTCGCCTGCGCATCGCCGGCCTGCTCGCGGATGCCGCCGGCGACCATCCCGCGGCATTGCAGCTGGCGCAACAGGCCCTGGTCATCGCCGAGGCCCAGCGCATCCATCGCTACCGACTGATGCTGATGGCAGACATGGCATGGGTCGAGTTGTGCATGGACCGGCCGAACGCGGCCGCGGCGCAGTTGCAGGACCTGCTGCGCCTGATCGAACCGAGCCCTCGTGAAGGCCTGACACGCGCCTATGCGCTCGCGGGCCTGACCGCATCGCTCACGGCCGCCGGGCGCCTGGAGGAGGCGCGCGCCGGCGCCCCGCGCACGATCGACGCGCTGCGTGCGAGTGGCATGCTGCTCGCGCGCGGCGACATCTTTTCATGGCTGGCGCTTGCGAGCGGGCATCCGCATGTGGCGGCGCAGGTGATGGGCGCCACCGACCGGTTTCACGAGCAGGGAGAGACGCGTCGCGATCGCGTGAGCCGCCATGCCCAGGCCGAAACGCTGCGCGGGCTTGAGGTCGCGCTGGCTTCCACGGACGTGGCGTTCTGGGCCGCCCAGGGACGGCAGGCCGACGAAGCCGCGCTGGCCCGGCTGCTGGAAGATGCGCTCGCCACGGGCCCGATACCCCCCATCGCGCCGATGGCCTGGGACATCTGAGTCGCCGCTGCGTGCGTGCGGCTCCCGCGCTCGCTTGCCGACGCCGATGGCTTTAGCAATTCTTTGGAACCCTTCACAACGCTGAAGGATTTGCGGCGCCGCAAAGAGGACAGTGAAAGCACAGGCAGGCAATCCGGCATGTCTGTTGAACGGCCCTCGGGCCGGACAGCGTTTCTCCTCTTCTTCACTTCCAAGGAACCATCATGAACTCCCTCCCGAAACTCATGGCCGCCGTCGTTGTCCTCTGCGCTGGCGCAGCGGTCGCCGAAACGTACGAAGGCGTGCAGCCGCTGACAACCGAACGCGTGCGTGCCGACGTCGTGCTGGAGGCGATGGCCGCCGCCGCCGCCCCCAACCCGTACGAGGAAGGTGCTTCGTCGGGCGTTGCGCCTGCGCTGCGCTCGCCGACCGAACGCGCGATCGTGCAACGCGAGGCGGTCGACGCCGCACGCGCGCCCAACCAGAACCTGGATCGCGTTCTTCAACAGCACGCTTCCGCCGCAGTTCAACGGCAGCGCGATCAACACGCGTTTGGCCGACGAGGCCACGGACACCGGCTCTGCGGGGAAGTCGTCCTGAGCGCCAGGCAACGCTGAAACGATCCGACACCGCGGCATCCTTTCTCACGGATCTCCGGGTGTCGGCGCGAGGCGTCACGCTGAGAAAGATTGCATTCAGAATTGGCGGCGCGCCAGCCGACGATCTTCTCGCGGCGGCGATCCATGGGTCCCGCAAGATATGAATACGAACGATCTACTGGCGTTGGCGAAGCCCGCATTGGCGACGGTCTGGGACGCGCGTGAAGCGTCTGCCTTGCCGCGAGCCGAACCGCCTGCGTGCACGCTTTTCTTTTCGCTCGGCAGCGGGCACGCATGTGGCATCTGGAGCGGGTGGCCGTGCCGTCGTCCCGTGATGGCGAACAGCTATTTGGATAGACTCCGTGACCGGTGCACCGCCACCTGACGATGTCCTCATGAGCCGAATATCCTTCTTGCTGCTGAGCCTTGCACTCATGCTGTGTGGTCATGGTTGGGTCGCCGTGATGCACGACGTGCAGGTGAGCGCGACCGAGCGCGTCGGGCAGGAAGCTACTTGGAAGGCGTCATCCCTTGACCTGGACCCTGAGGGTTCGAGCCTGCAGTACGACAACTCGTCCGAGGCGAGCGATTTCGACAACGCGGCCATTGTCGGGATGCCTCGTTCGGGTTCGGAGGCTGTCTTTACTGCCTACCGCCATCGCACCAGAAGCCCCGAGCTCTTGCCGTTTCGATGGCTGGAATGTCCGATGCGGCCGCCTCGTCCGGCGGCGCTTCTCGCGTAGATCCAATGGGAGGCGACGGCGAGGTTCGAGCCCCGCGTTCGCTGCCAACGGGCTCATGCGGTCTGGCGTTGCGCCAAGCGCTTGCGCGTTCTCTGCGCTGCCTTCCGGCACCTCTGTGGAGCCGCCGTTTGCCTGCAGACCTCGGAGCGTTGGCCATTGGAAGGCCTTTCACCAACCCATTGCAGCGGCAAGTCCCGCACGTGCGGCCACCAGGGGCGCACGGTCCCCGACGCCGCTGGCAGGAAGATTCATGAACCATTCCCGAGACGTCATGTTCGCGCGCCTGAACAGCTTCAAGACGGATCCCGAAGCGCTGCGTGCGCACTTTCTGGACCATGTCCAGAAGATGCCTTCGACGCCCTTCAGAGACAACCGGGTCGACTACGTCGGCTGGGCGGTCACCAGTCGCGACGGAACGCTGAACGACGGCATCCGACGCATTGCAACGAACGGACCCAACGTGCGTGGCGTGAATCCCACCGATGCTTGCAGCGGTAGCCTGGCGCAGGTCATGGACACCCTGGCCACTACCGGGCTGAAACCCTACAGGGCCCGAATCATGCAGCTGGAGAGCGAGGGTGCGGAGATGCCATTGCACACCGACGCCAAAAAGGAAACATGGCGGCTGCACATCCCCATCATCACGAACCCCCACTGCTTCTTCGAATGGCAACGTGCGGATGGAACGATCGAAAGCGTTCATCTGCCGGCAGACGGTTCCGCGTGGCTGGTGCGCGTCGACGTGGATCATCGCGCGGTCAATCGCAGCAACGAGCCGTCGCATCGTGTGCACTTGTTGATGGGGCTGGGCGTGAGTCCCGCCTTCGACCAGCTTGCCGAACCCTGGCTGCCCGTCACGCGCGAACAAAGTCCGCCGCCCCGCGAGGAAGGGCAGGCCTCCGCCCTGGGCCTCTTTTCGCATTCGATGCGGGACTGAGCGTGCACATGCCAAAGGGCTGGAGCGCCGAAGAACTCGCGCAAGTGACGGGCGGGCATTGGACGGTTGCCCCGCCTTCACCCGACTGGCGATGCGATGGCATCTGCGCGGAGCCAAGCCGGTTTCACGAGAGCCAGATGCTGCTCGCACCGGCTGGCGCCGCGGGCTTGCGACCCGCAGCGCTCGACCGGCTCATGCGCCGAGCGGCGGGCATCATCGTGCAAGCCGGTGGGGCCCAGGCCCATTGGCATCGTCCTGTGATGGAGGTGCAGGATCTGCGCGAGGCGGTGGCCGCATTGGCCATCGACAATCGCAACCGTTTCGGCGGCCAGGTGATCGCTGTCACTGGCAGCGTCGGCAAGACCTCCACGGTCGCCATGGCCGCGCATGCACTGGGCGGCATCGGCCCGAGCGATTGCAGTCGCACGACCGCGAATTCGCCCTATGGCATCGGATGGAACTTCGCTTCGATGAACGTGCATGCGCGTTTCTGGGTTCAAGAGGTTGCCGCCACGCGCATGGACACATGCAGTGCGCTGGTCCGCCCGCACGTGGCCATCGTCACGGCCATTGCGCCTGCTCATGTGGCGCGTTTCGGCAGCACCGATCAGATCGCGCGGCAAAAGGCGCTGGTCTACGCCGGCATGGCGCCCGGCGGCATCGCGGTCATCAATGCCGACATGCCAGAGTTCGAGATCTTCGAGGCAGCCGCGCGGACCGCACGGCTGCGCGTCGTGCGCTTCGGCAGCACCGGCGACTGCGATGCGCGGCTGATCGAGATGCACGGTAGGACGGTTCGCGCGGAAGTTCTCGGCGTGGTCCACACCTTCGAGCTCGGTGCCGCGGGTCGACACATGGCGATGAACGCAACGGCCGTGCTCGCAACCGCTGCGGCGCTGGGCCTGCCGGTCTCGGTGGCGGCGCGGCAGCTTGCCACCTTCGAGCCCCTGCCCGGACGCGGCCAGCGAGTGCGCGCCGTCCACGAGAACCGGCGCATCGAGGTCTGGGACGAGTCTTACAACGCCAACCCCGCATCGATGCGCGCCGCGCTGCAGGTGCTGCTGGACGCCGGGCCCCAGGCCGTGCCCTACGCCTCGCGCCTGCTGGTATTGGGCGACATGCTCGATCTCGGCGCGGATGCACAAGCGATGCACCTGGCGTTGGAGGCCGAGGTGCGGGCACTGCGCCCCGATCGGGTCTTGCTCTGCGGAAAGCTCATGCAGGCGCTCTCCGAGCGGTTGCACGGGGACGTCAAGGGGCAATGGTTCGAAGATGTGGATGCGCTGCTGCCGGCATTGGACGAATGGCTGAAGGATGGCGACGTGGTGTTGGTCAAAAGCTCGAACGGCATCGGGCTGAAGCGGGCTGTTGATCGCCTGCGGCAGCCTGCGATCGAGGGTGCCGCATGACCGCGCTGCGCAAGCTGAATCAGCTTCTCCATGTGGCGGCAATGCTCTGCGTGGCATGCGCGGGTTCGGCCGCCAGTGCGCAGCAACCTGCTTCGGGGTCCTGCCGCGCCGGCAACAGCGCGGCATTCGCAACACTCGATCGGGTTCATGTACGCGATGAATTCCGCGTCGTCTATTCTGTGACGGGTCCCCACGCGCTGGCGGACCCGCGTGACCTGAATGCCAATGGCGTTCCCGACAAGGTGGAAGACGTCGCCACCCAACTGGTGGCGGGCAGGCGCCTGTTCAGCGACGTGATGGGATTCGTGGCGCCGCTCCGGCAAGCGCGCTACGCGCAAGCCACGTCCATCGACGTTTTCATGCTCAAGATGGAAAAAGGGAATGGTGTTGCGTACGACGAGGTCATGAATTACCGCCTCGGCTTCGACGGTGCCTCGGGCCGGTGCGCGCTGCGCATCGACCTGCTGAACAGCCATTCCAACCAGAACCCGACACCGATCCACGAACTCTTTCACCTGCACCAGTACGGCTACACCATGTTCAAGCCACGCTGGTTCCTGGAAGGAACGGCGCGCTGGGCCGAGTACGCACTGCGCCCGGGCAGCGGTCCACAGCGCGCGCTGCCGCAGTCTTCGGCTGCGTTGCAGGAGCAGGTGTTGGCCACGACGTATGCGGCAAGCAACTTCTGGAATCGCCTGGCATTCCTGCTGGACCCCGTGGGTCGCATGAACCTGCCGCCGGAGCTGTCGCAACTCGCTTACGTCGACGGCAGTCGCGTGATCCATGACAACGAATTGCACGGTGCCACCTTCATGAAAGCGGTGCTGGAATCGCTGGCGTCGCTCGATCGCGACGTCGGCGTGCAGCGCGGATGGCCCGCGTTCCATTGGAGAGAATCCGATCAGCGCTCCGCTCGACACGACGCTGCAATCTTCAGCAAGGTCCAGAGCGTGGTACGCCTCCAGGCTCCCCGCGCGAGTCCGGTGAATGCCGCCGAAATAGAAGCGTTCTTGACATTGCCCTCCCTACCGCAGAAAGACACGTCCGATGAGCTTGAGTGAACAGCTGGCCAAGGCCCGCCCGACGGTCGCCGACACATGGAACGAGTGCCGCGCCGCGCACTCGGGCGCCGATGAAAAACCCGGCGTCCTCTTCATGTCCGCGTCCACCGGCAAGGAGCGCGCGCATGTCGTGGTCGCGCGGGACAAGGAGTTCGGCGCCGCCTGGCGGCGCGGCGCGCAGCTGCTCGGTGCGTGGCACCGCCAGCGCGCGGCGCTGCCGGTGCTGTGGCTGCGCATCGACGTCGTGCACACGGTGCATCCGATGAACTGGGAGACCCTGACCCAGGGGCTGAGCGCCACCAAGCGCAACTACTTTCATTTCGGCATCGCGTTCGACGAGGAATTTGCCGTGGCAATGCTCGAGCCGGAAATCGGCGCCAATGCGGTGCTCTACGACGGAACCAAGGACCAAGCAACGCCAAACGATACCAATCTCAAGCTCTATGGTCAGCGTCGCTTCGGGCGTGAGCTGACATGGCCGACACGGCCACAGGACCCCGTTTGGCTGTTCGAGACCCGTGCCATCTTCACCGACGGCAAGGCATTGCACCGTGTGGAGCACCAGGGCCGAAACCGCGGTCATCGCGTGTTGCCCCGGTGGGATCGGGTGCAGGTGCGAGAAGTGATCGACACGGGCACGGCCTACCTGGCCCGGCAGGTCACGCCCACGGGCAAGTACCACTACGGCTGGTTTCCCTGCTTCGACCGCGCCATTCCCACGTACAACACCTTGCGGCACGCGAGCTCCACCTACGCGCTGCTTGAAGGGTGGGAGCTCACCCGCGACCCCGGCCACAAGGTGGCGATCGATCAGGCGCTTCGCCACCTGGTCGGGCATTGCATTCATCACGCGACGCTGCCCTCGGGCGAGCGCGCTGCTTTCCTCGTGGACGAAGGCGACGAGATCAAGCTCGGCGGCAACGCTGTCTGCGTGCTCGCTTTCTCGAAGTACACCGAACTCACCGGCGACGCCCAGTACCTCCCATTGCTCGAGGCGCTGGCGCTCGGCATCGTCCACATGCAGGACCCTTCGACGGGGCGCTTCGTGCACGTGCTCCACCATCCCGGCCTGACCGTGAAGCAGGAGAGCCGCATCATCTACTACGACGGCGAGGCCGCCTTCGGCCTGATGCGCCTGTACGGCCTGACGCGCGATCCGCGATGGCTGCGAAGTGCCGAGCTTGCCTTCGATCATTTCATCGAGGCCGAGCACTGGCGCGCGCACGACCACTGGCTGAGCTACTGCGTCAACGAACTCACGCTCTACAAGCCGGAGGCGCGCTACTACCGTTTCGGTCTGGACAACGTTCGGGACCACCTGGACTTCGTGCTCGAACGCATCACCACTTTCCCCACCTTGCTGGAACTGATGATGGCGGCCGAACGAATGATCGCCCGGCTGCAGTCGACGCCCGAACTCTCTCATCTGCTGGAGGGCTTCGATCTGGACAAGTTCTACCTGGCGCTGGAGCAGCGGGCGAGGTACCTGATGACTGGCCACTTTTTCCCCGAACTGGCGATGTTCTTCAGGAATCCCGCCCGCGTGGTGGGGAGCTTCTTCATCCGGCATCACAGTTTTCGGGTGCGGATCGACGACGTGGAGCACTACCTCTCCGGCTACGTCGCGTACTGGAGGTACTTGAACCTGAAACACCCCTCCGCGCTGGCCGCTTGAACGGCGGGGGCGCGCGGCGTGGCGGCGCCCGCCATGGACTGCACAGTCAGGTAACAATGCTGAGACAATTCAGTACTTTTTTGCATAATTTGTTACTTTTGACACTGGCGGCATCGAATTCATCCTTTCGCTTGCGGACGCCGGAAAGGCGCGCGGTAGCATCCGGCCCCATCCGCTGCTCGCCCGTTCATCGAGGTCCGACCCGGTGAGGGCGCCGGAGCCAGACGCCTTCCTTCGTGGGGGAAACATGCAAACGTACGGAAGACACTTATGGATCTGAGGGAGCGCGAGGCCCTGCTTGTCGACGAAGCATCGGCCGCCATCGAGGCGGCCATGCAGGGCTTCGGCGGTGCCTTCGGCAGCGTGCCGTTCTGTCGGTCGACCGACTTCGGCATGCTCTCGGCGGAAGACCAGGTCGACGTGCGCCAGACCGAAATGGCGTACTACCGCGACCGGCCCGAACTGTCGGCCGTGCATTTGTGCCTGACTTCGGCGCACGCGCTGCTGGAGATCAGCCGCACGCTGCTGCGCCAGTCGGCGGCGCTTTCGCCGCAGGAGCAGGAGCGCAGCTGGAAGCGGCTGGCCGAGGACGCCAAGCTGGCCGGGCGCGCGGCCTACCGTGCCGTGCTGATCCTGTCGGATCCGACCGTGGCGCACCAGGCGGCCAACGAGCGGACCCAAGCGGGCTCCCCATGATCGATCGCCTGCGGCGACTGCTGCGCGGTCGCGAGCCCATGGCGAACAGGCCGAGCACGGCGATCGCGCCGCCGACCTTCCCGGCGCCCGCGGTGGCGCCGCCGCCGCCGCCACCCGTTCCGCCGCCGCCGTCCGCGCCGCCCAAGGTCGTCCCGATCGCCCCTCGCGAATGGCCACGCAAGGCGCCCGACCCCGACCCGCAGCTCGCCCGGCAGATCCAGCGCCGCGAGGAAGTGCTGGGCCAGTCGATCTACTTCAAGCACTGGCAGGCCATCAGGGCCGAGGGGATCACCGCCTCGCAATTCATGGAGTTCCTGCAGCCCTTCGCCGACCTCGACGGCATCAGCGTGTCCTACATCTACAACGATCCCGAGGGCAACGAGCGCATCTACAACCACCGCAAGGAAGACTCGTTCGAGAACCCGCTGTCGGTGGCCATCAAGGAAAAGAAGATCTCGAAGGACAAGGCGCTCGACCTCGCGCTGAACGAGGAAGGCCGGGTCTGGATCGAGAGCAACTTCATGGACCTGAAGTAGGGCCTGGCCGGGGGAGGGCGCGGTGCCGCCATCGGAATGGGCCGGCGCGGGTGAAGCGCCGCCCCCAAACCTATAATCGAATGGCCAATCAAATCAAGCAGTTAGCGGGCGCCTTGTCCCGCTGCGCCAGCCCCTTCATCCCATGAGCCAGCCCACCTTCACGGTCGCGGACATCCGCAAGACCTTCCTCGATTTCTTCGCCTCGAAGGGCCACACCATCGTGCCGTCCAGCCCGCTGGTGCCGGGCAACGACCCGACCCTGATGTTCACCAACTCGGGCATGGTGCAGTTCAAGGACGTGTTCCTCGGCGAGGACAAGCGTCCTTACCAGCGTGCGACCTCGGTGCAGGCCTGCCTGCGCGCCGGCGGCAAGCACAACGACCTCGAGAACGTGGGCTACACCGCACGCCACCACACCTTCTTCGAGATGCTGGGCAACTGGAGCTTCGGCGACTACTTCAAGCGCGAGTCGCTCAAGTGGGCCTTCGAACTGCTGACCGAGGTCTACAAGCTGCCGGCCGAAAAGCTCTGGGCCACCGTCTACATCGAGGATGACGAGGCCTACGACATCTGGACGAAAGAGATCGGCCTGCCGCCCGAGCGCGTGGTGCGCATCGGCGACAACAAGGGCGGCCGCTACATGTCCGACAACTTCTGGATGATGGCGGACACCGGCCCCTGCGGCCCGTGCAGCGAGATCTTCTTCGACCACGGCCCCGAGATCGCGGGCGGCCCTCCCGGCAGCCCGGACGAAGACGGCGACCGCTACATCGAGATCTGGAACAACGTGTTCATGCAGTTCGACATGCAGCCCGACGGCAGCGTGAAGAAGCTGCCCGCACCTTGCGTCGACACCGGCATGGGCCTGGAGCGGCTGGCCGCGATCCTGCAGCACGTGCACAGCAACTACGAGATCGACCTGTTCGATGCGCTCATCAAGGCCGCGGCCCGCGAGACCGGCGAGAAGGACCTGGCGAACAACAGCCTGCGCGTGATCGCCGACCACATCCGCGCCACCGCCTTCCTGGTGACCGACGGCGTGATCCCCTCAAACGAGGGCCGCGGCTACGTGCAGCGCCGGATCATCCGCCGCGCCATCCGCCACGGCTACAAGCTGGGCCAAAAGAAGCCCTTCTTCCACAAGCTGGTGCCCGACCTCGTGGCCATCATGGGCGACGCGTACCCCAAGCTGGTGGCCGAGCAGAAGCACATCACCGACACGCTCAAGGCCGAGGAAGAGCGCTTCTTCGAGACCCTGGCCAACGGCATGGACATCCTCGACACGGCCCTGGCCGGCGGCGCGACCACGCTGCCGGGCGAGGTCGCGTTCAAGCTGCACGACACCTTCGGCTTCCCGCTCGACCTCTCGGCCGACGTCTGCCGCGAGCGCGGCGTGAGCGTCGACGAGGCCGGCTTCAACGCCGCCATGGAAAAGCAGAAGGCCGCTGGCCGCGCAGCCGGCAAGTTCAAGATGGACCGCAACGTCGAGTACGCGGGTGCGGGCAACACCTTCACCGGCTACGAGCACTTCGAGGCGCAGGCGACCGTGCAGGCGCTGTACTTCGAAGGCGCGGCGGTGTCCGAACTGAAGGAAGGCCAGCCTGGCATCGTGGTGCTCGACACCACGCCCTTCTATTCGGAGAGCGGCGGCCAGGTCGGCGACCAGGGCGTGCTGATTGCCGAGGGCGTGCAGTTCGGTGTCGACGACACGCAGAAGATCAAGGCCGACGTGTTCGGCCATCACGGCACCCAGACCCAGGGCACGCTCAAGGTCGGCGACGCGGTCAAGGCCGCGGTCGACGGCGAGCGCCGCCACGCGACCATGCGCAACCACAGCGTGACCCACCTGATGCACAAGGCGCTGCGCGAGGTGCTGGGCACGCACGTGCAGCAGAAGGGCTCGCTGGTCGACGCCGACAAGACGCGCTTCGACTTCGCGCACAACGCCGCGGTCACGCGCGAGCAGATCCTCGAGATCGAGAAGCGCGTGAACGCCGAGATCCTGGCCAATGCGGCCACGCAGGCGCGTGTGATGGACATCGAGTCGGCCCAGAAGACCGGCGCGATGATGCTGTTCGGCGAGAAGTACGGCGAGAGCGTGCGCGTGCTCGACATCGGCTCCAGCCGCGAACTCTGCGGCGGCACGCATGTGAGCCGCACCGGCGACATCGGCCTGTTCAAGATCACCAGCGAGAGCGGCGTGGCCGCGGGCGTGCGCCGCATCGAGGCGATCACCGGCGCCAACGCGCTGGCCTACCTGCAGGAACTCGAATCGGCGGTGCAGACCGCGGCCCAGACGCTCAAGTCGGCCCCGGCCGAACTGCAGGCGCGCCTGGCGCAGTTGCTCGACCAGATGAAGGTGCTCGAACGCGAAGTCGGCACGCTCAAGGGAAAGCTGGCGTCGTCGAAGGGCGACGAACTCATCACGCAGGCGATCGACCTCAAGGGCATCAAGCTGCTGGTGGCCCAGCTCGACGGTGGCGACGCCAAGACGCTGCGCGACACCATGGACAAACTCAAGGACAAGCTCAAGAGCGCGGTGATCGTGCTGGCGATCGCGGAGGGCAGCAAGGTGCAGCTGGCCGCGGGCGTCACGTCCGACGCGCTGGGCAAGGTCAAGGCCGGCGAGCTGGTCAACTTCGTGGCCCAGCAGGTCGGCGGCAAGGGCGGCGGCAAACCCGACATGGCGATGGCCGGCGGCACCGATGCCAGCGGCCTCGCGGTCGCGCTGGCCTCGGTACAGGGCTGGGTGGCCGAGCGGGTCTGATCCCGCGTCGGTGGTGACGCCATCATGCCGCTGACCTTTCAGCGACTCCTGCGTGCCACGGCGCTGCTGGTGGCGGTGATGGGGGTGGGCTGTGCCGGGCTGCCGCCGCCGCAGCCCGAGCGGTTCTCGGCGGCGTTCACCGACGTCGCCGACACCCGGCTGGCGCAGATCGCGCTGGCCAGCGGGCAGGACATGCCCACCGGCTTCTCCGGCTTCCAGCTGATGCCCGAGGGCCCGACCGCCTTCAACGCGCGCCTGGCGCTGGCGCGCGCGGCAGAGAAGACGCTCGACGCCCAGTACTACATCCTGCAGGACGACGCGAGCGGCAAGCAGTTCCTGGCTGCCCTGCTCGATGCCGCGCGGCGCGGCGTGCGGGTGCGGCTGCTGGTCGACGACTTCTACACCGCGGGCAAGGACGACCTGTTCGCCGCGCTGGCCTCGCAGCCCAACTTCGAGCTGCGCCTGTTCAATCCGCTGGCGGTGCGCAGCGGGCCGCTCGGCCTGCGGCTGGCCCTGTCGCTGGCCGACTTCCGCCGCGTGAACCGGCGCATGCACAACAAGCTGTTCGTGGCCGACAACAGCCTGGCCATCACCGGCGGGCGCAACATCGCCGACGAATACTTCATGCGCAGCGACGTCGCGAACTTCATCGACCTCGACGTGCTCGTCAGCGGGCCGGTGGTGCCCGAGCTGTCCGACACCTTCGACGACTTCTGGAACAGTTCGCAGGCGCGCCCCATCGGCAACCTGATGCAGGTCCCGGCCGACGGCGAGGTCACACGCGACTGGCTGCAGGCGCGGCTGGCCGGGGCCGCCCCGGCGGCCACCGAAGGCCGCACCGACATCCTCGGCCATGCGCCCATTGAACGCCAACTGCAGGCCGGCCGCCTCGTGCAGATCCCGGGCGACGGCCGCGCCATTGCCGACACGCCCAAGAAGGTCGCGATGGACGACCCGGAGGCCAGCTTTGCCGACAGCGTCACCCAGCGCACCATCGCCATGCTCAGCGGTGCGCGTTCCGAGGTGGTGATGGTCTCGCCCTATTTCATTCCGGGCGAGGAGGGTGTCAAGCTGCTGAAGCTGGCGGTCGACAACCAGGTGCAGGTGATCGTGCTCACCAACTCGCTCGATGCGACCGACGAATCGCTGGTGTATGCCGGCTATGCCAAGTACCGCTACCGCATGCTCAAGGCCGGCGTGCGCGTGTTCGAGCTGGGGTCCAAGCTGGCGCCGCGCCAGGCCGGGCTGGGCGATTTCCGCAGCTCTTCCGGGCGGCTGCACGCCAAGGTGGCCCTGGTCGACCGGCGCCGCATCTTCCTGGGCTCGATGAACCTCGACGGCCGCTCCGCGCGGCTCAACACCGAGATCGGCATCCTGGTCGACAGCCCGGCATTGGCCGAGCAGTTCGGCAAGCTCATGACACTGCGTTCGCTGGGGGCCTACGAACTGAGCCTGAGCGGAGA
The DNA here is from genome assembly GCF_051216515.1 of Variovorax frigidus. Taxonomy (NCBI): domain Bacteria; kingdom Pseudomonadati; phylum Pseudomonadota; class Betaproteobacteria; order Burkholderiales; family Comamonadaceae; genus Variovorax; species Variovorax frigidus. Next base: position 18,097 of record NZ_JBPJZF010000001.1, read on the forward strand.
GGGCGAGGGCGTCGAATGGATCGAGCACGACCCTGACGGCAGCCAGAAGCGCATCACCGACGAACCCGGCGGCAGCTGGCTGGGGAGCTTCAAGGACTGGTTGCTGCTGAAACTGCTGCCCGAAGACCTGCTGTAGCGGCCTTGGCCGCTCAGGCTGCCGGCGCCACGCTGCCGCCGTCGATGCGGTGGCGCGCCAGCGCATCGGCGACGAAGCCGCTGGCCTTCATCTCCTCGACGAAGGCGGCCAGTGCGGCCCGCGCGTCCGCACCCCGGCTCGCCGGCAGACCCATCGCCTGCTGGATCACCATGAAGCGCCCGGGCAGCAGGCGCAGGCCCGCGTCGGACTGGGCCAGCGTCTGCAGTTGCTTGCGGATGCCGGCCGCGACCTCGATGTGGCCGTCCTTCAGCGCCTGGGTCACCGCCTCGGCGTTGAAGAAGCGCTCGATTTGCGCGGCCTTGAGCTCGCGGGTCAGGAACAGGTCGTAGGCGCTGCCCGAGCCCACCCCCACGCGCGTACCGGCGCGGTCGACTTCGGTGTTGTCCTGCAGCGAGGCGCTGCCCGGCACCAGATAGCTGCCTTCGATCAGCACATAGGCCGCGCTGAAACCCAGCCCCTCGCTGCGCGCCGGATCGATGGCGAAGAAGCCGATGTCGGCGCGCTCGTTGCGTACCGCCTCGACCGATTGCGCGGCCTTGTCGAACACCACGCACTCGAGCGGTACTTCGAGGCGCTGCGCGAGCGCCTGCGCCAGATCGACCGACACGCCGACCGGCAGGCCGCTGGTCGCGTCGCGCGCGGCGAGGATCGGGTTGCCCAGGTTGATGGACGCACGCAGCGTGCCGGTGGGCGCGAAGGCCGCGCGCATCGCGGCGGTGGAAGCAGTGAAAGCAGTGGAGAGGGGCGAACGGTCCATGGCATCGGGCGGCCCGGCGGGCGCAAAGCTTCGGAGGACGCCAGTCTATGCGGTCGGACGCGCCGTTTCCGGTCGCCGGCATCGTCAGACCAGGTGTCCGCTGGCCAGTGCCGCCGCGGCGGATCGGGTCTCCACGCCCAGTTTCTCGAAGATGTGCTCGGCGTGCTTGTTCACCGTGCGCGGGCTCATGCCGAGGATGTCGCCGATGTCGCGGTTGGTCTTGCCCTTGGCCAGCCAGGACAGCACCTCGGTCTCGCGCGGGGTGAGGGCGGCTTCGCTCACCCGCGCGGCGGCGGCCGGGCCCTCGCGGTGCACGGCCAGCAGCAGCATGGTCTCGCCCAGCGTGGCCGAGCCCAGGTTGCGCACCGACAGCCGCGTGCCGGCGGCGGTGGTCACCACCACGCTGCCGCCCGCCGCCAGTGCGGCGTCGAGCACGCCGGGCAGCTGGCCGGGGGCGGCCGGCTCGCCCAGCGCATGCAGCCACAGGGCCGCCTGGGGCGAACGCCAGGCCAGCCGGCCGCGGGTGTCGACGAAGACCACGCCCATGCCCGCCACGTCGACCGCATCGCGCGCCATCCGCGTGATGCGGGCGTTGCGCGCGTGGGTGTGCAGCCGCGCCAGGACTTCCTGGGCGCGGATCGGCTTCACCACGTAGTCGACGCCGCCGCAGGCGAAGCCCTCGACCACGTCCTGCGTCTCGGACATGCCGGTCATGAACAGCACCGGGATGTGGGCCAGCGCCGGGTTGGCCTTGATGCGGCGGCAGGTCTCGAAGCCCGACAGCCCCGGCATGATCCCGTCGAGCAGGATGGCGTCGGGCACCACCAGCTCGAGCCGCTGCAGCGCCGATTCGCCGTCGGCCGCCACCAGCACGGTGTAGCCGCTGGCCTCCAGCGTGTCGCACAGCATGCCCAGGCTGCTGGGGGCGTCGTCCACCACCAGCACCACGGGACGGTCGTTCTCAGGCACTGGGTGCATCGGCATCCTCCGCGAGCGCGTTCTTGAAATCCTCGAGTTCGAAGCGGGTCAGCATGCCGCGCAACTGCGTGCAGGCGAGCGCCAGCGCCGGGTCGCCCGTGGCGATCCGGTCGAGCGCCTGCTGCAGCCCGCGCACATGGCCGACCTGTACCAGCCGCATCAGCTCCAGGCGCGCGTCCTCGGGCAGAGCGATCGGCTCGGCAGGCAGCGACGGCAGGTCGTGCGCCGCCGGCGGCGGGGCGTGCTGCAGCCATTGCAGGCCCAGATGGCGCTCCAGCGTGGCGATCAGTTCCGACTCGATCACCGGCTTGCCGATGAAGGCCTGGCAGCCGGTGGCGCGCAGGCGCTCGGCCTGGTTCTCGAACACGTTGGCCGACACGATGACGATCGGCACCTGCTCGAAGCCGGCGGCACGCACCCGCATGGCCGTCTCCCAGCCGTCCATGTCGTCCATGCTGATGTCCAGCAGGATCGCCGCGGGCACGTTCTCGCGCAGGCTGTCGAGGCATTCGGTGCCGCTGGCGGCCTCCTGCACGTCGAAACCCAGCGGCGTCAGCATGCCGGCCAGCATCTGGCGCTGCACCGGCTGGTCGTCGACCACCAGCAGGGTGCGGCGCGGCCCGAAATAACCCGAGATCGGGCGCTGCGCTTCGGCCTGCGGCCCGGGGTCGGCCACCTCGCGCAGGTAGACCCGCACGCTGAAGGTGCTGCCTTGGCTGGAGGTCGCGCTCATGCGCAGCTCACCGCCCATCAGCGAGGTCAGCAGCCCGGTGATGGTCAGGCCCAGCCCGGTGCCCGGCTCGCCGTGGCGGCGGCCGGCGGCGCCGCGCTCGAAGGGCAGGAAGATGCGCTGGTGGTCCTGCGGCGCCACGCCGATGCCGGTGTCGACCACGTCGAAGCGCAGCACCTCGCGCCGGGCGTCGACATGCAGCGTCACGGTGCCGGCCTCGGTGAAGCGCACCCCGTTGGTCAGCAGGTTGATCAGGATCTGGCGCAGCCGCTTGGCGTCGGCGTGCACCCAGGCTGGCACGCGCCCGCTCTGCGTGTAGACGAAGGCCAGGCCCTTGCCTTCGGCCTGCGGGCGGATCATGCGCACCACCTCGTCGAGGAAGCCGGGGAGGGCGAGCGGCATCGGCTCCAGCTGCAGCCGGCCGGCCTCGATGCGCGCCAGGTCGAGCAGCCCGTCGATCAGCCCCAGCATGTGTTCGCCGCTCTTGTGGATGGTCTGCACCGCGGCGCGCGGCGGGTGGGCGGCGTTGTCGTTCTTCAGCAGGATCTGCGAATAGCCCAGGATGCTGTTGAGCGGCGTGCGCAGCTCGTGCGTCATGCCCGCCACGTAGCGGGTCTTGGCCTGGTTGGCCGCCTCGGCCGCTTCCTTCGCGCTCTGCAGGGCCGCGTCGGTTCGGCGATGGGCCTCGATCTCCAGCGTGAGCAGGTGGTTGTGGCGGTTCGATTCCTCCTGCGCCATCTTGCGGCTCTCGCTGCCCAGCACCACCCACCAGGCCGCCACCGCGGCCACCATGGCGAGCAGCGCGAAGACCTTGAGGAAGGGTGCGCGCAGGTACACGTCGGCGGCGTGCGCGTTCAAGAGCCCTTCCTGCGCGAACACGATGCCCATCACCGTGGCCAGCAGCGCGACCAGCGAGGCCGCCACCAGCACGTAGTGCGCGACCCGGAAGTTCAGGCGCAGCGCCAGCGCCGGCGGCAGCAGCGCCTTGAGCCACAGGCCGATCTGCTGCGAAGCCCGCGAGTCCTTCTTGCAGCCGTCGTGGCAGCGCGATTCGAGCGTGCAGCACAGCGAACAGATCGGCGCGCTGTAGGCCGGGCAATGCGCCATGTCCTCCGACTCGAAGCGGTTGTCGCAGACCGAGCAGCGCACCATCTCGCCGGGCTGCCAGTGCCGGATGTCGGTGCGCGCCAGGTAGTAGCGGCCCTTCGTCTTCCAGGCCAGCAGGGGCGAGACCACCAGCGCGGTCAGCAGCGCGATGAAGGGCGCGAAGGCCTCGGGCCAGCGTCCTAGCAGGCCGGCATAGGCCACCATCGCGACCGTGGCAGCCACCAGCATCGACACCAGGCCCACCGGGTTGATGTCGTAGAGGTGCGCGCGCTTGAACTCGATCGATTTCGGGCTCCAGCCCAGCGGCTTGTTGATCACCAGGTCGGCCACCAGCGCGCCGACCCAGGCGATCGCGATGTTGCTGTAGAGGCCCAGCACCTTCTCCAGCGCGGCGAACACGCCCAGCGTCATCAGCAGCAGCGCGATCAGCACGTTGAACACCAGCCACACCACGCGCCCCGGGTGGCTGTGCGTGAGCCGGGCGAAGAAGTTCGACCAGGCCAGCGAGCCGGCGTAGGCGTTGGTCAGGTTGATCTTCATCTGCGAGATCACCACGAACAGCGTGGTGATGCCCAGCACCCAGGCCGGGTCGCTGAAGACGTAGGCGAAGCCGGCCAGGTACATGCGGGTCGGCTCGAGCGCGTGCGCCGCCGGGATCTCGTGCTGCAGCGCCAGGAAGGCCAGGAAGGCGCCGCCCATCATCTTGAGCATGCCCGGCACGATCCAGCCCGGCCCTGCCACCAGCACCGCGGCCCACCAGCGGCCGCGGTTGGCGGCCGTCTTCTCGGGCAGGAAGCGCAGGTAATCGACCTGCTCGCCGATCTGCACCACGAGCGCGAAGGCCACGGTAGCGCCGGCGCCGAACATCAGCGGGTCGAAGGTGTTGCCGCCGGAAATGCGGCCGACCAGGCCGGTGAAGTCGACGACGGCCTGCGGGTTCTTCCAGAGCACCGCCACGAAGGGGCAGACGAACAGGAACAGCCAGACCGGCTGCGTCCACAGCTGCAGCGCCGAGATCATGGTGACCCCGCGCATCACCAGCGGGATGATGACGATCGACGACACCAGGTAGCACACCGCCAGCGACCAGTCGAAGTACATCTGCAGCGCCAGCGCCAGGATGGCGGCCTCCAGCGCGAAGAAGATGAAGGTGAAGCTGGCGTAGATCAGCGAGGTGAGGGTGGAGCCCAGGTAGCCGAAGCCGGCGCCGCGGGTGAGCAGGTCCATGTCGACGCCGTACCTGGCGGCGTAGTAGCAGATCGGCAGCCCGGTCAGGAAAGTGATCAGGCCCACCACCAGGATCGCCCACAACGCGTTCTCGAAGCCGTAGCTCAGCGCGATCGCGCCGCCGATGGCCTCCAGCGCGAGGAAGGAAGTGGCGCCGAAGGCCGCGTTGGCCACGCGGAACTCCGACCACTTGCGGAAGCTGCGCGGCGTGTAGCGCAACGCGTAGTCCTCCAGCGTCTCGTTGGCGACCCAGGTGTTGTATTCGCGGCGGATGCGAAAGATCTTCTGACCGGTGACGGGCGGCATGTTCCGTTCTTTCTTCTGGAATGTGCCCAGTCGTTGCAAGAAGCGCTCCTTGTCCGTCCGGCCGATGAAAACGGTCCGTGAGTCTCGCCGCACAGGGGCAGGGCGCGGCTACGTTGATTGACGTATTCGGCGATGCGCCATCCCTTCCTACAGTCACGGCCATGGTGCTCGGTGTGCCGGGCGCCGCACGGCGTTGGTGCACCCCGGCCCTGGTGCTTGCCCGTCTTTCAACCCTTCCATCCTTGCCTGGAGATCCTCAATGGCCCATGACCGCGATCAAGATCCGTCCGTCGATTCGATGTCGCCACAGCAGCAGCTCGCGCTGCGCCGCCGGCGCCTGCTGCAGGGCGCGGCCGTGCTGCCGGTCATGGGCCTGAGCGGCCTGAGCTTCGGCCAGCAGTTCCCGACCGCCAAGGTCAACACCACCAAGCTGGCGGTGACCGACACCGAGGTCACGGTCGGCCAGCTGCACTCGTCCAGCGGCACCATGGCGATCTCCGAGACCGGCTCGATCCAGGCCGAACAGCTCGCCATCGACCAGATCAACGCCATGGGCGGCATCCTGGGCCGCAAGATCAAGGTGATCAAGGAAGACGGCGCCTCCGACTGGCCCACCTTCGCCGAGAAGTCGAAGAAGCTGCTGGTCAACGACCACTGCGCGGCGGTGTTCGGCTGCTGGACCAGCGCCTCGCGCAAGGCGGTGCTGCCGATCTTCGAGAAGGAGAACGGCCTCCTGTACTACCCGACCTTCTACGAAGGCCTGGAGCAGAGCAAGAACGTGATCTACACGGGGCAAGAGGCCACCCAGCAGATCATCTGGGGCCTGGACTGGGGCGCGAAGGAGAAGAAGGCCAAGACCTTCTTCCTGGTCGGCTCCGACTACATCTGGCCGCGCACCTCGATGAAGATCGCGCGCAAGCACATCGAGAACTTCCAGAAGGGCTCGGTCAAGGGCGAGGAGTACTACCCGCTGGGCCACACCAACTTCAACTCGCTGATCAACAAGATCAAGGTCGCCAAGCCGGACTGCATCTTCGCGGCGGTGGTGGGCGGCTCCAACGTGGCCTTCTACAAGCAGCTCAAGGCCGCGGGCATCACCGGCGACAAGCAGTTCCTGCTGACGCTGGCTGTGACCGAAGACGAAATGACCGGCGTGGGTGGCGAGAACTTCGCCGGCTTCTATTCGTCGATGAAGTACTTCCAGTCACTGGACAACGCGAACAACAAGAAGTTCGTCGAGGCCTTCAAGGCCAAGTACGGCAAGGACGCGGTGATCGGCGACGTGACGCAGGCCGGCTACCTGGGCCCCTGGCTGTGGAAGGCCGCGGTCGAGAAGGCCGGCAGCTTCGACATCGACAAGGTGGTCGCCGCCTCGCCGGGCATCGAGCTCAAGACCGCACCCGAAGGCTATGTGAAGCTGGACGCCAACCACCACCTGTGGAGCAAGGCCCGCATCGGGCAGGGGCAGCTGGACGGGAGCTTCAAGGTGGTCGCGGAATCGGCCGAGCTGATCAAGCCCGATCCGTTCCCCAAAGGCTATCAGTAAGCCCACCCCCGAAGCGGCTCACTTCGTGTAGCCGCCTCCCCCTTAGGGGGGCGACACCAGCGGCCCGGCAAAGCCGGTTCCGCGGTGTCCCACGACTTGTTCCCGACTCTTACCGGACGCAGTGCCATGAGCATTTCAGACATGTGGAACATCGGCCTGATGCAGGGCTTTGCGGGGCTGAGCCTGTTCGCGGTGCTGCTGCTGATGGGGTTGGGCCTGGCCATCATCTTCGGCCAGATGGGCGTCATCAACATGGCGCACGGCGAGTTCATGACCATCGGGGCCTACACCATCTACATGGCGGCGCGGCTCACGGAAAGCCTCGCGCCCTCGCTGATGCCCTACTACTTTCCTTTCGCGATCGGGCTGGCGTTCCTGTTCGCGTTCATCGTCGGCTGGGGCGTGGAGTGGGCGCTGATCCGGCACCTCTACAAGCGGCCGCTCGACACGCTGCTGGCCACCTTCGGAATCAGCCTCGGGCTGCAGCAGATCTTCCGCACCTTCATCGGTCCGAAGGAAGTGAGCCCCACGCTGCCCGAGTGGCTGATGGGGTCGTGGTCACCGGCCGAGGGCCTGGACATTCCGATCAACGGCATGTTCGTGCTGGCCCTCACGCTCTTCACCACCGCTGCCGTGCTGCTGGCGCTGCACCGCAGCCGCTGGGGCCTGCGGGTGCGCGCCACGGTCGCCAACCGCGTGATGGCCAACGCCACCGGCATCGACACTCAAAAGACCGACCGCCTGACCTTCGCCATCGGCTGCGGCATCGCCGGCATGGCCGGCGCCGCCTTCACCACCATCGGCTCGACCGGGCCGACCTCGGGCCAGCTCTACATCGTCGACGCCTTCCTGGTCGTCACCTTCGGCGGCGCGGCCAGCCTGCTGGGCACGGTGGTCTCGGCCTTCGGCATCGCCCAGACCCAGTCGATCGCGGAGTTCTTCATCACCGGCTCGATGGCCAAGGTGCTGACGCTGTCGCTGATCGTGCTGATCCTGATGATGCGGCCGCAGGGCTTGTTCGCCTCCAAGGTCCGCCGTTGAAGGAACGCATGAACCTGCTGCGCGACCCGATCCCGCATCTGCGGTCCTCGCCGCACGGGAGTGCGGCTGCGGTCCTCGACGCGACCTCGGGCCGCTCGCTACGGTTCCCGCGCACCTTCGATTTCCTCTGTTTGCTTTGGAGTCATCGATGAATTTCATCAAGGCCTCGATCCTGCGCTACAAGCTCTGGAGCCTCGCGCTGCTGGTGCTGCTGCTGGCCGTGGTGCTGCCGCTCACGCTCGACATCTTCCGCCTCAACCTGGTGGGCAAGTACCTCACCTATGCCTTCGTCGCCGTCGGGCTGGTGATGGTGTGGGGCTACGGCGGCGTGCTGAGCCTGGGGCAGGGCGTGTTCTTCGGGCTGGGCGGTTACGCGATGGCCATGTTCCTCAAGCTGGAAGCCTCGGACCCCGTCACCACCAGGATCCAGTCGACGCCCGGCATTCCCGACTTCATGGACTGGAACCAGATCACCGCGCTGCCGCTGATGTGGCTGCCCTTCAAGAGCCTCACGCTCACGCTGATCCTGGTGATCGCGGTGCCGACTTTGCTGGCCTGGATCATCAGCTACGCGATGTTCAAGCGACGCGTGGGCGGCGTGTACTTCGCGATCATCACGCAGGCGGTGGCGCTGATCGTCACGGTGCTGATCATCGGCCAGCAGGGCTACACCGGCGGCGTCAACGGCATGACCGACCTGAAGACGCTGGCGGGCTGGGACACGCGCACCGACAGCGCCAAGTACATCCTCTACTACGTCTGCGTCGCGCTGCTGGTGGCGAGCATCCTGCTGTGTCGATGGATCCAGGTCAGCAAGCTCGGCACGCTGCTGCTGGCCATGCGCGACAAGGAAGACCGGGTACGCTTCTCGGGCTACGACGTGTCGAACTTCAAGGTCTTCACCTTCTGCCTGGCGGCCGCGCTGTCGGGCATCGGTGGCGCGCTGTTCTCGCTGCAGGTGGGCTTCATGTCGCCCAGCTTCGTGGGCATCGTGCCGTCGATCGAGATGGTGATCTTCGCCGCCGTGGGCGGTCGCATGAGCCTGGTCGGCGCGGTCTACGGCACGCTGCTGGTGAACGCCGGGAAGACGTTGTTCTCCGAGAGCTTCCCCGACCTCTGGCTGTTTCTGATGGCGGCGCTGTTCATCGGCGTGACCATGGCCTTCCCGATGGGCCTGGCCGGCCTGTGGGAGAGCCACATCGTGCCCTGGTGGAAGGGCCGCAGGCAGGCGCTGCGCGAGGCCGCAGCGCCACAGCCGGCCGCGCCGCCCGTGCCCCGCGCCGCCGACGCCGCCTTGCCCGACGGCGTGAGCAGCCAGCGCGTCTGAACCCTCCCGAAAGCACGCCATGAGCAACACCGACTTCGCCCTCGCCGTGGAAGACCTGACGGTCTCCTTCGACGGCTTCAAGGCCATCGACAACCTGACGCTCTACATCGACAAGAACGAGCTGCGCGTGATCATCGGACCCAACGGCGCGGGCAAGACCACGCTGCTCGACCTGATCTGCGGCAAGACCAAGGCCAGTGGCGGCAGCATCAAGTTCAAGAACACCGAGCTCACCCGCATGGCCGAGCACAAGCGGGTGCGCCTGGGCATCGGCCGCAAGTTCCAGACGCCCTCGATCTACGAGAACCTGAGCGTGTTCCAGAACCTCGAGGTGTCGTACCCCTCGGGCCGCTCGGTGTTCGGCGCGCTGGCCTTCCAGTGCACCGACGCGGTCAAGGCCAAGGTGCAGGAGGTGGCCACGGACGTGCGCCTGGCCGACAGGCTCGACACCGAAGCAGGCCTGCTGTCGCACGGCCAGAAGCAGTGGCTGGAGATCGGCATGCTGCTGATGCAGGAGCCCGAGTTGCTGATGCTCGACGAGCCCATCGCCGGCATGAGCGCGCGCGAGCGCGAGCTCACGGCCGAACTGCTCCAGCGCATCTGCGCCGACCGCGCGGTGATCGTGATCGAGCACGACATGGCGTTCGTCAAGCAGATCGCGCACAAGGTCACGGTCATGCACCAGGGAAAGATCCTGGCCGAGGGGCCGATGGACAAGGTGCAGGCCGACGAACGCGTCATCGACGTCTACCTGGGGCATTGAATGCGTTGCGACCCTTCAACCCGCATCGACGGCCGAACCCCAGCCTGTCCACGTGCTCGGGGCATCGGGTGCTCCCCGCAGCGAAGCAAAGGAGGAGCTGCGGGAGCCGAAGGCGGGGGAAATGAGTGGAGGGGAGTGCCCGGTGGCCCGTGCACGCGCCCCGATCACCACCGCTTCGGATGCATAACCAAGGAGTCCAAAAGATGAGCAACGTGATGCTGGAAGTGAAAGACCTGCACACCGCCTACGGCCAGAGCGAGGCGCTGCACGGCATCTCCTTCGAGGCCATGGCGAACGAGACGGTGGCCATCATGGGCCGCAACGGCATGGGCAAGACCACGCTGTTCAAGAGCCTGATGGGCGTGCTGCCGATCAAGAGCGGCAGCATCAGCGTCGCGGGCCAGGACGTGTCGCACGACGAGAGCTTCAGGCGTGTGGCCAAGGGCATCGCCTACGTGCCGCAGGGCCGGATGATCTTTCCCACGCTGACGGTCGAGGAGAACATCCAGACCGGCCTGGAGAACGCCAAGGTCAAACGCATCCCCGAGGAAATCTACGCGCTGTTCCCGGTGCTCTGGGACATGAAGCGGCGCAAGGGCGGCAACCTTTCAGGGGGACAACAGCAGCAGCTGGCGATCGCGCGCGCACTGGTCACCGACCCGAAGGTGCTGCTGCTCGACGAACCCACCGAGGGCATCCAGCCTTCGATCATCAAGGACATCGCCAAGGCGCTCAACGAGATCCGGAAGATGCGCGGCATCACGATCGTCGTGTCGGAGCAGGTGCTGAGCTTCGCCATGGACGTGGCCGACCGCCTGTTCGTGATCGAGGGCGGTCGGCTGGTGCACGAGACCGCACGCGACAAGTCCGATGTCGCCCACATCAAGACCTACCTCTCGGTATGACATGCGTACCCCGTTTCTTGCTCACTTCGTGTAGCCGACTCCCCCTCAAGGGAGCGATACCGGTGGCCCGGCAAAGCCGGTTCCACGGTGTCCCCCGAACGGTCTTCTCTTCGCTTGCCGCTGAATTTCAGTGCAACTCACGCCATCCATCACAAACCAACCCTGGAGCACACGCATGACAGACACGCTGATCAAGGTCGACCTGACGAAGTCGCCCACCGAGAACGAGATGATCCACAACCGCTGGCACCCGGACATCCCGATGGCCTGCTGGGTCAACCCGGGTGACGACTTCATCCTCGAGACTTTCGACTGGACCGGCGGCTTCATCCAGAACAACGACAGCGCCGACGACGTCCGCGACATCGACCTGACGACGGTGCACTACCTCTCGGGACCGGTGGGCGTGAAGGGCGCCGAGCCGGGCGACCTGCTGGTGGTGGACCTGCTCGACATCGGCGCCAAGCAGGACAGCCTCTGGGGCTTCAACGGTTTCTTCTCCAAGAAGAACGGCGGCGGCTTCCTGACCGACCACTTCCCCCTGGCGCAGAAGTCGATCTGGGACTTCAAGGGCATGTTCACCAGCTCGCGCCACATCCCGGGCGTGAACTTCGCGGGCCTGATCCATCCCGGCCTGATCGGTTGCCTGCCCGACAAGCCGATGCTCGACATGTGGAACGAGCGCGAGCAGAAGCTCATCGACACCGACCCCCACCGCGTGCCCGGCCTGGCCAACCCGCCCTCGGCCGGCACCGCCCACATGGGGAAGATGACCGGCGAAGCCCGTGCCAAGGCCGCGGCCGAGGGGGCCCGCACGGTGCCGCCGCGCGAGCATGGCGGCAACTGCGACATCAAGGACCTGTCGCGCGGTTCCAAGGTGTTCTTCCCGGTCTACGTCGACGGCGCGGGCCTCTCGGTGGGCGACCTGCACTTCAGCCAGGGCGACGGCGAGATCACTTTCTGCGGTGCGATCGAGATGGCCGGCTGGGTGCACATGAAGGTCACGCTGATCAAGGGCGGCATGGCCAAGTACGGCATCAAGAACCCCATCTTCAAGCCCAGCGTGATGACGCCCAACTACAAGGACTTCCTGATCTTCGAAGGCATCTCGGTCGACGAGTCGGGCAAGCAGCACTACCTGGACGTGAACGTGGCCTACCGCCAGGCCTGCCTGAACGCCATCGAGTACCTGAAGAAGTTCGGCTACTCGGGCGCGCAGGCCTATTCGATCCTGGGCACGGCCCCGGTGCAGGGTCACATCAGCGGCGTGGTCGACGTGCCCAACTCCTGCGCCACGCTGTGGTTGCCGACCGAGATCTTCGACTTCGACATCAACCCGAACGCCAGCGGGCCGACGAAGTTCATCGACGGCAGCATCGACATGCCGCTGTCGCAGGACATCCTCTGACGACGAAGGCGCCACGATGCCCACCTACGACTACCAGTGCGGCGGCTGCGGCGGCTTCGATGCCATCCGCAGCGTGAGCCAGCGCGACGTGCCGGCCGCGTGCCCCGACTGCGGCGCCGATGCGCCGCGCGTGATGTCGGGCGCGCCGCGCCTGGCGCTGATGGCCGACGGCACGCGCCGCGCCATTGCCGGCAACGAGCGCGCCGCGCACGAGCCGACACGTTCGGGCGACTATGCGCGGCTCAGGCACCCCTCGGGCTGCGGCTGCTGCAGCGGCGCGAAACGCGGCGCCACGGTGACGGCGCCCAACGGCGCGAAGAGTGCACCGGGGCGGCGGCCCTGGATGATCAGCCACTGAGCGCCGGCCGCGGCATGGCGGCGGCGCCTCGCTCAGGCCTGCGGCGGCTGGACGTCGAAGTCGCTGGCCTCGTGCCGCTCGGGCAACTGGTTCGCCGCGTCGCCCCAGGTGCGGTTGACGCGGCGGCCGCGCTGCACTGCCGGCCGTTCGGCGATGGCATCGGTCCAGCGCTGCACATGGGTGTATTCCTGCACCTGCAGGAACTCACCCGCCTCGTAGAGCAGCCCCTTCGACAGCGCGCCATACCAGGACCACACCGCAATGTCGGCGATCGTGTAGTCGTCGCCCGCCACAAAGGGTGATTCCGCGAGGCGCCGGTCCAGCACGTCGAGCTGGCGCTTGACCTCCATCGCGAAGCGGTCGATCGCGTATTCGATCTTCGTCGGCGCATAGGCGTAGAAATGGCCGAAGCCGCCGCCGAGGTAGGGCGCGCTGCCCATCTGCCAGAAGAGCCAGGCCAGGCATTCGGCGCGGCGCGCGGGCTCGGTCGGCAGGAAGGCGCCGAACTTCTCGGCCAGGTAGACCAGGATGGCGCCCGACTCGAACACGCGGATCGGCGTCGGGCCGCTGCGGTCGAGCAGTGCCGGGATCTTCGAGTTGGGATTGACCCCGACGAAGCCGCTGCCGAACTGGTCGCCGTCGTTGATCCGGATGAGCCAGGCGTCGTACTCCGCGCCTGCATGGCCGAGCGCCAGCAGTTCCTCCAGCATGACCGTCACCTTGACACCGTTCGGCGTGGCGAGCGAGTAGAGCTGCAGGGGATGCCGGCCCACGGGCAGTTCCTTGTCGTGCGTCGGTCCGGCGATCGGACGGTTGATGCTGGCGAACTTGCCGCCGCTGGCCTTGTCCCAGGTCCAGACCCTGGGCGGGCTGTATTCGGATGAGTCGGTCACGTGTGAGTGCTCCGTGTGCGCAGCGCAATGCGCTGGAAATTGACGAACCACTCGAGCTTAGGCGGATCTCATTTTCCAGGCGTTCGGGAGGGACTCGCGAGCGCGCGCCCGTGAGACGACGGACCGCCGAAGGGTCGGCGGTGGAGGTGTCCGTGACTCAGTTCGGCGTGGGCCGCGCGACCGCCGTACGCGCCGCCTGGGCGGCGGCGGCCGCGCGCGCGCCGCGCCGCAGCAACAGCCCGAACAGCGGCGCCGTCAGGTACATCACGACCGAGTAGATGGCGGCCGGCAGCGCGAGCTGGTAGCTGCCCAGCACGCTGAGCGCGACGAAGATCGCCAGCGTGGAGTTGTGGATGCCGATCTCGTAGCTGATGGCGGTGGCCAGCGGCCGGTCGAGCCCTGCGACGCGGCTCAGCCCGTAACCCGCGCCCAGGCTCAGCAGGTTGAACAGCAGCACGGCCGGCCCGATCTGGGCGAAGGCGACCGAAATCGAACTCCATTCCTTGGCGATCGCGAGCACCGTGACCACGGCCAGCACCACGGCGCTGAATACCTTCACCGGCTTCTCCATGCGTGCCGAGAAGGCCGGCCGGCGCGCCGCGACCGCCATGCCGATCAGCACCGGCACCAGCACGATCGCGATCACCTCGAGCAGCTTGCCGGTCTGCATGGGCACCAGCTGGCCGCTCTGGATGAAATGCGCGATCGACCAGTTGGCGATCAGCGGCAGCGTGAGGATCGACAGCACCGTGTTGGCCGCGGTGAGCGAGATGTTCATCGCGACGTTGCCGCCGAACAGGTGCGAGAACAGGTTCGCCGAGATGCCGCCCGGCGATGCGGCCAGCAGCATCAGCCCGACCGCGAACACCGGCGGCATGCCGAAGGCGACCACGATGGCATAGCAGGCAAGCGGCAGGCCCACCACCTGCAGCAGCAGCGCGATCGCCACGGCCTTGGGATGCTGCGCGAGCCGCCGGAAGTCGGCCACCGACAGCGACAGGCCCAGGCCGAACATGACCAGCGCCAGCGCGCCGAACAGCGCGCGGGTGATGACGACGGTGCCGTCCATGCGACGCTCAGTTCCGGAAGCCGGGGTCGATGCGGTCGAGCTTGCGGATCAGCGAGGGCCAGACGAAGGCCCCGCCGAGCCCACCGGTCTGCACCTTCATCGCATGGCCCACGCCTTCGACGATGCGCGGGTCGACCTGCGTGAGCTCGCCGCCGCCGGACTGCGCGGCGATCTGGATCTGGCAGGTGTTCTCGAAGGTGTACATCGAGAGGAAGGCGTCGGCCACGCTCTTGCCGATGGTCAGCAGGCCATGGTTGCGCAGCATCAGGAAGTTGGCTTCGCCGAGGTTGGCCTGCAGCCGCGCCTTCTCGTCGTCGCGGATCGCCACGCCCTCGTAGCCGTGGTAGGCCAGCGAGGCCAGCACGAAGGTCGACTGCTGACTGATCGGCAGCACGCCGTTCTTCTGCGCACTCACCGCGATGCCGGCGCGGGTGTGGGTGTGCAGCACGCACTGCGCGTCTTCGCGCACCGCGTGCACGGCGCTGTGGATCACGAAGCCGGCCGGGTTGACCGGGTGGGGCGACTCGATCACCTTGTTGCATTGCTGGTCGACCTTGACCAGGCTCGAGGCCGTGATCTCGTCGAACATCAGGCCGTAGGGGTTGATCAGGAAATGGTGCTCGGGGCCGGGCACGCGCGCGCTGACGTGGGTGAAGACCAGGTCGCTCCAGCCGTACAGCGCGACCAGGCGATAGCAGGCGGCGAGGTCGACGCGCAACTGCCATTCCTCGGCGGACACGAGCTGCTGGATTTCGGAAGGGGTGGTGGCGTTCATGGTGGTTTCCTCGGTGTTCAGACGGTGGCGGTTGCCGTGGCATCGGCGGGCTTCTGCAGCACCGACTTGTAGAGGCTCTGCCGGGGCTGCGCCATCAGGCGCTGCAGCATCGGCATGAACTCCTCGATCGGCAGCGTTTCGCCCTTCGGGTCGAAGGCCGGGTTGTCGTAGAGCTCGCAGAACTCGGCCGTGCGTTCGTAGTGCGGGCTCTGCCGGTAACGCTCGCGCAGGTCGCGGTCCATGCCCAGGTGGTGGAAGAAGTAGTGGCCCTGGAAGATGCCGTGGTGCTGCACCATCCAGTGGTTCGCCTCGCTCACGAAGGGCTGGAGGATGGCGGCCGCGATGTCCGGGTGGTTGAAGGTGCCCAGCGTGTCGCCGATGTCGTGCAGCAGCGCGCAGGCCACGTACTCCTCGTCGCGGCCGTCGCGCAGCGCGCGGGTGGCGGTCTGCAGCGAGTGGGTGTAGCGGTCGACCGGAAAGCCGCCGTAGTCGCCCTGCAGGATCTGCAGATGCCGCACGACGCGCTGCGGCAGGCTGCCCGCGAACTGCATGAATTCGCCGCCGATGGCCTGCCAGTCCTCGCGCGTGCTGTCCTGCATGCGGACGAAGGTCGCTCGTTGATTCATTCGTATGTCTCCTTGGGGCCGTGGGGGCCGAGGCTCACTTTAGGCAGCTGGATGCCATTCAACTGTCAAATAGCGAACAATTGGCCCTCTCGTTTACCCCCGGCGGCCCGACGCCGCTCCGCCGCCATGTCCCTTCGTGCACCGACCCACGTGACCTCCGCCCATCGCGATGCGATGGAGGCCAACCCCTGGTTCGCCGCCTTGCCGCGTGCGCAGCGCGACGGCCTGCTGTCCGTGGCCGAGGTGCACCGCCTGGCACGGGGCGCCATGCTCTACCGGCAGGGCGACGGCCTCTCGGGCGGGTTCTACGGGCTGGCCAGCGGCTTCATCAAGGTGTCGACGCTGCGGCAGGACGGGCGCGAGGCGATCCTCGCGATGCTCGAACCCGGCAACTGGTTCGGCGAGATCTCGCTGATCGACGGCTCGCTGCGATCGCACGACGCCACGGCGCTGGCCGATGCCGAGGTGCTGGTGGTGCCGCACGCCGCCTTCGCGCGCCAGATGCGTGAACTGGCCTTCGCCCAGGCCATGGCGCTGCTGCTCGCCAACCGTGTGCGCGGCCTCTACAGCCTGATGGAAGACGCGACGCTGCGCGACCTGCGCTCGCGCGTGGCACGTCGGCTGCTCGCGCTGGCCCGGGGCGATGCGACCCAGTCGTCGCAGATGCGCAGGCAGATCGCGCTGCCGCAGGAAGCGATCGCGATGATGCTGGGCGTGACGCGCCAGACGCTGTCGAAGGAACTGCATGCGCTGGCCGGGCAGGGCGTGCTCACGGTGGGCTACGGGCGCATCGAGATCGAGTCCTTCGAGGCGCTGCAGGCCGCGGCGGGTTAGCCCCGCCCGCCATTCGGCTCTCCACAAGCCGCACACAAACGCGCAACAGTCCTTCAAGGTTGCCCGCGCAGACTCCGCTCATCCATCTCCGGCGCGTCGTGCCCGGAATGGCCTGACGGCGTTCGGCGCCACGGTTCGCGCCGTGACACCGCCGCCGAATGTTCAGAGTTCTGGAGTTCCTTTTCCATGAGTGCACAGCTGCTGGCTGACGAGGCGAAATATTGTTCCTTCGGCGACACGGTTCACTACGTGAACCCGCCCAAGATCTTCTCCGGCTGCGACGGCAGCTACATGTACGACGCCGAGGGAACGCCCTACCTCGATCTGCAGATGTGGTACTCGGCCGTGAACTTCGGCTACAAGAACAAGCGCCTCGAAGACGTCATGAAGCGCCAGCTCGAGACGCTGCCGCAGGTGGCCAGTCAGTACCTGCACCCGACCAAGATCGAACTGGCCAAGTGGATCGCCCAGGACGCCGAGAAGAAGTGGGGCCGTGCCGGCCGCGTGCACTTCAACGTGGGCGGCGCGCAGGCCATCGAGGACTCGCTCAAGGTGGTGCGCAACGCCAGCAACGGCAAGAGCCTGATGTTCGCCTTCGAAGGCGGCTACCACGGCCGCACGCTGGGCGCTTCGAGCATCACCTCGAGCTACCGCTACCGCCGCCGCTTCGGCCACTTCGGCGACCGTGCGCAATTCATTCCCTTCCCGTACCCGTTCCGTCGCCCCAAGGGCATGACGGCCGAGGAGTACTCGGATTCGATCGTGCGCGAGTTCGCGCGCAAGTTCGAGAACGAATACCACGCCGTCTGGGACCCGAAAACCCGGCAGTGCGAGTACGCGGCCTTCTACGTCGAGCCGATCCAGGGCACGGGCGGCTATGTCGTGCCGCCGCCGAACTTCTACAAGGGCCTGAAGAAGGTGCTGGACGCGCACGGCATCCTGCTGGTGGTCGACGAGATCCAGATGGGCTTCTGGCGCACCGGCAAGCTCTGGGCGATCGAGAACTTCGGCGTGCAACCCGACGTGCTGGTCTTCGCCAAGGCGCTGACCAACGGCCTGAACGCACTCAGCGGCCTGTGGGCCCGCGAAGAGCTGATCAACCCGCAGGTGTTCCCGCCGGGCTCGACGCACTCGACCTTCGCCGCCAACCCGCTGGGCACGGCGCTGGGCCTGGAAGTGCTGCGCATGACGGCCGAGATCGACTACGGCAAGCAGGTCTGCGACAGCGGCGCCTACTTCCTCGAAGGCCTGAAGGAACTGCAGAAGCGCCACAAGGAAATCGGCGACGTCGACGGCATGGGCCTGGCCCTGCGCGCCGAGATCTGCACCGAGGACGGCTTCACACCCAACCGCGAGCTGCTCGACAAGATGGTCGACATCGGCCTGTCGGGCGACCTGGAATTCGAAGGCCGCAAGATGGGCCTGGTGCTGGACGTGGGCGGCTACTACAAGAACGTGATCACCTTCGCGCCTTCGCTCGAAATCTCGCGTCCGGAGATCGACCAGGCCATGGTGCTGCTCGACCAGCTGCTGACGCGCGCCAAGCGCAGCTGACGGACTTCCGGCGCTTGTGCAGTTCGCGCATCAACTCGAACCCGACGCACTGATCGCGGCCTTTGCCGCGCATCCGCCCGAGGGCTTCGCGGTGATCGAGAGCGCTCCGCAGGCGCCGGTGTTCACCGCCGCCTTCGATCTGCTGACCACCGCCGACGACACACTCAAGCAGCGCGCGAAGGCCTTGCCGCTGTTTCGCCACTGGTCGCGCTGGCTGCGCATCCGCACGGTCTTCGTCGGCACCACGGTGTCGGAGTACGCGCTGGTGCCGCGCGACGCGGCGCCGGCCGCCTGGCTGACCGCGCTGCTGCAACGCTGGGGGCCGCGCTTCAGGCTGCTGATCGTCAAGGACATCCCGGCCGCATCGCCGCTGCTCGACGCGGCCGACAACCGGCAGGCCGAGGCGCTGGTGCAGGTCTGCATGGCGGCGGGCTGCGTGCTGGTCGAAGGGCAGGCGCTGGCCTATGTGCCCATCGATTTTCCGGACATCGATGCCTACCTGGGCCGGCTGTCGTCCAGCCGCCGGCAGAACCTGCGCCGCAAGCTGCGCAGCCGCGCGGGCCTGGAGATCCGCCGCCTGCCCACCGGCGACGAGGCCGTCGGGAGCGACACCGCCATCGATGCGTACTACCGGCTCTATGAAGCCGTCTACGCGCAGAGCGACGTGCATTTCGACCGGCTTACGCGCGCCTTCTTCGCGCGGGTGCTGCGCGATGCGTCCGCCGGCGGCATCGTGTTCGAATACCGGCAAGCCGGCGTCCTCGTCGGCTGGAACCTGTGCTTCGAGGCCGGCGGCAAGCTGGTCGACAAGTACATCGGCTTCTCCTACCCGGCGGCACGCGCGTGCAACCTGTACTTCGTGAGCTGGATGGTCAACCTCGAATACGCGATCGAACGCGGTCTCACGCACTACGTCGCGGGCTGGACCGACCCCGAGGTCAAGGCCCAGCTCGGCGCGCGCTTCACCTTCACGCGCCATGCGGTGTACGTGCGCAACCCGCTGCTGCGCCGGCTCGCGAAGCGCTTCGTTGGCCATTTCGAGAGCGACCGCCAGTGGCACGAGGGCACGCCATGAATGCACTGCTGCCGGTGGTGCTCGACCTCGACGACTCGATCGGCCCGCTGGCCGGCGAGCTGCGCATTCCCCTGCGGGACCGGCAGGAGGCACTGCGTTTCGGCTGCGGCCTGGGCGTGATGCGCGACCTGGCGAAGGTGCTGGACGCCCGGTTGCCCGCGGTCGATCGGCACGGCACGGTGTTCATGGGCAGCGGCGACTTCCACCACCTGAGCTGGCCGCTGGTGGCGCGCAGCGCGCGCGGTCGCGACCGCGCGAGCCTGCGCGTGGTGGTGTTCGACAACCATCCCGACAACATGCGCTTCCCCTTCGGCGTGCATTGCGGCTCGTGGGTGCGGCGCGTGGCGCTGCTGCCCGAGGTCAGCCAGGTGCTGGTGGTGGGCATCACCTCGGGCGACATCGGCTGGCGCCACGCCTGGGAGAACCAGCTGGCACCGCTGCGCGCCGGCAAGCTGCAGTACTGGAGCGTGGGCGTGGACACCGGTTGGTCGCGCTGGCTGGGCCTGGGCGCGGCCTTCCGCACCTTTGCCGACACCGAAGCCCTGAGCGATGCGCTGGCGCTGCAGCTGCGCGACCAGCCCGCACCGACCTACCTCTCGATCGACAAGGACGTGTTCGCACCCGACGTCGTGCGCACCAACTGGGACCAGGGCCGGCTGCGGGAACCGCAGGCCTTGCGCATCCTCGAGGCCCTGCGCGGCCAGATCGTGGGCAGCGACGTCACCGGGGAAGTCTCCGCCTACCGCTATCGCACGGCCTGGAAGCGCTGGCTCAGCGCGCAGGACGGGCAGGACACGGCCATCGATCCGGCGCAGCTCACGGACTGGCAGGCCGGGCAGCATGCGTTCAACCAGCGACTGCTCGGGTACATGACACCGATGCGGACACAGATGCAGGCGCAGGGCAGCGTCGATTAGATCTTCCTTCCCAGTCTTCGGGAGGCATTCATGTTCGATCGATTGACCGCAGCCTTGCTGCGCCGGGCCTTCGGCCCGCTGGTGCGCCGAGGCCGCCTGAACGTGCGGCTGCCGGACGGCCAGACGCTGGTCTTCGGCGACCAGGGCCAGCCCCGCGCCGGCATCCGTTTCACCGACCGGCGTGCCGTCTGGGCCTTGCTGCGCGACCCTGACCTGCAGTTCGGCGAGCTGTTCATGCAGGAGCGGCTGCAGGTGGAGGAGGGCACGGTCTACGATGTGCTGGCGCTGTTCCTGCGCGACGCCAAGGACGTGCGACCCGGCCCGTTCGTGCGGCTGCTCGATCGCTGGCGCATGGCGCTGCGTCCGCTGCTGCAGCGCAACCGACCGAACCAGTCGCGCGCCAACGTGGCCCATCACTACGATCTCGACGACCGGCTCTACCGGCTGTTCCTCGACAGCGACCGGCAGTATTCCTGCGCCTACTTCGAGACCGGCAGCGAGAGCCTCGAGGCCGCGCAACTGGCCAAGAAGCGTCACATCGCGGCCAAGCTGCTGGTCGAACCCGGTCATCGCGTGCTCGACATCGGCTGCGGCTGGGGCGGCCTGTCGCGCTACCTCGCGGAGGTGGCCGGCGCGGGCCATGTGAGCGGCGTCACACTGTCGACCGAACAGCTCGAGGCCGCACAACGGCTGGGCGCCGCGTCGCCCGTCAGCGCGTCGCTCGACTACCGGCTCGAGGACTACCGCGCCACCCGAGGGCCGTTCGAGCGCATCGTGTCGGTGGGCATGTTCGAGCACGTGGGCCGCGGCAACCACGACGCCTTCTTCCGGCAATGCCGCGACCTGCTGACCGAGGACGGCGTGATGCTGCTGCACTTCATCGGCAACTCCGACGTGCCGGACTTCAACAACCCGTGGATCGAGAAGTACATCTTTCCCGGCGGCAGCCTGCCCTCGCTGTCGGAGGTCACGCCGGCCATCGAGCGCGCAGGCCTGGTGGTGACCGACATCGAGGTGCTGCGGCTGCACTATGCGCGCACGCTGCGGTTGTGGCGCGAGCGCTTCATGGCCCGGCGCGACGAGGCGCTGGCGCTCTACGACGAGCGTTTCTGCCGCATGTGGGAGTTCTACCTGTCGATGTCCGAAGCGGCCTTCCGCTACCAGGACATCGCGATCTTCCAGATCCAGCTGGCGCGCAGGCAGGAGGCCGTGCCCCTGACCCGCAACTACATCGAGGCGCGCAAGGCGGGGTTGCGCGAACGCGAGGCTGCGCTCAGCGGCTGAACGTCGCCAGCGCCGCGCACACGCGTTCGAAGCGCGCATCGTCGAGCCAGGGGCTGTTGCTGATGGCCAGCAGGCGGCTCGCCAGGTCACGTGCATGGGGCAGCGCGCCGGCGCTGGCGGTTGGCACGACGCCCGCATAGCGCGGATAGTCGGGCAGCGCGTGGACGAAGGGCAGGCTCAGGCCGCAGCCCGCGCCCCAGAGCGCGCGGAGGGCCGCGTCGCGCTGTGCAGCACTGGGCATCGACACCATCAGCACCGGCCAGGTGCCGGCCGCGTCGGGCATCGAGGGGCTGTCGCCCAGCACCGAAAGTGCGGTGACGCGCCTCAGCTGTTCGCGGCGTTGCAGCGCACGTGCCGTGCCCTGGGCCAGAAAGTCGGGCAGGCGTTCCAGCGCGCGCACCCCGACCGCCTGGCGCCAGCGGCCCACGCGGTGCAACGGAATCTCCGGATCGAAGTCGTCGCCCGCGGCGGCCACCCAGTCCTCGCGCTTCAGCGCCTGGCGCAGGGGGCGGCCATAGACCAGGCCCAGGCCGGCGGGGCGGTAGCACAGCGCATAGCCCAGCAGTTCGATCGAACGCCGCAGCTCCCAGCCCCGGTGTCGCGGCACGGTCTCGGCGCTGGCCTGTTCGCAGGCCCGGCGCAGGGCCGGGTCGTGCACCACCAGTGCGCCGCCCTCGAACAGCGTCAGTCCCTTGCCCACGGCCAGGCTGAAGAAGACCACGTCGCTGTGGGCGCCCACGCTTTGCCGGCCGACGCGCGCGCCCAGCGCCTGCGCCGCATCCTCGAGCGTCCAGGCGCCGACCTCGCGCGCGCAGGCCTGGGCCGCGGCCACATCGGTGAGGCGGCCGCCCAGGTGCGTGGGCACCACCGCCAGCGTGTACGGGCCGCAGAGCTGGCGCAGGTGCACCGGGTCGAGGTCGAGCGAGCCGGGCTTCAGGTCGCAGACCCGCAGCTGCAGCCCGCAATGCGCGACCGCCAGCGCCACCAGTGGGCAGGTGTAGGCCGGCACGACGACCTCGGTGCGCGTGGGGGCCAGCCGCCGCAGCGCGGTGAGCGCCACCACCATGCAGGCCGTGCCCGAACATTCGATCTGTACCTGCGGCACACCGAGGAAACGTGCGAGCGCCGTTCCCAGGTCGGCGTCGGTGCCGGGCCAGGCGAGATCGCGCGCGCGCAGCGGCAGGCCCGCCGTGGGCGGCACGACGGCCAGGCGTTCAGCCATGTGGGCCGCGCGCGGCGCCGGCCAGGATGTCCGGGGGCGTCGCATGCAGGGTCTCGGGCACGGCGTCCTGCTCTTCGCTGAAGGCCAGGCAGACGATGCCCGCGATGATGAACAGGCCGCCCGTGATCTGCGGCCACCCGACGCGCTCGTCGAACAGCAGCCAGGACAGCAGCAACACCGACACGATCTCCAGATGCGACGCGGCGAAGGCCGGCCCGATGGGCGCGTGCTTGAGCAGCGTCATCCAGGCGAAGAAGGCCCCGATATAGCCGATGAAGGCGCCGTAGATCCAGGGCTGGCCGAACACCCGCGCCAGCCAGGAGGTGCTGAACTCGAGCGGCAGGGCCTGCGTGCCGGCGACCTTGAAGCTGATCTGCGCCAGCGTGTCGAAGGCCATCAGCATCAGGAAGCCGATCACATAGAAACGTCGTTTGTCGGCCATTTCAGCTTCCGTGCCAGCCGACGATGGTGACGCCGATCGAGATCAGCAGGATGCCTGCGACGCGCATGCGAGAGAGCTTCTCGGCAAACAGATAGCGCCCGGCGATCATGATCGCGACGATGTTGATCGAGCCGAGCAGCACGCCTTCGGACAGCGGCACCAGCGACAGGAAGGCCAGCCACAGCACGAACTCGGCGACGTAGCAGCCCACGCCCACCCACAGCCAGGGGCGGCGCGCCATGAAGGCCCAGCGTGCCAGGCCGTCGCCCGCGCGCGGGTCGCCGGCAGCGGCCTTGAAGGCCAGTTGGCCGCCGCTGTCGACCAGCACGTTCAGCACCCAGAGCGTGAGCACCAGCGGCGTCAGTTCGCTGCTCATGTGGCGAGCGAGCCGTTGGTCGCCCGGTGGGCATGCGACTGCGGCGCGGTCGCACTGCGTGGCGCGGCGATGCGTGCCGCGAAGTCCACGGCACGCGCCGTCACGGTGCGACGCTCGCGGTCGATGGTGATCATGTGGTAGCTGTCGTGCAGCAGCACCATCTCGACCGGACCTTGGACCTTGCGCTCGATCAGGCGTGCGTTGGCCAGGCTCGAGATGTCGTCGTGGGTGGCATGCACCACGAGGCAGGGTGCGCGCACGCGGCCCAGCTGTCGGCGCACCTGGTCCGACAGGGCGCGCATCTCGATGATCGAGTACCACGGGTTGCCGGGCAGGCCCGCGGCGGCGCTGTCGCCGGACTGCATCTGCTCGACCACGCGCCTGCGCAGCGCCTCGTCCTTGATGCCGTAGGGCGGCTGTTCCATGAACAGCTTGTGGCGACCGATGCCCAGTGCGCGGAAGGGCCGCAGCAGGAAGGACAGCCGCGTGTAGAAGGGGATGCTCCAACCGTCGTGCCAGAACATGGTGGACAAGGCGCCCACGCCGTCGACCCGCTCCGGCCGCTCCTCGGCCAGCTCCAGCGCCAGCACCGCACCCATCGACAGGCCCATCACCACCAGGCGATCGACCTGCGTGTGCAGGCGGTCGGCGCCGGCGTGCACGCTGGCCGCCCAATCCTGCCAGCGGGTGCGCACCAGGTCCTCCTGCGTGCCGCAGTGGCCGGCCAGCTGCACGCCGTAGACCGTGAAACCGGCGCGTTGCAGGCCTTTGCCCAGCAGCCGCATCTCGTTGGGCGTGCCGGTCAGGCCATGCACCAGCAGGACCCCGGTGGACGCATGGGCGCCGTGGCCGGGGAGGAAGAATTCGTGAGGGGTGATGCAGATGTCCGGGTTCATGGAAATACCTTCGTGCTGCACGGCGTGCGGACGGGCTCGTGGCCGACCCGGCGCAGTGCGCATGCCGCTATGCCGTCATTCGGATGGGGGCCGTGATGTCTTCCATCAGGGCCAGGGCCTCGCCGAAGTGCTCGTAGGCCGCGTGGGCGATGTGCTGCTCCTGGCAGTAGGTGATGAGCCGGGCCTTGGCCAGCACGAAGTCGGCCTTGCCGGAGACGCAGAAATCGGAGCTGCCGTCGCCCACGAACAGCACCTTGCCGTGCACCGGGCGCTGCTCGGCGAGGCGCTCGCACTTGCAGTTGCCGCTGGCACGCACGCAGGCCGCGCTGGCATGGGGCGACTGCAGTTGCCAGCTGCGTTCGCCGGTCTGCACCAGATGGTTGGCCATCACCGTCAGGTTGCCCAGGCCGTGGCGGCCGAGGATGCGGCCGATCGCGTAGTCGATGCCGTCGCTGACCACCTGCACCGGCATGCCGCGGCGCTGGGCGGCTTCGACGAAGGCGGTGAAATGCGGGTCGATGGGCAGCGCGTCGAGGTGGGCGTCGAGTTCGGCGGCGCTCATGTCGAGCAACGCGACCTGGCCCTTCATGCATTCGCGCGACCCGATCTCGCCGGCCTCCCACGCGGCTTCCAGCGCCTCCCAGCCGGGGCGGCCGAAGCGCTGCAGCAGCGTGTCGGTGACGTCGTCGACGGCGATGGTGCCGTCGAAGTCGCATTGCACCGTCCAGCCCGGCGGCGGGACGGTGCGTTGCAGCGTGGCCGATGGCCGAATCCTGATGACCTTATTCATGAAAACTCACCCTCACGTTCTGACCCAGGCGCAGCACAGGCACCGGCGGGTCGAATTCCAGAAAACACTCCACCACCCGCACGTTGCGCGCGGCCGCGTCGTCGTCGAGCCGGCTCGCGCCGTAGGCCTGGCTGATGCGCACCACGCGCGCGGCGTAGACGGTCTGCGACGCCCCCTGCGTGTCGCCGTCGATGCGCACGCTGGCGTGCATGCCGGGCTTGACGTTGGCGACATAGGCTTCGTTGAGCTCGGCGCGCACGGTCAGCGGGCGGTGGGGCAGCAGCACCAGCACCGGCCGCGTGGCCTGCGAGGCCACGCGCGAGCCGGTCTGCACATGGAGCCGGAGCACGCGGGCGTCGACCGGTGCGGTCAGCGTCTGGCGCTGGACGGCGCGTTCGGCCTGCACCAGCTTCTGCCGGGCCACCGCGGCCTCGGCCTCGAGCACGGCGATCGCTGATTCGATGTCGCTGCGCGCCTGCAGCGCCTCGTCGGCGCGCTGCGGATCGAGCGCGCCGGCCTTGGCGGCCTCGCCGGTGCGCAGCGCCAGCTGGCGCGCCGCGGGCAGGCGCGCCGACTGGGCACGCTGGCGCGCCCGGACCAGCTTCAGCTCGGCTTCGGCCATGCCCACGTCCAGGCGGGCCTGGTCGGACACCAGCTTCAGCAGCGTCTGGCCGCGCCGCACTTCGTCGCCTTCGCGCACGGCCACGCTCTCGACCACGCCGTCCTGCTGCGGCAGCACGTCGAGCAGGCCGCCCTGGACGTCGACCTTGCCGCGCGCCATGGCCACGTCGCGTGGGCCCGCTGCGGGTGCCGGCGCGGCTGCGGTGATGCTGGTGCTGCCGTGGTCCGAGCAGCCGGCCATGGCCAGGGCCAGCGCCAGCATCGAGGCAGGCAAGGCGTATCGGTGTAGGGAGGACTTCATGCGGAGGCTGCCGTGGGCACGGCGGAAAGAGGGGCGCCGGCGGACTGCCAGTCGTTGCGGATCAGGCCGTCTTCCATGGTCAGCACGCGGTCGGCGTGCCGCACCAGGCGCGGGTCATGGCTCACGCACAGCACGGTGGTGCCGTGGTTGCGGGCGATGCGGTGCAGGATGTCGATGATCTTCTGGCCGTTCTCGGCGTCGAGCGCGCTGGTGGGTTCGTCGGCGAACAGCAGCTGCGGCTCCTTGGCCAGCGCGCGCGCGATGGCGACGCGCTGTTTCTCGCCGCCCGACATCTGTGCGGGATAGGCGCCGGCCCGGTGCGCCATGCCGACCTCGTCGAGCGCCTGCAGGGCCAGCGCGGCCGAGCGGCGCTTGTCCAGGCCCAGGTAGCCCAGCGGCAGCTGCACCTGCTCGTGGGCGGTGAGCGCGGCGAACAGGTTGAAGCCCTGGAACACGAAGCCGGTGTGCTGCAGGCGGAAATGCTCGAGCTGGCGCTGGGTCATCGTGCCGAGGTCTTCGCCCAGCGCCCAGGCCTGGCCGGTGTCGGGCGACTGCAGGCCGCTGAGCAGCGACAGCAGGGTGCTCTTGCCGCAACCCGAAGGACCGGAGATGAGCGTCAGTTCGCCGCCATAGATGTCGATCGACAGGGCCTGCAGCACGTGCACGCGCACCATGCCCGACAGAAAGGACTTGCTCACCTGGCGTGCTTCCAGGCTGGGGCTCGCGTGGGGGCGCGCGGGGCTTTTCATCGCAGCAGCATGGCCGGTTCGGCGCGTTGCAGGCCGCGCACGGCGAACAGTCCGGAGAGCACGGCCAGGCCCATCACCAGCACCGCGCACCCGATGGCGACCGTCCAGTTCATGCTGACCGGCACGTCGTAGCGCGAGGCGATCCAAAGCAGCAGCGCGCTGGCCGCGGTGCCCATCAGCAGACCGATGCCGCCGATCCAGCAGGCCTGCTCCAGCACCACCTTGCTGAGGGCGCGCAGGCTGGCGCCCAGGGCGTTGAGCATCGCGTACTCGCGCGCCGAGGAGGCCACCACGGCCATCAGTGCCTGGCTGGTCAGCACCGCGCCGACCAGGCAGACGATGGCGGCCATGAACAGCACGGCGATGCCGGCGCCGGTGTCGAAGATCCAGTAGAGCCGCGAGCGCTTGGCGAAGGTCTCGGAGGTCCAGACGGTCAGCGGGCCGAAGGCGGGCGGGGCGGCTGCCAGACGCGCCTGTGCGGCGACGGCCAGCGCCGGATTGCGCAGTCGGGCCACGAAATACGGCGTGCCCGCGGCCGACTCGGCGGCTTGCAGGCGGCGTGCCGTGTCCTGGGACGCCAGCACGTTGACGCCGCCCAGCGCGCGCAGCCCCGACAGCGTGGCCACGACCTGCACGCGGTGGCCGTTGATCCAGGCATGGCCGCCCACCGTGGTGCCCAGCTGTTCGAGATCGGAGCGGTCGACGATCACCGCATTCGGCTCGCGCAGCTGGGCGCGCCGCGCGAGCGGCAGCAGATGCGAGAACATCATGGCGTCGTCGTGGGTACGGATGCCCGAGACGAAGACCGGCACGCCGCCGGTGCGCGTGCTGCCGTGCCAGTCGCCTTCGACCCAGAGGTAGGGCTCGACGTCGACCACGTCCGGGTCCATGCGCAGGTACATCTCCATGTCGGGTCCGATGTCGCGCCCGAAATTGACGCTCTGCGTTCCGGGATAGCCTGCCCACAGGTCGGCCGAGGAGGCGGTCACGTAGACCGAGGCGCTGCCGAAGATGCCCAGCACCAGCGCGGCCTGCACGGCCAGCAGCACGCCGGAGAAGCCGACGGCGAACACGGCGGGCGCGAAGCGCCGCCATTCGTAGACCATGGTCTTGCGGGCCAGCGCGATCATGGGGTGCGCGCCTGCGCCGGCGGAGCGCTGACCAGGGGCGTGGTCTCTTCGTCGGTCGGCAGCGGCGCGCCGCCCAGCGACTTGTACAGCGCGATGAAGGCCAGGGTCCGGCTGCTCTCGGCGCTGGACTGTTCGAGCGCGACCTGCAGCGCCGCACGCTCGGTGGCGATGTGCTCCAGCTCGCTGCCCAGGCGCAACCGGACCCGCGTGGCCTGGGCCTGCACGCTGCGCGCCAGCGCCTGCTGCGCCTCGCGCAGCCGGTCGCTGTTCTCGCGGGCCTGTTGCAAGGCGCCCAGGGCTGATTCGGTCTCTGCCACGCCTTCGAGCACGGTCTGGCGGTAGTTCAGCAGCGACGCCTCCAGCGCGGCCTTCTGCGCGTCGGCGGCGGCGCGCCGGCGGCCCCAGTCGAACAGCGGGATGTCGATGGAGGGACCGAGCGCCGGCACGTCGTTGACGGTGCTGCGCGGGCGGTGCTGCGTGAGGTTGTACGCATACAGGAAGGAGGCGCCCAGCGTGACGCGCGGGTACAGCGCGGCGGTGGCGCTGCCCAGGGCGGCCGCGGTCTTGACAACCTCCGCTTCGGCGCGGCGGACGTCGGGGCGGTAGCGCAGCAGGTCGGCCGGTACCTGTTGCAGCGCGAAGGCCTGCAGGGGCGGCCGAGGCGCGGCGGCGGGCCGGGTGGTCCAGGCGCTGTCGGGCTCGGCCTGTCCGAGCAGCACGGCCAGGCTTTGCGCGGCGCGGTTGGCGGCCTGCCGGGGCTGGCTCTGCTGGGCACGCGCCTGGGCCAGCCGGGCCGTGGCCTGGTGCTGGTCGTCGGGCGCACCGATGCGCTGGCGGCCGCGCAGGTCGATCAGCTCCAGCGTGCGCCGGTCCAGCGCGACCACCTGGTCCAGCAGCGCTTGCTGGGTGCGCGCGGCTTGCAGCTCGGTGTAGCGGCGCACGACTTCGGCCACCGTGGTGACTCGCGCGTCCATGCTGTTCGCCGTGGCGGTGTCGATGCCGGCCTGACCTGCCTTCTCGGCGGATTCGCGGCCGCCGAACAGGCCCAGTTCCCAGACGGCGTCGAGGCTGGCCTGGAAATAGGTGTCGGTGGCGGAGATGTCCTGCACGGAGCGCGAGCTTGCCGACAGCGCCGGCTTGAACTGCGCCTGGGCCTGCCCGGCCAGCAGCCGCGCTTCGCGCAACCGGGCGCGGGCCTGTGCGACGCCGAGGTTCTGTGCCAGAGCCCGGTCGACCAGCGCGTCGAGCTGCGGGTCGCCCAGCGCCTTCCACCAACTGTGCAGATCGGGCGCGAGCGCCTTGTCTGTGGCTTGCGGGGCTTGGCGCCAGGCGCCCGGCACACCGTCGGGCAGCGGCGGCACATCCACGGCGGCGCAGCCGACCAGGCCGCCAAGCAGCAGGGCCTGGCAGGCAAGAAGCGGGGCGGCAGGGAAGGGACGGGGCAAAACGGCAGGACGTGAGAAGACCACCCGGAATTGAACCGCGGCCACTTTGCGTGGCTTTGCAGTTTGTGTGGAGAACGCGTGGAGACGACCTCGGGGAATGGTCGTTGCAAGGCCTTGCGCATGGGGCTGCGGCGGAATGGATAATCGCGGTCCTTGTGCTCCAACGCGTCCGCGACCCCGCTTCCCCGTGACCGACCCCAGACCCGCCGCGCTCCCCGTTCCCCCCCGCACGGCTTCCGACCCCGGGCCGCTGGCGCTGGTCGTCGAGGACGAGTCGGGCATCGCCGACATCCTGGTGGCCTACCTGCAGCGCGACGGCATGCGCACCCAGCGCGCGGTCGACGGCCCTTCGGCGCTGCGTCTGTTCGGTCAGCACCGGCCCGACATCGTGCTGCTGGACATCCATCTGCCCGGCATGGACGGTGTGGATGTGCTCAAGGCCATCCGCAGCGACAGCGACACCCCGGTGATCATGATCACCGCGCTCGCCGACGACCTCGACAAGCTGCTGAGCCTGCGCATGGGGGCCGACGACTATGTGGTCAAGCCCTTCAGCCCGGCCGAAGTCGTGGCGCGGGTGCGCGCGGTGCTGCGGCGCACCGGGGCCCGTCCGGCCGAAGCGCGCACGGTGCCGATCCGCGTCGGGCGCCTGGTGGTGGACCTGGAGGCCCATGGCGCCTCGACGGTCGACGACGACGGCACGCTGCATCCGCTGCCGCTGACGCTCACCGAGTTCCGCCTGCTGGCCTGCCTCGCGGCCCAGCCGCGCCGCTGCTTCTCGCGCGGTCACCTGATCGAGACCTGCCTGCCCGAGAGCGACGCGCTCGATCGGGTGATCGACTCGCATCTGAGCAAGTTGCGACGCAAGCTGCATGACGCGGGCCAGGAAGGGCTCATCGAGACGGTCCGCAGCATCGGCTACCGACTATGTCCCGGCCCCTAGACCGCATCTGGATCCGCTTCGGTCTCTGGATCGCCGCCACGGTGCTGGTCACCATTGCGATCCTGGGCTTGAGCGTGATGCTTTTCTCGGAAGTGCAGTACCGGGGCTTCTACGGCAGCCTGCCGGAGAACGTGCGGCAGGAGCTCGACGTGCTGCAGGATCAGGCCCTGGAGGACAGCCCGCGCGCCATGCAGATCTATGGCCAGTACTGGCGGGGCGACCTGCTGTTCGGCGAGAAGTGGTCGCTGTTGATCGGCTTGCTGGTGTGCCTGCCCTTCGGCCTGGTGGCGGGCTTCTGGGTCTCGCGCTTCGTGACGCTGCCCCTGGCTTCGATGGCCGAGGCCGCGCAGCGCGTGGCGCTGGGCGACTTCTCGGTGCGTGCCGAGCCCGGCCGGGATCGGGGCGAGATGGCCGACATGGTGAACGACTTCAACCACATGACGGATGCGCTGGAGCAACTGGAGCGCGAACGCAAGGCCACGGCGGCGGCGGTCTCGCACGAGTTGCGCACCCCCCTGGCCGTGCTGCGCGCGCGCCTGCATGCGGTGTGCGACGGCGTGATTCCAGCCGA
Source organism: Variovorax frigidus (assembly GCF_051216515.1). Lineage (NCBI taxonomy): Bacteria > Pseudomonadati > Pseudomonadota > Betaproteobacteria > Burkholderiales > Comamonadaceae > Variovorax > Variovorax frigidus. Next base: position 49,220 of record NZ_JBPJZF010000001.1, read on the forward strand.
CGGTGCGGAGTTTCGCACGCTGCTCGACCAGGTCGAACACCTGGGGCGCCTGGTGGACGACCTGCACATGCTGTCGATGGCGGAGGCCGGCGGCCTGTCCCTGCAGACCGCCAAGGTGGACCTGGCGGTGCTGGTGCAGGACACCGTGGCCGGCTATGCCAGCCGCCTGGCCGAACACGGCATCGTGCCGGAGCTGGACATCGGGCAGGCGCATGCCTGGGTCCATGCCGACCCGGACCGGATGCGGCAGGTGATCTCCAATCTGACCGAGAACGTGTTGCGCTATGCGCGCGACGGCGCCTGGCTGGGCATCCGCCTGCGCTCGGATGTCGGCGCGGCCATGGTGGTGCTGACCATCAGCGACGCCGGCAGCGGGCTGCCCGAGGACGTGCGCCAGAACCTGTTCCAGCGCTTCCAGCGCTCGGACAACTCGCGGTCGCGCGCCACGGGCGGATCGGGCCTGGGCCTGTCCATCGTGCACATGCTGGTCGTGCGCCAGGGCGGCAGCGTCGCCGTCGACCGCTCCTCGCGCGGCGGTACCCGCTTCACCATCCGCCTGCCGCTGCTGGCGGCCGCTCGGCGCGGTGCCCCGTCGGGCCCCTGACGCCGGCCGCGAGCTCCCCGACAATGGGGCGATGACACCGCGTTCCCTTGCTTCAGCGCCGATCCTGGCGGCCTTCGTGCTCACGCTGGCCGGCTGCACCATGCCTCGCAAACCCCCGAGCGACGATGTGGCCGCGCCGTCCGCCGGCGCGGTCGCCGTGCCGCCGGCGATCACCGTCGTGCCACCCGCGCGCCCAGTGGCCGCCGCGGTCCCCACGCCGCCGCAGATCGAAGTGGCCGTCGTGTTGCCCGTGCCGCTGCGTGGACCGGCCCCGGCCTATCCGCCTGCGTTGGCCGAGCGCGGTATCGATGGCACGGTGGTCGCGCGTTTCTTCATCGGCACGGATGGCGTGCCCGAGACCGTGCGCATCGTGCGCACGCCGCATCCGCTGTTCGATGCGGCCGTGGTGGAGGCGGTGCGCCAGTGGCGCTATGAGCCGGCGCGCGATGCCCGCGGGCGGGCGGTACGCCACCCGGTGCAGATGCCGTTCCGCTTCCGTCTCGAGGACTGAAGGCAGGCGCGGGTCAGACCCGTGTGAACACCAGGTCCCAGACGCCGTGGCCCAGCTTGAGGCCGCGATTCTCGAACTTGGTCAGCGGGCGGTAGTGCGGCTTCTCGGCGTAGGCCTCGGCCGTGTTGCGCAGCAGCGTTTCCTGCGACAGCACCTCGAGCATCTGCTCGGCGTAGGGCTGCCAGTCGGTGGCGCAATGCAGGTAGCCACCGGGCTGCAGGTGCTGCGCGAGCTTGGTCACGAACTCGGCCTGGATCAGCCGGCGCTTGTTGTGCCGCTTCTTGTGCCACGGATCGGGGAAGAAGATGTGCACGCCGGCCAGCGTGCCGGGCCGCAGCATGTGGTCGATCACGTCGACCGCGTCGTGCGCGCAGATGCGGATGTTCGGGATCGACTGCTCGCCGATGCGCTTGAGCAGCGCACCCACGCCGGGTTCGTGCACTTCGCAGCACAGGAAGTTGGTCTCGGGCAGCACGGTCGCGATGTGCGCGGTGGCTTCGCCCATGCCGAAGCCGATCTCGAGCACGGTCGGGCCGGCACGGCCGCCGAAGGCTGCCATCAGGTCCAGCGGCTCGGGCGTGTACGGCAGCAGGAACAGCGGGCCCAGCTCGGCGAACGCGCGCGCCTGGCCGTCGGTGGTGCGGCCCGCGCGCTTCACGAAGCTCTTGAGGCGACGGTGCAGCGGGTGCGGCTTGGACGCGTCGGGGGGGCTGTCGCCGGGCTCGCCGTCGTCGGTGGCGGGCGCGTCTTCGCTGGGCGGGAGGTCGTGGGGCACGGTGTCGGGGAAGTTCATGAGGGCCGCGAATTGTAGAGAGCGCGCCATTCGGGCACCCAGCCGGTCAACGCGGCCGCGCAATTCAACGCCGTGGTGGGGCGCAGGCCCAGCACGCGTGCGGCCCGGTCGAGCGCGGCCAATGCGGCCTGCGGCGTGCCGGTGTCGATCGCGGTGGCGCCGTTCTGTTTCGACAGCTTGTCGCCGTCGGCGCCGCGCACCAGCGGCGTGTGCAGGTAGGTCGGTGCCGGGAAGCCGAGTGCGCGTTGCAGCAGGATCTGGCGCGCGGTGTTGTCGGCCAGGTCCTCGCCGCGGACCACGTCGGTCACGCCCTGCGCGGCGTCGTCGACCACCACCGCGAGCTGGTAGGCCCAGGGGCCGTCGGCGCGGCGCAGCACGAAGTCGCCGACCTCGGCTGCCACGTCCTGCTGTTGCGGACCCAGCCGGCGATCGGTCCAGCGGACGTCGGCCTCGACCTGGAAGGCGGCGAAGCGCCAAGCGCGCGCGGGCTTGCCCTGCAGGCCGTGGCGGCAGGTGCCGGGATAGACGCGCTCGCCATGCCGCTCGGGCGTCTGGCCGCGCTGCGCGAGCGCCTCGCCGATGTCCTTGCGCGAGCAGCCGCAGGGATAGGCCAGGCCCTTCGCATGCAGTGTTTCCAGCGCCGCGGCGTAGTGCGCGGTGCGCTGCGTCTGCCACACCGGCGCTTCATCGGGCCGCAGGCCGCAGGCGGCCAGTTGCTGCAGGATGTGCGTGCCCATGCCGGGCAGGCAGCGTTCGGTGTCGGCGTCCTCGATGCGCACCAGCCATTGCGCCTGCGGGCCGCGGGCGCGCACGTCGAGCCAGCTGGCCAGCGCGGCGACCAGCGAGCCCGCATGCAGCGGGCCGGTCGGGGAGGGGGCGAAGCGGCCGCGCATGCGGTCGGTACGGCGTGGGCCCGGCTAGGCGACGGCCAGCGCCAGCGACAGGCCGGAGAGGAACGCGTCCTCGACGCGGTGCCCCATGCACCAGTCGCCCGCCAGGCCGATGCGGGTCTTGGCGTCCCACAGGTGCGGCTTGCCCAGCGGCGCCTGGGTCTGGGCCTCGGGCCAGCAGCGGGCGCGTGCATAGCTGGGCGTGGCGTAGATGCCGGTGATCTCCGAGAAGGCGCGCAGCAGCTTGGCCTCGACGCGCGGTGCATCGTCGCGCAGGTGTTCCTGCGACCAGGTCGGGCTGGCCTGCAGCGTCCAGCGCTCGACCGGCTCGCGGCCGGGCTTGGACGACTCGCGCGCCAGCCAGGCCACGCGGTGGTGGGTGCTGCGCGCCGCATTCCATTGCGGGCCCAGGTGCGGCAGCGTGGGTTGGCTGGCCTGCGGGAAGGCGATCATCAATGTCCAGCAGGGCGAGGCCTGGACCTTGGCGATGTTGCGCTCCAGCGCAGGCGCGATCTTGCTGCGGCCCAGCAGCAGCCGCGCACGCGCGGGTGGCACGGCCAGCAGCACGGCGTCGAAGCCGGAGTGCACCGGCGCCGCATCGCCTTCGGTGCGCAGCTGCCAGCGGCTGCGGTCGAGCGCATCGGGCTCGATCTGCAGCACCTGGGCGCCGGTCACCAGGCGCTTGCCCAGCGGCTCGGCCCAATGCGCCACCAGCGCGTCCATGCCGGGCTGTGCCACGTAGTGCGGGTCGCGCGCGGGCAGGGCGGCCTCGGCCACGCGGCCGTGCGGATCGAGCACGCGCACGAGGTTGGCGCTCCAGGGGCGGCAGATCTTGGTCGCGGTCTGCAGAGCCAGCGCGAAACGCTCGTCGCGCACGGTGAAGTACTGGGCGCCGCTGTCGAAGCGGCCGAAGGCCGTCGACTCGCTGGCCATGCGGCCGCCGGCGCCCGCCTCGGCTTCGAACACGGTGACCTCGTGGCCGGCCTGCAGCAGCGTGCGGGCGCAGGCCACGCCCGCCATGCCGGCGCCGACGATGGCGAAGTGACGGGGTCCGGTGACAGGGCTTCGGTGACGGTCGGCGGGCAGGGTGGTGGTCATGGCAGGTCTCTTTCTGGATGGCGTTCGATGACGCGACGATGACGAATGGGCAGCTGACTCTACCTCGGCTTGGGCGGCGTTCCGAAGCGTCAGCGGCCGCGATGCCGCTCGAGCAAAGCCCGCCGCGTGCCCTCGTGCTCGAACTGCGCGAGCCACCACTCGAGCGCGCGGCCCGGCTGTGCGTTGCTGCGCACGCGCCAGGCCAGATGCATCTGCCCGACCGGCTGGACGCGTTCGGTGCGCAGCTCGACCAGGTGGCCGGCCTCGATGTAGGGCCGCGCCATGGGCTCGGGCAGGAAGCCGCCGCCCAGCCCGTGCAACTGGGCCGACAGCTTGGCCTGCATGGTGGGCACGGTCAGCACGTCCTGCCCGCCGATCAGGTTGACCGTCATGCGCGGGCCGGCGCGCGAGGAGTCGGCCGCGGCCACCGCGCGGTGCGCACGCAGCGTGGCGTCGTCGATCGGCTGCGGCAATGCGGCCAGCGGATGGTGTGGCGCCACCGCATAGACGAAGTGCAGCTCGCCCAGCAGCCGCGTGCGGATCGAGGGCGCGGTGAAGCCCAGGCTGGCCGCGTCGAGCACCGAGCCGACGGCCAGGTCGGCCTCGCCGCTGGCCAGCGCCTCGATGGTGCCGAGCAGGGTCTCGTCGCGCAGCTTGAGCCGGGTCGGCGGCTCGAGCGCGTAGAAGGCGCCGACCAGGTCGAGCATCGGATCGCGCGCGATCACGCTGTCCATCGCGATGGTGAGCAGCGGCTCCCAGCCGGTCGCCACGCGCTTGACGCGGTTGGCCACGGCCTCGACGTCGCCCAGCAGCCGTGGCGCCTCCCGCATCAGCTCGGCGCCGGCTTCGGTGAGCCGAGCCTGGCGCGCGCTGCGGTCGAACAGCAGCACGTCGAGCGCGTCTTCGATCTGGCGCACGCGGTAGCTCAGCGCGCTGGGCACCAGGTCGAGCACGCGGGCCGCGCCTGCGAAGCTGCCGGCGCTGACCACCGTCTGCAGCATGGCGAGGGCTTCCGGGGTGAGCACGTCACGGGCGTTGGGCATGGCATCTCGTTCATTCAAAAAAATTGAATGGTGCCATCAAATGCGGGCCACTGCAGGTCCGATGCGGCGCCCTAAAGTTACCTACATCCGCTGCGCACACGGCGCGGCTCTTCGAAAGAGGCCTCAGGGCCCAGGAGTTCAACGATGTTGACGATTCGCAAATCCCAAGAACGCGGCTATGCCGACCACGGCTGGCTCAAGTCCTTCCACAGTTTCTCCTTCGCCGGCTACCACGACCCGGCCCACATGGGCTTCGGCAACCTGCGCGTGATCAACGAAGACCGCGTCGCGGCGGGCGCCGGCTTCGGCACCCATGGCCACAAGGACATGGAAATCATCAGCTACGTGCTGTCGGGCGAACTGGCGCACAAGGACAGCATGGGCAACGTCGAGAGCATTCCGCCCGGCGACGTGCAGCGCATGAGCGCGGGCCGCGGCGTGATGCACAGCGAGTTCAACCACAAGAAGGACGAGACCACGCACTTCCTGCAGATCTGGTTGCTGCCCAACGAACGCGGCATCGCGCCGGGCTACGAGCAGAAGCAGTTCGACGCGGCCGACAAGCGCGGCCGGCTGCGGCTGGTGGCCTCGCCCGACGGCAGCGACGGCTCGGTCACGGTGCACGCCGATGCGCGGCTCTATGCCGGCCTGCTCGACGGCGACGAAAGCGCCGCGCTGACGCTCGACCCGGCACGCAAGAGCTACGTGCACCTGGTGCGCGGCGAGCTCGAGGTCAACGGCCGCAAGCTGGTGACCGGCGACGCCGCGCTGCTCGAAGGCGAGGCGCAGCTGGCGCTGGCCGGCGGCAAGGATGCCGAAGTGCTGGTGTTCGACCTGGCTGCTTGATTTCCCCCTCTGGCTGCTTACGGGCGGCCTCTTTTTGTCTGTTCTTTTCTATTCCAAACCCGAGGAGTTCTTCCATGTCCACCATTTCCGCCACCCGTTCGACGGGCGTTTCCACCTCCGGCAGCCAGGACGTCGCCGCACTCGTCGGCCGCATCCTGCTGGCCGCGCTGTTCGTGCCGGCCGGCTTCAGCAAGCTCATGGGCTTTGCCGGTACCGTCGGCTACATCGCCTCGGTCGGCCTGCCGTTGCCGCAGGTCGCGGCGGCGGTCGCGATCCTGGTGGAGCTCGGCCTCGGCCTGGCGCTGCTGGTCGGCTTCAAGACGCGCTGGGCCGCCATCGGCATCGCGCTGTTCACGCTGGTCGCCACCTTCGCCTTCCACAACTACTGGGCCATGCCGGCCGACAAGGCCTTCGTGAACCAGCTGATGTTCTTCAAGAACATCGCCGTGGTCGGCGGCCTGCTGGTCGTCTGGGCCTTCGGTCCGGGCCGCCTGAGCATCGACAAGCGCTAAGCTGCGACTTCTTTTTTCAAGAGGATTCCGCATGCCCCGCATCGCCGTCGTTTTCCATTCCGGCTATGGCCACACCCAGCGCGTGGCGCAGGCGGTGGCGGACGCTGCGGGTGCCGAACTGATCGCCATCGACGCCGACGGCAACCTGGCCGCCGGCGGCTGGGAAGCCCTGGCCGAGGCCGACACGATCGTGTTCGGCTCGCCGACCTACATGGGCGGCGTGAGCTGGCAGTTCAAGAAGTTCGCCGATGCCTCGTCGAAGGTCTGGTACGCGGAAGGCTGGAAGGACAAGCTCTTCGCCGGCTTCACCAACAGCGCGACCATGAACGGCGACAAGGTCGCGACGCTGAGCTATCTGTGGACGTTGGCCATGCAGCATGGAGGCCTGTGGATCAGCATGGGCATCCATCCGGCCAACGACAAGGCCGCGCGCCGCGACGCGCTCAACTACGTGGGCGGCTACGGCGGCCTGCTGACCGTCTCGCCGTCCGACGCGAGCCCGGCCGAAATGTCCAAGGGCGACTTCGACACCGCGCGCGCCTTCGGCGAACGCGTGGCCGAGGTGACCGCTGCGCGCACGCGCTGAACGAAAGAAAAAAATGACCGCACCCACATTGCTCCGCCCCCACGACAAAGACCTCGGTGGCGGCTTCAAGGTCCGCCGCCTGCTGCCTGCCGCGCAGCGCCGCTCGGTGGGGCCTTTCGTCTTCTTCGACCATTTCGGTCCGGCCACCGAAACGCCCGACACCCAGCACGACGTGCGCCCGCATCCGCACATCGGGCTGGCCACGGTCACCTATCTCTTCGAGGGCGCGATGATGCATCGCGACAGCCTCGGCAGCGTGCAGGAGATCCTGCCCGGCGCCATCAACTGGATGACCGCGGGGCGTGGCATCGTGCATTCCGAGCGCAAGCCTGAGCGCCTGCGCGGCGACGAATACGTCAACCATGGCCTGCAGCTGTGGGCGGCGTTGCCGCAGGCCTTCGAGGAAGTCGAGCCCAGCTTCACGCACACGGCGAGCGATGCGATTCCCGAGGTCGATGAACAGGGTGTGCGGGTGCGTGTGCTGATCGGCGAGGCCTTCGGCGTGCGCTCGCCCGTGAAGACCTTCGCACCCACGCTGTACCTCGACATCGCGCTGCCCGCGGGCGCGTCCTTCGTGCTGCCGGCGCTGGCGCCCGAGCTGGCGGTGTATCCGGTCGATGGCGACGTGCGCATCGACGGTGTGGCGGTCGAGGCGCACACCATGGCGTCGCTGTCGGCAGGTCAAGGCGCCACGCTGCGCGCCGACACGGCGGTGCGCCTGATGGTGGTCGGCGGCGAGCCGCTCGACGGCCCGCGCTACATCACCTGGAATTTCGTCTCGAGCCGGCGCGAACGCATCCTGCAGGCGGGTGAGGACTGGGCTGCCCAGCGCATGGGCCAGGTGCCGGGCGAGACCGAGTTCATTCCGCTGCCGGGGCATCCGTTCCAGGTGCAGAGCCCGGCGCCGGACACGGGGACCACGCCGGCCTGAGGTTTCTTTCCCTCTTCCTCCGGGAGAGGGCAGGGTGAGGGCAGCGGTGGTCGTTCGACGATGGGCCTCGTCGAGGGCTGCGAGCCCTCACCCCAACCCTCTCCCGGAGGGAGAGGGAGCAAGACCTCCTACCGACGCTTGAACCCGTTTTTTCCCTGTTCCAGAGGGAGAGGGAGCAAGACTCTCAGCCCTTGATCGCCAGATCCGGGTCTTCCGCTGCCCGCGCGCTCGCGGCATTGCCGGTCGCGCTCAGGTCGGACGCCAGCGTGCGCCGGCCGTCGAACACGAAGCAGTCGCCGCGGTAGTGCGCGCCGCCGATGGTCTCGAAATACTTGAGGATGCCGCCTTCGAGTTGCAGCACGTTCTCCACGCCCTGTTCGCGCATCAGGATCGCGGCTTTCTCGCAGCGGATGCCGCCGGTGCAGAAGCTCACCACCGTCTTGCCCGCGAGTTCGTCGCGGTGGTCCAGCAGCGCCTGCGGGAACTCGGTGAACTTCTCGATGCGCCAGTCGATCGCGCCTTCGAAGGTGCCGTGGTCGACCTCGAAGGCATTGCGCGTGTCGAGCAGCACGACCTGCTGGCCGGCGTCGTCATGCCCCTGGTCGAGCCAGCGCTTGAGCGTGGCCGCCTCGACGCCCGGCGCGCGGCCCGCGGCCGGCTGGATCGCGGGATGGTCCATGCGGATGATCTCGCGCTTGACCTTCACCAGCATGCGGCGGAAGGGCTGCGTGGCAGACCAGCTCTCCTTGGTCTCGAGCGCCGCGAAGCGCGGGTCCGCGCGCAGTTCGCCTACGAAGCCCCGCACTTCCTCCGGCGCGCCGGCGAGGAACAGGTTGATGCCCTCGGGCGCCAGCAGGATGGTCCCCATCAGCTGGCGGGCCTGCGCGCTGGCCAGCAGCACGGGTTTCAGGGTGAGGGGGTCTTCAATGGCGCTGAAGAGATAGGCGGCGATGTTGAGGATGGGAAGCACGGGCGGAATTGTAGAAGCGCCGGGGCCGCGGGGTCGCCGCCCGCATCGCCCGTCATTGACCTGGCGCAAGCTGTGCGGTCTTCGTGCGGCCTACCATGGGCCTTTGCCCGTCCGGCGCCATTTCCTGGAAGACCACCGCATGAGCTTCCGCCTCGCCATTCCCGCCGCCCTGCGCTTCGTCGAAAACCTGCTGCGCAAGCAGGGCGTGCCAGAAGACATCGCGCGCGATGTGGCGCTGCACCTGGTCGAGTCCGACCGCGTGGGCTACGCCAGCCACGGCATCTCGATCCTGCCGGGCTACGCCAAGGCGCTGACCGATGGCCAGCTCGACGGCACGGCCCGGCCCGAACTGCTCAACGACACCGGCAGCCTGCAGGCCTGGCATGGCCACCACGGCTTCGGCCAGTTCGTGGGCAAACAGGTCATGGCCTCGGCCATCGAGGCCGCCCGCCGGCACGGCCACTGCATCGTGACGCTGCGCGACAGCCATCACCTGGGGCGCATGGGCCACTACGGCGAGCAGGTGGTGGCCGCCGGCATGGTTTTCATGGCCTTCACCAACGTGACGCATCGGCCGCCGATGGTCGCGCCCTTTGGCGGCGCCGCGGCGCGCATGACGACCAACCCGCTGTGCTTCGCGAGCCCGCTGCCCGACGGCCGGCCGCCGCTGATCGTCGACATGGCGACCAGCACCATCGCGCTCAACAAGGCGCGGGTGCTGGCCGATGAAGGCGAGGCGGCGCCACCCGGCGCGCTGATCGACGCGCAGGGCCATCCCACGACCGACCCGGCCGTGATGTTCGCCAACCCGCCGGGCGCGCTGCTGCCCTTCGGCGGCCACAAGGGCTATGCGCTGGGCGTGGTGGCCGAACTGCTGGCGGGCGTGCTGTCGGGTGGCGGCACGATTCAACCCGAGCACCCGCGCGGCGGACTGGCGACCAACAACCTGTTCGCGCTGGTGTTCGACCCCGCGCGTGCGGGCGCGGCGGCCTGGCAGGCCCACGAGACCGGCGCGTTCATCGACTACCTGCTGTCCTGCCCGCCGCAGCCGGGCGCGGATGGCGAGCAGGGGGTGCAGTACCCGGGGGAGTACGAAGCCCGCAACCGCGCGCGCCACGCCACGCACATCGAACTGGGCGAGGGCGGCTGGAAGGCGCTGGCCGACCTGGCGGCGCGGCTGGGCGTGGACGGCGCGCCCTAGCACATTGCACGGAGGCCCGGCGTCGGCGCGGGCGGCCCGGCTTCCTACAATGACGCGATGTTTGTCCACCTGCGTCTGCACACCGAATTCTCCGTCGTCGACGGCACCAACCGCATCGACGAAGTCGTTGCCGCTGCCAAGGCCGACCGCCAGCCCGCATTGGCCATCACCGACCTGAACAACCTGTTCGGTGCGGTCAAGTTCTACAAGGAAGCGCGCGGCGCCGGCATCAAGCCGGTGCTGGGTGCCGAAGTCGTCATCGAGGGCCTGGGCGCCGAGCCCGGCGCGCTAACCCGGGTCATCCTGCTGGTGCAGAACACCGAGGGCTATCTCCACCTGTCCGAGCTGCTGGCTCGGGCCTGGACGCAGAACGTCGGCCGGGGCCAGTCCCAGCCGGCCTGCAAACTGGCCTGGCTGCAGGAGCTCAACGGCGGCCTGATCGCGCTGTCGGGCGCGCAGGCCGGGCCGCTGGGCGCGGCGCTGCTGCAAGGCCAGGAAGAACGCGCGGCCGAGCTCGCGCTGCAGCTGGCCAGCCTGTTTCCGCACCGCTTCTACATCGAACTCCAGCGCGCCGGTCGGCCCGAGGACGAGCCGCATGTGATGGCCGCGGTGCAACTGGCCGCACGGCTCAAGCTGCCGGTGGTCGCCACGCACCCGGTGCAGTTCGGCGCCGCCGAGGACTACGAGGCGCACGAGGCGCGCGTCTGCATTTCCGAGGGCGAGATCCTGGGCAACCCGCGCCGCGTGCGCAAGTTCACGCGCGACCAGTACTTCAAGTCGGCCGCCGAGATGGAGGCGCTGTTCGCCGACGTGCCCAGTGCGATCGCCAACACGGTCGAGATCGCCAAGCGCTGCAACCTGACGCTGGTGCTGGGCAAGCCGCAATTGCCCGATTTCCCGACGCCCTTCGTGTCCGAAGGCGTGCGCATGCCGATCGACGATTTCTTCCGCCAGGAGTCCTTCGAAGGGCTGGAGGTGCGCCTGAAGCACCTCTATCCCGATGCAGCCAAGCGCGACGCCGAACGCCCGCGCTACGTCGAGCGGCTCGAATTCGAGATCAAGACCATCCTCGGGATGGGCTTCCCCGGCTACTTCCTGATCGTGGGCGACTTCATCCAGTGGGCCAAGGCCAACGGCTGCCCGGTGGGCCCGGGCCGGGGCTCGGGCGCCGGTTCGCTGGTGGCCTACGCGCTCAAGATCACCGACCTCGATCCGCTCGAATACAACCTGCTGTTCGAACGTTTCCTGAACCCCGAACGCGTCTCGATGCCCGACTTCGACATCGACTTCTGCCAGGGCAACCGCGACCGCGTGATCGACTACGTGAAGGACAAGTACGGCCGCAACGCCGTGAGCCAGATCGCGACCTTCGGCACCATGGCCGCGCGCGCCGCGATCCGCGACGTGGGCCGCGTGCTCGACATGAGCTACATGTTCTGCGACGGCATCAGCAAGCTGATCCCGAACAAGCCGGGCATGTCGGTCACGCTGCAGTACCCGCCCGCGACCAAGATCGAGGGCGACAAGAACAACTACGCCATCGAGATGGAGCCGCAGCTCAAGGAGCGCATCGAGAAGGAAGAAGAAGTCCGGATGCTGGTCGAGCTGGCGCAGAAGCTCGAGGGCATGACCCGCAACATCGGCATGCACGCCGGCGGCGTGCTGATCGCGCCCGGCAAGCTCACCGACTTCTGTCCGCTCTACCAACAGCCGGGCAGCGACTCGGCCGTGAGCCAGTACGACAAGGACGACGTGGAGGCCGTGGGCCTGGTCAAGTTCGACTTCCTGGGCCTGGCCACGCTGACCATCCTGGAGATCGCGCGCGAGTTCATCGTCAAGCGCCACAAGGGCCGCGAGAACTTCAACTACGAAGACATCAAGCTCGACGACGCCGCCACCTACCGGCTGTTCTCCGACGGCAAGACCGAGGCGGTGTTCCAGTTCGAATCGCGCGGCATGCAGGGCATGCTCAAGGACGCGCGGCCGACCCGGCTCGAGGACCTGATCGCGCTCAACGCGCTGTACCGCCCGGGCCCGATGGACCTGATTCCCAGCTTCGTGGCGCGCAAGCACGGCCGCGAAACCGTGGAGTACCCGCACCCGGCCGTGGCCGAGATGCTCTCCGAGACCTACGGGATCATGGTCTATCAGGAGCAGGTGATGCAGACCGCGCAGATCCTGGGCGGCTACTCGCTCGGCGGCGCCGACCTGCTGCGCCGCGCGATGGGCAAGAAGAAGCTCGAGGAGATGGCCGAGCACCGCGAGAAATTCCGCGCGGGCGCGCTCGCCACGCACGGCATTCCGCAGGACAAGGCCGACGAGATCTTCGACTTGATGGAGAAGTTCGCGGGCTACGGCTTCAACAAGTCGCACGCGGCCGCCTACTCGCTGCTGGCGTACCACACGGGCTGGCTCAAGGTCCATTTCACGGCCGAGTTCTACTGCGCCAACATGACCGTGGAAATGGACGACACGGACAAGCTCAAGCTGCTGTTCGAGGACGCGGTCAAGAACTTCGGCATGACCTTCGAGCCGCCGGACGTGAACCGCGGCAACTACCGCTTCGAGCCCGTGACCGACAAGGTGATCCGCTACGGCCTGGGCGCCGTCAAGGGCACCGGCCAGCTCGCGGTCGAGGCGGTGGTGCGGGCGCGGGAAGAGGGCGGTCCGTTCACCAGCCTCTACGACTTCTGCGTGCGCATTGACCGCCAGCGCATCAACAAGCGAACGGTCGAGGCGCTGATCAAGGCCGGCGCCTTCGACGCGATCCAGCAGAACCGCGCGTCCCTGCTCGCCTCGCTCGACCGCGCCTTCGAATTCGCCGCCGCCACGGCGGCCAACGCCTCGCAGGTCGACATCTTCGGCGACTGCGAACACGGCTCGGCTTCGCAGGAGCCCGAGCTGATCGACGCCACCCCCTGGGGCGTGAAGGAGCGGCTGACCTACGAGAAGACCGCTGTCGGCTTCTACCTGTCGGGCCACCTGTTCGACGAGGTGGCGCACGAGGTGCGGCGCTTCTGCAAGCGCCAGATCGACGACCTGCTCGACGGCCGCGAGCCGCAGGTGATCGCGGGCATCGTGAGCGACATGCGCGTGATCAACGGCCAGCGCGGCCGGCTCGCGATCTTCAAGCTCGACGACAAGTCGGGTGCCATCGACGCCACCGCCGACGAGGCGGTGATGAACGCCAACCGCAACACGTTGAAGGACGACGAGCTGGTCATCGTCAGCGGTCGGCTGCAGCCTGGGCGCAACGGCTTCGAGGCCCGCTTCCAGGTGCAGCAGGTCTGGGACCTCGCCACCGCGCGCTGCCGCTTCGGCCGCTATCTGCGCGTGGCGGTCAACGGCAAGGCGCCGGACATCGCGCAGCTGGTGAAGGACTTCCCGCCGCGTATCGAGATGAGCGAAGTGGGCGAACTGCGCCAGGGCCTGCCGGTGCGTCTCACGATGGCGCGCGGCGGCGCCAAGGTCGAACTCGAGTTGGGCGAACGCGCCAAGTTCTTCCCCAACGATGCGGCGCTGGCCAGCTGGACCGCGCAGGCCGAGGCCGGGAAGGCCGTGATCGTCTACGAGTGAAATCCGGGCGCGAATCGCCGAAATAACTTGTTGCAATTAGTAAAAAGGACTACATTCCAGCCCGCGCCATTTCGGCGCAGCCGCGCGGCCCGATGCCCGCGGCAAGCGAGAACTGGAGTGGGCGATGCAGTGTTTCGAGGACGGTGCGGCATTCGAGCAGTTCGATCGCGAGGCCTTCAAGTTTCCGCACAAGCTCATGGGGCACCCGGCGCTGAGCCTTGAAAACCTGGCGCGCGTGATTCCGGCGTTGCCACCGAAGCGCGTGATGTATTCGATGGGGCGCCTCAAGGAGGGCGACGACTTCGAGGGCACGTTCAGCCGCAAGCCGGCCGAGCGCAGCATCGAGGAGACCATCGAGAACATCCGCGTCGGCGATTCGTACGTGATGGTCAGCGGCCCGGAGATCGATCCGTCCTTCGCGTCGCTGCACCGCGAACTGATCGGCGACGTCGAAAGCCTGATGCGTCGCCACGGCGTGGGCACGGAAGCGGTCGACCCGCAGCTCTACCTGTTCATCGCCTCGCCGAACAGCGTGACGCCTTTCCACATCGACCGCTATTCCACCTTCCTGATGCAGTTCCGCGGCAGCAAGGAAGTGACCGTGTTCCCGCAATGGGACGAGCGGGTCGTGACAGCGGTCCAGCGCGAAGCCTATGTGTCCTATGCCAACACCCGGCTCAACTGGTCGAAGGAAACCGACGCGCTCGGCACCTGCTTCGCCTTCCAGCCGGGCGAGGCCATCCACATTCCCTTCGTCGCGGGCCACCACGTGCGCAATGGGCCGGACGACGTGTCGATTTCGATGTCGATCATCTTCAATACGCGCCAGTCGATGGCGTGGCGCCGCGCGCTCAACTTCAACCATGCCTCGCGCAAGGTGCTCGGCCGCTTCGGCATGGCGCCGGCGCCGATCGGTGCCCAGGCCTGGCGCGACAGCGCGAAATCGAGCCTGTGGCAGGCGGCCAGCCGTGTTCGGGGCCGTTGAGCCTTCGGCAGCACGGTGTTGTCTTTGGTGTTACGGGTACAAAGCCATTGGCCGTAACGTGACACGCACATCGGCGGCGACGGGCGCTGCCGATTCATCTCAATGACTTAGGTGAGCCCTACAGTCGGCCCGGACCGCAGCAGGTCGTGGCACGCGCTTTGCATTCCTTGTCTCCGAGCTGTGATTTCTACCAGCAGAAGGAGCCGAGACATGGACAGCAGATTCGAGCAATGGACCGCCATGACCGACGAGTACGCCCAACTGCTTCTGACCGCTTCCATGGGTGAGGGCGGCACCTGGGCACGGCTTCGGCAATTGGCCGAGAACATCCGCGCACTCGATTTCGTGGAGACGGCCGAACTCGAGGCCTGAGCCGCGCGCGGCGGGGGCGTTCGGGTGATCGAGCGCCGCCCCGGCCCGTCAGCCGGCGAGCCCGACGTACACGTTCTGCACGTCGTCGTTGGCGTCGATCGCGGCCAGGAAAATTTCGACTTCTTCCAGATCCTCGGCGCTCAGGCTGGCCGGATCGACCGGGTTCTTGGGCTTGTAGCCCAGCTTGGCCGACAGCACGGTGAAGCCCTGCGCCGGCAGCGCGCGGCTCACCAGGTCGAGGTCGGCCGGTGCCGTGAGGAACAGCGTGGCGCCTTCCTCATGGCCGGCTTCGAAATCCTGCGCGCCGGCTTCGATGGCCGCCAGTTCGGGATCGGCACCCGCGGTGGCCGGCTCGGCTTCGATCATGCCGAGGTGGTCGAAATCCCAGGCCACCGAGCCGGAGGTGCCGAGCTGGCCCTTGCGGAACAGCACGCGCATCTCGGGCGCGGTGCGGTTCACGTTGTCGGTCAGGCACTCGACCATCACCGGCACGCGATGCGGCGCGAAGCCTTCATAGATCACATGCTCGAAATGGACCGCCTCGCCGGTCAGGCCCGCGCCTTTCTTGATCGCCCGGTCGAGCGTTTCCTTGGGCATCGAGACCTTGCGCGCCTGCTCGACCACCAGCCGCAGCCGTGCGTTGGACGCGGGATCGGCGCCGCTGCGCGCCGCGATCATGATGTCCTTGGCCAATTTTCCGAACACCCGGCCCTTGGCATTGGCGGCCAGGTCCTTGTGCTTTGCTTTCCACTGTGCGCCCATGGTCGTGCTCCTGAGTTGGGGCGAACGGCCCGGGCCGCCCGCATGAAAGATTCTCGCGCCGGATCGAGCGGAGCGGCGGCTCAGCCGCTCAGCCCCTTCCAGAGCATGTAGGCGGCCAGCAGGTACAGCACGCTGGCGAACACCCGCTTGAGCTTCTTCACCGGCAGGCTGTGCGCGGCCCTGGCACCCAGCGGCGCGGTGAACACGCTGCAGGCGGCGATGACGACCAGCGCCGGCAGCCAGATGTAGCCGAAGGCGCCGGCCGGCAGGCCCTGCACGGCGGTGCCGCTGAGGATGTAGCCCACCACGTTGGCCACCGCGATCGGGAAGCCCAGCGCCGCGCTGGTCGCCACAGCGTTGTGGATCGCGATGTTGCACCAGGTCATGAACGGGATGCTGATGAAGCCGCCGCCCGCGCCGACCAGGCCGGAGATGAAGCCGATCACGCCGCCCGCGGCGAACTGGCCGCCGGTGCCGGGCATCTGGCGCGTCGGCGCGGGCTTCTTGTCGAGGAACATCTGCGTGGCCGAGAAGCCGACGAACAGCGCGAAGAAGATCGCGAGCGCCGTGCCCTTGAGCAGCGCGAACACGCCGAGGCTGCCCACCAGGCTGCCGATCACGATGCCGGGCGACAGCCGCTTCACGATGTCCCAGCGCACCGCGCCGCGCCGATGGTGTGCACGCACGCTCGAGACCGAGGTGAAGATGATGGTGGCCATCGAGGTCGCGATCGCCATCTTCACCGCCAGGTCGGGCGCCACGCCGCGGTGGCCGAGGAGGATGGTGATGAAGGGCACCATGACCATGCCGCCGCCGATGCCGAGAAGCCCTGCGAGGAAACCCGTGCCGATGCCCAACAGGGCGAGTTCCACGATCAACAGCGGTTCGAGCAGCATGGGGGCGGTCCGGCAGAAAGAACGACGGCCCCGATCAGGGGGCCGTCGCGGAGCGAAGAAGGTGTCTGCAGTGGGATGCGCCGGACCCGCATCCTGAACCAGGGTTCAGGTGGGCGAGGGCAGCAGGACTTCGGGTTCATCTGACGCGAGATGATCACGCCCGTCCAGCGATGTACCAAGCCCGGCTCCGGAGAGCATTGGAACAAGGAAATATTAAGCCCGACGCGCACTGCAGACAGGTGCGATTTTACGCCCGCATCGCTGTCACCCGTGTGAACGCACGGGCTTTTTGTCAGAGCAGGTGGTCGTCGCGCGCGAGCGCCTGGTCGAGCCGCTTCAGCAATTGCGCTGCGCGCTCGGCGTCGTGTGCCGCGTCGACGGCGGGCGTGGCCTCGGTGGGCGCCGCTGCGGCCGCCTCGACCGCTTCGGCCGGCTCGGGCTGCTGGCCCAGGTCGAACGCGAGGTTCAGCGCCGCGAGCACCGCGATGCGGTCACGGGCCTTCACCTTGTTGGCGTCGCGGATCTTGCACATGGCGACGTCGACGCGTTCGACCGCCTCGCGCAACTGGGCTTCGCCGCCTTCGGGGCAGCCGAGCAGATAACTCTGTCCCATGATCTGGACTTCGAGCTGTTTCATGGGGTGGCGGGATCCTGTGGCGGGTCGAGGGGCAGCCGTTCCAGGACCGCGTCGATGCGTGTGCGTGCGGCGGCGAGGCGCGACTTGAGCGCGTCGCGTTCGCGCGTCAGCGCATCGACCTGTTCCTGCAGCAGCGTGTTGGTGCGCTGAATTTCTTCGTGGCGCACGAGCAGACGTTCAACGCGCTCGGCAATCTGATCGATGGGGCTCTGTGCGGACATGGCTGCAGATTGTAGGGGCCCCTTAGAATCGCCCGCGTTGGTGCTCGCGCCGCGGTTCACGCGGCACAGTTCAACGGGAAGCAGAAACCAGAGCCCCTCGGGCCGCGGTCAGCCTGCGCTGCCCCCGCAACGGTCCAGCAGACGGCGCATTCACTCGCGCCGCTTTCGTCAATCAGCCACTGGGCGCCCTGAAACAGGTGCCTGGGAAGGCGACGACAGTTGTTCTGCCAGCCCGGATACCGGCCAACGAGGTGAGGGTGGGTGCGCGTGTCGCGGCCACCTTCGTGACGCCCACACGTCCGGCGGGGAAGCCGGACAGGGTTTTGTTCTCAAGTTCGTTCCCATGAAGAATCGTTTCTCTCCCCACGGCGTCTGCGCGCCGGTGTCCGTGCGTGTGCGCTACGCCACGTTGCCGCTGGCCGCCCTGAGCGCCGCCATCGCCGTGGCCCTCCCGGGCCTGGCACTGGCTCAGCAGCGGTCCCTGCCCGAGACCGTGGTCACGGCCACCCGCGTGGCACAGCCGCTGTCGGACCTGACCTCGGACGTGTCCATCGTCGACCGCGAGACCATCGAGCGCAGCGGCGCCACCGGCGTGGCTGACGTGCTGGCGCGTTTGCCCGGCATCGAGATCAGCCGCAACGGCGGCATCGGCAACACCACCAGCGTGTTCATCCGCGGCGCCGAATCGCGCTTCACCGCGGTCTACATCGACGGCGTGCGCATCGACTCGCAGTCCACCGGCGGCGCCGGCTGGGAAGGCATCCCGCTGGGGCAGATCGACCGCATCGAAGTCTTGCGCGGCCCGGCCGCGGCGGTCTACGGCTCCGATGCCATCGGCGGCGTGATCCAGCTGTTCACCAAGCGCGGTGAAGGCGCCGCGACCCCCTACGTCGGCGTGGGCATCGGCAGCCGCCAGCTGCGCAAGGCCGAAGCCGGCGTGAGTGGCTCGGCGGGCGTGGGCGGTGCCTTCGACTACGCGCTGGGCATCTCGTACGAGGAGAGCGACGGCTTCGACATCCAGCCGCTCGCGAAGCGCAACCCGGTCAGGACCGCGCAGTACGCGGCCGACGGCTGGACCAGCCCCGACCGCGACGGCTACCGCAGCACCGCGGCCAATGCGCGCCTGGGCTTCCAGATCAACCCGGCGCACCGGCTCGAAGGCACCTTCCTGTACAGCGACATCGAGGCGAAGTACGACGCCTCCAGATCGGGCGCGCGGCCGCCGGCCGTGTTCCCCGACGACACCTCGACCAACACGCTGCGCACCGCGGGCCTGGCCTGGATCGCCAAGTGGACCGATAACTACACGACGCGGCTGCAGATCACCGACAGCAAGACCACCTACCAGACCGATCCGAGCTTCTACCGGACCGAGACCGCGCTGCGCGGCTACCTGTTCCAGAACGAGCTGCATTTCGGTGCGCACCGTGTCACGGCCGCGCTCGAGCGCCGGGAAGACGACCTGGAGAACGCCGCCACCGCCACGGCGAAACTGCTGGCGCGCGACCGCTCGCAGAACGCGGTGTCGCTGGGCTACGGCTTCGTGCAGGGCCCGCACACGGTGCAGTTGCAGGCGCGCCGCGACGACGACAGCGAATTCGGCGCCAAGACCACCGGCAGCGCAGCCTACGGCTACGCGATCACGCCGCAGTGGCGCGCCACCGCGTCGGTCGGCACGGCCTTCCGCGTGCCCACGCTCTACCAGCGCTTCAGCGAGTACGGGCTCGCAAGCCTGAAGCCCGAGGAAAGCCGCAACGTCGAACTGGGCCTGAACTGGACCTCGGGCGCGAGCAACGCCGGCGTGGTGGTCTACCGCAACAAGGTGACCAACCTGATCACCTACGACGGCAGCGCACGCGGCTGCGTCTCGACCTTCGGCTGCTACGCCAACACCGCACGCGCCGCGTACGAGGGCCTGACCCTGACCGCCGGCCACCGCATCGGCGACGTGGCGCTGCGCGCCTCGGCCGACTTCCAGGACCCGCGCGACCTCGGCACCGACAAGCTGCTGGCCCGCCGCGCGCGCCGCCACGGCATGCTGGGCGCCGACTGGAACGTGGCCGGCTGGACGCTGGGCGCGGAGGTGCAAACTTCGTCCATGCGTTATGACGATGCCGCCAACCTGCGCCGACTCGGCGGCTACACCGTGCTCAACCTGGTCGCGAGCACCAAGCTCACGCCCTCGCTGACGCTGATCGGCCGGCTGGACAACGCGGGCGACAAGGACTATTCCTTCGCCCGCATCTATGCCACCGCGGGCCGTACCGCCTACCTCGGGCTCAAGTGGTCGCCCCAGTAAGCCGCAGCGCCGCCTGCGCCGCCGTGCTCGTGGCCGCGCCCGCTTCCGGGCAGGGCAAGACGACGGTCACGGCCGCGCTGGCGCGCCTGCATGCGCGCGCCGGCCGGCGCGTGCGCGTCTTCAAGTGCGGGCCCGATTTCCTCGACCCGCGCTGGCTCGCGCTGGCCAGCGGTGCGCCGGTGCATTCTCTCGATCTCTGGATGAACGGCGAGGCCGACTGCCGTGCGCGCCTGCACGCGGCGGCCGGCGAGGCCGACCTGCTGATCGTCGAGGGCGTGATGGGCCTGTTCGACGGCACGCCGAGTGCGGCCGACCTCGCGGTGCATTTCGGCCTGCCCGTGCTGGCGGTGATCGACGCGCGCGCCATGGCCGGCACCTTCGGTGCGCTGGCCTATGGGCTGCAGCATTTCAAGCCCGGCCTGCCGTGGTTCGGCGTGCTGGCCAACCGCGTGGCGAGCGAACGCCATGCGGGCATGCTCGAAGGCGCGCTGCGCGATCCCGCGCACTGGCTCGGCGGCCTGCCCAAGGGCGAGGATTTCACCCTGCCCGAACGGCACCTGGGCCTGGTCGCGGCCGACGAGACGCAGGACGCGCTGGCCCGGCTCGATGCCGCCGCCGACGCGCTCGCGGCCACGCCGCTGGGCCGGCTGTCGGTCGCGGAACTGCCGCAGGTGCGCTTCGAGGCCCCTGTTGTGGAAACGGTTGCGCCGCTGCTTGCCGGCCGCACCATCGCGATCGCGCGCGACGCCGCCTTCGCCTTTCTCTATCCGGCCAACCTCGACGTGCTCGATGCACTCGGAGCGCGCCTCGCATTCTTTTCGCCGCTGGCCGGCGATGCATTGCCTGAATGCGATGCCGTCTGGCTGCCCGGTGGCTATCCCGAACTGCATGCCGAAACGCTGGCCGCTCGCACGCCGTTGCGCGATGCACTGATCGCCCACGCCGCGGCCGGCAAGCCGATCTGGGCCGAGTGCGGCGGCATGATGGCTCTGTACGACACGCTGGTCACGGCCGACGGGCAAGCCCATGCGATGTGGGGCCTGATGCCAGGCCGCGTGACGGTGCAGAAGCGGCTCGCGGCGCTCGGACCGCAGCAGCTGGCCCTGGCCGGGCACAGCCTGCGCGGCCACACCTTTCACTATTCGGTCTGCGACACGCCGCAGCCCGTGGCCGCGCGCACCACGCGGCCCCACACCGAGGCGGCAGGCGAAGCGGTCTATGTGCGCGGCACGGTCCGCGCGAGCTACTTCCACGCCTGGTTCGCCTCCAGCCCTGAAGCCACTGCGCGGCTGTTCGATGCCGCGCCGATCGGATTTGCAGATGAGGGTTGATCGCGAATACCTGCTGGGCGGCCAGAAGAGCGGCAAGTCGCGCCGCGCCGAGGAACGCGCGGCCACCTGGCTGGCCGCCTCGCCCGCGCACGACGCGGTGCTGATCGCCACCGCCACCGCCTGGGACGACGAGATGCGCGAACGCATCGCGCGGCACCAGGCCGATCGGGCTGCGCGCGTGCCGGGCCTGCGCACCGTCGAAGAGCCGGTGCAGCTGGCCGAGGCCATCGCCGCCCACAGCGCGCCCGGCACGATGGTGCTGGTCGACTGCCTCACGCTGTGGCTCACCAATCTCACGATGCCGATGGAGGGCGTGACGCACGACGCGGCGCCGGCCATCGCGGCGCTGCGGGCCGCCTTGCGCGCGGCGCGCGGTCCGGTCGTGCTGGTGGGCAACGAGATCGGCCTGGGCGTGATCCCGCTGGGTCGCGAGGTGCGCGCCTTCGTCGACGCGCTGGGCCGGCTCAACCAGGACATCGCGGCCGAGTGCGACCGCGTCACCTTGATGGCCGCGGGCCTGCCCCTGACGCTGAAGGAACCGAAGTGACGCGCTTCCTGCCCTGGCTTCTTCTGCTGCTGATCGGCTTTGCGCATGCGCAGCCCATCGTCGTCACCGACGAACGCGGCGCGCAGGTCACGCTGCCGCGCCCGCCGCAGCGCATCGTCACCTTGTTGCCCTCGCTCACCGAGTCCGTCTGCGCGCTGGGTGCCTGCGAGCGCCTGATCGGCGTCGACCGCTATTCGAACTCGCCGGCCTCGGTGCGCGCGCTGCCGCAGCTCGGTGGCGGCATCGACCCCAACGTCGAGGCCATCGTCGCGCTCAAGCCCGACGTGGTGCTGCTCGCCAAGTCCTCGCGCGTCACGCAGCGGCTCGAGGCCTTGGGCCTCACGGTGCTGGTGCTCGAACCCAAGACCCATGCCGACGTGAAACGTGTGCTCGACCAGCTGGGCCGCGTGCTCCAGGCCGACGATCCGCAGCGCGTCTGGCGCGCGATCGATGCCAGCGTCTCGGCGGCGGCGCAGTCGCTGTCGCCGGCGGCCAAGGCGACGCGCGTGTACTTCGAAGTCGACGGCGGCCCCTACGGCGCGGGCGAGAGCTCCTTCATCGGCGAGACGCTGACGCGGCTGGGCGTGAAGAACATCGTGCCCGCGGCGCTGGGCCCATTCCCCAAGCTCAACCCCGAGTTCGTGGTGCGCGCCAATCCCGACCTGATCATGGTCAGCGTGCGCAGCGCCGCGGACATGGAACAGCGCCCGGGCTGGCCGAGCATTCGCGCGGTGCGCCATGGCCGCATCTGCCGCTTCGCCGCGGAAGAGTCCGACGTGCTGGTGCGCCCCGGTCCGCGCATGGGCGAGGCCGCGCGCATCATGGCGCGCTGCCTGGCCGACAAGGCGCCGCGATGATCCGTCACCGGCAACGCATCTGGCTCCTCGCAGCCGTGCTGATGCTGCTGTGCGCCGCCTTGCTGCTGCTGGGCGTGGGCATCGGCAGCACCGGCTTCGAGAGCGTGCTGGCCGCGTGCCACGACCCCGTCGCGCTGCAGATCGTGCGGGAGATCCGGCTGCCGCGCACGCTCGGCGCCTGGCTGGCCGGGGCCTTGCTCGGCCTCGCGGGCGCGGTGGCCCAGGGGCTGTTCCGCAATCCGCTGGCCGACCCCTACCTGCTCGGCAGCGCCTCGGGCGCCTCGCTGGGCGTCGCGCTCGCGCTGGCCCTGTTCGGTGCCGCGCCCTCGACCGCGCAATGGCTGGTGCGCCTGGGCCTCACGGGCGCGGCCTTCGTGGGCGCGGTGCTGGCCGTGATGCTGACGCTGACGCTCGCGCGCGGTGTGCAGCAGACGCTGCGGCTGCTGCTGGCCGGCGTGATCGTCGGCGTGGTGCTGGGCGCAGCGAAGGACCTGGTGACCATCGGCTCGGCCGACATCCTGCAGGCGCTGCAGGGCTTCATGCTCGGCGGCACCGGCCTGGTCGGCTGGAGCGCCTGTGCGGTGATGGCCGGGCTCGGCGCGCTGTGCCTGCTCGCGGGCTGGGCGCTGGCACCGGTGCTCGACGGCCTGGCGCTGGGCGAGGCGACCGCCGCCAGCCTGGGCCTGCCGCTGGGCGCGATGCGCGCGGCGCTGGTCGCGGTGCTGGCGCTGGCCACCGGCACGGCCGTGGCCCAGACGGGGCTGATCGCCTTCGTCGGCCTGGCCGCGCCGCACCTGGTGCGCTCCATCGTGAAGACCACCCATGCCTGGCTGATCGTGCTGTCTGCCGTGATGGGCGGACTGCTGCTGATGGCGGCCGACCTGCTGGCGCGCTGGCTGATCGCGCCGCAGGAACTGCCCGTGGGCGTGCTCACCGCCGTGCTGGGCGGCAGCTATTTGCTTTGGCTCATGCACAGGCGCGGGCGTGGAGGCGTCCGGTGAGCGCGGCACTCGAAGCGCGCCAGGTCGACGCCACGCTGGGCGGCACGCCGGTGCTGCACGCCATCGACCTGGCCATCGAGGCCGGTCGCTGGACCAGCATCGTCGGGCCCAACGGCGCGGGCAAGTCGACCTTGCTGCGCGTGCTGGCCGGGCTGCTGCCGCATGGCGGCGAGGTGCGTCTGTTCGACGCCTCGCTGCACGGCCTGCCGGGCCGCGTGCGGGCGCGGCGCCTGTCGTGGCTGGGGCAGGGCGGGGCGGGCGAGAGCAGCGCCGACGACCTGCTGGTCTACGACCTCGCAATGCTCGGCCGCATGCCGCACCAGCGCTGGCTCGCGCCGCCCAGCGCCGCCGACCGCGCCGCGGTCGAGCGCGCGCTGCGCAGCACCCAGGCCTGGGACTGGCGCGACCGGCCGCTGGGCCAGCTCTCGGGCGGCGAACGCCAACGCGTGCTGCTGGCGCGCGCGCTCGCGGTCGAGGCCGAGGTGCTGCTGATGGACGAGCCGCTCGCCAACCTCGACCCGCCGCACCAGTCCGACTGGATGCAGACCATGCGCGCGCTGGTGGCCGAGGGCCGCACGGTGGTCAGCGTGCTGCACGAACTCTCGATGGCGCTCGCCGCCGATGCGCTGGTCGTGATGGCGCAGGGCCGTGTGCTGCACCACGGCGCCTGTGCCGAGGCCTCGACGCACCGTGCGCTCGAAGCCGTGTTCGACCGGCGCGTGGCGGTGCACCGCGTCGACCAGCAGTGGATCGCGCTGCCCCGCTGAACCCATTCCCGAATCGGAAAGAAGAACGTCATGCAAATCGAAACCCCACCCAGCGCCAAGCCCTACGAGAAGCCCGAGGGCGAACGCCGCGGCATCGTGATCGTCAACACCGGCGACGGCAAGGGCAAGAGCACGGCGGCCTTCGGCCTGGCGCTGCGCGCGCACGGCCGCGGCAAGGCCGTGAAGATCTGGCAGTTCATGAAGGTGCCGACCGCGCGCTTCGGCGAGCACCGGATGTTCGAGCAATTGGGCATCCCGATCGAAGGCCTGGGCGACGGCTTCAGCTGGAAGAGCCAGGACCTCGAACACTCGGGCCAACTCGCGCGCGACGGCTGGCTGCGCGCCAAGGCCTCGATCCTGTCGGGCGAGTATTTCCTCGTGGTGCTCGACGAGATCACCTACCCGCTGATCTACGGCTGGCTGCCACTCGACGACGTGCTGGCCACGCTGCGCGAACGGCCCAAGCACGTGCACGTGGCGCTCACCGGCCGCCGCTGCCCGCCCGAGCTCATCGAGCTGGCCGACACCGTGACCGAGATGACCATGGTCAAGCACGCGTTCAAGGCCGGCATCCCCGCCCAACGCGGCATCGAGGACTAGACATGTTGCACACCCCCAGGCTTGCCCACGTCGTGTGGCCTCCCTCCCCCTTGCAGGGGGCAACACCGGCGGCCCGGCAAAGCCGGTTCCGCGGTGTTCCTGGAAGGGGAAAGCGCGGGTGCGGCGCGTGACGACGTCATTTGGGGCTGACGAGGCGCAAGCCGTCTACCGCGCGATCCGAGAGCGTCGCGACATGCGGCACTTCGCGGGCGGCGAGGTCGCGCCCGAGGTGTTGCGGCGGCTGCTCGAGGCGGCCCATCACGCACCGAGCGTGGGGTTCATGCAGCCGTGGCGCTTCCTCCGTGTGCGCGATGCGGCCTTGCGCACGCAACTGCATGCGGTGGTCGAGCAGGAGCGCGTGCGCACCGCGCAGGCGCTGGGCGCGCGCGAAGACGAATTCATGTGCCTCAAGGTCGAGGGCCTGCGCGAGGCGGCCGAACTCATCGCCGTGACGCTGGCCGATGGCCGCGAACAGCATGTGTTCGACCGCCGCACCCTGCCGCAGATGGATCTGGCCTCGGCCGCCTGCGCGATCCAGAACCTGTGGCTGGCCGCGCGTGTCGAGGGGCTCGGCATGGGCTGGGTCTCGCTGTTCGATCCGGCCCAGGTCGCGTCGCTGCTGGGGCTGCCCGCGGGCGCCGAGCCCATCGCATTGCTGTGCCTCGGGCCGGTGCACGGCTTCTACGACGAACCGATGCTGCAGCGCGAACGCTGGGCGAAGCGCGAGCCGCTGGCGTCGATGGTGTTCGACGACCGCTGGGGCATGCCGTCGAGCTTGTTCCCGGCTTCCCAAGAAAAAGGAAATTCCTGATGCTGGCCTTCGATAGCGTGCTCTTCGAGCTCGCGCGCCTGTTCCTCTGGCCGGTCACGCTGGGCGTGCTGCTGTCCTTCGTCTACGCGGTCTGGAGCCTGGGTGCGTTCGTGGTCGAAGGGCTGCAGCGCCGGCGCGACCCCGCGCGCGTGCTGGTGCTGCGCGCGGTGGCCGACCAGGGGCAGGAGCAGATGGAACTGGCGGTGCTCAAGTCGCTCGAGGGCGTTCGCCTGTGCAGCCGCGTCGCGCCCATGCTGGGCCTGATCGCGACCATGATCCCGATGGGCCCTGCGCTGGTGGCCGTGGCCTCGGGCCAGTCGCAGGGCGTGGCGCAAAGCCTGGCACCGGCCTTCGCGGCCGTGATCGTGGCGCTGGCCTCGGCCTCGATCACCTTCGTGGTCTACACCGTGCGCCGGCGCTGGCTGATGCGCGAACTGGTGACGGTGCTGGACGCACGCGACGTCAACGTATGAGCGCAGCGCCGGGCCGCCCCAAGCAAGCTCGCACCGCAGCGCGGAGCGCGGAGGTTTCCGAATGCGCAGTGCCGGGCCGCCCCAAGCAAGCTCGCACCGCAGCGCGGAGCGCGGAGGTTTCCGAATGCGCAGCGCCGGGCCGCCCCAAGCAAGCTCGCACCGCAGCGCGGAGCGCGGAGGTTCTCGAATGACGCGCCGCCAGTTCAGCATCCTGAACAGCCTCGACGCCGAGGACGACGACCCGGTGCTGTCGACCATCAACCTGATCGACGTGTTCCTGGTCGTGATCGGCATGCTGATGATCGCGGTGATCGACAACCCGATGAACCCGTTCGCACAGGACAAGGTGACGATCATTCGCCACGAGGGCCAGCCCGACATGGAGATCCTCACCAAGGAGGGCCAGAAGCTCACGCGCTTCAAGGCCAGCGGCGCGACGGGGCAGGGCGACGGCGAGAAGGCCGGTACCGCCTGGCGCCTCAAGGACGGCACGATGGTCTACGTGCCGGCCGATGCGACGCCGGTGCAGGGCACGAAGTGATGCGGTGGGGGCTGGCGCTGGTGCTGTGGCTGCTGCTGGGCGCGCTGCAGCCGGCGTTGGCGCAGCCTTCGCCCTCGCATGTCGTGCTGCTGAGCACGCCGCTGGTCTCGCCCGCACGGCTCGCGCGGCTGCAGGCGGCCGCGGCCGAAGCCGGACTCGCGCTGCAGGTGGTGTCGGCCGCGCGCGATACGCCCGAGGGCTTGAGCGCCGCATTGATCGGCGCGCGCCTGCTCGTGATCGACGCACCGCATGCCAGCGTGGCACAGGCCGCGGCGGCGCGCTTCGGCGACATGGTTTCGCGCAGCGGCACGCCCTACGTGCTGATCGGCGAGTTCGGCGGGGTCGCGAAAGGCCAGGCCCTCGGTGCCGCGCCGCTGGCCGCCGAGCGCGGCGTGGACCCCGTCTGGGCCCAGCGGCTGCGGGCCTACTGGCGTTTCTCGGGCGCGGCCAACCTCGCGGCGGCCATGAGCGCGCTGGGCCGGGTCGGCGACATGGCCGGCCTGCCGCCGCCGGTCGAGCTGCCGCTGGCCGGCTTCTACCACCCGGGCTGGCCGCGCGTCGAGCCCGACATCGCAGCGCTCGACATGCTGCCCGCCGCTGCCGGCGGCACCGTCGCCATCGCCGTCCACAGCGCCACGCTGACCGGCGACGACACCGCCTGGCTCGACCGGCTGATCGGCAGCCTGGCCCGGCGCGGCCTGCGCGCCTATGCCTTCTACGGCCCGCGCCAGCAGGCCGACCTGTACTTCCGCATGACCCACGCCACAGCCGCCGACGGCAGTGCGCGCCGCATCGCCGACGTGATCGTGAATGCCGCGCTGGTGTTCAACCCGAACGAGCGCAAGGCCGAGCTCGAACGCATCGGCGTGCCGGTGCTGCAGACGCTGCCCGCGCTGGCGATGAGCGCCGCGCAGTGGGAGGTGAGCGCCGACGGCCTGGCGCCCAGCGACGTCGCCTCCTATTACAGCCCCAGCGAACTCGCGGGCATGACCGACGCGATGCTGGTTTCGGCGCGCGATCCGGCCACCGGCACATTGCAGCCGCTGCCCGCGCAGATCGACGCGGTGGCCGACAAGGCGGCCGCGCTGGTGCGGCTGCAGCGCACGCCGCCGGCCGAGCGCCGCGTGGCGATGCTGGTCTACAACTACCCGCCGGGCGAGGCGAACTTCGGCGCCTCCTTCCTCAACGTGCCGCGCAGCATCGACCGCATGCTGGCCGCGATGCAGACGGCCGGCTACCGCACCGGCGCGCCCGGCAGCGAGGCGCTGATCGCGCAGGTGCAGGCCACGATGCAGGCCTACTACCGCAGCGATGCCTTGCAGCCCCTGCTGGCCCGGGACCTGGCCGCGAGCCTGCCGCTGTCGCGCTACCTCGCCTGGTTTCGCGCGCTGCCGGCCGCCACGCAGCAGCGCATCGAGGCCTACTGGGGCCCGCCCGACAGATCGACCATGCTGCGCACCGTGGATGGCGCGCCGGCCTTCGTCATCCCGCGCGTGCGCTTCGGCAACGTGGTGGTGCTGCGCCAGCCGCCGCGCTTCGAGCCCGGCACCGTCGTGCGCGACAAGGCCGCGCAGGTCTACCATCGCTCGGCCGTGCCGCTCGGCCACAGCTACCTCGCGACCTACCTCTGGCTGCGCACGGAATTCGGCGCGGGCGCGGTGGTGCACGTGGGCACGCACGGCACGGTCGAATGGTCGGCCGGCAAGGAACGCGGGCTGTCGGTGCAGGACGATCCGCTGCTCGCGCTGGGCGACCTGCCCAACGTCTATCCCTACGTGATGGACAACCTCGGCGAGGCCACCACCGCCAAGCGCCGCGGCCGCGCGACCATGGTCAGCCATTCGACGCCGCTGTTCTCGCCGGCCGGCCTGCGCCCCGGCGTGCAGGCCCTGCACGAGCGCCTGCACGACTGGGAAACGCTGGCACCCGGCCCGGTGAAGCGCGCGCTCGAAGCGCAACTGGCCGCCGATTTTGCGGCGCAGCACTACGACCGCGATCTGCAATGGACGCCCGCGCGGCTGCGCGCCGACTTCGCGGGTTTCGTCGCGGTGCTGCACCCCTACCTCGAAGAACTCGCCCAGACCGCGCAGCCGCTGGGCCTGGCCACCTTCGGCGAGACGCCTTCCCCCGAACGCCGCCGGCTCACGCTGCTGCAGATCCTGCACAAGCCGCTGCTGGCCGCGCTGGGCGAGGACCCGGAGGAGGCGGTGTTCGTCGAGGGCGGCCAGCTCGCGGCGTCGACATCGGCGCGCTGGCTCGAAGCCGCGGTGCGCGATCCGGAAGCCGCGGCCGCGCAAGGCAAGGGGCCGGCCGAGGTCGAAGCCTTGCGGGCGCTCGCGCTGCGCGCCCAGCGCCTCGATGCACTGCTCGCCGACAACCAGGAAACCGAAGGCCTGCTGACTGCCCTCGACGGCCGCTACCTGGCCTCGCGCTACGGCGGCGACCCGGTGCGCAATCCCGACAGCCTGCCGACCGGACGCAACCTGCACGGCTTCGACCCCAGCCGCGTGCCGACGCAGGCCGCCTGGTCGGTCGGCACGGCCGCGCTCGATGCGTGGACCGCCGAGCACGCCAAGACGCACGGCGGCCGCGCGCCCGAGAAGATCGCCTTCACGCTCTGGGCCGGCGAGACGCTGCGCCACCAGGGGATGATGGAAAGCCAGGTCTTCCATGCGCTGGGCGTGCAGCCGCGCTGGGACGAGGGCGGGCGCATCGTCGGCATCGACGTCGTGCCGGCAGCTCGCCTGGGCCGGCCGCGCATCGACGTGCTGCTGAGCGTGACCGGCTCCTACCGCGACCAGTTCCCGGCCGTGATGCGCTGGATCGACGAGGCGGTGCGGCAGGTCGCGGCATTGAACGAAGCCGACAACGCCGTGGCCCGCCACGCCGCGGCGATGGCGCAGCGCCTGCGTGCCCAGGGCGCTTCGGCCGAGCAGGCGCAGCGCTGGTCCACCGCGCGCATCTTCTCCAACGCGCAGGGCAGTTACGGCGCGGGCCTGGAAGAAGCCGCGCTCGCCACCGAGCTCTGGACCGGCCAGCGACGCGCGGGCGGCGATGCGCAGATGGCGCAGCTCTACATGGACCGCATGGGCCACGCCTACGGCGCCGGCCTCGAGGGCGCGCTGCGCCAGAGCGCCTATGCCGACAACCTGCGGCAGGTCGATGCCGCACTGATGTCGCGCACCTCCAACCTCTATGGCGTGCTCACCAACGACGACCCCTTCCAGTACCTGGGCGGCATCGCGCAGGCGGTGCGGCAACTCACAGGCAAGGACCCGGCGCTCTACGTGCAGAACCTGCGCAACGCGGCGGGCGAGGGCGGCGTGGTGCGCACCGACACCGCCGCCGGCGCCATCGCGCGTGAGATGCAGACGCGCTACCTGCACCCGCAATGGATCGCGGCGCAGCAGGCCGAGGGCTACAGCGGCACGCTGCAGGTGCTCAAGACCGCGCAGTTCCTCTGGGGCTGGCAGGTGACCGCACCCGCGGCCGTGCGGCAGGACCAGTGGCAGTCGCTGCACGAGGTCTACGTGCGCGACCGCTACCGGCTCGGCACGCGCGCCTGGCTCGAAGGCGCGAACCGCGCGGCCTTCGCGCAGACGCTCGAACGCATGCTCGATGCGATCCGGCTCGACTACTGGCGGCCCGATGCCGCGACCCGGCGCGAGCTCGCGCAGGCCTATGCCGAGGCCGCGAAGGCGAGCGGCATGATCGAACGCCATGCGGGCGTGCAGCGCTTTGCGCAGACGGTGCTGGCGCCTGCGGCCGCGCCGTCGGGCAGCGCCCCGGTGCAGCCGGTGGAAGTCGCGCCCCGTGCCGAGGCCGAACCGAGCGCTGCACCCGCCGACCCCGACGCACCCCAGCGCGTGCAGGGCCTGCGCCTCGATGCCGTCGCGCCCACACCGCCGCCCGTGCCGCCGGTGGTGCAGGGCCTGTGGGCCGCGCTGGCCGTCGCGCTGCTGCTCGCGTTCGGCGCGATCGCGCAATGGCGACGCGGTCGCCGCATCGCCGCTGCGGAGGCGCGCGCATGACGACCGCGATCGTGATGGCCGCTGCGCTGCTCCTGGCGCTGTGGATCGACCATGCGCTCGGCGAGCCGCCCGCGCGCTGGCATCCGGTGGTGTGGATGGGCCGCTACCTGGGCGCGATGGGCCGCAGGATCGCGCCCGTTGCAGGCACGTCCGATGCGCCACGGGCCCCACCTTTCATCGCGGGGGCGGTGGCCTGGTGCGTGGGCGCCGCGGTCGTGGTGCTGATCGCGTATCTGTTGCAGCGCCTGGCCGCGCAGTTGTGGCCGGTGGTTGCCGCGCTGCTGCTGGGCCTGCTGCTCAAGCCGCTCCTGGCCTGGCGCATGCTGCGCGACGAGGTGCTGGCGGTCGAGGCCGCGCTGGGCGAATCGCTCGAGGCGGGGCGCGCGCAACTCGCGCGCATGGTGAGCCGCGACGTGAGCGCGCTGAGCGCGGCCGAGGTGCGCGAGAGCGCGATCGAGTCGCTGGCCGAGAACCTCAACGATTCGGTGGTCGCGCCGATCTTCTGGTTCGTGCTGGGGGGCCTGCCCGGTGCCGCGCTGTACCGCTTCGCGAACACCGCCGATGCGATGTGGGGCTACCGCGGCGAACGCGGTGGCCGGGTCTGGGAATGGGCCGGCAAGTGGGCCGCGCATGCCGACGACGTGCTGTCGTGGGTGCCCGCGCGCATCACGGCACTGCTGTTGCACGGGCCGTGGCCCGGCGTCGCGCTGCGTCGCGAGGCGGCACGCACGCCGTCGCCCAACAGCGGCTGGCCGATGGCGGCGATGGCGCTGCGGCTGGGCGTGCGCTTGGGCAAGCCGGGTGTCTACGTGCTGCACGCCGAGGGCCGTGCGCCGCTGCCGGCGGACCTGCCACAGGCGGCGCGCCTGGGTGGGCGCGCGGTGCGCGTGCTGGCCGCGCTGGCGGTGGTGGCCGCGTTGGCCATCCGCTGCTGAGGCGCGCTTGCGTATCCTCGACCCGATGTCTTCTTCTTCCTTCCCACCCATCGTGCACGGCGGCCCCGATGCGCAAGGCGTGCCGGCCCACGACTTCTCGACCAACGGCAATGCCTGCGGCCCGTGCCCGGTCGCGCTGGCGGCGCTGCAGGCCGCCGATGCCGTGCACTATCCCGATCCGCACTACACGGCGCTGCGCGGGACCCTGGGCCGCTTCCACGGTGTCGAGCCCACGCGCATCGTGGTCGCCGCCAGTGCCAGCGAATTCATCTTCCGCATCACCGCGGCCTTTGCCGCCCAGGGCGGCCGCTACGTGGTGCTGCCACCGCACAGCTACGGCGACTACCGCCGCGCGGCGCGCGCCTGGGGCC
The DNA here is from genome assembly GCF_051216515.1 of Variovorax frigidus. Lineage (NCBI taxonomy): Bacteria > Pseudomonadati > Pseudomonadota > Betaproteobacteria > Burkholderiales > Comamonadaceae > Variovorax > Variovorax frigidus. Next base: position 81,218 of record NZ_JBPJZF010000001.1, read on the forward strand.
TGACCGCGGTGGCACGCGGGGCGCCGGTGGAGCCCGCGGCGCTGCACTGGTGCTGCGACCCGTCGAGTCCGTTGGGGCAGGCCGAGCCAGCCTTCGGCGCCCTCGTCGATGCGTTGCCGCCGGCGGCCTGCGGCGTGCTCGACCTGGCCTACGAGCCCTTGCGCCTCGAGGGTGCGCTGGCGCTCGATGCGGCGCAGCGCGACCGCATCTGGCAGCTCTGGACGCCCAACAAGGCGCTGGGCCTGACCGGCATCCGCGCAGCCTATGCGATCGCGCCGCGCACCGATCGCACGCTGCGCGAGGCGCTGTTGCAGATGGCGCCCTCGTGGCCGACCGGCGTGCATGGCGTGGCCTTGCTCGAAGCCTGGGCCACGCCCGACGCGCAGCAATGGCTTGCAGACTGCCGCGAGACCTTGCGTTCATGGAAGACCCGCCAGCAGGCGTTGTGCGGAGACCTGGGCTGGGACGTGCTGCCCAGCGTCGGCAACTTCTTCGGCGCGCGCCCGGCCGGGGACGGTGTGCCGGCCCTGGCCGCGGCCCTGCGCGCGCAGGGCGTCAAGGTGCGCGATGCGGCCTCCTTCGGCCTGCCCGAGGCACTGCGGCTGGCGGTGCTGCCGCCGACGTCGCAGGATGCGTTGCGCATCTCAGTGCAGAACCTGGGCTGAGCCCGCGCGAATCGACACTGCCCGCGGGCTTGCGTACCATCGCCTGCCCATGGCCTTCTCCCACACGACCGAAACCCTTGACGCGAAGACCGTCGCGCTGACCGCGCCCCAGGTGCCGTCGGTTGCATGGCCGTCCTGGCGCTGGCTGGCGGCCTGGGCGCTGCTCATGGTGCTGGGCGCCGCGCTGCTCGCGGGCTGGCGCTTCAACCAGCTGAGCCAGCGTTTCGACGACGAGGCGCGCACGCTGCATCGCACGATCGCGCAGCGGGTCGGCCAGCACGACGCGCACCTGACCAACCTCCATGCGATCGCGCAGCTCGACGATCCGCAGCGCGCCACCTTCCGCGCCGTGGCCTCCGCCATCCAGACCTTCTACCCGCGCATCGTGGCCATCGACCTGGTGCGCCTCGTCCCGACGCCCGAGGTGCTGGCGTCGACCCGCAATGCCAGCGCTGCACCGGTGCGGCTCGATGCGGTGACGCAGCGCGCGGCCACCTTGGGCGCGGGCAAGGCCGCCATGCTCGATGCGCCCGTGGGAACGGGCTACGCGATGGTCAAGCGCATCGGCGATGCACCACTGAGCGCACTGGTGCTGCAGGTCGACGCGGCCCAGCTGATCGCGCCCGACGGCCTGGCCCCTGCGAACACGGCCGTGTGGCTCACCGATGCGCACGGCCAGGTCTTCGGCGGTCGGCCCGCCGAGCCGGAGGAGACCTGGCCGCGCGCGCTGGGTTTCGCGCAGGACCTGGGCAGCACGAGCCAGCCGCTCCAGCTGGTGCTGAGCCGCCGCCTGGGCGGGGCCGAACTGCTGCCCGCGGGCGGGCTGCTCGCCCTCGCCATCGGCAGCGCCGCGCTGCTGTGGGCCGCCGGCAGCGTGCAACGTGTGCGGCGCGCGCGTCGCGAGGCGGCTCGCCAGGCGCAGGAACTGCGGCTCGCCCACGCGATGCGCGTCAACGGCCTGGGCGAGATGGCCTCGGGCATCGCGCACGAACTCACGCAGCCGCTGACCGCGATGTTGAGCCAGAGCCAGGCCGGTCTGCGGCTCATCGAGCAGGGCGCCGATGCGGCGGCGATGGTGCCGATCCTGCAGGCCAACGTGCGGCTGGCGCGGCGCTCGGGCGACATCCTCGAGCGCATCCGCTCCTACGTGAGCCAGCGCGAGCCGGCGGAGGAAGCGGTCGCGCTCAATGCGTTGGTCGACGGCGTGGCCGAGCTGGTGCAGGCCGACCTGCACACGCGCGGCATCGCGCTCGAACTGGCGCTCGATCCCGCGGGCCCTGTGGTGCGCATCGACGCCATCTCGGTCGAGCAGGTGCTGCACAACCTCGTGCGCAACGCGGCCGAGGCCCTGCAGGGGCGGGACGGTGCGCGCATCACGGTGCGAACGCGGACCGATGCCGCCGGCGCGCAGGTCGCGGTCATCGACAACGGCCCGGGCATCGCACCCGAGCAGCTGGCGCGCGTGTTCCAGCCCTTCTTCACGACCAAGGAAGGCGGCATGGGGCTGGGCCTGTCGCTGTGCGAACGGCTGGTAGAGAACATCGGCGGGCGCATCGAAGTGCAGAGCACGCCGGGCGAGGGCAGCGTCTTCACCGTGCATCTGAAGAAGGCCGCGCGATGACATACCCGGTGTTCCTGATCGACGACGACGCCGATGTGCGCGAGGCCCTGGCGCTGCTGCTGCGCACGCTGGGCTATGCGGTGCAGGCCTTCGACGGCGCCGCCGCCTTCCTGCAGCGCGAGCCGGCCGGCGCACAAGGCTGCGTGGTGACCGACGTGCGCATGGCCGGGCTCTCGGGGCTGCAATTGCTCGAGCGCCTGCAGGCCGATCCGCAGCCGCTGCCGGTGGTCGTCATCACCGGCCATGGCGACGTGTCGGTGTGCCGGCGCGCGTTCCGCGGCGGCGCGGTGGATTTCCTCACCAAGCCGGTGGACGAGCAGGCCCTGCTCGAGGCGGTGCAGGCCGGCATGGCGCGGCTCGAAGAGACCGCGACGCTGCAGGCGCAGCGCACGCAGGCCAGCGCGAAGCTCGAACAACTGAGTGCGCGAGAAGACGAGATCCTGCGGCTGATCGCCGACGGCCTGTCGACCAAGGAAATCGCGCGCCGGCTCGATCTTTCGCCGCGCACCGTGGAAAAGCACCGCGCCGGCATCGCCTTCAAGCTCGGCACGGGCTCGGTGGCGGAGATGGTGCGCGCGGTGCTGTCGCACTGACGGGGCCGAGGCCGCGCAGAGAACTGGGTAGAACTACCCAGCCGCGCGGGTAGCGCCACGGCTGTTCAGCGCGACGCGCGAAATTTAGATTCCTTGCTGAGCCGGATGTCCCGGCTTCCCTTCAAGGAAATCCAATGAACACGTCCCGTCTTCTGATCGCCGCCGCACTCGTCGCCACCCCGCTGCTGGGCCAGGCCCAGGTGCTGCAGGAGCGCAACATCTCGCTGGCCCTCGCGCAGGAAATCGCGCAGTCGGCCGTGGCCGCCTGCACGCAGAAGGGCGTCAACGTGACGGCCACCGTGGTCGATCGGGCCGGGCTGATCCGCGCAGTGCTGCGCGCCGACAACGCCGGCCCGCACACCGTCGAGGCCAGCCGCGCCAAGGCCTTCACTTCGGCCTCGACCCGCGCGCCCACGGCCAACCTGGGCGAGAACGCGCAGAAGAATCCGGGTGCGCAGTTCCTGAACGACATTCCGGGTTTCCTGCTGCTCGCAGGCGGCGTGCCGATCCGTGCGGGCAACGACGTGATCGGCGCGATCGGCATCGGAGGCGCACCGGCCGGCAGCACCGACGCGGAATGCGCCGTGGCTGCACTCGAGCTGGCCAAGGACAAGCTCAAGTAAGCGAGCCGGCTCAGTCCTCGGTGCGCTCCTCGCCCGGCGCTTCCTTGAGCTTCGGGTTGCGCACCTTCTTCATCAGTTCTTCTCCCTCGGTGTCCTTGCCGTCGCTCGGCACCGCTTCCTCCTGGGTGATCTCGGGCTCTTCGTGCAGGGTGGCGGGCTTCTTGGGGCTGGCGGGGCTGTTCGTCATGCGGGTCTCCAAACGGGGAAACCACCAAGGTGGCAGCTTCCGACGCCAGCCCGCTTCAGGCCATCGCGCCGATGGCCGTCAGCCAAAGCCGACAGCGCGCTCGGCTTCCAGACGCTGCTTCGCGCGCGGCCGGGTCGCGGCCACGGCGTCGTCCGGCACCACCAGCACGTCGCTGCCCGCGCAGGCCAGCAGCCGCTGCGCCATGCCGGGGCACAGCCAATCCGCCAGCAGCGAGCGCCGTTGCCGCCCGATCACCACCAGGTCGGCCCGCAGGTAGTCCTGCTGGATCGCCAACTGGCGCGCCGGGTCGCCGCGGCCGATGGCCGACATCACGCGGTTGCGCCGCGCGTCCGATCCTCTGCCGAGGCCGGCCATGCGCGCGCGGGCCCGGTGGAGTCGTTCGCGCAGGTGGGCATCGATCACCGCCTCGGACACCGAGGCATAGCGCAGCTTGGCTTCGTGCCCGCTGCCCAGCGCATGGAACAGCGCGATCTCGGCGTGCGCATCGAAGCGACCGGCGCGTTCGAGCAGGGGCTGCGATGCGGGACCCAGATCGACCGCCACCACGATGCGTTCGTAGTGGCGGCGTGGCCGCACGCGCGTGACCAGCACCATGCAGCGGCATTGCCGCAGCAGCCGCTCCACCGGCTGGCCGAGGAAGCGCGCGGCCAGCGTCCGGTCGCGGCGATGGGCCAGCACCAGCAGGTCGACCGAACGCGCTTCGGCGGCGATGTCCGCCACGGAATTGACGGCCTGTTCGACCGTGCGCACCGCCAGGCCCAGCCGGCTGGTCATCTCGCGGGCCAGCTGGGCCAGGTGGCTGGCGGCGCCCAGGCGCGGCGGGCTGCCGGCGGGCCCGGCGTGCATCAGCTTGAGCGTCGCGCCATGGGCCAGCGCAAGGCGCGCCGCGCGCTCCATCGCCAGGTTGCCGTCGATCGACAGGTCGGTCACGGCCAGGATCGATTGGATGTGGTGCATCGTCTTTTCTCTTTCGGCGACGGACGGCGTGCGCGTTCGAACGCGCCATGGACCATCGCATGCGGCGGCCCCGAAACCCACGGGACGGCCGCTGCCGCGCGGGGCGGATGCCCGGCGGTCGATGGTTTGCGCAAAGGATGAAAAAGAGGCGGACCGCCGGGCTCAGGGATGTCCGGGCGTCGGCCGGACATCTGGCGTGCCCGCGCTGCGGCGTCCACGCAACAGGCCCGTCGCGAGGGACGGACGCAGGCCGTCGAGACGACGGCGGGACAAGGAGGAGGTTTGCACGCGCCCGAGTGTAGGAAGCGCGCGCGGGTGGGGCAAGCAAAGGCCATGCGGCGTTTGCCGATATGAGCTCGCGGCGTCGATGTAACGAGGCTGTCGCAATGGGGCGCCACCATGCGATGTTTACTGGAATGGTGCGCAGACCTTGTCGATTCGAATCGTCCTCCCTTCGCGGTCCTTGCGGCCAGCCTGCGGGCCTGCGCGCGCCCGCGGCCAGGCAGGGCGCGACGACGTTTCGCGGTGCGCTCCCACGCAGCCGGCGTGAGGCGCCATGGGGTCATCCTGCACATGGTGCTTTGCGGGCTTGCCGCGTCGGCATGGGGTGCAGATGAAGTGCTTCACGCCGCGCCTGCGCCGGGGCCTGTCGGCGTGGCGGGCGGCAGTGTCGTGTCCGATGGCGCGGCGCCGCTGTTCGATTTCGACATCCCCGCGCAGCCCCTGGGCGCGGCCTTGAACGCCTATGCAGAGACCACCGGCCAGCCGGTGCTGTTGCCCAGCGAGACCCTGGGGCGCCGCGTTTCCTCGGCCGTGAGGGGTCGTCATTCGGCCGCGACGGCATTGCAGATCCTGCTCGAGGGTTCGGGCCTGGTCGCGGACCGGCGCAGCTCGCACCTGGGCCAGACCTTCGTGCTCAAGGAGAGGCTCGGCGCGGACGCCACGCCGCCGCCGCCCGGCATGGCGGCGCTGTTCGGTGCGGAAGGCTATGCGGGCCTGGTGCAGGCGCGCGTCTGGCAGGCCCTGTGCGCCGATCGACGCAGCCGGCCGGGCGACTACAGCGCCGTGCTGCGCTTCGAGCTCGAGGCCGACGGCCGTGTCGGCCGCACCCGGCTCGTCGGCAGCAGCGGCGATGGGCGCCGCGATGCGGCCTTGCTGGAGGCGCTGCGCGGTGTTCGCGTCGAACGCGCGCCGCCGGCGGCGATCGCGCGGCAGCCGCTCACGGTACGGATCGCGCCTGCGCACCAGGGCGTCGGGCCATCCTGCGTGCAGCAGGAAGCGGGATAGCCATGGCCGACGACACGCAAGTCGTGCTGCTCGACTATCTGGGCAAGCACTACGCCGCGCTCAAGCAGCGGCTCGCACGCACGCTGGGCAACGCCGAGGACGCGGGCGACGCGCTGCACGACACCTGGCTGCGGCTCAAGGGCAGCGAGGACCATGGGCCGATCCAGAATCCAGGTGCCTACCTGTCGCGCATGGCGGTCAACATCGCGGTCGACGTCCAGCGCCGGCACAGCCGCCTGCTGTCGGGCGACGCCATCGATCAGCTGCTGGAGGAAGTGATGGACCCGGCCCCCGGCCCGGCGCAGACCGCCGAGGCGCGCTCGGAACTCGAAGCCGTGCGCCAGCTGCTGGACCGCATGCCCGAGCGACGTCGCGCGATCGCGTTGCTGGTGCATGCCGAAGGCATGACGCAAAAGGAAGTGGCCCTGCACCTGGGCGTTTCGTTGCGTACCGTCGAGTACGAACTGAAGCGCTGCCATGAGCGCCTGGACGCCAGTCTGGCCGCGGATAAAAAATAATGCGGGTTTACCGGCCCGCCATTCGTCATCCCCTATGAGAGAACAGAACGCACCCACGCCGCCGGCCGGTCTCGAAGACCAGGCGTGGAACTGGCTGCGCCTGCTCACTTCGGGCGACGCCCGCGACGTCGATGCACAGCGCTTCCGCCGCTGGGTCCAGGCCAGTCCCGCGCACCGGGCGGCCTACCAGGAGGTCAAGCTGCGCTGGGACGCGATTGAGCCTTCGGCGCGTGCGCTGCTGCAGCTGAAGCCGGACGCCGCGACGGTGCAGGCACGGGCGTCGGGCCTGCCGGTGCGCGGTCGCCGGGTCTTCCTCGGCGCGGCGATGGCGGCGGCGGCGGTGACCGGCATGGCGGTGCTGCGCCCGCCCATGGGCTTGTGGCCGGCACCCGATGAATGGGCGGCCGACGACCGCACCGCGGCCGGCGAGCAGCGGCCGCTGCGGCTGTCCGACGGCATCGAGGTCACGCTGAACACGCGCACCAGCGTGCGCCGCCAGACCGAGGACGGCCAGCCGGTCGGCCTGGACCTGATCGTCGGCGAAGCGGCCATCGGCCTGAAGCCCGGGGGCCCTCCGTTCGCCGTGGTGGCGGGCGTGGGCCGCAGCCAGGCGATGTCAGGGCAGTTCGAGGTGCGCCATCTGGAGGGCAAGGTCTGCGTGACCTGCATCGAGGGTGCCGTGCGCGTGCAGCATCCTGCCGGGCTTCGCTCGCTGACGGCGCGCCAACAGACGGTCTACAGCACCAGTGCGATCAGCGGCATCGCCCACATCGACCCGCGGACGGTCTCGGCCTGGCGCGAGGGCATGCTGGTGTTCGACCAGACCCGCCTGGAGGACGCGCTCGCCGAGATCAACCGCTACCGCGCCGGCCGCGTGGTGCTGATGAACGACGCGCTGCGCGGCAAGCCGGTCAGCGGGCGCTTCGCCATCGCCGCGCTGGACCTCGCGCTGTGGCAGGTGCAGGAGGCCTTCGGTCTGCAGGCCCGATCGCTGCCGGGCGGGTTGCTGTTGCTGAGCTGAGAACACGGCGCGCCGGCGTCGGCGGCCTGCGCTGGCGCGTGCGTTGGAGGGTGTTGCGCACCGCATCCGCGCTCTCCGCTGACGCGCTTCTAAAAAAGTTTGCGGTATCGGCCCTGGCCCACTCGTCAACCCTGCAGAGGGGGGAAGTTTCCGCAGCGTTGGTGCCGTGGACACCCCCATGAATCCGGCTGGCCGCGACGAGACGGACAGCCGCATGGCAGCGACACCATCACCGGGCGGAAACCTCACATGAACACACGCGGACGCAGCGACAAGAACCTTCCAGGCACGGGCATGCAGGGACGAGGATTCCGGCGGGCGCCGATCGCACAGGCCATCGCCGTGGCCTTGGTCGCGAGCGGCGTCATGGTCGACGCGCAGGCCCAGCGGGCCCTGGGCGGCGCATGGTTCGCCGCCAAGGGCGCGGTCCAGAACACGGCTGCGCAGACGGGCCGGCTGCCCAACGGCATGCCCGTGTCCTCGCTCACCAACCCGCAGGCTCAACAGCAGCAGGCCAACGCCCAGCTGGCACGCTCGATCGACAACCTGAACCTCGCGGCGCGCGGCATCGCGGCGCAGCAGGCGGCCCAAGCCGCGGCACGCGCGGCGGCGCTCGCGGCCGGCGGCGGCGTGCCCGACGGCATGGCCGAGGGTGGCCTCGAGGTCGACACGAACAGCCTCACGGCCGGCTGGCTCCACGCCAATGCGCCGGTGCCATCGCAGGTCGATGGCCGCAGCCACGTTGCGATCCAGCAGACCGCGGACAAGGCGATCCTGAACTGGGAGACTTTCAACGTCGGCAAGAACACCACGGTCGAGTTCAGGCAGCAAGCCGACTGGGCCGTGCTCAACCGCGTCAACGACCCGAAGGCGCGGCCCTCGCAGATCCAGGGTCGCATCAAGGGCGACGGCACGGTGATGGTGGTGAACCGCAACGGGGTGGTCTTCCACGGCGGCAGCCAGGTCGACACGCGCAACCTGGTGGCGGCCGCGGCGCACATCGCCGACGCGCAGTTCAGCGCCAACGGCCTCTACAGCGCCGACAGCACGCCGAGCGTCACCGATGCGCAAGGCAAGGTCGAGGTCCGGGCCGGCGCGCGGATCGCCACACTGGCCCCCCGCACCTCGACCGAGGGCGGCGGCTATGTGCTGCTGCTGGGCCAGGAGGTGCACAACGCCGGCGAGATCGCCACGCCGAAGGGCCAGACGGCGCTGGCCGCGGGCGACAGCTTCCTGATCCGCAAGGGCGTCGGCACCGGCGGCAACCAGGCGTCCACCACGCGCGGCAACGAGATCACGCCGCAGTTCCTCGCCGACAGCCCCGCAGGCCTGGCGACGAACACCGGCCTGATCGTGGCGCGCGAAGGCGACGTGACGATGGCGGGCCGCGAGCTGCGGCAGAACGGCACGGTCCTGTCGAGCACCTCGGTCAACACGCGCGGCACGGTGCACCTGGCCGCGAGCGGTGCCGGCGGCGCGGTCGCCTTCGGCGCCGGCAGCGTGACCGCCATCGTGCTCGACGACAGCGGCGCCACCGCGCTCGACAGCCAGCGCACCGGCCTGATGGCACCGGCCGTGCAGATCGACAGCACCAGCGGCATCATGCGCGCGGGCAACGACCGGCGCGACCTGTCGCGCGTGGAGGTGAGCAGCGGCGGCACGGTGGCGTTCGAGAGCGACTCGCTCACGCTGGCCACGGGCGGCCAGGTGATCGTCGATGCGAAGCAGCGCAGCCTGGTGCGCGAGGGTGCGCGCATCGACGTGTCGGGCGCGGTGGGCGTGAAGCTCACCATGGCATCGAACAACGTCAAGATCAACGTGCAGGGCAACGAGCAGCGCGACGCGCCGCAGAACCGCGACAGCCAGCAGCTCGCCAACAGCGACCTGTGGATCGACCGGCGCTCGCTGGTCTTCGTGCCCGGCGGCACCAACGGCTACGCGGGCGAGCGCTGGTACACGGGCGGCGGCCTGCTGGAGGTGGGTGGCTACCTGGGCACGCAAGGGCACAGCGTGGGCGAGTGGATGGCGCAGGGGGGCGCGCTGAGCTTCACCGGCGGCGACCTGGTCACGCAGCGCGGTTCGAGCATCAACCTGTCGGGCGGCACGCTCGACGTGCAGACCGGCAAGATCAACCAGAGCTGGCTCAAGGGCGCGGACGGCCGGCTCCACGAGGTGTCGAAGGCGCCGGGCGACCTGCTGTACACGGGCGTCTACCGGGGTTTCGAGGATGCGCATGCGCGCTGGGGCAAGAACACCACCGAATTCTTCTACAGCCCGCTCATCGGGCCGCAGCAGCGGCTGGAAAGCGGCTACACGGTCGGCCGCGATGCGGGCCTGCTGATCGTCGGCACCCAGGCCGCGGTGCTCGAGGGCGACATCGTCGCCGAGGCCTTCCAGGGCCCGCGCCAGACGCAGGCGCCGCAGGCGGGACTCGACGGCTACCGGCAGTCGGCCCTCGCGGCCTCGCAGCGCGGGCAGCTCGTCGTCGGCAGCTACGACAGCTATTTCGACCGGAACAGCGACGCGCTGTACCGCCGGCTCGAGGCCGGCGGCGTGAAGCACGTGGCGCTGGACGACGCGGTGCAGGCCATCGCGGCGGGGCTCGATCTGTCGACCGTGCTGCCGGCCGAACGGCGCGACACGCTGGTCCTCGACACCGAACTGCTCGGCGGCTTCCGCCTGGGCGCGGTGCGCATCGCGGCCAGCGAGAGCATCGCTGTGGACGGCGCGCTGCAGGCGGGCCAGGGCGGCCACATCACGCTGTACGCGCCGAGCGTGACGGTCGCAGCCGACCTCGTGGCGCACGGCGGCAGCATCCAGCTGGGCAACGTGCTGGAGCAGATCGGCGCCAACAGCCTCAAGGACACCAGCACGCTCGCCGCGCCGACCGGCAGCATCGCCTCGGTGGTGCTCGCGGACGGCGCCGCGCTCGACACCAGCGGCCTGTGGACCAACCTGTCGAAGGACCCGGTCGACAGCGGCGGCGTGGCCTGGCGCAACGGCGGCACCGTGTCGGCGCGCAGCAGCGGCGACGTGGTGCTGGGCGAGGGCAGCGTGATCGATGTGTCTTCGGGTGCCGCGCTGCTGGCCAAGGCGAAGCCGCAAGGCGGCAAGGGCGGCAGCGTGACCCTCGAGGCCGACGGCTTCAACGTCGGCGACGGCCAGGTGGTGCTCGACGGCGCCGTGCTGCGCGGCCACGGTGTGGACGGCGGCGGCACGCTCACGCTGCAGACCCATCGCATCGCCATCGGCGACACCGTGGGAACGGCGCCGGCCGGCACGCTGCGGCTCGGCGCGGACTTCTTCGACAAGGGCTTCGGCCGCTATGCACTCATCGGCAACCACGGGTTTGCCGTGGCCGAAGGCGCGCAGGTCGAGGTCACGATGCCGGTGTTCCGCTTCGGCACCGAGGCGCTGAACGCCGCCACCGGCAGCAGGCCCGCCGAGGCGCTGACCCTGTGGACGCCGCCGCTCTACCAGGAGGACCCCGTCAAGGGCGTGCTCACCCAGCGCAAGGGTGCGAGCCTGTCGCTGCAGGCCGGCACGGTCGGCACGCGTGCCGAGGACCTGTCGACGGTGCGGGCCGTGGTGGGCCAGGGCGCGGTGATCGCCGTCGACCCCGGCCAGTCCATCGACCTGCGCAGCGTCGGCCAGCTCACGCTGGACGGGGCGCTCCATGCCTGGGGCGGCAGCGTCGGCCTGACCGGCCTGACGGCCCGCGGCTTCGAAGCGGCCCAGGCCGCCGGCCACGGCCGTTCGATCTGGCTCGGCGGCGAGGCGCTGATCGACGTGGCGGCCCGCGCCGTGAGCGCGGTGGACGACCATGGCCGCAGCTACGGCCAGGTGCGCGACGGCGGCAAGATCGTCATCGGCGGCGAGATCGATCCGGTCACCGGCATCGCGACGGCCAGCGACCTGTTCGTGGTGGTGCGCGAGGGCGCGCGGCTGGACGCGTCCGGCGACCAGGCGGCGCTGGACATTCCGGGCCAGGGCCGGGTGCAGGTCGCCAGCAAGGGCGGCAGCATCAGCCTGGCCTCCAACAACGGCCTGTACCTGGACGGACGCTTCACGGCCCGGGCCGGCGGCGCCGGCGCGGCGGGCGGCAGCCTGTCCGTGGCGCTGGAAAGTCCTTACTACATCAAGGAAGCGGTCACCGACCGCGTGACCCCTGTCCGCGAACTGGTGCTCGGCCAGGTGCACCAGGGCAGCATGCTGCCGGGCACGGCCGAAGCGGCTGCGGACAGCCTCACCTACGGTCATGGTCGGCTCGGCGTGGACCAGGTCCGCGCCGGCGGCTTCGACAACCTTGCGGTGCTGAGCAACGGCTTGCTGAGCTTCGACGGCGACGTGGCGCTGGAGATGGGCCAGAGCCTGCGTCTGTACAGCGGCGCCATGGGCCTCGGCGAGGGTTCCGCCGCCAATGCGCGCGTCACGCTCTCGGCGCCTTACCTGCAACTGGCGGGCATCATGGCGCCGCCGGAACCCAACCGGGACTGGTACCTGCGTCCGGCGTTGAGCCTGCCGACGATGTCGCAGCGTGAGACCGAGGCCGTGTTCGAGGCCAGCGCCAAGCTCATCGACGTGCGCGGCAACGTGCTGTTCGGTGCGCTGGGCAAGCTGCCGCAGGCCAACGGCAGCGATGTGAGCGTCGAGCGCCGCGGCTTCGACGACGTGCAGCTGAACAGCCAGGGCGACCTGCGCTTCCTCACCGGGGCCAGCCCGGACGCGATCGCCCTGGGCATCAGCACCCAGCTGCTGACCAAGGGCGACATGACGCTGCGGGCGGCGCAGCTGTACCCGGCGACCGACGTCGGCGCCCGGGTGGTGGCAGGCTTCCTCAGCGCCGTCTCCGAAGACTTCACCGGCTTCGACTACGACCGCACGCGCACCCTGACCATCGCCCGCAGCGGCGAGGGCGATGCCGCCGTGCCGTATTCCGCCTTCGGTCGCCTGCAGCTGGGCGGCCCCACCATCCATCAGGGCGGTGTGGTGCGCGCGCCCCTGGGGCGGCTCGAGATCGGCGCGCTGGGCAGCAGCGACATCGTGCTGCAGCCAGGCAGCCTGAGCTCGGTCAGCGGCAAGGGCCTGGTGTTGCCGTACGGCGGCACGGTCGACGGCCAGGCCTACAGCTATGACGGCAAGCCCGTGACCTTCCTCGGCCAGGGCGGGAACACCAATGGCGAGCTGGGTGTCGGCATGGTCCTGGGCAGCCGGTCGGTGGTGGTGCAGCCTGGCGCCACCGTGGACCTGTCCGGCGGCGGCGAGTTGCTTGGCGCCGGCTTCGTTTCGGGGCGCGGCGGTTCGACCGATGCGCGCTACCACCCGCTGGTGCAGACCGGCACCCAGGGCGGCTTCGTGCTGCCTGGCCTGGGCACCAACCCGGTCTACGCGCTCGTGCCCGGCGTGCAGCCGGGCCAGGCGCCGGTGGCGCCCGAGGGCGGCGCATCCGCTGCGCTGGTCGGGCAGCAGGTCACCATCGGCGCCGGGGTGCCGGGGCTGCCTGCGGGCACCTACACGCTGATGCCTTCCACCTATGCGCTGATGCCGGGCGCCTTCCGCGTGGAGATCAACGGCCTGGCCGGTCCAGGCACCGGGGCGGGTGCTCAGGCGCTGCGCAACGGCTCCTGGTCCGCGACAGGGCGCCTGTCCGTCGCCCACACCGGCATCGCCGACGCCGTCGCCAGCCAGCTGACCCTGACGCCGGCCGACACCTTGCGCCGCTACGCCCAGTACAACGAGACCGGCTATGCGCCCTTCGCCATGGCCGATGCGGCCCGGCTGGGGGTGCCCAGGCCCCTGCTGCCGGTGGATGCCAGGACCTTGAAGCTGGGCCTCAGGCAGGGTGCCGGGGCGGACGCTTTCTCCTTCGAAGGCATCGGCCGCTTCGAGGCTGCGGCCGGCGGCTACGGCGGCACCGTGGCGCTGCTGAACATGGACTACGACGGCATCGAGGTGGTGGCGGCGGGCAAGGCCGCCACCAGCGGTTTCGGCGGGATCACCGTGGCGGCGGAAAGCCTCAACGCGCTGGGCGCCTCGCGCCTGATGATCGGCGGCATGACCGTGGTTCTTTATGGGCAGACCGGCAACTACATCAACCTCGTGCAGGGCCTCAACGCCAGCAACAGCTCGATGATCCTGCGGGACGGCGCGCACCTGGCGGCGCCGGAAGTGTTCATGGTGAGCAAGGGGGATTCCGGCGCGGTCATCGTCGAGCAGGGCGCTTCGATCAACACCATCGGTCGCGGCAAGGCCAGCTACGACGCGCGCAACGGCTTTGTCTACCAGGTCGGCAACATGCTGGCCGTATCCAACGGTCTGCTCAACGTGATCAGCCCCACCGTCGTGCAAGACAGTGGCGGCATCCGCCTGGGCGTGTGCAGCAGCGCGCCGTGCAGCGGGCCGGCCGCCCTGTACTCCGAGGGCAGCATCGTCGCCATCACCGACAAGACCCTGGAGATGGGCGAGGCGGTGCGCTACGGCACCCGTCACCTCAACCTGGGGGTGTCCAGCATCAACGTCGGCAGCGCGGAAGCCCTGGCCGCTGCCGCGGCCGGCAACCGCCTGCCCACCGGCCTGACCCTGACCCAACCCGTGCTGGACCGCCTGCTGCGTGGCGACACGCAGTTCGGCGCGCCGGCCCTGGAAACCTTGCAGCTCTCGGCGCGCGACAGCTTCAATTTCTACGGCACCGCCGCGCTGGACACCTACGACGCGACGACCGGCAAATCCTTGCTCAGCAAACTGCTGCTCTCCACGCCGGCGATCTACGGTGCCGGTGATGCCAACGACGTGGCCACCATCCACACCGCCAACCTGATCTGGCAGGGCGCTGCGGCGCCCGCTGTCGCGGTGGTGGCGGGCGGCGCCGGCACCGGCAGCGGGCGCCTGGACATCCGCACCGAGCGCATCGACTTCGGCTATGGCGACTTCGCCCAGCCCAGCACCACGACCACCTTCGACCGCCTGGCCCTGGGCTTTGCCGATGTCAACCTCCAGGCCAGCGAGCGCATCACCGCCAACCACAAGGGCAGCCTCTCGGTCTATGGCAGCAAGGGCGCCTACGACCCCCTTCAGGGCTTTGCCTACAGCGGCGGCAATCTGCACATCACGACCCCGCTCATGACCGGCGAGGCCGCCTCGGTGAATCGCATCAGGGCCGGCGGCGCCATCGACATCGCGGCCTCGGGCGGCCCGGTCGGCCAGGCCGAGGGCCTGGGCGCCGAACTGTCCCTGCAGGGCGACAGCATCCGCCTGGCCAGCGCCGTGGTGCTGCCCAGCGGCAAGCTCGCGCTGGATGCGCGCGGCGATGTGGTGCTGACGGACACGGCCTCGGTCGATGTGTCCGGCCGCGCCATCGCCTTCAACGACCTGACCAAGTACAGCGCGGGCGGCGAGGTGCTGCTGGACAGCCGCGCGGGCAACGTGATGCAGGCGGCGGGCGCGACCATCGACCTGTCGGCGCGGAACAACCAGGCGGGCAGGCTGCGGGTGGTGGCGGTGGACGGCGCTGCCGGCATCGTCGATCTGGCGGGCGCGATCCTCGGCGGCAGCAGCGGCGACTACGACGCCGGCGGCACGCTGATGCCCTACCTCGCCGGCGCGGTGGAGGTCCAGGCCCAGCGGCTGGGCACGAGCGGCAGCCTGGACGACCAGTTCGCGGCCCTCAACCAGCGCCTGAACCAGGGCCAGGTCCACGGCGCGCGCAGCTTCCAGCTCAAGCAGGGCGACCTCAGCATCGGCAACGACGTCAAGGCCGGCACCGTCAGCGTCTCGGTGGACAACGGCCGCCTGCGGGTGACCGGGCGGGTCGACGCCAGCGGCGAGCGCGTCGGCAGCATCACGCTGGCCGGCAGGAACGGCCTGAGCCTCGACAGCAGCGCGGTGCTCGACGCCCATGGCAGCCGGCTGCGCGTGGACAGCTACGGCAAGATCATCGATGCGCCCAACCGCGCCATCGTGAACCTGGCTTCCGGCACCGGCCCGCTGACGCTGGCCGACGGCGTGCGCATCGACCTGCGCCACGGCACCGACGTGGCCGTGGGCAGCGCGGCAGGCCAGAACGACGGCCGCAGCCGCGGTACGCTGGAGCTCGACGCGCCACGCGTGTTCAAGCCCGACGGCAGCAGCGACGACATCGCCATCGACGCCCGCGGCCGCCTGGAGATCGAGGGTGCGCGCTCGATCGCGCTCAACGGCATGGCCCTTTACGACGACGCACCCACCCGGACCGACGCCACCGCCAGCGGGCGTCCGTACCAGGTGATCGACCAGTCCTACCTCGACCAGAAGCATGCGCTGAGCGAACGGTTCATCGATGCCGCGCTGCGGAACGACGACCTGATGCGCCACCGGCTCGCGGGCCTGAACAATGCCCGCTATGCCGATGCCTTCCATCTGCGCCCGGGCGTGGAGATCGTCAGCAGGACGCCGGACGGCGACCTGGTGGTGCAGGGCGACATCGATCTGTCCGGCTACCGCTATGCCAGCGTCAACCCCCACACCCCGAAGAACGACGCGGTCTACGGTTCCGGCGAGGTGGGCCGGCTGACGCTGCGCGCGGGTGGCGACCTGAACATCTACGGCAGCATCAACGACGGCTTCGCGCCGCCGCCGCCGACCGACGACGACAAGGGCTGGATCCTGCGCGCCGGCATCGACTACACCGGCGGCAACGTGGTGGTGCCGGGCAGTGGCGTGACCCTGGCCGACGGCACCACCTTCCCGGCCGGCGCGACCCTCAACTTCGACCTGCCGATCAAGGCCGTGAACCTGATCGCCGGCACCCGGCTGCCGGTGCCGGCATCCCTCACCGCGGCGCTGGTGCTGCCGGCCGGCACGGTGCTGGCGGCGGCCGTGCGGGACGCCGCAGGCAAGGTGCTGTACCCCGCGGGCACGTTGTTGAGTCAAAGGGTGACCTTGCCGGTCAACAGCACGCTGGACGCCGGCAGCCTGCTGGTCAGCCTCGCGCGCGTCAAGGCCATGGTCTGGCCCAAGGGCGTTCCCTTGCCCGGGAACCTGGGCACCATCGCCACCGTGAGCCTCAATGGCAGCAAGGTCCTGCCGCGCGGCGCCATCCTGCCCACGCGCACCAACGTCAAGCTGCCGGGTGGCGCGGCCTTCGTCCAGCTGCGGGTGGAGGAGGCCGGCCGCCAGGGACAGAACTGGGCGGTCGCGCCCATGCTGGCCGACGGCGCCCAGTCCTGGTCGATCCGGCTGGTGGCCGGCGCCGACACCCAGGCGGCCGACAGCCGTCAGCTGCAGCCGCACCCGGTGTCCGGCAACCTGCGGCTGGCCGACAGCCACTACGGCTCCTTCGGCAAGGGGATGATGGTGTGGACCGAGGAGGGTTCCCTCGACTGGTTCGGCGACGACAGCATGGTGGGCCAGCCGGTCCGGGATGCCGACGCCTACCCCGGTGTCTGTGATGACGCGCCTACTCATTGCGTCCTGAGCGGCGATGCGTACACCCTGGTGGCGGGGGCCAGCACCCGTTTCAGCGTGGTCCGCACCGGCGCGGCCGACCTGGACCTGCTGGCCGCGGGCAATCTGAGCATGGAGTCGCTGTACGGCGTCTACACGGCCGGCAGTTCCTCCAGCGCCACCTCGGCCAACGATCCGTACAACCTGGGTCGGGCTCTGGGCGCCAATGGCAAGGTGCTGGCCAACGCCGGCGGCAACGAGAAGCTGGTCAACGGCGGGCCGGACAGCCTGTACCGCGCGTGGTATCCCGAGGGCGGTGGCAACCTGCTGTTGAAGGTGGGCGGCAACCTGAGCGGCAACATCGTCAGTCCTTCATTCAGCCCCTTCGGACGTCCGGTGGCGACCGACCGTGGACACGACACCGCCAACGTCGGCAACTGGCTGTGGCGCCAAGGCAATGGCCTGAGCGGCGACCAGGCGCAAGCCACCGCCTGGTGGATCAACTTCGGTTCCTACACCGCGAGCCTGACCGGTGGCGCCGACCAGATGGTCGGCTTCACCGGCTTCGGCACCCTGGGCGGCGGCAATCTGGATGTGGATGTCCGAGGCGATGCCGGGATCGTCCGGCCACTGGCATCGGGCTACGCGGATCAAAACGTCAACGCGCGCAGCCAGGGGCTGGTGCTGGCGGTGGGCAGCACCGGAAGGGTCGCGGCCGATGGCAGCCTGCAACTGACGGGTGGCGGCGACCTGAACCTGCGGGTCGGCGGCGCGGTGAACCCTGGCAGCCAGATCACCAGCGGCCATCTCAATGGCGCGCTGGTCGATGTGCGGGGACATGTGCAGCTGACGGGCGGCGCCCTCGGCAGCCTGACCCTGCGCTATGGCATCCGCAATGGGGAGAAGAACCCCAGCGAAGTCCGTGCCTTCGATCCGATCGGCTCCGGCACGGCCCGCGCAGCCGGCGGCCTGAGCCTGCTGCCGGGCGACGCCACCGTCAGCCTGGCCACCCGCGGGGATCTGGTGGTGCAGGAGGTGGCCGATCCCGGGCGCGCAGAGCAGACGAATGGCTCGCTCTATGTGAGCGACGCTGGCGTCAGCGGTGTGGGACAAAGCTGGTTCAGTCTCTGGACCGGGCGCACGGCGATCGACCTGATGTCGTTGGGGGGCAACCTCACGCCGGTGAGCGATGAGGGCACGGCAACCGACATGGCGATGGTCTACCCCGCGACACTGCGCGCGGTCGCCGCCAGCGGCAACCTGTACTACGGCCGCGCTGCGGCCATGGATCCCAGCACCTTTCCCACGCACGGCGCGCTGGTGCTGGCGCCGTCGGCCAACGGTCAGCTGGAATTCCTGGCCGGGGGTTCGATCTACGGCGGTGAGCTGGTCGTCAGCCGTTCCAGTGCGGCGCCGGAGTCGCTGGCGACCATCCTGCATCCCGCCTTCCAGGCTTTCGCCAGCGGCGTCCTGATCGCGGGCAGCGGCAATGTTTCCAGCGACGGCAATATGGCCGATTTAGGGCTCTCGCCGCTGTTCGCCTTCGGGCCCAACAGCGCCAGCCTGTCGGGGGGCGATGTGCTGGATCCGGCGCGCTTCTATGCGCTGAGCGGTGACCTGCTGGGGGTCAACAGTGGACGTACGGTGAACATCATCAACCCGGAGAACCCTCGTGTCGGACAGACCCTTCACGAAGGCGCCGGTCCGGTATGGATGCTGGCTGGCCGGGATATCGTCAGCAGCGGCACCGGACTGGGCGGCACCAGCGTCGGTGCCGTCGGGAATCAGTACAAGGTTGCCGGCAACCTGTTCGTCCACAACAGCCTTACCGACATTTCCATCGTCAGCGCCGGACGCGACATCATCTACGGCGCCTTCAACGTCGCGGGGCCGGGCACCCTGGAACTGACGGCGGGCCGCGACATCCGCATGGAAGACAAGGTGGGCGTGACCAGCCTCGGCGCCGTGGCCTCTGGGGACAAGCGGCCCGGCGCAAGCATCGTGATGCAGGCGGGCGCGGGCACACAGGGCCCCGACTACCGGCGCTTCGTCGAGGGCTATCTCGACCCGGCCAAGGTGGTGCAGGCGGGCGAGCCGCTGTCGCTTCAGAGCAGCAAAGTCGCCAAGACCTATGAAAACGAGCTGGTCACCTGGCTGGCCGAACGTTTCGGCTTCGTCGGCGACAGCGGACAAGCGCGGGCCTACTACGCCGCGCTGCCCGCCGAACAGCAGCGCGTGTTCGCGCGTGACGTGTACTTCGCCGAACTCAAGGCCGCCGGCCGCGAGTACACCCAGGACGGCGGCGTGCGCCAGGGCAGCTATGTGCGCGGCAGGGCGGCCATCGCCGCGCTGTTCCCCGACCAGGACGTGGCCGGCAGCCCCCTCGCCTACAAGGGCGACATCACCCTGTTCGGCGGCGCCGGCGTGCACACCGATTTCGGGGGCGACATCCAGATGCTCACGCCGGGCGGCGCCCAGACCTTCGGCATCGAAGGCGCAGCGCCACCGTCGACTGCCGGCGTGATCACCCAGGGGGCTGGCGACATCGCGGTCTACTCGCTGGGCAGCATCCTGCTGGGCCAGAGCCGGATCATGACCACCTTCGGCGGCGGCATCCAGGCTTGGTCGGCCGCGGGCGACATCAACGCCGGCCGGGGCTCGAAGACCACGGTGGTGTACACGCCGCCCAAGCGCGTGTACGACCAGTGGGGCAACGTCACGGTGTCATCGGTGGTGCCGAGCACGGGCGCGGGCATCGCGACGCTGGCGCCGATTCCGGAAGTGCCGGCGGGCGACATCGACCTGATCGCGCCGCTGGGCACCATCGACGCAGGGGAGGCGGGCATTCGCGTCTCGGGCAACGTGAACCTCGCGGCGCTGCAGGTGGTGAACGCGGCCAACGTCGCCGTGAAGGGCGAGGCCACCGGCATCCCGACCGTGGCGGCGGTGAACGTGGGCGCGCTGACGAACGCGAGTGCCGCCGCCGCGCAGGCCGCGGGCGCGGCACAGGAAGTGCTGCAGCGCGAACGCGTGGCGGCGCGCCAGAGCCTGCCCTCGGTGTTCACCGTGCGCGTGCTGGGCTTCGGCAACGAGCCGGCCCCGGGTGCCGAACAGGCCCCGGCTTCGCCCCGGGCTGCGCTGCAACCCTCGCGCGGCCTTCCTTACGACCCCGCGAGCCCGGTGCAGTTCGTCGGCGTGGGCCAGGACTTCGATGCCGCCCAGCTGGCGCGACTGAGCGCCGACCAGCGGCGCCAGCTGCGGCAGGAACGCTGAGCCCGGCGAAGGTGCAACGTCATGGCATCGAGCATCCTGCACGCGCCGGCGGCGCCTTCCGGCGGCGACGAGGCGGCCAACGAGCCGCTGGACGAAGCGCAGCGCCGCGTCGCGCTGCAGGCCTTCATCGCGGGCCACTACGAGCGGCTGCGGCACCGGCTGGTGCGCCATCTGGGCTGCCCGGCGCTGGCCAGCGAATGCCTGCACGACGCGTGGCTGCGCCTGGGCGAGATGGACGTGCGCGCGGCCGTGCAGAACCCGGAGGCGTATGTCTACCGCGTGGCCTGCAATGTCGCGATGGACCGCATGCGCAGCCACCGGCCCTGGCAGTACGCCGGCATCGCGGACGATGCGCTCGACCATGTCGCCGACGAGGCGCCGGGTCCGGAGCACATTGCGGCGGACCGCTCCGAGCTGGCCGCGGTGGACCGGGCCATGGCACGGCTGCCGCGCCGCCATCGCGCGGTGCTGGTCGCGCTGCGCATCGACGAACTGAGCCGCGACGAGGTCGCGCGCCGGCAGGCCATCTCGCTGCGCAGCGTGGACACCGCGCTGCGCCAGGCGCTGGACCACTGCGCGGCAGGCAGCGGCCGCGCGGTGCTGGCCGGCGTGAGCACGCCCCGGCGTGCGCTGCGGGCGCCGCGCTGACGGGAGCAGTTCAGCCGCGCTGCATCTGCGGGTTCTTGGCGAACAGCTCGGCCGCCCAGTCGACGAAGGCGCGCACCTTGGCGCTCAGGTGGCGGTTGGGCGGGTAGACCACGTAGATCGGCATCGGATCGCGGGTCCAGTCCGGCAGCACCTCGACCAGTTCGCCTCTGTCCAGATAGGATTGCGCGATGACGGTCGCCATCTGCGCCACGCCCAGGCCGGCCACCACGGCCGCGGTGTGGGCGATGTTCTCGTTCACCGCCAGGCTGTAGGGGGCGGCCGGCTCGAAGTTCTCGCCGTCCTTGTTGAACTCCATCGGGAACATGCGCCGCGTGTTGCCGAAGAAGTGGTTGACCACGCGGTGGCTGCGCTCCAGGTCGCGCGGATGCTGCGGTGCGCCATAGCGCTTTACATAGGCGGCCGAGGCCACCGTGATCAGCGGCAGTTGGCCGATGCGGCGCGCCACCAGCGACTGGTCGGTGATCTCGCCGATGCGGATCACGCAGTCGACGTTGTCGGTCAGCAGGTCCACCACCCGGTCGCTCACGCCCATGTCGATCTGGATCTCGGGGAAGCGCGCGTAGAAGGTGTCGAGCGCGGGAATCAGCAGCAGGGTGGCGGTCGACGAGCCCACGTCGATGCGCAGCCGGCCCGAGGGGTTGGCCTGCGCATTGGTCATGCTCGCGTCGAGATCGTCGAGGTCGGTCAGCAGCTGCGAGGCGCGCTCGTAGTAGGCGGCGCCGTCGGGCGTGACCGTGACGCGGCGCGTGGTGCGATTGAGCAGCTTGACGCGCACGCGCGCCTCCAGCGCCTGGATCTGCTTGGTGACCGTGCCCTTGGGCAGTGCCAGCGAATCGGCCGCGCGCGTGAAGCTCCCGGTTTCCACCACGCGCGAGAACACCCGCATGGCCTGGATCTGATCCATTGGACTTCCTCTTCTGTCTTACTTATGGGGGCGCAGCCCCCGCTGCGTGGGGGAATTCTCACACGCACACGAGCCCTCATTGTTGTTCCGATGGAAACGGTGAGGTGGCAAAGTGCCTGATTCAAGCTGGCCATTGGCCGGTACATTCAATCCCATCGTTCTTCCACCTCCGCCTACAGGTCCATCATGTCCACCCGTTCATCGCCAAGCGCCACCGAACTGCCGGCCACTGCTGCACTGCAGGCGGTCGAAAGCGATATCAGCATCGAGTTGCCGGGGCGCGAGCCGGTAGCGGCCCGCACCTATGGCGTGCGCAGCCAGCGCGGCGCGGCGGCCGAGGCCGATCGCCCGCTGGTGCTGCACCTGCACGGCGGCAATTTCGCTTGCGGCGACCTCGACGACGGCCGCAGCGTGGCGCGGATGCTGGTGGACGCGGGCGCGACCGTGGTGTCGATGGCCTATCCGCTGGCGCCGCTGCACCCGTTCCCGGATGCGATCGAGGTGGGTTACGAGGCCCTGGAATGGCTCTACAAGCAGCGCACCAAGCTGGCCGGCAAGGGCGCCCGCGTCTACCTGGCGGGCGAGGAGGCCGGCGGCAACCTGGCGGCGTCGCTGGCATTGATCGCCCGCGACCGGGCCCATCCGCCGCTCGCGGGCCAGGTGCTGCTGTCGCCGATGCTCGACCCCTGCGCCGGCACCGCGTCGCTGCGCGAGGCCACCGGCGACGCCACCGGCTGCAAGTACACCGAGGGCTGGCAGCAGTACCTGCGCTGTCCGCGCGATGCCGAGCATCCGTACGCCGTGCCGGGTTCGTCGCGCCGGTTGGCCGACCTGGCGCCCACGCTGGTGCTGGTGGGCAAGGACGATCCGATGCGCGACGAGGCCGTGGCCTATGCGAAGCGGCTCGAAGGCGCCGGCATTCCGGTGCGCTTCGAGGTGCTGAGCGGCGCAGAGGGCTGGCCCGATGCGCTGGCCGATCCCGCCACCGGTTGCGAATGTCCGTGTGCCGCCGCGGTGACGCAGCAGTTCCGCGACTTCTTCGAGGCAACGCGCGCACCCGTCACGCCGCAACCGCCGCACTAGGCGCTGGCCGGTGATTGCTGACGCAAGACACCGGCTCTGAACCCCACTGACCCGATTTCGGCAGCCGGCGACCCCGGCGGCCAACCCCTTTGTCGCCCGACGTACCGCGCCGGGTGGCGCTTCGCATCTCCAGAAACATCCCAAGAGGACGGAAATCATCATGACCAAGCCACTCGCCACCCCCTCCGCCAAGCCCCTTTCCGCCGTCACACGCCGCGATGTCTGGCCTGCCGTCACCGCGCTGACGGCGGCTGCCGCCATCGTCTCCGCCGCGTTCGGCCTGCGCCCGCTCGAAGCCGAGGCCAACACGCCCGCGGCTGCGCCGCAGGCCACGCCGGTGTCCGTCGCCGCCGTGGTGCAGACCGACATCACGGCCTGGGACGAGTTCTCGGGGCGGTTGGAAGCCGTCGAGCGGGTCGACGTGCGCTCCCGCGTCGCGGGCGCCGTGCAGTCGGTGCACTTCAAGGAAGGCACGCTGGTGAAGAAGGGCGACCTGCTGATCACCATCGACCCCGCGCCTTACGCGGCCGAGGTCGAGCGCGCCGAAGCGCAGGTCGCCTCGGCCCAGGCCCGCACGGCCTTCAGCCGCAGCGAGCAGGAACGCGCCAAGCGCCTGTGGGACGAGAAGGCCATCGCCCAGCGCGAACTCGACGAGCGCACCAACGCCGGCCGCGAAGCCGAAGCCAACCTGCGCGCCGCCCAGGCCGCGCTGCAGACGGCGCGGCTGAGCCTGGGCTACACGCAAGTGCGGGCACCGGTGGCGGGTCGCATCGGCCGGCTCGAAGTCACGGTGGGCAACCTGGTGGCCGCGGGTCCCGGCGCGCCGGTGCTGACCACGCTGGTCTCGGTGAGCCCGATCTACGCGAGCTTCGACGCCGACGAGCAGATCGTGGGCAAGGCGCTCAAGGACATCGCCGGCGGCTCCAACGGCCGCATGCCGATCGAGCAGATCCCGGTGCAGATGGGCACGGCCGCGAGCACCGGCACGCCCTTCGAAGGCAAGCTGCAGCTGATCGACAACCAGGTCGACGCCCGCAGCGGCACGGTGCGCGTGCGCGCCGCCTTCGACAACAAGGACGGTGCGCTGATCCCCGGCCAGTTCGCCCGCATCCGCATGGGCCAGGCCCACACCCACAGCGTGATGCTGGTGAGCGAACGCGCCATCGGTACCGACCAGAGCAAGAAGTTCGTGATGGTCGTGAATGCCGACAACAAGACCGAGTACCGCGAAGTCACCCTGGGCGCACCGGCCAACGGCCTGCGCGTGGTGACCACGGGCCTCAAGGTGGGCGAGCGCGTGGTCGTGAACGGTCTGCAGCACGTGCGCCCCGGCGCGCTGGTGGCGCCGGCCACGGTGCCGATGGACGCGGCCCAGGCCAAGGCCCAGGCCAGCGCCAAGGTCGCGGCGGGCTGAGCCCGGACCCGCGACGCTTCGTAGAAGAAAGAACATCATGAATCTCTCCAAATTCTTCATCGACAGGCCGATCTTTGCCGGCGTGCTGTCGGTGCTGATCCTGATTGCCGGTCTGATCGCCATGCGCGCGCTGCCGATCTCCGAGTACCCCGAAGTGGCACCGCCCTCGGTCGTGGTGCGGGCCCAGTACCCGGGCGCGAACCCGAAGGTGATCGCCGAGACGGTGGCGACGCCGCTCGAGGAACAGATCAACGGCGTCGAAGGCATGCTCTACATGGGCAGCCAGGCGACCACCGACGGCGTGATGACGCTGACCGTGACCTTCAAGCTGGGCACCGACCCCGACAAGGCGCAGCAGCTGGTGCAGAACCGCGTCTCGCAAGCCGAGCCGCGTCTGCCCGAGGAGGTGCGCCGTCTGGGCATCACCACCATCAAGAGCGCGCCCGACCTGACCATGGTCGTGCACATGGTCTCGCCCAACAACCGCTACGACATCAACTACCTGCGCAACTACGCGGTGCTCAACGTCAAGGACCGCCTCGCGCGCATCCAGGGCGTGGGCCAGGTGCAGATCTTCGGCGGCGGCGACTACGCGATGCGCGTCTGGCTCGACCCGCAGAAGGTGGCGCAGCGCGGCCTGTCGGCCAGCGACGTGGTGGCGGCGATCCGCGGCCAGAACATCCAGGCCGCGGCCGGCGTGGTCGGCGCTTCGCCGGGCCTCTCGGGCGTCGACATGCAGTTGTCGATCAACGCCCAGGGCCGGCTGCAGAGCGAGGAAGAGTTCGGCGACATCATCGTCAAGACCGGCACCGACGGCGCCTCCACGCAGGTCACCCGGCTGCGCGACATCGGCCGCCTCGAGATGGGCGCGGCCGACTACTCGCTGCGTTCACTGCTCAACAACGACCCGGCCGTCGGCATGGGCGTGTTCCAGTCGCCCGGCTCGAACGCGCTGGACATCTCGCGCGACGTGCGTGCCACCATGGACGACCTCGCCAAGAACATGCCCGAGGGCGTGGAATACCGCATCGCCTACGACCCGACGCAGTTCGTGCGCGCCTCGATCGAATCGGTGGTCCACACGCTGCTCGAAGCCATCGCGCTGGTGGTGCTGGTGGTGATCCTGTTCCTCCAGACCTGGCGCGCCTCGATCATCCCGCTGCTGGCGGTGCCGGTGTCGGTGGTCGGTACCTTCGCGGTGCTGCATCTGCTGGGCTTCTCGATCAACGCGCTGAGCCTGTTCGGGCTGGTGCTGGCGATCGGGATCGTGGTGGACGATGCGATCGTGGTGGTCGAGAACGTCGAGCGCAACATCGAGGCCGGCCTGAGTCCGCGTGACGCGACCTACCGCGCGATGCGCGAAGTGTCGGGGCCCATCATCGCCATCGCGCTGGTGCTGGTCGCGGTGTTCGTGCCGCTCGCCTTCATCAGCGGCCTGACCGGCCAGTTCTACAAGCAGTTCGCGGTGACCATCGCGATCTCGACCGTGATCTCGGCGATCAACTCGCTCACGCTGTCGCCCGCGCTCGCCGCCTTGCTGCTGCGCGGCCACGACCAGCCCAAGGACGCGCTCACGCGCTTCATGGACCGTTACCTCGGCTGGCTGTTCCGCGGCTTCAACAGGCTGTTCCATCGCGGCTCCGAGGCCTACAGCGGCGGCGTCAAGAACGTGATCGGGCGCAAGGCGCTGATGCTGGTGATCTACCTCGCGCTGATCGGCGTGACCTTCGGCCTGTTCAAGGCCGTGCCCAGCGGCTTCGTGCCGGCGCAGGACAAGCAGTACCTGATCGGTTTCGCGCAGCTGCCCGACGGCGCCACGCTCGACCGCACCGAGGACGTGATCCATCGCATGGGCGAGCTGGTCAAGAAGAACCCGAACGTGGAAGACGCGATCGCGTTCCCGGGCCTGTCGATCAACGGCTTCACCAACAGCTCGAACTCGGGCGTGGTGTTCGTCACGCTCAAGCCCTTCGCCGAACGCAAGAAGGCCGACCAGAGCGGCGGTGCGGTCGCGGGCCAGCTCAACGGTGCCTTCGCGAGCATCCAGGACGCTTTCATCGTGATGTTCCCGCCGCCACCGGTGGCGGGCCTGGGCACCACGGGCGGCTTCAAGATGCAGATCGAGGACCGTGCCTCGCTGGGCTACGACCAGATGGATTCGGCGGTCAAGGCCTTCATGGCCAAGGCCTACCAGACGCCCGAGCTGGCCGGCATGTTCACCAGCTGGCAGGTCAACGTGCCGCAGCTGTACGCCGACATCGACCGCACCAAGGCGCGCCAGCTCGGCGTGCCGGTGACCGACATCTTCGACACCATGCAGATCTATCTGGGCAGCCTGTACGCGAACGACTTCAACAAGTTCGGCCGCACGTACTCGGTGCGCGTCCAGGCCGATGCGCCGTACCGCGCACGCGCCGAAGACGTGGGCCTGCTCAAGGTGCGCTCGACCACCGGCGAGATGGTGCCGCTGTCGGCCCTGATGAAGGTCAACTCGACCTTCGGCCCGGAACGCGCCATGCGCTACAACGGCTACCTCGCGGCCGACATCAACGGCGGCCCGGCCCCCGGTTATTCGTCGGGCCAGGCGCAGGACGCGATCGCGCGCATCGCCGCCGAGACGCTGCCCAAGGGCATCAGCTTCGAGTGGACCGAGCTCACCTACCAGGAGATCCTGGCCGGCAACTCCGCCTTCCTGGTCTTCCCGCTGGCGATCCTGCTGGTGTTCCTGGTGCTGGCCGCGCAGTACGAGAGCCTGACCTTGCCGATCGCCATCATCCTGATCGTGCCCATGGGCATCCTGGCCGCGATGACCGGCGTATGGATATCGGGGGGTGACAACAACGTCTTCACGCAGATCGGGTTGATCGTGCTGGTGGGGCTGAGTGCGAAGAACGCGATCCTGATCGTGGAGTTCGCCCGCGAACTCGAATTTGCCGGGCGCACGCCGATCCAGGCCGCGATCGAGGCCAGCCGCCTGCGGCTGCGCCCGATCCTGATGACCTCGCTGGCCTTCGTGATGGGTGTGCTGCCGCTGGTGCTCTCCACCGGTGCCGGCGCCGAGATGCGCAGCGCGATGGGCGTGGCGGTGTTCGCCGGGATGATCGGGGTGACGGCCTTCGGCCTGTTCCTCACGCCGGTGTTCTACGTGGTGCTGCGCCGCCTGGCGGGCAACAAGCCGCTCAAGCAGCACGGCGAAGTGCCGCACGACGTCGAGGCCTTCGCCCCGGCAGGCGACCTTTCGGTGTCCCATGTCGGTGGCGGCGGTGCGCTGCATCCGCAGCCCTCGGCACCGCGCCATCCCCACGAGTGAGCACGGTCTCCTCACAGGAAACAGGAATCTTCATCATGACAAGCTCCATTTCTCTTGCAGCGGGGGCGCTGCGCGCCGCCTGGCTGCCGCTGGTCGCGGCCCTGGTGCTGGCCGGCTGCGCATCGAGCGCCGTGCAGGCGCCTTCCACGGTGCCGCCGCTGCAGTTCAAGGAACAGGCCGCCGCCACCCGCGCCGGCGCACCGGTCCAGGCCAATGGCGCCTGGTGGCGGGTGTTCAACGACCCGGTGCTCGACGAACTGGTCGACCGGGCCGCGACCCGCAACACCAGCATCCAGCAGGCCGCGGCCCGGCTGGCAGAAGCGCGTGCGCTGGCCCGCACGGTCGATGCGGACCGCTCGGTGCAGGTCGGCCTGAACGGCGGCGCGAGCCGTGGCCAGGGCCTGGACCGCAACCAGAGCAACCGCCCGTCCACGCTGCTCAACGCGGGCGCCAGCGTGTCCTACGAGCTCGACCTGTTCGGCAAGCTCTCCGGCGCGAGCAACGCGGCCGCGCTCGATGCGCAATCGCGCGAGGCGCTGCTGCAGAGCGCCAAGCTGCTGGTGCAGGCCGAGGTGGCGCAGAGCTACCTGGCATTGCGCGCCATCGACGACGAGCGCACGCTGGTGCGCGAGACCGTCGAGGCCTACCGCGGCACGCTGGACCTGACCGAGCGTCGCGAACGCGCCGGTGATCTGGCCGAGCTCGACGTGGCGCGCGTGCAGACCGAACTCGCATCCACCGAATCCGACGCGCTGGCGCTCGATCGGCAACGCGCGGTGGCGGAGCACGCGCTCGCGGTGCTGCTGGGCGAAGTCGCCTCCGACTTCAGCCTGCCGCCGACCGCGTGGACCAGCGCGCTGCCCAGCATTCCGGCCGGCCTGCCGTCGACCGTGCTCGAACGCCGGCCCGACGTGGCCGCGGCCCAGCGGACCGTGATGGCGGCGCAGGCCCGCGTGGGCGTGGCGCAGAACGCCTGGTTCCCGAACATCGCGCTGACCGGTGGGGGTGGCTACGCCTCGACCGACCTGGGCGACCTGTTCAAGTGGTCGGCCCGCTCATGGGGCATCGGCGCGCTGTTGTCGCTGCCGATCCTCGATGGCGGCCGGCGCGAGGCCGGCGTGCAGAGCGCCTCGGCCCAGCTCGACGGTGCGCTCGCGAGCTATCGCACCGAGGTGCTGACGGCCTTCCGCGAAGTGGAAGACCAGCTGGCCTCCCTGCGCCTGCTCGACGCGCAGTCGACGGTGCAGGGCAGGGCGGTGACCTCGGCCCAGCGCGCGACTTCGCTGTCGGATTCGCGCTATCGCAACGGGCTGGTGAGCCAGCTCGACCTGCTGGACGCGCGCCGCAGCGAACTGCGCAACCGCCGGCAGGCGCTGCAGGTCAAGTCGGCGCAGTACCAGGCGACCGTGGGCCTGATCCGCGCACTGGGTGGCGGCTGGGGCGGCGATCAGGCCGTCGCGTCTTCGGTGTCGGCCACCCGCTTGAGCTCGGCGACGCCCAGCGCCAAGGCGCTGGAATAACTGCGCTGCGGCGCCGGCGCGATCCGCCAGAGGCGGTAGTGCAACGCGTCGGAGTTGTGGCGTTCGAACGCCTCGAGCAGCACCCAGTGGAACTGCCCCGGTGCGCGCTCCTGGATGGTGAGCGCCATGTCGCGGAGGATCGGCATCGATGAGCGGGGTCGGGATCGGGGAATGTTCGAAGGTAGCGGGCAGTGCGCATGTGCCGCGTCTCATACTGCGCCGGATCGATGTGACCCGCATGCCCTGTCCGCTGTAGGCGGCGGCGCCTTCATGGCGTCCTCCGCGACAATGCGGGCATGAATCAACGGGACACAGGCACAAACGCCCGATGCGTGATGGTGCTCGGCACCACCAGCGGCGCCGGCAAGAGCTGGGTGACCACCGCGCTGTGCCGCTGGTATGCGCGCCAGGGGCTCAAGGTGGCGCCCTTCAAGGCGCAGAACATGAGCAACAACGCCCGGGTGGTGGAGGGGGGCGAGATCGGTAGCGCACAGTACTTCCAGGCCCTCGCCGCGCATGCGATGCCCGAGGTCCGCATGAACCCCTTGCTGCTCAAGCCCGAGCGCGACACGCACAGCCAGGTGGTGCTGCTGGGGCAGGTGAGCACCGAACTCACGGGCCTGTCGTGGCGCGGACGCAGCGAGCGGGTCTGGCCGCAGATCGCGCAATCGCTCGACGCACTGCGGGCCGAGAACGACGTGGTGGTGATCGAAGGCGCGGGCTCGCCGGCCGAGATCAACCTGATGAGCAGCGACATCGTGAATCTGCGCGTGGCGCGCCACGCAGAGGCGCGCTGCCTGCTCGTGACCGACATCGACCGCGGCGGCGCTTTCGCCCACCTCTACGGCACCTGGGCCCTGATGCCCGAGGCCGATCGCGCCTTGCTCGCGGGTTTCGTGCTCAACCGCTTTCGCGGTGATGCCGCCTTGCTCGCCCCGGCCCCCGAGATGCTGCAGCAACTCACCGGCGTGCCCACCGTGGCCGTGCTGCCGATGTGGTGGCAGCACGGGCTGCCCGAGGAAGACGGTGTATTTGATGATCGAAGCACCGCCACCGGCGAGGTGCGCTGCACGGTCGCGGTGATCGCTTATCCGCGCATCAGCAACCTCGACGAGTTCCAGCCGCTCAAGAACGCGCCGGGCGTGCGCCTGCGCTGGGCCCGCAGCCCCGCCGACGTGGCCGATGCCGACTGGATCGTGTTGCCGGGCTCCAAGCACACCAGCGGCGACCTGGCCTGGCTGCGCGCGCAGGGCCTGGACCGCGCGGTGGCTGCGCATGCGGCGCGCGGCGGCCGCGTGCTCGGCGTCTGCGGGGGCCTGCAGATGCTGGGCGAGGCGCTGATCGACCCGCACGGCATCGACGGCAACGCGCCCGGCCTGGGGCTGCTGCCGCTGGTCACGGTGTTCGCACCCGACAAGACCGTGCGCCAGCGCGAAGCCCGCTTCGGCGCGCTGACCGGCGCCTGGTCGGCGCTCTCGGGTGTGGCCGTGCGCGGCTACGAAATCCACCACGGCCAGACCGACGCGCATCCTGCGATGGCCGCGGCCGGCGACCACGCGCGCGTCGCCATGCCCGACGGCCTGGCCTGGCAGAACGAGGCCGGCAATGTGCTGGGCCTCTACCTGCACGGCCTGTTCGAGGACCCTGCCGCGCTGCAGGCGCTGTTCGGCGCCACCGTGCCCACGCTCGACGCCGTGTTCGACGGCCTCGCCGATTTCATCGACGCGCATTTCGCGCCCGGTGTGCTTTCCTCTCTGATCGCGTGATTCCATGACCTCCCTTCCGGCCATCCCCGTCATTTCCGATCTGCACGACGCGTCGCTGACGGCGCGGCTGCAGCACCTGATCGACAACAAGACCAAGCCGCTGGGCGCACTGGGCAAGCTCGAAGCGCTGGCGCTGCGCATCGGTGCCATCCTGGGCAGCGAGGCGCCGGTGCTGGCGCAGCCGCAGATGCTGGTGTGCGCGGCCGACCACGGCCTCGCGGCGCGCGGCGTGTCGGCCTATCCCAGCGATGTGACCTGGCAGATGGTCGAGAACTTCCTGGCCGGCGGCGCGGCGGTGAGCGTGCTCGCGCGCCAGCACGGCCTGGCGCTGACCGTGGTCGACTGCGGCGTGCGCCGCGACTTCACTCCCCGCGACGGGCTGCTGCTGCGCAAGATCGCGCCGGGCACGGCCGACGCGTCGGCGGGCCCGGCCATGAGCGCCGCGCAATGCACCGAGGCCATCGCCAACGGCCGGGCCGTCGTGCGTGAACTGCCCGGCAACGCGCTGCTGCTGGGCGAGATGGGCATCGGCAACAGTTCGACCGCGGCGATGCTGCTGGCGCGCCTGGTCGGCCACGACATCGAGGCCTGCACCGGCGCCGGCACCGGGCTCGACGCCGCGGGCCGCGCGCGCAAGGCGCAGGTGCTGCGCGAGGTGCTGGCCCTGCATGCCGGTGCCACCGCGCCGCTCGACGCGCTGGCCGCGTTCGGCGGCTTCGAGCTCGCGACGCTGGTCGGCGCGGTGCTGCAGGCCGCCGAGGAGCGCCGCGTGATCGTGCTCGACGGCTTCATCGCGAGCGCCGCGGTGCTGGTGGCGCAGGCGCTGCGGCCGCACGTGGTGCAGCGCTGCGTGGCGGCGCACGTGTCGGCCGAGCCTGGCCATGCGCTGCTGCTCGCGCACCTGGGGCTCGAACCGCTGCTGCACATGGGGCTGCGCCTGGGTGAAGGTTCGGGGGCGGCGCTGGCCTGGCCGCTGCTGGAATCGGCGTGCCTGATCCTGCGCGAGATGGCGAGCTTCGAATCCGCCCATGTGTCGCGACAGGATGCCGAGTGAACGGCCTGCGCCACTTCCTGCTGGCCCTGCAGTTCTTCACCCGCATCCCGGTCACGGGCCGGCTCGCGCAGTGGGTGGGCTACAGCCCTGCGATGCTGCGCGCCAGCGCCGCGCACTTTCCGGCGGTCGGCTGGGTGGTGGGGCTGATCGGCGCCTTGGCGCTGGCGGGCGCGCTCGCGCTGTGGCCGCCGATCGTGGCCGCGGTGCTGTGCACCGTCGTCACGGTGCTCGTGACCGGTGCCTTCCATGAAGACGGCCTGGCCGACGTGGTCGACGGCCTGGGCGGCTCGGCCTCGCGCGAACGCGCATTGGAGATCATGAAGGACTCGCGCATCGGTGCCTTCGGCGCGATCGCGCTGGTGCTCGCGCTGGGCCTGAAGTTCGCGCTGCTCGCCACGCTGGCGGGGCAGGGCGCGCTCACGGCCTGTGCCGTGGTGCTGGCCGCGCACGTGCTGTCGCGGCTCGCGCCGCTGGCCGTGATGCGCGCGGCGCCCTACGTGGGCGG
Organism: Variovorax frigidus; assembly: GCF_051216515.1. NCBI lineage: Bacteria > Pseudomonadati > Pseudomonadota > Betaproteobacteria > Burkholderiales > Comamonadaceae > Variovorax > Variovorax frigidus. The sequence continues at coordinate 113,629 of NZ_JBPJZF010000001.1, forward strand.
CGACGGCGGCAAGGCCAAGCCGCTGGCCGATGCGGTGAGCGGCGCGTCGGTGGGCATCGCGCTGCTGTGGTCGCTGCCGGCCGCGGCCCTGCTGGTGGTCGTGGGCGGTCTCAACGGCGCGGCGGCCCTGGTCGCGGCGGCACTGGTCGCGCTGTTCATGGTCCGGCTGTTGCGGCGCCGCCTGGGCGGCTTCACCGGCGACGGCCTGGGCGCGACCCAGCAATTGAGCGAACTCGCGATCTACCTCGCGCTGGCGGCACGGCTGTGAAGCTCTGGCTGCTGCGCCATGCACCGGTCGTGGCCGAGCCCGGCCTTTGCTACGGCGCGACCGATCTCGCGGTCCATGCCGAGCCGACACTGGCGGCTGCGCAGGCCATCGCCGCGCAACTGCCCGACGGCATCGCGCTGCACTGTTCGCCCTTGCAGCGCTGTCGCGCACTCGCCGCGGCGGTCGAAGTCTTGCGGCCCGCACAGGGCCGCTTCGAAACCGACCCGCGCCTCGCCGAGATGGACTTCGGCCAGTGGGAGACGCGGCCCTGGAGCGCGATCGCGCGCAGCGACATCGATGCCTGGATGCACGATTTCGCCGATGCGCGCGCGGGCGGCACCGGCGAGAGCACGCGCCAGTTCATGCAGCGGGTGGGCGCGGCCTGGGACGACTGGCGGGCGTCGAAGCGCGATGCGCTGTGGGTCACGCATGCCGGCGTGATCCGCGCGGTCTGGCTGCTTCAGCAGGGCATCCGTGTGGCCGAACGGGCCTCCGACTGGCCGACGCAGGCGGTCGTGCTGGGCAGCTGGCAATGCATCGAGGTCGTCGATGCACCACCGGCCGCCGCCGATGCGGGCCCACAAGGCCGAGGGCCATTGACCCTTCGATAGACTCCGCCGCCATGCGCCGTGCCGTGCTCCTGTTCGTGATGTGTGTCCTCTCGCTCCAGTCCTTCTGGGTAGCGGCGGGCACGGTCTGCGCGCACGAACGCGGCGACGGTGTGCGGCATTTCGGTCATCACGAACACCGCCACACCACGGCGGACAAGGCCGACCCGGCGGCCGCGGAGGCCGACGCCGCACAGGCCGGCTACCACCCCGACTGCGCGACCTGCCACGGCACGCCCGCGGCCTTGAGCATCGGCAGCTGGCGCTCCGCTACGCTCGCGGGCGAGCCGGTCCGTATCGGCGAACAGCCTTACGTGCCGGACCGCGTGCCGGACCACCCCCTGCGACCGCCCACTTTCAACCTCGCCTGAGTTTCCGGCGAGGCGGATGGATTTCCATCGCGTGCTGCTGAGGCAGCGCGCATCTCCTCGTCGGTTGGTTTCGAATCGCGGGCGTTCGCTCGCAGCCAACGAGGTTGATCATGAATTCCACGCCCTGGACCGTCCGGGGTGCGAGGCGCCGCTGGCCGGCCCTTGCCCTTTCCTTTGCCTTTTCCCTCCCGGCGCTGGCCGCAACGGCCGAACCGCCGTCGCTCAGCCTGCGCCAGGCCGTCGATGCCGCCCTGGCCCGCCTGCCCGAGACTGCCGCCGCACCCGAGCGTCGGCAGGCCGCCCAGGCGCAGCTGCGTGCAGCCGGCCACTGGACGCCCGAGCCGGCATCGCTCGAGCTTTCGTTCAAGTCCGACCGCGCCCAATCGAACCGCGGTGAACGCGAACTCGTCGTCGGCATCGCCGCGCCGCTGTGGCTGCCGGGCGAGCGCGATCGGACGCGTGCACTGGCCGAGTCCGAGCAGCGCGCGGTCGACAGCCGTCTCGATGCCGCGCAATGGCGCGCGGTCGCCGCGGTGCGTGAGGCCTGGTGGGCCGTGCAGGCGGCCGACCAGACGCTGCGCGTGGTGCAGGCCCGCGCGACCCAGGCCGGCCAGTTGGCCGACGATGTGGCGAAACGCGTGCGTGCGGGCGACCTCGCACGTGCCGACCGGCACCAGGCCGACGGCCTGCGCGCCGCCGCCGAAGCCGAGATGGCGCAGGCGCATGCGGCGCGCACGCGCGCAGCGCATGCCTTGCGGGCCCTGACCGGCACGCCCGTGCCTGCGCTCTCGTCGGCAGCGGAGCCCTTGCCGCAGCGCGACACCGAAGCGGCGCTGGCCGCGCACCCCGTGCTGCGTGAACTCGCGGCCAAGGCCGACGTGGCGCGACGCACGCGCGAGCTGGCGGGCGTGCAGACGCGCGCCAACCCCGAGCTCACGCTCGCGACCGCGCGCGAACGCGGCGGCACCGGCGAGGCCTATGGCCAGTCGCTCACCGTGGGCCTGCGCATTCCCTTCGGTTCGTCCGACCGGAAGGCGGCGCGGCTCGGGGCTGCTGCGGCCGAGCAGACCGAGACCGAGATCCAGCTCGCGCTGGAACGCGAACGCGTGGTGGACGAGATCGCGTCGGCGCAGCAGCAGGTGACGTCGGCGCGGCTCGCACGCGATGCGGCCGAGCGGCGCGCCGTGCTGTCGCGCGAGACGCTGGGCTTCTACGAGAAGTCGTTCCGGCTGGGCGAGACCGATCTGCCCAACCGGCTGCGCGTCGCGCTCGAAGTCTTCGAGGCCGAGCAGCAAAGCGCCGCCGCCCAGGTGGCGCTGGCGCAGGCCGTCTCGCAGTGGCGCCAGGCCCTGGGCCTGCTGCCCGAATGACGCGCCTCTCCTTCCTTTTCCTTCCGATGCATCTGCGGGACATCTTCATGAATCGCCTTTTCCTCCGCCGAAGCCTGCGCCTCGCGCTGGTCTTCCTGTTCTCCTTCCCCGTCCTGAGCCTGGCCCACGAAGGCCACGACCACGAGGAGGCCCCCGCACCCGCGACCGCTACCGTACCCGACGCGGACGCCACGCCCGGACGCTTCGCCGCCACCTCGGCAGGCTTCGAGCTGGTCGGCGTGCTCAGCGGCAAGCTGCTCACGCTGTACCTCGACCACGCGGTCGACAACCGGCCGGTCGAAGGCGCCACGCTGGAGGTCGCGGTCGATGGCCGCACGCTGCCGGCCACCGCGCATGGCGCGGGCGAATTCGAGGTCGCGCTCGATGCCGAGCCGGAACACGGACCTTTGCCCGTGCGCGTGAAGGTCGTGACGTCTGCTGCGTCGGCACACCTCGAAGGCACGCTGGAAGCTGAGGCGCACACGCACGCCGAGGAGGCGCACGGCGGGCGCAACACGAAGACGCTGCTGCTGTGGGGCGCCGGTGGCGCCGTCGTGTTGGCACTGCTCGTCTTCGGCACGCGCCGTGCGCTGCGTTCGGGAGCTGCCGCATGAACGCGCGTCATTCCATCCTCTGCGCCAGCTTGCTGGCCCTTTCGCTGCTCGCCGCCGCACCGGCCCGGGCCGATGCCGGCCATGACCATGGCGAGGCCCCGGCCGCCGCCAACCCGAACGGACCGCAGCGCCGCGCCGACGGCAGCGTCTTCCTGCCCAAGCCCTCGCAGCGGCAGATCGGCCTGCGCACGCTCGCGCTGGTCGAAGGCGAACTGCCGCGCACCGTCGAACTCAACGGCACCGTGGCCATGGACCCCAACGCGGGCGGCCGCGTGCAGGCGCTGCGCGCGGGCCGGATCGAAGCCGGGCCGCGCGGGCTGCCCGCACCCGGCCAGGCGGTGAAGAAGGGCGAGGTGCTGGCCATCGTCGTGCCGTCGAGCGATCCGCTCGACCGCTCGAACCAGCTGTCGCAGGTGGCCGAATTGCGCGCCAGCCGTGCGCTGGCCCACAAGCGCCTCGCGCGATTGCGCGAGCTGGCCGACACGGTGCCGCGCAAGGACATCGAGGCGGTCGAGAGCGAGGTCGCATCGCTCGACGCGCGCATCGCCGCGCTCGGTGCCGGCCTCGACACGCGCGATGCACTGGTCGCGCCGGTCACCGGCGTGGTGGCCTCGGTGAACGCGGTGCTCGGCCAGGTGGTCGATGCACGCGAACTGGTGTTCGAGGTCGTCGATCCGATGCGGCTGCGCGTCGAGGCACTGGCCTTCGACGGTGCGCTGCCGGCGCGGATCGAAGGCGCGTTCGTGGCGCTGGGCAAGGAGCGGCTGCCGCTGCGCTTCGTCGGTGCCTCGCGCGCGCTGCGCGACCAGGCGCTGCCGCTGAGCTTCGCGGCCCAGGGCGCGGCCTTCGGGGCACTGGCCATCGGCCAGCCGGTCAAGGTCGTGGTGCAGACGCGCGAGCGCGTGCACGGCACGGCCGTGCCGGCCGCCTCGCTGATGAAGAACGCGGCCAACGAGACCATCGTCTGGGTCAAGACCGCGCCCGAGCGCTTCGTGCCGCGCGTGGTGGTGCACGAGGCGCTCGACGGCGCGAACGTGGCCGTGAGCTCGGGCCTGCACGCGGGCGAGCGTGTGGTCACGCAGGGTGCGACCCTGCTCAACCAGATCCGCTGAGAGGCCACCGATGTTCAAGTGGCTACTCGAGAACAGCCTGCGCAACAGGCTGCTGGTTCTGATCGTCAGCGTGGTGCTGATGGGCTATGGCGCGTTCACGCTGTCGCGCACGCCGGTGGACGTGTTCCCCGACCTCAACAAGCCGACCGTGACCTTGATGACCGAGGCCGGCGGCATGGCGGCGGAGGAGGTGGAGCAGCTGATCACCTTCCCGCTGGAAACGACCATGAACGGCCTGCCGGGGGTGGAGTCGGTGCGCTCGGTCTCGTCGGCCGGGCTGTCCTTCCTCTACGTGACCTTCGACTGGGGCACCGACATCTTCCGCGCGCGGCAGCTCGTGTCGGAGCGCCTGTCGTCGATGGAGGAGGGGCTGCCCACCGGCGTGGTGCCGCGCATGGGACCGATCAGCTCGATCATGGGCGAGATCATGCAGATCGCGATCCCTGTCGACACGGCGAAGATTTCGCCCATGGCGGTGCGTGAGTACGCGGACTGGGTCTTGCGCCCAAGGCTGCTGGCCGTGCAGGGCGTGGCGCAGGTGATCCCGATCGGCGGCGAGGTGCGGCAGTTCCAGGTGCAGCCCGACACGGTGCGCATGCGCGAACTCGGCATCACGCACGCGCAGCTGGAAGAGGCGCTGCGCGGCTATTCGGCCAACACCTCGGGCGGTTTCCTCGAACTCAACGGCCGCGAGTACCTGATCCGCCACCTGGGCCGCAGCTCGCGCCTGGACGACCTGCGCAGCCTCGCGCTCACCGCGCGCGACGGCCGCCCCGTGCTGCTGCGCCAGGTGGCCGAGGTGAGCTTCGCCGCGGCCATCAAGCGCGGCGATGCAGGCTTCGAGGGCAAGCCGGCCGTGATCCTGGGCATCCAGAAGCAGCCGACCGCCGACACCATCGGCCTCACGCGGGCCATCGAGGAAGCCTTGACCGGCCTCAAGACCTCGCTGCCTGCGGGCATGGAAGCGCCGCAGGTCACCTTCCGCCAGGCCACCTTCATCGAGGCCTCGATCTCGACGCTGCAGGGCAAGCTGATCGGCGCCTCGTTCTTCGTCGCGGCGATCCTGTTCTTCTTCCTCGGCAGCCTGCGCCCGACGGTGATCGCGCTGACGGCGATCCCGGTGTCGATCCTGGTCACCGCGCTGGTCTTCCGCTACTTCGGGCTGTCGATCAACACCATGACCCTGGGCGGCCTGGCCATTGCCATCGGCGGGCTGGTCGACGATGCGGTGGTCGACGTCGAGAACATCCTGCGGCGCCTGAAGGAAGACCGGCGCAAGCCCGAAGCCGAGCGCATAGGCCTGCTGGCCCTGGTCGCCAAGGCCTCGATGGAGGTGCGCTCGGGCATCCTCTACGCCACGGTGATCATCGTGCTGGTGTTCGTGCCGCTGTTCGCGCTGCCGGGGCTGGAGGGCAAGCTCTTCATCCCGCTGGGCATCGCCTTCATCGTCTCGACGCTGGCTTCGCTGCTTGTCTCGGTCACGGTCACGCCGGTGCTGAGCTCCTGGCTGCTGCCGCGCATGAAGACCTTGGACCACGGCGACACGCGCGTGCTGGCCTGGCTCAAGGCGCGCTACCGCGGCGGGCTCGATCGGGCGCTGGCCCGGCCCAAGGCGCTGCTGTGGGGCGCGGCGCTGGCCGTGCTGACGGCGGGCGCGGCCGTGCCCTTCTTCCCGACCACCTTCCTGCCGCCGTTCAACGAAGGCACCTTCCTGATCGGGCTGCGCTTGAACCCGGGCGTGACGCTGGCCGAGAGTGCCGCGCTCGCACGGCAGGCCGAAGTGCTGGTGGGCCAGGTGCCCGAGGTGACGCACGTCGGCCGCCGCAGCGGGCGCGCCGAACTCGACGAACACGCCGAGGGCGTGCACGTGAGCGAGCTCGACGTGGGCCTGCTGCCCACCGCCAAGCTGGAGCGGCCGATGGCCGAGATCGCGGCCGACATCCGCGCGCGGCTCGCGAACCTGCCGGCCGCGGTGTCGATCGGCCAGCCGATCTCGCACCGCATCGACCACATGCTCTCGGGCGTGCGTTCGCAGATCGCGATCAAGGTCTTCGGCGAGGACCTCGACGTGCTGCGCGGCCAGGCCGACGCGCTGCGCACGCGGCTCGCGGCCATTCCGGGCATGGCCGACCTCGAGATCGAGAAGCAGGTGCTGGCGCCGCAGATCAAGGTGCGGGTCGACTACGCGGCGGCCGCGCAGTACGGCGTGCCGGTGCCGCAGGTGCTGACCGCGCTGCAGAGCCTGGTCGAGGGCGAGAAGGTGGCGCAGATCGTCGAGGGCGGACGCCGCTTCGCGCTGGTGGTGCGCCTGCCCGAGGACGCGCGCTCGATCGAGGGCCTGGGCCGCATCCTGATCGAGACGCCCAGCGGGCGGATCCCGCTGTCGAAGATCGCCGCCATCGAGGACGGCGACGGCCCCAACCAGATCAGCCGCGACGATGGGCGCAGGCGCATCGTGCTGTCGGCCAATGCGCAGGGCCGCGCGCTGTCGGACGTGGTGGCGGACATCCGCGCCGCGGTCGCGCAGACGCGCCTGCCCGAGGGCTACTTCATCACGCTGGGCGGCCAGTTCCAGGCGCAGGAAGAGGCGTCGCGGCGCGTCGGGCTGCTGTCGATCGTGTCGCTGGCGCTGATGTTCGTGGTGCTCTACGGCCGCTACCGCTCGGCCGTGCTGGCGGCGCTGATCATGGTCAACATCCCGCTGGCCCTGGTGGGCGCGGTGGTGGGACTGTTGCTGTCGGGCCAGCCGCTGTCGGTGGCGGCGCTCGTGGGCTTCATCACGCTGGCCGGCATCTCGGTGCGCAACGGCATCCTCAAGGTGAGCCACTACGTGAACCTGATGCGCTTCGAGGGCGAGGTCTTCGGGCCCGCGATGATCGTGCGCGGTTCGCTCGAGCGGCTGGCACCGGTGCTGATGACCGCGCTGGTCACGGCCTTCGCGCTCGCGCCGCTGCTGTTCGAGGCCGAGCGCCCGGGCACCGAGGTGCTGCACCCGGTGGCGGTGGTGATCTTCTCGGGGCTGGTCGGCGCGACGCTGCTCGACACCTTCCTCACGCCCGCGATGTTCTGGCTGTTCGGCCGCAAGCCGGCGCAGCGGCTGGCGGCGGACACACAGGCCGAAGCCTTGTGAGCCAGGAAGACCTCAGGCGCTCGTGGGGTGCGGGGTCTTCGGTTTGAAGTCGCAGTAGCGCGCGACCGCGCAGTCCCAGCAGCGCGGCTTTCGCGCGATGCACACGTAACGCCCGTGCAGGATCATCCAGTGGTGCGCGTGCAGCCGGTACTCCGGCGGCACGCGCTTTTCCAGCTTGAGCTCGACCTCGAGCGGCGTCTTGCCCGGCGCCAGGCCGGTGCGGTTGCCGAGCCGGAAGATGTGGGTGTCGACCGCGATGGTGGGTTCGCCGAAGGCCACGTTGAGCACCACGTTGGCCGTCTTGCGCCCGACGCCCGGCAGCGCCTCGAGTTCGGCGCGCGTGCGCGGCACCTCGCCGCCGTGGAGCGCAACCAGCATGCGGCAGGTCTCGATCAGGTGCCTGGCCTTGCTGCGGTACAGGCCGATGGTCTTGATGTAGCCCTCGAGCCCCTCGACACCCAGGTCGAGGATGGCCTGCGGCGTGTTGGCCACCGGATAGAGCCGGCGCGTGGCCTTGTTCACGCCCACGTCGGTGGCCTGCGCCGACAGCAGCACGGCCGCCAGCAACTCGAAGGGCGTGTCGTATTCCAGCTCGGTCTCGGGCTCGGGGTTGACCGCCTGCAGCGTGGCGAAGAAGGGGGCGATGTTCTCTTTTTTCATGGCGTCTTCAGGCCGTCACGTCGCTGTCGTGCAGGCGTTGTGCCGTGGTCTTCATGCCGTCGAAGATGGCCTGCGCGAGCGCGGCGGGAAAGTCGCCCGGCAGTTCCGACTCGACCGTGCGCAGCACGCCCGGCAACTGCGCGAGGAGTTCGTCGCACAGTGCGCGCGCATCGCCCAGGCCGGCCAGCTTGGCCACGCCGTCCCAGTGCCGCGCCTGGATGTCGGCCAGGCCCCAGTGCGCGCTCTTGGCGCGCAGCGCCATCGCGAGCTTGGCCTTCTGCCGCGCGAGCTGGTTCGCGCCGTTGCCGATGATCGGCCAGGCCGACAGCACGTCGTAGAAGGGCGCGAGCCGGTAGCCGTCGCCGCGCTCGAGGAAGATCGAGAAGTTCTTCGCATGGCCGTCGGTCGCGGCCAGCAACCAGAACACCATCTGCGCCTTGACGAACGCGGTCTTGTCCTCGACCGCATGGGCGCTGGCGTCGAGCACGCGCAGGATGTCGCGCATGCCGGGGCCGCCGTCGGCCTCGTACTTCTGCGCACCGGGCACGCCCAGCGCCTGGCAGAAGTCTTCCTGCGGCAGCCGCGCGATCCATTCGGTGTCGGTGCCCGCGTTCTGCAGCGCGCGGTCGAAGCGCTGCACCAGCAGCGCCTTGCGCTGGCCGAAAGTGGCGATGTCGCAGTGCGCAGTCGGCAGGCCGAAGGCCGACATGATCCGCGCGCAGAGCCATTCGTTCTCGACCGAGTCGTGCATGTCGGCCTGCAGGTTGCCGACCAGGCCGAGCGGCAGCTTGAGGATGTGGGTGGTCGGCGTGGCGCCCAGCGGGCGGTACCAGCCGTCGCCGCGGCGCAGCAGCGCGGTCTTTTCCTGTGCGCCCGCGATCGAGATGCGGAAGGCCTCGTCGTCGCGCTGGCCCAGCACGCGGCCCGCGGCCAGCGAGGCGTTGATCGCCTGCTCGACGCCCGCGTCGTCGAGCGGCTCGGCCTCGATGCGGTCGAAGCCCGTGGGCTCCACGCCCGGCGGCAGCAGTTGCACCGCGCCCACGCATTCGCGGCCGATGGCGGTCAGCAGGTCGAAGGCCTCGGTGCTGGCCGTGGCGAACTTGCCCTGCAGCCGGCGGCGGATGCTGTCGTTGTCGGGCAGCAGGTTGTCGAAGTAGTGTTGCACCACGGGCCCGCGCACCGGCAGGTTGCCCGGCGTGATCGGCAGCGACAGCGAGAGCCGGCGCGCCGCGGGCGAGGCCAGCCAGGCCTCGGCGTACTGGAAGCGGTGCTCGCCTTCGCGCACCGACCATTCGCCGACGGTCTGGCCGTTGGTCCACACGACCAGCGGGTGCGGGTGGCGTGCGCCACGGCCGCGTTTCTTGGGGCTCACCATGTGTTGTCTCCTGGCGCCTGGCGCGCCGCAGTGGGGGCGGACTCGGCCGCGGGAAGTTCTTCGAGCACCAGCCGGTAGCCCATGAGCGCCACCAGGCGCGAGATCTGGTCGAAGCTGGTGACGCCGGGCGCGGCCTCGATGCGCGCGATGCGCTTCTGGTTCACGCCCAGCTGTTCGCCCAGCTCGGCCTGCGTGAGCTGCCGCGACTGGCGCAGCGCGCGCAGCACGGCGCTGAGCTGTTGGCTGGTCTCGAGGGGGTAGGGCATGGTTACTACCTTGAAGTGGTAATCAGAGATTACTACCTAAAAATAGTAAAGTCAATTCACTATCTTTGGGTAGTAACCAGACTTCACGCGTAGGCCCGGTTCGCTCGACAATAGCGCCCAGAAAGTGAGTCCCTTCCATGCAATTCGCCTCCCGCCTCGACAACGTCGAAACCTCCGCCATCCGTGAACTCTTCAAGCTGCTCGGCACGCCCGGCATCATCAGCTTCGCGGGCGGTTTCCCCGACAGCGCGATGTTCGACGTCGAGGGCCTCAAGGAGGCCAGCGCCAAGGCGCTGAGCGAGGAGCCGGGCGCTGCGCTGCAGTACGGCGCCACCGAAGGCTATGAGCCGCTGCGCACGCAACTGAGCGCCTTCATGCAGGGCAAGGGCGTCGACGTCGCGCCCAGCGGCCTGATCGTCACCACCGGCAGCCAGCAGGCGCTCGACCTGCTGGGCAAGACGCTGATCTCGCCCGGCGACAAGGTGATCGTCGAAGGCCCGACCTTCCTCGCGACCATCCAGTGCTTCCGCCTCTACGGTGCGCAGGTGATCAGCGCCCCGATCGACGCCCACGGCGTGAAGACCGACGAACTCGAGAAGCTCATCGCCGAGCACAAGCCCAAGTTCGTCTACCTGATCCCGACCTTCGGCAACCCCAGCGGCGCGACGCTGCCGCTGGAGCGTCGCAAGAAGGTGCTGGAACTGGCGGTCAAGTACCAGACGCTGGTGGTGGAAGACGACCCGTACGGCGACCTTTACTTCGGCGAAGCGCCGCCACCCTCGATCATGGCGTTGAGCAAGGACGTGCCGGGAAGCCGCGAGCTGGTCGCCTACTGCGGCAGCCTGAGCAAGGTGCTGAGCCCGGGCCTGCGCATCGGCTGGATGATCGCGCCGGCCGAGCTGCTGGCCAAGGCCACGATGTGCAAGCAGTTCAGCGATGCCCACACCAGCACCTTCGCGCAGGCCACGGCCGCGCAGTATTTGAAGAGCGGCCGCATGCCCGGCACGCTGGCCAACGTGCGCAAGGTCTACGGCGAGCGCGCGCGGACCATGGGTGCGGCGCTGAAACGCGAGCTGGGCGATGCGATCGAATTCACGCAGCCCGGCGGCGGCCTGTTCTTCTGGGCCCGCCTCACCGGCGCCAACGGCAAGCTGGCCGATGCCAATGTGCTGGCCAAGAAGGCGATCGAGCAGCTCGTGGCCTTCGTGCCCGGTGCGCCTTTCTTCGCCGAGAAGCCGGACCTCGCGACGCTGCGCCTGAGCTTCGCCACCGCCGACATCGCGAAGATCGAAGAAGGCGTGAAGCGCCTCGGCCAGGCACTCTGAAGCAATGCCGGGCGGTGGCGCGCGGAACGCACGCCACCGCCCGTACGCCGCTCAGAACTGGTACTTCGCGCTCGCCACCAGCGTGCGCTCGTTGCCGCTGTAGTAGTTGTTGTAGGCGCGCGAAGCGGTGTATTTGCGGTTCGCCAGGTTGGTTGCGGTCAGCGCGAAGCGCCAGGGGCCGGTCTTGTAGTGCACCGTGGCGTCCAGCAGCGCAACGCCGCCTTCTGCCGAGGTGTTGGTCACGTCGTTCCAGCGCTTGCCGACATAGCGCACGCCGCCGCCGAACCCGAAGCCGTTGTTCATGGTGTAGTCGAGCCACAGGGAAGCGGATTGCCTGGGCACCTGGATCGGCATCTTGCCGAGCTCGCTCGTGTTGGCGCTTTCCAGCACCTTCATGTCGAGCACGGTGTAGGAGGCGGTGAAGTTCAGGTCGCGAGCCAGTTCGGCCTTGGCTTCCAGTTCGAGGCCACGTGAGCGGATGCGGCCGATCTGACGGGCCTCGAAGGTGTTCTGGTCGTAGGTGACCACGTTCGATTTGCGCAAGTCGAAGATGGCCGCGGTGAACGACGTTCGCGAACCCTCGGGCTGATACTTGATGCCGGCTTCGACCTGCTTGCCACGCGTCGGCTGCAGGGGGTCGCCATGGGCGTCGACGCCGCTGGTCGGCATGAAGGACGTGGCATAGCTGACATACGGCGCCCAACCGTTGCCGATCAGATAGCTCAGGCCCGCGCGGCCGCTGAACTTGCTGTCGGTCTGACCTTTGCGGGCGCTGTTGATATGGTCGGCGGTCTCGGACTCCACACGATCCTGCCGGCCGCTGAACGTGAGCACCCAGCGATCGTCGATCTTGATCTGATCCTGCGCGTAGATGCCGAGCTGCTGGGTGATCTGGGTGTAGTTGCTCTCGGGGGTGAGGGGCTCCTGCACCGGCAGGAGGTTGATGGGGTTGCGCAGGTCGAGGCCGGGTGCCGGTCCCGAGAACTCCCTGGACGTGTAGCGGATGCGGGTCGCGTCGAAGCCGAACAGCAGCGTGTGCTCGGCGATCCCGGTACGAACGCGCCCCTGCAGCTGCGCGTCCGAAGTCCACTGGCCGAACCACTCCGGAAAAGAGCGTGCGCTGCGCGTGAGCGTGTAGTTGTCCGACAGCAGGGCATGGCGCAGGATGTGCTTGTCGATGCGGGCGCTGGCGTAACGCAGGTTGTGGCGCACCGTCCAGTTGTCGTTCACGTGGTGTTCGAACAGGTAGCCCAGCGATTCCTGACGGTTCCGGATACGGCTGAACTTGGGGTCGCCGCGGACGATGCCGGTGTTGCGGCCTGCGTTGTCCATGACATAGAAGACGTCGTCGCTGGCCTTGTTGTCGAGAAACTCGCCGAGCAGCGTGAACGACGTGTCGGCCGAGGGCTGCCAGCGCAGCGAGGGGGCCAGGTAGGTGCGCTTGTTTGCGAACGGCGTGCCATCTCCGTAGTGCATCTGCGAATGGGTGTCCAGACCGACGCCCACCAGACGGTAGCTCACGGTGTCGCTGGCGACGCCGCCCAGGTCGAAGGCCAGTTGCTTGCGCTGAAAGTTGCCGTACTTCACCTCGACTTCGCGAACGGGCGTGTTGCTCGGCATCTTGCTCACGCGGTTGATGATGCCGCCGGCATCCCCCTGGCCGAAGACCACCGAGGACGGTCCGCGCAGCACTTCGACGCGCTCGACGCCGTAGGGCTCGGTCACGGAATAGGCGGGCAGGACGAGGCCGTCGCGGTAACCGGCAATGCCCGCTGTCGCGTCGAAGCCGCGCATCAGGATCCATTCGATGCCTCGGGGGTCGAAGCCCCAGTTGCTGACCGTGACGCCGGGCGTGTAGCGCACGGCTTCCATGATGTCCTGGACGCCGCGTGCATCCATTTCTTCGCGCCCGATGACCGAGACCGACTGCGGCACTTCGAGCAGCGGCGTGTCGGTCTTGGTGGCGGTCTGGCTGCGGCGGGCGACATAGCCGGGCACCGGGCCGATGGCATTTTCACTTTCTGCCGAGGCGCTGACTGTCACGGTCGGCAGCGTGGTGTCGGAGACTTGCGCAGCCCGTTCGATGACCAGCGTGTTGCCCGTCACCCGCCCGACCAATCCGCTGCCCCGCAGCAGTTGCGAGGTGGCCGCGCCGACGCTCAGGTCGGCCTGTATCGCCCGGCTGCGCAGGCCGTTCAGCAAGGCGGGCGGCGCCAGCAACTGCAGGCCGGCCTGGCGGGCCAGCTGGTTCAGCGCCTGGTCCAGCGGCTGGGCGGGGATGGCGAAGCCGATGACCGCGCCCGAGGCGGCCGATGCCGCTTGCGAAGACCGTGGCGTTGCCGTGTCCTGCGCCATCGCGCTCTGGCCGGCTTGGGCGATGCAGGCCAGGACGGCGGCGGCGATCAGGTGGCGCGAGGCGCCGCGTGGAAGGGTGGTGCGAGAAGGCATGCGATGACGTCGGTTCATTTCTGGGCCATGAGAATCCCGGGACGTCCGCTGGGCGGATTTTTCCGGGCTCTGCAGGCTGATACGACCGAGCGGCGCGAATCCCTCATGCGACCCGCAAAAAAGTTGCGAGCTCAGGCTGGCGCGCGGCGCGCGATGACGACGGCCGGCGGGCTGCCCGGCTCTTCCCGAACCTGCACCGGCAGGCTGCCGGGCAGCAGGCGCAGCCAGGCCCCGGCCTGCGCGATGTGCACGCGGCCGACCACCGGCAGGAAAGCGGCATCGGCCTCGACGCGCAGCGGGCGCGGGCTGTAGCGCGCGAGGCGGGACACGACCTCGCCCAGCGGCACATGGTGAAAGTCGAGCCAGCCCTCGCGCCAGGGCGCCACCGCCACGGCCTCGCCGGGGTGCGCCGTGGTGAACTGCTGCGATGCATCGATGCGGGCGCTGTCGCCCGCGCCGAGGATGCGCTCTTCGCCGCTGCTGCTGCGGACCCGCACCCGGCCCGACTCAACCGCCACGCGCAGGCTGCCGTCTTCCAGCGCGGCCTCGAAGCGGGTGCCCAGCACGGTGATCTCGTGGCCCAGCGCGGTGACGATGAAGGGGCGCGTTTCGTCGCGCGCCACATCGCAGAAGACGCTGCCCGCGAGCAGCCGCACGGTTCGGCGCGTGGCGTAGTAGCTCACTTCGGCACGGCTGTCCGCATCGAGGGTGAGGCGGCTGCCGTCCGGCAGGGTCTGGCTGCGGATGCGGCCGATGGCGGTGGCCAGGCTGCCCTGGTAGCCCGGCATCCATTGGCGCCACGCCTGCCACAGCGCCGCGCTGCCGACACCCAGGCCGGCGACGCCGAGCAGCGTCGACAGGGCCCGGCGGCGCCCGGTGCGCACCGGCACGGCGTCGCCGCGCCACCGGTGCAACGCGGCTTCGACGCTGTCGAGTGCGCGCATCACGTCGCGCTCGACGGTCTTGACGGAGACGCCGTAGCGCTCGGCCAGCTCGGCGTGGCCGACGCCTTCGAGCCGGTCGGCCAGGAAGATGTCGCGGCTGCGCTGCGGCAGCTGCCTCAGCGCGGCGTCGACCGCGTCCAGGGCTTGCCGGTGGGCACAGAGGTCGGCGACGTCGTGCGTGCCGTGTTCGCGCGCGGTGCTTTCGTCGGCGTCGTCGTGTGACGCCGCGGCAAAGCGCTCCAGGCCGCGCTGGCGGCGGCGCAGGTGGTCGATGGCGATGTTTTCGGCCACGGTGTACACGTAGGCACGCGCGGCGGGCTCCGGCGGGGCTTCTTCGCCGAGCTGCGGGTTCTGGGCGCGCTCGGCCAGGCGCAGCCAGGTGTCGTGCGCCAACTCGCGCGCGTCATGCGTGCTGCCCGTGCGCCGCGCAATGAACCGCACCAGCTCCTGGTAACTGTCCTGGAAGGCACGCAGCAGCGGAGTGGGGGAGAGTTGGGCGGACATCGGGGAATGAGAACGTCGGTATCGTCCCCCGATTATTGTCGAGAATGGTTCTCATTTATAGGGGCCCCGCATCCAGGCCCCGGGCGGTTCCCCGGGCCGGGGCTTCAGGGCGAGCGGTGCAGCCGCGGCGCCGCCAGCAGGTCCAGGTTGTCCGCCACGGCTGCGTCCACGTTCGGATAGCGGCCCTTCATCTTCGACATCGTCATGATGGTCTGCAGCGCCTTCAGGTCCTTGACCGAGGGCGCGACCTTGATCTGCGCGATGGCCGCCGAAGCGTTGCCGCCGTTGATCAAAGCCATCACCTTGCCTGCCCAGTCGTTCGCGCGCGCCATGTATCTCACCTGCTTTCGTTGAAGGCGTCGACTGTACACAGCAGCCGCGCACGGCGGGCGCGGTACGATCACCCATGAGAAAAACCTTCCAGCTTCAAGTCGAGGGCAAGCACCCCGACCGTCTCGTCGAAGCCATCAAGCACGAGATCCGCAAGTACATCAAGCGCGAACGCCGCCGCGACCTGCCCGAGGGCAGCGACTTCTGGGACTTCGACACCCGCTTCGGCGCGGACAAGGAATCCGCCGCAGTCGTCGAGTTTTCTGCCGTCACCGGCCTGATCGACGCCGTGGTGGCGGCGGGCGGCAAGCAGTTCTACATCGAGCTGCTGGCCAAGCCCGCCCAACGCCCGCCGCGCCCGCCGGGCTCCGAGCGCACGGCCGACGCGGTCGACGACGACGCCGAGGCGTCGCGAGGCGAATAGAAGAAAGCCGATTCCTTCAGCGCGCGGCGATGCATTCCATCTCGACGCGCGCGCCCATGGCGAGCCCATTGACGCCGAACGCACTGCGTGCCGGGTAGGGCTTGGAGAAGTAGCTCCGATAGATCTCGTTGAACGCCGGCCACTCGGCCATGTCGGCCAGCATCGCCGTGCACTTGACGATGTCCTGCATGCGATAGCCGTTGGCTTCGACCGAGGCCTTGATGTTGTTCATGATCTTCCACGTCTCGGCCTTGATGCCGCCCGGCACCAGTTTCTTCGAGGCGGCGTCGTAACCTATCTCTCCGGAGAAGTAGATGACGTTGCCGACGCGAACGCCGTCGGAGAAGGGCAGATCGCCGAATCGCCCGGAGTCCAGGAACTCGACATGGGTGTTGCCGCTGGTCTGAGCGGTGGGCTGAGGCATTTGGGCAAACGCGGAGCAGCCAGCGAGAAGCGTGGTGGCCGCGAGTGCCAGGATCGTATGTTGCATGGTGTGATGAAGAAGGTGAAGGCTGAGAAAAGCAACGGCGGCCTGATCCTCGACCTGACCGCTGTCGCATCAGTCGAGCAGGCGACGAACGCTCTCGATTCCGGCGATGGCGCATTGCTCGTCGAGATGCGCGCCCGGCGCGCCACCCACGCCGATCGCCCCGATGAGTTCCGTGCCCGATGTCACGGGCACACCGCCGCCCAGGAGCAGGAAGCCCGGCAGGTTCGCCAGGTTGGCCGCCGTCGGGTCTTTCTGCGACAGCGCCATGAGCGCAAGGGTGCTCGTCTTCGCCGATGCCGCGGTCCAGGCCTTGCGTTCACTGGAACCCAACGTGTGGGGCCCCGCCATGTCGGCGCGCTGCACGGCACGTACGCCGCCAGCGCGGTCGACGACGGTGGCCGTGATGGCATGGCCTTGGGCCGCACAAGCGGCGACTGCACCGGCGGCCATCTGGTTGGCCAGCGCGAGCGACATGTTCTTCTCGGCCCGCACCGCGGTGGGGGGCTGGGCCTGGGTGCCGGTGGCGACGGCGACGAGCACGAGTGCCGTGAAGCCGAAAGTCGATCTGGACTGCATGAAAACTCCCTGTGAAACGACGGCCGAGACTATCGGAGCGGCGACGCACTTCAGGGGGTGATGCGGTGTGTCTGCACCGATCTCATGCCCGTAAATGTTGATTCCGTGACAATGTGCAGTGCGGATTTCAGTTCGATGTCAAGTGTGGTGACATTGCAAATCAACGCGGTCATCTCTCCCCCGCCGCAGACCCGTCCTCCGGCTGTGCATAGCGGTGCAGGCAGGCCACGAAGTCCGCAGCCGTTTCGGACAGGGGCTCGCCGTTGCGCGTGAGCACGCCGAAGCCCTTCAGGTCCTTGCCGATGGCCACCGGCAGCACGCGCAGCAGCCGTGCGTTCACATGGTCGCGCACCACCGACTCCGGCAGGGCGCCGACCGCGTCGCTGGTCTGGAGCAACTGCAGCGTCGCGAACACCGAAGCACATTCCACGATGTTGGCCGGCGTGCCCAGCCGCACGGCCGCGAACTCGTCCTCGAGCAACTGGCGCGCCGGACTGGTCAGCGGCTGCAGCACCCAGGGCCAGGCCATCAGGCCGCCGAAGCCCGGCTGGCGCTGGCGCAGCAGCGGGTGGCCGCGACGCACCACGATCTGCATCACCTCGTTGGCCAGCGGCACGAAGTGGAAGGCATGGCGCTGCCGCAGCGTGGACAGCCGACCCACGGCCAGCTCGATGTCGTGGCGCTCGAGCAGCTCGCCGATCTGGTCGCTGGTTTCGCCGAGGATGCGGATGTTCAACAAGGGGCGCCGCCGCTTGATGTCGGCCACCGCGCGCGCCACCACGTCGGGCGCCGCGCCCATGATCGCGCCCACCACCAGCTGCCCATGGCCACCGCGGCGCTTGACCTCCAGCGCCTCGAGAAAACGCGCGAGCCCGGCCTGCGACTGGCGCGCATAGGCCACCACCTCGTCACCCAGCGGCGTGGGCCGCAGCCCGCGCGAATGGCGCTCGAACAGCGGGAATTCGAAGGCCTGCTCGATGTCGGCCAGCATCTTGGTGGCCGAAGGCTGGGTCACGCTGATGGCCGAGGCCGCATGCGCAAGCACGGGCGTGTCGGCCAGCGCGGCCAGCAGCGCCCAGTGCTTAAGCCGCAGCCGGTTCACCAGCCTCGAGGCGGCCAAGGGGTTGTCGAGTCGGTATTCCATTTCGGAAATGGTAGCGCTGAAAAATTGATTGGAACGCGATGGGGCGGAGGCCTACAGTGCGGCCATCACAACATGGGAGACACCCAGACATGCGCACCGTTTACCCGAACCGTTTCGAAGGCCGCCGCGCGGTCATCACCGGCGGCGCCGCCGGCATCGGCCTGACCTTCGCCACTCGCTTCATCGCGGAAGGCGGCACCGTCAGCCTCTGGGACATCAGCCAGGAAGCCATCGATGCGGCGGTGGCGGGCCTGGGCGCCAAGGCCTCGGGCATCCGGGTCAACGTGGCCGACTGGGTCCAGGTCGAGGCGGCGGCTGCGCAGGCGGCCGCGGCGCTGGGCGGCATCGACGTGCTGGTCGCCAGTGCCGGCATCACCGGTCCGAACGTGCCGCTGGCCGAGTACCCGATCGAGCAGTGGCACCAGGTGATCGACGTCAACCTCAACGGCCTGTTCCATTGCAACCGCGCCGTGGTGCCCCACATGCTGGCCGGGAAGTACGGCCGCATCGTCAACATCGCCTCGGTCGCGGGCAAGGAAGGCAATCCCAATGCCTCGGCCTACAGCGCGTCCAAGGCCGGCGTGATCGGCCTGACCAAGTCGCTGGGCAAGGAACTGGCCAAGTCGAACATCACGGTCAACGCCGTGACCCCGGCCGCGGTGCGCACGGCCATCTTCGACCAGATGACGCCGCAGCACATCGAATTCATGCTGTCGAAGATCCCGATGGGCCGCTTCGGCTCGGTCGACGAGATCTCCGCCGTGATCGGCTGGCTGGCGAGCGAGGAATGCTCGTTCACCACCGGCAGCGTGTTCGACGCCTCGGGCGGCCGCGCGACCTACTGACGACGCCGCGGCGCGGCCGCGGGCCGCGTCGTTTCGCGTTCCCCTTTCAAGAAAACCTCGTCCTTTCACAGGGCGCCTGCGTTGCCGCGGGCGCTCGGGCACCGGCACGCCGGAAGACCCACCTCAGGAGACACACATGAGCCTTCCCTCCGCGGCGCAGACCGCCCTCGACAGCGTGGTCGCCAAGGCGATCCGGCGCCTGGTGCCATTTCTTCTGCTGATGTACGTGCTGGCCTTCCTGGACCGCGCCAACGTCGGCTTCGCGAAGAAGGCCTTCCAGCTCGACACCGGTCTGTCCGATGCGATGTTCGCGTTCGGCGCCGGCATCTTCTTCATCGGCTATGCGCTGTTCGAGGTGCCGAGCAACCTGATCATGCATCGCGTGGGCGCCCGCGTCTGGATGTGCCGGATCATGGTGACCTGGGGCCTGGTCTCGGCCGGTCTGATGTTCGCGCACACCGAGATGCTGTTCTACACGCTGCGCTTCCTGCTGGGCGTGGCCGAGGCCGGCTTCTTCCCGGGCGTCATCTACTTCCTCACGCAGTGGTTCCCGTCGCAGTCGCGCACCCGGGTGCTGGGCATGTTCTATTTCGGCGCGCCGCTGGCCTTCATCTTCGGCAGCCCGCTGTCGGGCCTGCTGCTCGAACTCGACGGCGTGTGGGGCCTGAAGGGCTGGGAATGGCTGTTCCTGGTCGAAGGCGTCATGGCCTCGATCGTCGGCGTCTGGGCCTACTGGTACCTCGACGACAAGCCGGCCGATGCGAAGTGGCTCTCGGCGCCCGAGCGCAAGGTGCTGATGGACGCGATCGACGCCGAAGAGCGGCACAAGAGCGCGCACGGCCCGGGCACGGTGTGGAAGGCGCTGACCAACGGCCGCGTGCTGTTCCTGTCGGTGATCTATTTCCTGATCCAGGTCAGCGTGTACGGCGTGGTGTTCTACCTGCCGACGCAGGTCGCGGCGCTGCTGGGCAAGAAGGTCGGGATCGAGGTGGGCTTCGTCACCGCGATCCCCTGGGTCTGCGCACTGGCCGCGGCCTGGTTCATCCCGCGCCTGGCCGAGCGCAGCGGCAAGCATGCCCTGATCGCGCTCGTGACGCTGGCCGTCTCGGGCATCGGCATCGCGGTGTCGGTCAATGCGGCCTCGCCGGTGCTGGCGCTGTTCGCGCTGTGCTTCGCGGCCGCGGGCTTCATCGCCGTGCAGCCGCTGTTCTGGAGCTTCCCCACGGCCTACCTCGGCGGCGCGGCCGCGGCCGGCGGCATCGCGCTCATCAATTCGCTGGGCGCGCTGGGCGGCTTCGTCGCGCCCAACGTCAAGACCTGGGCCGAGCAGGCCTTCGCATCGCCCAGCGCCGGACTCAACCTGCTGGCCTTCACCACGCTGATCGGCGCGCTGCTGTTCCTGCTGCTGCGTTCGCCGACGGCGGGCTTGCGCACGCAGCACTGACCCCTTCCATCCCACCCCAAGGAACCCCGCCATGAGCATGCCCACCATCCGACACGTCCGCGCCTTCACCGTGCGCGGCGGCGGCGCCGACTACCACGACCAGGGCGCCGACCACTGGATCGACGATCACATCGCCACGCCGATGAGCAAGTACCCGGCCTACCGGCAGAGCCGCCAGAGCTTCGGCCTCAACGTGCTGGGCACGCTGGTGGTCGAGATCGAGGCCAGCGACGGCACGGTGGGCTTCTCGGTCACGACCGGCGGCGACCTGGGCTGCTGGATCGTCGAGAAGCACCTCGCGCGCTTCCTCGAAGGCTCGCCCGTGACCGACATCGAGCGCATGTGGGACCAGATGTACAACGCGACGCTGTTCTACGGCCGCAAGGGCATCGTGATCAACACCATCTCGGGCGTCGACCTCGCGCTGTGGGACCTGTTGGCCAAGGTGCGCAAGGAGCCGGTGCATGCGCTGCTGGGCGGGCCGGTGCGCGACGAACTGACTTTCTACGCCACCGGCGCGCGGCCCGACCTGGCCAAGCAGATGGGCTTCATCGGCGGCAAGATGCCGCTGCACCACGGGCCGGCCGAGCGCGAGGAAGGCTTGAAGAAGAACCTCGACATGATCGGCGACATGCGCGCCAAGGTTGGCGACGACTTCTGGCTGATGCTCGACTGCTGGATGAGCCTGGACCTGGAGTACGCCACGCGCCTGGCCACGGCCGCGCGCAACGAGCACGGCCTCAAGTGGATCGAGGAGGCGCTGCCGCCCGACGACTACTGGGGCTATGCCGAGCTGCGCCGCAACGTGCCGCGCGGCCTGATGGTCACGACCGGCGAACACGAAGCCACGCGCTGGGGCTTCCGGCTGCTGCTCGAGATGCAATGCTGCGACATCATCCAGCCCGACGTCGGCTGGTGCGGCGGCATCACCGAGCTGCTCAAGATCTCGAGCCTGGCCGACGCGCACGGCAAGCTGGTGGTGCCGCACGGCTCCTCGGTCTACAGCTACCACTTCGTGATCACGCGCCACAACAGCCCGTTCGCCGAGTTCCTGATGATGGCGCCGCAGGCCGACAAGGTGGTGCCGATGTTCCATCCGCAACTGCTCGACGAGCCGGTGCCGGTCAACGGCCGCATGAAGGCCTCGGCGCTCGACAAGCCGGGCTTCGGCGTGCGACTCAACCCGGATGTGGCGCTGCACCGCCCCTATCCGCGCTGAGCCGCCGATCAGCGCAGCACTTCGAGCAGGCGGTCCAGGCCGCCTTCGTTGATCGCGACCATGGCCTGCTCGCGCACTTTGGGCTTGGCGTGGAAGGCCACCGACAGGCCAGCCTCGCCCATCATCGGCAGGTCGTTGGCGCCGTCGCCCACGGCGATGCACTGCTGCGGCGTGATGCCCATCAGCGAGGCGACTTCCAGCAGCGTGCGGCGCTTCTCTGCACCGTCGCAGATGTCGCCCCAGCTCTGCGTCACGAGCTCGCCGGTGAGGTGGCCGTCGGCCTCGGCCAGCAGGTTGGAGCGCGCGAAGTCGATGCCCAGCCGTTGCTTCACGCGGTTGGCGAAGAAGGTGAAGCCGCCCGAGACCAACAGCACCCTCAGGCCCGCGGCCTTGCACGCGCCCACGAGTTCGGCGGCGCCCGGGTTGAGCCGCAAGCGTTCGTCGTAGACCTGCTGCAGCGCCGTGACCGGCACGCCCCGCAGCAGCGCCACGCGGCGGTGCAGGCTTTCCTTGAAGTCCTTGATCTCGCCGCGCATCGTGGCTTCGGTGATGGCGGCCACCTCGGCCTTCTTGCCAACGGCGTCGGCGATCTCGTCGATGCACTCGATGTCGATCAGCGTCGAGTCCATGTCGAAGGCGATCAGCTTGAAGTCGGCCAGCTTCAGCGTCGGCTGGACGCGTTGGAGGACGAGCCCGGGGGAGAGAGCTTGAGCAAGGGTCATGTCAGTCGTGCCAGTTCTCGACGCGAAGATGGGGTATGCGAGAGAACTCGCGAACGTTGCGGGTGACGACGGTCAGCTCGTGAGCGAGTGCGACACCCGCCACCTGAAGGTCGTAGGGGCCGATCGGCGTGCCTTGCGCCTGCAAATGCGCGCGCACCGCGCCGGCATGGCGGGCTGCCGCCCGATCGAAGTCCAGCACGGTGAATCGGCTGCAGATGCCGGCCACGTAGCGATCCATCGGAGCCCGGTTGACGGATTTGGCCATGCCGAACTCCAGCTCGAACAGGTTCACGGTACTCAGTGCGATGTCCGTTTCGGCGTGCTGGCTCAAGCGTTCCAGGCAGCGGCCGGCACGCTTGTAGACGTAGATCAGCGTGTCGGTGTCGAGCAGGTATTTCAAAACGCCTCTCTCGGCGCATCGGTGCCGAGATCACCGTGGCGGTTGTCCAGCAGTTCGTCCCAGCCATCGTCAAGGCCTGTGGCGCGCAGGCGATCGATCTCGGCGAAGAATTCGCTCCAGCTTTGCTTTGGCTTTTGCTTCTCGGCCTCGGCGAACTGGGCGAACCACTTGCTCAGCGACATCTGCGAACGCGAGGCTGCCGCCTTGGCAGCCGCCAGCGTGTCTTCTTCCAGATAGATGGTGACTTGAGACACAGCAACCCCGTCAAAAAAATTACATCACCAATTATATAAGTGCGACGCACTTATACGACCGGTGCAGGACTCTCCTTGACGATCGGCTGCCCCAGGCTGCGCAGCACGTCGCGCACCATCTGGGCTCGGTCCTTGGGTTCCTTGAGTTCGCGCTCGATACGCAGCTTGTCGTTGCCGGCCAGCTTGATGTGCTTGTTCTTCTGGATCAGGTGGATGATCGCCATCGAATCGATGGGCGGGTCCTTCTTGAAGCTGATGCGGATCACGCCGGGCGCGGCATCGACCTTGACCACGCCGTAGGGTCGCGCCAGCACGCGCAGCCGGTGGGTGTCGATCAGCGTCTGCGCCTGCGGCGGCAGCTTGCCGAAGCGGTCGACGATTTCTTCCAGCAGCGTGTCGATCTGATCGGGCGTCTTCGCGGTCGCGAGCTTCTTGTAGAAAGACAGCCGCAGGTGCACGTCGCCGCAGTAGTCGTCGGGCAGCAGCGCGGGCGCATGCAGGTTGATCTCGGTCGTGACGTGCAGCGGCGACAGCAGGTCGGGTTCCTCGCCGGCCTTGAGCGCGCGCACCGCCTCGCCGAGCATCTCGTTGTAGAGCTGGAAGCCGATCTCCATCATGTTGCCGCTCTGGCTTTCGCCCAGCACCTCGCCGGTGCCGCGGATCTCCAGGTCGTGCATCGCGAGGTAGAAGCCCGAGCCCAGTTCCTCCATCTGCTGGATCGCATCGAGCCGCTGCGCCGCCTGCTTGGTCAGGCCCTCGATGTCGGGCACCATCAGGTAGGCATAGGCCTGGTGATGCGAACGGCCGACGCGGCCGCGCAGCTGGTGCAACTGCGCCAGGCCGAACTTGTCGGCGCGGCTCATCACGATGGTGTTGGCCGTCGGCACGTCGATGCCGGTCTCGATGATGGTCGAGCACAGCAGGATGTTGTAGCGCTGCGCCACGAAGTCGCGCATCACGCGCTCGAGCTCGCGCTCGGGCATCTGGCCGTGCGCCACGGCGATGCGGGCCTCGGGCAGGATCTCTTCCAGCTTCTGGCGCCGGTTCTGGATCGTCTCGACCTCGTTGTGCAGGAAGTAGACCTGGCCGCCGCGCTTCAATTCACGCAGCACGGCCTCCCGGATCACGCCGTTTCCTTCGGTGCGCACGAAGGTCTTGATCGCCAGCCGGCGCTGCGGCGCGGTCGCAATCACGCTCAGGTCGCGCAGGCCTTCGAGCGCCATGCCCAGCGTGCGCGGGATCGGCGTGGCGGTGAGCGTGAGCACGTCGACCTCGGCGCGCATGGCCTTCATCGCCTCCTTGTGGCGCACGCCGAAGCGGTGCTCCTCGTCGATGATCAGCAGGCCCAGGTTCTTGAACTTGACCGATTCGCTGAGCAGCTTGTGCGTGCCGATCACGATGTCCACGCTGCCGTCGGCCAGGCCCTTGGCGGCGGTGCCGATTTCCTTGGCCGAACGGAAGCGACTCATCTCGGCCACCTTGACCGGCCACTTGCTGAAGCGGTCGACCAGCGTCTGGAAATGCTGCTCGGCCAGCAGCGTGGTGGGCGCGAGGAACGCCACCTGCTTGCCGCCGGTGATGGCGATGAAGGCGGCGCGCAGGGCCACCTCGGTCTTGCCGAAGCCCACGTCGCCGCAGACCAGGCGGTCCATCGGCTGCGGCGAGATCATGTCCTGGATCACCGCGTGGATCGCAGCCTTCTGGTCGGCGGTCTCGTCGAAGCCGAAGTCGTTGGCGAACACCTCGTAGTCCGCGGCCGAGTAGCGGAAGGCATGGCCCTGGCGCGCCGCGCGGCGCGCATAGATGTTGAGCAGCTCGGCGGCCGAGTCGCGCACCTGTTCGGCGGCCTTGCGCTTGGCTTTTTCCCACTGGCCCGAGCCCAGCTTGTGCAGCGGCGCCTCGTCGGCGCTGACGCCGGTGTAGCGGCTGATCTGGTGCAGCTGGCTCACCGGCACGTAGAGCGTGGCCTTGTCGGCGTACTCGAGGTGCAGCATCTCCTGCAGCAGCGGCTGGCCTTCGGCGTCCTTGCCCTGGCCCAGGTCCATGTTGATCAGGCCGCGGTAGCGGCCGATGCCGTGTGCGGTGTGGACCACCGGGTCGCCGACCTTGAGCTCGGACAGGTCCTTGATCAGCGCCTCGACGTCGCTGACCTGTTCCTGCCGCTTGTTGCGCCGGCGCGCTGTCGGTGCCGCGGCGAACAGCTCGGTCTCGGTGACGAAGTCGATGCCGCGCTCGCGCCAGGCGAAGCCCGAGGCCAGCGCCGCGGTGGCGATGCCGATCTTCTCCGCCTCGTCGGCCTCGAACTCGGCCAGCGACTCGAAGGCGGGCGGGCTCACGCCGCTGGCGCGCAGGAAGTCGAGCAGGCTCTCGCGGCGGCCGTCGCTCTCCGCGATCAAAAGCAGCCGGCTGGGCGTGGCGCGGATGTAGTCCTTGAGCCGGGTCAGCGGGTCTTCGGCGCCGCGCACCACCGCGAAGGGCGGCAGCAGGTCGAACTCGGCATAGGGCGCCTCGGCCGCCGAACCACGGATCGCAAGCTGCGCATGCGGCTTGGCCCGCGCATAGAACTGCTCGGCGTTGAGGAACAGCGCATCGGGCGGCAGCGCCGGCCGCTCGGGGTCGCCGCGCACCAGCCGGTATCGCTCGCCCGCGTCCTGCCAGAAGTGCTGGAAGGCCGGCTCGAGTTCGCCGTGCAGCACCACCGTGGCTTCGCTGCCGAGGTAGTCGAACACCGTCGCGGTCTCCTCGAAGAACAGCGGCAGGTAGTACTCGATACCGGCGGTCGCGACACCGTTGCCCATGTCCTTGTAGATCCGGCTCTTGGTCGGGTCGCCCTCGAGCAGTTCGCGCCAGCGGCTGCGAAAGCGCGCGCGCGCCTCGTCGTCCATCGGGAATTCGCGGCCCGGGAGCAAGCGCACTTCGGGCACCGGGTACAGGCTGCGCTGCGTGTCGGGGTCGAAGGTGCGGATCGAGTCGATCTCGTCGTCGAAAAGATCGACCCGGAAGGGCACCAGCGAGCCCATCGGGAACAGGTCGATCAGGCCGCCGCGCACCGCATACTCGCCGGGGCTCACCACCTGCGTCACATGGCTGTAGCCGGCCAGCGTGAGCTGGGCCTTGAGCTTCGATTCCTGCAGCTTCTGCCTGGTCTTGAAGTGGAAGGTGTAGCCGGCCAGGAAGGCCGGCGGCGCCAGCCTGTAGAGCGCGGTGGTCGCAGGCACCAGGATGACGTCGGCTTCCTTCTGGCTGATGCGCCACAGTGTGGCCAGCCGCTCGCTGATCAGGTCCTGGTGCGGCGAGAAGCTGTCGTAGGGCAGCGTTTCCCAGTCGGGGAACAGCGCGCACCGCAGGCCGGGCGCGAAGAACACCATCTCGTCGATGAGACGCTGCGCGTCGTTGGCATCGGCCGTGAAGATCGCGGTCGCACGACCGGCTTTCTTCTCGCGCTCGGCCAGTTCGGCCAGCAGCAGCGCGTCGGCCGACAGCGGGGGGCGCGGCAGCGTGAATCGCTTGCCGGCGGTGAGAACGGGAAGGTCCATGAAGTGCTTCGGAAAATGCAGAACACCCCGCGCCGACGGGCGAGGGGTGTGAGACGGTCGATTCTAGAATGGCAGCCTCTTTGCTGCTGGGCGCGTCTCGAGCGTCCCTGCGTCTTTCATGACCGTTCCCCCTGTTCCTCGCCTCCACGTCCTCATCCCCTGCGCCGGTTCGGGCAGCCGCGCCGGCGGCGACGGCCCCAAGCAGTACCGGCGCATCGCCGGCCAGCCCATGGTCGCGCACACGCTGGCCGCGTTCCGCGCACTGGCCGGCCGCTTCGCCACGTTGGCGCTGGTGGTCGCAGCCGACGACACCGACGTGGCCTGGCATTTGCCAGGCTTTCCGGCCGAGGGTGAACAGCTGCTGCGCGTCGGCGGCCCGACCCGCGCGGCCACGGTGCATGCCGGCCTCCGGGCGCTGTGCAAGGCCGGCGCCGGTCTCCAGGACTGGGTGCTGGTGCACGACGCGGCACGTTGCCTGATCACGTCGGCACAGATTGAAGCCTTGATCGCCGCCTGCGAGCCCGACCCGATCGGCGGCCTGCTGGCGCACCCGCTGGCCGACACGCTCAAGATCGCCTCGGTCGAAGGCCGCGTCACCGACACGCTGTCGCGCACCGACAAGTGGCTGGCGCAGACGCCGCAGATGTTCCGCGTCGGCCTGCTGCTGGACGCGCTGGACATGAGCGGCGATGCCGTCACCGACGAGGCCGGCGCGGTCGAGTCGCTGGGCCTGGAGCCCTTGCTGGTCGCGGCCAGCGCCCAGAATTTCAAAGTCACCTACGCCGAGGATTTCGCACTGGCCGAAGCCGTGCTGCTCGCGCGCCGCCACCCGGGAACCCCATGACCGCCGCTGCCAAACCCTCTTTCGACATCCGCGTGGGCGAGGGCTGGGACGTGCACCAGCTCGTGGCCGGCCGCAAGCTGATCCTCGGCGGCATCGAGGTGCCGCACACGACCGGTCTGCTGGGGCATTCGGATGCCGACGTGCTGCTGCATGCGATCACCGACGCGCTGCTGGGCGCGGCCGGCCTGGGCGACATCGGCCGTCATTTTCCCGACACCGATGCGCAGTTCAGCGGTGCCGATTCGGCCGTGCTGCTGGCCGAGGCCGCGCGCCGCGTGCGCGCCGCGGGCTGGCAGATCGGCAACGTCGACAGCACCGTGATCGCGCAGGCGCCCAAGCTGGCGCCACACATCCCGGCGATGTGCGCGCGCATCGCGCAGACGCTGGGTCTGGCGGTCGAGCAGATCAACGTGAAGGCCAAGACGGCCGAGAAGCTGGGCCCGGTGGGCGAGGGCAGGGCGATGGAAGCGCGCGCCATCGCGCTGCTGCATCGCTAAAGCGTTTCAGGCCTTTTTGCCGACCGATCCCGCCGACTTGCTCGGCATCGCGCGCGGCATCCGGATATGGGCCGCAAAGCCGCGCCCGGGCGTGCTGGTGAGGGCGAAGGTGCCACCCATGCGCTCGATGTTCTTCGCCACGATCGACAGGCCTAGTCCCGCACCGGCTGCCGAGGTGCGGGCGGTGTCGCCGCGGAAGAAGGGCTTGGTCAGCTGCGAAAGGATGGCGGGCGCCACGCCGGCCCCGTGGTCGCGCACCTTGATCAGCACGGCCTCGTCGTGCGCCTGCGCCTGGATGGTCACGTCGGCCACGCCGGTGGCCGGTGTGCGGCCGTAGCGGCGCGCGTTCTCGACCAGGTTCGAGATCACGCGCTGCAGCTCGACCTCGTCGGCCATCACGCGCAGGTCGGCCGGCACGTCGACGCGGATCTGCATGTCGTCGTGGTCCTGGACCGCATAGGTGCAGGCATCGATCACGTCGCGCAGCAGCACCGGCCGGAAGTCGACATGGTCGGGCCGCGCGTAGTCGAGAAACTTGTCGATGATGGCGTCGAGCTGCGCGATGTCGGCCGCCATGTGCTCGCGCGCATCCTCGTCGGCCACGCTCATCTCGGTTTCCAGCCGCAGCCGCGCGAGCGGCGTGCGCAGGTCGTGCGAAATGCCGGCCAGCATGATGGCGCGGTCCTGCTCGATCTTGGCGAGCTGGTCGGCCATGCGGTTGAAGCCGATGTTGACCGCGCGGATCTCGTTGGTGCGTGCGCGCTCGTCGAGCCGGTGCGCCTCGTACTCGCCCTCGCGCACCTGGCGCGTGGCACGCGACAGTTGCTTGAGCGGACGGTTGATGAAGCGTGTGATCAGGGCCGCGCCGGCCAGCGAGAGCGTGATCGCGGAGATGAGCCAGACCAGCCAGGTGCGGCCACCCACGCGGCTGAAGCGTGTCGGATCGAGCAGCAGCCAGTAGGTGTCGCTCTCGATGGTGAAGCCGATCCACAGCCCGGGTTCGTCGTTGACGCGGCTGGCCACGGTCGTGCCCTCGCCGAGCTGATCGATCAGCTCCTCGGTCACGCGCTGATCCAGCGTGCCGCTGGTGTAGGGCTCGAAACGGTCGTTGGGCTCGCGCGGCAGGATGCGCACGCCTTCCTGGTCGGCCAATGTCTTGATCAGCGAGACGCGGGTGATCGCGTCGGAATACACCAGCGCCGCGCGCGTGAGGTTCACCAGCGAGGCGATCTGGTGGGCGGTCTGGATGGCGCGCGGCTCGTACTCGAGCGCGCGGAAAGACTGCAGCCAGGCGAAGGTGCAGCCGAACAGCAGCAGCGCCAGCAGAAAGAACGTGCGCCAGAACAGGCTCAGCCCGAGCTTGATCCCGAGGTGGCGCCGCGCCTGCGCCATGCCCTCGAGCGGGCTGGGCATCGTGACCTGCGGCCCGTCGTCGGAAAGCGGCGTCGGTTGGGTGGTGTTCGGGCCCGTGGCCTCCGGGTACATCAGCAATGCTTCAGGTCGTACCGTCCGGAACGAACACATAGCCGACACCCCAGACCGTCTGGATGTACCGCGGCGCCGCGGCATCGGACTCGACCAGCTTGCGCAGCCGCGAGATCTGCACGTCGAGGCTGCGATCGAAGGGTTCGAATTCGCGGCCGCGCGCCAGCTGGGCCAGCTTCTCGCGCGACAGCGGCTGGCGCGGATGGCGCACCAGCGCCTTGAGCATCGCGAACTCGCCAGTGGTCAGCGACAGTTCTTCGCCGTCCTTGCGGAGCGTGCGCGAGCCGAGGTCGAAGCTGAACGGGCCGAAGTTGACCGTTTCGTTGTCGGTCGAGGGGGCGCCGGGCGCTTCGAGCGGCGGACGGCGCCGCAGCACCGCATGCACGCGGGCCAGCAGTTCGCGCGGATTGAAGGGCTTGCCCAGGTAGTCGTCGGCGCCGACTTCGAGGCCGACGATCCGGTCGACGTCCTCGCCCTTGGCGGTCAGCATGATGATGGGCGTGCGGTCGTTGGCGGCGCGCAGGCGGCGGCAGACGGACAGGCCGTCTTCGCCGGGCATCATCAGGTCGAGCACGATCAGGTCGACCGTGTCGCGCAGAAGAATGCGGTTGAGGGCCTTGCCGTCTTCCGCGACGATCACCTCGAACCCCTCCTGGGTCAGATAGCGGCGGAGCAGGTCGCGGATGCGGGCGTCGTCGTCGACGATCACGACCTTGTCGGTACGGGCAGGAGTCTGATTCATTTCTACAACGGTGATTTGTAACAGTAGCGATTCTGATGCCGTTAGCCGACCATACGGGCTCTTTATGTGCTTGTCTGACACTAAGTTACACAACTTGCCTGCCTTCGCCGTGTAGCGCCGATCAGGGCAAATCTTGGTGGCAAAGTGGTGTCGTCCCCGCTCCATGCCACCCATGAGATCCATTGTCCATCTGCTGCCCGCTCTGCTGATCGCCTCGACCTGCTCCGCGTCGTGGTCGGTGCCCCATGGCATCCTGCAGGTCGGTGGCGCCACGCGGTCCGAGGTGCGCAGGGCGGTCGAGATCCATCGGGCCTCGCAACGCGAGGAGGTGCAGCGGGTAGAGGCTGCTGCCGGCCGCCGGCTCACGCCGTCCGAGCTCGCCGAGTTGCGCCGCCAGGTGCGGCAGCAATGGACGCCGCGCTACGATGCACCCAGGGCCGTGCAGCCCGTGGTCTCGGATCCGTCCGTGCCGTTGGCCACTCCGCGCCTGCTCACGCTCCCGCGCAGTCAGCGGCCCTGAGCCATCGCCCCGGTTTCCGGGGCCGGCTCCGTCTTTCCATTCAAATCCAAGGGGAATTCTTGAACGCAATGAAATCGATCGCGGCGCTGGCCGTACTGGGTTGTGTCGCAGTGTCTGCAATGGCCGACACCCCGCCGCCCCAGAACGTGCTTCAGCTCTCCGCCAGTGGCACCGTGGAAGTGCAGCAGGACCTGCTGAGCATGACCTTGAGCACCTCGCGCGACGCGGCAGATGCCGCCACGGTGCAGAACCAGCTCAAGGCCGCCCTCGACGCCGCCCTGACGGAAGCCCGCAAGAGCGCACAGCCGGGTCAGCTCGACGTGCGCACCGGCAATTTCAGCCTGTCGCCGCGCTACACCCGCGAAGGCAAGATCAACGGCTGGCAGGGCTCGACCGAGCTGGTGCTCGAAGGCCGCGACTTCCCGCGCATCACGCAGACGGCCGGCAAGATCAGCACGCTGACCGTGGGCAGCGTCGGATTCGGCCTGAGCCGCGAACAGCGCGCCAAGGTCGAGACCGAGGCCCAGTCCATCGCCATCGAGGCCTTCAAGCAGAAGGCCGCCGAGCTGGCCAAGGGTTTCGGTTTCGCGGGCTACACGCTGCGCGAAGTGTCGGTGAACGCCAGCGAGGGCGGCCCGGTGCGTCCGCGCATGATGGCGATGCAGGCCAAGGCCATGTCTTCCGATGCCGCCGTGCCGATCGAGGCCGGCAAGACCTCGGTCGTCGTGGGCGTCTCGGGCGCGGTGCAGCTCAAGTAATCGGCTGCAGCCGGCGCAGGAAGATCACTGCGCCGTCCAGCCGCCGTCCATTTGCCAGGCCACGCCGCGCACCTGATCGGCGGCCGGCGAGCACAGGAAAACCGCCAGGCCGCCCAGCTGTTCCACCGTGGTGAATTGCAGCGAGGGCTGCTTCTCGCCGAGCAGTTCGTTCTGCGCCTGCGACAACGAGATGCCTTCGCGGGCCGCACGGTCGTCGATCTGCTTCTGCACCAGCGGTGTCAGCACCCAGCCAGGGCAGATCGCATTGCTGGTGACGCCGGTGGTGGCGAGCTCCAGGGCCGCGGCCTTGGTGAAGCCCACGATGCCGTGCTTGGCGGCCACGTAGGCCGACTTCTGCGCCGAGGCCACGAGGCCGTGCGCGGAAGCGATGTTGACGATGCGACCCCAGTTGGCTTCGCGCATCGCCGGGATCGCCAGCCGCGTGGTGTGGAAGGCGCTGCTCAGGTTGATGGCCAGGATCGCGTCCCAGCGCTCGACCGGGAAGTCCTCGATCTTCGCGACATGCTGGATGCCGGCGTTGTTGACCAGGATGTCGACGCGGCCGAAGCGCGAGGCGGCGAAGGCCATCATGGCTTCGATCTGCGTCGGCTGGCTCATGTCGGCGTCGTGGTAGGCCACGTCGACGCCGAGTGCGGCGATCTGCTGCTGCGGCGCTTCGGCGTCGCCGAAGCCGTTCAGCACGATGTTCGCGCCTTGCTGTGCCAGCGCCTTGGCGATGGCCAGCCCGATGCCACTGGTGGACCCCGTCACAAGGGCGGTCTTGCCTTTGAGCATGATGATCAATCTCCGGATGAATTAGGATGCAACGAGCCGATTATCCGACCCCGAATTCGCCCCCCGCTCATGACTGAACCGACCTTGTCTTTTGTGCCATGCGCCGACGCGCAAGGCGGTCACCGCATGGCGTACTGGCAGTGGGGCGACGCCCGCAGCCCGCATGTGGTGCTGTGCGTGCACGGCCTGTCGCGGCAGGGCCGCGATTTCGATGTGCTCGCGCAGGCGATCGTCGCGCGCGCAGGCGGCCAGGTCCGCGTGGTGTGCCCCGACGTGGTCGGCCGCGGCCAGAGCGACTGGCTGCGCGACCCCAACGGCTACCAGGTGCCGCTCTATGCGGCGGACATGGTCGCGCTGCTGCTGCAGTTGCACGGCCAGGCGCCGATCGAACGCTTCGACTATGTCGGCACCAGCATGGGCGGCCTCATCGGCCTGATCCTGGCCGGCCACCGCGAATTGCCGCTGCCGGTGCCCGTGCATCGGCTGGTCGTGAACGACGTCGGCCCGGCGATCGATGCCGGGGCGTTGCAGCGCATCGGTCTCTATCTGGGCAAGGTAGGGCGCTTCGCGTCCCTGCAGGACGCCGCCGATGCGATGTGGGCGATATCCCAGACCTTCGGCCCGCACACGCCCGCGCAATGGCTGGCCTTGTCGCAGCACATGGTCGCACCCGCGGCCCAGCGCACGGCCGAAGGCACGGCCAAGCTGCCCGCGCAGGTCGGCGCGCCGGCCGACGGCCCGCTCGTGCTGCACTACGACCCGGCCATCGCCGTGCCTTTCCGCGCCATCACGGCCGAAATCGCGGCGCAGGGCGAGGCCGTGATGTGGTCGCTCTACGACGCGATCACCGCACCGACGCTGCTCACGCGCGGTGCGCAATCCGATCTGCTGTCGCACGACACGGCGCAAGCCATGACCCGGCGCGGCCCGCGCGCGCAGTTGGTGGAATTCGACGGTGTGGGCCATGCGCCGACTTTTGTCGCGCCAGCGCAGAGCGCGGCCGTCACTTCTTTTCTGTTCGACACGTGAAGCGCGATTCTTCCAGCACCCCCACCCGCGCGGGCGCGGAGTCCGCCGTGGTCGACTACCCCCTGTCGGCCGCCACCGCCGAGCGCACGCCGGTGATGGAAAACATGCTCGGCCGCGCGCGCGCCTTTGCCGAGCCGCTGATCGCCGACGAGATCCTCGACACCGGCGAGAACACGCTGGCCCATGCCGACGCCGTGGCCACCATCGTGGCTGCCATGGGCGGCTCCGAGGCGATGCAGGCGGCCAGCTATCTGGTCTATTCCTGCCAGCACCTGAACCGTCCGCAGGAAGTCATCGCCAAGGTCTTCGGCGACAACTTCGCGGCGCTGGCGGTCGAGACCACCAAGCTGGTCCACGTGCAGAAACAGGCGCGGTCGGCCACGTCCGGCGCGCATGCCGCCGACGGCAACGGCGCCCAGACCGAGAACGTGCGCAAGATGCTGCTGGCGTTCTCGCGCGATCTGCGCGTGGTGATGCTGCGGCTGGCTTCGCGGCTGCAGACGCTGCGCCATGCGGCGGCCATCAAGCAGCCGGTGGCCGAGAGCGTGGCACGCGAGTCGCTGCAGGTCTTCGCGCCGTTGGCCAACCGCCTGGGCATCTGGCAGGTCAAGTGGGAGATCGAGGACCTGTCCTTCCGCTTCCTCGAACCCGAGACCTACAAGCTGATCGCCCGGCTGCTCGACGAAAAGCGGGTCGAGCGCGAAGGCTATGTCGAGCAGTTGCGGCTGCAGCTCGAGCAGGAGCTCAAGGGCGAGGGCATCCAGGCCAAGGTGCAGGGTCGGCCCAAGAACATCTACAGCATCGTGAAGAAGATGCGCGGCAAGTCGCTGGACTTCGCGCAGGTCTTCGACATCCTCGCGCTGCGCGTGGTGGTGTCGGACGTCAAGGATTGCTATGCCGCGCTGGCCTGGGTGCATTCGCATTTCCAGCCGCTCGACGAGGAGTTCGACGACTACATCGCCCGCCCCAAGCCCAACGGCTACCAGTCGCTGCACACCGTGGTGCGCAAGCCCGCCGACGGCAAGCCGGGCAAGCCGATCGAGATCCAGATCCGGACCGAGGAAATGCACGACCATGCCGAGCACGGCGTGGCGGCGCACTGGGCCTACAAGGAAGCGGGCCACAAGGGCTACGCCGGTGTCTGGGCGAGCGGCGAGTACGACGCCAAGATCGCGGTGCTGCGCCAGCTGCTGGCCTGGGAGCGCGACCTGTCGGGCGGGCAACAGGGTCAGGGTCTGTTCGAGGACCGCATCTATGTGCTGACGCCCGATGCAGCGATCGTCGAATTGCCGCAAGGCGCGACCGCGGTCGATTTCGCCTACACGGTGCACACCAGCCTGGGCCATCGCTGCCGCGGCGCGCGCATCGACGGCGTGATGGTGCAGCTCAACACGCCACTGCAGAACGGCCAGACGGTCGAGATCATCGCGGCGAAGGAGGGCGGCCCGTCGCGCGACTGGCTCAATGCCGAACTGGGCTATCTGGCCAGCCACCGCGCGCGCGCCAAGGTCCGCGCCTGGTTCAACGCGCAGGTCACGCACGAGACCATCGCCAAGGGGCGCGAGGCGGTCGAGAAGCTGCTGCAGCGAGAGGGCAAGACGTCGACCCGGCTGGAGGATCTGGCGTCGCAGCTGGGCTTCAAGTCGGCCGACCATCTGTTCGAAGTCGTCGGCAAGGATGAGTTCTCGCTGCGCAACATCGAGATGCTGCTGCGTCCGCCCGAACCCATACCGGGACCCGACGAAGGCGTGCAACTGAAGAAGTCGCGCGTCAGCGACAAGACCGCCAAGGGCGGCGTGCTCGTGGTGGGGGTGTCGTCGCTGATGACCCAACTCGCCAAATGCTGCCGCCCGGTGCCGCCCGACGCGATCGGCGGCTTCGTGACGCGTGGCCACGGTGTCAGCGTGCACCGTCGCGACTGCAGCAACTTCCGCACGATGTCGGGTCACAACCCCGAGCGCGTGATCGAGGTCGAATGGGGACGCCCGAAGGCCGAGGAGGCCGCGCTCTATGCGGTCGACGTCGCGGTCGAGGCCGCCGATCGGCAAGGCTTGCTGCGCGACATCTCCGATGTGTTCGCGCGCGAGAAGATGAACGTGATCGGTGTGCAGACCCAGTCGGTGAAGGGCACGGCGTGGATGACGTTCACCGTGGAGATCTCGGACGCCGCGCGTTTGACGCAGGTGCTCAAGGTGGTTTCTTCGGTGAATGGTGTGAGATCGTCACGTCGCCGCTGAAAGCGGTATTTTTGGATGCTACAATAGCGCTCTCGAATAAACATCCAGGCGCGTAGCTCAGTTGGTTAGAGCACCACCTTGACATGGTGGGGGTCGTTGGTTCGAATCCAATCGCGCCTACCAATTAACCATTGGTAGAAAGCCTTCTAAGTCAGTGACTTAGAAGGCTTTTTTTATTGCCGCTCCGATATGCCCAAACGCTCAGGGGCATTGGCTTCTCGCATTGATTCCTCGGCGCAGTTCAATAGCTTCGCCTTCTTCTTGTGGCCGGCATTGGGCGCTTCTCTTGCTTCAGTGGGATGGCCGGTCGGCCGCAGTCTGTGGTACCTTGATTCCATGTCCCCGAGGTTCTGGCCGTGATGAACTTGCCTGCGCTGGTGGCTGATCCGTCCATCGATGCGTTGCGTGTCGCAGCGCTGTTGCGGCATGCCCCGCTGGAGTTCGCGCGCGTGGTCTACGGCCTCAGCGACCAGGCCGGCGGTCGCACCGGAACGATGGCGGCGGCCGATGTCGCACGCGCTTCTCGTCAGGGTGTGTCCGTGACGCGCGAGCGCGCAGAGCAGCGCGCGCGGGCGTACCTGCCCGCGGCCGACCAGCCTCACTGCCCGCGCTGCTGGGTTTTCAGCGGCATCAAGAGTCCCTTGCATTATCGGGAGCGGAGCGAAGAACGGTCCGACTCCGCGCTGTGCAGGGTTTGCGGAGCCGAGTACGCGACCGAAGCTTGAGATCTGTCCGCTCGGTCAGGGTAAACCTTGGCGCGGTGCAGCAAAACCGCTCCCTAGAATCGTTTGCGCGCCTTCGGCGTGAACACCTGAAGGAGTCCTCAGTGCAGAGCAAGAAGTCCGGCGAAAAACCGGTCCAGCGAGTGATCAAGAAGTACCCGAACCGAAGGCTCTACGACACGAACACCTCCACCTACATCACGCTGGCCGAGGTCAAGCAGCTGGTCATGCAGAGCGCCTCGTTCGTGGTGCGCGATGCCAAGACCGGAGAGGACCTGACGCGCAGCATCCTGCTGCAGATCATCCTGGAGGCGGAGGCGGGTGGGGCGCCGATGTTCACCGAGCCGGTGCTGGCCAGCATCATCCGTTTCTACGGGCAGGCCATGCAGGGCTACATGGGGCCGTATCTGGAGAAGAACATCCAGGCGCTCACCGACATGCAGGCCCAGCTGACCGAGAAGGCCGAAGACCTGACGCCCGAGATGTGGGCCCGCTTCATGACCATCCAGTCGCCGATGCTGCAAGGCCTGATGGGCAACTACGTCGAGCAGTCGAAGAGCATCTTCGACCAGATGCAGGATCAGATGCAGAAGAACACCGAGCAGGTGCTGGGCGCCTTCGGCATCAAGCGGCCCTGAATAGACGTCATCGACGCGCTGCCTGTGCTTCACGACGGTGAGATCCTGGTTTAACTGGGACAATAGGCCCATGAGTGAAGTTGCCTCCCCCGAACGAACCGTCCCGCAAGCCGCCCCCAAGGTCGGCTTCGTGAGCCTCGGCTGCCCCAAGGCCCTGACGGACTCCGAATTGATCCTGACCCGGCTCAGCGCCGAGGGTTACCAGACCTCGAAGACCTTCGAGGGCGCCGATCTGGTGATCGTCAACACCTGCGGCTTCATCGACGACGCCGTCAGGGAAAGCCTGGACACGATCGGCGAAGCGCTGGCGACCAACGGCCGCGTCATCGTGACCGGCTGCCTGGGGGCCAAGTCGGGCGACCAGGGCGGCAACCTGGTGCGCCAGATGCATCCCAGCGTGCTGGCCGTGACCGGCCCTCATGCGACGCAGGAGGTCATGGACGCGGTCCACGCCAATCTGCCCAAGCCGCACGACCCGTTCATCGACCTCGTGCCCAACGCCTTCGGCGTGGCCGGCTTGAAACTCACGCCGCGGCACTATGCATACCTCAAGATCAGCGAAGGCTGCAACCACCGCTGCACCTTCTGCATCATCCCGTCGATGCGCGGCGACCTGGTGTCGCGGCCCGTGGGCGATGTGCTGAGCGAGGCCAAGGCGCTGTTCGAAGGCGGCGTGAAGGAACTGCTGGTCATCAGCCAGGACACCTCGGCCTACGGTGTGGACGTGAAATACCGCACCGGCTTCTGGGATGGCAAACCCGTGAAGACGCGCATGCTCGAACTGGTGCGCACGCTGGGCGAGATCGCGGAGCCCTACGGCGCCTGGGTCCGCCTGCACTACGTGTACCCGTACCCGAGCGTCGACGAGGTGATTCCGCTGATGGCGAGTGGCCAGGTGCTGCCTTACCTCGACGTGCCGCTGCAGCACAGCCACCCCGACGTGCTGCGCCGCATGAAGCGGCCGGCCAGCGGCGAACGCAACCTCGAGCGCATCGCGCGCTGGCGCGAGGTGTGCCCCGAGCTCGTGATCCGCAGCACCTTCATCGCCGGCTTCCCCGGCGAGACGGAAGCGGAGTTCGAGCATCTGCTGGACTTCATCCGCGAGGCGGAGATCGATCGCGCGGGTTGCTTTGCCTACAGCCCGGTCGAGGGTGCGACGGCCAACGACATTCCCGGCATGCTGCCCGAGCCGGAGCGCGAGGCGCGCCGTGCGCGCTTCATGGAGGTGGCCGAGGCCGTCTCGATCGCCAAGCTGCGTCGCCGCGTCGGCGCGACGATGCAGGTGCTGGTCGACTCGGCGCCGGGCATGGGCCGCAAGGGCGGTGTGGGCCGCACCTACGCCGATGCGCCGGAGATCGACGGGACCGTTCGGCTGCTGCCGCCCGAGAAGATCAGCAAGACGCTGAAGGTCGGTGAGTTCACGCGCGCGCGCATCGTGGGCGCCGAGGGCCACGACCTGATCGCACTGCCGGTTTGATGGCATTGCAGATTCAAGCGGGCAAGAAAAAAGCCACCGGAGACCGGTGGCTTTTCTTGAATGACCTGGCGGAGGTCAGTGTGAATTTGGTGCCCAGAAGAGGACTCGAACCTCCACGATGTTACTCGCTAGTACCTGAAACTAGTGCGTCTACCAATTCCGCCATCTGGGCGTCATATCTGCCGAAGCTTCTATGCATCGCTTCTCAGCGAAGACTGCGATCATACTCACAAAATGAGGCTCTTTTCGCTGAGCGGGGCTTCGGCGAGAAAATTTTCGTGCGCATTTCAGATGCGCAGGCGCAGCTTGCGCATGTGGCGCGCTCGATCGCGTTTCGAGCGGCCATGAAAAAAGCCACCGGAGACCGGTGGCTTCAATCGGATGACCTGGTAAAGGTCTGTTTAAACTTGGTGCCCAGAAGAGGACTCGAACCTCCACGATGTTACTCGCTAGTACCTGAAACTAGTGCGTCTACCAATTCCGCCATCTGGGCCCACATGACTGCCGAAGCAGCAATGTTTTGAATTTCAGGAAAGAAGGAGATCATATCAAAAATAATGGCCATCCCAGCGGCTTGCTGGATGAATTCGAAGGCTCTGTTCAAGGACATCGCGACGGGCACGGCTTCGTGCAGCGCGACGACGGTGAGGCGGACATCTATCTGCCGCCGAACGAGATGCGTGCAGTGCTGCACAAGGACCGGGTCAAGGCGCGCATCGTGCGCCAGGACCGTCGCGGTCGTCCCGAAGGGCGCGTGGTCGAGATCGTCGAACGTCCCGAGCAGCCGATCATCGGCCGCTTGCTGCACGAAGGCGGCATCTGGCTCGTCGCACCCGAAGACAAGCGCTACGGGCAGGATGTCCTGATCCCCAAGGGCGCGACCGGTCCCGCCAAGGTGGGGCAGGTGGTCGTGGTGCAACTCACCGAACCGCCCGCACTGTTCGGCCAGCCCGTGGGCCGCGTGAGGGAGGTGCTGGGCGAGATCGACGACCCCGGCATGGAGATCGAGATCGCGGTGCGCAAGTACGGCGTGCCGCACGAGTTCTCGGAAGCCTGTCTGGCCGAGGCGAAAGCCATTCCCGACAAGGTGCGTCCGGCCGACAAGAAGGGCCGCGTCGACCTGACCGATGTGCCGCTCGTCACCATCGACGGCGAAGACGCACGCGACTTCGACGACGCGGTGTATTGCGAGCCGGCCAAGGTCGGCCGTGGCAAGGGCTGGCGGCTGCTGGTGGCGATCGCCGACGTCAGTGCCTATGTGCAGACCGGTTCGCCGATCGACATCGACGCCTACGACCGTGCGACGAGCGTCTACTTCCCGCGCCGCGTGATCCCGATGCTGCCGGAGAAGCTCAGCAACGGCCTGTGCTCGCTCAACCCCTCGGTCGAGCGGCTGTGCATGGTCTGCGACATGCTTGTGGCGGCCGACGGCGAGATCTACGCCTACCAGTTCTACCCGGCCGTGATGTACAGCCATGCGCGCTTCACGTACACCGAAGTGGCGGCGATCCTCGGCAACACGCGCGGCCCCGAAGCGGCCAAGCGCAAGGACCGCGTCAAGGATCTGCTGAACCTGGCCGACGTCTACAAGGCCCTGCTCAAGCAGCGCAGCCGTCGCGGTGCCGTGGACTTCGAGACCACCGAGACGCAGATCGTCTGCGACGACGCCGGCCGGATCGAGAAGATCGTGCCGCGCACGCGCAACGAGGCGCACCGCCTGATCGAGGAGGCGATGCTCGCGGCCAACGTCTGCAGCGCCGACTTCATCAACGAGAGCAAGCACCCGGGCCTGTTCCGCGTGCACGAGGGCCCGACGCCAGAGAAGAAGGAAATCCTGCGTGGCTATCTGAAGGCGATGGGCGTGGGCCTGAGCATCACCGACGATCCGCGTCCGGGTGAGTTCCAGGCGATCGCCGAGGCCACCAAGGAGCGGCCCGACGCGCAGCAGATCCACACCATGCTGCTGCGCTCGATGCAGCAGGCGATCTACACGCCGATGAACAGTGGCCACTTCGGCCTGGCCTACGAGGCCTACACGCACTTCACCAGCCCGATCCGGCGTTACCCCGATCTGCTGGTGCATCGCGTGATCAAGGCGATTCTTCTCAAGCAGAAGTACACGCTGCCGATGCTGCCGACGCCGGGCGAGGCACATGCCAAGCTGGCCAAGCGGCTCGCATCGCGGGTCAAGGCGCCCACCGACAAGCCGCAGAAGGCGACGGTGGCGCCGACCAAGGAAGTGCAGGCCTGGCAGGCCGCGGGCCTGCATTGCAGCGCCAACGAACGCCGTGCGGACGAGGCCAGCCGCGATGTCGAGGCCTGGCTCAAGTGCAAGTACATGCGCGAGCATCTGGGCGAGGAGTACGGCGGCGTGGTCAGTTCGGCCACCACCTTCGGCATCTTCGTCACGCTCGACGCGATGTACGTCGAGGGCCTGGTGCACATCACCGAGCTCGGTGGCGAGTACTTCAAGTTCGACGAGATGCGCCAGGAATTGCGCGGCGAGCGCACCGGCATCCGCTATGCCATCGGCACGCGGGTTCGGGTGCAGGTGAGCCGCGTCGACCTCGATGGGCGGAAGATCGATTTCCGTCTGGTACGCGAGGGCGAGGAGCTCTCCGCTCGCAATGCGAAAGACAAGGGGGCATCGTCGTCCGGCGCGCCAGTGAAGGCATCGGCCAAGCGCGGTTCGCGAGGCAGCAGCGGCGGCAGCGGCAGCGGCAACAAGAGCGTCGAGACTGTGGCGCCCGTGGCGGCCGAGCGTGTCGAAGCCGGCCCGCAGTCGGCCATGCAGGCCTTCAAGTCTGCCGTGAAGAAAGCAGCCAACAAGATGAAGGGGCGCAAGCCGCGCCGATGAACAGGAGACATGACATGACCCAGACCCCCGCACCCCGTACCGCCATCGTGACCGGCGCCGGCAGCGGCATCGGCCGCGCGGCAGCGCTCGCCCTGTTGGCCGACGGATGGAACGTGACGCTCGCGGGCCGCCGCCTCGAGCCGCTCGAACAGGTGGCCGAAGAATCGGGCGCCGCCGCGCGCGCCTTCGCCGTGCCGACCGATGTGGCCAAGGCCGAATCGGTCGCATCGCTGTTCGCCGCCACGGTCGAGCGCTTCGGCCGCGTCGACCTGCTGTTCAACAACGCCGGCGTCGGCAACCCGGCCGGTCCGTTCGAGGACTGGACGCCGGAGCAATGGCAGGGCGTGGTCGACATCAACCTCACCGGCATGTTCTTCTGCATCCAGCAGGCCTTCCGCGTGATGAAGACCCAGTCGCCGCGCGGCGGCCGGATCATCAACAACGGTTCGATCTCGGCCACCGCGCCGCGGCCCAACTCGATCGCCTACACCGCGACCAAGCACGCGGTGCAGGGCCTGACCAAGACCGCATCGCTCGACGGGCGCAAGTACGACATCGCCGTCGGCCAGGTCGACGTGGGCAATGCGATGACCGACCTGGCCTCGCGCATGGCCAAGGGCGTGCCGCAAGCCAATGGCGAGATGGCGATCGAGCCGCTGATCGACGTGAAGATCGTCGGCCAGTCGGTGCTCTACATGGCGAACCTGCCGCTCGAGGCCAACGTGTTGTTCCACACGATCATGGCGACGAAGATGCCCTTCGTCGGGCGCGGCTAGAAAGGCTCAGGCAGCCGCGCGGCGGGCCAGCGTGCCTGCCGTCAACGGCGCCGCATCGGCCGGCCAGGCGTCGGCGATGTGGCCGTGTCGCCAGACGGCTTCGCGCGCGGCGTCGAAGGCCGGCTGCCGGGCTGCCAGCGCGGCGCCGATCATGCCGGCCAGCACGTCGCCGGTGCCGGCGGTGGCCAGCCGCGCATTGCCGGTGAGGTTGATGACCGCGGGCCCGTCGCCCGCGTCGGCGATCACGGTGCCGGAACCCTTGAGCACCACCACCGCGTGAAAGCGTGCGGCCAACGCGCGCGCGGCCGCCAGCCGGTCGGCCTGGATGGCGCCGGCCGTGCAGCCCAGCAGCCGTGCCGCTTCGAGCGGATGCGGCGTGATCACAGTCGGTCGTCCGCGCGTCCCGCGCGATGCCAGTTGGGCCTGCAAATCGCTGTCGGCCGCGATGGCGTTGAGCGCATCGGCATCGAGCACCAGGGCTGCGGCGGTGGCCATCACGCGCGGCAGCAATGCGCGCACCGCCGTTCCGCCCCCGCAACCGCAGACCACCGTCATGCCGGACGGGTCCAGCGCTTGGGCGTCGCGCAACATCAGCTCGGGTTGCGCGGTGTCGACCGCGGCGGCGCTCGGGTCGAGCAGGCCGACGAACACCCGGCCCGCGCCGGCATGCAGCGCCGCCGAGCCGGCCAGCAAGGCGGCGCCGGCCATGCCCGGCGCGCCGCCGACTACCGCGACGTCGCCGTAGCTTCCCTTGTGCGACGCGTGGCCGCGTGACCTGGCTTCGGGTGCACCCGCCAGACGCGCGATCGGCCGGTCGGTGAAGGGGCCGCAGCCCAGGTCGTCGAACCAGACCGTGCCCGCCGCATCGCGTCCCTGCGCGGTGAAGAGGCCGGGCTTCAAGGTGAGGAAGCTCAAGCAGGCGCGGGCCTGCTGCACCTCCGGGCGAAGAAGATCGTCGCCCAGCGAAAGAACGCCGGTGTCCGCATTCAGTCCGGACGGCACGTCGACGCTGAGCAGCGGCTGCGCGCCCGCATGCATCTGCCGCAGCCATGCGGCCATGTCGCCTTCGGGCGCCCGCGACGCTCCGATGCCGAGCAGTGCGTCGATGGCCAGTTCATACGCGACCG
This sequence comes from Variovorax frigidus, assembly GCF_051216515.1. Lineage (NCBI taxonomy): Bacteria > Pseudomonadati > Pseudomonadota > Betaproteobacteria > Burkholderiales > Comamonadaceae > Variovorax > Variovorax frigidus. Next base: position 156,512 of record NZ_JBPJZF010000001.1, read on the forward strand.
GCGGGGTCGACGCGAAGAGAACCCCTGCATCGCGTGCGCGCCGCAGCGACGCCCTGGCATCGGCTGGCAGGCGGCTTTCATCGCCCGCAAAGGTGACGACCGGAAAGAAGCCCCGATGCCGCAATTGCGCGGCTGCTTCGAAGCCATCGCCACCGTTGTTGCCCGGCCCGCAGGCCACCCAGATCGTGCGCGCATGGGGCGCGAGGGCCATGGCGAGCCGCGCCACCGCGAGGCCCGCGCGCTGCATCAGGGCGTGGTCGGGCAGGGCGGTTGCCGCGGCCTTTTCGATGCGGCGCGTGGCGGCGATGTCGAACAGGTCGGCGGCGGTGGCGGACGTGATGCTTTGCATCGATCCATTGTGCCGTCGGGACTGTCGTCGAGCCGCCTGCCTATCATCGATGGATGAAGCTCAAAAGCCTTGGTTGGATGATGGTCCTGCTGCTCACGGGGCTTGCCGTCCTCGTGATCGCGATGATGGCGTGGATGGTCGGGCTGGCCTGGGCTGCCGGCCTGCTGGGCATCGTGTGGGGCACCTTCGTGCTCGCGGAATGGCGGCAGTGGCTGGCCTTGCGCGACCTGGCCTGGGCGGCAGGGGCGGGCTACGGCATCAGCGTGATTCGCTGGCTCGAGGTGCCGCTCGACGAGACGGCGCTCATGCTGCGCTGGCTGGTGATGGGTGCGTACGCGTTGTGCCTGGTGTTCTTCGTGTGGATCGTGCCTGCGCTGCTGGCGTGGACCGTCCAGCGCCTGCGGCCGCGGGCGGCACCCGCTCTGCCGGTCGAAGCGCCGGCCACGCCCGAGAGGCTGCGCCGGTGGGGTCCTAACGACTGAGCCGCTCGACGCCCAGGCCTTCGAGGTCGATGCCGGCATCGCGCCCGCCGACCAGGTCGGCCAGCACGCGCGCGCTGCCGCACGACAGCGCCCAGCCGCTGGAGCCGTGGCCCAGGTTGAGCCAGACGCCCGGTATGCCGCTGGGGCCGATCACCGGCGGGCCGTCGGGCAGCATCGGGCGTGCACCTTTCCATTGCTGGATGCCGGCCTGCAGCGTGGCGGCACCGGGGAACCAGTCGTGCAGCACCTTGTAGAGCGTCTGCAGCGCCGCCGGATTCATGGCGTCGAGCGAGCCGCCGATCTCCGCGCTGCCGGCCACGCGCACGCGCAGGCCCATGCGCGTGATCGCGACCTTGTAGCGCTCGTCCATCACGGCACTGCGCGGCGCATTCAGTGGCTCGCGCACGTTGGCGCTGACCGAATGGCCGTAGATCGGCGCCAGCGGAATGCGCAGGCCCAGCGGCTTGAGCAGCGATGCCGAGGCCACGCCCGCGCACATCACGATCGCATCGAAAGGAATGGCGTCCGAGCCGGCCGACAGTGCCAGCGAGCGCGGCGCGGTGCGCGAGAGCGGCGCGATGTCGCAATTGAAATGGAAGCGCGCGCCCAGCGATTCGGCCTCGCGCTTGAGCAGCAGCGCGAACTGGCGGCAGTTCGCGACCTCGTCGTCCGGCAGGTGGATGGCGCCGGCCAGATCGGTGTCGGTGCTCAGGGCCGGCTCGATGCGCCGGGCCTCGTCGGCATCGACCTCGCGGAACACGCTGCCGGCCGCGCGCAAAACTTCGAGCCCCGGCTGCACCTGCTTCTGGTCGCGGCGCGAGCGCAGCAGCACGAGGTAGCCCTGGTTGCGTTCGTAGCTGAGTTCGCGGGCCTCGGTGATCCCGTGCAGGCGTGTCTTGCTGTAGAAGGCCAGCCGCTGCATGCGCGCCCGATTGGCCAGGTAGGTTTCGAGCCGGCAAGCGCGTTGCCACTGCGCCATCCAGCGCAGGTCGCGGCCGTTCAGGGGCCAGCGCAGCTTGACTGCGCCGTGGCTCGACAACAGCGAGCGCAGCACCTTGAGCCGCATGCCCGGCGCGGCCCAGGGCGTGACGTAACCGGGGGCGACCACGCCCGCATTGGCGAAGCTCGATTCCTCGGCCGCGGCGCCGCGGCGTTCGAAGACGGACACCTCGTGCCCGTCGCTGGCCAGTTCCCAGGCGGTGGTGACGCCGATGATGCCGGCGCCCACGATCGCGATTTTCATGAATTCTTTGTTGGGGGATGGAGTCGGCCATCTCCTGCGGCCCCGCCTGAAGGCGGAACGCAAGAGGAAAGAGGAAGGGGCCTATTGTTGCAGCGCGCGCTCCGCCTGGCCGGCAATCGCGAGCACTGCATCGTCGTGCAGGGCCGCGTGCCACAGCATCAGGCCGACCGGTGCATCGCCCTCGGCCTGGCAGGGAATGGAGATCGCGCAGCCATCCAGCATGTTGACCACCGACGGATTGCGCAGCAGCAGGCCGTTGACGCGGAAGAATTCCGCATCGCGCTCGGCGCCCGGTGCCACGCTGGCCAGGGGCGGCGCGAGGATCGGCACGGTGGGCGACAGCAGCGCGTCGAAGTCGCTCAGTGCGGCCTCCATGCGGGCAATCCAGTCGCTGCGCGCCTTCAGCAGGTCGATGTACTCGTACGCCTTCATCTCGGCGCCCTTGAGGATGCGTTGCGCCACGCGTGGGTCGTAGCCGGCGCCGCTGCGCTCGAGCAGCAGGCGGTGCCAGGTGTAGGACTCGGCGGCCGAGAACCCGCCGGTGGCATTGATCGAGGGCAAGTCGGCCAACGGCGGCAACGCGATTTCGGCAATCTGCGCGCCGGCGGCACGCAGGGTAGCCAGGGCGCGTTCGAAGGCGCGCGCGACCGCCGGCTCCATCCCGTCCAGGAACAGATCCTTGACCACGGCGAGCCGGTAGCCGGCCAGCGCGCGGGTGCCTGGGGTGACGCGCCGCGCGGCCAGCACTTCGTGCGCGAGCACCGCGTCGCGCACCGAGCGCGTCATGGCGCAGACCGTGTCGAGCGTGGTCGACAGCGGCAGCGCGCCGGTGGTGGGCACCCAGCGGGCCGTGCTCTTGAAGCCGACGATGCCGTTCAGCGCGGCGGGGATGCGGATCGAGCCACCGGTGTCCGAGCCCAGGCCGATGAAGGCGGCGCCGGTGGCCACCGACACCGCGGCGCCGGACGACGAACCGCCGGGGACGCGGGGCGTCACGGCATCGCTGGCATTGGCCGGCGTGTCGTGGTGCGGATTGACGCCGACGCCGGAAAAGGCGAACTCGCTCATGTTGGTGCGGCCGATCAGCGCACCGCCCGCGGCACGCAAGCGCGCCACCGCCAGTGCATCGGCGCGGGCGGCGGGCGCATGGCTCAGCACGATCGAGCCGGCGGGTGTCGGCTGTCCGGCGATGTCGAACAGGTCCTTGACCGAAAAGGACAGACCGGCCAGCACCTGCGAAGGTTGCGCCGCGGCGGCCTCCTGGCGCGCTTCGGCGAACAGCGTGCGCGTGAAGGTGTGCGCGTTCGATGGCTGCTGCGCGATGGCGATCGCGTGCTCCATTTCGGTGCGTGCGTCGGTGGTACCGGCCTGGAGGGCGAGTCGGCTGTCGTGCAGGTCGGGGCGCATGGTGTGTGTTCGGAAGGGAGGCTGAGAGAGGGAAAAGGGTGGTCTGCGTGCTATACTCTTTGGGTTTCGCTCTCGGGGATTTCCCTGTATTTTCAAGGTTTCCGAGAGAGCGGGACACATTCGCAAACCAGCCCATCAAGGTGTTGCGTGCCCTCGTGAGCAGCGCTTGCAGGGACCGCAAAACGGGCTGGATTTTAGACCCAACCTTTGGAGTTATTCCTATGTCGACGACCATGCGCGAAATGCTGGAAGCCGGTGTCCATTTCGGTCACCAAACCCGTTTCTGGAACCCCAAGATGGCACCGTTCATCTTCGGCCATCGCAACAAGATCCACATCATCAACCTGGAAAAATCGCTGCCGATGTTCCAGGACGCGGCCAAGTACGCGAAGCAGCTCACGGCCAACCGCGGCACGATCCTGATGGTCGGCACGAAGCGTCAAGCCCGTGAAATCGTCGCAGCCGAAGCGCAGCGCGCCGGCGTGCCGTACGTCGACACCCGCTGGCTCGGCGGCATGCTGACCAACTTCAAGACCGTCAAGACCTCGATCAAGCGTCTGAAGGACATGAAGGCTCAGCAGGAAGCCGGCCTCGACAGCCTGAGCAAGAAGGAACAGCTGACGTTCTCGCGTGAGATCGCCAAGCTCGAGAAGGACATCGGCGGCATCCAGGACATGACCGCGCTGCCCGACGCCATCTTCGTGATCGACGTGGGCTTCCACAAGATCGCCGTGGCCGAAGCCAAGAAACTGGGCATCCCGCTGATCGGTGTGGTCGACTCGAACCACTCGCCTGAAGGCATCGACTACGTGATCCCGGGCAACGACGACTCGTCGAAGGCCGTCACGCTGTACGCACGCGGCATCGCCGACGCGATCCTCGAAGGCCGCAACAACGCTGCCAACGACGTCGTCAAGGCTGTGGCCGAAGGCGGCAGCGACGAGTTCGTGGAAGTCGAAGAAGGCGCGTCCGCCTGATCGCGGTCTTCGCGAGCCTTGAAGAAGGGGCTTTGTGGCCCCTTTTTTTGATCTGATTTTTTGAATACGGAGTACGAATAATGGCTGCAATCACCGCAAGCATGGTCGGCGAACTGCGCGCAAAGACCGACGCGCCCATGATGGAATGCAAGAAGGCTTTGACCGAAGCCGAAGGCAACATGGAAAAGGCAGAAGAGCTGCTGCGCATCAAGCTGGGCAACAAGGCCGGCAAGGCATCGGGCCGCATCACCGCCGAAGGCGTGGTCACGGCTTTCGTCGACGGCGATGCCGGCGGCATGATCGAGATCAACTGCGAAACCGACTTCGTCACCAAGAACGACAGCTTCCTGGCCCTGGCCAACGCTGCCGCGATGCTGATCGCCAAGAACAACCCCGCGGACCTCGCCGCACTGGGTGCACTCGCCTACGAGCAGGACGGTTTCGGCCCGACGCTCGAGGACGTGCGCAAGGGTCTGATCGGCAAGATCGGCGAGAACATGAGCTTCCGCCGCTTCAAGCGCTTCGGTGGCAACGGCAAGCTGGCTTCCTACCTGCACGGCACCCGCATCGGCGTGATGGTCGAATTCGAAGGTGACGACGCTGCTGCCAAGGACGTCGCGATGCACATCGCCGCGATGAAGCCCGTCGCCATTCAGGCGTCGGACGTGCCTGCCGACCTGATCGAAAAAGAGCGCGCAGTCGCTGCCGGCAAGGCCGAGGAAGACCGCAAGACGGCCGAAGCCGAGGGCAAGAAGCCGCAGCCGGCCGACATCGTTGCCAAGCGCATCGAAGGCGGCGTGCAGAAGTACCTGAAGGAAGTCTCGCTGCACAACCAGCCGTTCGTGAAGAACGACAAGCAGACCGTCGAAGCCATGCTCAAGGCCGTCGACACCTCGATCAAGGGCTTCACGCTCTACGTCGTCGGCGAAGGCATCGAGAAGAAGGTCGACGACTTCGCGGCTGAAGTCGCCGCGCAAGTGGCTGCGGCCAAGGCTGCCGCCTAAGCTGGCGCTCCATGGGACGCGCGCGTTTCGTGGCGCGCGTGCCAACCCCCTCACGGGGGCAACACCCGCGGGCCGGCCAAGCCGGTTCCGCAGGGTTCACGATCTGATTAAACTCGCCCCCGCCATTCAAAGGAAATTACCCATGTCCAACGCCCGCCCAGCCCACAAGCGCATTTTGCTGAAGCTGTCGGGTGAGGCGCTCATGGGCGACGACGCCTTCGGCATCAATCGCGCGACCATCGTGCGCATGGTCGGCGAGATCGCCGAAGTCGTGAACATGGGTGTCGAGGTGGCGGTGGTGATCGGCGGCGGCAACATCTTCCGCGGCGTCGCCGGCGGCTCGGTCGGAATGGACCGCGCCACGGCCGACTACATGGGGATGCTGGCCACCGTCATGAACGCGTTGGCACTGGCCGACGCGATGGACAAGCAGGGCCTGATCGCCCGCGTGATGTCGGCCATCGCCATCGAGCAGGTGGTCGAGCCCTACGTCCGACCCAAGGCCTTGCAGTACCTAGAAGAGGGCAAGGTCGTGATCTTCGCGGCCGGCACCGGCAACCCTTTCTTCACCACCGACACGGCCGCAGCGCTGCGCGGTGCGGAGATCGGCGCCGAACTGGTGCTCAAGGCGACCAAGGTCGACGGCGTGTACAGCGCCGACCCGAAGCTGGTGCCAGACGCAACGCGTTATGCCTCGTTGAGCTTCGACGAGGCCATCGGAAAGAATCTCGGCATCATGGACGCCACGGCCTTTGCGCTGTGCCGCGACCAGAAACTGCCGATCAAGGTGTTTTCGATCTTCAAGAACGGTGCGCTCAAGCGCGTCGTCATGGGTGAGGACGAAGGCACCTTGGTGCATGCCTGAGGAGCAAAAGAAATGACCATTGCAGACATTCGCAGCGCGACCGACGCGAAGATGAACCAGTCGATCGCTGCGTTCCAGAACAACCTCACCAAGATCCGTACCGGCCGCGCCAATTCCGCGCTGCTCGATTCGATCCACGTCGACTACTACGGCTCCTCGGTGCCGTTGAGCCAGGTCGCGAACGTGTCGGTGCTCGATTCGCGCACCATCAGCGTCCAGCCCTGGGAAAAGGGCATGGGCGCCAAGATCGAGAAGGCCATCCGCGAAAGCGATCTGGGCCTGAACCCCGCGTCCATGGGCGACCTGATCCGTGTGCCGCTGCCCGCCATGAGCGAGGAGCGCCGCAAGGAAATGACCAAGCTGGTCCGCAACGAAGGCGAGAACGCCAAGATCGCGACGCGCAACCTGCGCCGCGATGCCAATGAAGCGGTCAAGAAGCTGGTCAAGGACAAGCTGGCGTCCGAGGACGACCAGAAGCGCGCCGAAGCCGACATCCAGAAGGTCACCGACCGGCACATTGCCGATATCGATCGGCTGATCGCGGCGAAGGAAGCCGAGATCATGGCGGTCTGATGAGCAGCAAGCCCACCGGGGTGCCGCACCACATTGCCATCGTGATGGATGGCAATGGCCGTTGGGCGACGCGACGCTTCCTGCCGCGCGTGGCGGGCCACAAGCAAGGCGTCGAGTCATTGCGGCGTTGCGTCAAGGCATGCGTCGACCGCGGTGTGGGCGTGCTCACCGTGTTCGCCTTTTCCTCCGAGAACTGGAATCGTCCGGTGGAAGAGGTGACCGGCCTGATGGAGTTGATGGTCGGTGCGCTGGGACGCGAGGTCCCCAAGCTGCGCGCCGATGGCGTGCAACTGCATTTCGTCGGCGAGCGCGGCGGCCTGTCCGAGAAGATGGTGGCGAGCCTGGTGCAGGCCGAGGCCTCGACGGCCCTCAACACCCGGATGGTGCTCAACATCTGCTTCAACTACGGCGGCCGCTGGGACATCGCGCGCGCGGCGGCGCAATTGGCGCTGCGCGGCGAACCCTTGACCGAGGCGAGCCTGGACCGCGCCATGGCGCTGGCCCACGTGCCCGACCCCGATCTTTTCATCCGTACCGGCGGCGAGCAGCGGCTGTCGAATTTCCTGCTCTGGCAGAGCGCCTACGCCGAGCTGTTCTTCAGCGACAAGCTGTGGCCTGAATTCGACGAAGCCGCACTCGACGAAGCCATCGGCGTCTTCCAGACGCGCGAGCGTCGTTTCGGCAAGACCTCGGCGCAACTGAACGCAGGGCTGCACGAGCGGCAAACCGCCTGATGCTCAAGCAACGCATCCTTACGGCGCTGGTCCTGCTGGCGGTCCTGCTGCCGGCGATGTTCTACCCCTCGCACGTTCCCTTCGCCTGCGTGATGCTGGTGATGATCGGCGCGGCGGCCTGGGAGTGGGGCCGGCTCAACGGCTACGGCCCGCGCATGTCGATCTTCCTGGGCATCGAGATGGTGCTGCTGTGCGGCCTGTCCTGGTGGCTCGGCCTGCTCGAGCAGCGCCTGCTGGGTGTCTGGCTGGTGGCGAGCGCCGCCTGGGTGCTGGGCGGTGCGGCACTGCTGTACGGTGCGGTGCCGGGCTGGCCGCGCATTCCGCGTGCCGTGCGCCTGCTGGGCGGACTGCTGGCCTTGTGGGTGGCCTGGCTTGCTGCAGTGCAGGCGCGCCTCTGGGGTATCAACTTCCTGCTGTCGCTGCTGGTGTTGGTCTGGGTGGCGGACGTGTTCGCCTATTTCGCCGGCCGCGCCTTCGGTCTGCGTTTCACCCGCAACAAGCTGGCGCCCTCGATCAGTCCCGGCAAGAGCTGGGAAGGTGTGTGGGGCGGCATGATCGGCGTCGTGGTGCTGGCCATGGCCTGGGTCTGGGCCGATGCGTCGTTGCATGCGGACGTGCTCAGCCTGTACAGCCGGCTTGCAGCCCGCGGTGCGTGGATGCTGCTGTTGGGGGCCGTGTTCCTGGCCGCGATGAGCGTGGTCGGTGATCTGGTCGAGTCGCTGGTGAAGCGGAGCGCAGGCGCCAAGGACAGCAGCAACCTGCTGCCCGGTCATGGTGGCGTGCTCGATCGCATCGATGCGCTGCTGCCCACGCTGCCGATCGCCATGATGCTGGCCTCGTTGTGGTCCTGATGCAGCGGCAGCGCGTCACCGTGCTGGGCTCGACGGGGTCGGTCGGTGTGAGCACGCTCGATGTCATGGCGCGGCATCCCGAGAAATTCGAGGTGTTCGCTCTGTCGGCGGCGACCAAGGTCGAAGAGATGCTCGCGCAGTGCGCGCGCTTCCGGCCCCGCTTCGCGGTCATGGCCAGCCCGCCGCACGCCCGGCAATTGGCCGAGCGGCTGCGGGCCCATGACCTGCAGACCGAAGTGCTGATGGGCACCGACGCACTGGAGGCCATCGCGTCGCATGGCGAGGTCGACAGCGTGATGGCGGCCATCGTGGGCGCCGCGGGTCTGGGCCCGTGCCTCGCGGCCGCGCGTGCCGGCAAGCGGCTCATGCTCGCCAACAAGGAGGCGCTGGTCGTCGGCGGGGAACTGTTCCTGCAGGCGGTGCGCGAAGGCGGTGCCACCTTGCTGCCGGTGGACAGCGAACATTCGGCCATCTTCCAGTCGCTGCCCGAAGACCCGGCCACCTGGCCGCGGCGCATCGAGAAGATCATCCTCACGGCCTCGGGCGGCCCGTTCCGCACCCGTGCGGCCGGTACGCTTCAGGATGTCACGCCCGAGCAGGCCTGCGCCCATCCCAACTGGACCATGGGGCGCAAGATCTCGGTCGATTCGGCCACCATGATGAACAAGGCGCTCGAGGTGATCGAGGCGCGCTACCTGTTCGACGTGACGCCCGAGCAGATCGAGGTGGTGATCCACCCGCAGAGCGTGATCCACTCGATGGTGCAGTTCACCGACGGTTCGGTGATCGCGCAGCTCGGCACGCCGGACATGCGGGTGCCGATCGCGGTCGGCCTGTCGTGGCCCGAACGCATCGAGAGTGGTGCCGCCCGGCTGGACTTCCGGCAGATGGCCGCCATGACCTTCGAAGTGCCGGATGCGGCCCTGTTCCCCGGCCTGGCGCTGGCCTGGCATGCGCTGCGCGCGCCGCCAGGCACGACCGCCGTGCTGAATGCGGCGAACGAGATCGCCGTCGAGGCCTTTCTCGACCGCCGCCTGCGTTTCGATCGCATTCATGCGGTCAACACGGAAACTTTGGCGGCGTTGCAGCCCTCGAAGCCTGCGTCGCTGGACGATTTGCTCGCGCTCGATGCCGAGGCCCGTTCGGCGGCCCAGGCGGTGGTGCGTCGCTTCGCCGGCTGACGCGTCTTTCTTGCCCTTCCCTCCGGGAGTTCCTTGATGCTCACTGTCCTTGCCTTCATCGTTGCGCTCGGCGTGCTGATCGCTGTGCATGAGTACGGGCACTACCGCGTGGCCGTGGCCTGTGGCGTCAAGGTGCTGCGTTTTTCGGTCGGCTTCGGGCATTCGCTCTACCGATGGAAGCCCAAGCGGCAGAAGCCAGGCCAGGACACGGAGTTCGTCCTCGGCGCGTTTCCGCTGGGTGGCTACGTCAAGATGCTCGACGAGCGCGAAGGGCCGGTGCCCCCCGAAGAGCGGCATCTGGCCTTCAACACGCAGCCCTTGCGTTCGCGCGTGGCCATCGTGGCGGCCGGCCCGATCGCCAACCTGCTGCTGGCTGCGGTGCTCTACACGCTGGTCAACTGGATCGGGGTTCAGGAGCCGGAGGCCGTGCTGGGCCGACCGGTGGCTGCCTCGCTGGCCGAACAGGCCGGCTTGCGTGGCGGCGAGCGCATCGCGCGCGCTGGTTTCGCCGGCACGCTGGAGCCGGTTCAGTCCTTCGAGGACCTGCGCTGGCGCATGACGCGCGGCGCCCTCGACGGCCGCGACCTCACGCTGGAGATCACGGGGCAGGGGGCGGAGCCGGCCCGCACCGTGGTGCTGCCGCTCAGCCGCATCGAAGCCAAGGATGCCGATGCGCAGATGTTCCGCAAGATCGGCGTGATCTCTCCACTGACCCGCCCCGAGATCGGCGAACTGGTGCCCGGCGGCGCCGGCGCCCGCGCGGGCCTGCAGCAAGGTGACCTGGTGCGCGCAGTCGGCCCGACCGCCGTGGTGGACGGTCAACAGCTGCGCGAACTGATTCGGGCCTCGGTCGACGGCGCGTCGCCGCGTACCCAGACCTGGCAACTGATTCGCGGCGGCCGCGACATCGCCCTCGACGTCACGCCCGAGGTGCGGGACGAAGGCCCGACCAAGGTCGGCCGCATCGCGGCCTACGTCGGCGCACCGCCGGCCATGCTGACCGTGCGACAAGGTCCGATCGACGGGGTCTGGCAGGGTGTGGTGCGGACCTGGGAGGTCTCGGCGCTCACGGTCCGCATGATGGGCAAGATGCTGATCGGCGAGGCTTCGCTCAAGAACCTCAGCGGACCGCTCACGATCGCCGACTATGCGGGCAAGTCCGCCAGTCTCGGCTTCACCCAATACCTGGTGTTTCTCGCCCTGATCAGCGTCAGCCTGGGGGTGCTCAATCTGATGCCGCTGCCCGTCCTCGATGGAGGACACCTGATGTATTATCTTTGGGAGGGTCTGACCGGAAAAAGCGTCTCCGACGCTTGGATGGAACGGTTCCAGCGCGGTGGCGTCGCGCTGTTGCTGGTGATGATGTCCATCGCTTTGTTCAACGACGTCAACCGACTCTTCGGGCTCTTTGGTTAACTCTTGCCGGCCCTTCGTGCGCCGCCCAATTCACACATGAACAAATCAATCAGTCGCTTTCGTCTGCGTAGCGTGGCCATGGTCATCGCCAGCACGCTCGCTGCCACGGCGGCCTGGGCCGTAGAGCCTTTCACGGTGCGCGACATTCGCGTCGAGGGCCTGCAGCGCGTCGAGCCTGGGACCATCTTCGCTTCGATGCCGTTGCGCGTGGGCGATACCTACAGCGACGAACGCGGCTCGGCCACGATCCGCGCGCTGTTCGAATTGGGCCTGTTCAAGGACGTGCGCCTCGACGTCAGCGGCAATGTGCTGGTGGTGATCGTGGAAGAGCGCCCGACCGTGGCCGACGTCGACTTCGTCGGCACCAAGGAATTCGACAAGGCCGCGCTGCAGAAGGCGCTGCGCGAAGTGGGGCTGGCCGATGGGCGCCCCTACGACAAGGCCCTGACCGACCGCGCCGAGCAGGAGCTCAAGCGCCAGTACGTGAGCCGCAGCCTCTACAACGCCGAGGTCGTGACCACGGTCACGCCGATCGAGCGCAACCGCGTGAACCTGACTTTCACCGTGACCGAAGGCGAGTCGGCGCGCATCCGTGAAGTGCGCGTGGTCGGCAACAAGGCCTTCAGCGAATCGACGCTGCTCAGCCTGTTCGACCAGGACAGCGGCGGCTACCTGAGCTGGTACACCAAGTCCAACCAGTACTCGCGCGCCAAGCTCAACGCCGACCTGGAAACGCTGCGCTCCTACTACCTCACGCGCGGCTACCTCGAGTTCCGCATCGATTCGACGCAGGTCGCGATCTCGCCCGATCGCTCGGACCTCACCGTGACGGTGAACGTGACCGAAGGCGAGAAGTTCGTGGTGGCCGGCGTCAAGCTCGACGGCAATTACCTGGGCCGCGAAGAGGAGTTCAAGTCGCTGGTGACCATCAAGCCGGGCCAGCCCTACAACGGCGAGCAGCTGACGGACACGACCAAGGCCTTCACTGACTACTTCGGCACCTTCGGCTATGCCTTCGCGCGCGTCGAGGCGCAGCCCGAGATCGATCGCACCAACAACCGCGTGACGCTCACGCTGAAGGCCGAACCGGCGCGGCGCGTCTACGTGCGCCGCGTGAGCATCGGCGGCAACAACCGCACCCGCGACGAAGTGATTCGCCGCGAGTTCCGGCAGTACGAAGCGTCCTGGTACGACGGCGACAAGATCAAGCTGTCGCGCGACCGCGTCGACCGCCTGGGCTTCTTCACCGACGTGAACGTCGAAACGCAGGAAGTGGCCGGGTCGCCCGACCAGGTCGACCTGACGGTCGTCGTCGCGGAAAAGCCGACCGGTTCGCTGCAACTCGGTGCCGGCTTCTCGAGCGCGGAGAAGGTGTCGTTCACCTTCGGCATCTCGCAGGAAAACGTGTTCGGTTCGGGCAACTTCCTGGGCCTGCAGGTCAACACCAGCAAGTACTACCGCACGATCTCGTTGACCGCCACCGACCCGTACTTCACGAGCGACGGCATCTCGCGCACCTTCAGCCTGTTCCATCAGACCACGCGCCCGTACTACACGGTCGACGGTGACTATTCGCTGGTCAGCGAGGGCGGCAGCATCAAGTTCGGCGTGCCGTTCAGCGAAGTCGACACCATCTTCTTCGGTGCCGGGCTGGAACGTTTCAATTTCAAGCCGGGCTCGAACGTGGCCCAGTACACGCCGCAGGCCTACCGCGACTACTTCCAGTGCACGACCAGCGCGACCAACGTCGTCAGCTGCGGCGAAGACAGCAAGTGGGGCCTGCCTTTGACCATCGGCTGGGCGCGCGACGACCGCGACAGCGCGCTGGTTCCGACCCGTGGCCGCCTGCAGCGCGCCAATGTGGAGTGGGGCGTGGGCGGCGACCTGAAGTACGTCAAGTCGAGCTACCAGTACCAGCAGTATTTCCCGCTGAGCAAGCAGTACACGCTTGCCATCAACGGCGAAGTGGGCTACGGCAAGGCGATGGGCGACAAGACCTACCCGATCTTCAAGAACTTCTACGCCGGTGGCCTGGGTTCCATCCGCGGCTTCGAGCAGAACTCGCTGGGTCCGCGTGACGGCGTCACCGAGGCGGCGTTGGGTGGCACGAAGAAGGCGATCTTCAATGCGGAACTGAGCACGCCGTTCCCCGGCGCAGGCAACGACCGCACGCTGCGTCTCTACGGTTTCTTCGACGCCGGCAACGTCTTCACCGAGCGCACCACCCAGAGCGATCTGCAATGGTCGTCGCAGAAGAGGCTGCGTGCGTCGGTGGGCCTGGGCATCAGCTGGATTTCGCCCTTGGGTCCCCTGCGCATCGCCTATGCGAAGCCTGTGCGCTCACAGAAGGAGGACGACTTCTCCGACCCGCTGCATCCGATCTACAAGGATAGAATGCAGACCATCCAATTTCAGATCGGTACCGCTTTTTGATGAACCATTCGTACCGCACAGCCGGCGCCTTGCTGCTCCCGCTGCTGGCCCTGTTTGCTGCCCCTTCGCAAGCGCAGGTGCAGGAAGGCTTCCGCATCGGTTTCGTGAATCCCGATCGCGTGCTGCGTGAGGCGCAGCCCGCGAAGGCCGCGCAAGCCAAGCTTGAAGCTGAATTCCTGAAGCGCGAACGCGATCTGGGAACCCAAGGTGAAGCGTTGAAGGCTGCTTCGGAGAAATTCGAGCGCGAGGCGCCGACCTTGTCCGAAAGCCAGCGCGCCACGCGTCAGCGAGCGCTGGTCGACCAGGACCGTGAATTCCAGCGCAAGCGCCGTGAATTCCAGGAAGACCTGAACGCGCGAAAGAACGAAGAGCTTCAGCAGGTCTACGACCGGGCGAACCGCGTGGTGAAGCAGGTGGCCGAGGCTGAGAAGTACGACGCCATCCTCCAGGAAGCCATCTACATCAACCCCAAGCACGACATCACCGAGAAGGTGATCAAGGCGCTGAACGCTGCTGCTGCCGCGCCTGCGGGCACGAAGTAGGCCGCGTCACGCGTGGTGTTGCGGCTCGGAGCCATTGTCGAAGCCCTCGGGGGTGAACTCCAAGGGGACCCCGAGCTGGCGATCGAGCGCCTGGCGCCACTGCAGAGTGCCACGCCCGATGCGCTGAGTTTCCTGAGCCATCCCAAGTACCGCAAGGAACTGGCCGCCTCGCAGGCCGGCTGCGTCATCGTGTCGCCCGCCATGCGGGATGCCGCCGCGACGCGTGGTACCTTCATCGTCGCCGACGATCCTTACCTCTACTTTGCGCAGCTGACCCAGTTGTGGAAGCGGGCGCATGCCCCGGCGGACGCGGTGCGCATCCATCCGAGCGCGGTCATCGATCCGCTGGCCGAGGTGGACCCGAGTGCGCAGATCGGTGCCTTGTGCGTGATCGAGCGCGGTGCACGAATCGGTGCCCACACGGTGCTCAAGTCGCGCGTGACGGTGAGCGAGCATTGCCACATCGGCGCGCGCTGCCTGCTGCACCCGGGTGTGGTGATCGGCGCCGACGGATTCGGTTTTGCGCCGCACCAGGGCGCCTGGGTCAAGATCGAGCAGCTGGGTGCCGTGCGCATCGGCGACGATGTCGAGATCGGGGCCAACACCTGCATCGATCGCGGCGCGCTGGAAGACACGGTCATCGAGGATGGCGTGAAGCTCGACAACCTGATCCAGATCGGCCACAACGTGCGCATCGGCAAGCACACCGCGATGGCCGGCTGCGTCGGTGTGGCGGGCAGTGCGGTCATCGGTGCGCATTGCACCGTGGGCGGCGGCGCGATCGTGCTGGGGCATCTCGAGCTGGCCGACGGCGTGAACATCTCGGCGGCGACGCTGGTGACGCGTTCCATCCTCAAGCCGGGCCATTACACGGGCGTGTTTCCCATCGACGACAATGCCACCTGGGAAAAGAACGCCGCCACGTTGAAGCAGTTGCACAGCCTGCGGGACCGGCTCAAGGCGCTTGAGAAAAAAGAAATTGGACGATAGAAAAACATGACGACGCTCGACATTCATCAGATTCTCAAGCTCCTGCCGCACCGCTACCCCTTCCTTTTGGTGGACCGCGTGACCGCCATGGAAAAGGGCAAGCGCATCACGGCGCTCAAGAACGTCACGATGAACGAGCCCTTCTTCAATGGCCACTTCCCGCACCGGCCGGTGATGCCGGGCGTGCTGATGCTTGAAGCAATGGCGCAGGCCGCCGCGCTGCTGTCCTTTCATTCGCTGGACATCGTGCCCGACGACAACACCGTCTACTATTTCGCCGCCATCGACGGCGCGCGCTTCAAGCGGCCGGTGGAGCCGGGCGACCAGCTGACGCTCGAGGTCGAGATCGACCGCATGAAGGCCGGCATCTCGAAGTTCAAGGGCCGTGCGCTCGTCGGCAGCGAACTGGCTTGCGAAGCCACGCTGATGTGCGCGATGCGCCAGATCAACTGAAGTTCTCGCGTGCAATGACGCAGGTTCATCCGACGGCCATCGTCGATCCCAAAGCCGAACTCGATCCCTCGGTGTCGATCGGGCCCTATGCGGTGATCGGGCCGCACGTGCGCATCGGCGCCGGCTCGACCGTCGGTGCGCATTGCGTGATCGAGGGCCACACGACCATCGGCCGCGACAACCGCATCTTCCAGTTCTCCTCGCTGGGTGCGGTGCCGCAAGACAAGAAGTACGCGGGCGAGCCGACCGAACTGGTGATCGGCGACCGCAACACGATCCGCGAGTTCTGCACCTTCAATCTGGGCACGGCCCAGGATGTGGGCGTGACGCGCATCGGCAATGACAACTGGATCATGGCCTACGTGCACATCGCGCACGACTGCCAGCTCGGCAACCAGATCACCATGGCCAACAACGCCACGCTGGCGGGCCATGTGGTGATCGGCGACTGGGTCACGGTGGGCGGGCTCACCGGCGTGCTGCAGCGCATGCGCATCGGTGCCCACGCGATGATCGGTTTCGCTGCCCATGTGGGCAAGGACATCCCGCCCTTCATGGTGGTGGACGGCAATCCGCTCGCGGTGCGCGGCGTGAACCTGGTGGGCCTGCGCCGTCGGGACTTCTCCGCCGAGCGCATCACCGCGATCCGCGAGATGCACAAGCTGATCTATCGGCAAGGCAAGACCCTGGAGGAGGCGCGCTCCGCCATCGCCGCCCTGTCTACGCAGATGCCCGACGCGGCCGCCGATGTGGCGCTGATGGATGGCTTCCTCGGCAGCTCCGTCAGCGGCATCGCCCGCTGAGCCGCGCATGAGCGCCGAATCAGCAACGCGACGCTTCGCGATGGTCGCCGGCGAGCCTTCCGGCGATCTGCTGGCCGGCCTGCTCATGGACGGCTTGCAGGCGCGCTGGCCGGCGGTCGAAACCGTCGGCATCGGCGGTCCGCAGATGCTGTCGCGCGGTTTCCAGAGCTGGTGGCCGCAGGAAAAACTGGCCGTTCGCGGCTACATCGAGGTGCTGCGGCATTACGCCGAGATCGCAGGCATCCGCCGCCAGCTCAAGGCGCGCCTGCTGCGCGAGTGGCCGGGGCTGTTCATCGGCATCGATGCACCGGATTTCAATCTCGACCTCGAAGCCGGGCTGCGCGGTCGCGGCATCAAGACCGTGCATTTCGTCTGTCCGTCGATCTGGGCCTGGCGGCCCGACCGCATCGAGAAGATCCGTGCGGCGGCCGACCATGTGCTGTGCATCTTCCCCTTCGAACCGGCCCTGCTGGCGGAGCAGGGCGTGGCGGCCAGCTACGTCGGCCATCCCTTGGCCAACGTGATCCCGATGCAGCCCGATCGGGCGGCCGCGCGTGCGGCGCTGGGGCTCGATCCGGCGGCGCCCGTCGTGGCGCTGCTGCCCGGCAGCCGCCGGTCCGAGGTGCGCTACCTGGCGTTGCGATTTTTCGAGGCGGCCGCGCTGATGGCGAAGTCGCGGCCCGAGATCCAGTTCATTTCCCCTGCGATCCCCGGCCTGCGCGCCGAGGTCGAGGCGGCACTCAAGGCCAGCGGCATGGAGGGCAGGGTGACCTTGGTCAACGGCCAGTCGCATCCGGTGCTCGCCGCCTGCGATGCGACCCTGATCGCCAGCGGTACCGCCACGCTCGAGGCCGCGCTGTTCAAGCGCCCGATGGTGATCGCCTACAACATGAACCGGGTCTCCTGGCACCTCATGCATCGCCAGCAGCTACAGCCCTGGGTGGGCCTGCCGAACATCCTTTGCGGCGAATTCGTCGTGCCCGAGTTGCTGCAGGATGCAGCAACGCCCGAGGCACTGGCCGCCGCCACCTTGCGCTGGCTGGAAGACCCGGCCAAAGTCGAGGCCCTGCAACAACGTTTCACCGCGCTGCACGTCGAGTTGCTGCGCGACACTCCGACACTTTGCGCCGATGCGATCGAGAAAGTTCTTGAAGGCTGAGCAGGCCGCGCTGGTCTGGGACGCGCCCGGTCTGATGGCCGGCGTGGACGAGGCCGGCCGCGGGCCGCTGGCCGGCCCGGTGGTGGCTGCGGCCGTCATCCTCGACGATCGCCGTCCGATCCCCGGCCTGGCCGACTCCAAGACGCTGACGGCGCTGCAGCGCGAGCGTCTGTACGAGCAGATTTTGGCCCGGGCGCTGTGCTGCTCGGTGGCGCAGGCCAGCGTCGAGGAGATCGACACCCACAACATCCTGCAGGCCACCATGCTGGCCATGCGCCGCGCGGTCGAGGGCCTGCGGCTCAGGCCGGTCAAGGTGCTGGTGGACGGCAATCGGCTGCCTACGCTCGACGTGCTGGCCGAGGCCATCGTCAAGGGGGACTCGCGGGTCAAGGCCATCTCGGCCGCCTCGATCCTGGCCAAGGTGCACCGCGACCGACTGTGCCGCGAACTCGACCTGGAATACCCGCACTACGGCTTTGCCGGCCACAAGGGTTATGGCACGCGGGCGCACCTCGATGCGCTGCAGCTCCACGGCGCCTGCGTGCACCACCGGCGGTCGTTCGCTCCCGTGGCGGCTGCATTCGAGCGGATGGCGATGCAGCAGGTCATGGGCGGCGTGCAGCCGGATCGGATCGGCGCATGAGTCGTTCCGCACCGGAGCACATCAGCTCGCGCGACAACCCGCTGCTCAAGGAATTGCGCAAGCTCGCGCAGGACCCCGGTGCCTACCGCAAGCTGGGCAAGATCTGGCTCGAGGGCGACCACCTCTGCCGCGCGGCACGGCAACGCGGCGTTCGGCCCGCCATCGCAGTCTTCTCCGAATCTTTTTGGCCGCAGGCGCAGTTCGAATGGACCGACGCCGCCGATCGCACGCTGATCGTGGCCGATGCGTTGCTGGCCGGTGTGAGCGGCCTCGAGTCGCCCGCGCCCATGGGGTTCGTGCTGCACCTGCCGATGCGTCCCGAACTCGTGGCCGATGCGCCGACCGTGGTGCTCGATCGGCTGCAGGACGCGGGCAACGTCGGCTCGGTGCTGCGCAGTGCCGCGGCCTTCGGCTTCAGCCAGATCGTTGCCCTCAAGGGCACGGCCGCGCTCTGGGCGCCCAAGGTGCTGCGCGCCGGCATGGGCGCGCATTTCGGTCTGCGACTGATCGAAGGCGTCGATGCCGAACTGCTCGATGGGCTGAGCGTCCCGCTGGTGGCGACGAGTTCGCATCACGGTGACTGGTTGCACAAGGCGCAACTGCCGCATCCCTGTGCCTGGTTGCTCGGGCATGAGGGGCAGGGCGTCTCGGCGGCGCTGGAGGCGCGTGCCTCGCACCGCATCCGGATCGCCCAGCCGGGCGGCGAAGAGTCGCTGAACGTCGCGGCCGCCGCGGCGATTTGTCTGCACGCGAGCGCGGCTTTGTCCGGATTGTGACAGCGCGCCGGCTATAATCAGCGGCTTTCCCGCTCACACCCCGCCCACAGCGCACACAAGCTTACCCTTCGACGAAAGCCGCAGCCCGCCCCTTCATCGCATGTCATTGCATGTCGGGCACCTTGGGTTCGCTTTGGGCGTCATCCATCCGGAGAACCCAGTGCTTTTGTCTCTCAAGGGAGCTTTTCCTCCCGCCATCCTGGCGCTCGCAGACGGCACGGTCTTTCTCGGCAATTCGATCGGAGCCGCCGGCTCCACAGCCGGCGAAGTGGTGTTCAACACCTCGATGACCGGCTATCAGGAAATCCTGACCGACCCCAGCTATTGCCAGCAGATCGTGACGCTCACGTATCCGCACATCGGCAACTACGGCGTCAACGAGGAAGACATCGAAGCCGACAAGGTCCATGCCGCGGGCCTGATCATCAAGGACCTGCCACTCCTTGCCTCGAATTTCCGCCAGACCGAGACGCTCGACGCCTACCTCGTGCGCAGCAAGACGGTGGCCATCGCCAACATCGACACGCGCAAGCTCACGCGCCATCTGCGCACGCACGGCGCGCAGAACGGCTGCATCGTGGGCCTGGCCCAGGGCGAATCCGTCACGCAGTCGCACATCGACCGGGCCATCGCTGCCGCCAAGGGCGCGCCGAGCATGGCCGGCCTCGACCTGGCCAAGGTGGTGTCGGTCACGCAGACCTACGAATGGACCGAGACCGAGTGGAAGCTCGTGAACCTGAACGGCAAGCCGGGCTACGGCGTGCAGATCACGCCCAGGTTCCATGTCGTCGCCTTCGACTACGGGGTCAAGAAGAACATTCTTCGCATGCTGGCGCAACGCGGTGCGCGCATCACCGTGGTGCCGGCGCAGACGCCCGCGGCCGACGTGCTCAAGCTCAAGCCCGATGGCATCTTCCTGGCCAACGGTCCTGGCGATCCGGAACCTTGCGACTACGCCATCCGCGCGGCCCGGGAACTGATCGAGACCGGCATTCCCACTTTCGGCATCTGCCTGGGCCACCAGATCATGGCGCTGGCCTCGGGCGCGAAGACTTTCAAGATGAAGTTCGGCCACCACGGCGCGAACCATCCGGTCAAGGACCTCGACAGCGGCCGCGTGAGCATCACCAGCCAGAACCACGGCTTTGCGGTCGACGAGAAGTCGCTGCCGGCCAACCTGCGCCCCACGCACATCAGCCTGTTCGACAACACGCTGCAGGGCCTGGCGCGCACCGACAAGCCGGCCTTCTGCTTCCAGGGACACCCCGAAGCCTCGCCCGGCCCGCACGACATCGGCTACCTGTTCGATCGCTTCACGGCATTGATGGAAAAGCACAAAGCAGGAAACAAGAATGCCTAAGCGCACAGATCTCAAGAGCATCCTCATCATCGGCGCCGGCCCGATCATCATCGGCCAGGCCTGCGAGTTCGACTACTCGGGCGTGCAGGCCTGCAAGGCGCTGCGCGAGGAGGGCTACAAGGTCATCCTGATCAACAGCAACCCCGCGACGATCATGACCGACCCGGCCACGGCCGACGTCACCTACATCGAGCCCATCACCTGGCAGACGGTCGAGAAGATCATCGCCAAGGAACGGCCCGACGCGATCCTGCCGACCATGGGTGGCCAGACCGCGCTCAACTGCGCGCTGGACCTGTGGCGCAACGGCGTGCTCGACAAGTACAAGGTCGAGCTGATCGGCGCCAAGCCCGAGGCCATCGACAAGGCCGAAGACCGCCTGAAGTTCAAGGACGCGATGACCAAGATCGGACTGGGTTCGGCCCGCTCCGGCATCGCGCACTCGATGGACGAGGCCTGGGTGGTGCAGAAGACGCTCGGCTTCCCGACCGTGATCCGCCCGAGCTTCACGCTCGGCGGCACCGGTGGCGGCATCGCCTACAACCCCGACGAGTTCGAGACCATCTGCAAGCGCGGCCTCGAAGCCTCGCCGACCAACGAGCTGCTGATCGAAGAGTCGCTCCTCGGTTGGAAAGAGTACGAGATGGAAGTGGTGCGCGACACCGCCGACAACTGCATCATCGTCTGCTCGATCGAAAACCTGGACCCGATGGGCGTGCACACCGGCGACTCGATCACCGTGGCCCCGGCGCAAACGCTGTCCGACAAGGAATACCAGATCCTGCGCAACGCCTCGCTGGCCGTGCTGCGCGAGATCGGCGTCGACACCGGCGGCTCGAACGTGCAGTTCTCGATCAACCCGCAGGACGGCCGCATGGTCGTCATCGAGATGAACCCGCGCGTGTCGCGTTCGTCGGCGCTGGCCTCCAAGGCCACGGGTTTCCCGATCGCCAAGGTCGCGGCCAAGCTGGCCGTGGGCTACACGCTCGACGAGCTGCGCAACGAGATCACGGGCGGCGCCACGCCGGCGTCGTTCGAACCGTCGATCGACTACGTGGTCACCAAGATTCCGCGTTTCGCCTTCGAGAAATTCCCGCAGGCCGACTCGCGCCTCACGACGCAGATGAAGTCGGTGGGCGAGGTGATGGCCATGGGCCGCACCTTCCAGGAATCGTTCCAGAAGGCCTTGCGCGGCCTCGAAGTGGGCGTCGATGGCCTGAACGAAAAAACGCAGGACCGCGAAGTGCTCGAGAAGGAACTGGGCGAGCCCGGTCCCGAGCGCATCTGGTACGTGGGCGATGCCTTCGCCATGGGCCTGAGCGTCGATGAAGTGTTCGCGCTGACCAAGATCGATCCGTGGTTCCTGGTGCAGATCGAAGAGATCGTGAAGATCGAACTCGAACTGGAAACCAAGTCGCTGGACGACATCGACAAGGACACGCTGCTCGCGCTCAAGAAGAAGGGCTTCTCCGACCGTCGCCTCGCGCGCCAGCTGAAGACCACCGACACCGCGATCCGCGAGAAGCGCCGTGCCCTGGGCGTGCGCCCGGTCTACAAGCGCGTCGACACCTGCGCGGCCGAGTTCGCCACCGACACGGCCTACATGTACTCGACCTACGAGGACGAGTGCGAAGCCGACCCGACGGACAAGAAGAAGATCATGGTGCTCGGCGGCGGTCCCAACCGCATCGGCCAGGGCATCGAGTTCGACTACTGCTGCGTGCATGCCGCGCTCGCCATGCGCGAGGACGGCTACGAGACCATCATGGTCAACTGCAACCCCGAGACCGTTTCGACCGACTACGACACCTCCGACCGCCTGTACTTCGAACCGCTCACGCTCGAAGACGTGCTCGAGATCGTCGACAAGGAAAAGCCGGTCGGCGTGATCGTGCAGTACGGCGGCCAGACGCCGCTGAAGCTCGCGCTCGACCTCGAAGCCAACGGCGTGCCGATCATCGGCACTTCGCCCGACATGATCGACGCGGCCGAAGACCGCGAGCGCTTCCAGCAGCTGCTGCACGAGCTGGGCCTGCGCCAGCCGCCGAACGCCACCGCGCGCACCGAACCCGAAGCGCTCGAAAAGGCCGCGGCCCTGGGCTATCCGCTGGTGGTGCGCCCGAGCTACGTGCTGGGCGGCCGTGCGATGGAAATCGTGCACGAGCAGCGTGACCTCGAACGCTACATGCGCGAAGCGGTCAAGGTGAGCAACGACTCGCCGGTGCTGCTCGACCGCTTCCTCAACGACGCGGTCGAATGCGACGTCGACTGCATCCGCGACGCCGAAGGCGGCACGCTGATCGGCGGCGTGATGGAGCACATCGAGCAGGCCGGCGTGCACTCGGGCGACTCCGCCTGCTCGCTGCCGCCCTACAGCCTGAACGCCGACACCATCGTCGAACTGAAGCGCCAGAGCGCCGCCATGGCCAAGGCACTGAACGTGGTCGGCCTGATGAACGTGCAGTTCGCGATCCAGCAGAAGGACGGCAAGGACGTCATCTACGTGCTCGAAGTGAACCCGCGTGCGTCGCGCACCGTGCCTTTCGTGAGCAAGGCCACGGGCATCCAGCTGGCGAAGGTGGCGGCACGCTGCATGGCCGGCCAGTCGCTGGCTTCGCAGGGCATCACCAAGGAAGTGACCCCGCCGTACTTCAGCGTGAAGGAAGCGGTGTTCCCCTTCGTCAAGTTCCCGGGCGTGGACACCATCCTCGGCCCCGAGATGAAGTCGACCGGTGAAGTCATGGGCGTGGGCAAGACCTTCGGCGAAGCCTTCGTGAAGTCGCAGATCGGTGCCGGCACGCTGCTGCCGAAGTCGGGCAAGGTCTTCATCTCGGTGAAGAACAACGACAAGGAACGCGCCGTCGAGGTGGCGCGCGGCCTGGTCAAGCTGGGCTTCGAACTGGCGGCCACCAAGGGCACGGCTGCGGCGATCGGCGCCGCCGGCATCGCCTGCGCGACCGTCAACAAGGTGACCGAAGGCCGCCCGCACATCGTGGACATGATCAAGAACAACGAGATTGCACTGGTCATCAACACGGTCGAAGAGCGCCGCAACGCGATCACCGATTCGCGCCAGATCCGCACCTCGGCACTGCTGGCGCGTGTGACCACCTTCACCACGATCTTCGGCGCCGAAGCTGCGGTCGAAGGCATGCAGCACATGGACGAACTCGGCGTGATCTCGGTGCAGGAGATGCACGCGCAGCTGGCGGCGGCCTGAGGCCGGACATGGACGCGCAGCTCGTCGAACTCGACCTGGCCGACTGGGCCGCGGCCACGCCCAACCCGGCGTGGATCGCGGCGCTCGAGGCCGGCAAGGTGCTGTATTTCCCCAGGCTGGGCTTCGAGCTTCTGCCCGAGGAACGCAGCCTCCTGACGCCGAACCTGCTGGCGCCCAAGGTGCGCAACATCAGCCTCGACGCCGAGGGGCGCTTGAAGGGCGCCGCGGGCGACGAGGCGGTACAGCGTGCCGCCGCGGCGATGGTGGGGCGCTTCCGCGCCCAGGCGCAGCAGCTGATCCACGGCCTGCTGCCGCACTACACGCCGGCGCTGCGGCTCGCGCCCACCAGCTATCGGCCGGCGCAGGTCGAGACGCGCGTGCAGTCATGGCGCGCCGACGACAAGCGCATGCATGTCGATGCCTTTCCGTCGCGTCCCAACTATGGCGAGCGCATCCTGCGCGTGTTCACCAACGCCAACCCTGACGGCGCGCCGCGCGTCTGGCGGGTGGGCGAGCCCTTCGAGACGGTCGCACAGCGCTTCCTGCCGCGCGCCAAGCCTTACTCGGCCTGGCAGGCGAAGCTGCTGCGCGCGTTGCGCGTGACCAAGTCGCTGCGCAGCGAGTACGACCATCTGATGCTGCAGTTGCACGACGGCATGAAGGCCGACCTCGACTACCAGAAGAACGCGCCCCAGCAGACCGTGCCGTTCCCGGCCGGTTCGGTCTGGGTGTGCTTCTCCGACCAGACCTCGCATGCCGTGATGTCGGGGCAGTACATGCTCGAACAGACGCTGCACCTGCCCGCGGCGAGGCAATACAATCCCGAGGCAAGCCCGCTCGCCATTCTGAGCCGGCTGACCGGACGAACCCTCGTCTGATCCTCTCTCCCCACATGCACCGCCGAACGGCAGCGTTCGGCGTTTTCGCTTTCTGGAGCAACAAAACATGAGCACCATCCCCGTCACCAAGCGCGGCGCCGAAAAACTGCGCGAAGAACTCCATCGCCTCAAGACGGTCGACCGTCCCTGGGTGATCAACGCCATTTCCGAGGCGCGTGCCCAGGGCGACCTGAGCGAGAACGCCGAGTACGAAGTCGCCAAGGACCGCCAGGGCTTCATCGAAGGCCGGATCCAGGAAATCGAAGGCAAGCTGTCGGCCGCGCAGATCATCGACCCGACCGCGCTCGACGCCGGCGGCAAGGTGGTGTTCGGTGCCACCGTGGAGCTCGAGGAAGAGAGCACGGGCGAGGCCGTCAAGTACCAGATCGTGGGCGAGGACGAGGCCGACCTGAAGCTCGGCCTGATCAACATCTCCAGCCCGATCGCGCGCGCGCTGATCGGCAAGGAGGAGGGCGACACCGCCGAGGTGCAGGCGCCCGGCGGGCTCAAGCACTACGAGATCGTCGCGATCAGCTACGTCTGAGCCCCATGAAGGACCGTATCGCGCTGCTCGTGGCTGCCTTCTGGTGGGGCAGCCTGAGCACCGTGGGCTTCCTGGTGGTGCCGATGCTGTTCGCCAAGCTGGGCAACCCGTCGGTGGCCGGCAATTTCGCCGGCCAGCTGTTCGCCGCGCAGAGCTGGATCGCGATCGCCTGCGGCCTGATCCTGCTGATGTACCTGCGTCAGAGAGCCGACCAGGGCTTCGACGACGCCATCCGCTTCGCCATCGGCCTGGTCCTGGCCGCATTGCTGCTGGCCCTGCTGCAGCAGTACGCCGTGGCGCCGCGCATCATGGCGCGCGACAATCTGAAGCTCTGGCACCCGGTGGGCAGCGCCATGTACCTGCTGCAGTGGGCCTGCACCGGCGTGCTGCTGTGGCGCATGGGGCGCCGCACCGGCGGCTGATCAGGCGCTGGTCCAGTAACGGGCGATCCATCGCGCCGGCCGGATGAAGCGGAAGGCGCGGTTGCGGCGGCCTGCCAGCGCATCCGGCGGGTTGCATTCGCCGTGGAACACCACGATGCGCGCACCGTCGGGCACGAAAGGCTCCTGCCAGTAGTTGGTCGGCCAGGTCGGGATACCGTGGTACTTGAAGCTCGGGCACCAGGCGTCGGGCCAGTACTGCAGGCGCCCCTGGGCGTGCATGAAGTCCGACAGGTAGGCCTGTTCGTTGCGGAACTTGGCCTGCACCGCGTCCATGTTGGCGCGGAAATACGCCAGAACGTCCGCATGCGCGCCGAGCTCGAACCGGTAGACCGACGAGTTGCCGGTGATGCGCTCGGTCCGCCAAGGGCGCGCGTAGTCGTGAATGATCAAAAACTCGCCCGGCTGCTCGAAGAAGGCGTCGAGGCTGCCGACCACCACCACATCGAGGTCCAGGAAGAGGGCGGTGCCGCGCAGGCCGTGCAGGTCCGCCTCGAAGGTCGTGAGCTTCTTCCAGGCCCGGTCCGGCTGGCCCGCGGGCACTTCCAGGTCGAGCGGCGGAATCGGCAGGCACTGCACTTCGCTGCGGATGCCCTGGCCGTCGTCGGTGAGGCAGACGAAGTTGAAGTCGCCGCTGAGGTTGCGGCGCACCATCGCATAGAGGCGATTGACGTAGTCGGGGCCGTATTTCGTGCCCCACTTCATGCAGAGAATATGGCGCCGGGCGCCTTGCACTGCCGCCAAGCTCAGTCTGCCTGGTTGCGCTTCTTGGCCGACAGCGGACGCGGCGGCTTGGCGCGCTTGATCGTGCCGCCGGGCGTGAGGCGCTGGTTGCCCAGCACGCGCAGGGTCTTGATCTCGGGGCGCTGGCCGCCGCGCTTGCTGTACTTGAGCACCTTGACGTCACGGGGGCCGGGCATGCGGTCTTCGTCGACCACGCGCTCCTTTTCGACCTTGGGGCGCCACAGCACCAGCAGCTTGCCGATGTGCTGGATCGGCGCGGCGTTGAGTTCGTCGGCCAGCGTGGCCAGCATGGCTTCGCGGGCCGCACGGTCGTCGGAGAAGACGCGCACCTTGATCAGGCCGTGGGCCTTGAGCGCAGCTTCGGCCTCTTTCGTGACAGCTGGCGTGAGCCCGTCGCCACCGATCATGACGATCGGATCGAGGTGGTGGGCGTCGGCGCGATGCACCTTGCGTTGCGCGGGGGTAAGTTGAATGGCTGTCATGCCCGTATTATCGAGGCGAATGAAAGTCAAGACGAAAAGCAACAAGGTCAACAAGGCGTGGTTGAACGATCACGTGAACGACACGTACGTCAAGTTGGCCGCCCGTGAGGGTTACCGCGCACGCGCCGCCTACAAGCTCAAGGAGATCGACGAGACGCTGGGATTGATCCGTCCAGGGCATCTGGTGGTCGATCTGGGCTCGACGCCGGGGGCCTGGAGCCAGTACGTGCGGCGCCGGCTTTCCCCCCACGGCGCCGCGTCCGGCACGCTGGACGGCACCATCATCGCGCTCGACCTGCTGCCGATGGAACCGATCGAAGGGGTGATCTTCCTGCAGGGCGATTTCCGGGAGGACGAGGTGCTGGCCCGGCTGGAAGCCGCCCTGGCGGGCCGCAAGGCGGATGTCGTCGTGTCGGACATGGCGCCCAACCTCTCGGGCATCGCTTCGGCCGACGCGGCGCGCATTTCGCATCTGGTCGAGCTGGCGATCGACTTTTCACGCCGGCACATGAAGCCCGAAGGGGCGCTCGTCACCAAGCTCTTCCATGGCGGCGGCTACGCCGAGCTGACCCAGTTATTCAAGGCGAATTTCAAGACCGTGAAGCCGATCAAGCCCAAGGCTTCGCGCGACAAATCGTCCGAAACCTTCATGGTCGGCATCGGCTTGAAAGCCGCAGACACGAATTGATACGTCGGACAGCGGCGCAAAACCGTGCCCCGGCTGTGGCTGCTCGGGGGAAATCGCGGTGTTTCACGGCTTGAAAAGCCTAAAATGGCCATCAGTTGCGTGACCTGGGCGAAGTTTCATTTCGCTGTCACGCGCTTTTGACTGGAGCTTCGTTTGAACAATCAGTGGTTTTCCAAAGTTGCCGTCTGGCTTGTCATCGCGATGGTGTTGTTCACTGTGTTCAAGCAGTTCGACACCCGCGGTGCCGCCGGCGCCGGCAGCGTCGGTTATTCGGACTTCCTCGAAGAGGTCCGCGGTAACCGCATCAAGAGTGCCACCATCCAGGAAGGCCAGGGCGGCGGTAGCGAGATCGTGGCGGTCACCAACGACGATCGCCGCATCCGTACCACCGCCACCTACCTCGACCGTGGCCTCATCGGCGACTTGATCGCCAACAACGTCAAGTTCGACGTCAAGCCGCGTGAAGAGGGCTCGCTCCTCATGACGCTGCTGGTCAGCTGGGGGCCGATGCTGCTGCTGATCGGCGTCTGGGTCTACTTCATGCGACAGATGCAGGGCGGCGGCAAGGGCGGTGCTTTCAGCTTCGGCAAGAGCAAGGCGCGCATGCTCGACGAGAACACCAACACCGTGACCTTCGCCGACGTGGCCGGTTGCGACGAGGCCAAGGAAGAAGTCAAGGAAGTCGTCGACTTCCTCAAGGACCCCGGTCGCTTCCAGAAACTCGGCGGTCGCATTCCGCGCGGCCTGCTGCTGGTCGGCCCCCCGGGCACCGGCAAGACGCTGCTGGCCAAGTCGATCGCCGGCGAAGCCAAGGTGCCGTTCTTCTCGATCTCGGGTTCCGACTTCGTCGAAATGTTCGTCGGCGTGGGCGCGGCCCGTGTGCGCGACATGTTCGAGAACGCCAAGAAGAACGCCCCCTGCATCATCTTCATCGATGAAATCGACGCGGTCGGTCGCCAGCGTGGCGCGGGCCTCGGCGGCGGCAACGACGAGCGCGAACAGACGCTCAACCAGATGCTGGTCGAGATGGACGGCTTCGAGACCAACCTGGGCGTGATCGTGGTCGCGGCCACCAACCGCCCGGACATCCTGGACGCCGCACTGCTGCGCCCGGGCCGTTTCGACCGCCAGGTCTACGTCACGCTGCCGGACATCCGCGGCCGTGAGCAGATCCTCGGCGTGCACATGCGCAAGGTGCCGCTCGGCCAGGACGTGAACCCGAGCATCATCGCGCGCGGCACGCCCGGCATGTCGGGCGCCGACCTGGCCAACCTGTGCAACGAAGCCGCGTTGATGGCCGCCCGCCGCAATGCGCGCGTGGTCGAAATGCAGGACTTCGAAAAGGCCAAGGACAAGATCTTCATGGGCCCCGAGCGCAAGAGCATGGTCATGCCCGAGGAAGAGCGCCGCAACACGGCCTACCACGAGTCCGGCCACGCCCTGATCGGCAAGCTGCTGCCCAAGTGCGACCCGGTCCACAAGGTCACGATCATTCCGCGCGGTCGCGCCCTGGGCGTGACCATGAGCCTGCCCGCACAGGACCGTTACAGCTACGACCGCGAATACATGCTCAACCAGATCAGCATGCTGTTCGGTGGCCGCATCGCCGAAGAAGTGTTCATGCACCAGATGACCACCGGCGCCAGCAACGACTTCGAGCGCGCGACCTCGATTGCCCGCGACATGGTCACGCGCTACGGCATGACCGATGCGCTGGGCCCGATGGTCTATGCCGAGAACGAAGGCGAAGTGTTCCTGGGCCGCTCGGTCACCAAGACCACCAACATGAGCGAACAGACCATGGAAAAGGTCGACGGCGAAGTGCGCCGCATCATCGACGAGCAGTACGCCCTGGCGCGTGGCCTGATCGAAGCGAACAGCGACAAGATGCACGCCATGGCCAAGGCCCTGCTCGAATGGGAAACCATCGACTCGGAACAGCTCGACGACATCATGGCCGGCCGCGAACCCCGTCCGCCCAAGGACTGGACGCCGCGCATCCCGCCGTCGAACAACGGCGGCAGCGGCGGCACGCCGGCGGTCGCGACCGATCCGGCGCCCACCGCAGCCTGAGCATGGCGCAGTGCAGATCGACGGGGCCTCTGGCCCCGTTTTTTCGTCCTGGAGCAGCGTCATGACGACACCCCTTCCTCACTGGCGCAGCACGCGCTTCCTGATCGACCTGTCGCGGCCTCGCGTGATGGGCATCGTCAACGTCACGCCCGACTCCTTCTCCGACGGCGGCGCCCATGCCTCGACACAGGCCGCGGTGCGCCACTGCGAGGCCCTGGTGGCGCAAGGCGCCGACCTGCTCGACATCGGCGGCGAGTCGACCCGTCCGGGCAGCCCGGCGGTGCCGCTGCAGCAAGAGTTGGAGCGCGTGCTGCCTGTGGTGCGCGAAGCGGTGAGCCTGGGCGTGCCGATCTCGGTCGACACCTCCAAGGCCGAGGTGATGCGCGCCGTGCTGGACCTGGGCGCCGACATCGTCAACGACATCTGGGCGCTGCGCCAGCCCGGCGCCTTGGCGGCGGTCGCGCAGCATCCCTCCTGCGGCATCTGCCTGATGCACATGCACCGTGACCCGCAGACCATGCAGACAGAGCCGATGAGCGGCGACGTGGTGGCGGGCGTTCGCAGCTTCCTCGCGGTCCACGCGCAGGGGCTGCGCGACCTGCGGGTCGACGCTGCGCGCATCGTGCTCGATCCCGGCATCGGCTTCGGCAAGACCGTGAGGCAGAATTTCGCCCTGCTGGCGCGGCAACGCGAACTGCTGGACATCGGCTACCCGCTGCTGGCCGGCTGGTCGCGAAAATCCTCGCTCGGTGCCGTCACAGGCATCGAGAATGCGGGCGAGCGCATGGTGCCCAGCGTGGCCGCGGCCCTGCTGGCAGCCGAGCGCGGCGCTGTCATCCTGCGCGTGCACGATGTGCGCGAGACCGTTGCGGCCCTGGCCGTGCAGAAGGCGATGCAGGACGCTCACACACAAGATCAACCAGACAAGACGACACCATGACTCGACAGTATTTCGGCACCGACGGCATTCGCGGCACGGTCGGCCAGGCCCCCATCACACCGGACTTCGTGTTGCGCCTCGCGCATGCCGTGGGCCGCGTGCTCAAGAAGACGCAGAAGCGCCCCACCGTGCTGATCGGCAAGGACACGCGCATCTCCGGCTACATGCTCGAATCGGCGCTCGAATCGGGCTTCAATTCGGCCGGGGTCGACGTGGTGCTGCTCGGCCCGCTGCCGACGCCCGGCGTGGCCTACCTCACGCGAGCGCAGCGCGCGAGTCTGGGCGTGGTGATCAGCGCCAGCCACAACGCCTTTGCCGACAACGGCATCAAGTTCTTCAGCGCGCAGGGCACCAAGCTCGACGACGCCTGGGAGCTGGCGGTCGAGGCCGCGCTCGAAGAAGCGCCCGTGTGGGCGGATTCCGCGAACCTCGGCAGGGCCCGCCGCCTCGACGACGCATCGGGCCGCTACATCGAGTTCTGCAAGAGCACCTTCGCCAACGACCTCACGCTGCGCAACATGAAGCTGGTGGTCGACGCGGCGCACGGCGCGGCCTACCAGGTGGCGCCCAACGTGTTCCACGAACTGGGTGCCGAAGTCAGCACCATCGGCGTGTCGCCCGACGGGCTCAACATCAACAAGAACGTCGGTGCAACGCATCCGGAAGCGCTGGTGGCCACGGTAGTGGCGCAGAAGGCCGACTACGGCATCGCGCTCGACGGCGATGCCGACCGGCTGCAGCTGGTCGATGCGGGCGGCCGCCTGTTCAACGGCGACGAACTGCTCTACCTGATGGTGCGCGAGCGCATCGAGCGCGGCGAGAAGCCGGTCGGCGTGGTGGGCACGCTGATGACCAACAAGGCGGTGGAGATCGCGCTGCGCAAGCTGGGCGTCGAGTTCGTGCGTGCCAAGGTCGGCGACCGTTACGTGCTCGAGGAGTTGGAGAAGCGCGGCTGGCTGCTGGGCGGCGAGAGCTCGGGCCATCTGCTGGCACTCGACTGCCACACCACGGGCGACGGCATCGTGAGTGCGCTGCAGGTGTTGCAGGCCTGCCAGCGCAGCGGCAAGACCGTGGCCGAGCTGCTGTCCGACGTGGTGCTGTTCCCTCAGACCATGATCAACGTGCGGCTCAGGCCCGGGCAGGACTGGCAGGCCAATGCCGCACTCCAGGCCGAGACGCAGCGCACCGAAGCCGAGCTGGGCGATGCGGGCCGGGTGCTGATCCGCGCGAGCGGCACCGAGCCGCTGGTGCGGGTGATGGTCGAGGCGCGCGACCGCGACCAGGCCGATGCCTTCGCTCGGCGCATGGCGGCCACGCTCGAGGACTGACGTGGCGGCAGCCACGGTGAGCGCGGTACACCGGAGCACGCTGCACAGCTTCTCCAAGTTCGCCGAGCCCGCGATCCGGTTGATCGCAGGGCTGGGCGTCGAAGGCGATGCGCACGCGGGCACGACGGTCCAGCACCGCTCGCGCGTGGCGCGCAACCCGAGCGCGCCCAATCTGCGGCAGGTCCACCTGATCCACGCCGAGCTGTTCGACGAGCTGATGGCCGCGGGCTTCGCGGTCTGGCCCGGCGACCTGGGCGAAAACCTCACGACGAGCGGCATCGCGCTGCTGGACCTGCCGACCGGCACGCGGCTGCACATCGGCGAGGCGGCGGTGGTCGAGCTGACCGGGTTGCGCAACCCCTGCAGCCAGATCGACCGTTTTCAGCGCGGCCTGATGGCCGCCACGCTGGCACGCGACGCTCAGGGCGAGCTGGTGCGCAAGGCGGGCGTGATGGCGGTGGTATGTGAAAGCGGGGAGGTCCGAGCCGGTGACCCCATCCGCATCGAAATGCCGGCGGGTAGCGCCCGGCGACTGGAGCCTGTGTGATCGATATCGTTCTGGCCGACTATGGCCATCCTGTCCACGCTGCGGCGCTGGTGCGTCTGCTCGATGCCTATGCGCGCGATCCGGCCGGCGGCGGCGAGCCGCTGGCCGACGCGGTGCGTGCGGGTCTGCCGGCTGCGCTGGCGGCCCGTCCACAGGCCTTCAGCGTGCTCGCCTTCGATGGCGACGAGGCGGTGGGCCTGATCAACTGCATCGAGGGCTTCTCGACATTCGCCTGCCGTCCGCTGGTGAACGTGCACGACGTGGTGGTGGCGGCCAGCCATCGCGGTCAGCGCATCACGCAGCGCATGCTGGCGCGCGTGGAGGAAGAGGCGGTGGCACGCGGCGCCTGCAAGCTCACGCTGGAGGTGCTGCAAGGCAATGCACCCGCGGTGCGCGCCTACGAGCGCGAGGGCTTTGCGGGCTACCAGCTCGATCCGGCCTTCGGCTCGGCGCTCTTCATGCAGAAGCCGCTGTAGCGCGCGGCCGCAAAAAAGCCGCCGGCGCAGGGCGCGGGCGGCTTCATGGCACGGCAACGGATCAGAAGCGCGTGACGGGTGGCTCGATCTCGCGCTTGTCGGCGGCGTAGCGGCCCAGCTCCCACTTGGCGATCGCATTGCGGTGCACTTCGTCCGGGCCGTCGGCGAAGCGCAGCGTGCGCGCCTGGGCATAGGCATTGGCGAGCGGGAAGTCGTCGGACATGCCGCCGCCACCGTGCACCTGCATGGCCCAGTCGATCACCTGGCAGGCCATCGACGGTGCCACCACCTTGATCATCGCGATCTCGTTCTTCGCGACCTTGTTGCCGGCCACGTCCATCAGCCAGGCAGCCTTGAGCGTGAGCAGGCGCGCCATGTCGATCTTGCAGCGCGCTTCGGCGATGCGTTCCTGCGTGACGGTCTGCGAAGCGACGGTCTTGCCGAAAGCCACGCGCGACGAGGCGCGGCGGCACATCAGCTCGAGCGCGCGTTCGGCCAGGCCGATCAGGCGCATGCAGTGGTGGATGCGTCCCGGGCCGAGGCGACCCTGGGCGATCTCGAAGCCGCGGCCTTCGCCCAGCAGGATGTTGTCGACCGGCACGCGCACGTTCTCGAAGGTCATCTCGACGTGGCCGTGCGGCGCATCGTCGTAGCCCAGCACGTTGAGCGGACGGATCACCTTGATGCCCTTGGCGTCGGCCGGCACGATCACCATGCTCTGCTGCGAATGCCGCGCCGCTTCGGGATCGGTCTTGCCCATGGTGATGTACACCGCGCAGCGCGGGTCGGCCGCACCGGAGATCCACCACTTGCGGCCGTTGATCACGTACTCGTCGCCCTGGCGTTCGATGCGCGTGGAGATGTTGGTCGCATCGCTCGAGGCCACGTCGGGCTCGGTCATCGCGAAGGCCGAGCGGATCTCACCTTCGAGCAGCGGCTTGAGCCAGCGTGCCTTGATGGCTTCGGAGCCGTAGCGCGCGATGGTCTCCATGTTGCCCGTGTCGGGCGCCGAGCAGTTGAAGGCCTCGCTGGCCCATGGCACGCGGCCCATGATCTCGGCCAGCGGCGCGTATTCCTGGTTGGTCAGGCCGGCGCCTTCGTAGCCCGAAGCGGCCGCGCTGTCGACCGGCAGGAACAGGTTCCACAGACCCTGAGCCTTGGCTTTTTCCTTGAGCTGCTCGACGGTCTTGAGGGCGGTCCAGCGCTTGCCCGCGGCCGTGTTCGCGGCCAGCTCGGCCGTGTAGGCGGCCTCGGCCGGATAGATGTGCGCGTCCATGAACGCGCTCACACGTTGCTGCAGTTCCTTGGTCTTGGCGGAATACTCGAAGTCCATTGGTCGTCTCCTGGGGTGAACGGTTGAATCTCGGCGCTCAGGCCTTGCTGGCGAAGGCCCAGGCCATTTCGGCCATCGGACGCGCGCCGCGGCCCGATGCCACGGCCTGTTCGCTCGAGGCGGTGCCGGCCTCGACCCGCTTGGCGATGCCTTGCAGGATGGCCGCCATGCGGAACAGGTTGTAGGCGAGGTAGAAGTTCCAGTCGGGCGCCAGCGCCTCGGGCGTGGTCAGGCCGGTGCGCTCGCAATAGCGGCGGATGTAGGCGCTCTGCGTGGGGATGCCCAGGCTTTCCACATCGAGGCCGCCGATGCCGCGGAAGGCGCCGGGCGCGATGTGCCAGGACATGCAGTGGTAGCTGAAGTCGGCCAGCGGGTGGCCCAGCGTCGACAGCTCCCAGTCGAGCACGGCGATGGCGCGCGGCTCGGTCGGATGGAACATCACGTTGTCGAGCCGGTAGTCGCCGTGCACGATCGAGGTCATCGACGCGTCGCGTGCGCTGTCGGGCATGTGGGCGGGCAGCCATGCCATGAGCCGGTCCATCTCGGGAATGGGCTCGGTGATCGAGGCGACGTACTGCTTGCTCCAGCGGCCGATCTGGCGCTCGAAATAGTTGCCGGGCTTGCCGTAGTCGGCCAGACCGCGCTCCGCGAACTTGACCTTGTGCAGCGCGGCGATCACGCGGTTGAGTTCGTCGTAGATCGCACTGCGCTCGGCGGTGTCCATGCCGGGCAGGGACTGGTCCCAGAGCACGCGGCCCTGCTTGAACTCCATCACGTAGAAGGCCCGGCCGATGACCGACTCGTCTTCGCACAGGCAGTGCATCTGCGGCACGGGCACGTCGGTGCCCGCGAGGCCGCTCATCACCTTGAACTCGCGCTCGATCGCATGGGCGGAGGGCAGCAGCTTGGCGACGGGGCCAGGCTTGGCGCGCATCACGTAGCTCTGCGTGGGCGTGACCAGCTTGTAGGTCGGGTTGGACTGGCCGCCCTTGAACATCTCCACCGTCAGCGGACCCTTGAAACCATCGAGGTGGGCCTCGAGCCACGCGGCGAGCGTTTCGACGTCGAAGGCGTGCTGCTGCGAGACCGCGCGGGTGCCGATGAAGTTGCTGAAGTCCTGGGTCATGAAGTGGCGATGGGGTTCGTCGTCAAAGGTCGGCTTCGGAAAGGCGCATGAGCCCGGCCCGGTCGAGCACCACCAGGCCGCCCTGTTCGATGCGGATGATGTGCTCGCGCTCCATGGCCTTGAGCTCCTGGTTGACGCGCTGGCGCGAGGCGCCCAGCAGCTGCGCCAGTTCTTCCTGCGCCAGGTGCAGGCCGATGCGCATGTGGCTGCCGTCGTCCAGCGCCGGGGCACCGTAGCTGCGCACCAGGTGCGTGAGCTGCTTGGCCAGGCGTGCGCGCAGGGGCAGGGTGTTGAGATCCTCGACCAGGCCGAAGAGCTGTCGGATGCGCCGGGCCTGCAGGCGCATCAGCGCTTCGTAGAGCTCGACGTGGTTGGCCAGGATCTTCTGGAAGTCGGCGCGCGCCACGTTGAGCGTGGTCGTGTCGCCGTGCGCATAGGCATCGTGCGTGCGTCGGTCCCCGTCGAACATCGCCACGTCGCCGAACCAGATGCCCGGCTCGACGTAGGTCAGCGTCACCTGCTTGCCTGACACCGTCGTCGAGCTCACGCGGACCGCGCCCCGGGCGCAGGCGATCCATTGCTCGGGCGGGTCGCCGCGGGCGCAAAGCAGATCGCCGTCCTTGTGACGTTTGACGTAGGCGCATCGGAGGATGTCGTGTCGCAGTGAGGGAGAAAGAGAAGAGAACCAGCGACCGTTGTTGATCGCCTCGCGTTCGTCGATGGTAAGAATGGGCTCGTCCATAGGTCTGTCCTGTCGGCGACTGAAAGTGGCAAAGATGTCTCGGGAGCGACGCGTGTCAGCTCACGCGTAGCGGGGCTTCTGCTTGGCGAGGAAGGCGTCGATGCCGATCCCGGCGTTGGGGTGGTGCAGGTTGCGCACGAAGTGATCGCGCTCCTGCGCGAGCTGGGACGAGAGCGTGTGGCCACGCGCCTCGTTGAGCAGTTCCTTGATGCTCGTCAGTGCATTGGGGGCCTTGCCGTCCAGGTGGGCCGCGAGGCGCAATGCGACGGACAGGGCTTGGCCGGTGTCGGCGAGTTCGTTGACCAGGCCGGCCGCATGCAGGCGCGGTGCGCCGATGCGCTCGCCGCCCATGAGCCATTCGGTGGCCAACTGGCGCGGCAGCGCCTGCGCCAGGTGCCAGCTCATGCCGCCGTCGGGCGAGAGGCCGACGTTGACGTACGAGGCGGCGAACACCGCATCGCGTGCCGCCACCAGCAAGTCGCAGGCCAGTGCCAGCGAGAAGCCGGCGCCGGCGGCCGCACCCTCGACCGCCGCGATCACGGGCTTGGGGAAAGTGCGGATCGAGTCGATCCAGTTGTGCAGGCCTTCGATCGACTCGGCCTGCACCGAGGCCGCCTGCTGCCGATTGGCCTGCAGCCGCTGCAGCGAGCCGCCGGCACAGAACCACGGGCCTTCGCCCACGATGACCACGCTGCGGATCTCGACGCTGCTTTCGGCGCCGTTGAGCGCCTCGATGCCGGCCGCGTAGATGGCCGGATCGAGCGCGTTGCGCATCGAGGGATTGGAGAGGGTCAGCACCATCGTGCTGCCTTCGGTGGTGCTCTTGAGTTCGGCGGTCATTTGGCTGTCTCTCGTCTGGTCTATTTCTTCATTCTTCTTCGTGCATCAGGCTCAGGCCCAGCGCACCGCGCCGGCGCAGCCAGGGGCTCGGGCGATAGCGCGGGTCACCGTACACGGTCTGCAGGTTGAACAGCACCTCCAGCATGTTGGTCGGGCCGTACAGGTCGCCCATCGCGAGCGGGCCGCGCGGATAGCCCAGGCCCAGGCGCACGGCCGTTTCGAGGTCGGCCGGCGAGCAGACGCGCTGCTGGCACATGTCGGTCGCGATGTTGACGATGGTGCCGACCACGCGCTGGGTCACGAAGCCGCCGCTGTCGCGGATCACGCTCACGGCCTTGCCGTCGCGTGCGAACAGGGCGTGCGCCGCGTTGCGCATGTCGATCCGCGTCGCGGGGTTGGTGGCCAGCACGCGGCGCTTCGTCGCGGCATCGTCGATCATCAGGTCGATGCCCATCGTGCGCGTCGCATCGAGGCGTTCGACCGCGGCCACCGTGGTCACGTCGAAGCCCAGCGGCGCCACCAGGATCAGGGCCTGCGAGGAGGGCGCCGCACCGGTTTCGATCTGCGCGCCCAGCGTGTGGATCAGCTTGAGCAGCTCGGCGCGGCGGGCCGCACGCGGCGACACCCAGACCGGCGGCAGTGCATCGACCGTGGGTGCGGCCGGCTCGGGCGTGACCTGCGCGGCGCCCTCCACGTAGCGGTAGAAGCCCTCGCCCGTCTTGCGGCCCAGCGCGCCGGCGGCCAGGCGCTGCGCGGTGATCACGCTGGGACGGTAGCGGGGCTCCTCGTAGTACTGCCGGTAGATCGATTCCATCACCGGATGCGAGACGTCCAGCGCCGTCAGGTCCATGAGTTCGAAGGGGCCGAGGCGGAAGCCGGCCTGGTCCTTGAGGATGCGGTCGACCGTCGCGAAATCGGCCACGCCTTCGCCGACGATGCGCAGCGCCTCGGTGCCGAAGCCGCGTCCCGCATGGTTGACGATGAAGCCGGGCGTGTCCTGGGCCTGCACCGCGCTGTGGCCCATCTGCACCGCGTACCCGGCCAGCTGCCGGCAGATGGCCGGATCGGTCTTGAAGCCCGCGACGACTTCGACCACCTTCATCAGCGGGACCGGATTGAAGAAATGGAAGCCGGCGATCCGTTCCGGGTGCGCAAGCCCGGCCGCGATCGCGGTGACCGAGAGCGACGAGGTGTTGGTCGCGAGCGTGGCCGATGGCACCACCAGGGCCTCCAGTTCACGGAAGAGTTGCCGCTTGACCGCCATGTCTTCCACCACGGCCTCGATGACCAGGTCGCAATCGGCCAGGGCGCTCAGGGACTCCACCGCGTGCAGTCGATCGCTCAAGGTACTCAGTTGCGCGGCATCGAACTTTCCTTTTTCGTGCAGCTTTTGCCACTGCGCCACCACGGCGCCGCGACCACGTTCGGCCGCCCCGGCGAAGGTGTCGAAAATCAGCACGGTGCTGCCGGCTTGCACCGCAATCTGGGCGATGCCGCGCCCCATGGCGCCAGCGCCGACCACGGCCACTTTGGAATAGTTCACAGTCATTTTGATAAAGATCCGGTGTGTAATGAGCAGCGCGACAAACGTGTCAAAATGTGTTTACTTTAGGTTGCCTTTTGGGTTCATCTTGCACTTTCACAAACTCGCTGCATCCCTGTTTTTACTCGGCTTTGCCCTGCCATCGATTGCACTGACGCTCGGCCAACCGCAGGGTGCCGTCTGGGTCGGGCGTCCGCTCGACTTGGTGATCCCGGTGTCGTTGGCAGAAGGCGAGAGCCGGGACGCGCTGTGTGCGGAAGTCGAACTCATGCAGGGCGGCACGCGTGTCGACGATCGACGCGTGACTGTATCTGCAGGCGCGGGTGCTTCGCAGGGCACCCTGCGGCTGCATGTGCGTTCGAGCGTGCCCGTCGACGAACCGGTGGTGCAACTGACCGTTCGCGCCGGCTGCCAGATGAACGCTTCGCGCCAGTACGTGCTGCTGGCCGACATGCCGTCCGACGTGGGCGTGGTAGGCGGCGCGGATGCGGCCATCCCGCGTTCGCTTCCGGCCGTCAGTGCCCGCAACGAGCCCTCCGGTGGTGCGCGCGGTGGCGTGTCTTCTTCCTCCTCGGCAGCCGATGCCGACGACGGCACGGTCGCGCCGCCTGTTTCGGCGCCCCGCGAGCGCGTTCGCCCGCCGGCACCGCGGCCCGCCGCTGCGCGCAACCGCAACGCCGACGCTGGCGAAGCCCGCCGGCCGGTGCAGCGGGCCGCCGCACCGCGCCGCGCCGTCGCGTCCGCCAAGCCGCCCGTGGTTGCACCTGCTGCCGCGGTTGCCGCGCCGACCATCGCTGCCGTGCAGGTCCCCCGGAGCACGGCCAGCGGTGCTCGCCTGCAACTCGAAGGCCTGGATCCGGCATCCGTGCGCAACCCCGCAGCCGCCGCATCGGCCCCGATGGCAGGTGCGTCGGCGCCAGCACCGTTGCCGGTACAAGGCGCATCGGCATCGGCGCCCACGCCGTCCGACGCAGCGGTTGCCGCTGCCGTGCCACCCGAGGAACTGCAGCGTGCCAACGAGCGCCTGCAGTCGCTCGAGGCGACGCTCAAGGTGCTGCGTGAGCAAAGTGCGCAGAACCAGCGCATGCTGATGGAGATGCGCAGCGAGCTGGCCGAGGCGCGTGACAGCCGCTATGCCAATCCGCTGGTCTATGTCCTGGTGCTGTTGTTGCTGCTCGCGCTCATTGCGCTGGCCCTGCTGTACCGGCTGGTGCGCAATGGCGGCGACAGGCCCGCATGGTGGGGCGATGCGCCGCTCCGGGACGACGGCGGACCCCACAGCATCGCGCCGGACGTGATCGAGCCCCCGGTCGCGAGCGTCGTGCACGACGGCATGGATGCCGACGTGCGGCCGGCCGTCCTGTCTTCATCGAGCGCCGTGAGCGCATTTGCCGCCGAGCCCGTGGTGCACAACACGCATTACGACGACACGGTGCCGCAGCCGCTGGACGAGGCCGACGCGCCGACACGCCATGTCAACACCGAGGAACTGTTCGATGTGCAACAGCAATCGGACTTCTTTGTCTCGCTGGGGCAGCACGACCAAGCCATCGCGGTGCTCAGCGAGCACATCGCCGACAACCCGGAAACCAGCGCGCTGGCCTATCTGGACCTGCTGCGCATCTACCACTCGCTGGAGCGTCGTGAAGACTATGCACGGGTGGCCAGCGAGTTCGAACGCGCTTTCAATGCCGAGGTGCCGGTGTTCGAGCACTTCGCCGAAGTGGGCAATGGCCTCGAGCACTACCGCAACGCCCTGGCGCGCATCGAGGCCCAATGGCCGGGGCCGGGCACCCTGGGCCTGATCGAGGAACTCGTGTTCCGCAAGCCTGGCGCCCGTGGTGGCGACGAGAGCTTCGATCTGGCAGCCTATCGCGAGCTGTTGCTGCTGTATTCGGTGGCCAAGGAAGTCATCGATCCCCACAGCGCGCCGCCGACACCGGTGACGCCGCTGTCCTTCCTCGACACGCACGAGGCGGGGCTGGAGTCGAGGATGCTCGCGGTCGATCTGCAGGCGCGCTACGAGTCGCAGGAGACCCAGCCGGATGCGCTGAGGGACGATGCGGTCACGGTGCCGGGTGCAGCGCTGCCGTCGATCTACGGCACGCTCGACGAGGGCATGGCGCACGACACGGAGCCCGCTGCCATCGAGCGCGCGCAGCGCGAGGCGGTCAACGGGATCATCGACTTCGACACCACGCTGCTCGCCACGACGACACCGGCGGCATTGGCGCCCATGGACGCCTCGCAGCGGCCGACGCCGGCGCCGTCCGACTGGCTGTCGTTCGACATCGAAACTCCCGCGACGCCAGCGCCGCTGGACCTGCAGCTTTTCGATCCGGCCACCGAGGCCGAGATCGCGCCCAAGCCCAAGCGGCGGACCTGAAGGCCTGAACGACGCACGGAGGGCGCGCCAGGGCGGCGCACCCTCCGCCGAATGTCAGCGTCGGACCTGCAACGCGCCCGGGTTCACGATGTTCGTCGGGTTGCCGCGAATGAAGCTCACCACGTTGTCGAAGGCCTGCCCGAAGTACTGCTCGTAGCTGTCCTGCTCGACATAGCCGATGTGCGGCGTGCAGATGCAGTTCTCCAGCCGCAGCAGCGCATGGCCCTGCAACGGTGGTTCGCTCTCGAACACGTCGATGGCCGCCATGCCGGGCCGACCGCGGTTCAGCGCCGCGAGCAGGGCATCGGGCTCGACCAGTTCGGCGCGCGAGGTGTTGACGAACAAGGCGGTCGGCTTCATGCGCGACAGGTCCTCCAGCGTCAAAATGCCGCGGGTTTCGTCGTTCAGGCGCAAGTGGATGGTCAGCACATCGGCGGCCGCGAAGAAGTCCTCCCGGCTGGCTGCGACCTGAAAGCCGTCAGAGCGCGCCTGACCCCGGCTCTGTTCGCGGCCCCAGATCAGCACCTGCATGCCGAAGGCCTGGCCATAGCGTGCGACCATGCGCCCGATGCGCCCGTAGCCCCAGATGCAGAGCGTTTTGCCCTTGAGCACGGAGCCCAGGCCAAAGTTGGGCGGCATGGAGGCCGACTTGAGCCCCGCCTGCTGCCAGGCCCCGTGCTTGAGGTTGCTGATGTACTGGGGCAGCCGGCGCATCGCAGCCATGATCAGGGCCCAGGTCAGTTCGGCCGGCGCCAGCGGCGAGCCGCTGCCCTCGGCCACGGCCACACCCTGCTCGGTGCACGCGCCGATGTCGATGTGGTTGCCGATGCGGCCGGTCTGCGAGATCAGCTTGAGCTTGGGCAGCTTCTCGACCAGTTGTCTGGAGATCTGGGTGCGCTCGCGGATCAGCACGATCACGTCGGCGTCCTTGAGCCGCACCGACAGCTGGCCGACGCCTCGGACCGTGTTGGTATAGACCTTCGCCGCGTAGGCATCGAGTTTGGCCGCGCATTGCAGTTTGCGCACCGCATCCTGGTAGTCGTCGAGGATCACAATGTTCATGGCGTGCCATTGTGCCTCGCGTCACCCGAAAGCATGCGCATGCCACGGCAACCGTGGCCCGTAACGGGATGCACGGAGGTGCGACGGCGCGCGTCGAGAGCCCTCGCCGGGCCCTGGTACCGACGGACTCAGTGCAGCGCGTGCGGCTTGTGCATGGTCTCTGCAGCCTCGAGCGCGGCGAGGCGGTCGAGTTCGGCGCAGACGTCGGCCAGGCGGCCCGAGATCACCACGCGACCGGCGCGGCGCCCCGGCTGCTGTGCATCGACCGTGCGCACCACGCGCAGGGGGCGGGTGACGCGCGCCGTGCCCACGGCAGCGTGGGGCGCATCGATGTTCTTGGCGGTGCAGGACGGGCGCACCGCCACGTAGCGCAGGTCCGAGTGAAGGTCGATGCCGCCGCTGCGGCGTGCACGTTGCGTGGGCATCCAGCGGCTGGCCAGCGATTGCAGCGGCGAGAGCAGATCCACGAAAGTGAGCAAAACGATTCCCATGCGAACTCCAGAAGTCAGAGGTTGAACACAGGCAGGATTGCTTCGATCCGGCTGCGACAGGGTGATGGCCTCATGCCATACGCCCGCCACCTGGCGCAGCCGTTGATTTGAAAAGGTCTACATCAGCATCGTGTTGCGGATGAGCCCCACGGCCAGGCCTTCGATCTCGAAGGGCTCGCCGGGCTGGACCACGATGGTGGGGTAGTCGGGGTTTTCCGCATGCAGCTCGATCACCAGCTTGTTGCGCTTGAGCCGCTTCACCGTGACCTCGTCGCCGAGGCGGGCCACCACGATCTGGCCGTTGCGCGCCTCCTTGGTGGACTGCACGGCCAACAGGTCGCCGTCCATGATGCCGGCGTCGCGCATCGACATGCCGCGCACCTTGAGCAGGTAATCGGGCTGGTGCTGGAACAGCGTGTTCTCGACGTAGTAGGTCTGGTCGACATGTTCCTGCGCCAGGATCGGCGAGCCGGCCGCGACGCGGCCGACGAGCGGCAGGGCCAGTTGGGCCATGCCCGGCAGGGACAGGGAGAACTGGTTGTCGCGCGATTGGTTGAGCGAACGGAGCGCATCGCCCTTGAGCCGAATGCCGCGCGAGGTGCCGCTGAGCAATTCGATCGCGCCCTTGCGCGCCAGCGCCTGCAGATGTTCCTCGGCCGCGTTGGCCGACTTGAAGCCGAGTTCGGCCGCGATTTCGGCACGCGTCGGCGGCGCCCCGGTCCGGGCGATGGTGCTGCGGATCAGGTCCAGAATCTGCTGCTGACGGGCGGTAAGCTTGACGGCGAACGGCATGGTGAATCTCCTTGGTACTGTCTGTATATCCAGTGCCTGTATTTTTAAACAGTTTTCCGGACTTTGCAAGCCATGGTGACAAAAAGTGAATCGATCCCTTGCGTGGTGGTGCTGGGAACCGGCGGCACGATCGCCGGCCAGGCCGCGTCCGCAGGCGACAACCTGGGCTATGTGGCGGGCCAGATCGGGGTCGAGGCTCTGGTGCAGCCATTGGCGTTGCCCGCCGGGCTGACGCTGCGGAGCGAACAGGTCGCGCAACTCGACAGCAAGGACATGGATTTCGCGGTCTGGCAGGCGTTGGCGGCGCGCTGCAGCCACTGGCTCGCACGCGACGATGTGGCCGGCGTCGTGATCACGCACGGCACCGACACGCTCGAGGAAACGGCCTTCTTCCTGCAGTCGGTGCTGGCGCCCACCAAGCCGGTGGTGCTGACCTGCGCCATGCGCCCGGCCACCGCACTGGCGCCCGACGGTCCTCAGAACCTGCGCGACGCGATCGCGGTGGCCGCGACGCCGGGCGCACACGGGGTGATGGCCGCCTGTGCCGGCACGGTGCACGGCGCTGTCGACGTGCGGAAGGTGCACACCTACCGGCTCGATGCCTTCGCTTCGGGCGATGCCGGCCCGCTGGGCTATGTGGAGGAGGGCGCTGTGCGATGGCTTCGCGCTACGGCGGAGGGCCGAGCCGATGCGGCCGCGCGGCTGGCGCGGGTGGTGAACACGGATGTCGCGGGCTGGCCGCGCGTCGAGATCCTCACGAGTCACGCCGGCGCTGGCGGCCGCCTCGTCGAAGCCTTGCTGCAGGAACGCCGTTCAGGCGCCGCGGATGCGGTGCAGGGCCTGGTGCTGGCAGCCACGGGCAATGGCTCGCTGCATCACGCCCTGGAGACGGCAGCCGTGAAGGCGCAGGACGAGGGCGTGGCGGTGGTGCGCGCCACGCGTTGCAGCGAGGGCCGGATTCTCGCCACGCCGCACGCGGCGCTGCGCGATGCGGGTGCGCTCACGCCGGTGAAGGCGCGCATCGCGTTGATGCTGGAACTGCTGCTGGCGGCGCCAGGGGCCTGACGCCGACCTCGGCGATCGATCAGTTGCCGAGCGCAGCCAGCGCGCGCTGGGTGATTTCGTCGACCGTGCCGACGCCGCTGATGGCGCGGTACTTGGGGGCGAGCGCCGGTTCGGCTTTGGCCCAGGCGGCGTAGTAGTCGACCAGCGGCCGGGTCTGCTGGCTGTAGACGTCGAGCCGCTTGCGCACGGTCTCTTCCTTGTCGTCTTCGCGCTGGATCAGCTCTTCGCCGGTCGCGTCGTCCTTGCCTTCCACCTGGGGCGGGTTGAACTTGACGTGGTAGGTCCGGCCCGAGGCGGGGTGGGAACGGCGGCCGCTCATGCGCTCGATGATGTCGCTGAAAGGCACGTCGATCTCGAGCACGTAGTCGAGCTTGACGTCGGCGGCACGCATCGCGTCGGCCTGCGGCAGGGTGCGCGGGAAGCCGTCGAACAGGAAACCGCTGGCGCAATCGGGCAGCGCGATGCGCTCCTTCACCAGGTTGATGATCAGGTCGTCGCTGACCAGCGCGCCCGAATCCATCACGGCCTTGGCCTGCAGGCCCAGCGGCGTGCCGGCCTTCACGGCGGCGCGCAGCATGTCGCCGGTGGAGATTTGCGGAATGTTGTATTTGCGGCAGATGAAAGCGGCTTGCGTGCCTTTACCTGCGCCGGGGGCGCCCAACAAAATCAGTCTCATGGTGTCCTCGGACGGTTCTTAGATTTCTGTCACGCCGTGC
The DNA here is from genome assembly GCF_051216515.1 of Variovorax frigidus. NCBI lineage: Bacteria > Pseudomonadati > Pseudomonadota > Betaproteobacteria > Burkholderiales > Comamonadaceae > Variovorax > Variovorax frigidus. The sequence continues at coordinate 201,209 of NZ_JBPJZF010000001.1, forward strand.
ATGCCAATGCGGCCCTGTGCAAGACGGAGTTGCGTCGAGGATAGCACGCGTTTTTCGTGACGAAATGCGGTGCGGCAGAGGGACTCAGCGTGCGGTGAACAGGGCGCGAACCCGCGCCAGATCCTCCGGCGTGTCGATCCCCGGGCCCGGGTTGTCCGCGCTGACGTGCACGGCGATGCGAAAGCCATGCCACAGCGCGCGCAGCTGCTCCAGCGCCTCGGTGCTTTCGACCGGCGCTGGCGTCAGTGTCGGGAAGCGCCGGATGAAGCCGGCACGGTAGCCGTAGATGCCGATGTGGCGCAGCGGCGCGGGATCGCTCGGCACGGCCTGCGCGGCGCCATCGCGCCAGCAGGGAATGGGCGCGCGGCTGAAATAGAGCGCGTGACCGCGTGCATCGAGCACCACCTTCACCACGTTGGGATTGGCGAACTCCTCGGCGCTGCCGATCGGGTGGGCCGCGGTGCTCATCACGGCCTCGTCCTGCGCCGCCAGCACCTGGGCGACGGCATCGATCAGGGCGGGGTCGATCAGCGGTTCGTCGCCCTGCACGTTGACCACGATCGCGTCGTCGGCCAGCGCGAGCTGGGTGCAGGCTTCGGCCAGCCGGTCGCTCCCGCTCGGATGGTCGGTGCGCGTGAGCAGCGCTTCGACGCCGTGCGCGGTGCAGGCCTCGACGATGCGGCGGTCGTCCGCCGCCACCACCACACGCGATGCGCCCGAGGCGCGCGCCCGTTGCGCGACGCGCACCACCATCGGCAGGCCGCCGATGTCGGCCAGGGGCTTGTCGGGCAGGCGTGTGGAGGCGAGCCGCGCCGGGATCAGGACGGTGAAGGGGACGTGCATGGTGACGACAGGAAAAGTGCGAAGACCGGAGGAGCGCGCCGCAGTACCGCGGCGACCTTCAGAGGCCGAGTTCTTCGTCGGAAAGCGTGCGGGCTTCGTTTTCGAGCAGCACGGGAATGCCGTCGCGCACCGGATAGGCCAGGCGCGCGCTGCGCGAGACCAGTTCGCGCTTGTCGGCATCCCATTGCAGCGGCCCCTTGGTCACGGGGCAAACGAGCAGTTCAAGAAGCTTGGTGTCCATCGAGCGATGATAGCTGCGCATCCAGTGCCGAGAAGAAGGCCGGCTCGGGTGTGAAGCGCAGCGGCACGGCCAGTGCATCGGGCTGACGGCGCCAGAGCTTCAGGGCGTCCTTCTCGGTGCACAGCACCGTGGCCTGGTCCGGCGGCACGGGTGCCCAGTCCTCGAAGTCATGGTGGTCGGGCAGGGCGATGCAGGATGCGGGTGCCAGGCCGCGCGCGCGCAGCATCGCGAAGAAGGCGTCGGGCTTGGCGATCGCCGCGACGGCGATCAGGGCGCTGCCTTGCAACGCCGACAGCGGGACGGCGGTGCCGTCGCTGCGCAGCGCCACGTCGGCCAGCCTTCGTTGCGCGGTGTAGCCCGCAAAAGCCGGATGGGCGCCGGTGTGCAGCACCAGGTCGGCATGGCGCGGCCAGTGCTCGCGCAGCGGTCCGGCGGGCAGCAGCCAGCCGTTGCCGATGCCGCGGTCGTCGAACACGCAGATCTCGAGGTCGCGTGCCAGCGCCAGGTGCTGCAGCCCGTCGTCGCTGACGAGGACGTGGACGTCCGGGTAGGCCGCGCGCAGGGCCCGCGCGGCGTCGATCCGGCGGCGCGCCACGAACATCGGCGCGCCGGTCGCGCGCCGCACCAGGGCCGGTTCGTCGCCCACGTCGCGGGGATCGCTGTCGGCGCGGACTTCGCGGCAGTCGTCGGTGCGCCGGCCATGGCCGCGCGAGATCACGCCGACCGCCATGCCGCGCGCCTGCAGGTGCTGCACGATGGCCATCACCACCGGCGTCTTGCCAGCGCCGCCCGCGACCACGTTGCCCACGACGAGCACCGGCACGTCGACCCGCTGCGTGCCGAGCCAGCCCACCCGGTAGAGCCCGCGGCGCAGCGCCGCCAGCGCCCCGAACAGCAGCGACACCGGCCAGAGCAGGCACGCGTGCGGGCCGCGCTTCAGCCAGGCGCGCTGCAGCGCCAAGTCAGCGCCCCGCCTGTGCGGTGGATTGGGTGGCGAAGGTGATCTGCATCAGGCCGGCGCGGCGCGCGGCCTCCATCACCGTGATGACGGTCTGGTGGGCGGCGCTGGCATCGGCGCTGATGATCACCACGCTGTCGCGGAGGCCACCGGTCGCGGCGCCCAGGGCCGCGGTCACCGTCTCGACGCTGCGGTCGGGCAGCACGTTGCGGTTGATCGAGTAGCGGCCGTCGGCCGATACCGCGACGATCACTTCCTTCGGATGGTCGCGCTGCGCATCGACGTCGGCCACCGGCAGGCGCAAGGGCATCTCGGTGAACTTGCTGTAAGTGGTCGACAGCATCAGGAAGATCAGCACCACCAGCAGCACGTCGATGAAGGGGATCAGGTTGATCTCCGGCTCGTCGCGCGAGCCGTGGCGAAAGTGCATGCGGCTGGGTTTCATCGCTTCACTTGCGCAAGGCGTTGAGGTGACGGGCGAAGCGCTCGCCGGCGAGTTCGAGGTTCATCAGGTACTCGTCGACGCGGGTGCGGAAGTAGCGCCAGAAGATGAGCGTCGGAATGGCCACGATCAGGCCGAAGGCCGTGTTGTAGAGCGCGATCGAGATCCCGTGCGCCAATTGCGCCGGGTTGCCCGATCCGACCGCCCCGCCGGCGGGCGACTGCGCGCCGAAGATCTCGATCATGCCGATCACGGTGCCGAGCAGGCCGAGCAGCGGTGCGGCGGAGGCGATCGTCGCCAGCGCGGGCAGCCAGCGCTCCAGCCGGTGCGCCACGGTCCGGCCCGAAGCCTCCATGGCTGCGCGAAGGTCGTCCTCGGCGCAATGCGGATTGGCGTTCAGCGCGCGAAACCCTGCGGCCAGCACCTCGCCGAGCGCCGAGTTCTGTTCGAGCTTGGTCACGACGTCGGGGCCGGGCACCGTGTTGCGCGAGACGGTGATGGCCTCGTCGAGCAGCTTGGGCGGTATCACGCGGGAGGTTTTCAGACTGCTGAAGCGCTCGATCACGAGCGCCATTGCGAGCACCGAACAGGCGAGAAGCGGCCAGATGGGCCAACCCGCAGCAACTATGATGGAAAACAAGGAATCCCTCCGGCCCGTGGACTGCAAATGCGCGGCGATTATCACCGAGCGGCGTGTCGCAACGGACGGTGCCGCACTGCAGGCATCGGCGCACAGTTTCTGTGGATAACTTTGTGATTAACTGCGTGAGCAACAGGCCCGAACCCGCATGAACAGGGCCTGTCATTGATTCGACTTAATTTTGAGCAGCTATTTCTCCTTTCAAATCAATGAGTTGCACCACAACCTGTGCGTGCATGGGCAGCCTTTCGGTGTTCTCGGACGCCGACGGTCCGACTGTGGAAGAGTGACGCCTGCCGGCGCCTCTGCAGCATGAGCGGCCGCGAGGATTCTCTGGGCGCCGGGCCGCGCGTCTGGGCCGTGGGTGCCCTGTGCCATGCGGTCGCGGATGCACTCGATGCACGCTTCAATCCGGTCACGGTACGCGGCGAAATCTCGGGCTTTTCGCGGGCGGCCAGCGGGCACTGCTACTTTTCGTTGAAGGACGCCAGCGGCCAGTTGCGCTGTGCCATGTTCCGGCGCGCCGCGAGCCTGGTCGACTTCTCGCCGCGCGAAGGCGACCAGGTCGAGGTGCGGGGCCGGCTGGCCGTCTACGAGCCACGCGGCGACCTGCAACTCATCGTCGAGAGCCTGACACGGGCCGGGCAGGGCGCGCTGTTCGAGCAGTTCCTGCAGCGCAAGGCGATGCTGGAGGCTGAAGGCCTGTTCGACCCCGCGCGCAAACGCCCGCTGCCGACGCTGCCGCGATCGATCGGCCTGGTCACCTCGCTGGGCGCCGCGGCGCTGCATGACGTCGTGACCGCGCTGCGCCGGCGCGTGCCGCACATTCAGGTGGTGCTCGCGCCGGCCGCGGTGCAGGGAGCGGGCGCACCGGCCGAACTGGTGCGTGCGCTGCGCTCGCTCTATGCGATGCCGGCGCCGGTCGACGTGATCCTGCTGGTGCGCGGCGGCGGATCGATCGAGGATCTCTGGGCCTTCAACGACGAGGCACTGGCCCGGACCATCGTCCTGAGCCCGGTGCCGGTGATCAGCGGCATCGGCCACGAGACCGACTTCACCATCGCCGATTTCTGCGCCGACCTGCGCGCACCCACGCCGACCGCGGCCGCCGAACTGGTGTCGGCACCGCGCGAGGTGTGGCTCGGCGCGCTCGACCTGATCGAGCAGAAGCTCCGCGATGCGATCGGCGAGCGGCTCGATGCGCTCGGGCAGCGGCTCGACCTCGCGGCCGGCCGCATGGGGCGACCTTCCACCGCGGTCCTGCGCCAGCAGATGCGGCTGACGCACGAGGCCCAGCGCCTGCGCTACGCCGTGGCCGCGCAGCATGGGCGCCTGTCGTCGCGCCAGCAGGCGGTGCAGCAGGCATGGCCCACGGCCTGGAAAAGCGGCGTGAACATGCAGGCCGAACGGCTCGATCGTGTGGCTTCGCGGCTGCGCCTGCTCGATCCCGCACAGGTGCTGCAACGCGGCTACGCCTGGCTCGAGGATGCACAGGGCAAGGCCCTCACGAGCGTCGCGCAGGCGCAGCCCGGCGATGCGGTGCGCGCGCGACTGGCGGACGGAGGCCTGGACCTGAAGGTCGCACCGGCCACGACGAGGCGTCGGCCGACGCAGGGGCATTGAATCCTTTCTAGAATCCTTGAGTCCTTCAACCAACCCACGAGTAAAAAATATGGAACACGTTCTTCCTCCTCTCCCGTACGCCCTCGACGCACTGGCGCCCGAGTACTCGAAGGAAACCCTCGAATACCACTACGGCAAGCACCACAACGCGTACGTCGTGAACCTGAACAACCTGCAGAAGGGCACCGAGTTCGAGTCCCTGACGCTCGAAGAAATCGTGAAGAAGGCCAGCGGCGGCATCTACAACAACGCCGCCCAGATCTGGAACCACACCTTCTTCTGGAACTGCATGAAGCCGCAAGGCGGCGCAGCACCGACCGGCGCGCTGGCCAAGGCCATCGATGCCAAGTGGGGCAGCTACGACGCCTTCAAGGAAGCCTTCGTGAAGTCGGCTGTCGGCAATTTCGGTTCGGGCTGGACCTGGCTGGTGAAGAAGGCCGACGGCTCGGTGGACATCGTGAACACCGGCGCCGCCGGCACGCCGCTGACCACCGCCGACACCGCGCTGCTGACCGTCGACGTCTGGGAACACGCCTACTACATCGACTACCGCAACCTGCGTCCGAAGTTCGTCGAGACCTTCCTGGCCAAGCTGGTCAACTGGGAATTCGCCGAGAAGAACTTCGGCTGATCGCCTTCGGGTGACCCACGAAAAAGCCGGCTCAGCCGGCTTTTTTCATTCTGGCGTGCAAGGCCGGGTCAGCGTCGGGCCTGGAAGGGCGCGCCGGTCAGCTTGGTGCCCTTCTTGATGTTCTTCTTGGCGAACCAGCCCTGGTTCATCTCGAGCACGTAGCGGACCGGCTCGTCGGAGCAATGCGAGTCCAGCGTCAGCGGCTGCATGTCGACCAGGTTCACGATGCGACCATCGTCCGCCACGAAAGCCGCGCTCAATGGCAGCAGCGTGTTCTTCATCCAGAAGCACTGGGTGCTGGGCTGTTCGAAAACGAACAGCATGCCCTCGGCCTGGGGCATTTCCTTGCGGTACATGAGGCCGGTCTGCTGCTGCTGAGGCGTAAGGGCGAGCTGGGCGTCGATCTGGTACATGCCGGCGGAGATCCGGGTGCGCTGCAGGTCCATCTGCGGAACCTGGGCGAAGGCGGAGGTCGTGCACAGGCAGAGCGCGAGAAGCCCCGAGAGGAGGGCGGGGAAACGCAATGACATGGGAGCAGCTTTCTTCTTTCTGACGGGCAACCCGAAGCGTAGCAATTGCGCACGAACTCTGCCGGGCGCGGTATTGGGCCGGCGAAAAAAAAGCGTTCCGAAGAACGCTTTTTTTTCAATCGACCGGGGTCGATCAGTTGGGCGTGCCGCCTTGGGTCGACTTGCGCTTCACGCTGCCGTCCTTGGCGCGGCGACGGGTGTCGCGCGATTCGGCGCGCTTTTCGCCGGCCACGGCTGCCTTGTCGGTGCCGATGGCGCCGCCTTCAGGCGTCTTGTTGATGTCGCCGCCTGCACCGGCCTTGACCTGGCCTGCGGGCTTGGACGCGACCTTTGCGTCGGCACGTGCCTGGGGCTTGGTGTTGGTCACAGCCGACTGTTCAGCCGACGCGCCGGGCGGGTTCTGAGCGTAGGCGCCCGCTGCGAAAAGGCCGGCGATCATGACTGCGAGAGCTTTGTTCATTTAGTAATTCCTCGAGAAGTTAGATGAAGACGCCTTCCGCCCAGCAGAAGGTCTGCAAACAACGAAGCCGATCCGGCTGCGGTTGACAGCGCCTGCGATTTCATTGCTTGCGTCTAAAATTCTACGGCCTTTACGTGGTCATTCCGCGCCGCCATTTCAGCGCTGAAAATTCCTTCAGCCATCAACGTTCTCCGGGAGTTTCTCCGCCCATGTCCGATTACCAGCACATTACCGTCCCGGCCGAGGGTCAAAAGATCACGGTCAATGCCGACAACACGCTGAATGTGCCGGAGCAGCCGATCATTCCGTTCATCGAGGGGGACGGCACCGGGCGGGACATCACGCCGGTGATGCTCAAGGTGGTCGATGCGGCCGTCGCCAAGGCCTATGGCGGCCAGCGCAAGATCCATTGGATGGAAGTGTTCGCCGGCGAGAAGTCGACCAAAATCTACGGCCCCGACGTCTGGCTCCCCGAGGAGACGCTGCAGGCGGTGCGCGACTACGTGATCTCGATCAAGGGCCCGCTGACCACGCCGGTCGGGGGCGGCATCCGCTCGCTCAACGTGGCGTTGCGCCAGCAGCTCGACCTGTACGTCTGCCTGCGCCCGATCCAGTACTTCAAGGGCGTGCCCAGCCCGGTGAAGGAGCCCGAGAAGACCAACATGGTGATCTTCCGCGAGAACTCCGAAGACATCTATGCCGGCATCGAGTTCGAGGCCGAGAGCGACAAGGCGAAGAAGCTCATCAAGTTCCTGCAGGAGGAAATGGGCGTCCACAAGATCCGTTTCCCCGACACCTCGGGCATCGGCGTGAAGCCGGTCTCGCGCGAAGGCACCGAGCGGCTGGTGCGCAAGGCGATCCAGTACGCGATCGACAACGGCAAGCCCTCGGTCACGATCGTGCACAAGGGCAACATCATGAAGTTCACCGAGGGCAGCTTCCGCGACTGGGCCTACGGCCTGGCGGCCAGGGAGTTCGGCGCCGAGCTGCTCGACGGCGGTCCCTGGATGCGCTTCAAGAATCCGAAGACCGGCAAGGACATCACGATCAAGGACAGCATCGCCGATGCCTTCCTGCAGCAGATCCTGCTGCGGCCGGCCGAGTACTCGGTGGTCGCCACGCTGAACCTCAACGGCGACTACATCTCCGATGCGCTGGCCGCCCAGGTCGGCGGCATCGGCATCGCGCCCGGCGGGAACCTGAGCGACACGGTCGCGATGTTCGAAGCCACGCACGGCACGGCCCCCAAGTACGCGGGCAAGGACTACGTGAACCCCGGTTCCGAGATTCTGTCGGCCGAGATGATGCTGCGGCACATCGGCTGGAAGGAGGCGGCCGACCTGATCATCGTTTCGCTCGAGAAATCGATCGCCAGCAAGCGGGTGACCTACGATTTCGCCCGCAACATGGAAGGCGCGACGCAGGTCAGCTGCTCCGGTTTCGGGCGGGTGATGATCGCGAACATGTGAGGGCGGCCCGCCCGCTCCCCGCGTTTTCCTGACGGCCGACAAGGCGCGGTCGCCCTCCCGCCGGCAAGCTCATCGGACCTCCGCACGGCGGGCGGACCCGGCAAGCGGCGACAATTGCAAATTCCGGTGAACTCCGGTGAACACACAGACCATACGAATCAAGGATGTAGGCGCATGAGCACGACGCAACCAACCATCATCTATACGCTGACCGACGAAGCCCCCGCGCTCGCGACCCGCGCATTTCTGCCCATCGTGCGCGCCTTCACGGCGCCGGTCGGCATTGACGTGACCACCAGCGACATTTCCGTGGCGGCCCGGATCCTGGGCCAGTTCCCCGACGCGCTGACCGACGCCCAGCGCGTGCCCGACAACCTCGCCGAGCTGGGCCGTCTGACGCTGCTGCCGGACACCAACATCATCAAGCTGCCGAACATCAGCGCTTCGGTGCACCAGTTGACCAGCGCCATCAAGGAACTGCAGGCGCGCGGCTACAAAATCCCCGACTACCCCGAAGATCCCAAGACCGACGAGGAAAAGGCCGTTCGCGCCAAGTACTCGAAGTGCCTGGGCAGCGCCGTGAACCCGGTGCTGCGCGAAGGCAATTCGGACCGCCGCGCACCCAACGCGGTCAAGGAATACGCCCGCAAGAACCCGCACAGCATGGGCGAGTGGAGCATGGCTTCGCGCACCCACGTGGCGCACATGAAGCATGGCGACTTCTATCACGGCGAAAAATCGCTGACCATCGACAAGGCGCGCGACGTCAAGATGGAACTGGTCACCAAGGGTGGCAAGACCATCGTGCTGAAGCCGAAGGTGTCGCTGCTCGACGGCGAAATCATCGACAGCATGTTCATGAGCAAGAATGCCTTGCTCGCGTTCTACGAGCATGAGATGGAAGACGCGCGCAAGACCGGCGTGATGTTCTCGCTGCACGTCAAGGCCACCATGATGAAGGTGTCGCACCCCATCGTGTTCGGCCATGCGGTGCGCGTGTTCTACAAGGAAGCGTTCGAGAAGCACGGCAAGGTGTTCGAACAGCTGGGCGTGAACGTGAACAACGGCATGGTCGACCTGTACACGAAGATCGAGACGCTGCCTTCGAGCAAGAAGGAAGAGATCATCCGTGACCTGCACGCCTGCCACGAACATCGCCCCGAACTGGCGATGGTGGACTCGGCCAAGGGCATCACCAACCTGCATGCGCCCAACGACGTGATCGTCGACGCGTCGATGCCGGCCATGATCCGCATCGGCGGCAAGATGTGGGGCGCCGACGGCAAGCCCAAGGACACCAAGGCGGTGATCCCGGAGAGCACCTTCGCCCGCATCTACCAGGAAATCATCAATTTCTGCAAGACCAACGGCAACTTCGACCCGGTGACCATGGGCACCGTGCCGAACGTGGGCCTGATGGCGCAGCAGGCCGAGGAATATGGCTCGCACGACAAGACCTTCGAAGTGTCCGAAGCCGGCCAGGCCAACATCGTCGACCTCGCCACCGGCGAAGTGCTGCTGACGCAGGACGTGGAAGCCGGCGACATCTGGCGCATGTGCCAGGTCAAGGATGCGCCGATCCGCGACTGGGTCAAGCTGGCCGTCACGCGCGCCCGCAATTCGGGCATGCCGGCCCTGTTCTGGCTCGACCCGTACCGCCCGCACGAAGCCGAGATGATCAAGAAGGTGCAGAAGTACCTGAAGGATCACGACACCAAGGGCCTGGACATCCAGATCATGTCGCAGGTCCGCGCCATGCGTTACACGCTGGAACGTGTGATCCGTGGCCTAGACACCATCTCGGTCACCGGCAACATCCTGCGCGATTACCTGACCGACCTGTTCCCGATCATGGAACTGGGCACCAGCGCCAAGATGCTGTCGATCGTGCCGCTGATGGCCGGCGGCGGCATGTACGAAACGGGCGCGGGCGGCTCGGCCCCCAAGCACGTCAAGCAGCTGGTCGAGGAAAACCACCTGCGCTGGGACTCGCTGGGCGAGTTCCTCGCGCTGGCCGTCTCCCTGGAAGACCTGGGCCTGAAGACCGGCAATGCGCAAGCCAAAGTGCTGGCCAAGACGCTGGATACGGCCACCGGCAAGCTGCTGGACACCAACAAGAACCCGTCGCCCAAGACCGGTCAGCTGGACAACCGCGGCAGCCAGTTCTATCTGGCGCTGTACTGGGCCCAGGAACTGGCCGCCCAGACCGACGACAAGGCGCTGCAGTCGAAGTTCGCCGGCTTGGCCAAGGCGCTGGCCGACGGCGAGCAGAAGATCATCGGCGAACTGCAGGCCGTGCAGGGCAAGCCGGTCGACATCGGCGGCTACTACCTGGTCGACGAGGCCAAGTGCGACGCCGTGATGCGCCCCAGCGAGACGCTCAACGCGGCGCTCGCGGCAGTCCACGGCTGATCCCGATCGCCGACGGTGCGCGTCCGGCCCGGTGCCGGACGGGGCGCCGACCCGATCCGCCCCGGCGTCCGCAAGGATGCCGGGGTTTTTTCTTGCGCAGAAGACGATTTTTGCGCTTCACCGGCCCTTGTTTTCTCCAAAAGCTGCCACCAATTCCTCTGGCGTCGGCATGGCGCTTGCTCGCTCGATAGAATGATTTTCATGGCAACCAGAATCCCCTCCAAACCCCCGACGTCACCGGCACAGAAGCCGGGCCGGGGTGACGGCGATGCAGTCGTCCTGGAGCGCCGGCCGCAGAAAACCGCTCCGCCGCAGATGTATCAAGTGGTGATGCTCAACGACGACTACACCCCGATGGAGTTCGTCGTGGTGGTCATCCAGGAATTTTTCAACAAGGACCGCGAGACGGCGACCCAGATCATGTTGAAGATCCACCTCGACGGCCGCGCCGTCTGCGGCATCTATTCGCGCGACATGGCCGCCACCAAGGTCAACCAGGTGATGGAGGCGGCTCACCAGGCCGGCCACCCATTGCAATGTGTCAGTGAACCGGTTGAATAAATCGGAATCTGACCCATTTGAGAAGAAGTTATTTACAGCAAGGCAAAAGGAAATCTCATGATTGCCCAGGAACTGGAAGTCAGCTTGCACATGGCCTTTGTCGAGGCCAGGCAACAGCGCCACGAGTTCATCACGGTAGAGCACCTGCTGCTCGCTTTGCTGGACAACCCGAGTGCCGCGGAAGTACTGCGCGCCTGCTCGGCCAACGTCGACGACCTGCGCGCGTCGTTGACGAATTTCATCAAGGACAACACGCCCCAGGTGGCCGGGACCGACGACGTCGACACCCAGCCGACCCTCGGGTTCCAGCGCGTGATCCAGCGCGCCATCATGCACGTGCAGTCCACCGGCAACGGCAAGAAGGAAGTCACCGGCGCCAACGTGCTGGTCGCGATCTTCGGCGAGAAGGATTCGCACGCGGTGTACTACCTCCACCAGCAGGGCGTGACCCGCCTCGACGTGGTGAACTTCATCGCGCACGGCATCAAGAAGAGCGATCCGCCGGAAGCCGCCAAGGGCAACGCCGAGTCGCCTTCGAACGAGGGCGAGGAAGGCGGCAACGAGAAGAGCGAGAAAGCCTCGCCGCTCGAGCAGTTCACTCAGAACCTCAACCAGATGGCCAAGGACGGCAAGATCGATCCGCTGATCGGCCGCGAGTACGAGGTCGAGCGCGTGATCCAGATCCTGTGCCGCCGGCGCAAGAACAACCCGTTGCTGGTCGGTGAGGCCGGCGTGGGCAAGACCGCGATCGCCGAAGGCCTGGCCTGGCGCATCACGCAGGGCGACGTGCCCGAGATCCTGGCCGAAGCGCAGGTCTACTCGCTCGACATGGGCGCGCTGCTGGCCGGCACCAAGTACCGCGGCGATTTCGAGCAGCGCCTCAAGGGCGTGCTCAAGTCGCTCAAGGACAAGCCGAACGCCATTCTGTTCATCGACGAGATCCACACGCTGATCGGCGCGGGCGCCGCATCGGGCGGCACGCTGGACGCATCGAACCTGCTCAAGCCGGCGCTCTCGAGCGGCCAGCTCAAGTGCATCGGTGCGACCACCTTCACCGAGTACCGCGGCATCTTCGAGAAGGATGCGGCCCTGTCGCGTCGCTTCCAGAAGGTCGACGTGGTCGAGCCGACCGTGCAGGAAACGGTCGACATCCTCAAGGGCCTGAAGTCGCGCTTCGAGGAACACCACGGCGTGAAGTACGCGGTGGCGGCCCTGCAGGCCGCGGCCGAGCTCAGCGCCAAGTACATCAACGACCGCCATCTGCCCGACAAGGCGATCGACGTGATCGACGAGGCCGGTGCGGCCCAGCGCATCCTGGCGCCGAGCAAGCGCAAGAAGACCATCACCAAGGCCGAGGTCGAGGAAATCGTGGCGAAGATCGCGCGCATTCCCCCGGCCAACGTCTCGAACGACGACCGCGGCAAGCTGCAGACGCTCGAACGCGACCTGAAGAGCGTGGTGTTCGGCCAGGACAAGGCGCTCGAAGTGCTGGCCTCGGCCGTCAAGATGGCGCGCTCGGGCCTGGGCAAGGGCGACAAGCCGATCGGCTCCTTCCTGTTCAGCGGCCCCACCGGCGTCGGCAAGACCGAAGCCGCCAAGCAGCTGGCCTACATCATGGGCATCGAGCTCATGCGCTTCGACATGTCGGAGTACATGGAACGCCATGCGGTGAGCCGGCTGATCGGCGCGCCTCCGGGCTACGTCGGTTTCGACCAGGGCGGGCTGCTGACCGAGGCCGTCACCAAAAAGCCGCACGCGGTGCTGCTGCTCGATGAAATCGAGAAGGCGCACCCGGACATCTTCAACGTGCTGCTGCAGGTCATGGACCACGGCACGCTGACGGACAACAACGGACGCAAGGCCGACTTCCGCAACGTCATCATCATCATGACGACCAACGCGGGCGCCGAGACCATGAACAAGGCGACCATCGGCTTCACCAACGCCCGCGAATCGGGCGACGAGATGGCCGACATCAAACGCCTGTTCACGCCCGAGTTCCGCAACCGCCTGGACGCGACCGTGAGCTTCAAGGCACTGGACGAGACGGTCATCCTGCGGGTGGTCGACAAGTTCCTGCTGCAACTCGAGACGCAACTGGCCGAGAAGAAGGTCGACGTCACCTTCACCGATGCGCTGCGCAAGCACTTGGCGAAGAAGGGCTTCGATCCGCTGATGGGTGCACGTCCGATGCAGCGCCTGATCCAGGACACGATCCGTCGTGCACTGGCCGACGAGCTGCTGTTCGGTCGCCTGCAGGATGGCGGCCGCCTGACGGTCGACATCGACGACAAGGACGAAGTCCAGCTGGACATCCAGCCGCTGCCGAAGAAGGAAGGCCGCGGCGCCAAGCCGGAGCCTGAAGAGGCAGCCGCAGGCTGAGCACTGTCTCGGACATGAGGCCAAAGGCCGGTAGCATCGCGCTGCCGGCCTTTTTCTTTGCGCGTCTGTTGCATCGGCCCGCGATCCCTTCCCACCGACTGCACATCGCCCTTGATCCTCCCTCAACTCAGCCAGGAATGGAAAACCGGTCTCTCCCTGGCGTGGAGTGGCTACATCGCCGTGTTGTCCATCTGGATCGTGCTGCAGAAGCGCGCGCCGGTGTCCACCATGAGCTGGATCCTGTCGCTCGCGCTGCTGCCCTTCGCCGGCTTCCTGGTCTATTACTTCCTCGGGCCGCAGCGGCTCAAGAAGCAGCGGCTCAAGCGGTTGCGCAGCCGGGCCATCGCCCAGGCGCCGGCCGACATCGCGCTGCTGCGCGAAGGGGCGGAGAAGGCGCCGCCCGCGTTGCGGCACATGGCGGCGCTGAGCACGGCCGCCTGCGGCATTCCGGTGTCGAGCGCCACCGACGTCGAGTTGCTGTCGGGCGGCGCCCGCACCTTCGACGCGATCTTCGAGGCGGTGCGCGCCGCGCGCCACCACGTTCACCTCGAGTACTACATCTTCGAGCCCGACCGCATCGGCACCGCGCTGCGCGACCTGCTGATCGAGCGCGCACAGCAAGGCGTCACGGTGCGGCTGCTGCTCGACGCGCTGGGCTCCAAGCGCATCGGTCGCAAGTTCATGGCGCCGATGCACGCGGCGGGCATCCACGTCGCACTGTTCCATGAAACCCGCATCGGCCGCCGGCTGCGGCCCGTGACCAACTACCGCACCCACCGCAAGATCGTGGTGTGCGACGGGCATGTGGGCTTCACCGGGGGCGTGAACATCACCGACGAGGAAGACCGCCGCACTCAGCCCGATGCGTACCACGACGTGCACCTGCGCATCGAGGGCAGCGCGGTGCGCTGGCTGCAGACCACCTTCCTCGAGGACTGGAGCTATGCCACCGGCGAGAGTGCGCGCCGCATGGCGGACGAGTCGCTCGAGCAGATGCTGCCGCGCACGGTGGCCGGCGACATCCCCACGCAGATCGTGACCAGCGGCCCCGACAGTTCGCTCGAGGCGATCCACCGCATGCACGTGGAGGCCATCCACTCGGCCAGCCAGCGCGCCTGGCTGACCACGCCTTACTTCGTGCCCGGCGAGCCCGCGCTGATGGCGCTGACCAGCGCGGCGCTGCGCGGCGTCGACGTGCGCCTGATGGTGCCGCGGCGCAGCGATTCGGCCATCGTGAGCGCGGCCGCGCGCTCCTACTACGACGAGCTCATCACGGCCGGCGTCAAGGTGTGGGAGTACAAGGCCCGCATGCTGCACTCCAAGACTTTGGTCGTCGACGACCATTGCGCGATGATCGGCACCGCCAATTTCGACAACCGCAGCTTCCGCCTCAACTTCGAGGTGATGGCGGTGGTGTACGGTCCGGCCCTGGCGCAGCCGCTGGCCGCCCAGTTCGAGACCGACCTGCACAGCGCCGCCGCGGTGCGCCTGAACCGGCCGCAGACCTTCCTGCGCCGCCTGGGCGATTCGGTGGCCCGACTTTTTTCACCCTTGCTCTGACTCCAGCGAACCCATGTCCGCCCACACCTTCCTCTGGCACGACTACGAAACCTTCGGCGCCGTGCCGCGCCGCGATCGCCCCTCGCAGTTCGCCGCCATCCGCACCGATGCCGACCTGAACGAAGTCGGCGAGCCGCTGATGCTCTATTGCCAGCCCGCGCCCGACTACCTGCCCAGCCCCGAGGCCTGCCTGATCACCGGCATCACGCCGCAGCTCGCGCTGGAGCGCGGCGTGCCCGAGCACCAGTTCGCGGCCGAGGTCGAGCGTGTGTTCTCGCAACCCGGCACCATCGGCGTGGGCTACAACACCATCCGCTTCGACGACGAGGTCACGCGCTTCCTGTTCTGGCGCAACCTGATCGACCCCTATGCGCGCGAGTGGCAGAACGATTGCGGCCGCTGGGACCTGCTCGACGTGGTGCGGCTGACCTATGCCTTGCGCCCCGAGGGCATCGAGTGGCCCACCAAGGAAGACGGCAAGCCCAGCTTCAAGCTCGGCGATCTGGCGCGCGCCAACGGCCTGCTGCACGAGGCGGCGCACGATGCGCTGTCCGACGTGCGCGCCACCATCGCGCTGGCCAGGCTGATCCGCGACCGGCAACCCAAGCTGTTCGACTTCGCCTTCGGCCTGCACCGCAAGGACCGCGTGGCGAACGAGCTGGGCCTGCCCGCGACGCGCGAGACCGCGCGGCCCTTCCTGCACGTCTCGGGCATGTTCCCGGCCGAGCGCGGCTGCCTGGCCGTGATGTGGCCGCTGGCCAGCCACCCGACCAACAAGAACGAATTGATCGCCTGGGACCTGGCGCACGACCCGTCGGAGCTGCGCGACCTCGACGTCGAGACCCTGCGCCTGCGCCTTTTCACGCGCAGCGCCGACCTGCCCGAAGGCGTGACGCGGCTGCCGGTGAAAGGCATCCACCTCAACAAGTCGCCGATGGTGGTGGGCAAGCTCAAGACGCTGGCACCGGCGATGGCCGAGCGCTGGAACATCGACATCGAGGCCGCGCTGCGCAATGCCGAGATCGCGGCCGGCCTGCCCGACATGAGCGCCATCTGGCCGCAGGTGTATGCGCGGCCCAAGGAGGCCACACCCGACGTCGACGAGGACCTCTACGGCGGCTTCGTGGGCAATGCCGACCGGCGGCGGCTCAACCAGCTGCGCGAACTGGCGCCGGCCGCGCTCGCAGAGGCTCGCACGGGTTTCGACGACCCGCGGCTCGAGGAAATCTTCTTCCGCTACCGCGCGCGCAACTTCCTGGACACGCTCACGCCGGAAGAGGCCGAGCGCTGGGAAGCGCACCGCGCAGCGCGGCTGCTCGAAGGCGAGGGCGGGGCGCGCAACGTCGACCAGTTCTTTGCCGAGATCGACACTGCGGCAGAGACGGCCGACGAGCGCGGGGAAGAGCTGCTGGGCCTGCTCTACGAGTACGCCGAGGCGATCGCGCCGTCGCCCTGAACCCGCTGCCCGAGCCTCACATCGAGGCTTCGAGCATCTCGCGGTAGTCGTCCCGCGTCGCGAGGCGCGGGTTGGTCTTGTGGCAGTGGTCGGCCATCGCGCCGTCGATCACCTTGTCGAACAGGTCGCGCGTCACGCCCACTTCGGCCAGTCCAGCGGGCAAGCCCAGGCGTCGGCTCATGTCTCGAATCGCATCGCCCAGGTCGCCGGCGGAGTCGAGGTTCATCGCGCGCGCCATGCGCTGCAGGCGCTGCTCCTTCTGCACCGATTCGGCGCCCGCGTTGAAGCGGATCACGGCCGGCAGGAAGAGCGCGTTGAGCGTGCCGTGGTGCAGGCGGGGGTCGACGCCGCCCAGGCTGTGGCTCAGCGAATGCACGCAGCCCAGACCCTTCTGGAAGGCCATCGCGCCCTGCATCGAGGCGCTCATGAGATTGAGCCGGGCTTCGCGGTCGCTGCCGTCCTTGGTCGCGCGTTCGATGTGGGCCCAGGCGCGCTCCAGCCCGTCGAGCGCGATGCCGTCGGCCGGCGGATTGAAGGCTGCCGACATGAAGGTCTCCATGCAATGGGCGATCGCGTCCATGCCGGTCGCGGCCGTGAGCCGGGGCGGCAGGCCGAAGGTGAGTTCGGGGTCGCAGATCGCGGCCTTGGGCAGGATGTGCCAGCTGTGGAAGCCCAGCTTGCGGTGGTCGTCCACGATGATGATCGCGCCGCGCGCCACTTCGCTGCCGGTGCCGCTGGTGGTCGGCACCGCGATCAGCGGCGCGACGTTCTCGGTGATCTTGGGCGAGCCGCCCTCGATGGTCGCGTAGGTCTTGAGCGGCCCCTCATGCGTGGCCGCGATGGCCACTCCCTTGGCGCAGTCGATGGCCGAGCCGCCGCCGACCGCGATCAGCCCGTCGCAACGGCCCGAACGGTACAGGTCGACCGCGGCGCGCACCGCGGCCTCGGTGGGGTTCGAGGGCGTGGCGTCGAACACCGACACCTCCAGGTCGCCGAGCGCGTCCAGCGTGGTCTGCAGGATGCCCGCGGCACGCACGCCGGCGTCGGTCACGATCATCGGGCGGTGGATGCCCACGCGCGCGCACTCGGCGCTGAGCAGGCGGATCGCGCCGAATTCGAACTGGATCTGGGTCAGGTACTGGATGAGGGCCATGGCGGTTGCTTGGGGGGCGGTACGATTTGGAAGCTTGAATCTAGCAACAGGACGCCATCTTGCCCATGAACAAAACCCTTGCCGATGTCACGGCGGGAACACCTTTTCTTGCCACGTCGGCGCACGCGAGGTCCGCATGCTGACCCCGAAGATGGCCAGCGTGGTCGAGCGCATGGCGCGCGCCGGGCATCCGTCGATGGCCACGTTGACTGCGGCCGAGGCCAAGGCCGCGTACGAAAAGGGCGCCGGCGTGCTCGAGGTGCCCAAGCCGGCGCTCGCGCGCATCGAGGACTTCAGCATCGCCGCGCGCGACGGCTTCGCGCTGCCGGCGCGGCTCTACGCGCCCTCGGACGCGGTGCTGCCGGTGCTGGTGTATTTCCACGGCGGGGGCTTCACCGTCGGCAGCATCGCCACGCACGACACGCTGTGCCGTGTGCTCGCGAGCCGCAGCGGTTGCGCGGTGGTTTCGATCGACTACCGGCTCGCGCCCGAACACAAGTTTCCGACCGCCTCCGACGACGCCTGGGACGCGGTGCAGTTCGTGGCCCGCGAGGCCGCCTCGCTGGGGCTCGACGGGGGCCTGCTCGCGCTCGGCGGCGACAGCGCGGGCGGCACGCTGGCCGCGGTGTGCGCGGTGATGGCGCGCGATGCGGGCATTCCGGTGGCGCTGCAGCTGCTGTTCTACCCGGGCACCACCGCGCACCAGGACACGCCCTCGCACGAGCGCTTCGCCTGCGGGCCGCTGCTCGACGAGGCGCTGATCAGCTGGTTCTTCGGTCAGTACGTGCGCAGCCCGGCCGACCGCGACGACTGGCGCTTCGCGCCGCTCAACGCCGACGATGTCGAGGGCGTCGCGCCGGCCTGGATCGGGCTGGCCGAAGCCGATCCGCTGGTCGACGAAGGCATCGCCTATGCTGACAAGCTGCGCGCCGCCGGGGTCCCGGTCGACCTGGAGATCTACCGCGGCGTGATCCACGAATTCGTCAAGATGGGCCGCGCCGTGCCCGAGGCGCTGCAGGCCCATGCCGATGCCGCCAACGCCCTGAAGGAGGCCCTGAACCCATGACCGAAACGCTTTCCCGCGGCGACTTCCGCTTCTTCCACCGGCTGCGTGTGCGCTGGGCCGAAGTCGACATGCAGAAGATCGTCTTCAATGCCCACTACCTGATGTACTTCGACACCGCGATGTCGGACTACTGGCGTGCGCTGGCCTTGCCCTACGAGGCCTCGATGGAGTCGCTCGAAGGCGATCTCTACGTGAAGAAGGCGACGATCGAATTCAACGCCTCGGCGCGCATGGACGACGCGCTCGACGTGGGCATGAAATGCGTGCGCGTCGGCACCTCGTCGATCGTGTTCCGCGGCGGCCTGTTCCGCGGCGACGAGCTGCTGGTCACCAGCGAGCTGGTCTACGTCTTCGCCGACCCGGCCACGCAGACCTCGCGGCCGGTGCCCGATGCGCTGCGCGCGATCTTCAGCGCCTACGAGGCCGGCGAGCCGATGTTCACGGTCGAAACCGGCGACTGGCAAGCGCTGGGCAGCGGCGCGGGCGCGATCCGGCGCGCGGTGTTCGTGCAGGAGCAGCGCATCCCCGAAACGCTCGAGTGGGACGAACACGATGCGACCGCGCTGCATGCGGTGGCGCGCAACCGGTTGGGCCGGGTGATCGGCACCGCGCGCCTGCTGAGCGAAGCACCCGGCGTGGGGCGCATCGGGCGCATGGCCGTGCACCGCAACCTGCGCGGCGGCGGCCAGGGCGCGGCGGTGCTGCGCGCGCTCGAGGCCGCGGCAAAGGCGCGCGGCGACCGCGAGATCACGCTGCATGCGCAGCGCAGCGCCGAGGCCTTCTACCGTCGCCTGGGCTATGCGCCGCACGGCGCGCCTTTCGAAGAGGCCGGCATCGCGCACATCGAGATGCGCCGCACGCTCGACTGAAGAAGAACGCGCGATGCGCCTGCGCACCAAGATCATCACGCTCGCGGTGGTGCCGCTCGTGGTGGCGCTGCTGCTGGTGGCCACCGCGGTGCGCCACCAGGAGCGCGAGCTGGCGGCGCGCGAGCGTGCGCTGGTCGAACTGAGCCTGCTGTCGCAGCGGCGCTCCGAGCTGCGCAGCTACGTCGAGCTGGCGGTCAGTACGGTGCGCCCGCTCTACGACACCGGCCGTGACGACGAACAGACGCGCAACGAGGCGCTGCGCCGGCTGGCCGCGCTCGACTACGGCAACGACGGCTACTTCTTCGTCTACGACATGGACGGGCGTTCGCTGATGCACTCGCGCCAGCACGAGCTCGAGGGCCAGAACCTCTGGGAGCTGCGCGATTCGCAGGGCCGGGCGACGATCCAGGACCTGGTCGGCCAGGTGCGCAAGGGCGGCGGCTACGTCGAGTACGAGTGGCGCAAGCCCTCGAGCGCGCAGATGGCGCCCAAGCTCGGCTACATCACCTCGCTGCCGCGCTGGAACTGGATGCTGGGCACTGGGCTGTACCTCGACGACGTCGAAGCCGCGGTGCAGTCGCTGCAGCACCAGGTGAGCGAGAACGTCACGACCACCATGCTGTGGATCGCGGCCATCGCCGCCGTGTGCCTGGGCGTGGTGAGCGCGGGCGGGCTGCTGCTCAACCTCAGCGAGCACCGGGTGTCCGAAGCCCGGCTGCGCCTGCTCGCGCGGCAGGTGGTGCAGTCGCAGGAAGACGAGCGCGGCCACCTGGCGCGCGAACTGCACGACGGCATCAGCCAGACGCTGGTGTCGGCCAAGCTGCTGATCGAATCGGCGGTCGACACGCTCGAGCGCGGGCAGCAGGCCACGCCGCCGGCCCTGCCCAAGGCGCTGTCGCGGCTCAACGATTCGCTGTCGGAGGTCCGGCGTATCTCGCACCGGCTGCGGCCCGCGCTGCTCGACACGCTGGGCCTGCCGGCTGCGCTCGAGCGGCTGGGCGACGAATTCGGCGAGGAGGCGCCGTTGCGCGTGCAGGTGCATGCCGAGGGCACGGCGATCGAGCTGCCGGAAGACGTGAAGACCGCGCTGTTCCGCGTGGCGCAAGAGGCGCTGACCAACGTGCACAAGCACGCAGAGGCGAGCCAGGTCACGCTGGCGCTGGCCTTCGGGCGGGCCAGCGTGCGGCTGACGGTGCAGGACGACGGCCGGGGTTTCGACGAGGCCGCGCTGAGCGGGGACCCGCGCCGCGGCATCGGCCTGCGCAACATGCGCGAACGCATGGACGCGATCGGCGGCATGCTCGACGTGCAGGCCGGGGAGGGCGGCACCCGCATCGTCGCGGCGGCGCCGGTCACAATCGCACGCGCCGCATGACCGAATCCCCGCCCGTCCGCCTCTTCCTCGTCGACGACCATCCGCTGGTGCGCGACGGCCTGCGCGCGCGGCTGGGCCCGTTGCCGGGGCTGGCGATTGTGGGCGAGGCCGGCTCGGCGCAGGAGGCGATCGCGCAGGTCGCCATGCTCCAGCCCGACCTGGTGCTCACCGACGTGGGCATGAAGGACATGAACGGCATCGAACTCGCCGGCGTGCTGCTGGAACGCCAGCCCGGTCTGCACATCGTGATGCTGAGCATGTACGACAACCCCGAGTACGTGCAGCGCGCGCTGCAGGCGGGTGCGCGCGGCTATGTGCTCAAGGATGCGCCGGCGGGCGAGATCGTGGCGGCGATCCAGGCCGTGACGGCGGGCGGGACCTTCCTGAGTCCGGCGGTGTCGCAGCGGCTGTTCCGCAACCAGTCGCAGCGGCCGACGCTCACCCCGCGCGAAAGCGAGATCCTCACGGCGCTGG
The DNA here is from genome assembly GCF_051216515.1 of Variovorax frigidus. Classification (NCBI taxonomy): domain Bacteria; kingdom Pseudomonadati; phylum Pseudomonadota; class Betaproteobacteria; order Burkholderiales; family Comamonadaceae; genus Variovorax; species Variovorax frigidus. The sequence goes on from NZ_JBPJZF010000001.1 coordinate 222,354, forward strand.
GCCGCGGCGAATCGAGCAAGCAGATCGCACGCGACCTCGACCTCAGCGTGCGCACGGTCGAGGCGCATCGGCAGAGCATCAAGCGCCGGCTCGGCATCGAGGGGCAGGCCGAGCTCATCAAGTACGCGGTGGAACACGCGCGCCAGTTCGGGAACAGCTGAGCCCATCCTTGAAGTAAAGGGTTATCCCTTAGGCAATACCGCGCAGGATGGTCGCGCGTTGAGACGGATGGCAGATGCGCCCCGGCCGGGAACACTCCAGAAACTTTTTTCTGGAGACAAACCGATGCAAAGCATCCGACGCCACCTGGTGTGGCTCGTCATCGCGATCGTGGGCGCCTTCGCGCTCGGCACCGTCGCACTTTCGCGCGGTGAAGCGATCAGCGCGCTGTGGATCGTGGTGGCCGCGCTCTGCGTCTACCTGATCGCCTACCGCTACTACAGCCTGTTCATCGCCGACAAGGTGCTGGGCCTGGACGGCACCCGCAAGACGCCCGCGCACCGCCACAACGACGGCCTGGACTACGTGCCGACCGACAAGAACGTGCTGTTCGGCCACCACTTCGCGGCCATCGCCGGTGCCGGTCCGCTGGTGGGTCCGGTGCTCGCGGCGCAGATGGGCTACCTGCCCGGCCTGCTGTGGATCCTGGCGGGCGTGGTGTTCGCGGGCGCGGTGCAGGACTTCATCGTGCTGTTCATCTCGACGCGCCGCGACGGCCGTTCGCTGGGCGACCTGATCAAGCAGGAGATGGGCATCGTGCCGGGCATGATCGCGCTGTTCGGCACCTTCATGATCATGATCATCATCCTGGCGGTGCTGGCGCTGATCGTGGTGAAGGCGCTGGCCGAATCGCCCTGGGGCACCTTCACCGTCGGGGCGACGATTCCGGTCGCGCTCTTCATGGGCGTGTACCTGCGGTACCTGCGGCCGGGCCGCATCGGCGAGGTCTCGGTGATCGGTTTCGTGCTGCTGATGCTCGCGATCTTCGGCGGGCAGGCGGTCAGCCAGCACCCCGACTGGGCCGCGCTCTTCACCTTCGACGGCAAGGCGCTGACCTGGATGCTGATCGGCTACGGCTTCATCGCCGCCACGCTGCCGGTCTGGCTGCTGCTCGCGCCGCGCGACTACCTGTCGACCTTCCTGAAGATCGGCACCATCCTGGCGCTGGCCGTGGGCATCGTGTTCGTCGCGCCGACGCTGCAGATGCCGGCCGTCACGCAGTTCGCGCAGGGCAACGGCCCGGTCTGGTCGGGCAGCCTGTTCCCCTTCCTGTTCATCACCATCGCCTGCGGCGCGGTGTCGGGTTTCCATGCGCTGATCTCCTCGGGCACCACGCCCAAGATGATCGACAACGAGCGCCACATGCGCTTCATCGGCTACGGCGGCATGCTGGCCGAATCCTTCGTTGCCGTGATGGCGCTGGTCGCGGCCTCGTGCATCGAGCCCGGCATCTACTTCGCGATGAACAGCCCGGCCGCGCTGGTCGGCAACACGCCGGCCACCGTCGCGCAGACCATCTCGAGCTGGGGCTTCGTGGTGACGCCCGAGATGCTGATCCAGACCGCCAAGGACGTGGGCGAGACCACCATTCTCGGACGCACCGGCGGCGCGCCGACGCTGGCCGTGGGCATGGCGCACATCCTGCACCAGGCGCTGGGCGGCCCGGGCATGATGGCCTTCTGGTACCACTTCGCGATCCTGTTCGAGGCGCTGTTCATCCTGACCGCGGTAGACGCAGGCACGCGTGCCGGCCGCTTCATGCTGCAGGACCTGCTGGGCAGCTTCGTGCCCGCGCTGGGTCGCACCGATTCGCTGCCGGCCAACCTGTTCGCCACCGGGCTCACGGTCGCGGCCTGGGGCTACTTCCTCTACCAGGGCGTGGTCGACCCGCTGGGCGGCATCAACACGCTGTGGCCGCTGTTCGGCATCTCGAACCAGATGCTCGCGGCCGTGGCGCTGATGCTGGGCACGGTGGTGCTGTTCCGCATGAAGCGCGAGCGCTATGCTTGGGTGGCACTGGTGCCCACCGTCTGGCTGCTGGCCTGCACGCTGACGGCCGGCTGGCTCAAGATCTTCTCGCCGGACCCGAAGGTCGGCTTCCTCTCGCATGCCGCGAAGTACGCCGACGGCCTGGCCCAGGGCGTGCTGATCGCGCCGGCCAAGACGCCCGAGGCGATGTCGCGCATCGTCTTCAACGACCGGCTCGACGCCGCGCTGTGCGCGCTGTTCATCTTCGTGGTGCTGAGCGTGCTGGTCTACAGCGTGAAGGCCTGCCTGGCCGCGCGCCGCGTGAACCGGCCGACGGTGCACGAGACGCCTTACGAAGCCTTCGAACCGGCGCGCACCTGATGCTGAACTCGGGCATGAGCCTGCCGGAGGCGGGCCGCTACCTCGGCCGCTCGCTGGCCCAGTCGCTGCGGCTGATGGTGGGCCAGCCCGACTACGGCGCCTACCTGCGGCACATGGCGGCCACGCACCCCGACCAGGCGCCGATGAACGAGGTCGCCTTCTTCCGCGAGCGGGAGCAGGCGCGCTACGGCGGCGGCAAGGGGCGCTGCTGCTGATGAAAAAACGGCGCCCGAGGGCGCCGTTCTGCATGGGACGGGCCGTTGCCTAGATGTCGGCCAGCAGCGGGTAGGGCAGGGGCTCGACCGTGAGCGCCGGGCCTTGCGCGCTCACCGCATGCAGCGCACCGGCTTCGAGCGCCGCGATCTGCATCGACACCAGCGCGGCCCAGCGGCCGTCGGGTGCCGCGGCCGCCTGCACGACGGTGCCGACCGGCTGCTCCGCGTCGCTGGCCGCGAAGACTTCCTGGCCGGCCTCGACCGGCGCGTCGGCGGTGACCACATAGGTACGGCGCTTGAGCGTGCCGCGGAACTGGCTGCGCGCAACGATCTCCTGGCCCGGGTAGCAACCCTTCTTGAAGTTCACGCCGCCCACCGATTCGAAGTTGAGCATCTGCGGTACGAAGGCATCGAGCACCGGCGTGCTCAAGGTCGCGATGCCGCTGCGCACCTCGCTCCAGGGCCAGAGCGCGGCGTCCAGCGCGGGGCCGGTCGGCGCGGGCGCGGCGACCGGTGCGATCCACAGCGCGCGCGGCACGCCGTCGGCCGGGTAAAGCGGCACGATGCCGATCTCGTCTTCGCCGTCGGGCACGGCGCGCGCGATGCGTGCGCCGACCGGTGCCGCGGCATCGACGCCGTTGGCGGCCAATGCCGATCCGGCGAGGCCGAACAGCGCGGTCGATTCGCTGGCGTCGCTGAGCTTCACCTTGGCGCGCAGCACGTACATCGACAGCTTCTTGAGCGTGACGGCGAGGATGTCACGGCTGCAGACCAGCAGCACCAGGTCGGCCCGCGGGCGCACGCCGATGAAGCTCGCGATCATCCGGCCCTTGGCGGTGCAGAGAGCCGCCAGCCGCGCCTCGGCGGGTTCGAGCAGCGCGAAGTCCTGCGTCAATTGGCCGTGCAGGAAGCTCGCGGCATCCGGGCCCTCGGCGCGGATCACGCCCAGGTGGGGGAGGGGAGTTACACCATTCAGGAGGGCAGAGGTCATCGCTGAATTATCATGGCCGCACGCCATCCGTTCGACCCGCAGGGCTACCGCGCGGACTCGACTTTCAGGGCACTGTGCCCCTCTTCATTTCTCCCTGTTCCCTTGCGCCGCTTCTTCCTCACGATCTTCCTTTTGTGCGCCGTTGCCGCGCTGGGCGCGGGCGCCTGGGGCCTGTGGTGGGTGAACCGCCCGCTCGACCTCGCAGCCCCCAACGTCGACCTGTCCGTGGAGCCCGGCACCACGCCGCGCGGCGTGGCCGAAGCGGTGGCTGCGGCCGGCACCCGGGTGCAGCCGCAACTGCTCTACGCCTGGTTCCGCTTCTCGGGCCAGGATCGCCAGATCCGCGCCGGCAGCTACGAACTCGAGCGCGGTGTGACCCCACGCACGCTGCTCAACATGCTGGTGCGCGGCGAGGAGGCCACGCGCAGCCTGGTGCTGGTCGAGGGCTGGAATTTCCGGCAGGTGCGCGCCGCGCTGGCCAAGGCCGACCAGCTCAAGCCCGAAACGGTGGGCGAGGCCGACGCGGCGCTGATGGCGCGGCTCGGCAAGCCCGGCGTGCATCCGGAAGGTCGCTTCTTCCCCGACACCTACACCTACTCGAAGGGCTCGACCGACTTCGCCGTGCTGCAGCGCGCGATGCGGGCCATGGACAAGAAGCTCGACGCGGCCTGGGCCGCACGCGCCAATGATTTGCCGCTGAAAACGTCCGATGAGTTGCTGATTCTGGCCAGCATTGTCGAAAAGGAGACAGGCCAGGCCAAGGACCGCCCCGAAGTTGCGGCGGTCTTCGTGAACCGGCTGCGCATCGGCATGCCGCTGCAGACCGACCCGACGGTGATCTACGGCATGGGCACGGCCTACGAAGGCAACCTGCGCAAGAAGGACCTGCAGACCGACACGCCCTGGAACACCTACACCCGCGGCGGCCTGCCGCCCACGCCCATCGCCATGCCGGGCAAGGCGGCGCTGCTGGCCACGATCCAGCCGGCGCAGAGCAAGTCGCTGTATTTCGTCTCGCGCGGCGACGGCTCGAGCCAGTTCAGCGCCACGCTGGACGATCACAACCGGGCCGTGAACCGCTACCAGCGCGGCATCGAATCCAAACCCAGGAACAACGGACCATGAGCGGACTTTTCCTGACGCTGGAAGGCATCGACGGCGCGGGCAAGTCGAGCCACATCGACGCGCTCGAGGCGCTGTTCAAGACCGCCGGCCGCACGGTCACGCGCACGCGTGAACCCGGCGGCACGCCGCTGGCCGAAACGCTGCGCGGGCTGATCCTGTCGCAGCCGATGGATGCGCTGACCGAGTCGCTGCTGGTCTTCGCGGCACGCCGCGACCACATCGTGAACGTGATCGCGCCTGCGCTGGCGCGTGGCGAGGTGGTGCTGTGCGACCGCTTCACCGACGCGACCTTCGCCTACCAGGGTGCCGGCCGCGGCTTCGACCTTGCCGTGCTCGGCACGCTCGAGCGCTGGGTGCAGGCAGGGCAGGGGGCCGAAGGCGGTGAGGCCTTGCTGCAGCCCGACCTCACCTTCTGGTTCGACTTGAAGCCCGAAGTCGCCGCGGCCCGGTTGGCCGGCGCGCGCCTGCCCGACAAGTTCGAAGCCCAGCCCGTCGCCTTCTTCCAGCAGGTCGCGGCCGGCTATGCCGAGCGCGCGAAGGCGCCGCGCTTCGCGCGCATCGACGCCGACCGGCCGCGCGACCAGGTCTGGCAACAGGTCGAAGCCGTGCTGCGCCAACGCGGACTGATTGCATGACGCCGCCGCTGTCCCCGTGGCTCGTCCGCCCGCTGTCCGACCTGTTGCGCCAGCGCGGCCATGCCTGGCTGCTGCAAGGCCCTTCCGGCCTGGGCCAATACGATCTGGCGATGGCGTTGGCCTCGGCCTGGCTGTGCGAGACGCCGACCGCGCAGGGCGCTTGCGGCCACTGCACCAGCTGCCATGCGATCGAGGTCCGCACCCATGCCGACCTGTGCGTGCTGATGCCCGAGACGGCCATGATGGAGCTCGGCTGGCCGCTCGACGAAAAGGCGCAGGCCGACATCGACGACAAGAAACGCAAGGCCAGCCGCGAGATTCGTGTGGAAGCGATGCGCGATGCGGTCGGCTTCGCCCAGCGCACCAGCGCGCGTGGGCGCGGCAAGGTGGTGTTCGTCTATCCGGCCGAGCGCATGAACGCGATCACGGCCAACGCCTTGCTCAAGACCCTGGAAGAGCCGGTGGGCGATGTGCGCTTCGTGCTCGCCAGCGAGGCCGCCTGGCAGTTGCTGCCGACCATCCGCAGCCGCTGCCTGGGTTTCACGCTGCCGTGGCCCGAGCCGGCGGAGGCGGTCGACTGGCTGGTCGCGCACGCGGTGTCGGCGGCCGATGCGCCGGCCTTGCTGCGTGCGGCGGGCGGCCGGCCCAGCGACGCCTTGCGCTTGGCACGCAGCGGCGCTTCGCCCAAGGCCTGGTCGCTGCTGCCCAAGGCCATGCAGCGCGGCGAGGTCTCAGCGCTGACGGACCAGGCACCGGCGCAAGCCATCGGCGCGCTGCAGAAACTGTGTCATGACCTGATGGCCGTCGGCAGCGGGGCCGAGCCCCGGTTCTTCGCCGCCGGCGAGCTGCCGCCGGCGCCGTCGGACGTCGCACTGGCGCGCTGGTCCAAGTCCCTGGCGGCGGCGGCCCGTACCGCCGAGCATCCGTTCAATGCGGGCCTGATGCTGGAAGCGCTTGTGAGCGAGGCGCGAAGCACCCTAAACTCCGCCCGACGCCCATGAACATCCCCACCAGCCCCGCCACCGCGCCCCAACGGCCCAGCGTGATCCAGCTGGCGATCAAGGAGAAGGGCGCGCTCTATGCGGCCTACATCCCCTTGTTCGCCGAAGGCGGCATCTTCATTCCCACCTCGCGCGAGTACCGGCTGGGCGACGACGTCTATGTGCTGCTGACCCTGCCGGACGACCCGCAGCGCTACCCCGTGGCCGGCAAGGTCGCCTGGATCACGCCGGCCCGCGCGGCCGGCAGCCGCGCCCCCGGCGTCGGCGTGCGCTTCCCGGCCGACGAAAAATCGCGCCAGCTCAAGGCCCGCATCGAGGAAGCCCTGGGCGGCTCGATGGCCTCCGACCGCCCCACCCAGACCATCTGAGCCACCGCCGCGCGACCCGGGTCGCGCGCGCTGCGATGGCCTCTTCATTTCCGCAGCAGCCGTACCGATGTTCACCGACTCCCATTGCCATCTCACCTTTCCGGAATTCGCTTTGGAGATGCCGCAGATCCGCGCCGCCATGGCGGCCGCACAGGTCGACCGCGCGCTGTGCATCTGCACCAAGCTGGAGGAGTTCGCCGACGTGCAGGCGCTGGCCGCGCAATACGACAACTTCTGGGCCAGCGTCGGCGTGCATCCCGACAACGAGGACATCGCCGAGCCCAGCATCGAGGACCTGGTGCGGCGTGCGGCGCTGCCCAAGGTCGTGGCCATCGGCGAGACCGGCCTCGACTACTACCAGATGGAAGAGCGCAAGGGTGGCCGCAGCATCGCCGACATGGCATGGCAGCGCGACCGCTTCCGGGTGCACATCCGCGCCGCGCAGCAGGTGCGCATGCCGCTGGTGATCCACACCCGCGAGGCCTCGGCCGACACGCTGGCGATCCTCAAGGAGGAGGGCGAGGACGGCACGGGGCAGGCCGCCGGGGGCGTGTTCCATTGCTTCACCGAAACGGCCGAAGTCGCCCGCGCCGCGCTCGATCTCGGCTTCTACATCTCCTTCTCGGGCATCCTGACCTTCAAGAAGGCGCAGGACCTGCGCGACGTGGCGGCATTCGTGCCGCTCGACCGCATGCTGATCGAGACCGACAGCCCGTACCTGGCGCCGGTGCCTTACCGCGGCAAGACCAACAATCCGTCTTACGTGCCCTTCGTGGCACAGCAGATCGCGCAGCTGCGGCAATTGCCCGTCGAAGCGATCGCGGCGGCCACCAGCCAGAACTTCGAGACGCTCTTTGCGGGCGTGAAAACTTGAGAACTCACATGAAGAAATTCGTCTATCTTTTTGTTTTATTGGTATCTTTTTCCGCCAGTGCCGACTCGTTCGATGATTTCTTCCGGGCCGTGCGCGGCGACAACGCCAGTGGCGTGCAGTCGCTCCTGAACCGGGGCTTCGACCCGAACACGCGCGATGCCAACGGGCTCACGGGCCTGCTGATCGCGGTCCGTGAACCTTCGCCGAAGGTGATCGACGTGCTGCTGTCGTCGCCCAAGACCAACGTCGAGTCGCGCAATGCCAGCGATGAAAGCCCGCTGATGCTCGCCGCCATCAAGGGCCAGAAGGACCTGGTCGTCAAGCTCATGGCGCGCGACGCCGACATCAACAAGCCGGGCTGGACGCCATTGCACTACGCGGCGTCGAGTGGCCAGGTGGAGATCATGAAGCTGCTGCTCGACAAGTACGCCTTCATCGATGCCCAGTCGCCCAACGGCACCACGCCGTTGATGATGGCGGCGATGTACGGCTCGCTCGAGAGCGTGAAGCTGCTGCTAGAGGAGGGCGCCGATCCGCTGATGAAGAACCAGCAAGGGCTGACGGCCGTGCAGTTCGCGCAGCGTGCGCAGCGGCAGGATGCGGCCGATGTGCTGGCTGCAGCGGTGCGCAGCAAGCAGCCGAATGCGGGCAAGTGGTAAGCAAGACTATCGCTTCACCAACAACCCACGCAGCAGTAACTCCAGCGCAGCCACGCCTCGCGCCAGTCTTGCATCGCCGTCATCACCATCTGCGATCCAGAGCGCCGCTTCGGCCAGGCTGCCGTAGATCAGCGATGCCAGTGCCTGTGGATCGGCCTCGGCCACCATGCCCTGCTGGATAAGGTCGTCAATCAGACCTTGCATCGACTCGACGCAATGGCGTTGCGACTCGGGTGAGGCCCCACCCAGCACGGCCCTGGCGTCGCGCAGCACGATGCGCTGGATTTCCGGCTCCAGCGCCATCTCCAGATAGGCGCTGCATCGCCTGCGAAAGCCTTCCCAGGCGTCCTCGGCGCTGTCGGAGATGGCTTGCAGTCGCGTATCCATCTCGGCGTCGATCTGCTCCACGGCCGCCGCCAGCAAGCCCTTCTTGTCGCCGAAATGGTGATAGAGCGCGCCACGGGTCAGGCCGGCCTGCGCAGTGAGGTCGTCCATCGAAGTGTCAGCGTAGCCGCGCTCGCTGAAGACCTTGCGGGCGGTCGCGAGCAATGTGGCTCGGGTTTCTTCCATCTCGACGCGGGTGCGGCGGACCATCCGTTCTCCTTGCATACGAACCGTATGATTATTTACAAACACTTCGTATGAATATAGAATGATATTCATACGGAGTGTTTGTATTTTCGCCGCATTGCCTTGTCATGGCAAATGGGGCGCCCACGGAGAGCGAAATGGCCAACCTTTATCGAGAACTTTTCGCCGCGCCTGGCACCAGGGGATTTGCCCTGGCCGGCCTGCTGGCGCGGATTCCGCTGCCGATGACGGGCATCGGCATCATCACGATGCTGTCGCAACTGCGCGGCAGCTTTGCACTGGCGGGGGCCGTATCCGCCACCTTCGTGCTGACCTACGCGCTGCTGTCCCCGCAGGTCTCCCGGCTGGTGGATCGACATGGACAAGGCCGCGTGTTACCCGCAGCCACGGCCATCAGCGTCGTCGGCCTGCTGCTTTTGCTCGCCGGCTCCTGGCGGCTGGCACCCGACTGGACGCTGTTCCTGGGGGCCTTGCTGGCGGGTTGCATGCCCAGCATGTCGGCGATGGTGCGGGCGCGTTGGACGGCGTTGTACCGGGGCCAGCCACACTTGCAAACGGCTTATTCGCTGGAAACAGTGCTCGATGAAGTCACTTTCATCGCCGGGCCGCCGCTGGCGGTAGGGCTTTCCGTGGTGGTATCGCCCCAGGCCGGCCCGCTCGGAGCGGCGCTGTTGCTGATCCTGGGTGTGTTCGCTCTGGTCGTGCAGCGGGGCACCGAACCGCCGGTCGACACGCAAGACGCCGCCGCCGAGGGTTCGGGATCGGTGATCCGATTGGCGAACGTGCGACTGCTGGCGCTGCTGATGGTCGCAATGGGCGTCATCGTCGGCACGGTGGACATCGTCAGCGTGGCCTTTGCCGAACAACAGGGCCAGCCGGCTGCGGCCAGTCTCGTCTTGTCGGCCTACGCCGCTGGTTCCTGCCTGGCCGGGCTGTTGTTCGGCGCGCTCAAGCTGCAAACGCCATTGCACCGGCTGCTGTTGCTGGGCGGTGTGGTGACGGCGGTAACCACGTTGCCCTTGCTGCTGGTGGGCAGCATTCCCGCGCTGGCTGGTGCCGTGCTGGTCGCCGGGCTGTCCTTCGCTCCCACCATGATCGTGGCGATGTCGCTGGTCGAGCGCCTGGTGCCGGAGCGCCGGCTGACCGAAGGCATGACCTGGCTGCTGGCTGGGTTGAACGTCGGCGTGGCGCTGGGCGCGGCAGGATCCGGCCAGTTGGTGGATGACGGCGGGGCACGCGCCGGATTCACCGTCGCGCTGTGCGCTGGGGTGGCTGTGCTGCTGGTGGCGCTATGGGGGCATCGGCGCCTGCACGCGCACGGCTCGCCATTATTAGGTGCCGCGTGATGGCGGCTCACCCCGTTTCATCATTTCAAGGGCTTGAGCCATGAGCACATTTTCATCTGCGTCCGACGGGGCCTCGGCCCGACATCCTTGGCTGGCTGTGGTGGCTGTCGGTCTTGCCACTTTCTCCGTCGTGACGACGGAAATGCTTCCGGTCGGGCTGCTGACACCCATCGCCGACACGCTGGACATTTCCACCGGAACCGCCAGCCTGACGATTTCGCTGCCCGCGTTGCTCGCAGCATTGTTCGCGCCGCTGGTGGTGATCGCGTCCGGCGGCATGGACCGGCGCAGGATTCTGTGCGGATTGCTGGGACTGCTGGTGATCGCCAACCTGGCATCGGCTCTGGCACCGAGCCTGGGTTGGATGTTGGCCGCCCGAGTGCTGGTCGGCTTCTGCATGGGGGGCATATGGGCCATTGCCGGTGGCCTGGCTGCCCGGCTGGTTCCGGGTCACGCGATCGGCTTGGCAACATCCATCATCTTCGGCGGAGTGGCGGCCGCATCCGTGCTGGGCGTACCACTCGGGGCGCTGATCGGCGATTTCGCCGGATGGCGCTGGGCCTTCGGCAGCATGGCATTGTTCAGTGGCGGGGTGCTGGTGCTTCATCTTGCCGTCGTTCCTGCGCTGCCTGTTGCCAGCTCGGCCACCGTACGCCAGTTCCTCGAGCAGCTCGGCAACCGCAGCTTGCAAGCCGGGCTGATCCTGACGCTGCTGCTGGTGGCCAGCCACTTCATGGCTTTCACCTTCGTGCGCCCGTTGCTGTTGTCGGTGTCGGGATTCGATCCGCAATGGATCGGCGCACTGCTGTTCGGCTACGGCATTGCGGGCATCGCCGGCAACTTCCTGGCAGGCATCGTCGCGGCACGCAGTACGGTGCTGACCCTGACGGCGATTGCGCTGGGGCTGCTGCTGACGCCGGTGCTGTTCCTGACCATCGCCAGCTCCCACACGGGCGGTGCGGCGGCAATGCTGGTCTGGGGGCTGGCTTATGGCGGTGTGTCGGTCGGCCTGATGACCTGGATGATGAAAGCCGCGCCGCGTGCCGTTGAGATCGCCGCCGCGCTGTATGTGGGCGTGTTCAATGTCGGCATTGCGTTGGGGTCGTGGACGGGCGGTCAGGTCGTGGATGGATGGGGTCTGACAGGCAATCTCTGGTTGGCGTGTGGATTGGCCGCTGTCGCATTGCTGGTGATGCTGGGTGTCGGCATCAGCGAACAGAAGGCGAAAACCAGCCGACAGGTAGCTACGCCCAGCCGGTCGCCATGCGAATAATACAATGTATATTATGTTAAATATCTGAAGCTCACCTGCCTGGTCCAACCCCGAGCCGCTGGCCCGTCGTCCTCCCGGAACGCCTCCCGCGAGACCGCGTCGCCGTTCTAATGCATCGCTTCCGGCAACAGTGTCAGACCAGAGCGTTGTTCGAACGCCTGGTAGCTGATGGGCTTCAGGCTGTGCGTTCCGGCGCGGTTGACCGTCCAGTACGCCCAGGCCCGCCCATCGGCGCTGCTGTAGACCACCTTCCAGGTGTGGCCCGGAACCCAGACCTTGCCTGGGCCGATCTTGGTCGGCTGTCGATCGAAACTGGCCCCGGTGAACACGTAGACGGCGCCATTTGCGCGCGCCGCGTACTTGCGCGTCGATTGCTCGATCTGGTTCCAGGCACCCTGGTTGAGTTCGGGCGCCTGGGGAACCATGTTCGCCAGCGAGAAGGACTGGGCCTTCGCGGCGCTGCTGGGCATGTCGCCGGCCGGCGAAAGATGGCCGCGGTCGTAGCCGCTGCCGGCGTAGTCGACAAGCTGTGCGCGATCGGCTGCCGGCAGTCGCGCTTCGGGATAGAAGCGATCCACGCGCCGGATGCCTTTCGCGGCTTCGACGCTGGCGCGTGTGAGTTTCTGGACCGTGTAGATCGGTGTCTTGCTCTCGCCCGAGTACAAGGCTGCAAATCCGTCAAAGCATAAAGCTCGCTGTCGGCCTGGCCACGTGACGGTCGGCGGGTGGCCGGGAAAATGCTGTGGGCACTGTGCGAAGCCCTCGACCGCGGCGCGTGGACGAGCCGCAGGTTCAATGGAAGCCGATGGGGGTGTCGTCGAAGGTTCCAGGCTGCAACCTGGAACCTGTACCGCGGCAACCACCGCAAACACGACGCAAAGCATGCTTCTGCGCATGAGCCGCGTGGCATCGCCACGCCGCCGGGCAGCTCTCTTCGTTCTCAAATCAAACCTCGGTTTTCGCTGGCACTTCGCCAACGCATTCGTCAAAAAAAGGGTGAGCCCATGCGGGTTTCGCTGCAGCAGGTGCAGTTCCCCGGGTGCGCGTCCTGGATTCACATCACACGCGCGGCGCCAGGCTTTCGGCGCGATCGATCGATCGCCACGATTTTCTCGCGTTGCATCACACGACGTCGGCGGATCGCCCTCCTCCGCGCCATGTCATGCCCGCGGATCGCCTCGCAGCAATTGACATGCCTTCGGGGGCGCAGTAGCTTGTGGGCCCGCTGCGAGCGTGCGGCTCACTGAAGTTCAGGAGACACCATGACCGGCAAGAACACGATCTGTCTTTGGTACGACGGCACTGCGATGGAGGCCGCCCAGTTCTATGCCAAAACCTTCCCCGACAGCGCCGTCGGCGCCGTCCATCACGCACCGGGTGACTATCCAGACGGCCGGCAAGGCGACGTGCTGGTTGTCGAGTTCACTGTTGTCGGTATCCCGTGCATCGGGTTGAACGGCGGCCCGCAGTTCAAGCACAGCGAGGCTTTCTCTTTTCAGATCGCGACCGATGACCAGGTCGAGACGGACCGCCTTTGGAACGCGATCGTCAGCAATGGCGGCCAGGAAAGCGAGTGCGGCTGGTGCAAGGATCGGTGGGGCCTGTCCTGGCAGATCACCCCCAGGATCCTCATGGCATCGCTTGCGAACCCGGATCGTGCAGCAGCCAAGCGGGCATTCGACGCGATGATGACCATGAGGAAGATCGACATCGCTGCGATAGAAGCCGCACTCGCAGGCTGAGGTGCTTATGCGATCCGATCCGCCGAGCCGTGGCAATGGGACTCGCGAAGCCTCTCGGCCCAGGCGGTTCACCACGATGAATCGCGTGCCTGACCGATGCTGTTTCGGCGATCGCCTTGGGAAGCCCCTGCCCTGCCCCTGCGCCGGCCCGCCGTCGCAAATGCCAGATGTGTCGAAATACCCGATTTGGAAGAGTCAAATGACAAAGGATGTGAATGAATTAACAAGTGCGAACATCTCCCTTGAGACCGCTTGGGCCTCGGCATCAGACTGCGTTTTTCAATAAAGGACAGCGATGGCATCGGGCATCTCCAGCGCATTGGCCGTAAAGGAACTGGAGCTCGGCGAGTTTCATTGGATCCTGCTGCATGAGGAGGAGTCCGCGGACGAACTCCTGAGCTACACGCCGCAGCGGTTCAGCGAACCCTTCTCGGACCCTGCGGCGGCCTGGGCGGCAGGCTACCTGGTGCTCAGGGCCATGCTGCGCAGGCATTGGTCTTAAGGTTCGACCCGGTGCTTCTGGGCGGGAGCCGACGCGCATGCGGGGCATGGCTGCGTTGACAGGCCCTATGACACGCCTTCCGAAACGGCCTCTTCGGGATCGATCAGCATCGCGACGCGGACTTGCGTCAGCCCTTCCGATCGGTAGTAGCCCAGCACCGAGCCCACCCCCCGATGCCCGGTCATCGCCATGGTGTCGGCCAGCGGGATCTGCTGGCGCCCTGCTTCCGTCACGAAGCCGGCCCTCAGCGAATGCGCCGAGAATTCCCCTTCAAGTCCTGCCGCCGAACATCGCGCCCTGACGATGTCGCGCACCGACCCGTCGCTCAACGGCCCGCCGAGGTGGCCGCCGCGACGCACCTGCCGAAAGATCTTTCCTTCCTTGATCCCGCTGGCCTGCAACCAGGCGGTCAGGGCCCGCCCGGCCCTGCCTGCGATGGGTTTGGCGTTCTCGGCGCGACTGGCGCCGGTCTGGTTCGTCTTGGAGAACGTCAGTGTGTAGACATAGAGGTCCTCGCCGATGCATGCCAGATCCGCCATGTCGGCCGCGACCACCTCGGACCGTCGGCGCCCGCCCGAGGACCAGGCAAACAGCAGCAAGGCCCTGTCGCGCCGTCCCTTGAGGCTGTCGTCGCAGGTGGCGAGCAGGGCCTGCAGCGGCTCCTTGGTCAGGGCCCTCTGCTTGCGCTGCACGACGCCGCGTTTGGCATAGGCGCGTCGACTCTTGGCCACCAGGTCACGCACGGCCTCTGCAGCGCAGGGATTCGGCGCACTGGCTGTCTGATGCGCCTTGCTGAGCACTGCGATGCGGTGCGTCACCGTGGCCAGCGCGAGCGGACCCAGCGCGGCTTTGTAGCGCCCTTCCACCAGCGCCTGGTCGGCAGCCGGCGGCAGTTGCGTGACCAGACCCTTGGATGAGCTGCGTTCGATGTGATCGACCAGGAACTGGATCACGACCGGCACGGGGACCGGCAGCGAGAGCTTTTGGCCGTAACGCACCGAAAACCATACGGCCCAGTATTTCAGCGCGGAGCGGTAGGCCGCGAGGGTATTGGCGGATTCACCCTCCTCCAGCAGTTCCTGCACGGCCGACGCGGTCAGCGACGAAATGCGGCCTGGATCGAGCACGGGCAGCCGTTTCAAGGCCATCAGATCTGTCATGACAGGCCTTTGCCGGCGGGGTGAAGGCTATGCGTATGATTTATCATGTATGACGTATGATGTATTACAGTGTCTTTGTATAGATCACGATAAGTTTCAGTAATCGTGACCTATTTTGAACCGGGAGTCGAGTCATGACGCAGAAGCGTTCGAGGGGTGTTCAGCAAGCCGATGTGTGGGCCGCAGCCGATGCGTTGATTGCGGCGGGCGACCGGCCGACCATCGAGCGCGTGCGCCAGAAGATCGGCAGTGGCTCTCCGAACACGGTCAGCCCCATGCTCGACGCGTGGTACCGCACCCTTCCCGCACGCCTGGGCGTGGCTGCGATGGTCGACAGCGCCGCGGGTGTCGGGGGCTCTCGTCTGCCGCCGGAGGTCGCGGACGCCGCGCGGCGCCTCTGGGAACTCGCTTGCCGCGACGCCAGCGCGCTGTCCAGCCAAGCCAACGAGGCGCAGCGCGCCGCGCTGGACCGCCGCGAAGATGCGCTCACGGCAGCCGAGGCCGAGTTCCAGCGCCGTGAGCAAACTTTCGCGTCGACCAAGGCTTCACTCGAGGAATCGGTCCTGCGAGGCAACGACACCATCACCGGCTTGCAGCGCCAACTCGATGCGGCGCAGCAGCGGCAAGACGCCATGGAGCGTCAGGTCGAGCAGCTGCGCGAAGCGCTCGCCGCTTCGCAGCGGCGCCAGGAGGCACTGCGCGCAGAACAAGCGGCCGCCCTCGCCCGGAAGGACGCAACGATGGCGGAAACGCAGCAGCGACACGACGCGGCCGAGCACCGCGCGCTGCGCGAGATCGATCGTGCCCGGGAGGAAACCCGCCAGGCTGTCGCCCGTGCCGCGCGCGATGCGGTGCGTGCCGCCGAAGCGCAGGCGACGCTCGGGCAGGCACGCGACCGGGCCGTCGAGGCGTTGCATGCGAAGGAACAGGCGGCCGCCACGGCGCGCCAGCAGGCGGCCGCGCTGTCCACGGCCCACGCCGAACTGCAGGCCCAACTGGCCGACACGGAAACACGCAACAAGGCCTTGGCGGAGTCGCTTTCGGTCGAATCCGCTGCCCACGTCGCCACGCGGGCGCTCCTGACGCAGGCGATGGCACTGGTGGCCTCTGCCAGCGCCTCGTCCCGCAACGGCCAAGTCAAGCCGCCGGTCAAGACCAAGGCCAGGGCCGCGACGCCGAAGACCTGACGCGGCCGGCTTCGGGAGGTCGGCGCACCGTGCGCTCGACAGCACCGAGCGCACGGGTCCTGACGGTGCGCCCTGCGCCAGTGCGTCTGGATCCGCGGGCGGCCGAGGCATCGCAGACCGGCCGGCATGTGGCCCGAGCGGCCGCGCCCCGTTGGTATCCCCCGCGATCGAATCGCCGCCGAACACGCGCCAGATCACTCAGGGTTTTTGTGTTGTTTAGATGAATACTTAGGTGTACAAATTGAGCGTATCTTAGGAAAGACAATGAACTCCCTGGCGAAGTCGGACATGTCCTTGGCGTCCTGCATGCATTGCGCCACGCAGCTGCCGCCTTACGCACGGGTATGTCCCTCTTGCGGCGAGGATCCTCTCGTCGACTGCGGCATCGCCGATGCCTCGTGGTTCGACGATGCATCGGTAAGCACGACCAGCGACCCTGTCCTGGAAACCATGATGGCCATCGCAGCAGGCAGGCCAAGCGCCGCGAATTCAGCGGCGGTTTCTTTTCTGCACCCGGGCCCACCCGCGCTTGTCTGGGAGCCGTCCGTTGCGATGCCGCAGGGGCCAGCGTCTGCCCTGGTCCCTGCGAGCCCGAGGCGCCCGTTGTCCCCATGGCGCCGCCGTGTGTTGGCCGGGGTGGCGGCCGTCTCGGCATTGGCCGCGTTGACAGCCGTGCTGCTGAACGCGAATCGCATGCCTGTTTCGCAACGCGAAGAACCGAAAACCGGTGCGCCGCTCGCTTCCACCGAGTTTTCGCCGACACGCAACGGCGTCCGGAACGACGGCGAGCGCGACGTCGTTCCGATGGCGAGCCCGGAACCCCCTGCGCAGGCGTTCCCGCAGGCGAGCATGCCAGCTCGGCCCGAAGAGGATGCGCGAACGATCGCCACGGCGCTGGGCCTGGGCCATCGCCCCGAGGTGCTTCTCCCGGCTGCTGCGGCTCGCGTCGCGCCGCCGCCGACATTGGCAAACATGGCTCCCGGCGGCACGGATACGCCACCCCCGTGCAGCGAAGCACTGGCGGCGCTGGCACTGTGCCGCGCGCCATGAGAAACCGCCGCCGGACAGGCGCGCAAAGGTCCCGCGATTCCATCGATTCGACAACAACGCACAGAGGCGACCCATGGCAATGAAATCCATCGTGGCAGGGCTGATCGTCATGACCTGCATGAGCGCGGCGCTTTCCGCGCCGCCGGCGAAGTACAAGATCGTCACCGCATCGAAGACCGGTACCTACATCCAGATCGGGCGCGACCTGGCCACCTGGGTCGCCGAGCCGGCCGGGCTGGAGCTGGAGGTGCTCGAGTCCAAGGGCTCGGCGGAAAACATCCAGCGCATGCGCTTCGAGCCCGGTGTCAAGCTGGCCCTTGTGCAATCCGACGTGTACCAGGCCTTCCTTGACGAGGCCAAGGCCGGCAATGCAGAGGCCGGCAACCTGATCCAGCCGCTGCGCCTGGTCATGCCGCTCTACGACGAAGAGATCTACTTCGTCGTGCGCGCCGATTCACCGCTCGACGCCATCCATCAGATCAAGGACCAGCGGATCGGCGTCGGCCCGTTGGGCAGCGGTACGGCGTTGACGGCCCGGACCCTCTACCAGCTGATGTTCGAGGCGCCCATGCCGACCGCCAACCGGCAGTACCTGAGCAACGAGGAGGCACTGGTGAAGCTCACCGTGGACAAATCGATCGATGTCGCGATCATCGTCGCCGGGCAGCCGGCCAAGCTGTTCTCGGAGATGAAGCCCGAGGCACGCAAATACATCAAGCTGCTCAAGTTGGACGAGACGGCACCGGAATCGGCGCGCGCCAAGAGGACCTATTTCCCGTCGGCCATCCGCGCCGACAACCATGCGAGCTGGCTGGCCGCCGACGTACCGACGCTGACCGTGAAGGCCTACCTGGTCACCTACGACTACGGCATGAAGTCGACGGTCGTGAACCTTGTCAATTTCGCGGATTCACTGTGCGCCAACTTCGATGTCCTGCAGGCCAAGGGCCATCCGAAGTGGAAGCAGGTGCGCCTCGCACTGCCGCCCCTCGGTCAGGGCTGGCGTTACTTTGCGCCGATGGAGAAGCGGCTGCGTGCCTGCATCGCCGGCCGCGCCAACGTGGCCGCTCGCCCCGCAGCCAGAGCCGCCCCGGCGACACGTGCCTGTACGGAACAGGAAGTGGTGCTCGGCCTCTGTCGCCAGTAGCCTCCGGCCACGGGTCAACGCGCGTCGCGGCGCGACAGCAGCAGGTTGCCGCCGGTGGTGTTGAAGGCGATGGTGGGAGCGGTGAAGTCGCTCAGCGGCGCGCCGAGGCCGATCTCTCCGCTGCCGTGCAGCACGCATTCGTCGCGGCGCAAGGAGATTTCGCCGCTCACGCCCGCACTGCCGTGGAATCGGACCCAGGTGCCATAGGTGCTGACGTCGACCAGCACGCAGCCCCCCTGCCGCGCCTCGATGCGCGCATGAAGCCGGGAGACGCGCGGATCGTTGACCACGAACTGCGCGTCGTCGACCCGCCCCAGATGGATGGGCAACTGCGCCGCGCTGAACATCGAGCGCACATCCAGCCAAGACAACTCGATCTGCCCGAAGGTGGAGTCCTGCACGCGACCGCTGAGCGCCAGCGCGGCAGGCATCGTGAGAAATTCCGAATGCTCTTCCTGCCAGTCGATGCGGTGCACGACCGGCATTTCATTCTTGCCACGGATGTTGATCGGCCCCAGGCTGCGATGGCGGACTTCACCTTCGCGCAGTTGGGTGATCACCGATGCGGTGGCCCAGATCTGGCCCGGGCCCGCGAGATCGCTGAGCCGCGAAGCGAGATTGACCGCGTCGCCGTAGCAGTCGCCATCGACTTCCAGCACTTCGCCGTTGGCAACCCCGATCTGCAGGTCCATGCGAAGCTGGATGGGCCAGGCCTGCAGGCGCTTCTGATGGTTGCGCTGGAGTTCGAGTGCCGTCGCCGTTGCCGCGTCGGCGGCGGAAAAAATGGCCAGCACACCATCGCCCAACATCTTCACCACCCGCCCGCTGTGGGCTTCGCAGACGCCCGCGATCCATTGGGTCAGGCGCGTCACCGTGTCGGTGGCGCGTTCATTCCCCATGGCCTCGAAGACTCGGGTACTCCCCGTCAAGTCCGCAAAGATGACTGTCGAATTGGCGCCCATGTTGTGCAGTTTTTGGTAGCAATTGCCGTCCGATTATGGCAAAGCCATCGAAGGACGTGAGTCAGACATACAAACTTTCGCTTGCACGGGCTTTAGATCGATTGATTAACAATTGTGACCTTCAGCGCCGCCGCTGAAGGGTCGGGTTTTTCGGTCGATGCGCCCCAAAAATTAAGGCATTGGTTTTAGTTTTTCGAGGGTGCCAAAGTGGCCGCGATGACCGATGTTGTTTTAAACCATATCCAATGGTTTCTTGGCTTGTGAGGAGTTGGCGCCGCCTTTAAGGTTGCAGTGTCGACGGCTTCGGTGATACGCCTCTTTGCCCATGTCTGCTGGAATTCTCTCTCGCTTTTTTTCGCTTTCCGGATGGACTTTCCGCGGATCGCCGGATCGCCAATTGCGGCGAATCCGCTCGGCCATGCTGGCCCTGCTGGACGCCAGCGATGGGCCCACCGCCCAGCGCATTGCCCAACGCGTGCGCTTCGCCAGTGATCTGGAGACGCTTTGGTATCTGCGCCAGGACGTGCTGTTGGCAGTTTCTGCGATCGACGGGGAAGTGGTGGCGCAACAGCGCCTGAACCAGATCAACCGCCTCTTCAGGCACGGCCTGCCGCAGACCATGGGGCCGCGCGTTCACCATCGGTTCACGGCCTGACGCCGGGGCGCGGTGGCCTGCCGCCGGGCTTCCGCCTCAGTGGTGATGCCCGTGCCGATGGCCCCAGACCATGAAGATCTCGCGCCCTTCTGCGGCCATCTCGATCTTCGCGCCCACCGGCAGCAGCACCTTGGTCGGCACATGGCCGAAGGGAAGCCCGGTCAGCACCGGCACCTTCAGCAGCGTGCGCAGCCGATCGACCACCGCGTTGAGCCCGAAGCCACGGTCGTGCGGCACCTTCTTGAAGGACGTGAACTGACCCAGCACCACCGCGCGCTGCTTCGCCAGCACGCCGGCGTGGCGCAGTTGATCGAGCATGCGCTCGAGCCTGTAGGGGTGCTCATGCACGTCTTCCAGGAACAGGACGCCCTTGTCGATGGCCGGGAAGTAAGGGGTGCCGAGCAGGCTGACCAGCACCGAGAGATTGCCGCCCCAGAGCACGGCGTCCTTGAGTGGCCGCAAGGCCGTGCTCGCGTCGATGTCACGGGTTGGAATGCGCCATCCCGTGCCTTCGCCCTGCCCGCTCACCAGATCGTCGAAGCAGGCTTCCATGATGTCGTCGGGGCCGTCCTCGGCACCGAAGTCTTCGCCGAGCGCCGGACCGGCCCAGGTCACCGCACCGGTCTTGGCGAGCAGTGCGCTCTGGAAGGCCGTGAAGTCGCTGAGCCCGACGAACTCGGTGCCGTGATGGATGGCCTTGGCGACCGCCTTGTAGGGAATGGCATCGAGGATGCGCGTGAGGCCGTAGCCGCCACGGGCGATCAACGCCACATCGGCGCCGCTCGCGGCGGCACGGGTGATGGCGGCCAGGCGCGTGGCGTCATCGCCGGCGAAGCGCTGATGGCTGCTCAGCGCGGCTTCGTCGATGTCGACCTGGTGACCGAGTGCCTGCAGACGCTTCACGCCACGGCGGAAAGCGGCCTTGTCTCGGACCGCGCTGGAGGGCGAATAGATGTAGATATGTTTGCTCACGGCGCGAAGTATCCCATTGCGTTGGCGAGCCACGCCTCGGCCTGTGCCAAGGACGGGCCTGCGGCATCACCGGTACCGCGTCCCCAGGCGCGCAGCGCGGCCTCGTAGCCCCGGTCCGGAAACGGTGCCTGCCAGGCGGCATGCAGCGCGCGGTCCGAGGTCTCGGGCACCGGCAGCACCCCGACGAAGCGCTGCGGCGCGCCCGCGAGCAACAGCGCCGCAAGCGCCTGCGCACCTTCCGCCGGTGCCAGCAGCACCGGCCCGGGTTGGAGCCGGTCCAGCCATGCGAGCAACAGGTCGCGGTGCCAGCCGGGCGCATGCACGGCTTCGCGCTTGGGCTTGTCGCTGCGGCCGAAGCCGATCAGGTCTGGGACGAGCCAACGCGGGCCCGCGAGGCCGATCAGATGGCGGAACTGGTGGCTCCAGCGCCCGGGCCCGTGCAGGCAGAGCACGGTGGCCGCCCCCTCGCGTGCGCCCTCGTCGAGGTAGTGCATGCGCCAGCCGCGCTGGTCCGGCAGATCGGCGATGTAGTTCGGCGCGAAGCGCTCGGTATCGAGGCCCGCGAAGCGCGCGTCCGGCGTGCGCAGCGCATCGTCGCGCAGCGGCTGTGCCGTGAGGCGGGCCAGGTCGCGCCGCTGTTGGAAGAAGTCCTGCAGCAGGGCCGCGCATTCGGCGGCCAGCACGCCACCTTCGACCCGCGTGCGGTGGTTGAGCTGCGGCTGCGAGAACAGGTCGAGCACCGAGCCGGCCGCGCCGGTCTTGGGATCGGTCGCGCCGTAGACCACGCGTGCAAGCCGGGCGTGCAGCATGGCGCCGGCACACATCGCGCAGGGCTCGAGCGTGACGAACAGTTCACAGCCGTCGAGACGGTAGTTGCCAAGCGCCTTGGCACCCGCCCGCAGGGCCGCGATCTCGGCATGCGCGCTGGGGTCATGCGTGGCGACGGGCGCGTTGCGGCCGCTCGCAATGCACACGCCGTCCTTCACCAGCACCGTACCGACGGGCACCTCGCCCGCGGCACCGGCGAGCCTTGCCTCGGCCAGGGCCAACTGCATCCATTCAAGGTCGCGGGTCATCGGCGTTCAGTTCGCTTCCTCGGGCATGGCCCGGCGTTGCTGTTGCGCGGCGGCGTCGAGAGACTTCTGGATGTCCTGCTGCAATTGTTGCGTCTGCCCACGCACCGTGGCGGGGGCACCGTCGCTCGATGCCGGCGCAGGCAGGCCCGGCACCGCGGCCAGCGGCGTGGCCATCTGCTTCCTGGCCAGCATGCCCACGATCAGCAGCGCGAGCACCAGGCCGATCAGTCCGAACACCCGCATCTCAGCCTGCCACCATGCCCAGCCGCTGCATCCAGACGGCCAGCGCCTGTTCGTCCGCGGAGCCGGCGCTGTACTGCGCATGCATCGCGGCATGCGACTCGGGCCGGTGCTGGTTGAGCTTGAGCTTGCATTGCAGCGCGGTCACACGCAGCGCGAAGCCGACGATGCCGGCCAGCATCTTGTGCTGGAATTCTTCACCCAGATCGCGCCACTGCTGGGCGTAGGCGGGCTCGTGCTCATGGATCAGCTGCTTGAGCAGCGCATCCTTGGCCTCCGGGGTTTCGATCAGGCTCGCTTCGACGGTGCAATGCACCACCAGGTAGTTCCACGTCGGCACGCGCGTGAGGTCCGGGTAGACGGTGGGCGACAGGTAGGCGTGAGGTCCCTGGAAGCACACCACCGCCTGCGGCCGCGCCTGCAGGTAGCGCCAATGCGGATTCGGCTTGGCGCAATGGCCCAGCAGCACCAGCTCGCCCTCGGCACGTTCGTCGACCACCAGCGGCAGGTGCGTGACGAAGGGCAAGCCGGCTTCGTCGTTGGCGATCAGGCTGGCAAAGGGGTGCTCGCGCATCAGCGTCAATGCGCTGGCGCGGTCCTTGGCGTTGAAGAACGGAGGCAGGTACATGGCGTGGGCTCTCTTGGGGAGGCGACGATTGTCCCCGAGTCGTCGATGGCGTGGGCGCGGGCCGGCGAGAATGCCGCATCTTTTCGATCATGCAGGACTCGCTCTTTCCCGACGCCGACACGCTGCCGCCAGCCGTCCAGGCCGCGCCGGCCGTCCCGCCCGAGGGGGCCACGGACGGTGCACCGGTGCGCCGCGCCTCCCGCTCGACGACCATCGAGCCCGCACCCGCCGATCCGGCATTGCTGGCGCTGGCCGCGGGCCTGCCGCCCGAGGTGCGGCTGGGAACCTCGACCTGGTCCTATCCCGGTTGGGCCGGCATGGTCTGGGACCGGGCGTACTCGGAGGCGCTGCTGGCCAAGCGGGGCCTGACGGCCTATGCCCAGCACCCGCTGCTGCGCAGCGTGTGTGTGGACCGCGCCTTCTACCGGCCCTTGAGCGCGAGCCAGTATGCGCAGCTTGCCGCGATGGTGCCACCGGACTTCCGCTTCGTGGTCAAGGCGCCGGCCCTCGTCACCGATGCGCTGGTGCGCGGCGAAGAAGGTCGGGGGCGCCAGCCCAATCCAGCCTTCCTGAGCCCGGAACTCGCGCTGCAGGAGTTCGTGCTGCCCGCGCTCGAAGGCCTCGGCGACCGGGTCGGCGCGCTGGTCTTCCAGTTGAGTCCCCTGCCCGTCGCGCTGCTGGCGCAATGGCCTCGCGTGATGGAGCGCCTGGCAGCGATGCTGCACGCCCTGCCCTCGCTGCAGCCCGTAGCACCCGATGGCGTGATCGCGGTCGAGGTGCGCAACCCCGAACTGCTGACGCCCGCGCTGGCCGAGGTGCTGCGCGGGGCCGGTGCCACCTACTGCCTCGGCCTGCATCCCAAGCTGCCGCCCATCGCGGAGCAGTTGCCCCTGCTGCGCGCGCTGTGGCCGGGCCCGCTCGTGTGCCGCTGGAACGTCAATCCGCTGCATGGCGCCTATGGCTACGAAGAGGCGGAGAAGCTCTACCAGCCCTTCGATCGCATGGTCGACCCCGACATCGACACGCGGACCGCACTGGCCCGTGTCGTCACTGGCACGGCGCGTGCGGGACAGAAGGTCTACGTCACGATCAGCAACAAGGCCGAGGGCTCGGCGCCGCTGAGCGTGCGGGCCTTGGCCGAGGCGCTCCAGCCGGCGCCCTGAGACGGGTTCTTGCCCGCGCGATGTCGCGTGCAAGCGCGCGTTGAACGGTGCAGCGCGGAGACTGCCGAGGTCTAACCGCCCGGCTGCGCGGCCCGGTACAGGGCGCGCACCAGGTCCGACTGCGTGATCACGCCGACCAGGCGCTTGTCCGCGTCGATGATCGGGATGTGGTGGTGTCCGGCGTCCGAGAACAGCGGCACCAGTTCCGCCACCTGCCGGTGCTCGCTGGCGACCCGCACCTCGCGCGTCATGATCTGCCCCACGGCCTCGGGCTTCTCGCCGTGCGTGCGCATGCTCGGCCGTATCAGGGCACGCAGGCGATCGGCGAGGCCGTCGTGCCGGTCGAAGTCGGCATGGCGCATGAAGTCGGCCACGGTCACGATGCCCACGATGCGCTGCGCCCGGTCGATCACCGGCAACGCCTTGACGCGCCGCTCGCGCATCAAAGCCCAGGCCTCGCCGAGCGGCGTGCCGAATTGAACGCTCCAGGGCGCGCGCGACATGATGTCGCGGCACTGGAGCTGGCCGAAGTTGCGCTGGTAGGCCGCGGCTTCGGCGTGCTGCAGCAATGCCTCGAGGTCGTCGCGGCTCACGTCGAGCACCTGGTTGTAGTGGACCAGCGCCGCATCGAGGTCGGCGGCGGTGAAGCGTGAGGCCGACGGCATCGCCGATGCAGCCGGCTGCCGCTGCGCATGCGGATAGCGTTTGCCGGTCAGGCTGTTGTAGAGCACGCCCGCGAACGCCAGCAGCAGGGAATCGACCAGCATCGGAAAGACGGCGAAGTGAAAGCTGCTCGCAGTCATGGCGGTGAGCAGCGCGGTCGCGCCGCCCGGCGGATGCAGGCAACGCAGCATGAACATCAACCCGATCGCCAGCGCCACCGCCACCGCGCCGGCCCAGGCCGGGTCGCCGATGAGCATCGCGCAGGCCGCGCCCACCAGGGCCGACAGCGTGTTGCCGCCGACCACCGCCCAGGGCTGCGCCAGCGGACTGGCCGGCAGCGCGAACACCAGCACCGCGCTGGCGCCGAGCGGCGCGGCCAGCCATGGCACGGCCGTGTCGGCGCCGCTCCACCATCGGCTGACCAGTGCCGTGAACAGAATGCCGACGCCCGCACCGGCCAGGGCACGCCAGCGCTCGGGGGCCGCGACCTGGATGGGGGCGGGCCAGAAACCGAGCAGGAAGTCGCGCAGTCTTTGCATGCGTACGGGGGCTGAGGAGTTCATCTTTTGGCGCGGGACAAGGATGGCGATGATCTCAGAACGCGCAGTGCGTTGCCGTGGAAGGTCGTGAGGCCCGGTGGGTGACGCTGGAGCGCAGGGAAGCCGTCCGACCATGAAAAAAGGGCCCGAAGGCCCTTTTCTCTTGCCCGTCGAAGGCGCTCAGCGGACCACGGCGATCTGCGTGCGCACGCCGCCCTTGTAGGTGAAGAGCGTCAGGGCGCCGTTCTTGACGTCGCCCTTCTCGTCGAAGGTGATCGGGCCGGTCAGGCCCTTGTAGTCGACCTTGCTCACTTCAGGCAGGTACTTTTCCGGCTCGGCAGAGCCGGCCTTCACCATCGCAGCGGCCAGCACCTGGACTGCGTCGTAGACGTACGGCGCGTAGATCTGGACTTCGACACCGTTCTTTTCCTTGAACTTGGCCTTCCAGGCATCCAGCGGGCCCTTGAAGTCGCCGTCGACACCGCCGGCTTCCGCGCACACGACCACTTCCTCGCCGATCGCATCGCCGGCCAGCTTGGCCAGTTCCGCGGTGCACAGGCCGTCGCCGCCCATGAACTTGACGTTCATGCCGAGTTGCTTGACCTGCTTGAGCATCGGGCCGCCGACCGCGTCCATGCCGCCGAAGAACAGCACGTCGGGCTTGGCACCCTTGAGCTTGGTCAGGATGGCGTTGAAATCGGTCGATTTGTCGGTGGTGAATTCGCGCCCGACGATGGTGGCGCCAGCGGCCTTGGCGGCCTTCTCGAATTCGTCGGCAACGCCCTGGCCGTAAGCCGTGCGGTCGTCGATCACGGCGATGTTCTTGCCCTTGAGCGTATCGACAGCGTACTTGCCGAGCGTGCCGCCCAGTTGCGTGTCGTCGGCCACCACACGGAAGGTGGTCTTGAAGCCTTGGCGCGTGTACTTCGGGTTGGTCGCCGAGGGCGAGACCTGCGGAATGCCGGCGTCGCTGTACAGCTTCGATGCGGGGATGGTGGTGCCCGAGTTCAGGTGGCCCACCACGCCGTTGACCTTGCTGTCGACCAGTTTCTGGGCGACCGCCGTGCCCTGCTTCGGATCGGCGGCATCGTCTTCGGCCAGCAGTTCGAATTTCGCGACCTTGTCGCCGATCTTCACGCCCTTGGCGTTCAGATCCTCGATGGCCATCTTGGCACCCAATTCATTGTCCTTGCCGAGGTGTGCGATGGCGCCGCTGGTCGGGGCGACATGGCCGATCTTCACCACCAGGGTCTCGGCCGGAGGTGCTGCTGCAGGCGCGGCTGCCGTGGGTGCCGGCGCTGCAGCGGGTGCCGCTGCCTCTTCCTTCTTGCCGCAAGCCACCAACGTGAGAGCAGCCAGTGCGACCGCAGTCCATTTCAATTGCATGGGAACCTCCAGAACAGTATGAATAGAGTAAAAAAACGGCCTTCTGACCGGATACCCCTGCAGAGCAAATTCCGCGCCGGACCGTGTCTTCCAGCGCCCTCGCGCCGTCGAACCGGGCGGAGTTTAGCCCAAGGATGACGGGTCTCTGGGTGGGTTCGACCCGGGTGTTTCACCCAGTTCCTGGGCCAGGGATTCGACCACCAGCGTGCGCAGAACGGCTTCGATTTCACTGCGCAGACGCGGCACCATCGCGTCGAGCTGGGCCTGCACGGCGGCTGACACCACGTCGCTCAGCCGCTCTTCCAGCGAGGCGTCGATGCGCTGCAGTACCCGGTGCATCAATTGCTCTTCCAGCGCGAAACTCTCCAGCTCGGAGAGGCGTGCAGCCGGCCCGAGTGCGACCGCTTCGCGCATGTCGATCGCAGGGGGCGGGGCGTCGTCGCCGAGGGGTTGCGGCACGGGCGCCGGCATCTCGAGCACCGTGGTGAGTGTGGGCACGAAGCGCGGCGGAATGCGCGGGGCGTTCATCGCGCGCCGCCCTGGAACTGGTGGCGGGTGATCGCGTAGCCGCGGTCGGCATAGTGGCGCCAGCGCACGCGCGCCGACTGCCGGTCTTCCTCGTCATCGGTCACGATGTCGATCAGGCGCTCGAAGCGCTCGAAGCCGGCCGGGATCTCCGATGCCAGGTTCAACAGCACCTGCTGGTGCGGCAATGCACCAGCATCGCCGTCCATGAGCACCACCGGAGAGCGCGACAGCACGGCGGGCTCGGCGCTGGCGCGGCAATGCGCCACGAAGTCCACCGCCGACAACTGCCACAAAGCCAGGTCGATGGCGTCGATCGTTGCCGCCGGCGCGACCACCACCACCCGCGCGCCGCGCGCGCCCACCGCCTTGCGCAGCAGCCGACAGGCGTAGTTCACCTTGTCGGGCGTGTTGAAGTGGAAGTCGATCTCTGTCACGTCGTGGCGCGCGCCTTGCGGGTGGTCTTGCGCTGCGTCGCCGACGCGGGCTGATCACCCACGGCGGCCGCGGCACGGCCGAGCAGGTAGCTCACGAGCAAGCCGACCGGACGACCGGTCGAGCCCTTGGCCGGGCCACTTTTCCACGCGGTGCCCGCGATGTCGAGGTGAGCCCACGGGAATTCGCTGGTGAAGCGCTGCAGGAACTTGGCCGCCGTGATGGCGCCGCCCGCGCGGCCCGCGATGTTGGCCATGTCGGCGAAGTTGCTCTTCAAGCCTTCGCCGTACTCGTCGTCCAGCGGCAGGCGCCAGCAACGGTCCTGCGATTGCTCGCCGGCCGCCGCCAGCGCCGTGGCCAGGGCCTCGTCGCTGGAGAACAGGCCGCTGCGCACGCCACCCAGGGCGACCACACAAGCGCCGGTCAGCGTCGCGATGTCGATCACCGCCGCGGGCGAGAAGCGCTTGGCATAGGTCAGGGCATCGCACAGGATGAGCCGGCCTTCGGCATCGGTGTTGAGCACTTCGATGGTCTGGCCGCTCATGCTGGTCACGACGTCGCCGGGCTTGAGCGCCTTGCCGTCGTTCATGTTCTCGCAGCTGGGAATCAGGCCGACCACGTTGATGGCGGGCTTGATCTCGGCCAGCGCGCGGAACACGCCCAGCACGCTCGCCGCGCCGCACATGTCGAACTTCATCTCGTCCATCTCGGGCGCGGGCTTGAGCGACACGCCGCCGGTGTCGAAGGTGATGCCCTTGCCGACCAGCACCACCGGCGCCTCGTTCTTGGCCGCGCCCTGGTAGCGCAGCACGATGAAGCGCAGCGGTTCGGACGAGCCCTGCGCCACGGCGGCGAAGGAGCCCATGCCCAGCTTGGCCACGTCCTTGGGGCCCAGCACCTCGCACTGGACGCGCGGCAGCGCGCCCAGTTCCTGCGCCGCGCCGGCCAGCAGCGTCGGCGTGCAGTGGTTGCCCGGGCGATTGCCCCATTCCTTGGCCAGCTCGATGCCGGCGACGGTGGCGCTGGCCTCGGCGAAGGCGGACGTCAGGGCCTTCGAATCGGCCACGCCGATCACCAGCTGCCGGATGCTGCGTGCTTCGGCCTTGGGCTTGGTCGTGGTGTAGACATAGCTTGCATCGGCTGCTGCCAGCACGGCGGCCCGCACGGCCGTGGCTTCCGCATCCTGCGCAAAGGCGATCGTCAGACGCTTGGGTGCATGGGCCTTGGCGGCCTGCACGGCGGCACCGACGGCCGTGCGCACCGCGTTCGGCGAACCATCGCCGGTCGACGCCAGCACCACCCGCGGCGACGTGACGCCGGCCGGCCGGTACAGGGCGAGCAGCTTGCCCGCCTTGGTGGGAAGGTCGCCTGCTTTGCGTGCATCCTCCATGATGGCGGTCAGGGCATCGGACCGGATGGATTTCGACAGGCTCTCGGTGGAGCCTGACTCGGCGAAAAGCACGATCAGTGCGTCGGTCTTTTCGTTGGCCGCCTGGGCGGTGCTGAGGGTCTTGAGTTGAAAGTCCATAATCCTTTTCTTTCCCTTGACGATGTTATTCCATTCCTCCCTGCGCAAAGAGCTGTCTCGCAGCTTCGGCGCCACGCTCGTCGTCCTGGTCACCATCGTGATGACCATGATGCTGATCCGCACGCTCGGCCTGGCTTCCAAGGGCAGCGTGAACCCGTCCGACGTGCTGCTCGTGATGGCCTACACGGTGCTCGGCTACATGCCGACCATCCTGAGTCTGAGTCTGTTCGTCTCCATCGTGGGCACGCTGTCGCGCATGTACCGCGACAGCGAGATGGTGATCTGGTTCTCCAGCGGCCGCGGCCTGTTCGACTTCGTGAGCCCGCTGTTCCGTTTTTCCTGGCCTGTGCTGCTGCTGATCGCGGTGCTGGCGCTGGTGGGGTGGCCCTGGGCCAACTCGCAGACCCAGGGCATGCGGGCCCAGTACGAACGCCGCGGCGACCTCGAACGCATCGCGCCCGGCGAGTTCCGTGAGTCGGCCGGCCGCAACCGCGTGTTCTTCATCGACAAGGACACGCCCGACGGCACCACCGCCAACAACGTGTTCATCTCCTCGATCGAGCGGAACCTGCAGATCATCACCTCGGCGCGCAGCGGCCGCATCGACGACGTGGGCGGCGCGCGCTACCTTCTGCTGTCCAACGGCCAGCGCCTGGAGCGTGCGCTCGACGAGAAGCGCCTGAAGATCAGCGAATTCGAGACCTACGGTGCCAAGGTCGGCGACAACGTGTCCTCGTCGGCCGACGCGGCGCCGGTGCGGTCGCGCAGCACCAGGACCCTGCTGATGGAGCGGACGCCCGTCGCCCTCGGTGAACTCGCGTGGCGCATCGGCTTGCTGTTCGCCGGCTTCAATTTCGTGCTGCTGGCGCTCACGCTGTCGAACGTGAATCCGCGGGCCGGACGCAGTGGGAACCTGCTGCTCGCGCTGTTCGTCTTCGTGGTGTATTTCAACCTGCTGAACCTGGGTCAGAGCTGGATCGGCTCCGGACGCATCGGCATCGGACACTTCATGCTGCTGGTGCATGGCGGCATCCTGGTCGGGACCTGCCTCTGGCTCGCCAAACGCAACAACAACTGGGGGCTGCGGCGCCGTGTCGCGGCACCCTCACCTTCGGTACCGCGCGCGTGAAGACCATCCGTCGACTGATCTACAGCGAGGTGCTCAAGTCCGTGGGCTTCGTGACCCTCGGCTTCCTCGCCCTCTTCTTCTTCTTCGACTTCGTCGACGAACTCGGCGACATCGGCCGGCCCGACAGCCTGGGCTACGGCACGCCCCAGGCACTGGCCTACGTGACGCTGCTGATTCCCAGCCACCTCTACGAACTGCTGCCGATCACGGTGCTGATCGGCACCATCTTCGTGATGTCGCGCCTGGCCCAGAGTTCCGAATACACCATCCTGCGTACCAGCGGCCTGGGGCCCTGGCGTGCGCTGCGCTCGCTGCTCGCGCTCGGCGCAGGCTTCGTGGTGCTCACCTTCGCCGTGGGCGACTACATGGCGCCACTGGCGGACCGGACGGCCCAGACGCTCAAGGCCCGCTTCCGGGGCGACATCCTGGCCACCGCCGGAGCCACCGGTGCATGGCTCAAGGAGCGGCAGGGGACCATGTCCTATGCGGTCAACGTCTCGGCCATGAACCGCGACGGTACGCTGACCTCGCCCCGCATTTTCGAATTCGACGACAAGGGTTTCGTCACGACGCAGACGCTGGCGCCGTCAGCCCGCATCGTCGACGGGGCCTG
The DNA here is from genome assembly GCF_051216515.1 of Variovorax frigidus. Taxonomy (NCBI): domain Bacteria; kingdom Pseudomonadati; phylum Pseudomonadota; class Betaproteobacteria; order Burkholderiales; family Comamonadaceae; genus Variovorax; species Variovorax frigidus. The sequence goes on from NZ_JBPJZF010000001.1 coordinate 253,083, forward strand.
GATCCTGGCCGATGCCGAGCATCAGCAGTACGACACGCGTTCGGGCAATGTGGCCCGCGTGGTGACCGACCAGGTGGCCGAGTACCGCTGGCCGACCTCGCTGACCAGCGAGATGGTGTCGGTAGCGCTGCTCAAGCCGGAGCGCATGCGCACGCTCGACCTGTTCGAGTACATCAACCATCTCGAGGCCAACGGGCAGACCGCGCAGCGCTACGAGATCCAGTTCTGGCGCAAGGTGTTCTATCCGCTGTCCTGCCTGGTGATGGTGGTGCTCGCCCTGCCCTTCGCTTACCTGCATTTCCGCCAGAGCGGCATCACCAGCTATGTGTTCGGCGGCGTGCTGATCGGCATCAGCTTTTTCCTGCTCAACAACGTCTTCGGCTACATCGGCAACCTGAGCAACTGGATGCCCTGGCTCACGGCGGCCGCGCCGGGGTTGATCTACACGCTGCTCTCGCTGGCCGCCTTCGGGTGGCTGGTGCTCAGGCGTTAGCGTGGCGGGCGTAGAAACATCCGCCGTGGTGCTGTTCGCGCACGGTTCGCGCGATGCACGATGGCGCGAACCGGTCGAGGCGGTGGCGCGCCGTATCGGCGAACTGCAGCCGGGCGTGGCGGTCGCCTGCGCCTACCTTGAACTGGTCGAGCCCGATCTGCCCACGGCCGCCGGGCGGCTGATCGCGGACGGCGCGCGCACCCTGCGCGTGGTGCCGCTGTTCCTCGGCATGGGCAAGCACGTGCGCGAGGACCTGCCGCAATTGGTAGACGCCTTGCGGGCTGCATATCCCGAGGTGGTTTTTTCGTTGGCGCCGGCCGTGGGGGAGACGCCCGAGGTGGTCGATCTGCTGGCGCAGGTGGCGCTGCGTAGCTGATTTCTTGCGCAAATCGATAGACCGATAAGGCATAATGAAAAGAACAATAAGACGTAATTTGTTATGAATCTCCACCAATTCAAGTTCGTGCAGGAGGCCGTGCGCCGCAACCTGAACCTGACCGAAGCCGCCAAGGCCCTGCACACCTCGCAGCCTGGCGTCTCCAAAGCCATCATCGAGCTCGAGGAAGAGTTGGGCGTGGAGATCTTCGCGCGCCACGGCAAACGGCTCAAGCGCGTGACCGAGCCGGGCCAGCACGTGCTCGCGAGCATCGAACTCATCATGCGCGAGGTCGGCAATCTCAAGCGCATCGGCGAGCAGTTCAGCGCCCAGGACAGCGGCACGCTGTCGATCGCCACCACCCACACGCAGGCCCGCTATGTGCTGCCGGTGCCGGTGGCCAAGCTTCGCGAGGCCTATCCCAAGGTCAACGTGAGCCTGCACCAGGGCTCGCCCGACCAGGTGGCGCGCATGGTGATCGACGAGATCGCCGAGATCGGCATCGCGACCGAATCGCTGGCCGACTACGCCGAGCTCGTGACCCTGCCCTGCTACGAATGGCAGCATGTGCTGGTGCTGCCCAAGGACCATCCGCTGGCCGACAAGGAGCGCGTGTCGCTCGAAGACTTGGCGACCGAGCCGATCATCACCTACCACCCCTCGTTCACCGGCCGCACCCGCATCGACCATGCGTTCGCGCAGAAGAAGCTCACGCCGCGCATCGCGCTGGAAGCCATCGACTCCGACGTGATCAAGACCTACGTGCGCCTGGGTCTGGGCGTGGGCATCGTGGCCGAGATGGCCGTGCGCGACAGCACCAACGACGATCTGGTGGTCAAGCCGATGGGCCACATCTTCGGCCAGAACATCGCGCGCATCGCCTTCAAGCGCAGCGCCTACCTGCGCAACTTCGTCTTCAAGTTCGCCGAATTGCTGAGCGACCGGCTCGACCGCAACCTGATCGCCAAAGCGCTGAGCGGCCAGCAGCAGGACTACGAGCTCTAGGCTCTCCCCCGAGGGCTTCGCGCACTTCGTGTCGCGCGCGCCTTCCCCCTTCCGGGGGCGACACCGGCGGCCCGGCAAAGCCGGTTCCGCGGTGTCCCACGGACATCGCATCATCGAACCCACGAGCATCATGAGCACCGATTCTTCTTCCGTCCGCACACCCGCGATCGCCAGCAAGCTGCCCGCCGTCGGCACCACCATCTTCACCGTGATGTCGGCGCTGGCGGCCGAGAAGAACGCGGTCAACCTGGGACAGGGTTTCCCGGACTTCCACTGCGACCCCAAGCTGCTCGATGCGGTGAACAGCGCGATGGCCGCGGGCCACAACCAATACCCGCCGATGCCGGGCATCCCCGCGCTGCGCGAGGCGATGGCCGCCAAGATCGAGGCGCTCTACGGCCGCCGCTACGACGCCGCGACCGAGATCACCGTCACCGCCGGCGCCACGCAGGCCATCATCACCGCGATCCTGGCCGTGGTGCACCCGGGCGACGAGGTCATCGTGCTCGAGCCCTGCTACGACAGCTACGTGCCCAACATCGAACTGGCCGGCGGGGTCGTGGTGCGCGTGCCGCTCACGCCGGGCACCTTCCGCCCCGACTTCGCCCGGATCGGCGCCGCCATCAGCACGAAGACGCGGGCGATCGTCATCAACACGCCGCACAACCCCAGCGCCACGGTCTGGACCGCGGCCGAGATGCGCGCGCTCGAGGAACTGCTCGCGCCGACCGACGTGCTGGTGATCAGCGACGAGGTCTACGAGCACATGGTGTTCGACGGCGCGCCGCACGAGAGCGTGGCCCGCTACCCGGGCCTCGCGGCACGCAGCTTCATCGTGGGCAGCTTCGGCAAGACCTACCATGTGACCGGCTGGAAGGTGGGCACGGTGGCCGCGCCGGCATCGCTCACGGCCGAGTTCCGCAAGGTGCACCAGTTCAACGTGTTCACCGTCAACACGCCGATGCAGCATGCGCTGGCCAGTTACATGGCCGACCCCGCGCCCTACCTCGAACTGCCGGCCTTCTACCAGCGCAAGCGCGATCTGTTCGCTGCTGGCCTGGCCAAGACCCGCTTCAAGCTGCTGCCCAGCGCCGGCACCTACTTCCAGTGCGTCGACATTACCGCCGTGAGCGACCTGGGCGAAGCCGACTTCTGCCAATGGCTCACACGCGAGATCGGCGTGGCCGCCATTCCGCTGTCGGCCTTCTACGGCGGCGGTTTCGACCAGCGCGTGGTGCGTTTCTGCTTCGCCAAGAAGGACGAAACCCTGGTGCATGCGCTGGAGCGACTGGCGAAGCTCTGACACGGCGCGTCGGTTTGGCCTGACCGGCACAGGGGCTGCTTTCCCTTTGCGGACGTCCCGATCGGGGCGACCATGGGTCTTCCATACGAAGCCCTTAGGAGAAGTTCATGTCGACAATACTGCTGGTCATCCTGGTTCTGTTGCTCATCGGGGTACTACCGACCTGGGGTCACAGCCGCAACTGGGGCTATGGTCCGAGCGGCGGTCTGGGCCTGGTCCTGATCGTCGTGATCGTGCTGCTTGTCATGGGACGCATATGACGCCGTGAGTCGCCTCGATCGCGCCTTGAAGAAAAGCCCGCTCCGCGGGCTTTTTTCATGCCTGCAGCTGCGTCCAGGCCTTGTCCAGCCGCTTGATGCTCACCGGCTGCGGCGTGCGCAGTTCCTGCGCGAAGAAGCTCACGCGCAGTTCTTCCAGCAGCCAACGGAACTCCAGCATGCGATCGTCGACCGCCCCCTTGCGCTCCGCCACCAGCCGCCAGTAGCGTTGCTCCTGCGGCCGCAGTTCGGCCAGCTTGGCGGCGTCGCGCGCCGGGTCGGCGCGCAGCTTGTCGAGCCGCGCGGTGATCGCCTTGAGGTAGCGCGAGAAATGCTGCAGCTGCGGCCAGGGCGTGTCGATGATGAAGCGCTTGCCCATGAGCTTCTGCAACTGCTGCGCCGCGTCGGCCGTGGCATCGGGCTGGATCTTGGTGTCCTTGATCTTGCGCACCGCGGTCGCGTAGTCGACCAGGATCACGCCGGCCAGCCGCGCCACCTCGTTGGCGATCAGCGTCAGCCTGCCGCGCCCTTCCTCGATTCGGCGCTTGAAGGCGAACTCGTCGGTGGGCAGCGGCTCCTGCAGGAAGGCGCGGTCGAGCGCCACGTCGACGATCTGCGTGCGCAGTTCGTCCGAAGTGCCCAGCGGCATGTACGCCACGGCCATCTTCTGCAGGTCGGGGACGTTCTTCTCGAGGTACTTGAGCGCCTCCTTGAGCTGCAGCGCGAACAGGCGGCGCAGCCCGGCGCGATGCCTGGCGGCGGCCACGGCCGGCTCGTCGAAGACCTCGATCGTGACGCCGTCGCCCCCGTCGAGCAGCGCCGGGAAGCCGATCAGCGATTGCGCGCCGCGGCGCACCTCCATGAGTTCGGGCAGTTCGCCGAAAGTCCAGGCCGTGTAGCGCGCCCCGGCGGGCAGCGAGGGCGCGGCCGCCGGGGCCGCTGCACGCGGCGCCGCCGTCGGGGTGTCCTTTGCAGCCGGAGCCGCAGGCGCGGCCCGCACGTTGAGCCCCGCCAGCGCCTGGAACGCACCGCGCGCCTGCGCGCCGAGTTCGCCCTTGAGCGCGCCCAGGTTGCGCCCCATGCCCAGCTGACGGCCGTGCTCGTCCACGATTCGCAGGTTCATGAACAGGTGCGGCGGCAGCATGTCGAGCTTGAAATCGGCGCGCAGCACGTCGATGCTGGTCAGCTCGCGCACGCGGCGCAGCAACACGTCGGTCAGCGAGCCGGCACCGAACAGCTCGGGCGCCGACAGCGCCTCGGCCAGCTTGCTCGCCGACTCGGGCAGCGGCACCAGCCGCGAGCGCGGGCGCTGCGGCAGGCTCTTGAGCAGCGCCTGGATCTTGTCCTTGAGCATGCCGGTCACGAGCCACTCGCAGCGCTCCTCGCTCACCTGGTTGAGCACGAACAGCGGCACGCTCACGGTCAGGCCGTCCTTGGCGTCGCCGGGCGCATGCAGGTAGGTGGCGATGCAGTCCACGCCGCCCAGCCGCACGGTCGGCGGGAAGGACTGCGTGGTGATGCCGGCCGCCTGGTGGCGCATCAGCTCGTCGCGCGTGAGGAACAGCAGACGCGGCTGGGCGCGCGACAGCTCCTTGTACCAATGCTCGAAGGACGCGCCGCTCGCCACGTCGGGCGGCAGTTGCGCGTCGTAGAAGGCGTAGATCAGCTCGTCGTCGACCAGCACGTCCTGCCGGCGCGCCTTGTGCTCCAGCCCTTCGACCTCCTTGACCAGCTTGCGGTTGGCCACGAGGAAGGGAAACTTGCTCTCCCACTGCCCGCCGACCAGCGCTTCGCGGATGAAGATCTCGCGCGCCGCCACCGGATCGACCTTGGTGAAGTCGACGCGCCGGCCGCTGTAGACCACCAGCCCGTAGAGCGTCGCGCGCTCCAGTGCCGTGACCTGCGCGCCCTTCTTCTCCCAGTGCGGGTCGAGCAGCTGCTTCTTGAGCAGGTGGCCCGCGACCTCTTCCAGCCACTGCGGCTCGATGTTGGCGATGCCGCGGCCGAAGAGGCGCGTGGTCTCGACCAGCTCGGCCGCCACGATCCAGCGGCCCGGCTTCTTGCGCAGATGCGCGCCCGGGTGCGGATAGAACTTGATGCCGCGCGCGCCCAAATACTCACCAGTCTGTCCTGAGCCTGTCGAAGGATCCTCCATCTTCCAGCCGACGTTGCCCAGCAGGCCGGCCAGCATCGACAGGTGCAGTGCCTCGTAGCTCGCGGGCTGGCGGTTGAGCTGCCACTTGTGCTCGCTGACCACCGTGAGCAGCTGCGAATGGATGTCGCGCCACTCGCGCAGACGGCGGATGTTGACGAAGTTCTGCCGCAGCAGCTGTTCGTACTGGCGGTTGCTGATCTTGTGCGTGGGCCCTTCGACAGGCTCAGGGCGAACGGGGGGAGCCGCCATGCGCTGCGCGATGGGCAGGAAGGCAGCGTTGGCGCGCTTCGTCGGCTCGCCATGCAGTTCTCGGCGCGTCTGTGGCGCATTGCCGCCCCGCGCATCGGCGATCCATTTCCACAGCGTGAGGTAGCCGCTGAACTCGCTCTTGTCATCGTCGAATTTCGCATGCGCCTGGTCGGCCTGCTGCTGCGCCTCCATGGGGCGGTCGCGCACGTCCTGCACCGACAGCGCCGAGGCGATCACCAGCACTTCTTCCAGCGCGCCACGCGAGCGCGCCTCCAGGATCATCCGGCCGACACGCGGGTCGAGCGGCAGCCTGGCCAACTCCTGCCCGATGGCCGTCAGTTCGTTGGCATCGTCCACCGCGCCCAGTTCGTTGAGCAGCTGGTAGCCGTCGGCGATGGCGCGCGGCGCCGGCGCTTCGAGGAAGGGGAATTGCGCCACGTCGCCCAGGTGCAGCGACTTCATGCGCAGGATCACGCCGGCCAGTGAGGAACGCAGGATTTCCGGGTCGGTGAAGCGCGGCCGGCCCAGGAAGTCCTTCTCGTCGTAGAGCCGGATGCAGATGCCGTTGGCCACCCGGCCGCAGCGGCCGGCGCGCTGGTTGGCCGCGGCCTGGCTGATCGGCTCGACCAGCAGCTGCTCGACCTTGCTGCGGAAGGAATAGCGCTTGACGCGCGCCGTGCCGGTGTCGATCACGTAGCGCGTGCCCGGCACCGTGAGCGAGGTCTCGGCCACGTTGGTGGCCAGCACAACGCGGCGGCCGGTGTGGCCTTCGAAGATGCGGTCCTGCTCGCCTGGCGAGAGCCGCGCGAACAGCGGCAGCACCTCGGCATTGCGCATCACCGGCTGGTTGGCCAGGTGGCGGCGCAGGTGGTCGGCCGCCTCGCGGATCTCGCGCTCGCCCGGCAGGAAGACCAGGATGTCGCCGCCGTTGTGCGGATCGCGCCAGAGTTCGTCGACGCCGTCGGCGATCGCGCTGTTGAGGTCGTACTCGCGCGATTCCTCGAAGGGGCGGTAGCGCTGCTCGACCGGGAAGGTCCGACCCGAGACATAGATGATCGGCGCGGGTCCGTTCCTTGACGCGAAGTGCGTGGCGAAGCGATCGGCATCGATGGTTGCCGAGGTCACGATCACCTTCAGGTCGGGCCGGCGCGGCAGGATCTCGCGCAGGTAGCCCAGCAGGAAGTCGATGTTGAGGCTGCGTTCGTGCGCCTCGTCGATGATGATGGTGTCGTAGGCCTTGAGCAAAGGATCGGTCTGCGTCTCGGCCAGCAGGATGCCGTCGGTCATGAGCTTGACCGAGGCGTCGCGGCTCAGCCGGTCCTGGAAGCGCACCTTGAACCCGACCACGTCGCCCAGCGGCGTCTTGAGCTCTTCGGCGATGCGCTTGGCCACCGAGCTGGCGGCGATGCGCCGCGGCTGCGTGTGGCCGATCAGCTTGCCCTGCCCCGGCGGCTTGTTGAGCTTGCCGCGGCCGAGCAGCAGCGCGATCTTGGGCAGCTGCGTGGTCTTGCCCGAGCCGGTCTCGCCGCAGACGATCACCACCTGGTGGGCGGCGATGGCCTCGGCGATTTCCACGCGTCGGGCCGAGACGGGCAGCGACTCCGGGAATTCGATCTTCAGCGTGCTCTTCGGCGGAAGGGGCGCGGGCGGGGCGGACAAGGTATCGGTAGACAAGACAGTCAGTCGGGCACGAGGCACATCGGAGAGAATTGACGATTATCCCAGCCCGCCCCGGTTCGCGCCGTTCACCCTCCTTCTCGCCATCCTGCCCACCACCGCCGAATGTCCACCGTCTTCAACTTCACCTTCGTTCCCTGGTTCCGCTCCGTCGCCCCGTACATCCACATGCACCGAGGCAAGACCTTCGTGGTGGGACTCACGGGTGAGGCGATCGCCGCGGGCAAGCTGCAGAACATCGCCCAGGATCTGGCGCTGATCCAGTCGATGGGCGTCAAGGTGGTGCTGGTGCACGGCTTCCGGCCGCAGGTCAACGAGCAGCTGCGGGCCAAGGGGCAGGAAGCCCGCTACTCGCACGGCCTGCGCATCACCGACGAGGTGGCGCTCGATTCGGCGCAAGAGGCTGCGGGCCAGCTGCGCTACGAGATCGAGGCCGCCTTCAGCCAGGGCCTGCCCAACACGCCGATGGCCGGCTCCACGGTCCGCATGATCTCGGGCAACTTCATCACGGCGCGGCCGGTGGGCGTGATCGACGGCGTGGACTTCAAGCATTCGGGCCTGGTGCGCAAGGTCGACAGCGCGGGCATCCTGCGCACGCTGGACTTCGGCGCGATGGTGCTGATGTCGCCCTTCGGCTTTTCGCCGACCGGGGAAGCGTTCAATCTCACGATGGAAGAGGTCGCGACCAGCGTGGCGATCTCGATCCAGGCCGACAAGCTGATCTTCCTGACCGAGGTGCCGGGCATCCGCGTCGACAGCGAACTGCCGGAGAGCGAAGACAACCCGATCGACACCGAGCTCCCGCTCGACGCCGCGCGCAAGCTGCTGACCACGCTGCCGCCCGCACAGCGCCCCACCGACACGGCCTTCTACCTGCAGCACTGCGTGAAGGCCTGCGAAGCGGGCGTCGAGCGCAGCCACATCCTGCCCTTCTCGGTCGACGGTTCGCTGCTGCTCGAGGTCTATGTGCACGACGGCATCGGCACCATGGTGGTCGACGAGAAGCTGGAGTCGTTGCGCGAGGCCACGGCCGACGACATCGGCGGCATCCTGCAGCTGATCGAGCCTTTCGAGCGCGACGGCACGCTGGTCAAGCGCAGCCGCACCGAGATCGAACGCGACGTGAGCCAGTACTCGGTGATCGAGCACGACGGCGTGATCTTCGGCTGCGCGGCGCTCTATCCCTATCCGGAATCGCGCACCGCCGAGATGGCGGCGCTCACGGTGTCGCCGCACTCGCAGTCGCAGGGCGACGGCGAGCGCATCCTCAAACGCGTCGAGCAGCGCGCCAAGGCGCTCGGCCTGGACAGCATCTTCGTGCTGACCACGCGCACCATGCACTGGTTCATCAAGCGCGGCTTCGTGCCGGTCGACCCCGACTGGCTGCCCGAAGCGCGCAAACGCAAGTACAACTGGGACCGCAAGAGCCAGGTCCTGGTCAAGAAACTCAAGTAGACGATCGACGCCATGAATCCCCTGCTCGCCAAGCTGCAGCCCTACCCCTTCGAGCGGCTGCGCCAGCTCTTCGCCGGTGTGGTGCCGAGTGCCGATTTCAAGCCCATCAGCCTGGGCATCGGCGAACCCAAGCACCCGACGCCGGCCTTCATTCGCACCGCGCTGAGCGAGGGCCTCGATGCGCTCGCGGCCTACCCGGCCACCGCCGGCGACGCCAAGCTGCGTGCCGCCTTCACCGACTGGCTGCAGCGCCGCTACGACGTGGCGGTCGATCCCGCAACCCAGGTGCTGCCGGTCAACGGCTCGCGCGAGGCGCTGTTCGCGCTCGCGCAGACGGTCGTCGATGCCTCGGGGCCGACACCGCCCATCGTGATGTCGCCCAACCCCTTCTATCAAATCTACGAGGGCGCGGCCCTCTTGTCGGGGGCCGACACGCACTATGTGCCCAGCATCGCCGAGCGCAATTTCGCGGTCGACTGGAACGGCGTGCCCGACGCCGTGTGGGCCCGCACCCAGCTGGTCTTCGTCTGCTCGCCGGGCAACCCCACGGGCGCGGTGATGCCGCTGGACGAGTGGCGCAAGCTGTTCGCGCTGTCCGACCGCCATGGCTTCGTGATCGCCTCGGACGAGTGCTACAGCGAGATCTACTTCCGCGAGGAAGCGCCGCTGGGTGGGCTGGAAGCGGCCACGCGCCTGGGGCGCAGCGACTTCAAGAACCTGGTCATGCTGACCTCGCTGTCCAAGCGCAGCAACGTGCCGGGCCTGCGCAGCGGCTTCGTGGCCGGTGATGCGGCGCTGATCAAGTCCTTCCTGCTCTACCGCACCTACCATGGCAGCGCCATGGGCGGCGCAGTGGCCGCGGCCAGCGTCGCGGCCTGGGGCGACGAAGCGCACGTGGTGGAAAACCGCGCGCTCTACCGTGCCAAGTTCGCGGCCGTCACGCCGCTGCTGGCCGAGGTCATGGACGTGCGGCTGCCCGATGCCGGCTTCTACCTCTGGGCCGGCGTGCCCGCGGCCTGGAACGGCGACGACCAGGCCTTCGCCCGCGACCTCTACGCTCAATACAATGTGACGGTGCTGCCGGGCAGCTTCCTCGCACGCGACGTCGGCGGCACCCACCCTGTGAATCCTGGCCGGGGCCGCGTCCGCATGGCCCTGGTGGCCGGCACCGACGAGTGCACCGAGGCCGCCCGCCGCATCGTTGATTTCATCCAGAACCGAGCTCCTTCATGACCCAACAACTCCAGCAGACCATCGACGCCGCGTGGGAAGACCGCGCCAACCTCTCGCCTTCGCAAGCTTCGGCCGAAGTGCGCCAGGCCGTCGATCACGTGATCTCCGAACTCAACAACGGCACGCTGCGCGTCGCCACCCGCGAGGCCGTGGGCCAATGGACGGTGCACCAGTGGATCAAGAAGGCGGTGCTGCTGTCCTTCCGCCTCAGGGACAACGAACAGATCCAGGCCGGTTCGCTCGGCTTCTACGACAAGGTGCAGACCAAGTTCTCGCACCTGTCGGCCGCCGAACTCAAGGAAGCCGGCGTGCGCATCGTGCCGCCGGCCGTGGCACGCCGCGGCAGCTACATCGCCAAGGGCGCGATCCTGATGCCTTCGTACGTGAACATCGGCGCCTACGTGGGCGAAGGCACCATGGTCGACACCTGGGCCACCGTGGGTTCGTGCGCGCAGATCGGTGCCAACGTGCACCTGTCGGGTGGCGTCGGCATCGGCGGCGTGCTCGAGCCGCTGCAGGCCGGCCCGACCATCATCGAGGACAACTGCTTCATCGGCGCGCGCTCCGAAGTGGTCGAAGGCGTGATCGTCGAAGAGAACTCGGTCCTGTCGATGGGCGTGTTCATCGGCCAGAGCACCCCGATCTACGACCGCGCCACCGACACCGTGAGCTACGGCCGCGTGCCGGCCGGCTCGGTGGTGGTGGCCGGCACGCTGCCCAAGCCGGGCGGCAAGTACAACACCTACGCGGCGATCATCATGAAGAAGGTCGACGCCAAGACGCGTTCGACCACCAGCCTGAACGACCTGCTGCGCGACTGATCCCGCCCCGGCCGCTGCGAGGCGGTCTTTTTTTCTCGTTGAGAACGCCCCGAGGAGCGAGAGACCGATGAACACGATGGAACGCATCCTTCGCCTGATGGCGGAACGCAAGGCCTCCGACATCTATCTCTCCGCGAATTCGCCGGCCCTGATCCGGATCAACGGCAACTGCCTGCCGATCAACAGCCAGGTGCTGCCGCCCGAGGCGCCGCTGAACCTGCTGTCGGAAGTGGTGCACCAGAGTCGCATCGCCGAGCTCGAGCGCACCGGCGAACTCAACATGGCGATCCAGCTCGAGGGCGCGGGCAACTTCCGCATCAGCGGCATGCGCCAGCGCGGCAGCTACGCGGTGGTGGTGCGGCACATCGCGTTGACCATCCCGTCCTTCGACGACCTGCATCTGCCGGACGTCCTCAAGACGCTGGTGATGGAGCGCCGCGGCCTGATCCTGATGGTCGGCGCGACCGGCGTGGGCAAATCGACCACCCTGGCCTCGATGCTGGACTACCGCAACGAGCACGCCTCGGGCCACATCCTCACGGTCGAGGAGCCGATCGAGTTCACCTTCACCAACAAGAAGTCGATGGTGAACCAGCGCGACGTCGGCAGCGACACGCAGTCGCTTCACGTGGCACTGAAGAACGCGCTGCGCCAGGCGCCCGACGTGATCCAGATCGGCGAGATCCGCGACCGCGAGACCATGACGGCCGCCATCGCGTACGCCCAGTCGGGCCACCTGTGCGTGGCCACGCTGCATGCGAACAACAGCTACCGCGCGCTCAACCGCATCCTGAGCTTCTACCCGGTCGAGGTGCGTCCCACATTGCTGGGCGACCTGTCGGGCGCGCTGCGCGCGATCGTGGCACAGCGGCTGCTGCGCACGCCCAAGGGCGAGCGCTGGCCCACGATCGAGGTCATGCTCAACACGGCGCTGATCGCCGAGATGATCGAGAAAGGCGACTTTTCCGCCGTCAAGGAGGCCATGGTCCAGTCGATGGCCGAGGGCTCCCAGACCTTCGAGGAAGACATCGCGCGGCTGATCGGCGAAGGCCGGGTCACGCGCGAGGAAGGCCTCGCCCAGGCCGACTCCCCCACCAATCTCATGTGGCGCTTGCAGAACCGCGAGGCGCCCGCGAGCAAGCGCGACGAAGAGAAGGCGTTGATGGAGCAATCCGAAGCGCCCAGCTTCACCGACATCACGCTCGACGTGAAGTTTTGACTCTCCCCCAGGCTTCGCGCACTTCGTGTCGCGCGCGCCTTCCCCCTTCCGGGGGCAACACCAGCGGCCCGGCAAAGCCGGTTCCGCGGTATCTTTGGCCCACCCCCGAAGCGCCTGCGGCGCTCCCCCCTCGAGGGGGTGATACCAGCGGCCCGGCAAAGCCGGTTCCGCGGTATCACTGGCTTCAGCCGCAGCGCGAAGAAGAACTGATCTGAACATGTCCCGTACCCTCCAACTCGCCGAACAACTCATTTCCCGACCCTCGCTCACGCCCGACGACGCGGGCTGCCAGCAGATCCTGGGCGAGCGCCTGGCGCGCCTGGGCTTCCGGCTCGAGACCATCGAGAGCGGTCCGGCCGACTTTCGCGTCACCAACCTGTGGGCGGTGCGCGCCGGTGCCGAAGGCGGCAGGACGCTGGTCTTCGCGGGCCACACCGATGTGGTGCCGACCGGCCCGCTCGACGAGTGGACCAGTCCGCCCTTCACCCCGACCCATCGCGGCGGCCAGCTCTACGGCCGCGGCGCCTGCGACATGAAGAGTTCGCTGGCGGCCTTCGTGGTGGCCATCGAGGAGTTCCTCGTCGCGCAACCCGCCCCGCGGCTCGGGCTCGCGCTGCTGCTCACGAGCGACGAGGAAGGCCCCTCGGTCGACGGCACCGCGGTGGTCTGCCGCACGCTGGCCGAGCGCGGCGAGACGATCGACTACTGCATCGTGGGCGAGCCGACCTCGGTCGAGCGCTGCGGCGACATGATCAAGAACGGCCGCCGCGGCTCGATGAGCGGGCGCCTGACCGTGAATGGCGTGCAGGGCCACATCGCCTACCCGCACCTGGCGCGCAACCCGGTGCATGCCTTCGCGCCGGCGCTGGCCCAGCTGGTGGCGATCAATGAAGCCGGCGGCTGGGATGCGGGCAATGCCTTCTTCCAGCCGACCAGCTGGCAGATCAGCAACATCCATGCGGGCACCGGCGCCAACAACGTGATTCCGGGTTCGGTGGTGGTCGACTTCAACTTCCGCTTTTCGACCGAATCCACGCCCGAATCGCTGCAGCAGCGCGTGCAAGCCGTGCTCGATACGCACGGGGTCGACTGCACGCTCGCCTGGACCGTCGGCGGCCTGCCCTTTCTCACGCCACCGGCCGAGCTGGTCGCGGCGGTGCAGCAGGCCATCCAGGACGAAACCGGCATCGTGACCGAACTCTCGACCAGCGGCGGCACCAGCGACGCGCGCTTCATCGCGCGCATCTGCAAGCAGGTGATCGAGTTCGGCCCGGTCAACGCGAGCATCCACAAGATCGACGAGCACGTGGCGGTCGACGCCATCGAGACGATGAAGAACGTCTACCGCCGCACGATCGAGCGCCTGGAGCAGACTGAAACCGGGAGCGCCGCATGAGCACCCCGACCACCGTGATCGCGCTGATCGAAGCCGCCGCCACCCGCCTGAGCGATGCCGGCGTGGCCTTCGGTCACGGCACGGCCAACGCCTTCGACGAAGCCGCCTGGCTGGTGCTGTGGCAATTGCGGCTGCCCATCGACGACCTGGATGCAGCCGCCGACCGGCCGGTGTCGCCGGCCGAACAGACCCAGGTCGAAGCGCTGATCGACACCCGCATCCAGACGCGCCAGCCCGCCGCCTACCTGACCAAGGAAGCCTGGCTGCAGGGCGTGCCCTTCTACGTCGACGAGCGCGCCATCGTGCCGCGCAGCTTCATCGCCGAGCTGCTGATCGACGGCGGCATCGACTACTGGCTGGGCACGCACACGCAGCAGGTGCTCGACCTGTGCACCGGCAACGGCAGCCTGGCCGTGCTTGCCGCCATGACCTACCCGGACGTGACGGTGACCGCATCGGACATCTCCGCGCCGGCGCTCGAAGTGGCCGCGATCAACGTCACGCGCCATGCGCTCGACAGCCGGATCACGCTGGTTGCATCGGACGGTCTGGCGGCCCTGCCCGGCCCCTGGGACCTGATCCTGTGCAACCCGCCCTATGTCAACGCACAGAGCATGGCCGCGCTGCCGCCCGAATACCTGGCCGAGCCCGCGCTCGCCCTGTCGGGCAACGCGGCCGGCGGCACCGACGGCATGGACTTCATCCGCCGCCTGCTGGCCGACGCGCCGGCACGCATGCGCGAGCAGGCCGTGCTGGTGCTCGAGATCGGCAACGAGCGCGGGTATTTCGAAGCCGCCTTCCCGCGGCTGGAGGCGATCTGGCTCGACACCTCGGCCGGTGAAGACCAGGTGCTGCTGCTCACCCGCGACGCCATCGTCCGCGGCCTTCGCTAGGCGCCGCGCCCATGGACGTTCTGCTCGACGTCCGGGTGCCGCGCACGCTGGACGCGTGGGTGCGCGAGCTGAGCGGCAGTCCGTCCGGGACGGTGGTCGAAGGCTGGCTCTTCGAAGGCGTTCGCGCGCGCCGCCGCGCGGAGGCGCAACTGGCGACGCTGGGCATCGACGCCCGGCTGCGCAGCGCCTACAAGCCGCTGGTGCATCACTTTCTCGAAGCGGTCGACCGGGTGTCGCTGGCACACGTCAGGGTGCATTGCCCGGTGCATCCGGCCGCATCGCCGCGCCGCTTTCTGCTCGAAGCCTATCCGCTCGCCGAGATGCTCGGTGGCGCCGAGTTGCAACTGCTGTCGCTGCCGGAATCCGATGACCTGCCCTGCTACCGCATCGACCTGCGCTGGCGCGACGGCCGCGAGCGCACCGACACCGTGCCCGCGCCCAACCGCGTCCACGTCGATTTTCTCGATCGGCCCATGCTGTCGCCGACCGCCTGGCTGCGCATCCGGCGCCCCGGTGCGGCGCTGACCGAAGGCCGACGCGAGTCCGAGCACGAGGCGATCTTCCGCGAGGCCCTGGCCCTGGTGCACGCCCACCCCTGGTCCGAGACCGAGCCGTACTTCGAGCGCCTCGAACTCCGCGTCGACATGCCCGGCATCGCGCATGCCCCCGCGGCGGAAAGCGGCTGGATGGACACGCGCGAGGCGATGCACGAGGACCTGTACTTCTCGCTGCTCGAATTCTTCCAGCACCGCAGCGGGCGGCCGGCCGGTGATCGCCGATTGCGTCCGGGCCAGATCGTGCCGGACGTTCGCGCCGGACGCGGCGCCGCACGGCTGCGCATCACGACCTCGGCCTACCCTCCCCTGGCCCCGGATGGCGTCGCGGTCGACACGCTGCCGCTGGCGCACACACCGTCTCCGCTGGCGCCGGAGCGCATCGCCGCCGAGCTGGCACGCGTGCCGGGGCGCCGCTTCGAAGTGGCCAGCCGCGAGGGGCGTTCGGTCCGCGGTGTCTACCATCCAGGCAAGGGCCCGGCGGTACTGATCTCCGGCGCGCAGCATGCCAACGAGACCTCCGGCGTGGTGGGCGCACTGCGTGCCGCGCACCAGCTGGTGGCGCAGCAAGCCCATTTCGCGCTGATCCCGCTCGAGAACCCCGACGGCTATGCGCTGCACCGCGCGCTCTGCGCCCAGGCGCCGCGCCACATGCATCACGCGGCGCGCTACACGGCACTGGGCGACGATCTCGAGTACCGCGATGCCCCGCCCTGGTTCGAGCGTGAGGCGCGCGAACAGGGGCTGGCGATGTCCGGGGCACAGCTGCATCTCAACCTGCACGGCTATCCGGCGCACGAATGGACGCGCCCCTTCAGCGGCTACATCCCGCGCGGCTTCGAAGCCTGGATGCTGCCCAAGGGCTTTTTCCTGATCCTGCGCCACCACCCGGGCTGGGGGGACAGGGCCCGGCGCCTGGCCGAGCACGTCTGCCTGCGCCTGGCCGAGCGGCCGGCGCTCAGGGATTTCAACGCCAAACAGCTCGCCAGTTACAATGCGCATGCCGGCGATCTACCGTTCGAGCTCATCCACGGCACAGCCTGCATGATCAGCGAAGTGCATCGACCGGGCCCCGCCCTGACGTTGATTTCGGAATTCCCCGACGAAACGATCCACGGCGCTCCCTTCATCCTCGCCCACGACACCCAGACCGCGATGGTTCTGGCCGCCGTCGAAGCCCTGGGCCTCATTTCGCCGATTCCATGATCTCGCTGAAGAACGTCATCCTGCGCCGCAGCGCCAAAGTGCTCCTGAATGGCGCCACCGTCACCCTCAATCCGGGTGAGCGTGTCGGCCTGGTCGGCCGCAACGGCGCCGGCAAATCCACCCTGTTCGCCCTGTTCAACGGCACGCTGCACGAGGATGGCGGCGATTTCTACCTGCCCAAGCAGTGGCGCATGGCGCAGGTCGCGCAGGACATGCCCGAGACCGAGGAATCGGCCAGCGACTTCGTGGTCGGCGGCGACACCCGGCTGGTCGAGCTGCGCGAGGCCCTGGCGAAGGTCGAGGAAGCCTACGCGGCCAACCCCGACGATGCCGACATCGGCATGGCGCTGGCCCATGCCTACACCGACCTGGCCGATGCCGGCGAACACGACGCCGCGCCGCGCGCGCAGGCGCTGATCCTGGGCCTGGGCTTCAAGACGCACGAACTCGACGAACCGGTCAACAGCTTCTCGGGCGGCTGGCGCATGCGCCTGCAGCTGGCGCGTGCGCTGATGTGCCCGAGCGACCTGCTGCTGCTCGACGAACCCACCAACCACTTGGACCTGGACGCGCTGGTCTGGCTCGAGGCCTGGCTGCAGAAGTACGCCGGCACGATGATCGTGATCAGCCATGACCGCGAATTCCTCGACGCCGTGACCACCGTCACGCTGCACATCGCCAATGCGATGCTCACGCGCTACGGCGGCAACTACAGCAAGTTCGAGGAAATGCGCGCGCTGCACATGGAGCAGCAGCAGGCGGCGTTCGGCAAGCAGCAGGAAAAGATCGCCCACCTGCAGAAGTTCATCGACCGCTTCAAGGCCAAGGCCAGCAAGGCCAAGCAGGCGCAGAGTCGGGTCAAGGCACTGGAGCGCATGGAAAAGGTCGCGCCGCTGCTGGCCGAAGCCGACTTCACCTTCGAGTTCAAGGAGCCGGGCAACATCCCGAACCCGATGCTCTCGATCAGCCATGCCGACTTCGGCTATGTGGTGGACGGCGAGCCCAAGACCATCCTGACCCACGTCAGCAAGTCGGTCCAGGCCGGCCAGCGCATCGGCATCCTGGGCGCCAACGGCCAGGGCAAGTCGACGCTGGTGAAGACCATCGCGCGCGAAATGGGCGCGCTGGCCGGTGAAGTCACCGAAGGCAAAGGCCTGAACATCGGCTACTTCGCGCAGCAGGAACTCGACGTGCTGCGTCCGCAGGACAACCCGCTCGAGCACATGGTGCGCATGGCGCGCGAGCTCGGCGCAGCGGCCAAGGAGCCGACAGGCGAACAGGCGCTGCGCGGTTTCCTGGGCAGCTTCAACTTCACGGGCGACATGGTCAAGCAGCCGGTCGGCACCATGAGCGGCGGCGAAAAGGCCCGGCTCGTGCTCGCGATGATGGTCTGGCAGCGCCCCAACCTGCTGCTGCTGGACGAGCCCACCAACCACCTGGACCTGGCCACGCGCGAGGCCCTGGCCATGGCGCTCAACGAATTCGAAGGCACGCTGATGCTGGTGAGCCACGACCGTGCGCTGCTGCGTTCGGTCTGCGACGAGTTCTGGATGGTCGGCCGCGGCGCAGTCACCGATTTCGACGGCGACCTCGACGACTACCAGCGCTACCTGCTCGACGAGGCCAAGCGCCAGCGCGAGGAAGCCAAGGAGGCGGTGCGCAACAAGGCCGCGGTGCCGGCACCCAAGCCCGCCGCGGTCGAGGCGCCGACGGCGGAGTCGCGCGACCAGCGCAAGCAGGACGCGCAGGGCCGTCAGCAGCGCAACGACCAGGCCAAGCCGCTGAAACGCGAACTGAGCCAGATCGACGAGCGGCTGGCTGCGGCCGGCAAGGACAAGGACGCCATCGAAGCCCGGCTGACACAAGCGCTGCCGGCCGCGGACATCGCGGACGCGGGCAAGCGCCTGAAGGCGCTGAACGACGAAATCGAACAACTCGAGGAGCGCTGGCTGGCGCTGTCCGGTCAGCTGGAAGCCCTCGCCGCCTGAAAGGAATACCGGCATGCCCAATGCGATCGAATTGGCCCAGGGGGATCCGGCGCTGATCGCCGCAGTGCAGCGAAGCCGGAAATTGATCGCGCGCAAGGCGCTGCTGTCGGCAGCGGCCAGCGCCGTGCCGTTGCCGGGCGTCGACTGGGCGGCTGATGCGGCCCTGCTGTCGCGGCTCGTGCCCCAGATCAGCGCGGAGTTCGGCCTCTCCGTGACGCAGATCGAGAAGCTGGCCCCCGAGCGGCGGGAGCGCATCCAGAAGGCGGCCACGACCGTCGGCGCGCTGCTGGTGGGCCGATTGATCACACGGGATCTTCTGATCGGCCTGGCCAAGCATGCAGGCCTGCGCCTGACGTCCAAGCAGGCTACCAAGTACGTGCCGATCGCTGGCCAGATGGTGTCGGCAGCGCTGGGGTATGCGGCATTGCGCGCGCTGGGGGAGCAACACATCAAGGATTGCGTAAAAGTCGCGCGCTCGGTGCAAATGGTGCTGCCGGCTCCTCCACAATCTGCCACATTAAATGAGAACCAAAGACCTCAATTTCTAAAAAGACTGCGTCTTTTCAAAGAAAAATGAGAAGCCAATGCGTTCTTTCAGCGTCAAATTCGCGGTCATTTGCCGAAGTCGCCTGAACGCCCAATGCAGGCGTGCTAACCTAAGTCATCGCTTCAAAATCAGCACATGCTGATTTCGAGCTGGAAAGACCCAAGGGAATGCGTCCACGGTGGAGAAAGCGAATGAACAATTCAGACTTGGCCGCCTCGATTGAGCGGCTGATGGCGAAAGTCGACTACTACTTGCATTGCGAGTTGGACGACGAGTACGAGCATGACCAGCCACAGTCCGCCCGTGTGCAACTGGAGGTTGCCTTGCGGCACGAACTGCTGCGTGCGAGCGCCATCGGTGTGGTGAGTTCGATCACCGCCAACAGCCGCGTGCTGTCGGATCGCGACGACCTGATCGCTTGACGACGCCACGGCCGACCCTCCCTGCCTGTCGCCCTGCCGGCGTCCACGCCTTCTGACGGGCCGCCACATGGACCTGTCCGCAGCTTTTCCATTTCATAGACATGGGATGGTGCGCACCACGGTTCCACGCTTGAATTCATGCTTCGCAGGCCGGACGTCGCCGGGACGCCTGGCCAGCGCTGCAGCACCCCACGACACGAGAATGCCGGCGCCGGGCGCAGCACCGTCGTGCATCACGGCGTTCTAAGGATCCTATGCGGTTTGTCGTTTTCATGGATATCAACCGGCTCTGGTACTGGGAGCTGAGGGCCACCGCCGGCGAGGTGATCGCGAAGTGCCCGACCGGCTTTCCAGACAAGAACGCGGCGCTGCAAAGCATCGACGCGGTTCGCGCCAAGGCGTCCAGATCCGCGATCTTCGACCCCTTGGGCAGCACTGTCGAACGCTAACGACACGACGCATCAAGGGGCGCCGACAGCCTCGACAGGGCTGCCGCGCGGCAGACATCCAGAATTTCATCGGCGAGTGGCGAGTCGTCAGGACACGCCCGCGACAGCACCATGGCGCCAATCACCTGCGCAATCACTTCGATGCGCCTGGCGCGCGCGCCTTCCTGCTTGCCGTCCTCGGGCGCTCCGAGCGGGTTCTTCAGGCTCGCCAGCAGGCTTTCGACGCCGGTCGCAAAAGCCAGCTTGATCGACGCCGGCTGACGCGCAGCATCTCCGGATAGCGCGGCCATCGTGCAACCTTCGCCACGCGCGTCGCGATGCGCCCGGGACAGGTACTGCGCGACGACTTCCGCCGCATCGATCCCTTCGGTTTTGGCGGCCGACTGCGCGAAACCACAGATCGCCGCTTCTGCCAGCAGGCCGGCCTTGGACGGGAAGTGCTTGTAGAACCCCCCGTGGGTAAAGCCGGCGCCCGCCATCAGCTCCGCAATACCCACCCCGTCGTAGCCACGCTCGCGGAACAGCGCCGAGGCCGTCTCGACGATCTGCGCCCGGTTCGCCTGCGCCTGCGCTTTGGTGACTTTCATGTCCAGGATCTCTCTGGGTGTTCCATCGGTGAAATCGTGAATATACATTGATGTCAGTCATCATCAAACGCTTGACAGCAAAGATGATGATCGACATCATTAATATGTCTGCTTTGCAACAGGACCCACAAACGCTTTTTCCATGCCGTCGAAGCCGCATCTCGCGACATGGCCTCACCCCTCCGATCAGGAAAACACATGACTTCCCATTCCACTGTTCTCATCACGGGCGCCTCGACCGGCATTGGCGCCATCTATGCCGACCGCTTCGCTCGCCGCGGCCACGACCTTGTGCTGGTGGCACGCGACAAGGCCCGCCTGGAAACGCTCGCTTCGCGCCTGCGGGAGGAAACCGGCGCTGCCGTCGATATCCTCCCGGCCGACCTGACCCAGGCCGGCGACCTGGCCGCAGTCGAGGCGCGCCTGCGTGAGGACGCCGCGATCGAAACACTGATCAACAACGCCGGGGCTGCGCTGTCGGGTCGATTCATCGACCAGTCGACAGACGATGTCGCCCGCCTGGTCACCCTCAACACCACCGCGCTGGTCAGGCTGGCCAGTGCCATCGCCCCGCGCCTGGCGCAGGCCGGCAAAGGCGCGATCGTCAACATCGGTTCGGTGGTCAGCCTGGCGCCCGAGTTCGGCATGTCTGTCTACGGTGCGACCAAGGCCTTCGCGCTGTTCTTGTCCCAAGGGCTGAGCCTGGAGCTCACACCCAAGGGGGTCTACGTGCAGGCGGTGTTGCCCGCCGGCACGCGTACCGAGATCTGGGAGCGCGCGGGCATCGACAGCAGTGCGATGCCTGATCTGATGGATGCGGCTGAGTTGGTGGATGCCGCGCTGGTCGGATTCGACCGCCGCGAACTCGTGACCATTCCGCCGCTGCATGACGCCGCGCGCTGGGAGGTGCTGAATGCGTCACGCCAGACTCTGGTCGCGGACATCCGGCAGGCGCAGGTGGCTGCACGCTATCGAACCGCTGCCTGAACGCAGACAACGCCCGAACGGAAAGGACAGCACATGACATTCAAGGCACTGCTCGCCAGCAAGACCGGCGACACCATTTCGACCAACCTGGTCGACTTCAAGGACGAGGATCTGATGCCGGGCGACGTCACCGTCGCGGTCGAGTACTCGACGGTGAACTACAAGGACGCGATGGCGCTCAGCGGCCGGTCACCGGTCATTCGCCAGTTTCCGCTGATTCCGGGCATCGATTTCGCCGGTGTCGTCCAGGCGTCGACCTACCCCGGCATCGTTGCAGGCGACCGGGTGCTGGCCAACGGTTGGGGCCTGAGCCAGACGCACCATGGCGGCTTCGCGCAGAAGGCGCGGTTGAGCGGTGATTGGCTCGTCAAGATCCCGAAGGTCTTTTCGACCCGGGACGCCATGGCCATCGGCACCGCCGGGTACACCGCCATGTTGTCCGTGCTCGCACTGGAGCACGGCGGCGTGACGCCCGAGCGGGGCGACATCCTGGTGACTGGCGCCAACGGCGGCGCAGGATCGGTGGCCATCGCCCTGCTGTCGAAACTGGGCTATCGCGTGGTCGCATCGACCGGGCGTCTCGGGGAGTCCGACTACCTCAGCGCGCTGGGCGCGGCGGAAATCATCGACCGCCACACCCTGTCCGAAGCGGGCGCACCGATCGGCAAGGAGCGATGGGCCGGGGCCATCGATTCGGTCGGCAGCCATACGCTGGCGAACGTCCTGGCGCAGACCCGGTATCGCGGCGTGGTCGCAGCCTTCGGTCTCGCACAAGGTGCGGATCTGCCGGCGTCCGTGCTGCCCTTCATTCTGCGCAACGTCACACTCGCCGGTATCGACTCGGTCAATGCGCCGCAGCCATCGCGCCTGCAGGCGTGGTCGCGTCTGGCCAGCGACCTGGATCTGGACAAGCTTGCACGGACCACCAGGGTGATCGGCCTGGCAGAGGTTCCTGAAGTCGCCAGCCAAGTCCTCGCAGGGAAGGTTCAGGGGCGCACCCTCGTCGATGTGAACGCGTGACGACCAACGCAATGGCTCTGGACTCCCCTCGATCCACCGCGCGGCACAAAGCACCTTGACGAGCGATGATCCCTGTCGACGAACACCCAGGGGCGGGATCGTCCAGTACCACGGCGAGTTCGTGTCCAAGGCGCTGGTTTCCTCAATAACTGAACAATCAAAAACGCTGGAAGAAAGTCCCCCATGAAAGCTTTCATCATCGAGCGGTACGGAAAGAAGGAAGTTGGCCGCATCGGCGAAATGCCCGAGCCCGAAGTGCGGGACGATGACGTCCTGATTCAGGTCCACGCGGCGAGCGTCAATCCCCTGGACTCGAAGATCAAGAGCGGCGAATTCAAGCTGATTCTTCCCCACCGCTTCCCCCTGATCCTGGGCCACGACGTGGCCGGAACGGTCCTGCGGGTCGGCGCCCGCGTTCGCAACTTCAAGCCCGGTGATGAGGTCTATGCACGCGCTGACGATGATCGCATCGGCACCTTTGCCGAGTTCATTGCCGTCAAGGCATCGTCGCTGGCGCTGAAGCCCGCGAATCTCAGCATGGTCGAGGCCGCATCCCTCCCTCTGGTGGCCCTGACGGCCTGGCAGGTGCTGGTCGAAACCGCCAAGCTGAAGAAGGAGCAGAAGGTGCTGATCCATGCCGGCTCCGGCGGTGTCGGCACCATCGCCATCCAGCTTGCCAAGCATCTCGGGGCAGTCGTCGCCACGACCACCAGCACGGCCAACATCGCCTGGATGAAGGCCTTGGGCGCGGACGTCGTCATCGATTACAAGCAGCAGGACTTCGCCACGGTGCTGCGTGACTGCGACGTGGTGCTGAACAGCCTTGGCAACGACGAACTGAAGAAATCCCTCCAGGTTCTCAAGCCGGGTGGACATCTGATCTCCATCTCCGGGCCGCCCACCCCGGCATTCGCCATCGCGCGAGGAATGGGCTGGCCGCTCCGACAGGTGCTGCGCCTGCTGAGTTCAGGCATCAGGAAGAAGGCAAGGAAGAACGGGGTCGAATACACCTTCGTCTTCATGCGGGCCGATGGGGCGCAGTTGCGCGAGATCACCGCGCTCATCGAATCCAACGCAATCCGCCCAGTCGTCGACAAGGTATTCCCGTTTCAAGACACCCACAAAGCGCTGGCTTACGTAGACAGTGGGCGCGTCAAGGGCAAGGTCGTGGTGCAAATGAGGTAGCTGCTGCGCGTGTCGCACGACAAGGAGATCCGTTTCTCGCGACCGCCATGTGCCGCTACGGATTGATTTCGACGACGAACTGCCCTTCGATCAGTACGCAGACACCCCGCTTGCGCAGAAGACTTAACGAACGGTCAGGCTGCGCCATGACGCGTTGAACGGCGCCTGGGTGGGTACGCCTCACTCCCGCCCCGTTTCCGAAACTTCAGGGCACGGCTTCACCGAGGCCAGCAAGGCGCCTGATCAGCCAGCGAGTCGGAACGCCGCAGCCATCTGCTCCTGCTCCCGAGCACGGATTTTCAGGCTGGCGGCGATCTTTGGCCACTGCTTCACCACGGCCTGGCTGCGTGCGACGATCTCGTCGCCCAGCTTCCTGGAGACCCGAAAGTACGGCGCCACCGAGCGAACCAGATCGAGGTCCAAGGCGTTGTCGGCCTCGCTGACGTTGAGCTTCAGGCCTTGCGCGTCGGGCACTGGATTCATGTCGTAGGCATCGGACAGGCGCCAGCCTTTGCCGGGCACGAGGATGAACCCGTGATTGCGCAAGTGATCGTCGGTGTTGGAAACCAGCATGTTGAACACGATGCGCGACCACAGCTCACGCAGATCTGCGATGGTATGCGCGCCATGATCGATCAGTACACGCGCAATTTCCAGATAGCTCGCCCCCGTGGATGCATCATCGCCATCCGCGCGGCCGGTGAGTGTCATGGCCGAGGCAAAATGAAGCCGCCCGCTTGGCGTTCGGTCGAAGCGTTTCACCAGGTAGGTGTGATGTGGGCTTGCGAACTTGCGGGCCAGGCTTTGCGGCACGGCCAGACCGCAGCCTTTCGCAAGTGTCTGCACCAACAGTTCCCAAGCACCCACGTCGTGCTCGTCGCGAACGCTGGGGAACTTGGCGATCCACAACCCATCCTGCGGATCCACAACGCTGGCTTTGGGCCTCGCACCGCCGAGTGAGCCTCCGGGCGCAATCAATATGCGCAGCCAGTCGTCGCCGGCCGCAGCAGTGTTGTCCTCATCGCGCTCCAGTGAAAGACTGGCCGCTTCCAGTTCGCGCAGTTGCACGAACGGCGGCGCTGCCGCGCCATGCTGGTTGTCCAGGAAATCACCTGTATCGTCGAGTCGCAGGCGCAACGCTCCCGAACGATAAGCGTCGTGAACGCCCAGCAGATAGTCGGATTCGTGCAGACGAATCGCCTTGCCCACGTGACCTGCCCGTTGCGCACGTTCGAGCCGGCGACGCATCAGCAGGCGGCCCCAGCGATCCGGACTGGCATCGACGAACACACCGAAGGTGTCATGGCCCTGCGGCGGGTGCTGCCGGCCCTCGAAGAGGCCCAGTCGAGGGTCCAGATGCAAGTTCCGGGTTGCGTTGTGGGCAAGCGCGGCGGCTTCGAATTCAAACTCGAAGAGGTCCCGCCCTGCGCCGCGTCGGGTATGCAGCCATCCCAGGCGCAATGGCGCGGCAAGCCCGGTCCAGTCCGCGTAGACGGCGATGTCCATAGCCATAAGATCAGCGCCCTTTTTTCGCCGGGGACGCCACGGGGTCGATCAGGTTGGCCAGCATGTTGGCGCTGGAAAAGCCGCTTTTCTCGATCCAGTTCTGCGTCTCGGCGGCGGGTTGGGAGCTGGGCTTGCGCTGCTCCGTGAGAGCTTTCGGTAGATCCCTACTTCTTTGAGTGGCAGGCGAGGCCTTCGGGGCTTTTGACATCAAGAGGCCAGCCGTTCTGGTTTGCGGCGGCAACTGCGCATCCTGCAGTTCCCTGCCCACGGGGTCGGCCTTGCCCAGCAAATCAAGGTCGCTCTCGATGCCCAGGACCTGCATGACGGCAAGGTACGCCCCGATAGTCACCCCCGAGCCACCTCGCTCCAGGCTTCTCAAGGTCATGGGCGACATTCCGGCCCGCTCGGCGACCTGCTTGGCCGAAAGCCGCCGGCGCCGACGCGCCAGGCGCAGGCGCTCGCTGAACTGCCGTAGCAGCTCCTCGGTAGTGGGGAGGAGGGGCGCTGTTTTTTTCGCCATAGTGCCAATATTTTATTCTTTTTGGAGAGATAAAGTCGAAATATCATCTCTATTGGGCGGCATTTGTTCGCAAGCAAGAGTCATCCACAAGCTAATTTTGTGGCTTGATAAGACAAAAGATGCCAGAATTTTGGCGGAACTTCGAATCTCGGAATTCGACAAGCAGACATACGTACACGCATCCATTGGGACGAACTGCATTGGCAGCACGGACCAACCAACGAACAAGCGAATGCTCCACACCGACCTGCAAGCCAACCTGTTCCGCCATGTCAGCGCGGAGAAAGCGATGCTTTATCGCGGTGTGATGGAGTGTTTCGCGGCCGCCAAACACCAGTTCCGACTGCATCTGCGCCCCGACGAGGTCCTGACCGAGGGCCAATGGTCCCTCCCGGAGAATCAGACGTCGCCCCGCATCGAAGAGATACAGGCCGCGCTCGCGCAGCTCACCGAGTGGGGCAACCTCGAATCGCAACCGGACACAGCCCGCGTCGCCAGCATCAGCGACTTCTATCGGGCGCGTTACCTGTACCGGCTGTCGCAGGGTGGCGAGGCCGTGGAAGCTGCGTTGGCCACTTTCGCACGCACGCTGCGCCGCCGTGCGGAATTGCAGACCGTGGCGCTAGAAGACATTTCCCATCGCCTGCACGCGCTGGAAACCCTGGCGAACGGCATCGAGCCAGATGCCGCAAAGGTGCACGAAACCTTGCGCGACCTGGTTCGCGTGTTCGAGAGCCTGGCTGACAACGCCCAGGCGTTCATGGCCGGCATAGGACGCAGCATCGAATTGCAGCAGGCCGAGGCGCATGCCGTGCTGGCTTACAAGAAGCGCCTGATCGACTACCTGGAGCGCTTCATCGGCGACCTGGTCGGCCGTTCGGGCGGAATCGCCCAGCACATCCTCGCGCTGTCACCGCGCATCGACCCGCTGCTCTGGCTGGCTGCGCAGCGCGAAGCGCGGGACAGCGCGCCCGGCGATGAACAGGAGCAGCTCGACGCTGTGGCGCGCGGTTGGCAAGCCTGGCGCGAACGATGGAAGGGGCTGCGGCGCTGGTTCGTCGCCAACGGCCACGAACCGCCGCAGGCCGAGCTGCTGCGCTCGAAGGCGCGCGCCGCGATCCCGCAACTGCTCGCGGCCGTTGCGGTGCTGAACGAGCGGCGCGGCGGACGCAGCGACCGCTCGGCCGACTTCCGCACCATGGCCGGCTGGTTTGCCGCCTGCGCGGACGACGCGCAGGCCCATCGCCTGGCACGCGCCGCCTTCGCGCTGAACCCGGCGCGCCATCTGTCGATGATCCCCGCGCCCGCGTCCGGCGCGCAGGACCTTCCGGCCAACACGCCCTGGGCCGAAGCGCCGCCGTTGCGCATTCATCCGCGTCTGCGCGAATACGGCGAAGCCGCGCCGCGCGGCGCCCTGCCCCGCGTGCAGGCGCGCGATGCCGAGCGGCGCCTGCTCGCGGCACAGTTGCAAGAAGAACACGCGCAGATCGAAGCGGCGCGGCAGCGCCTGGCCACCGGCCGTGCCATGCGCCTCTCCGAACTCGGCATGCTGGAGCCGCACGCCTTCGCCCTGTTCCTGAACTTGCTGGGCGAAGCGCTCACGGCGCAGTCTTCTCCCGATGCACCGGTGGAACTGCAAAGCGGCGACGGCTTGTTGCACATTCAACTGCACCCCTTGGCCGACGACAGCCGGGCCGAGATCAGTACGCCCGCAGGCGTGTTCGGCGGACGCGACCACGTTGTCACCATCACGCGCGTGGAAGACCTGGCATGAGCCGCCGCGAAGGCGCTACCGTTACCCGCGACAGCCAGCACATCGACCGTCAGCAAACCCGGCACCGAGATGACGAGCGCAGCCAGGCCCTGCGCGCGCTGTTGATGGAGCCCCTGATGACGCCGGCACATGAAAACTTTGCGGCCGTGCGCCGCCACGCCGACGAACTGCGCGCCTGGTTCGCGCGAGAGACCGGCTGGGCACTGCATATCGAGCGAGACTGCGCGCGGCTGTACAAGCGGCCCGCCGACCTGAATGACGCGAGCCGCGGCCTGCCGGGCTACGAACGCCGCCGCTATGTGCTGCTTTGCCTGGCCTGCGCCGTACTCGAACGCGCAGACCCCCAGATCACCCTGCGCGTGCTGGGTGAGCGCCTGTTGCTGCTGGCCTCGGACCCCATGCTCGCCTCGCGAGGCTTCGACTTCACGCTCACCGCCGCGCACGAACGCCGCGAACTGGTCGCTGTCTGCCGCAGCCTGCTGACGCTGGGTGTGCTGCAGCGCGTGGCTGGCGACGAGGAAGGCTTTGTGCGCAGCGGCGCCGCGGAAGGGGCCGACGCGCTGTACGACGTGCAACGCCGCGTTCTCGCGGGCCTGCTGGCCGCGGTGCGAGGCCCTTCAACGTGGCCTGCGGAACAAGCCCCGGTGGGCCTCGAGGAGCGCCTGGCATCCCTGGTCGCCGAACACGTACCCGACAGCGACGAAGGCCAGCGCACGGCGCTGCGCCACCACCTCGCGCGCCGGCTGCTGGACGACCCCGTCGTCTACCTCGACACCTTGGACCCCGAGCTGCGCGCTTACTTCGTCAACCAGCGCGGTGCCATGGCCGGCCGCCTGTGCGAAGCTGCGGGGTTGGTGCCCGAACAGCGTGCCGAAGGTCTGGCGCTGGTGGACGAAGATGGGGAGCTGACCGACATCGCCATGCCCGCCGAAGGCACCGAGGCACATGCCACGTTGCTGGTGGCCGAATTTCTCGGTAGCCGCAGCGGCCCTGGCACCGCAGACCCGGTTGCTGTCGCCGATGTGGTCGCGTTCCTGGCCGAGGCGCGAACGCGCTTCGGAAGCTACTGGCGCAAGTCGGCGCGCGAAGCCGGTGCCGAGCACGAGCTGGCGCTCGTGGCACTCGAAAGACTGCAGAAACTGCACCTTGTCTCTTGCACGGCGGGCGAGGTTCGTTCGCTGCCGGCCCTGGTCCGCTTTGCGCTCGGCGCGGCCAATGTCGTTCAACCGGTCCGCGCCATCCAACCACCTTTGTTCGAATGACCGACATCGTTCCCCAAGCACTTCCCGTACCCACCCTCACCCGCTGGCAACCGCTGCGCCTGGGCCTGCTCGAGCTTTTTCACTACGACAGCGAAGAGTTCTGGTTCCGCGACGGCCACCTGCTGCTGCGCGGCAACAACGGCACGGGAAAGTCGAAGGTGCTGTCGCTCACCCTGCCCTTTCTCTTCGACGCGCAGCTCAAGTCTTCCCGCATCGAGCCCGACGGCGATGCCGGCAAAAAAATGGCGTGGAACCTTCTGCTCGGACGCCACGAGCGGCGCATGGGCTATACGTGGGTGGAGTTCGGCCGTATCGGGGACGACGGGCAGCCGTGCTACGTTACGCTCGGCTGTGGGCTCTCTGCCGTGGCCGCGCGGGCGCAGGTCGACAGTTGGTTCTTCGTGCTGGACGAGCAGCGCGTCGGTCAGGACATCTGGCTTATGAGCCCGGCCCGTGTCGTGCTCACACGCGAGCGCTTGCGCGAGGCGCTGCAGGACCGTGCCGGCCAGGTCTTCGACACCGCCACCGCCTATCGCCGCGCCGTGGACGAGCGCCTGTTCCACCTGGGCCCGGCACGCTACGCCGCCCTGATGGACACCTTGATCCAGTTGCGCCAGCCGCAGTTGTCGAAGAAGCCCGACGAAGCCAACCTGTCGAACGCGCTGACCGAAGCCTTGCAGCCGATGTCCGTCGAGCTTCTGTCCGATGTGGCCGAGGCGCTGAACCAACTGGAGCAATACCGCCGCGAACTGGAGGAGTACGAGGCGCTGGAGCATGCCGTTGGCCAGTTCAATCAGCGCTACCAGCGCTATGCCGCCACGCAAGCCCGACGCCAGGCGCGCAACCTGCGCAGCGCGCAGACAGGTTTCGACAACGCCAGTCGCGAATTGAACGAAGGGCGCGAGGTGCTGCAGGCCGCGCACGCCGAAGAAGCCCGCGCACTCGAGGCGCACCAACAGGCCGAAGCCACCCTGGCCGCCAGCCGCACCCGGCTCGATGAACTGCAGAACGACCCGGCGATGGCCGATGCCAAGACGCTGGAAAAGGCCAGGACGGATGCGGGCCAGCGCCGCAAGGACGCCGATGCAGCGCTGCAGACGCGCCAACTGATGCAGGCGCGTCTCAAGCAGGAGCAACAGATTGCAGCCAAGCGCGCACAACGCGCCGAACAGGCAGACCACGCGCTGAACGAGTCGCGGCAAGACGCCGCGCAGGCCGCCGGGCATGCCGGCCTCTCGCCCAGCTATGCGGCCAACCCCTTGGCCAGCGGCGACGTTCGCATGCTGGAGCCGCTGGCGCTGGACACCGCACGCCAGGACCTGCGCCGCGCCATCGCCGGGCGCCGCGAACAGGTTGCTTTGCTGCTGCACCGCTGCGAGGAAGCCGATGTCGCGGCACAAGCCCACGGCCACGCCCAGGAACGACGCGACGAACGCTCGGATGAAGCCGAAGCTGCGGCAGAGCGCCGCGAAGCAGCGGACGCCATGGTCGACCGGCGGGCTCAGGCGCTGCTGGATGCCTGGCAACGCCACCTCGAAGGCCTGCAGCAACTCGAGCTGCCGGACAGCGTCGAAACCATGGCCGCGCTGGGCGTCTGGACGCTCGGCCTGCAGGGCGACAACCCGGCACGTGCCGCATTACACAGTGCCCAGCAATCCGCCAGCCTCCGCCATGCGCAGCGCGAGGCCGCGTTGCAGGCCGAGCGGCAAGTGCTTGAACAGGCGCAAGCGGACCTGCTCGCCGAGCGAACGCGCCTCGAGCAAGGGGAAGACACCGCGCCAGCGCCGCCCGAATGGCGTGCGCCCGATGTGCGCGCAGGCCGCAGCGGTGCACCACTGTGGCAACTGGTGGACTTCCACCCGGGCACGCCCGCCGATTCACGCGCCGGCATCGAGGCCGCGCTGCAAGCATCCGGCTTGCTGGACGCCTGGGTCACGTCCGATGGCGCTTTGATGGGTGCCGACGGCACGCCCTTGCCGCACGATGCGCAATGGCTCGCCCGGCCGTGCCAACCGCATTCGCTGGCCGCTTGGCTGCACTCCGCGACCGAGGCCCTTGGCAATCCGACCCAGATCGCTGCGGATGTGCTGCAGGGTTTGCTCGAAGGCGTGGCCTGCAGCACGGAGGACGACCCCGCCGTCGAAGCCTGGATTGGCACCGATGGCCGCTTTCGGCTTGGTGCACTGGCCGGCGCCTGGCACAAACCAGAAGCCGAGTTCATCGGCTACGCCGCACGCGCTGCCGCCCGCATGCGCCGACTGGCTGAAATCGCTGAACGCTGGAATGATCTCAACCGGCTCCTCGTGCGGCTGAAAGGGGCCTTTGAACAACTCCAAGCTGATCAGCGCCAGGCCGCCAACGAATGGCAGGCAGCCCCGTCGGACGATGCACTGCGCGCGGCGCATGTGGACGCAGTCTCGCGGGCCCGCGAGTTCGACGAGGCCCGCCAGCGCCTGGGACAGGTCGAACTGCAACTGCGCGACGCTGCCCTGCACCTGGCGGCCGCTCGCAATGCCCTGGCCCGCGATGCCGAAGATCTGACCCTGCCGCCCGCGCGCGATGCCTTGCGCGGCATCAAGCAGGCCCTGCAGGCCTTCGGCGACATCCTCAACACGCTCGCCACCGCCGCACGCGAACTGCGCGACGCCTTGGCCGAACATGACCAGCAGGTACTTCGAACCGAGCAGGCCGAGGAGGATTCCAAACACGCGTCGGAGCAATTCGCCGAGCGCAACGTGCTGGCCGAAGAGGCCCGCATTCGCCATGAAACGCTGCGCGAGTCCGTCGGCGCCCAGGTGGAAGAATTGCAGCGACGTCTTGGGGAGAGCCGCGACGCCGTGGGTACTGCGGAGCTCGCATTGAAGCGTCTGACCGAAGCCTTGCGCGTGGCTGGCGAGGCCCGCGCCAAGGCCGAACAGAAAGCCGAGGACGCCGAAACGACACTGAGTGAGCGCACTGCGGCGCGCCAGCTCGCCGTGGCTCATTTGCAGGGCTTTGCCGCCACAGGCCTGCTGGCCACGGCCCTGCCGGACGCCGAACTGCCCGCGCCGCATTTGCCCTGGACCATCGAGCCGGCACTGGCGCTGGCACGCCGCACCGAACAGGCGCTGTTGAGCGTCAAGGACGACGACGACGCGTGGACCCGCGTGCAAAGCCAGATCTCGCAGGACTACACCGAACTCGGCCGCGCTCTCGCGGCACTGAGCCACCAGGCCCAGGCCGAGACCAGCGATTTCGGCCTGGTTGTCAGCATCGTCTATCAGAACAGGCCCGAGCGCCCCACCGCGCTGGAGGCGCGCCTGATCGGCGAGATCGCGCAGCGCCGTGAACTGCTGACCGCCGGCGAGCGGCAGGTGCTGGAAAACCACCTGCAAGCCGAGATCGCGAGCGCCGTGCAAAAGCTGTTGCGCGACGCCGACCGCCAGGTCGAGGCTATCAATGCCGAACTGGAAAAGCGCCCCACGTCGACCGGCGTGCGCTTTCGGTTGCGATGGGAGACCCTGCCGGAAGGCGCGGAAGGCGCGCCCGTGGGGCTGGAATCCGCACGCTGCCTGTTCAACAAAAGCACCGACCTGTGGAGCGCAGAAGACCGCCGCGTGGTCGGCGAAATGCTTCAACAGCGCATCGCCGCTGAACGCAGCCGCGCCGATGCGGACCAGGGCGGCAGCCTGCTGGAACAACTGGCACGCGCGCTGGACTATCGCCGCTGGCATCGCTTTCGCGTGCAGCGCTGGGACGGCCAGTGGCGCCCGCTGTCGGGGCCGGCATCCAGCGGCGAGCGCGCGCTGGGCCTGACGGTGCCGCTGTTTGCCGCGGTTTCCAGCTACTACACGCAAGAGAGCTATGCCCATGCGCCGCGCCTCGTTTTGCTGGACGAAGTTTTCGCCGGCATCGACGATGCGGCGCGTGGCCACTGCTGGGCTTTGATACGCGAGTTCGACCTCGACTTCGTCGTGACCAGCGAACGCGAATGGGCTTGTTCCGCCGAGCTACCCGGCGTGGCCATCGCACAGTTGCAGCGCCGCGAAGGCATCAATGCCGTGCATGTTTCGCGCTGGACCTGGGACGGCCGCGCCAGACAGCGCCAAGACGACCCTGACCGCAGGTTTCCCCCCGAATGACGCCGGAAGCCAAACTCCAGCGCTTGCTCGGCGGCCCTGCGCTCGCGCCTTTGCGCCAGCGCCTGCGCCGCTACTTCGAGCGCAATGACAACGGCAACGCCCGAGCGAGCTTGCAACTCACCCAACTCAACGCGACCGAACACGAAGCCTTGGCGCTGTTGACCGGGCGCCCCGCGCGCAATGTCCGCTCCAGGCGGATCGACGTCGCCGTGGTCGATGCCTCGTTGCAGGCGGCCGGCCTCTGCGGCTCCTTGCGCGAGGCGCTGGAGCGGTTGGATGGTCCCATCAGCAATCCCGCCGCAGAGCGCGACGCAAGCCGGCTGGCATGGGCCGCGCTGAGCCAGGGGTCACAACGAGACCGAGACGCGCGGCTGCAAGCTTGGTTGCAGACGCTGGCCGCGGGCACCCTGCTCAAGCGCCTGGCACGGCAGGACACGGCCGTCGCCGAAACGCTGTTGGTGAAGGCCGACGCCGTCATACGTTGCTTGCCCGCCGCCGGACTCCCACGCGCTCAGCTTGCCGCGCAAATGCTCGGCAATGCGCACGCGCTGGATGCCGGCCAGCCCGTCTCGACCCTCGTGCTGGCCGCGTGGCGCTTCGCCGAAGCCGCTGCCGCGAAGCTCCCACGCGATGAGCCGCCCGAGCTGGAAAAGGACCCTGAAGAAAATCAAGGAGAAGAGCCCGAGCAACCCGCCGAGGACACACGCCTGGCCACTGAACGCGCGCGCGATACTTGGGCGCGTGCAGGCATCCTCGTCAACGAACTGGCGCGACCGGCGCTGATGCTGAATTTGCCGCTGGACGACGGCGCGATGGCGGGCTGGACACCCGGCGAGCCGGCCTATCTGTCGTTGCGCCAGCTCTTGCGAACGCCGCCGGCCTGGGCCGTCGAAGGCCGCTTGGTTTTCGTCTGCGAAAACCCCAATCTGCTGGCGATTGCCGCGGACCGCCTGGGCGCACGCTGTGCCCCCATGGTCTGCATCGACGGCATGCCTGCCGCTGCCCAGCGAACGCTGTTGAACCAGTTGCTGCATGCGGGTGCGCAACTGCGCTACCACGGCGACTTCGACTGGCCTGGCCTGCAAATCGCCAACCACGTGATGCGCACCTGGCATGCCAAGCCGTGGCGCTTGGCCACGAATGATTACGAGGCCGCAGTGCGAGGCGCGCCGCACCTTCGTCGTGACCTGGCTGAAACCAACATTGACGCCGCATGGGACCCGCTGCTCGCACCGGCCATGCGTCGCCATGGCTTGTCCATCGCCGAGGAAGCGGTGGCGGACGCCTTGATCGAGGATCTTCAACTCACCTGACAGGAGGCTCCATGCACCAAGTACCTGATGACGCATTCGAACGATTTGCCGCTCAGCGAAAAAAGGACTTGCAACGCATCGCGCGACACACAGGCGGCGAACACCAGTTGGGTGACGTTGTGCACGAGGCGTGGATCATGGCCTATAGCCTGCGTCTGCCCGATGGCTCTGCGTTGAACCTCGCGAAAACCGCCTGTCAGGAAAAGCTGCTGAGCCACCTCTATCAGCACCTGGTCCGCTACACCGAGCAGAATGTGCGCCGCGCAGTCCGTCTTGACCATGCACCCAAGGGGAGCGGGCAGGACGACGACGCGCATCCACTGACGTATCTGCTGGCTAGCAACGAGGGCCGCGACGCCCTCGGTGAAATGCTCGAGCAAGAAGCGACCTTGGCGTTGGACGCCGCGCTCGATGCACATGGGTCGCTGGCAGCAGCCTATGTGCGCCTGCTGCAGCACTTCGACAACAGGATGTCGGCCGTCGCCGATCACCTGTTGATATCGACGTCCTATGCCTACCGTTGCTGTGCGCAGGCGCGCTGGCTTGCGGTGCACATGGCGTACATACCGGTTCCGACGACCCGTGGGCGCCTGGTCCCCGGGCCCTGGCGGCGTTTCAGACTGCGCCGGTCGCAAGTTCAGCTGGAGTTCGATTTCGACGATGAGCTGCCTTTGCTACCCGAACGCTAAGTTCTCGGCCTGGCGTACCGGCACGCAGAGGCGCGCCAATGATGCATCACTCCCACTCGATCGTCGCCGGCGGCTTGCTCGAGACGTCGTAGGTCACGCGGTTGATGCCGCGTACCTCGTTGATGATCCGCCCCGACACCTTCTTCAGCAGCGCGTACGGCAGCTCTGCCCAGTCCGCCGTCATGAAGTCGCTGGTCTGTACGGCGCGCAGCGCAACCACGTAGTCGTAGGTCCGGCCGTCGCCCATCACGCCCACACTCTTCACCGGCAGGAACACGGTGAAGGCCTGGCTCGTGAGGTCGTACCAGGTCTTGCCGGTCTCATCCTTGAAGTTGCGCAGCTCCTCGATGAAGATCGCGTCGGCGCGGCGCAGCAGGTCGGCGTATTCCTTCTTCACTTCGCCGAGGATGCGCACGCCCAGGCCCGGGCCCGGGAACGGATGGCGGTACACCATCTCGGGCGGCAGGCCCAAGGCCACGCCGAGTTCGCGCACTTCGTCCTTGAACAGGTCGCGCAGCGGTTCGAGCAGCTTCAGGCCCAGCTGTTCTGGCAGCCCACCCACGTTGTGGTGGCTTTTGATGGTCACGGCCTTCTTGCTCTTGGCGCCGCCGGACTCGATGACGTCGGGATAGATCGTGCCTTGTGCGAGGAACGTGGCGCCCTTGTGGCCACCATCGCCGGCCTTCAACTTCGCGGCCTCTTGCTTGAACACCGTGACGAACTCGCCGCCGATGATCTTGCGCTTGGCTTCGGGGTCGCTCACGCCGGCGAGCTTGCCAAGGAACAGCTCGCTGGCATCGACGCGAATCACTTTCGCGTTGAGCTTGCCTTCGAACATCTCCATCACCAGGTCGCCTTCGTTCAGGCGCAGCAGGCCGTGGTCGACGAACACGCAGGTCAGCTGGTCGCCGATGGCGCGATGGATCAGCGCGGCGGCCACGCTCGAATCGACGCCACCCGACAGGCCCAGGATGACCTCCTCGTCGCCCACCTGTTCGCGGATCTTCGCGACGGCTTCGGCGATGTGGTCGCGCATGACCCAGTCGGGCTTGGCCTGGCAGATGTCGAGCACGAAGCGATTGAGCAGCGCCTGGCCCTGCACGGTGTGCGTGACTTCGGGATGGAACTGCACGCCGTAATAGCGGCGCGACTCGTCGGCCATGCCGGCGATCGGGCAGCTGTCGGTGCTGGCCATCAGCTTGAAGCCCGGCGGGAGTTCGGTGACCTTGTCGCCGTGGCTCATCCAGACGTCGAGCATGCCGTGGCCTTCGGCGGTGGTGCGATCGGCGATGTCCTTGAGCAGCGCGGTGTGGCCATGGGCGCGCACGGCCGCGAAGCCGAACTCGCGCTTGTGGCCGCCTTCGACCTTGCCGCCCAACTGGTGCGCCATGGTCTGCATGCCGTAGCAGATGCCGAGCACCGGCACGCCGAGGTCGAACACGGCCTGCGGGCACTTGTCGGTGGTGTCTTCGTACACGCTGGCGTGGCTGCCAGAGAGGATCACGCCCTTGAGGTGGCCGTCGGCGGCGTAGGCGCGCACCCATTCGTCGGTCACGTCGCAGGGGTGTACT
This sequence comes from Variovorax frigidus, assembly GCF_051216515.1. Taxonomy (NCBI): domain Bacteria; kingdom Pseudomonadati; phylum Pseudomonadota; class Betaproteobacteria; order Burkholderiales; family Comamonadaceae; genus Variovorax; species Variovorax frigidus. The sequence goes on from NZ_JBPJZF010000001.1 coordinate 289,316, forward strand.
TCGCTCAGCACATGCGCGTCGCGCACGCGGCGGGCGATCAACTGGGTGACTTGCGAGCCGAAGTCGAGGATGAGGATCTTGTCGTGTTGCATGGCGTTGGACTCAGAGCGTTGAAATGTCGAACAGCTTGACGCCCGCCTTGGGCGCGGCCTGGATGAGGTGCTCGTCGAAGGTGGCGAGCGGAAGATTGAGCGACTTGGCGAGCCAGAGATAGCCCGCGTCGTATTGCGACACGCCGGCATCGATGGCCACCGCGAGCACGGCCTTGTGCTGCGCGGGCGCGAGTTCGTGCAGTTCGACCCGGTGACGGATCGCGTCGAGCACGCTCCACAGCCCCTCGACCGCGGACATGGGAATGCGGCCGCTGCGCACGCCGTTGGCGAGGATGTTGGCGCACTCCCATTGCCAGGCGTTGGGCGCCTGCGGTTCGACCTCATCGCGACGAATGGCGGCGTAGAGCTTGCGGGTGTGTTCGCTGGCCTGGTCGGGCAGCAGCCAGGCGGCGGTGACGGAAGCGTCCATGACGAAGGCGGTCACGATTGACGCCCCTCGTCGAGCAAGGCGCGCAAAGACATCCCGGGCCCGATGGCGGCGTGCAGGGCGTCGATCTGCCCAAGTTCGCGGGTGATCTGCTCGTCGGTGATGACGGGCTTGCGCCGCACGGGCAGCATGCGCACGACTTCCTTGCCGTGCCGGGTGATGCGAACCTCTTCGCCCTTTTCGACCGAGTCGATCAGGGCCGAGAAGTTGTTCTTGGCTTCAGCGATGCCGATGGATTGCATGGGGACCAGAAAATGGAATCTGGCCCGAATTCTAGCAAAACTGGCCAGACTTTGAAGGTCTGGCCAGATTGGGATTCAGGCCGCCGCCTTCGGGGGGCAGCGAACCACACGCAGTGGGGAGCGTGGGGGCCCGCCTACTCCGCCCGATAGTTGGGCGCTTCCTTCGTGATCTGCACGTCGTGCACGTGGCTTTCGCGAATGCCGGCCGTGGTGATCTCGACGAACTCGGCCTTGTTCTGCATGTCGGCGATGGTCGCGCAACCGCAGTAGCCCATGCTGGCGCGCACGCCGCCGGCCATCTGGTAGACGATCGAGACGATCGAGCCCTTGTAGGGCACGCGGCCTTCGATGCCTTCGGGCACCAGCTTGTCGGTGTTGGGATTGCCGGTGCTCGACTCCTGGAAATACCGGTCGGCGCTGCCCTGCTGCATCGCGCCGATGGAGCCCATGCCGCGGTAGCTCTTGTAGCTGCGGCCCTGGTACAGCACGATCTCGCCGGGGGCCTCTTCGGTGCCGGCGAACATGCTGCCCATCATCACGGTGCTGGCACCGGCGGCAATCGCCTTGGCGATGTCGCCCGAGTAGCGCACGCCGCCGTCGGAGATCAGCGGCACGCCCGTGCCCTGCAGCGCGGTGGCGACGCTATCGACCGCCATGATCTGCGGCACACCCACGCCGGCCACGATGCGGGTGGTGCAGATCGAACCGGGGCCGATGCCGACCTTGACCGCGTCGGCGCCGACGTCGGCCAGCGCGCGCGCGGCGTCGCCGGTGGCGATGTTGCCGCCGATCACGTCGACCTGTGGATAGTTGCGCTTGACCCAGCGCACGCGCTCGATCACGCCGGCGCTGTGGCCGTGCGCGGTGTCGACCACGATGGCATCGACGCCGGCCGCGACCAGCGCTTCGACGCGCTCTTCGGTGCCGTCACCCACGCCCACCGCGGCGCCCACGCGCAGGCGGCCGGTGGCGTCGCGTGCGGCGTTCGGGAACGTGGTCTGCTTGGTGATGTCCTTGACGGTGATCAGGCCCTTGAGTTCCCAGTCGCTGTTGATGACCAGCAGGCGCTCGAGCTTGTACTTGTTGAGCAGCGCCTTGGCATCCGCCAGCGTGGTGCCGTCGGGCACCGTGATGAGCTTGTCGCGCTGGGTCATGATCTCGCTGACCGGCACGTCGTAGCGCGTTTCGAAGCGCAGGTCGCGGCCGGTCACGATGCCCACCACCTTGCCGCCGTCGATCACCGGGAAGCCGGAGATGCCGAGCTGATCGGACAGTGCCATCACCTGCCGCACCGAGTGCGTGGGCGTGATCACCACCGGGTCGCGCAGCACGCCCGATTCATAGCGTTTCACACGCGCCACTTCGGCCGCTTGCTGCTGCGCCGTGAGGTTCTTGTGCACGATGCCCATGCCGCCTTCCTGCGCGATCGCGATGGCCAGACGGGCCTCGGTCACGGTGTCCATCGCCGCGGAAACCAGGGGCAGGTTCAACGTGATGTTGCGGGAGAGTCGGGTGGCGAGGGAGGTGTCCTTGGGCAGGACCTGGGAGAACGCTGGCACCAACAACACGTCGTCGAAGGTGAGCGCTTTGCCGAGAAGGCGCATGGGGAAGGCTCCAAAAGACGAATTGTAGCGAGGCCTTGTCCGACACCGCGCGCCTTGTTCGAGTGTCCCTGCAACAGCGAACCCTGCGGATCGCGCCAAACGTCACTGCGGTGCGCGATCTGCACAAATCTTGTGCTGCCGGACGGCTATCGCGCGGCGCCGCACTCTTTTACGCTTCAGACCGTCACACATTCAGCACACAAGGCACCCGCTCATGAAGCACCCCAGCATCCGCCAGATCACTGGCGCCGCCGCCACCACGCGGCTCGATCCCACCACGACGGCACTGATCGCCATCGATTTCCAGAACGAGTACTTCGAGGGCCGGATGCCGATTCCCGACGGCATGGCCGCCATGCGCCAGGCCAGGCGGCTGGTGGACCTGGCCGACGAACACGGTATTCCCGTGCTCCATGCGCAGCACATCGCGCCGTCGGACAGCCCGATCTTTGCCGAGGGCAGCCTGGGCTTCGAGATCCACCCGCACATCCGCCCTGCCCCGCACCACGTGGTGCTGCACAAGCCCACGCCCAGCGCGTTCGCGGACACCGATCTGCAGGCGCACCTGGAAGCCCGCGGCATCAAGACCCTGCTCATCACCGGCCTCATGACGCACATGTGCGTGTCTGCTACTGCCTTCGACGCGGCGCCGCGCGGCTACCACAGCATCATCGTCAGCGATGCCTGCGCGACCCGCGACCTGGACCTCGAAGACGGCGGCGTGCTCAAGCACCAGGACCTGCACCGTGCCGCGCTGCGCGGCGTGTCGGACGTGGTCGCCGAGATCCGCACCACCGCCGACATCCTGGGCCTGCCCATCGAGGCCTGAGCCCGCGAGTGCGGCCCCGCGTCGCCCTTCTCTTTTTTGCTGTCACACAAGGAAAAACCATGAAAAACAACGTCCATCGCCTGATCGGCGCCCTGACCGTCGCCGCGATTGCCGGCATCACCGCATCGGCCTGGGCCACCACGCCCGTGAAGAAGGATGCCCGCAAGACCGCCGCATCCGAGGCGCTCGTGTCCCTTCCCGCCAAGGATCTTCAGTGGCGTGAGGTCCCGGGCACCGGCGGCATCCGCGCCGCGAACGTGCGCGGCGACATCATCGGCAAAGGCCCCTACGAAGCCTTCGTCGAGTTCCCGGCCGGCAAGAACAACCCGCATCACATCCACACCCAGGCGCTGCCCACGGTGGTGCTGAGCGGCGTGTTCTACGCGATCTTCGAAGACGGCAAGAAGGTGCAATACCCGGCCGGTTCGTACTACTACATCCCGGGCAAGCTGCCGCATTTCAGCGGCTGCGAGCCAGGCGCCAACTGCGTGCTGTTCCAGTACCAGAACGACCACTTCGACCTGGTCCCCACACCCGTCGCCGCCAAGTGAGCCCAACGCTGGTGCCCGGTGCGTCAGACCTGCCGCTTCGGCGGCTGGAAGAAGCGCCGGGCCCGGCCGGCCATGGCCCCGCAGCATCGATCAGTACAGGGATGGAATCATCATGAAGAAGCAGGAACCGACTTCACGGCGTCCGACGGGCCCCGCGGCAATGGAGTGGCAATTCCATTGGGGATGGGCGTTCGCCCTGGCGCTCGGGCTGGGCTTCCTGGCGATCTTCGGGCTGCTCGACATGAGCGGACCGAATGCCGAGGGGCTCCCGCACGCACACCCGTTCGGCACCTTTCACCTCAGTCTGCTGCTGCTCGTGGCTGCGCTCGGGCTGGCATTTCTTGACTTCCTCTTCGGCCGAACCAAGGGCCATTGACGTGGGGGTTGTGCGTACGGCAGCGCATGGCTGCCGCACCGCCACGCGAAGGTATTGCAAAACGTAAGGCGGCGCTAAACTGCCGCTCATGAAAATCGCGCATTGGCTGGTTCTGGGTTGTCTGTGTGCCGTGCCGCTGGCGGCGTCCGCGCAATGGCAATGGATCGACAAGGACGGCCGGAAGGTCTTCAGCGACCAGGCCCCGCCGCCCGATGTCCCCGACAAGAACATCGTGCGGCGCGCCGGCGCACCGGTTGCACGCCACGGGGCGTCACCGGCGCCTGCGGTGGCCGATGCCACGCCCTCCGAAGCGCCGGCACCGACGGCCAGCAGCCCCAAGCCGTCGGGCGTCGACAAGGAACTCGAGGAGAAAGCCCGCAAGGCCGAAGATGCCGAGAAGGCCAAGCGGGCGGCCGAAGCGCAGAAGGTCGCCAAGGCCAAGGCCGACAACTGCGGCCGAGCGCGTCAGGGCAAGGCGACCATGGACAGCGGCATTCGCGTGGCACGTGTCAACGCCCAGGGCGAGCGCGAGATCATGGACGACAAGGCGCGCGCCACGGAGCAGCAGCGCCTGCAGTCGGTCATCGACAGCGACTGCAAGTAGCCGGGGCCATCTCGGACATCTCTCGCGCGTGCGGCATGCCGCTGCACGATGCGTTCAGTAGCCTTGCTTGCCGCCCTCGCGGCGACGTGCGAACAGCCCCGTGCCGCGGGCGCCCTGCTGCTGGAAGCGCTCGCGCCGCGCCACCTTGGGGTCGACGGTCAGGGCACGGCACCACTCGAGCCGGTCGCCGTTCTTCAACACATGCCCTCCCTCCACGGCGCGCCCCCAGATGCCTGGCGTGAAGCGGCTTCGATCGAAATCCGGTCCGGTACTGGCGGCCATGGCCTCGTCCACCGTCGCCCCCTCGGGCAGCGTCAGCACCTGCTCGATCACCTCGCGCGGCGCGATGGCGCACACCAGCGTGATCTGCATCGTCAGACCTTGCCGTAGACCTGTTCGGCGCGCTTCACGAAGGCCTCGACCAGCGTCGAGGCGACCTTGTCGAACACCGGGCCGACCAGCGCCTGCAGTGCGAAGTTGCTGAAGCCGTAGCTCAGGTCGAGCTCGACGCGGCAGGCGCGTTCGCCCTGCTCCCCCACGGGGTTGAATTTCCAGGTGCCGTCGAGGTTGGAGAAAGGGCCGTCGACCAGCTTGAGCCGGACCTCGCGGCCGGGAACATGGGTGTTGCGTGTGGTGAAGTGCTGGTGCATGCCGCCGAAGGCCAGGCCGACTTCGGCGGTCATGCCGGTGTCGTCCTGATCGACAATCCGCGAGCGGTCGCACCAGGGCAAAAACTCGGGATATTTCGCCACATCGGTGACCAAGGCATACATCTCCTCGGCGCTGTACCAGATGAGGACGGACTTGTGAACGGTTTTCATAGAATCGACGGTGTGTGCGTTTCGATTGTATTGAGGCCATGCGACCCCAAATGAGACCGCCATGGCCACCAAGAAACAAGACACCTCCTCCCGCATCGCCGACAACAAGAAGGCAGCCTACAACTATTTCTTCGAAGAGCGCTTCGAAGCCGGCCTCGTGCTCGAAGGCTGGGAGGTCAAGTCGCTGCGCGAAGGCAAGGTCCAGCTGACCGACGGCTACGTGGTGATCCGCGAGGGCGAGATGTTCATCGTCGGCCTGCAGATCAACCCGCTGCGCAGCGCCTCGACCCACACCACACCGGATTCTGTGCGCACCAAGAAGCTGCTGCTGCACAAGGAACAGATCCGCCGCCTGACCGGCAAGATCGAGCAGAAGGGCTACACCCTGGTGCCGATCAACCTCCACTGGAAGGCCGGCAAGGTGAAGTGCGAGGTCGCGCTGGCCAAGGGCAAGGCCGAGCACGACAAGCGCGACACCATCAAGGATCGCGAAGGCAAGCGCGAAGTCGAGCGCGCGATGAAAACGCACAACCGTTGAGGGCCGCGCCGGCTCGACCGTCCGCTCCAGTGCCTGATCTGTCGGCCGAGGGCTACACGCTGGTAGGCGGTCGGCTGCTGCCCGGCGACACCGGCGCACGTGCACAGTTCACCGTCCCCCCGACGGGCCCGTTGCCGCGCGAATCCTTGCTGAGGCTGGCGACGGTGGTGTACCGTCAGCTGTGAGTCCGACTTTGTCCGATCCCTCACACGTTTTTTTAACCCAAGGAGAACACTCCATGAAACTGTTCAGCGCATCCCTTCTGGCTGCGGCCCTGCTCGCCGGCTGCGGCGGCATGGCCCCCAAGATGGCGGCAGACACGCCCACGCGCACCGCGGATGGCGTGCTGGTCGGACCGAACGGCATGAGCCTCTACACCTTCGCTCGCGACAGCGTCGGCAGCGGCAAGTCGGCCTGCAATGGTCCCTGCATCACCAACTGGCCCGCGCTGGATGCACCGGCATCGGCCCGCCCCATGGGCGACTACAGCGTCGTGGTGCGCGACGACGGCAAGAAGCAATGGGCCTACAAGGGCGCACCGCTCTACTACTGGGCCAAGGACAGCAAGGCCGGCGACCGTACGGGCGACGGCGTCGGTGGCGTCTGGAAACTCGCACGCCCCTGAGCGCTGCGCGATAACTTATGAAGAAGCCGGCATCCGCCGGCTTTTTTCATGGGCGCGAGGGGCGCAACAATGCCTGTCGTTCGCGCAGTCCGAGCAGCTCGTTGGCCATCAGCGCGCCGATCACGAGCAGGCCGCCGCCCAGCACGCTGGCGGCGGGCACCTCCCCCGCGCCGAGCCAGGCCAGCGCGATGCCGAAGATCACTTCGAGCAGGCCCAGCAGGGCCATCTCGGGGGCCTTCAAGGCACGGGCGCAGGCCAGCGACAGCACACAGGGAATCGCGAGCTGGAACAGGCCCAGGAAGGCTAGCAGGCCGAGATCGTGCGGCGAAGCCTGCAGGGGCCAGGCCAGCGGCAGCGTGACCAGCGCAGAGATCACCGCGCCGATCAGCACCGCGGGCACCAGGTCGACGTCGTGGCCCTGGGCGTGCGCATGCTGCACCACGGTCCAGTTGGCGGCGGCGGCCACCGGCACGCACAGCGCGACCAGCGTTCCGAGCCATTGGCCTGCGCCCATCTGGCTGCCGTACATCCAGGCGATGCCCAAGCCGGCGACCGCGATCGCGGACCAGGTGCGTGCAGGCAGGCGATGTCCGATGAAGATCCGCGCGGCCAGTGCGGTGAGCAGCGGGCCGACCGCCATGGTGACCAGCACGTCGGCCGTGCTGGTGAGCGTCAGCGCCATCATGAACGCGGTGAACATGATGCTCCAGCACAGGCCCGAGGCCCAGAGCGCGCGCCCACCGCGGCGGACCGTGGTGAGCACGGCGCGCCCGCGCCAGAGCGGCAGGATCACCAGCAAGGCGAGCGCCGTGAAGGCGCTGCGCCAGAAAGTCACCTCGAAGCTTCGCGCATGCTCGAGGTGGCGCGTCACCACGCCGGCGGTGGCCCACATCAGGGTCACGCCGACCATGAGCCAGACTGCAAACCCGTGGGTCAGCCGCACAGTGGACTCCGGTGACGCGGGTGCCGATCAGCGGCTGGCGCGCTTGCGGTCGCTTTCCTTGAGGTGGCGCTTGCGCAGACGCACGCTCTTGGGCGTGATTTCGACCAGCTCGTCGTCCTCGATGAATTCCACACCGTATTCCAGCGTGAGTTCGATCGGCGGCGTGATCTTGATCGCGTCTTCCTTGCCAGACACGCGGAAGTTGGTCAGTTGCTTGGTCCGCGTGGCGTTGACCACCAGATCGTTGTCGCGGCTGTGGATGCCGACGATCATGCCTTCGTACACCGGATCGTTCGCCTTCACGAACATGCGGCCGCGGTCGTCCAGCTTGCCCAGGGCGTAGGTGAAGATTTCACCGTCGTCCATGGAGATCAGCACGCCCTGCTTGCGGCCGCCGATGTCGCCCTTGTGCGCTTCGTAGCTGTCGAAGATGTTGGAGATCAGGCCCGAGCCGCGCGTCAGGTTCAGGAATTCGTTGGTGAAGCCGATCAGGCCCCGCGCCGGAATGCGGTACTCCAGACGCACGCGACCGCGGCCGTCCGGTTCCATGTTGACCAGCTCGCCCTTGCGCTCGCCCAGTGCCTGCATCACGCCGCCCTGGTGCTGCTCTTCGATGTCGGCCGTCACCAGTTCGATGGGTTCGTGCTTCTCGCCGTCGACGTCCTTCATCACCACGCGCGGCTTGCTCACGGCCATTTCGAAGCCTTCGCGGCGCATGTTTTCCAGCAGGATGGTCAGGTGCAGTTCGCCGCGGCCCATGACTTCGAAGATGCCTTCTTCGTCGGTTTCCTTGACGCGCAGTGCCACGTTGTGTTGCAGCTCTTTCTGCAGGCGATCCCAGATCTGACGGCTGGTGACGAACTTGCCTTCGCGGCCGGCCAGCGGGCTGGTGTTCACGCAGAAGTTCATGGTCAGCGTCGGCTCGTCGACCTTGAGCATCGGCAGCGGTGCGGGCGTGTCCTTGTCGGTCACGGTCACGCCGATGTTGAGGTCGGCGATGCCGTTGATCAGCACGATCTCACCCGGGCCGGCTTCGTTCGTCTGCACGCGTTCCAGGCCCTGGAAGGTCAGCACCTGGTTGACGCGGCCCTTGATGGCCTTGCCGTCCGGACCTTCCATGACCACCACGTCCATCATGGGCTTGATGGTGCCCTGGCTGATGCGGCCCACGCCGATGCGGCCGACGAAGGTCGAGAAGTCCAGTGCGGAGATCTGCAGCTGCAGCGGCGCGGCCGGGTCGCCCTTTTGCGCCGGCACGTGCTTGAGCACGGTGTTGAACAGGGCCGACATGTCGGGACCCCACTGCTCGCCGGCAGCGCCCTCTTCGAGCGACGACCAGCCGTTGATGCCCGAAGCGTAGACCACCGGGAAGTCGAGCTGTTCGTCGGTCGCGCCGAGCTTGTCGAACAGGTCGAAGGCCGCGTTGACCACGAAATCGGGGCGTGCGCCCGGCTTGTCGACCTTGTTCACGACCAGGATGGGCTTGAGGCCGAGGGCCAGCGCCTTCTTGGTCACGAAACGCGTTTGCGGCATCGGGCCTTCCTGCGCGTCGATCAGCAGCACCACGCCGTCGACCATCGACAGCGCACGTTCCACTTCACCGCCGAAGTCCGCGTGACCGGGGGTGTCGACGATGTTGATGTGCGTGCCTTCCCAGGTCACGGCGCAGTTCTTGGCCAGAATCGTGATGCCACGTTCTTTTTCGATGGCGTTGTTGTCCATCACCGTGTCGACGACCTTCTCGTGGTCGGCGAAGGTGCCGGACTGGCGCAGCAGCTGGTCCACCATGGTGGTCTTGCCATGGTCCACGTGGGCAATGATGGCGATATTGCGGATTTGCTTTTGGGTACTCATGGTGTCGTTTCGCAGATGGATGCGTTCAAAAGGATTTGCTGGATTTCGATGGGGTTCAGCAAGCGCCCCGGGATCAGTTCGTTGGCCTTGACGTGGGCCGAGCCCAGGAAGGCGGGGGGATCGCGGCCGAACACGGCCACCTCCTCCGCATCGGCCCAGTCGCCGCGTCGGCGCAGGCCCGAAAGAAAGCGTGCCGCATCTTCGGTGTCGAGCATGACGCGTTCGTGGCCGGCCACCAGCGATTCCGCCGGCAGCAGTCGGGCCAGGCGCTCTGCCTCGCCCAGGGCTTCGAGCGCTTCGAGCGTGACGCACTGCGCCTCGCCGAAATCGCCGGTCGCGGTGCGTCGCAGCGAGCGCAGGTGCGCGCCGCAGCCCAGCGCTTCGCCGATGTCTTCGCCCAGCGTGCGGATGTAGGTGCCCTTGCTGACCCGCGCCACGATCCGGACCAGGTCCGGCTCGATCGCGGTCAGCGTGAGCTCGTGAATCACGACGTCGCGCGGAGCGCGCTCGACCTCGATGCCTTCGCGGGCGTATTCATACAGCGCCTTGCCGTCCTTCTTGAGCGCGCTGTGCATCGGCGGCACCTGGCGGATCGGCCCGGTGAACTGCGCGGTGACCCGTGCCAGGTCTTCCGGCGTGACCTGCACGGCCCGCTCGGCGATCACCTCGCCCTCGGCATCGCCGGTCGAGGTCTTCACGCCCAGGCGCGCGGTCGCGACATAGGTCTTGTCGGCGTCCAGATGCAACTGGCTGAACTTGGTGGCCGCGCCAAAACACAGAGGAAGCACGCCGGTCGCCAGCGGATCGAGCGTGCCGGTATGGCCCGCTTTTTCGGCGCGCAGCAACCACTTGGCCTTCTGCAAGGCCTGGTTGCTGGAGAGACCCAGCGGCTTGTCGAGCAACAACACCCCATGCACAGGGCGCCGTTGCACCCTGGTGCGTGGCGCATTCATCCTTACTCGTCTTTCGAACGGGAAGCGACGGCCTGAGCGATCAGCGCATTCATGTCGGCTGCACGCTCGGTGGTGCGGTCGAACAGGAAGTGCAGCGTCGGCACGGTATGGATCTGCAGGCGCTTGAACAGGCCGTTGCGCAGGAAGCCTGCGGCCTGGTTGAGCGCCTCGGTCGTGACGGCCGGGTCGCCGATCAACAGGCTGAAATAGATCTTGGCGTGTGCGTAGTCGGGTGTGACTTCGACCGCCTGGATCGTGACCATGCCCACCCGCGGGTCCTTCAGCTCGCGCGCGATCAGTTCCGTCAGATCCCGCTGGATCTGATCGGCGACCTTGAAGGCGCGGTTGGGGGCTGCGGCTTTTCTTTTTGGCATGGACGTAGGCTAGGACTTGTCAGAACTCAGACTTCACGGCACACCGTGGTTCCTTCGCGAAACACCGCGGAACCGGCTTTGCCGGGCCGCTGGTGTTGCCCCCGGAAGGGGGTTGACGAAGCGACACGAAGTGCGCGAAGACTGAGGGTGATCACAATGTCCGCGCAATCTCCTTGATCTCGAAGAATTCGAGCTGATCGCCTTCTTTGATGTCGTTGTAGTTCTTGAGCTTGATACCGCACTCGAAGCCTTCGCGGACTTCGCGAACGTCGTCCTTCATGCGCTTGATCGAGTCGACCTCGCCCGTGTAGACCACCACGTTGTCGCGCAGCAGGCGGAAATGCGCGCTGCGGTTGACCGAACCTGCGGTGATGTACGAACCGGCGACCGTACCGATCTTCGAAGCCACGAACACCGTGCGGATCTCGGCCTGGCCGATGATCTCTTCGCGCCGCTCGGGGGCCAGCATGCCGGACATCGCCACCTTCACCTCATCCACGGCGTCGTAGATGATGCTGTAGTAGTTCAGCGTCACGCCATTGCCTTCGGCCAGCTTGCGAGCACCCGAATCGGCACGCACGTTGAAACCGATGACCACTGCCTTCGAAGCGATCGCGAGGTTGATGTCGTTCTCGCTGATGCCGCCGACACCGGCGTACACGATCTGCACCTTGACCTCTTCGGTCGCCAGCTTGAGCAGCGACTGGGCCAGGGCTTCCTGCGAGCCTTGCACGTCGGCCTTGATGATGAGTCGCAGCGTCTGCACTTCGCCGGCCGAAAGGTCGGTGAACATGCTCTGCAGGTTCGACGCCTGCTGGCGTGCCAGCTTGGTGTTGCGGAACTTGCCTGCACGGTAGGTGGCGATTTCACGCGCACGGCGCTCGTCGGCCATCACCATGAACTCGTCGCCGGCCTGCGGGACTTCGGTCAGACCCTGGATTTCCACCGGGATCGACGGACCTGCCGTCTTGATCGACTTGCCGTCTTCGTCCAGCATGGCGCGCACGCGGCCAAAGGTCGAACCGGCCAGCACCACGTCGCCCGTCTTGAGGGTACCGGACTGCACCAGCACGGTGGCGACCGGGCCGCGGCCCTTGTCGAGCCGGGCTTCGATCACCAGGCCCTTGGCAGCGGCATCGACCGGCGCCTTGAGTTCCAGCACTTCGGCTTGCAGCAGCACCTGTTCGAGCAGGTCGTCCACGCCCTGGCCGGTTTTGGCCGATACGGAGACGAAAGGCACTTCGCCGCCGTACTCTTCAGGCACGACCTCTTCGGCCACCAGTTCCTGCTTCACGCGGTCCAGATTGGCATCGGGCTTGTCGATCTTGTTGATCGCGACCACGATCGGCACACCGGCCGCTTTCGCGTGCTTGATGGCTTCCTTGGTCTGCGGCATGACGCCGTCGTCGGCCGCCACCACGAGGATGACGATGTCGGTGGCCTGCGCGCCGCGGGCCCGCATGGCGGTGAACGCCTCATGACCTGGGGTGTCGAGGAAGGACACCATGCCGCGTTCGGTTTCGACGTGGTAGGCGCCGATGTGCTGCGTGATGCCACCGGCTTCGCCCGACGCGACCTTGGCGCGGCGGATGTAGTCCAGCAGCGAGGTCTTGCCGTGGTCGACGTGACCCATGACGGTGACCACAGGAGCGCGCGGCAACGACTCGGCCGTTTGACCGGCGACGTCTTCGTCGGTGAAGGCTTCCGGATCGTCCAGCGCGGCGACCATGGCCGTGTGGCCCATGTCTTCCACGATGATCATCGCGGTGTCCTGGTCGAGCGACTGGTTGATGGTCGCCATCATGCCGAGCTTCATCAATTGCTTGATGACCTCTTGCGCCTTGACGGCCATCTTGTGCGCCAGCTCGGCCACGGTGATGGTCTCGGGCACGTGCACTTCGAGCACGCGCGCTTCCACCGGTGCGGCTTGCACGTGTTCTTCATGGCCGCCACGGTCGTTGCTGCCGCGACGCCCACGCGGGCCTCCGCGCCAGTTGCCGCGATTGACACCGCCGCTGGCATCGCCACGGGTCTTGATTTCCTTCTTCTTGGCCGGATCGCCTGCCCAGCTCGACGAGAGCTTGGCCGACTTGACGTCCTTGGTGGCGCCAGGCGCAGCAGCAGCGCCGGCAGCCGCAGGGGCACCCGGGCGGGCCGCGGGAGCGACCGGCTTGTGCAGCGTGCCCTTGACGGCCGGCTTCGGCACTTCCTTCTCGGGCGCCTTGTGCGGCACCAGCACGCGGGCTGGTGCGTTCATCATGGCGCGGATGGCTTCGGCTTCGGCCAGGGCCTTGCGACGACGCTCGTCCAGATCCTTGGCGCGTGCGGCTTCCTCGTCGGCACGGGCCTTCGATTCGGCAGCGGCCTTGGCCTTGGCGTCTTCCTTGGCCTGGTTGGCAGCGGCTTCGGCCGCAGCCTTGCCGGTGGCAGCCTCGGTCGCGGCCTGGGTCTCGACCACCGGTGCCTTGGGCGCTGCGGGCGCCGCGGGGCGGGCAGCCGCAGCTTCCTTTTCCTTCTGGAGCGCAGCAGCCTTGGCCTGCTGTTCGGCCTGTTCGGCACGCTCGGCCTTCTCGCGGTCGGCGGCTTCGGCGGCCTCGCGCTGACGACGCTTCTCGGCCAACTCTTCTTCCTGGCGGCGGATCAGCTCGGCCTGGCGACGCGCGTCTTCCTCGCGACGGGCCAGTTCGGCTTCGTCGATCTTGGGTGCGGACGGCTCGATCGCGGGCGCTTGGGCCTGCACCGGTTCGGCGGGACCTTCATCGCGCTGGATGAAGGTGCGCTTCTTGCGCACTTCCACTTGGATCGTGCGGGCACGCCCGGTGGCGTCGGCCTGCTTGATCTCGCTGGTCGATTTCTTGACCAGGGTGATCTTCTTGCGCTCGGTTTCGGCCGTGCCGTGGCTGGCCTTCAGAAAGCCGAGCAGGCGTTGCTTGTCGGTCTCCGTGAGTGCATCGGTTGGCGAGGCCTTCGCCACGCCTGCGCTCTTGAGCTGATCAAGCAAGGTTTCGGGGGTCTTCTTGAGTTCGTTCGCGAACTCGGCGACTGTGGTGCTGGACATATGTGCTTCGTGCTCCCATGACCGTCACTCTTGGCCCGAGAACCAATGTTCACGGGCTTTCAAGATGAGGGCTTTGGCGTCATCGGCGCTGTGGCCGGTGATCTCGGTGAGTTCGTCGACCGCGAGGTCGGCCAGGTCGTCACGGGTGTGAACACCCGCCTCGGCCAATTTCGGAATGAGTTCGGCGTCGAGGCCTTCGAGGTCGCGCAGATTCTGCGAGACGCCTTCGGCGCTTTCTTCCTTGGCGATTTCCATCGTGAGCAGCGCATCCTTGGCACGCGTGCGCAGCTCGTTGATCGTGTCTTCGTCGAAGCTCTCGATTTCCAGCAGCTCGGAGATCGGCACATAGGCCACTTCTTCCAGGCTGGTGAAACCTTCGTTGATCAGGATGTCGGCGATTTCCTCGTCGACATCGAGCTTCTCGATGAACAGCTTGCGGCTCGAGTCGGTCTCGAGCGCCTGCTTCTGAGCCGACTCGCTGGCATCCATGATGTTGATCTTCCAACCGGTGAGGTCGGAAGCCAGCCGCACGTTCTGCCCGCCGCGGCCGATGGCGATCGCGAGGTTTTCCTCGTCGACCACCACGTCCATGGCGTGCTTCTCTTCGTCGACCACGATCGACGACACGTTGGCCGGTGCCAGGGCGCCGATCACGAACTGGGCCGGATCCTCGCTCCACAGCACGATGTCGACGCGCTCGCCGGCCAGCTCGTTGGTCACGGCGTTGACACGCGTGCCACGCACGCCGACGCAGGTGCCGATCGGATCGACACGCTTGTCGTGCGAGAGCACGGCGATCTTGGCGCGCGAACCCGGGTCACGGGCGCAGCTCTTGATCTCAAGCAGGCCTTGTTCGATCTCGGGCACTTCCTGGCGGAACAGCTCGATCATGAATTCGGGGGCCGAACGCGACAGGATGATCGGCGCGCCGCGCAGCGTCAGGTCGACCTCCATGATCATGGCCCGCACGCGGTCGCCATTGCGCAGGTTTTCCTTGGCGATCATCTCGCTGCGGCGCAGGCGGCCTTCGACGCGCCCGGCTTCCACGATGATGTCGCCCTTGTCCAGGCGCTTGACGGTGCCCACGAAGATCTTGTCGCCGCGCGACATGAAGTCGTTGAGCAGCATCTCGCGCTCGGCGTCGCGGATCTTCTGCAGGATCACCTGCTTGGCCGCCATGGCGCCGATGCGACCGATCGGGACCGAATCCACCGCTTCTTCGATGTACTCGTCGACCTCGATGTCGGGCATCTCTTCCTTGGCTTCGAACAGCAGGATTTCCTGGTCCGGCAGTTGCAGGCCGGCTTCATCCGGGACCACGTGCCAACGGCGGAAGGTTTCGTAGTCGCCGCTGTCGCGGTCGACGGCGACGCGGATGTCCACGTCGCCCTGATGGAGCTTCTTGGTGGCCTGCGCCAGTGCGGACTCGACCGCGCCGAAGACGACGTCGCGCTCGACGTTCTTCTCCCGCGATATCGCATCCACCAACATCAACATTTCGCGATTCATGCCACTACGCTCCTCTTGTCAGTCCGACACTTCCGTGCCGCCAATGTCCGAAAGGCCCTCGGGGGCCTTGTCCAGCGAACCCTCTTGGGTTCTGGGCCTGCGCCCCTTGAAATCCACGATCGGCGCCAGCCGCGCTTCGCGCAATTCGTCCAGCGTGAAGCCCAGCGCATGCAACGGTGCAGGCGCGCGCTTCTTGCTCACTCTGTGTCCAGGCTTGGTTTCGGGGGCATCGCTCCAGACGATCTGCCAGCCGCCACTGTCGGCACGCTCCAGCGTGCCGCGAAATTTCTTGCGGCTGGCCGACACCTGGCCGGCTGCCGCGGCGCCCATGGGCGCCTTGAGCGTCACGTCGATCACATCGCCGACGAAACGCTCGAAATCCTGTTCATTGCGCAAGGGACGGTCAATACCCGGCGAGGACACCTCGAGCCGCTTGTATTCCGCACCTTCGACCTCGAGCGCAAACTGCAATTGGCGCGTCACCTTCTCGCAGTCTTCCACCGTCACATAGGGCTCGGGCACGCCCGCTGCGATGTCTTCCGAGGTGGGGGCCGTCCAGGGCAAATCAATCGTGACGCGCAGCAGTCCGCCGGCCGACCGCTCGATCTCGACCAGGTCGTAGCCAAGTCCGGCTACGGTTTGTTCCACTGTTTGCTGCAATGCCACGTGTCTGAATGCGCCCTTGATGTTGTCCACTCGATTCCGGTGCCGACCCAGGCCCGTCTGGCCTGCTGAATTCCGTCCTGCACCTGCAAATCACCGAGAGAAATGCTTCGCCCAATAAAAAACGGGCGGTTGGTACCCGCCCGTTTGGTCGTGAGCCTCGGATTATATGCCTAAAAGTGCTCAAAAGCATGGGGCTTTAAAGGGCCAAATCACCTGTTCTCGCTCGGGCACGCCACCAAACCATTGCAAAAAGCACCGAGCCGAGCGCCAGCACCGCCGCTGCCCCCAGCAACGGCACGGCAAACGAGCCGGTGCGTTGCGCCAGCGGGGCCGCAAAAAGCGGCCCCAGGATCTGGCCCACGCCGTAGGAAGCCGTGGCGTAGCCGATCAATCCGGCCGCCGCATTGCCGCGCAACCGGCGTGCGTCGCGCACCGCGAACAGCGTGATGGCCGTGAAGGGCATCCCCAGCAGCAGGCTGCCGAGCGCAAAGCCGGCGATGGTCGGCCAGGCCACCGACAGGACCACGCCGAGGGCCTGGAGCGCATAGGCGATGGCCAGCAGCAGCCGGTTGTCCCATTCGGGCGGCGCACGAGCGCCAATCAGCGCGCCGGGAACGATCGCCAGACCGAACAGCGGCCAGAAGAAATCCGGCCAGGGCGAACCCGGCAGCGCCTGGCGCGCGATCACCGGCAGAAAGGTGGCGGTGATGATGTAGCCGAAGCCGGCCAGGCCGTACAGCGCGATCAGCCAGCGCGCATCGGTGCGGTCCTCGGGCGACACGAGGGCCGGCGGGGGCACAGGCGGCGTATCGCCCGCTGCCGTGGCAACCGGCGCACCGTCGTCGAACACCCGCCAGATCACCGCAATCAGCACGACCGCCACCAGCCCATAGCCGAGCCAGGCCCAGTCCGAACCCCAGCGACCGGTCAGGCCCCCCAGCAAGCCGGTCGCCGCGATGCCCAGGCCCGGGCCGCTGTAGATCACGCCGGCCAGGGCCGGCGCGCCGGTCTCGGCCAGCCGGCGCAGGCCCCAGCCCGAGGCGAAGACGAAGGTCCAGGCGCTGACCACGCCGGCGGCACCGCGCAGCGCGCCCCACCACGTGAAGCCGTTCAGCAGGCCCATGCCCAGCAGCAGCACGGCGGTCGCGACGAGGCCGCTGCGGACCATGAACGCGGGCCGCAGCCGGATCGCGGCGCAGGACACCGCGCCCCCGAAATAGCCCAGATAGTTGAGCGAAGCCAGCAGGCCGCCGCTCTGCAGGTCGAGCTTGCCCTCGTGCAGCATGATCGGCAGCAAGGGCGTGAAGGCGAAGCGCCCGAGGCCCATGGCCACCGCCAGCGTGACCATGCACGCGAGTGCGGCGCGCCAGGCGCCGCGGCGCTCGTATCCGGTGTTCGACATGACGTGCCGGAAAAATGTCGTCAGTCGGCCAGGGCGGCCGCGACCAGCTTGCGCGTATAGGGGTGTTCGGGCCGATCGAGCACTTGGTCGACCGGGCCATGCTCGAGGATGGCGCCGTCCTTCATCACGATCACCTGGTGCGCCATGGCCCGGATCACCTCGACGTCGTGGGTGATCAGCAAATAGCCCAGACCGCGCTCGCGCTGCAGCCGCTGCAGCAGGCCCAGCACCTGTTTCTGGATCGTGACGTCGAGCGCGCTGGTCGGCTCGTCGAGCACCAGCAGCTGCGGGTCGACGACCAGCGCGCGCGCCACCGCCAGCCGTTGGCGCTGCCCGCCCGAGAACTCGTGCGGATAGCGGTCGAGCAGCGCCGGAAACTGCGTTTCGGTCAGGCCGACGTCGGCCAGCGCCGCCAGCACCCGCACGCGCCGTTCGGCCGCGTCGAGTTCGGGCGCATGGACCGTGAGCCCCTCGCCGACGATCTGCTCGACGGTCATGCGCGGCGAGAGCGAGGAAAACGGGTCCTGGAACACCACCTGCATCGTGCGCCGCAGCGCCCGGTCTTCGGTATTGCCCCGGCCCCAGCGCTGTCCTGCCACGGCCACGGTGCCGCCGTGCGGCAGCAGGCCCAGGGCGGCCAGCGCCAGCGTCGACTTGCCGGAGCCCGACTCGCCGACCACGCCCAGCGTTTCACCCGGCGCGATGCTGAAGTCGGCCCCCTGCACCGCCACGAATGCGCCCTTGCGAAACCAGCCGCGCACGCCCGGGATCGGCACCGGATAGCTCACGCGCAGCGCCTGGGCCGACAGCACGGGTGCCGCGCCCGTCCGGCTTGGGGCAACGTCGCGCACCGGGCGGCTGTCGATCAGCCGGCGCGTGTAGGCATGCCGCGGCGCGCCGAAGACCTCGGCCACGACGCCCTGCTCCACGATGCGGCCACGCTCCATCACGGCCACGCGGTCGGCGAAACGCCGCACCAGGTTCAGGTCGTGCGTGATCAGCAGCACCGCCATGCCGTGCTTGCGCTGCAGGTCGCTGAGAAGTTCGAGAATCTGCGCGCGCACCGTGACGTCCAGCGCCGTGGTCGGCTCGTCGGCCAGCAGCAGCCGCGGCTTGCAGGCCAGCGCCATGGCGATCATGGCGCGCTGGCGTTGGCCACCCGAGAGCTGGTGCGGGAAGGCGCGGGCGCGCCGGGCCGGCTCGGCGATGCCGGTGTCGGCCAGCAACTGCACCGCGGCTTCCTGCGCCGCGTGCTTCGACAGGCCTTCGTGCAGTTCGAGCACCTCGGCCACCTGGTCGCCCACGGTGTAGAGCGCATTCAACGCGGTCATGGGCTCCTGGAAGATCATCGCGATCTCCTTGCCGCGCACGCCGCGCAGTGCCTGCTCGGGCATGGAGAGCAGGTCGCGCGTGCCGCCCTCCCCCGTACCGGCGAAGCGCGCGACGCCGGTGATGTCGGCGTTCTGCACCAGGCGCAGCAGACTGAGCGCGGTCACGGTCTTGCCCGAGCCGGACTCCCCCACCAGCGCGAGCTTCTCGCCGGGCGCGATCGAGAAATCGATGCCGTGCACCACGGCCTTGCCGCCGAAGGCCACGCCGAGGCCCTGAACATCCAGCAGTGTGCTCATCGGTCCAGCTTTCGGGGGTCGAGGGCATCGCGCAGCGCGTCGCCCATGAAGGTCAGGAGCATCAGGGTCACGACCAGCACCATGAAGGTCGACAGCGAGATCCACCAGGCATCGATGTTGCCCTTGCCCTGGCTCAGCAATTCGCCGAGCGAGGGCGTGCCCGGCGGCACGCCCAGGCCCAGGAAGTCGAGTGAGGTCAGCGCCAGGATCGCCGCGCTCATGCGGAACGGCAGGAAGGTCACGACCGGCGTCATGCTGTTGGGCAGGATGTGGCGCCGCATGATCTGCAGGTTCGACACGCCCAGCGCGCGCGCGGCACGCACGTAGTCCATCTGGCGGTTGCGCAGGAACTCGGCGCGCACATAGTCCGACAGGCCCATCCAGCCGAACAGGCTCAGCAGGATCAGCAGCAGCGCCACGCTGGGGTTGAAGATCGCGCTGAAGATGATCAGCAGGTAGAGCTCCGGCATCGCTCCCCAGATTTCGATGAAGCGCTGGAAAGCCAGGTCGGTCTTGCCACCGAAGAAGCCCTGCAGCGCCCCGGTGACCACGCCCAGCAGCACGCCGATGAAGGTCAGCGCCAGCGCGAACAGCACGCTCACGCGAAAGCCGTAGATCAGCTGGGCCAGCAGGTCGCGGCCACGGTCGTCTGTGCCGAATACGTTTTCGCTGGACGGCGGTGCCGGGTTCGGCTGCTTGGCGAAATAGTTGAGCGTGCGCGGGCCGTAGCGGTTGGGCGCGTAGATCGCCCAGTTGTCGCCGCGGGTGATGCGCTCCTGGATGAAGGGGTCGAGGAAGTCGGTCGGCGTCTCGAAGTTGCCGCCGAAGGTGGTTTCGGGGTAGTCGCGCACCACGGGGAAATAGGTCTGCCCCTCGTAGCGCAGCAGCAAGGGGCGGTCGGTCGACAGCACCTCGGCGAACAGGCTCAGCACCACCAGCACGCTGAACACCATCAAGCTCCAGAAGCCCAGCCGGTTGCGCTTGAAGCGCAGCCAGGCGCGCCGGCCCGGGCTCAGCGAGGTGGTGGGTGCGCTCGCCACGACAGGCGCCACAGGCGTCACGGGGGTCTCAATCAAACTTGACACGCGGGTCCACCCATACGTAGCAGAGATCGGAAATCAGCTTGGTCAGCAGGCCGATGAGCGTGAAGATGTAGAGGGTGCCGAGGAACACCGGGTAGTCGCGCCGGATCACGCTCTCGTAGCTCAGCAGGCCCAGGCCGTCGAGCGAGAACAGGGTCTCGATCAGCAAAGCGCCGGTGAAGAAGGCGCCGATGAAGGCCGCCGGGAAGCCGGTGATGATCGGGATCAGCGCATTGCGGAACACATGCTTCCAGAGCACGGCCCGCTCCGACAGCCCCTTGGCGCGCGCGGTCAGCACGTACTGCTTGCGGATCTCCTCGAGGAAAGAGTTCTTGGTCAGCATGGCCGTGACGGCGAAGCTGCCGAGCACCATCGCCGTGACCGGCAGCGTGATGTGCCAGAGGTAGTCGGTGATGCGCGCGCCCCAGCCGAGCGACTCCCAGTTCGGCGAGGTCAGCCCGCGCAGCGGAAACCACTGCAGCTGTCCGCCGAAGATCACGAGCAGCGCCACGCCCAGCACGAAGCCCGGGATCGCGTAGCCGATCAGCACGATCAGCGTGGTGAAGAAGTCGAAGCTCGAGCCGGCCCGCACGGCTTTCGCCACGCCCAGCGGCACCGCGATCAGGTAGCTGATGAAGAAGGTCCACAGGCCCAGGCTGATCGAGACCGGCAGCTTCTCCTTGATCAGTTCCCAGACGTCCTTGCTCTGGAAGAAGCTCTTGCCCAGATCGAAGCGCGCGAACTGGGTCAGCATCTGCCAGAAGCGCTCGGGCGCGGGCTTGTCGAAGCCATAGAGGGCCTTGATCTCGGCCACCTGCTTCGGGTCCAGCGTGCGGCCCGCGGGGCCGCCGGAGATGCGGCTTTCCTTGTCGGTGAGTTGCGAGAGCAACTGCTCGGCCGGCCCGCCGGGCACGAACTGCACCACCACGAAATTGAGGATCAGCACGCCCAGCAAGGTGGGAATGATGAGGAGAAGGCGTCGGAGGATGTAGGCGGCCATGCGGTGGGGTCGGGGTCTCGGTCTACTTCTTGTACGAGGGGTCGATCCACCACATCGTCAGCAGCGCCGAGCCGGCCAGCAGACGCTGCGGCAGCGCGGCCTCCGGATGGCGCAGGTACTGCTTGTGGGCCATGAAATACTGCTTGCCGTAGTACATGGGCGTCACGTAGTGCTGGTGCAGCAGGTAGCGGTCGAGCATCCGCGCGGCTGCCGCGAGCGAGGCGCGAGTCGGGCTGTCGACGATGATCTCGAGGATCTCGTCGATCACCGGGTCGCTGATGCCGCTCAGGTTCTGGCTGCCCTTTTCCGCGGCGGACTTCGAGCCGAAGTCGTCGAACAGTTCGTTGCCAGGACTCGAAGAGCCGCCCTGCAGGCTGATCGCCATGTCGAAATCGAAATCGTCGAGCTTCTTCTTGATCAGGCTGGCATCGCGCAACCTGTACTGCAACGTGATGCCCAGCTTGCCGAGGTTGCGCGCATAGGGTGCGAGCACGGTCTCGGAACTCCGGTCGGCGATGTCGATGTCGATCGTCAGCGGCGTGCCGGCGGCGTCGCGCAGCGCACCGTCGCGGTAGGTCCAGCCGGCCTCGCGCAGCAGCGCCTGGGCACGCACCAGATTGCGTCGCAGGCCCTCGGCGGTGTCGCCCGTGGTGGCCGGGCGTGG
Source organism: Variovorax frigidus (assembly GCF_051216515.1). Classification (NCBI taxonomy): domain Bacteria; kingdom Pseudomonadati; phylum Pseudomonadota; class Betaproteobacteria; order Burkholderiales; family Comamonadaceae; genus Variovorax; species Variovorax frigidus. The sequence goes on from NZ_JBPJZF010000001.1 coordinate 311,179, forward strand.
AAGTTCGCCCCTGGTGTTGTCGAGGAAGCGCTGCCGTGTCTTCAGCCCGTCGATCAACGCCTGCTCCTGCGGGCTGATCTCGGGCTGCGCCATCAGGTCGTCGCTGTTCTGGAAGTAGCTCTGGGTGCGGCCCCGGCGACCATAGAACAGGTGCGCGTTGAGCCAGTCGAAATCGAAGGCGAGCGCGAGCGCCTGGCGCACGCGGGCATCGGCGAAGCGGGGTTGCCGCAGGTTGACCGCCAGGCCCTGCATGCCGGTGAAGCGCCGGTGCGAGATCTCTTCCTTCATGAGCTCGCCCGAATCGAAGCGCCGGCCCTTGTAGCGGCGCACCCAGGCGATGATCGAGCTCTCTTCCAGCGCGTCGAGCGAGCCGGCTTTGAGCGACTCCTCTTCGCCCAGCCGGTCCTTGAAGTACTGGTAGTTGACGCTGCCGTAGTTGAACATGCCCTTGCGCACCGGCAGGTCGGCGGCCCAGTAATCGGCGCGCCGGCGGTAGGTGATGGACTTGCCGAAATCGACCTTGTCGATCACGTAGGGGCCGCTGGCGATCGGCGGCTCGGTCACGATCTGGTCGAAGGGCTTGCCCTTGCCCCAGGCCCGCGAGAACACCGGCAGCTGGCCGACGATCATGTGCAGCTCCGAATTGCGGCGCTTGAAGTCGAAGCGCACCGTGCGGTCGTCGACCACCACCGCGTCCTTGATGTCGACCCAGTACGAGCGGAAGGTCGGCCCGGCCTGCTTGCTCATCAGCGTGTCGAAGGAGTGCTTCACGTCCTGCGCCAGCACCGGGCTGCCGTCGGAGAAGCGGGCCTTGGGGTTCAGCTTGAAGGTGATGCTCAGACGGTCGGCCGCGAGTGCCGCATCCTGTGCGAGCAGGCCGTAGTTCGAAAAGGGTTCGTCCTCGCTGGGCGTCATCAGCGAGTCGAAGACCAGGCCGTATTCCGAGAACACGAAGCCGTTCGAGCTGTAGCCCATGCCGACCGGCGGCCGGCCGCGCAGCGTGAAGGGGTTGAGCTTGTCGAAACTGCCGCTGGCCGAGAGCGTGAGGTCGCCGCCCTTGGGCGCCTCGGGGTTGACGTAATCGAAGTGCGTGAACGAGGCCGGGTACTTGGGTTCATAGCCCATGCCCAATCCGTGCGCCGCCCACGCGGGCAGCGTCAGGAAAGCCAATATCAGGAGCAGCCAACCTCGCATGCGAGAATTCTGCCCAAGATTTTCACAAGGCAACTTCATGGGCTTTCTTTCCGGCAAAAAACTGTTGATCACCGGCGTATTGAGCAATCGCTCGATTGCCTATGGCATCGCCAAGGCCTGTCACGAGCAAGGCGCCGAACTCGCCTTCAGCTATGTCGGCGAGCGATTCAAGGACCGTATCACCGAATTCGCCGCGGATTTCGACTCGAAGCTGATTTTCGATTGCGATGTGGGCGACGACGCGCAGATCGAGAAGCTCTTCGCCGACCTGTCGCAGACCTGGCCGCAGTTCGACGGCTTCGTCCACAGCATCGGCTTCGCCCCGCGTGAAGCCATTGCCGGCGATTTCCTCGAAGGCCTGTCGCGCGAGGGCTTCCGCATCGCGCACGACATCAGCGCCTACAGCTTCCCCGCGATGGCCAAGGCCGCCCTGCCCTTCCTGCGCGAGAAGTCGGCCCTGCTGACGCTGACCTACCTGGGCTCCGAGCGCGCGATGCCCAACTACAACACCATGGGCCTGGCCAAGGCCAGCCTCGAAGCCTCGGTGCGCTACCTGGCGCAGTCGCTGGGCACCAAGGGCATGCGCGTGAACGGCATCAGCGCCGGTCCGATCAAGACCCTTGCGGCCAGCGGCATCAAGGGCTTCAGCAAGATCCTCTCGGCGGTCGCCGAGGTGTCGCCGATCGGTCGCAACGTGACCATCGAAGAGGTCGGCAACGTCGCGGCCTTCCTGCTGAGCGACCTGGCCAGCGGTGTCTCGGCCGAGATCACCTATGTCGACGGAGGTTTCAGCCAGGTCGTCGGCGGCATCCAGGAATAGCGTTCGACAACGACGCGGATGGCGCGATGCCGAGTCGCCGAAGCCTCCTGCTGACGGGCCTGCTGGCCTGGGCCGGCTGCGCTTCGCCGGTGTTCGCAGCACCGCCAGCGCTGATGCTGGCCGAGGTCTACCGGCAAGGCATCGCGCTCGACGACTACTGGGTCAGCGAGAAATACGACGGCCTGCGCGGCTACTGGGACGGCCGTCAGTTCTGGACCCGCGGCGGCGAACGCGTGGCGGCGCCGGACTGGTTCGCCGCCCCGCTGCCGACCGTGCCGATGGACGGCGAACTCTGGGCCGGTCGCGGCCGCTTCGAATTCGCCACCTCGACCGTGCGCAGCCAGGCGCCGGTCGACGCCGCCTGGCGCGAGATGCGCTTCATGGTCTTCGACCTGCCTGCGCAGCCGGGCGACTTCACCACGCGCCTCGCCGCGCTGCGCCGCCTGCTGCCGCTGGCCGCGGCGCCCTGGGTGGTGCCGGTGGCCCAGCAGCGCGCCACCACCCATGCCGCGTTGACGGCGCAGATGAATGAGGTGGTGAGAATGGGCGGCGAAGGCCTGGTGCTGCACCGCGGCGCCTCGCTCTACCGTGCCGAGCGCAACACCGACCTGCTCAAGCTCAAGCCCTACGAGGACGCCGATGCGCGGGTGGTTGCGCACCTGCCCGGCAAAGGGCGCCACGAGGGCCGCATGGGCGCCTTGTGGGTCCAGATGCCCGACGGCCGCCGCTTCAAGCTGGGCGGCGGCTTCAGCGATGCGCAGCGCGACGATCCGCCGGCCATCGGCAGCTGGGTCAGCTATCGCTTCAATGGCACCACCGCCAAGGGCCTGCCGCGCTTCGCGCGTTTCCTGCGCGTGCGCGGCGACCTGACGCCCTGAGTTCGTGCCTCAGGCCTGCTGGCGCACGCAATCCGCGTAGTAGCGCTTCTTGCCCGACTCGTCGAAGCGCGCCACCAGCCCGTGGATGTCGGTCTCGAAGCCCGGGCACTCCTTGTTGAACTCGCGCGCGAACTTGAGGTAGTCGACGATCTTCTTGTTGAAGACTTCGCCCGGGATCAGCAACGGGATGCCCGGCGGGTACGGCGTGATCAGGCTGGTGGTGATGCGGCCTTCGAGCTGATCGATCTCCACGCGCTCGGTCTTGCGGTGCGCGATGTGGGCGAAGGCGTCGCTGGGCTTCATGGCCGGCGTCAGGTCGCTCAGGTACATCTCGGTCGTGAGGCGTGCCACGTCGTAGCGTGCGTACAGCTTGTGGATGTGCTGGCAGAGGTCGCGCAGGCCGAGCTTCTCGTAGCCCGGATGCTGCTGGCAAAACTCCGGCAGGATGCGCCACATCGGCTGGTTGCGCGCGTAGTCGTCCTTGAACTGCTGCAGCGCCGTGAGCAGCGTGTTCCAGCGGCCCTTGGTGATGCCGATGGTGAACATGATGAAGAAGCTGTACAGGCCGGTCTTCTCCACGATCACGCCGTGCTCGGCCAGGAACTTGGTCACCACGCTGGCCGGGATGCCGGTCTCGGCGAACTTGCCCTGCAGGTCCAGGCCCGGCGTCACGATGGTCGACTTGATCGGGTCGAGCATGTTGAAGCCGTCGGCCAGCTTGCCGAAGCCGTGCCAGTTGCGCTTCGCGCTCTTGGCCTTGCTGTCGGTGCTGCCCTCGCCCTTCATGATCCAGTCTTCGGCGCGGCCGATGCCTTCGTCGACGAGCTTCTCGGGGCCCCAGACCTTGAACCACCACTCGTCCTTGCCGAATTCAGCCTCGACCTTGCGCATGGCGCGGCGGAAGTCGAGCGCCTCCAGGATGCTTTCCTCCACCAGCGCGGTGCCGCCGGGCGGCTCCATCATGGCGGCGGCCACGTCGCAGCTGGCGATGATCGCGTACTGCGGGCTGGTCGACGAGTGCATCAGGTAGGCCTCGTTGAACAGGTCGCGGTCGAGCGCGCGGTTCTGCGAGTCCTGCACCAGCACGTGGCTGGCCTGGCTGATGCCGGCCAGCAGCTTGTGCGTCGACTGGGTGGAAAACACCAGCGATTCCTTGGGCCGCACCCGGTTCTTGCCCATCGCGTGGTAGGCGCCATAGAACGGATGGAAGGCAGCATGCGGCAGCCAGGCCTCGTCGAAATGCAGCGTGTCGACGTAGCCGTCGAGCATGTTCTTGATGGTCTCGGTGTTGTAGATCACGCCGTCGTAGGTCGACTGCGTGAGCGTCATCACACGCGGCTTGACCGTCTCGGGATCGACATGCGCGAGCAAGGGATTAGCCTTGATCTTCGCCTTGATGGCGCTCTGCTCGAACTCGCTCTGGGGAATCGGGCCGATGATGCCGAAATGATTGCGCGTGGGCTTCATGAAGACGGGAATGGCGCCGGTCATGATGATCGCGTGCAGGATCGACTTGTGGCAGTTGCGGTCCACCACCACCACGTCGTCGGGCGCCACCGTGTGGTGCCAGACCATCTTGTTGCTGGTGCTGGTGCCGTTGGTCACGAAGAAGCAATGGTCGGCATTGAAGATACGCGCCGCGTTGCGTTCGCTGGCCGCCACCGGGCCGGTGTGGTCGAGCAGTTGGCCGAGTTCTTCCACGGCGTTGCAGACGTCGGCGCGCAGCATGTTCTCGCCGAAGAACTGGTGGAACATCTGTCCGACCGGGCTCTTCAGAAACGCCACGCCGCCGGAGTGGCCCGGGCAGTGCCAAGAGTAGGAGCCGTCTTCCGCGTAGTCGATCAGCGCCTTGAAGAACGGCGGCTGAACGCCCTCGAGGTAGCTCTTGGCCTCGCGGATGATGTGGCGCGCCACGAATTCGGGGGTGTCCTCGAACATGTGGATGAAGCCGTGCAGCTCGCGCAGGATGTCGTTCGGGATGTGGCGCGAGGTGCGCGTCTCGCCGTAGATGTAGATCGGCACCTCGGCGTTCTTGCGGCGCACGTGCTCGATGAAGCTGCGCAGGCCCAGCACCGCCGGATCGAGGTCGGGGCCGGGCGTGAACTCCTCGTCGTCGATCGACAGGATGAAGGCGCTGGCGCGGCTTTGCTGCTGCGCGAATTGCGACAGGTCGCCGTAGCTGGTGACGCCCAGCACCTCGAAGCCCTCGCTCTCGATGGCCTGCGCCAGCGCGCGAATGCCCAGACCCGAGGTGTTCTCGGCGCGGAAGTCCTCGTCGATGATGACGATCGGGAAGCGAAATTTCATGTGCAGGGGCTCGGACAGGGAGAAGAGGCGCGAAGTGTAAGGAATTCAAAAGACAAGTGCTGATACAGGTGTCGCAAAATGGGGTGGATACGACACAAAGGAGGCTGTATGGAGAGTTCCACCATCTGGTGGTTGATCGCGGGGGCGACCGTCGTGGTCGAGTTGTTGTCAGGCACCGTCTACCTGTTGCTGTTGGCCGCCGGCTTCGCGGCCGCGGCCATTTCGGGGCACCTGGGTGCAGGCGTGATCACGCAGCTCATCGTGGCTTCGGTGGTCGGCGTGGGCGCGGTCCTCGGCTGGTACCTGATCAAGCGTCGTCGCGCTGCACGATTCCCTGCACAGGCCCATCGCGGGGGCAATCTCGATATCGGCCAGAGCGTCCACGTCGAGACCTGGAACCCGGACGGCACCACTTCCGTGCGCTACCGTGGCACGCAGTGGACGGCGGTGGCAAAGGCCGGCGCCGACCTGCAATCCGGCGAACACCATGTGGTCGAAGTGGTGGGAAGCCGCCTCGTCGTCACCAAGATTTAGCAAGAACCCCCCAAAAAAGGAGCATCCCTATGGATTTCGCAGTACCTCTGGTCATTCTGGTCATCGCCATTCTGTTCATCAGCCAATCGGTCAAATTCGTGCCGCAGCAGAACGCCTGGGTGCGCGAGCGCCTCGGCAAGTACCACAGCACCATGACGCCCGGTGCCAACTTCCTCATCCCCTTCATCGACAAGGTGGCCTACAAGCACAGCTTGAAGGAAATCCCGCTCGACGTGCCCAGCCAGATCTGTATCACGCGTGACAACACGCAACTGCAGGTCGACGGCATCCTGTACTTCCAGGTGACCGACCCGATGCGCGCCAGCTACGGTTCGTCGAACTACATCGTGGCCGTGACGCAGCTGGCGCAGACCTCGCTGCGCAGCGTGGTGGGCAAGCTCGAACTCGACAAGACCTTCGAGGAACGCGACATCATCAATGCGCAGGTCGTGGCCGCCATCGACGAAGCCGCCCTGAACTGGGGTGTGAAGGTGCTGCGCTATGAAATCAAGGATCTGACGCCGCCGAAGGAAATCCTGCTGGCCATGCAGGCGCAGATCACCGCCGAGCGTGGCAAGCGCGCCCTGATCGCTGCCTCCGAAGGCCGCCGCCAGGAACAGATCAACATCGCGACCGGCGAACGCGAGGCCTTCATCGCCCGCTCCGAAGGCGAGAAGCAGGCCCAGATCAACAACGCCCAGGGTGAGGCCGCGGCCATCACCGCGGTGGCCGAAGCCACGGCCGGCGCCATCGAACGCGTGGCGGCTGCCATCCGCCAGCCCGGCGGCGAGCAGGCGGTGCAGCTCAAGGTGGCTGAACGCGCCGTCGATGCTTACGGCAAGGTGGCGGCCGACGCGACCACCACGCTGATCGTGCCGAGCAACATGAGCGAGACCGCGGCGTTGATCGCGTCGGCGATGCGCATGGTGCAGGCCGGCAAGCCGGCTGCGTCGAGCTGAAGCCCTCTTTCAAACTGCTACAATCTGAGGCTTCGCGGAGCGGTGGATGAGCGGTTTAAGTCGCACGCCTGGAAAGCGTGTGAGGGGTAAAACCCTCCGCGGGTTCGAATCCCGCCTGCTCCGCCAAAAGAAATAATGTCCAGACCTTCCATCTCGACACAGCAAGTTCAGGAAGGCCCCTCACGGGGCCTTTTTTTTGCCCCTCACGAAAAGCGGCCTTCCCCTGCGGGCGGCCGAATTGCTACCATGGCACCCATGTCCTCCCCATCCCACGCCCAGTCCACGGACAGCGCGCAGCTCGACCGCACGCTCAAGAAGAACCAGGCGATCGCCGCCGAGGTGCAGAGCGCGTCGGAGGATTTGGCCGTGGTGGCGACGGTGCTCGAGCAGGAACTGCCCGGCAGCGTCCAGGTCGGGGACGTCGCACAAGCCATCGAACACGCGAACCAGCTCGAGAAGCAATTGGCGCAGTCGGCGCAGGAGCTGGCCAAGGTCAATGAGGCCCTGGCGCACGAGGTCGAGAAGCGCGCAAGCTGAATCGCCAGCAGTCCCGGCGCCATTACCGGGACGGGGATCGCACAGGGGACGCAATGGCCTGAGAGCCGGCGCGCAGCAGTTCAAGGGTGGCGCTGTCACGCAGGCCGCCGAAGCCCTCTTCCAGCACCTGAGCGAACGTCGCTTCGCCAGGCCATGCGACCTCGAACAGCGTCATGCAGGAACACAGCTTCAGGTCGTCGGGCGAGCCGAAGATCCGGTGCACGCTGAGCCCCTGGCGGCCCAGCGCTGCGAGAACCAGCTCGCCGCATGCGCGCAGCCGCTCGCCCAATACCGGATGCGCTCCATAGGCCCGGGCCTCTTCCAGACTTTCGATGCCGTAGAACTTCGCCGTGGCACTGCGGCCCAACGCACGCAACTGCGGGAAGACGAACCACATCCAGTGGCTGGTCTTGCGGCCGGCCGCCAGTTCTTCGAGCACGGCGGCATGCACCGGCGCTTGCGCAGTCACGAAACGTTCGAGATCAAAGGGCATGGGTTGCCCTCCTCTGCTTTCGGGGCGACCCTGGCCGGGGAGTCCATCGTTCGCCTACCCTTCGCCACGCCCATCACCGGAGCGATCAGCGACCCACCGCACAGCCATCTCCCTGGCCCGAAGCGCGGCCTCCGCAGCCACTGCAAATCTCAGGTGATCGAGCTGGAGCGTCCGGATCTCGTTCGTGGGCTGAACCCGGTAGCGCACCGTGGCGTGAAAGCTGCCATCCGGCAACTGTTCGGCGCTGCACAGGAAAACCCAGCCTTCGTGCCGGAACTCGTCCATCGCGTCGAAGGGGTGGCCTACTACGTCAGGGGATGCCACTAGGATCTCCCCTCGCGCCGCATCACCATGTCCATCCAGGTGGCATGCAGCACGTCCAACTCGCCGACCTTTTGCGTCATCGCTTCGGCGTCGAGCTTGGCGCCCGAAGTCACGTTACGCATCATCTCGGCGTGTTCGTCGTTCATCCGCTTCCAGGCCTCATAGGCCTCGGTCAGCTTGTCGGTACTGGGCATCAATGGACCTCCGCGGCTGCGAGGGTGGAGGCGACCGAGTCCGTCTTGCCGACGGCGCGCGCTTCTTCGACATCGATCTGTATCAAGCGAAGCTCCGACACCGTGCGCGCCTGCGCCACCGGGTCCTCGGTGACGGCAATCACGTCTTTCTGTGTTGTCGATGGCATGGCCTGCGTCTCCTTGTCAAAACTCAGGCTACATCGGCTCCATGCGCCACCCTGTAGGAGTTGCGCGCGCCTGCTGCGTCGCGGCGTGCTTTGACCTGTCATGGCACAGCGGCCCTCCTTTTGCGTCTTTCGGCGATGGAGGGGTATGCCGATAGCAACGGGATTCGTTCGAGCGGGCCGAAAAAAAATCCCCAGGTGCCTGAGACACATGGGGATTTTCCGGGTTGTTGGTGGGACGTGCGGGGGTCGAACCCACGACAAACGGATTAAAAGGCGGCCCGATCCTTTTAAAATCAACAACTTATAAGCATGTTACCTTTTTTGGCTACCCTAAAGAGGGTTAAGCGCTGCTGACTTAGTTCAGCTGACCTGTCCGTCGCGCACCAACGAAACTGCGCGCAAAGCGGCGAAAAGGTTCGGTAGACCAGGTAACGATCGAGGCCACCGTCAGCACGGCGGCAGGCAAAAACCAAAGTGCGTTGAGGACATATCCGAACAGATAGGCAGTCGCTTTCTGCTGATTCCAAAACCCGTCTCCAGGGCCGAAATATCCAGAGTAAAGCATGATGACAAAGACCTGAAGAGCGCCCGCGGGCACCGCCAACAGCAGCACAGCGAAGAAGGAAATGAACACCTTCACCGACAGGGCAAAGACAGTCACACCCACATCTGCAGGGCTTCTCGCTTCCATCGACTTTTGTATGAACGACCAAGTAAAAAAGCCGGAAACGCCGAAAAGAGTCATGACGTCCGCGGCCAGCCCGATGGCGTCTTTTAGAGTGAGCGCGGTGTCTGCGGGCATTTTGAGTGATGACAGTTAGGGGGCAGCGGGCGTTATCGTAGCTGACGTAACGCGGCGCTCCGCCCCGCCTGCTACACCAGCGCCTTCTGCTCGGGCTCTATCGGTTCAGCGTCATACACCTCGGTCGGCGCCAGGCGCATCAACGCCCTCGCCTGCTCGACCGTCCCCTCCAGCCACTGGTCGAAGTCGCTGGGGTCCAGCGGGATCACGCTGCGCTTGTCCTGCTTGTCGACCGCCAGCTTCGGGTCGGGCTTGTGCATGCGGCTCATCAGCGGGTCCCCAATCTCATCCCCCGCATCTTCCGCGCTGGAAGCGAATCGGGGGTCTCGCGCGTGGAGCCGACCCTCGAAAAGCGCGGTGCCGGACAGCTGCCCCCGATCGCGATCCCCAGCTGCCCAGCCGGATCGCCTATCGGCAAGCGTTCAGCCCGCGACTAGCCCCGACAACGCCGAGATCTACCCTCGGCCGCATCGTTCGGGCCCTTCGGACGACCATCAACGGCTGGATCTGAGCCCGGAATCAAGCCGGAGCGGGCTAGAAGAGGGACTCATAAAAGACAGGTCCAGATTCTGATTCCTCAAGGGGATCAAGCACTTACCTGAGTTCTTTTCCTTTTATACGTACTTTCTAAATTTCTGTGAGTGGCAATAGGGCTGGCTGTTTTGCAAAAAGTGCTGAACTTCAACTGCCTTCACAGCAAGCGCCCCCACCCCGGTACTCAATCCGCGCCGAAATCGCTCATAAAAGGAAAACTCGACCCCCGAAACCGAGCATCCATGCGGGTTTCGGCGTAGGTAGGTGGTCCTTTTATGAGTCCCTGTTGGAGGCCTGATGGCTGACCCGAGATTCAACTGGCTCCTGGCCTACAACTACCAGCGCCGCGTCGCCCGGCTCCAGGCCGGCGAGGTGGGGCTGTTCCGCTGCACCCCCGCGCACAACGAACGCTTGACCTCCCTCATCAAGGCGTGGGCAACCGCCAACCCCGACAAGGTCAGCGCCGCCGGCCTGGCCCACACCGGCACCGAGCGCCGCGGCATCCGCGTTGCAATGGCGCCGGCCCCAGACGACTGGTTCACCCGCGAACCCGATCACACCTGGATGCCGCGCATCGCGACATACCTGCCGGACTGATCTACTTGTCTGCGTGCTGCTTCAGAAATCCGCGGAAATGCGCGAAGTAGGTTTTTTGCTCTGCGGTGATGACTCCATCCAAGTCGCTGCCGTTTGCGATTGCTTGCGAATATGCGATCGCGGCGGCGCGGATGTCTTCGACCGATTTTCCGGCCTGAGCCCCGACCTCTATCGCCACCTTCTTCATTGCACGCTGCCGCATCTGCCAGACCGCCGAAAGCGATCTCGCCTCGACTAGCGCTGCTTTCGTCTGAGCGAGTTCGTCGAACACCTCAGACATTGGTCTGGCCATCTGTGCCTTCAGATCGTCACGCTCTTTACGGAGCCGGTCAGCGCGCGCGTTGGCGTCTGTAGCGAGACGCCCCTCTTCGACCAACTTGGTAGTCATTCCCCTATGTTCGGCGGCTGCTTCTTGAGTAACGCGAGCCAGACGCTGCTGCGCTGCAAGCTGGGCGTTCCGCGCAATGAATGCATCGTTGAAGTCGTTGCTCATTGAAAGTTCTTCCTAGTCAGGTTTGAAGGTCGCTGCCAAAGCAGTCGAACTTTACCTGCACCGACTACGACGCCGGCTGCGCCTCGCGCGCTGCCACACCCATCACTGCTGTCACCCATCGAGGCCTCAGCGCCGCCACAGAACCCGGCGGGGGCCCCGTCCACCCAACACGAGAAAGGAGGCTGGCACGAAGACGTGATGCCGCCCGAGACCTGATCGCTTTTCCTGGCTTGGCCCACCTCACGGGCCGAACCCAAGTCCGGGCTACGCCCGGCACCAATTCAGACCCGCAGCACCGCCGCAACGGCCGCGCTGCGGGCGCCCAAATTGAGGGGCGCATGAGTAACGCAGGGGTTCACACCGGGTGCCTCCGGTTCCCTGTTGGGCGTCGGTGCCCCTCCTCGAGCTGACCGCGACCGACGTCCACCTTTCACCTGGCGGCCGCCCAGGAAGTCACATGCGGCCAACGCCCGGCTTGCCCTTGCGGCCGGGCCTCTTCTTCCCAATACCTGCGGCTGCTACCCCGGTCGCAGGATCATCTCGTTTGGATACGGCTTGAAGCCGAGCGACCTGTAGAGCTCAGCGCCGTCTGCGGACGCAGCCACGCTGAAGACCTGCACGTCGAGGTCCGAGCACGCGGCAAGCACACGCCCGACAAGCGCGCGGGCGAGACCTTGCCTGCGCCACGCACTTTCGGTGAACACATTCACGACCCTGGCGCGCGTACCGGATGGCGATCCACGCGACGGGCCCCCGTCCAACAAGACCGCACCCGCCCCCGCAACGACGACGCCAGCCCTTTCCGCCAAGGACCCGATGTAGACCCCGGCCTCGATTCGCGAATCGAGCCATGCGGCGTAGGCGGCCATGTCTGCAGGGGTTGCGTCGGCGTAGTAACGGTGCCTTGCGATGGTTCCTGCGTCGCGGGGATCCGCCGCGCGCAGCGTCAGTTGATCGTTCATCGCGGCATTTTCTCCTCACCACGAACCTTGATCGGAAATCGAATCATGAACAAAACCCGCCTGCTTCTGCTGGCCGACGCGCTCGAGACGCGCATCCCGGCCGATCACTTCGACCTGCGCGAATGGCGCGAAGGCGACGACGGCCGCAACGTCAGCGATGGCGACCTACTCAACCACGAATGCGGCACCGTCGCCTGCGCCGTTGGCTGGGCTTGCGCGCTACCCGAGTTCAAAGCCGAAGGCCTGAGCTATGACGGCGCCATGCCCGACTTCAAGGGCGCCACTCATTTCTGCGCAGTGAACGACTTCTTCGAGATCGGCTACGCCGGTTCCCGCCACCTGTTCCTGGCCACCGAATACCCCGACAACGGCGCGGGCCCCGGCGCCGACACCGGCCCGCTCGAAGTCGCCGCCCGAATCCGCGCCTTCGTGGCCTCAATGGAGTGATCCCCGCATGAACAAGGACCGCCTGCTCCTGCTGGCCGAGAAGCTCGAAACCGTCGTGCCGGCCGCGAAGTTCAACCTGCAGCACTGGCGTAGTACGTACGGCGCTGACTCCGACGCGCAGTTGCTCAACGACGAATGCGGAACGACTGGCTGCGCCATCGGCTGGGCCTGCGCAATGCCGGAGTTCATCGAGCAAGGCCTGTACTGGAACGCTCGAGCCTTCGAGCCCGGCTTGAATACCAACGGGCTGCACTTCGGCAACTGGCGCGCGGTCGAGGTCTTCTTCGGCCTCAACCACGTCCAGAGTGGCCACCTCTTCAGCTCCAGCTACTACCCGGAGGAGAAACAAGCTCAGACCCCCGATCAAGTGGCCAACCGAATCCGCGCGCTGATCGCCCACGACAGAGAAGTCTTCGAATGAATCAACAACGCCTGATCTTGCTGGCCGAGAAGCTCGAGAGCCTACCCGCGACGAAATTCGACCTGAGCGCCTGGCGCAACTTCGACTTCGATCTGCACGACCCCGACAACGCTTCCGAAGACGTCGAGACGCTGAGCGACCGGCAGCTCTACGAGAACGAGCAGCTGCTCGACGATCACTGTGGCACGACGGCTTGCGCCGTGGGCTGGGCATGCGCCATGCCGGAGTTCATCAAACAGGGTCTGACCTGGAACAGCACCTACGGCGCGCCGATGTTCAACGCCCAAATTCGCTGGCTCGCCGTGCGCGAATTCTTCGACCTCGGCCAGCATACGGCGGACCATCTGTTCTCCGACATCGAGTACGACCAGGACAACGCGACGCCAGCCGACGTCGCTGTGCGCATCCGTGCGCTCGTAGCCAACGGCGGCACTTTGACTATGCCGAGCGACATCCAAGGGTTGAATAGAACGCCATAGACAATACTCAGTCTGTCTTAAATCCGAGCTGCTCAGCAAACCGGTAGTACATCAATATGGTGACCATGTCTACGGCGAGATATCCTGGAGCTCGCCTTGCTTCGGAATCAACAACTTCGATTGACTGACCAGCCGGTTGGGGTAGCGGCGTGCCAGAGGACTTGACGATGTATTGGACATACTTCGTCACCTCTAAATCGACGTTTTTATCGCCACTCCCATGTGCCAATTGGTTTCGCAATGCATTGAGCTTTTCAATTCCCATCCAGATCCAAGCGTGGACCTGAGTGGGAGGTGTAATTGCCCGAACGACAGCCAGTCTCTGACTGAAACTCAAACGCGCGCCAACCAATGCAGCTGCATTCGGCATACTAATTTTTAAATGACTGCGCAATAACTCTTCAAATATGAGGTGCGCCTTAAGTATTGAATACGTCGGATCATAAGGATCAGGGGTAATTAGGGCAAGGTAATTGTCGACATGCTTGCGTTTGGTGGCGACCATATTTATTTCGTTGAGCGCAGTCAGGCGCCTTCCTTTTCAGGCAATACCACGCTTGGACGTTGATAAAATTGTTTCAACACGAACTCGTAGATCGTGTAGGTGTATAGCCTTGTCGATTGCACCCGAAAAGGCATACCATCCCGCCCGATCGCTGTCATTAAGGGCAAGCTGAGCGCCCACCTGCGCTGCGCTGGCTAGCAGCGGCTCTTGCATCACCCGGAGCATCTTTCCAAACCAGTCAAGCCCACCCGCGAAACGGCTCGTCACTGCTTCAGTATCCATTGATTCTTGAATCAGTTGAGCAACCCTGTGCGTGGTAGCGGGGCCATTTGCCTGGGTATCGGAATGCGCAATTTGGATGAACGAATCCCCGTAGCGACGGACGCCGGGGTCAAACTTTATTGCGATCAAGTCATCCAGGTCGCGGGGCGCCAGAGCTAAACCTGTCAAACTGCGATAGGACTCAATAAATTTCACGTGATGCAAATCCGGCAGTAACGGGTGCAGGGACGGGCGGTCTATTTCCACAAGGATCTGAATTAGGGCGCGACGACCCAGCGAGCACAACAAAGGGATCCGTTTATGCGCGGAAAGGCTAGCTTCGTATACGGTCGACTCCAAAATAAGATCCCAAGCAGGCCGCGGAATCTTCAGAGTTCGGCCCAAAAGTTTCGCGACCTTAGGCTCCGCGGCAAGCCGAGATATATGCGCCCACTTATCGGTGTATGTGACTCCGGAGTCGTAGTGATCGAAGTAGCCTAGCCGCAATCCGAGTTCTGGAATCTCTGATCGGTCCTTTGGCATGAGCGGAGTTAGGGGAAGCGGGTTATCTGCAAGGGTGATCCAAGCATTTCGATAGAGAAGCAGAAAGTTTAGTGCGAGTTCGACGTATTTCTGATAGTTCGCACCATATAGAGTCTTATAGTAACGAGATGTTGACTGCGTGTGAGACTGCTTTCCCTGCAATTGGTCAGCAAAATATGAATAAAGCGCGCCGGAGAAGGGGTGACCTAAAATTACCTCAGTCATATTCTGTTTTAAGTGTAAGTTCAGAAATGAGACAGGCAGCGGGAACGGTGCTTTGCTGCGAGACGAAGATGTTAGTGAGCCAAGCGCTGTGGAGTGCCAACTGAATGCAAGGAAAATTAGACTACCTGCGGCATTGTCATGCATTCGCGGCCATGCCACCTATTGAACGCTTACTCATAACTAGAATAAGAGTTTATTCGGTGTTTCCCCTAGGGCGTGCACAAAATGTGCAGCTGTTCCAAGTCGCTCCCGACCTGCCGACGCCCCAACTTCATCAGGTCGAAAATGGATGCGGCTACGCAATTGAGGGGAAAAACACTCTTCATAGCGCTGCTTCATCTCGTTAGTTTGACCTGCGCCCGCATAGATTGCCGGATCAAATACGAATATTCTGTTTAGGTCCATATTTGGGCCCAAAGCAGACTTCAGAAAATACTGCATATAAATATCAGTTCTGGGTAGGCTATAGCCGACTATAACGATATTCTTGACACTCCTAAGCCTACTCAGCGCGGCGCTCCAGATGCTCCTCTGGCTTTCTGTTGATTGCTTATTGAAAATTGGCGGCAGAATTAGTGGAGAAGGCAACGCTTCACAAACGTTGAACACGCCATCTGATAGCGCCGGTTTTTGTCGCGGAGCGGGAAAATTCAGCGAGCCATGCAATTTCAGAATCTCAATGTCAAGAGTATCGTAGGCCTCATCCTCCTTTACCGCCTTGAGAATCGTCCCAGGTTTAGCTTGACTGTTTCCGTACCGAGCGCTTTCAATGGCGTAGATAGGCTCTTTGATTGTCGGAAAATGATGGCGAATGCGAACATGACGCGAAGGTGGCGGTACGTCACCATTGAATGCCAAGTGCGTTCCGATGAGTACTTGGAAAAGAGACCGCTCGAGCACTAGGTCATAGTTAAACGTAATGATGCTGGGGAAGCTTACGCCGCCGCGCTTTGCAGCAAAAAGATGCGCCCAGAATGCTCGATAAAGGTTTGGCCCGGTCTGATTCGCGGTGTAGCGAAGATTCGGAGGCAGGCCCGGGTGCTCTACTGAACACGTAATTTCAATTGTCCTACCGATCGCCTTGACGATTGTTGCCATGGGGTCGGGGCTTCGGCGCTTATTGGCGTACGAATTGAACGAAAGAATTGACAATATATCCTCAATATTTCGATCATCAAACGCAGCGCGACCATGGTACTCGTTTAGTTCGGCCCTAATTTTATTTGCCTCACCAAATAGATCTCTATCCTCCGCACCCAAGGGTACGCTTTTCCAAGATCCTCGGATTGCCAGATCCCACATCGTGTCGACAAATCCGCCCATCAACGGAATGCCGGCGTCGAAAGAAAAACCAGCACCGAGAATAAAAACCGTATTGCAAGTTTGAGTGTCGGACATTTTATTGATGGAGATGCACGTTGGCTGTCACCCGCGGCGCGACAACAAAGGCCCAAATGTAAACCACCTTGATACTTTTAACAGCCGTACCAGGCGCTAGAAACAATGTGATCAAAAATCTGCCCAACGCCCCCACCCCCGACGACGTCACCTTCTTCAGCTCGGGCCGCGTCGACGCCGCCGTGCGTGACCGGATCGTCATCGAGCGCGCCGTCGTACGCCACGCGGCCACCGCCCTGATCGCCGCCGGCTTCGAGCTGCGCCTGCACGATGGCGAGGACTACGCCACCGAGCGAACCACCAGCGTCGACCGCATCATGGCCGAGCTGATGGCCACCGACGAGGAGCGCCTATATGCGTACGCGCCCGGCGGCAAATTCCACGGTTCCGTCTACCTGGTCTACGGCAACGACGGCTACGACGTGATCACCGACAACAGCGTCTCGCTCGCCGTCCACCTGGAGGCGACCGACGCCTTCAGCGACACGCTGATGCCTGGAGCCTGACCATGGGCTGGCTCTTCTCCTACGACACCGGCAAGACGATTAACGACCTGGTCGCCGAGCTCAGCGACCCCAAGCGCTTCAGCGAGGGCTGGACGCTGCTAATGAGCCGGCGGGTCGGTAACCACTACTGGTACCTGGTGCGCGACGCGCGCGGCCACGACCATATCGGCCTGGACCTGATGAAAGGCCGGACCTGAAGCTCAACGAGGGCGGCAGCACGCCTCATGGCGCAGGTCGTGCTCCTTGAGATCCTCCACGCCGGCGAACGCGAAGGCGCGGCCGAAGACCTGCACCAGGTCGCGCGTGGCGATCTTCTTCCCCTCCTTGGTGCCATCCCAGAACGGGAAGAGGCGCCCTACTTTCCCTTCGCTGTAGACCTTGAGCTGCTCGCGCTTCAGCGGCACCGTGCGAGGCTTGAGCACGCCGTTGCGGCCCTTCGACCCGTCAACGTGAATGAACCCGCGCTCGAGCTCAAGCTGGTCGGAACGCAGGCTGTAGGCCTCAAGCAGCCGCAGGCCAGTGTCGACGATCAGGTTGAAAAGCATCAGGTGGTCGGGCCGCGCCTGCAGAGCGCCGTGGCGCTCGGTGCGCGGCAGGCCACCCAGCACCGCGCGGATTGCCGCCGCCTCGCTCTCCTCAAGCCGCCTGTTGCGCTCGACGTCGCGCTTCGCGACAAGGCCCTCTCCCAGGTTCTTCACGTCCTCGCGGTTGTAGACCGCGTAGCCCCGCGGCAGCGTGCGCAGCGGGTTGATCGGGATCGGCTTGTCCTTGGGTGTGACCAGGCGCAGGTGCCAGTCGACAATCCGGGCCATCAGCCCCACCTTCTTGCGGATGGTGCTGGGCGCGTTGTTGTCGACTAGCTTGCGCGCTCTGACGTACTCATCGACCCAGCGCGTGGTGATGGCGGACATCCGCACGCCGGGCACGTGGTGCACGATCACATCGAGCAGCTTCTCGTCGCTGTCGGGGATCGCGTTGGACTTGCTGTATTCGCGAATCACCTCGAGGACGAGGGGGTCGTCGACCCTGGCCACCTTCTCGAGAATCGCAGCCGGCACCACGCCCTTCTTCAGCATCTTGCGCAGGTGCTGACCGTATGCGTCGGCCTCTTCGTGAGTGTCGAAGGTGTAGAAGACCATACCACCGGGCAGCAGCTTGCTCTTCACGCGCAGCTGATGTCGGCCGTTTCTTTCTTGGATCGTCATAGGCCGCGGATGGTACCTGCGGCAGGCTATCCCGTAGGGGTAGCAGTGCTACCTTTTTGGGGCAGCGGCGAGCCCGATTGGGCCCGATTGAAACCGTCGGGAGACGGTGTTTGCTACTGTTTTAGTAGCGTGAAACCACGCACTGGTGCGGGTTTCGATATGGTGGGACGTGCGGGGGTCGAACCCACGACAAACGGATTAAAAGTCCGCTGCTCTACCAACTGAGCTAACGTCCCGGATCGATTCGCACCGACCTTGGTATTTTGCTGGCGTCGTATCCAGCAAAGCCTGCGATTATAGCGCGAGCTTCGAGGCTATTTTGTCCATCACCCAACCGGCTGCACATTGGCCGAAAGTCGCGGTCACGCTGACCACCGAGCCGTAGCCATGGCAGTTGAGCGAACCGTCGCCATCGGCGATCGCGCAGGAGGCATCGGGCGGTGCCACGCTCTCGCGACTGAAGACGCAGGCCACGCCGATCTTCTTGCCTTCCCGCGGCGCGCCGTGCTCCTTGCGGAGGCGATTGCGCAACTGGGCCAGCAAGGGATCGTGCGTGGTCAGCGACAGGTCTTCGATCTCGACACGGTGCGCATGCCGCTTGCCGCCGGCTGCACC
This sequence comes from Variovorax frigidus, assembly GCF_051216515.1. NCBI lineage: Bacteria > Pseudomonadati > Pseudomonadota > Betaproteobacteria > Burkholderiales > Comamonadaceae > Variovorax > Variovorax frigidus. Next base: position 329,579 of record NZ_JBPJZF010000001.1, read on the forward strand.
CACCGAGACGAAAGGCGTGCGCGTGACGCGCGCCCAGGCGGCCATCGCCACCTTGGCGCGCACCTGGTCGCAGGCGTCGATGACGGCGCTCAAGGGCCCGCTGGCCTGCTCGGCGGCAGCCACCAGCGCGAGCCAGTTGTCGGGTTCGACGAAGTCATCGATCGCCAACACCTCGCAGGCCGGATTGATCTGCGCGATGCGTTCGCGCATTGCCGTCACTTTCGCCTGGCCCACGGTCGATGCCAGTGCATGGATCTGGCGATTGATGTTGGATTCGGCGATGTGGTCCAGATCGACCAGCGTCAGCCGGCCGACACCGCTGCGGGCCAGAGCCTCGACGGTCCAGGACCCCACGCCGCCGATGCCGGCCACCAGGACATGCGCCTCGCGGATGCGGCGCGCGCCCTGCACGCCATAGAGGCGCTCGAGCCCGCCGAAGCGGCGTGCCGCATCGACCTCATCGACCGGGGCGAGCACAGGCCCTGTGTCCTCCATGCGCGATGCCTGTCCTACTTGAGGCGCGACAGCCGCTCGCGGCCTGCCTGAGCGGCTTCGGACTGGGGATAGGCCTTGGCCAGGTCTTCCAGCGTGCGCCGTGCAGCGCGCGTGTCCTTCAGCTCGATCTGGCAATTGGCGATCGACAGCACGGCCTCGGGGGCTTTCGCGTGATCGGGCGCCAGCGACAGCATCGAACGGAAATTGGCGATCGCTTCGGTGTAGTTGCGGGTCGCATACTGGGCGTTGCCCAGCCAGAACAGGGCCGACGGGTTGTAGCCGCTCTGCGGATAGCGCTTCACGAACTCGGCGAAGGCCGTCTGCGCTTGCGCGAACTGGCCGCCGCGGAACACACCCAGTGCGGCGTCGAAGTCCGCCTTCTCGCGCGGATCGGCCGTGAACTCGCGGCCGTCCATCGCAACCTTCGACGGTTCGCTCTTCTTGATGCGGTCGTCGATGTCGGTCTGGCGCTGCTGGAGCTCGGACACGGTGCGCGCCAGCTGCTCGTTCTGCCCGGTCATGCGCTGCATGTCGCCGCGCAGGGTCTCGATCTGGTTCTGCAGGTCGAGCAGGCTGCGACGCAGTTGTGCATTGTCCTCGGTGAGCCGCTGATCGGTCTGCGTGCGCATGGCTTCCACGCGCTGACGCAGATCGAGGATGGCGCGGCGCGCCTCGTCATCTTCGAACAACGCGGCGTTGGCGCCAAGGGACATGCAGACCAGCGCAGCCGCCAACGCGGCGCTGCGCAAGCCAAGACGACTGCGCATCATCAACGGTAAGTGATCTCGGCGCGGCGGTTTTGCGCCCACACCGACTCACCGCCACCTTGCGCAGCAGGCTTTTCCTTGCCGAAGCTCACGGCCTCGACCTGGTTGTCGTTGACACCCAGCAGGTTGAGCGCGCGACGCACGGCTTCCGAGCGCTTCTGACCCAGAGCCAGGTTGTACTCGCGGCCGCCGCGTTCGTCGGTGTGACCTTCGATCGAGATGCGGCGCTGGGCGTTGGCCTTCAGGAAGCGCGCATGGCCGTCGATCAGCGCCTGGTACGCGGGCTTGACCGTGTAGCTGTCGTAGTCGAAGAACACAATGCGTGCGACACCCACCGGGCCGGCCGCGTTTTGCGCGTTGGGATCGATGGTGACGGGCGCGACACCGCTGGCGGCGCCGCTGCTGCCCGAGCCCTGGCCTGCGCCACCCGTGCTGTCCACCACGGGGGTGTCGTTCAGCTTCGTGCCCGACGAGCAACCAGCGATCAAGGCCACGATGGCCAGCGAATAAAGCGTACGTTTCAACATTTCGAACTCCTCAAGTTAATCATTGCTTTTGGAACGGACCCCAGTCCGGTTCCCGGATGTCGCCGGCCTGTCCTGCGAGCCGCGCCTTGATCTTCCCGTCCAGCGTGGTCGTCATCAATGCTTCGCGGCCTTGCAGCTGCGTTGCATAGACGAGAAGTTTGCTGTTGGGGGCAAAGCTCGGGTTTTCGTCGGCCGAGGTATCGGTGATGGCGGTCACATTGCCGGTCGCCAACTCCATCACGTGGAGTTTGAAGGCGCCGCCTACGCGGGAAATGTAGGCCAACCACCGGCCATCCCCGCTGACAGAAGGTGAAATGTTGTAAGTGCCGCTGAAGGTGACGCGCGTCGGCGTGCCTCCGCTGGCGCCCATCTTGTAGATCTGCGGCGCACCGCCTCGGTCGCTCACGAAGTAGATCGTGCTGCCGTCGGCCGAGAACACCGGTTCGGTGTCGATGCTGTTGCTCTGCGTGAGCCGGCGCGGTTCGCCGCCGCTGGCAGGGATCGTGTAGAGCTGCGAACCGCCGTCGCGGCTGAGCGTGACGGCCAGCGAGTTGCCGTCGGGCGCCCACGCCGGTGCGCTGTTGGAGCCGCGGAAATTGGCCAGCAGGCGGCGTTGGCCGGTCGAGACGTTGTGCACATAGACCACCGGCTTGCGCGACTCGAAGGAAACGTACGCCAACTGCGTGCCGTTGGACGACCAGACGGGCGAGATGATGGGTTCCGGGCTGGCCAGTGCGGCCTGGGAGTTCTCGCCGTCGGCATCGGCCACCCACAAGTTGTAGCGGCTGCCGCTCTTGGTCACGTAGGCGATGCGGGTCGAGAAGATGCCCTTTTCGCCGGTGAGTTTTTCGTAGACGAAGTCGGCGATGCGGTGCGATGCGAGGCGCAGGTCGCCCTGCGGCACCGTGTAGCTCTGGCCGCCCAGGTCCTGGCCGCGCACCACGTCCCAGAGGCGGAAGCGCACGTCGAAGCGGCCGTCGGCCAGCTTGCTCACGCTGCCCACCACCAGCGAATCGGCGGTGCGCTGGCGCCAGAGCGTCAGGTCGGGGCGCGAGGCTTCGTCGAGCGCCTGGCCAGAGGCATCGACGCCACGGAACTGGCCGCTGCGTTCCAGGTCGGCCTGCACGATGGCGGAAATCTTCTGCGGCGAGGCGTCCTGGCCCTTGAAGGGCACCAGCGCGATCGGCAATTGCGTCAGGCCCACACCCGACACCTCGACCCGGAACTGGGCCAATGCAGGGATCAGGGGGGAAGCCGCCATGGCCGCAACCAGGGCGCGACGGGCATTGAATGAAGAAGAAGAAAGAGGCAAGGCAGGAACGGGCAACAGCTTTTTCATGCAGTTCGGAGAGGTTTTCGGCAACAAAGTTTCACCGAGGGTTTCTACCGGGCGTCGGCAAACCGCGATGGTACACATTGCGCGGCCATTCCTCGGGAATCGCGCGAAGCCATCTGCTTGCTCCTACAAAAAAGTTGCCATGGACCGCGCCCGTAGAATCCGCCGCCATGCAGCCTTCCCCTACCGGTGACACCGTCCGTCCTCCTTTGACGCGACGCCTCGCCCGATTGATGAGCTGGTTCGGGGGCTCGCGCCGCTGGTGGTCGCTGGCCATCGGTGCCGCCATCCTGGCCGCCCTCACCGAACCCCTGATGCCCGCCCTTCTCAAGCCCCTGCTCGACCGGGGCTTCAGCCGCGGCCAGCTGGCGCTGTGGACGGTGCCGGCCGCGATCATCCTGCTGTTCGCGGTGCGCGGCCTGGCCCAGTTCGTCTCGCAATACGCGCTGGCGCGCATCGCCAACGACGGCATGCAGCGCCTGCGCCGCGTGCTGTTCGAGCGATTGCTCACGGCCGAGCTCGCACTGTTCTCGCGGCAGTCGGCGAGCGCGCTGTCGAATACCGTGGTCTACGAAGTCCAGACCGGCTCGATGCTGCTGGTGCAGGCACTGCTGGGCCTCACGCGGGACGGCTTCACCCTGATCGCCCTGCTCTTCTACCTGGTCTACCTCAACTGGAAGCTGACGCTGATCGTGGGCGTGCTGGTGCCCGGCGTGGCGTGGATCATGAAGGTGCTGTCGAAACGGCTCTACCACCTCACGCGCCTGGGCCAGACCGCCACCGACGACCTGGCCTACGTGGTGGAAGAAAACGTGCTGGCGCACCGCATGGTGCGGCTGCATGGCGCCCAGACCGACCAGACCACGCGCTTCGAGCACCTGAGCCGCACGCTCAACCGTCTGGCCGTGAAATCGACCATCGCCTCGGCCGCGATGACGCCGCTGACCCAGCTGCTGGCGTCGGTGGCGCTGTCGGTGGTGGTGATGATCGCGCTGTGGCAGAGCAACGAGCAGGCCCTGACCGTGGGCGGCTTCGTGGCCTACATCACGGCCATGCTGATGCTGATCGCGCCGATCCGCCGGCTCGCCGACATGGCCAATCCGATCACGCGCGGCCTGGCGGCGCTGGAGCGCGGCGTGACCCTGATCGACGAGGTGGCCTCCGAAACCGGCGGCAGCTTCGCCATGCCGCGCGCCGAAGGCCGGATCGAGCTGCGCAAGGTGCAGGTGCGCTACCGCGGCGAGGACGACGCGGCCGCGCTCGACGGCATCGACCTGTCGATCGCGCCCGGCGAGATCGTGGCCTTCGTCGGCCCCTCGGGCTCGGGCAAGACCACGCTGGTCAACCTGCTGCCGCGCTTCGTGCTGCCCACCAGCGGGCAGGTGCTGCTGGATGGCCAGGAGCTCGGCGCCTGGCAGCTGGGCAGCCTGCGCACGCAGTTCGCGATGGTGAGCCAGGACGTGGTGATGTTCAACGACACGCTGGCCGCGAACGTGGCACTGGGCGCCGAAGTCGACCGTGAACGCGTGGCCCATTGCGTGGCTGCGGCCAACTTGAGCGAACACGTCGCCGGCCTGCCCAACGGCATCGACACCGTACTGGGCCACAACGCGACGCAGCTCTCGGGCGGCCAGCGCCAGCGCCTGGCCATCGCCCGCGCGCTCTACAAGGACGCGCCCATCCTGCTGCTGGACGAAGCCACCTCCGCGCTCGACACCGGCTCCGAGCGCCTGGTGCAGGAGGCCTTGCAGCGCCTCATGCAGGGCCGCACCACGCTGATCGTCGCGCATCGCCTCTCGACCATCCAGCACGCCGACCGCATCGTCGTGATGGAACACGGCCGCATCGCCGAACAAGGCAGCCACGCGCAGCTCATGGCGCTGGACGGGCTGTATGCGCGACTGCAGACGCGTGCCGTCAGCACCACCCCACCCGGCCAAACACCCACGATCTGAACCCACGGCGGGCGAAGCCACGCCCGCTCGTGGAACACCGCGGAACCGGCTTTGCCGGGCCGCAGGTGTTGCCCCTTGAGGGGATGGCGGCTACACGAAGTGAGCCGCCACCGGGGTGGTCACAACAACACGATGTCGAACTGGCCCTGCCCCATCGCCGGCTCCGACTGCAGCGAAATCGTCTTGCCGATGAAGTCGCTGAGGCTGGCCAGATGCTGGCTCTCCTCGTCGAGCAGCAGTTCGATCACCTGCGGCGCGGCCACGATGCGGAACTCGCGCGGCGTGAACTGGCGCGCCTCGCGCAGGATCTCGCGCATCACGTCGTAGGCCGCGCTGCGGGCCGTCTTCACGATGCCCTGACCGCCACAGGCCGTGCAGGGTTCGCACAGCATGTGGGCCAGCGATTCGCGCGTGCGCTTGCGCGTCATCTCGACCAGGCCCAACGGCGAGAAGCCGCCGGCGCTGGTCTTCACGCGGTCGCGTGCCAGCTGCTTGCGGAACTCGCCCAGCACCTGTTCGCGGTGGTCGTCGCGGCCCATGTCGATGAAGTCGACGATCACGATGCCGCCCAGGTTGCGCAGTCGCAGCTGCCGCGCGATCGCCTGGGCCGCCTCGAGATTCGTCTTGAAGATGGTGTCGTCGAAATTGCGCGCACCGACGAAGCCGCCGGTGTTCACGTCGACAGTGGTCAGCGCCTCGGTCTGGTCGACCACCAGGTAGCCGCCCGACTTGAGGTCCACGCGCCGGCCCAGGGCCTTGGCGATCTCCTCGTCGACCGAGTAGAGGTCGAAGATCGGGCGCTCGCCCTTGTAGTGCTGCAGCTTGTCCGCCGCCTGCGGCATGAACTCGAGGCCGAACTTGCGCATCGATTCGAACTGCTCGCGCGAATCGATGCGGATGGTCTGGGTGTCTTCGCCCGTCATGTCGCGCAGCACGCGCTGCAGCAAGCTCAGGTCCTGGTGCAGCAGCGACATCGCGGGCAGCTTGCCCGACAGTTCGCGGATACGCGACCAGGTCTTGCGCAGGTAGGCGATGTCCTCGGCCAGCTCGGCGTCGCTCGAGTCTTCGCCGTTGGTGCGCAGGATGAAGCCGCCGGTGTTGGCCGGCACCACGCCGCCGCTGTCGGCTGCCGCTGCCGCATCGATCAGCGCCTGCAGGCGGCTGCGCAGCTTCTCGCGCTGCTCCAGCGGAATCTTCTGCGACACGCCGACGTGGTTGTCCTGCGGCAGAAAAACCAGCAGCCGCCCCGCGATGCTGATCTGCGTCGACAGCCGCGCACCCTTGGTGCCGATCGGGTCCTTGATGACCTGCACCAGCAGCGACTGGCCTTCGAACACCTGCTTCTCGATGGGCACGATCGCCCCGCCGCGCGGGTCGCGCTCCGGCGCCTGTGCGCTGGGCCGCGAGCCCGGCGTGAACGGCGCCACGATGTCGGCCACGTGCAGGAAGGCCGTGCGATCCAGGCCGATGTCGATGAAGGCCGACTGCATGCCCGGCAGCACGCGCGAGACCTTGCCCAGGTAGACGTTGCCCACGAGCCCACGCTCCAGCGTGCGTTCGATGTGCAGTTCCTGCACCGCGCCGTGCTCGACCAGCGCAACGCGGGTCTCCTGCGGCGACCAGTTGATCAAAATATCCTGCATGTCAGGCTCTCCCCCAGGCTTCGCGCACTGCGTGTCGCTTCGCCCCGCCCCTTCCGGGGGCGCCGCTGGCAGACCGGCAAAGCCGGATCTGCAGCGGCCCTGGCATGAAGATGGAGATGCAGATGGAGAAAGGGAGCGTCATGGTTAGCTTTTGAGCAGACCGACGCTGCGCAGCAGCGCGGCGGTCTCGAACATGGGCAGTCCCATGATGCCCGAATAGGAACCGCCGATGTGCTCGACGTACGCCGCTGCGGCGCCCTGGATGCCGTAGGCCCCGGCCTTGCCCAGCGGCTCGCCGCTGGCGACGTAGCGCGCGATCTGCGCGCGTGTCATCGGCGCGAAGCGCACCCGCGACACGCTGAGCGCCGCATGCCGGCTGCGGCCCTTCTGCACCGCCACGGCCGTGAGCACGCGGTGGGTGGTGCCGGCCAGCCGCGCCAGCATGCGCTCGGCATCCTTGGCATCCGCAGGCTTGCCCAGAATGTCGCGGCCCAGTGCGACCGTGGTGTCGGCACACAGGATGGGCGCATTCGGCAGGCCGAGGCGTCGGTGGCGTGCCACGGCGGCATCGAGCTTGAGGCCGGTCACACGCTGCACGTAAGCCGTGGGCGACTCGCCCGGCAGCACGGCTTCGAGCGCTTCCGCGTCCTCGTCGGGCGCCGCGAGCAGCAGTTCATGGCGCACGCCGAGCTGGCCCAGCAACTGGGCGCGGCGCGGGCTTTGCGAGGCGAGGTAGAGAAAGGCGTCGCTCATTCGATCACTTCCGCACAGCGACGCGAGCGTGCGTGGCGCACGCGCGGCGCTGCGCTCATTCGCGATGGTAGGGATGGCCGGCATTCACCGACCAGGCACGGTAGAGCTGCTCGACCAGCAGCACGCGGGCCATGGCATGTGGCAGCGTCAGGTCGGACAGCCGGATGCGTTCGTGGGCCGCGGCCTTGAAAGCGGGGTCGAGGCCGTCGGGGCCGCCGATCACCAGCGCGACGTCGTCGCTCTCCTCCTGCCAGGACCGCAGCCGCGTGGCCAGGGCCTTGGTGGTGAGCGACGTGCCGCGTTCGTCGAGCACCACGATGCGCATGCCGCGCGCGATGGCGCCTTCGATGCGCTCGCGCTCGGCGGCGTAGAGCGTCTCGAGGGTCTTGGAGCCGCGCGGCTCGGTCTTGACGGCGCGCAGCTCGAGCTTGATCTCGGGCGGGAAGCGCTTGGCGTAGTCGTCCCAGGCGGTCTGCGCCCAGTCGGGCATGCGTTGCCCGACCGCGACCACCAGCAGCTTCATTTGCTGCGCGGAGCAGTCTTGCGCGCGGGCGCCTTCTTGGCAGCGGCCTTTTTCGCCGGCGGTTTGCCGATCTTCTTCACCGGGATCTTCTTGGCCGGTGCAGCGCTGGCGCCGGCCGGCTTGCGGCTGGACGTCTTGCGTGCGGGCTTGGCCTTTTCCTTCTCGGCCTTGGCGGCCTGCTCGGCGGCGCGGATGGCGGTCTTGGCGGCGCTTGCACGGCGCAGGGTCTTGGCGGGCGCGGGCTTCTTCTTGTCTTCGGCCTCTTCGCTCACGGCTGCGGCCGCTGCCGGCTTGGCCGCGCCCAGCTTGCTGCGCACCGGCTTGTCACCCCAGATCTCTTCGAGGTGGTAGTACTGGCGAATGGCCGGCTGCATGATGTGCGCCACGGCGGCGCCACAGTCCACGATGATCCACTCGCCATTGCCTTCACCCTCGACGCGCGGCTTGGGGAAGCCGGCTTCGCGCACCGCATCGCGCACGCTGGCGGCCAGCGCCTTGGTCTGGCGGTTCGAGGTACCCGACGCGATGATCACGCGCTCGAACAACGGCGAGAGATGCTCGGTGTCGAAAACCTGGATGTCCTGCGCCTTGACGTCTTCGAGCCCATCGACGATGGCTCGCTGGAGTTTCTGGGTGTCTTTCTTGGCGGCGGCTTCAGTGGTCATCAGGCAGAGGCGTAGAGGTGGTGTTGGTCAATATAGCGCGCAACGGCGTCGGGAACCAGCGCGCCGATGTCCTCGCCGCGTGCGGCACGGGCGCGGATATCGGTGGCACTGGTGTCGGCCGGGGGCAATTCGAGGGTTTCGAAGCGCGCAGCGGCCGGGAGGCCGGGCAGCGTCCGCGGATCGAAGCGGGTTGCCGATCCATCGGAGCCGGCGGATTCTAACCGCTCAGCTATGGAAACAATAGCAATGGACAGGATCTCCTGCCAGCCATGCCATTGCGGCAGCGCCGCGGCCTGGTCGCTGCCCATGATCAGCACGGGCTGCGCGGCGGGAAATTCACGCCGCAGTTCGCGCAGCGTGTCGAGTGTGTAGGTGGGGCCGGTGCGCAGCGTCTCGCGTGGATCGACCACCACCTGCGGCAGGCTACCGAAGGCCAGGCGCGCCATGGCCAGGCGGTCGGCCGCCGGGCTCAGCGTGCGTGACTTGTGCCAGGCATTGCCAGTGGGGAAGACGCGCAGTTCGGACAAGCCGAGCTGCGCCAGCGCGGCCGAAGCCAGCGCCAGGTGCGTGTTGTGCGGCGGATCGAAGGCGCCGCCGAAGACACCGATGCGCGGCGGTGTCACAGCCACGTCAGAGCCATTCCCGACGCACAATGAAATCGCTGTAGAGCGCGGCCTCGGGCGTGCCCGCTTCGGGCGTCTGCCGGTAGGCCCAGCTGGCCAGCGGCGGCATCGACAGCAGGATCGACTCGGTGCGCCCGCCCGACTGCAGGCCGAAGTGCGTGCCGCGGTCCCACACCAGGTTGAACTCGGCATAGCGCCCGCGGCGATAGAGCTGGAAGGCCCGCTCGCGCTCGCCGTAGGCCGTGTCGCGGCGGCGTTCGACGATGGGCATGTAGGCGGGCAGGAAGGCATCGCCCACCGAGCGCAGCATCGCGAAGCTGTGCTCGAAGCCCAGCTCGGAGAAGTCGTCGAAGAAGATGCCGCCGACACCGCGCTGCTCGTTGCGGTGCTTCAAGAAGAAATAGTCGTCGCACCAGGTCTTGAAGCGCGGGTACTTGTCCTCGCCGAAGGGCGCGAGTGCATCGCGGCAGCTGCGGTGGAAATGCACCGCGTCGTCCTCGAAGCCGTAGTACGGCGTCAGGTCGATGCCGCCGCCGAACCAGCAGACCGGCGCGCCGCCTTCGGGCAGCGCGGCCAGCATGCGCACGTTCATGTGCACCGTCGGCACATAGGGGTTGCGCGGGTGGAACACCAGCGACACGCCCATGGCCTCGAACGGGGCGCCCGCCAGTTCGGGCCGGTGCTGCGTGGCCGAGGGCGGCAGCTTCGGGCCGCGCACCTCGGAGAAGCCGCAGCCCGCGCGTTCGAACAGTTCGCCGCCTTCGAGGATGCAGGTCAGGCCCCGGCCCTGCAAGGGCTCGCCGGGCGCCTTTTCCCAGGCATCGCGCACCGCCACGCCGCCGTCGGTCGCTTCGACCGCGCCCACGATGCGTTGCTGCAACCCGCGCAGATAGTCGCCGACGGCCGTCGGATCGGCCTGCATCAAGTGTTGCGCGCCTGCAGCGCGCGGTAGCCGATGTCCCGGCGGTACTGCACGCCGTCGAAACGCACCTGGGCCGCGACTTCGTAGACGCGCTGTTGCGCGAGCTTGACGCTGTCGGCCAGCACGGTCACACAGAGCACGCGGCCGCCGCTGGTCTTGAGTTCGCCTTTGTCCAGCGTGGTGCCGGCATGGAACACCATGGCATCGGGCACTTCGACGGGGATGCCGTCGATGCGGTCGCCCTTGCGCGGCGCCAGCGGGTAGCCGTGCGCCGCGAGCACCACGCCCAGCGCCACGCGCCGGTCCCACTGCAGCTCGACCTGGTCGAGCGTGCCGTCGGTCGCGTGCCAGAAGACCTCGAACAGGTCGGACTTGAGCCGCATCATGATCGGCTGCGTCTCCGGGTCGCCCATGCGGCAATTGAATTCCAGCGTCTTGGGCCGGCCCGCGCCGTCGATCATCAGGCCGGCGTACAGGAAGCCGGTGAAGGGGATGCCGTCCTTTTCCATGCCGCGGATGGTCGGCAGGATGATTTCGCGCATCGCGCGCGCATGCACTTCGGCCGTCACCACGGGCGCGGGCGAGTAGGCGCCCATGCCGCCGGTGTTCGGGCCTTCGTCGCCGTCGAGCAGGCGCTTGTGGTCCTGGCTGGTGGCCAGGGCCGTGACGTTCTTGCCGTCGCACAGCACGATGAAGCTGGCTTCCTCGCCCTGCAGGAATTCCTCGATCACCACGCGTGCGCCGCCATCGTTGTGCGCCACGCCGAACTTGTTGTCGACCAGCATGAAGTCGACCGCCTCGTGCGCCTCGGCCGCCGTCATCGCGACCACCACACCCTTGCCCGCGGCCAGGCCGTCGGCCTTGACCACGATCGGCGCGCCCTTGGCATCGATGTAAGCGTGGGCCAGCGCGGCATCGGTGAAGGCCTGGTACTCGGCCGTCGGGATCTTGTGGCGCTGCATGAACGCCTTGGAGAAGGCCTTCGAGCTCTCGAGCTGGGCTGCGGCCTTGGTCGGGCCGAAGATGCGCAGGCCATGCGCGCGGAACTCGTCGACCACGCCGGCCGCCAGCGGGCCCTCGGGGCCGACCACGGTCAGCGCGATCTTTTCCTGCTGCGCCCATTGGCGCAATGCCACGGGGTCGGTGATGTCGACGGTTTCGAAGCGCCGGTCGGTGGCGGTGCCGCCATTGCCCGGTGCGACGTAGAGCTTGGACACGCGCTCCGAATGCGCGAGGCGCCAGGCGAGTGCATGTTCGCGGCCACCGCCGCCGATGACGAGGACTTTCATTGCGTCCTCCACGGAGCCGCCTCGTGGGGCAGCGAATGCACGAAGTGGGAAGCGTGGGGGTTCATTGTTCGATGGCCGCGTTGTGGAATACATCCTGGACGTCGTCCAGGTCCTCGAGCACGTCGAGCAGTTTCTGCATCTTCGCGCCCTCCTCACCCGACAGCGCGATGGTGTTCTCGGCCCGCATCGTGACCTCGGCGATCTCGGGCTGCAGGCCGGCGGCCTCCAGCGCGTTCTTCACCGCCTCGAAATCGGCGACCGCGGTAAGCACCTCGATGGCGCCCTCCTCGTCGGTCAGCACGTCTTCGGCGCCGGCCTCGAGCGCCACTTCCATGACCTTGTCCTCGCTGGTGCCGGGCGCGAACACGAACTGGCCGCAGTGCTTGAACTGGAAGGACACCGAGTTCTCGGTGCCCATGTTGCCGCCGTACTTGGAAAAGGCGTGGCGCACTTCGGCCACGGTGCGCACGCGGTTGTCGGTCATGGTGTCGACGATGATCGCCGCGCCGCCGATGCCGTAGCCCTCGTAGCGGATTTCCTCGTAGTTCACGCCTTCGAGGTTGCCGGTGGCCTTGTCGATGTTGCGCTTGACCGTGTCGATCGGCAGGTTGACCGCCTTGGCCTTCTCGACCGCCAGCCGCAGCCGGGGGTTGGCGCTCAGGTCGCCGCCACCGGCGCGCGCGGCCACGGTGATTTCACGGATGGCGCGGGTCCAGAGCTTGCCCCGTTTCTCGTCCTGCCGGCCTTTTCGATGCTGAATGTTCGCCCATTTGCTGTGTCCGGCCATGGCTTTCTCTCTCGCTGTCGTGTGTTGTCAAAGCAGCTGCGAGTTTACTGTCCGCGCCCTTGCCGCACATGCGACGGGACAAGCAACGCTTTTGGTCATAATCCGCCGATGACGCCATCGCCTACCCCTGTGCCCGCCGACGCGGCCCTGCTGCCCCCGCATGCGCCACTGCCGCTCTACTACGGAGACGAGGACGAGCACCAAGCCTTCCTGCGCCGCATCTTCGACGACACCGCGCCCGACTACGACCGCATCGAGCGCGTGCTGGCCTTCGGCTCGGGCCCCTGGTACCGCCGCAGCGCCCTGAAACGGGCCGGCCTCGCGACCGGCGCGCAAGTGCTCGACGTGGGCATCGGCACCGGTCTGGTGGCCCGCGAGGCGCTGACGCTGATCGGCCCCACGGGCCGGCTGGTCGGCGTCGATCCCAGCGCCGGCATGATGAAGCAGATCGACCTGCCCGGTGTGGAACTGGTCGAGGGCAAGGCCGAGGCCCTGCCGCGCGCCGACGCCAGCAGCGACTTCCTCAGCATGGGCTATGCGCTGCGCCACATCAGCGACGTGGCCGCCGCCTTCAGCGAATTCCATCGCGTGCTGCGTCCGGGCGGCCGCGTGGTCGTGCTCGAGATCAGCAAACCCGAAAGCCGCCTCGGCACGCAACTGCTCAAGGGCTACATGCGCGCCGTCGTGCCGCTGATCGCGCGCTTCATCGGCAAGCGCAGCGACACGGCCGAGCTCTGGCGCTACTACTGGGACACCATCGAGGCCTGCATCCCGCCCGCGCAAGTGATGGACGCCCTGCGCGCCGCCGGCTTCCGCGACGTGCAGCGCCATGTCGAGCTCGGCGTCTTCTCCGAATACACCGCCGTCAAACCCGAATGAACTTGCCAGGAACCACCTCCATGAAGGAGCGCACACGATGAGCGCGCGCGAACCCGTCAAGGTGCCGCCGCTGCGGCTCGAGCGCCTCTCGCTCGCCCAGGGCCTGGCCATGGCCGACAGCGGCCACCCGCCCTTCGGCGGGCTGGGTTACGGCCTGCACGAGAACCTGCCCTGGATGCCCGGCGTCGATGCACGCGTGCTGTCCGACGGCGGCCCGATGGCCGACGTATGGCAGGCGCGCGGCGAGGTGCGCTCCGGCACCACCGGCGTGGTGCGCTGGCGCACCGACGGCCACTGGATGCTGGGCGCGATCGACCTCGACGAGGCGACCGAGAAGCAAGGCGTGGCCCGCTTGGCCGAGCGCGCCTACACCGACCTGTTCGTCGCCCTGCAGCAGAGCGGCTGCCCGCATCTGCAGCGCGTCTGGAACTACCTGCCCCAGATCAACGGCGACGGCGGTGGCCTGGAGCGCTACCGCCAGTTCAACATGGGCCGCCAGCAGGCCTTCCTCGACGCGGGCCAGGCGGCCTTCGAGGGCGCGCCGGCCGCCTGCGCACTGGGCATCCGGCAAGGGGCGCTCTGCATCCGTTTCCTGGCCGGCCAGATCGCGCCGCTGCCGGTCGAGAACCCGCGCCAGGTGTCGGCCTATCGCTACCCCGAAACCTACGGCCCGCGCTCCCCGACCTTCTCGCGCGCGGCACTGGCCGAACTCGGCGACGGCCAGGTGGCGCTGTTCATCTCGGGCACCGCCAGCATCGTCGGGCACGAAACCGTGCACCAGGGCGACGTGCGTGCACAGACCGAGGAAACGCTGCGCAACCTCGGGGCCGTGATCGGCGCCGCGAACGAGCGCACCGATGCGCGCTTCGCGCTGCCCGAACTGGAAACCGTGGTGTACGTGCGCCACGTGGCCGATGCGCCGGTCGTGCGAGAGGTGCTCGAAGCCGTGCTGGGCGCCGACGCCCCGACGGTGCGCCACGGGGTCTACCTCGAGGCCGACATCTGCCGGCAGGATCTGCTGGTGGAAATCGAGGCCCATGCCGTGGCCGCGGGTGCCATTCGCCGATGAGCGCCAGGACGGGTCGATGAGAAAGGTGATGCGCCAGGGGCGGTCGGTCGCCCTCGCGCTGCCGCTCTACAGCCTGCTGCTTGGCCTGGGCCTGATCTCGCTCGTCTGGAACCTCGCCGCGATGGTGCTGCACCCGCTGCTGCCGCCCCATATCGGGCGCCCGCTGGGCCGCCGTGTGATCGCGGGCGCCTATCGCACCTTCTGGACCGTCGCCTCGCTGACCGGGATGATGCGCATCGACGCGCGCAGCCTCGACGCGCTGCGCGACGAGCCCGGGCTGATCATCGCGGCCAACCACCCGAGCATGCTCGACGCGCTGCTGCTGGTGGCCCGGCTGCCGCGCAGCGCCTGCATCATGAAGGCCGGGCTGATGAAGAACGTCTTCCTCGGCGCTGGCGCCCGGCTCGCGCACTACATCCGCAACGACTCGGCCCACACCATGGTGCGGCTGGCGGTGCAGGACCTGCGGCGCGGCGGGCAGCTCGTGATCTTCCCCGAGGGCACGCGCACCGTGGTGCCGCCGCTCGATGCCTTCATGCCCGGCATCACGCTGATCGCCAAGCTCGCGCCGGCACCCATCCAGACCGTCTTCATCGACACCGACTCGCCCTATCTCGGCAAGGGATGGCCCCTGTGGCGCGTTCCGCCCTTGCCGCTGGTCTTCACGCTGCGCCTGGGCGAGCGCTTCGCGCCTTCGCCCGACAGCGCCGCGCTGCTGGTTCAGCTAGAACAGTACTTTCGCCATTCCCTGGAACAGAGCGCCTCCGAAGCGCCGCCCGCATGTCAGACCCTTCGCGCACCCATCTCGTCCTGATCCCGAGCTACAACACCGGAGAACGGCTCTTCTCCACCGTCAGTTCCGCACGCACCCAATGGAACCCTGTCTGGGTCGTGATCGACGGCAGCACCGACGGCACGGGCGAACGCCTGCAGCGCATGGCGGCCGAGGACCCGGGCCTGCGGGTCTGGGTGCTGCCGCAGAACCAGGGCAAGGGCGCGGCCGTGCTGCTGGGACTCAAGGCCGCCCAGGAGGCCGGCTTCACGCATGCGCTGACCATGGACTCCGACGGCCAGCATCCGGCCGACCTGATCCCGGCCTTCATGCAGGCCTCGCAGGCGCGGCCCGACACCATGGTCCTGGGCCGTCCGATCTTCGACGCCAGCGCACCGCTGCTGCGGGTGCGCGGCCGCAAGCTGTCCAACGGCTGGACCCACATCGAGACGCTGTGCGCGGGCGTGGGCGATTCGCTCTACGGCTTCCGGATCTATCCGGTGACGCCGCTGATCGAGGTGATGGAGCGCCAGCCCTGGATGCGCCGCTTCGACTTCGACACCGAGGCCGTGGTGCGCCTGGTCTGGGGCGGCGTCAAGCCGATCAACATCGATGCGCCGGTGAAATACCTGAGCGCCGCGGAAGGCGGTGTCTCGCACTTCAACTACGTGCGCGACAACATCCTGCTCTCGTGGATGCACACGCGGCTGATGGCCGAGTTCGTGCTGCGGCTGCCCTGGCTGGCCTGGAAGCGCCTGCGCCGCCTGCCTCCCTTCCAGCCGTGAACGGGCCCGACCCGGCCCTTCCGCATTCCTTCGTCCGCCGTGCCCGCCAGCGCGCGCTCGCGGGTCCCTGACCGCCCCTCCCCCCGTCGCCGATGTCGCCCTACGCCCTGACCCCCTGGACCGCCGAGATCGGCCTGCGCATGCGCAAGCTGTTCTGGCTCAAGCTGATCGGCACCACCGCCATCACCTCGCTGTTCTTCGTCGGCTATTTCTACGTGCTGCGCAATCCCGTGTACCCCGTGTTCGAGATGCCGCTGACGCAGCTCGACCGCTGGATCAGCTTCCAGCCCGAGGCGCTGTTCATCTACCTCACGCTGTGGCTCTACATCGGCGTCGGCCCCGGCCTTCAGCGCAACTTCACGGAGCTCAGCGTCTACGGCCTCTGGCTCGGCGCGATGTGCCTCGCAGGCCTGGCCTTCTTCCGCTTCTGGCCGACCGCCGTGCCGCCGTTGGACCTCGACGTCTCGGGCTTTGCGGGCTTCGCGATGCTGCAGGGGGTCGATGCGGCGGGCAATGCCTGCCCTTCGCTGCACGTGGCGACGGCCATGTTCACCGTGATCCGCGTCGAACAGGTGCTGCGCGATGCAGCCGCCCCACGCTGGCTGCGCGGCTTCAACCTGCTCTGGTTCGTCGCGATCGCCTGGTCGACGCTGGCCGTGAAGCAGCACGTGGCGCTGGATGCGCTGGCCGGCGCGCTGCTGGGCATCGCGTTTGCCCTCCTCTCGCTGCGCTGGAGACCGGCACCGCAACCGCTATCATCGAACGAGCATCGCACAGGGGGGAAACATCACCATGAGTTCGTTGAAGGAATTGCAGGATCTGATCCAGGAGAAGTACGGCATTCCGTCGTCTCAACTCGATCCGCACGCCTCCATGCGGGAGAAGGGCCTGGACTCCCTGGCGCTGGCCGAGTTCATCTTCGAGATCGAGGACAAGTTCGGCATCGAAGTGCCCGACGACAACCCGAACATCGACACGCTGGCCGAGCTCGCGGCTCTCGTGGACAAGGTCCGGGCCGCGAAGGTCGCGTGAGCATGCATTCCGTGGCCGTCACCGGCCTCGGCGTGGTGGCGCCGCACGGCGACACGCCCGAGGCCCTGTTCGCCGCGCTGATGCGCGCCGAGTCCGCCATCCACCCGGTCTTCCCCGAACTGCCCAAGCCCGCGGCCGCCGCGACGGTCGCGTTCGATGCCTCGCGCTGGTTCACCAAGCTGCAGCTCGCAGGCGTCGACCGGGTGAGCCAGCTGGCCGTGGCCGCCGCCGATCTGGCGATGCGCGACGCCGGCATCGAGGCCGGCGCGATCGCCCCCGAACGCATCGGCGTCTTCGCGGGTTGCGGCATGGGCGGCGCGGCCGCGCTCGAAGCCGCCTACCGCGGCAACGGCCGCGTGCCGCCGCTGACCATCCCCGCCTTCATGCCCAACGCGCCGGCCTCGCACGTCGCGATGCGCCAGCGTGCGCAAGGCCCCGTGCTGACCTATTCGGTGGCCTGCGCCTCGTCGTCGCTGGCCATCGCCGAAGCTGCCAAGGCGGTGCAGCGCGGCGAAGTCGACATCGCGATCGCGGGCGGCAGCGAAGCGCTGATCGTGCCGGGCGTGGTGCTGGCCTGGCAGGCCATGCAGACCCTTGCGGGCTTCGAGCCCGGCGCGGCGGCCACGGCCGTGCGCCCCTTCTCCGCCGACCGCAGTGGTTTCGCGCTGGGCGAAGGCGCGGCCTTCCTGGTGCTGGAATCCGCCGAGCATGCGCGCCGGCGCGGTGCCCGCGCCCATGCCACGCTGGGCGGCTGGGGCAGCAGCTGCGACGCCACCCACCTCACCAAGCCCGATGCCGAAGGCCAGGCCCGCGCTTTGCGCCAGGCCCTGAAACAGGCGGATCTGCAACCCAGCGACGTGGGCTACTGCAATGCGCATGGCACCGCCACGCGCATCGGCGATGTGGTCGAGCGCGATGCGCTGGCGCTGGTCTGGGGCGAGCAGCTCGACGGGCTGCGCGTGAGCTCGACCAAGGCCCTGCACGGCCACCTGCTGGGCGCCGCCGGCGCGCTCGAAGCCGTGATCACGGTGATGGCCCTGCGCGAACGGCAGCTGCCGCCGAATGCGCATTGCGATGCGCCCGACCCGGCCTGCGCACTGAACCTGGTGCGCGAGACAGGCGTTCAGGCGCCTGCGCTCGAAGCCGCGATCAGCAGTTCCTTCGCCTTCGGCGGCACGAACTCGGCGCTGCTCTTCACGCGCTAGATCATTCCACCGTTGATCGAGATGACCTGGCCCGTGATGTAGGCCGCCTCCGCGCTCGCCAGGAAACCCGCGAGCGATGCGACTTCCTCCGGCGTGCCGGCGCGCTTGGCCGGCACCATCTGCTGGATCAGCGCCGGGTCGAACACCGCGTCGGCCATCGGCGAGGCGATGATGCCGGGCGCGATGGCGTTGACCGTCACGCCGCGTGCCGCGACCTCCAGCGACAGTGCCTTGGTCGCGCTGTTGAGCGCGCCCTTGGCGGCTGCGTAGTTGACCTGGCCGCGGTTGCCGGTCAGCGCGGCGACCGAGGAGATGTTGAGGATCCGGCCCCAGCGCGTGCGCAGCATCGGCAGCAGCAACGGCTGGGTCACGCGGAAGAAGCCGTTGAGCGAGACGTCGATGACCTTGTGCCACTGCTCGGGGCGCATGCCCGGCAGCACCGCATCGTCGTGCACCCCGGCGTTGTTCACGATGATCTGCACCGGCCCACCCGCGAGCATCGCGGCACAGCCGGCGGCCGTGCCTTCGTCGCTGCGCAGGTCGAACACATGGCATTCGGCGCTGCCGCCGGCCGCGGTGATCGTGGCGGCCAGTTCCTCGATCGCCTGCGGCCGCGAGCTCGCATGCAGCAGCACGGTCGCGCCGTCGCGCGCCAGGCGTTGCGCGATGGCCGCGCCCAGGGCGCCGCTGGCGCCGGTGATCAAGGCACGTTTTCCGGTAAGGCTCATGGCGGTCATTCGTTGGGGGCGGGAGCGAGCGGTGTGTTGAGCACGACAACGGCACGGCCTTCGGCCAGCACGGCGTCCACCGCGTTCTTCACCGCGAATTCGTAGAGCACCTGGCGTGTATCGCCCGACAGCCGGCGTGCATGCACCTGCAGCGCGCCGTCGACGTCATCGAAGCGGTCGACCGCGAAGCGCACGTTGCGCGCGCTGGCCAGGAAGCCGGCCGAGGGCTCGGCGCCCTCGGGTGCCAGCAGGCCGCCATGCAGTGCCATGGCCTGCGCGGCGTACTCGATCAGGTTGGGCGCCATCAGGCCGCTGGCGGTGCGCAGCGGGTTGTCGGGCAAGCGATGGCTCTCGGTGCTGCAGTGGATCGCTTCCGCGTCCCAGGCGTCGAGGCGGTCGAGCAGGCACATCGTGCCGCTGTGGGGAATGCGACGGGCGATGCCGACGCGGTCGAGGGTCTGAGGGGTCATTCGGAGGCGGTCGGAAGGTCGGCCACCAGCAGCACGTTCGCGAACGGCGTGCCCTGGCTCATGGGAACGATCTGCACGCTGAAGCCGAAGCGCGCCAGCAGCGCGGTCCATTCGGCCAGCGGCCGGCCCCAGGTGCGCGCGGTGCCGTGGCCTCGCACGAACAGCACGGCGCGGTCCACCCATTGCGTGAAGGCAAAGGCGCGCGGCGCCGACGCATCGCAGACGCGCAGCAGCAGCCGGCCGCCCGGTGCCAGCGCATCGCGCACGCGCTGCAGCACGGCCTCCTGCGCCGGCAGGTCGACGTAGTGCAGCACGTCGAAGATCGCGACCAGGTCGCAGGCCGGCAGCACGGTGGTCCGCATGTCGGCGCACAGCAGCTTCGGCGCCGGTTCGAGATGCGCGATCGACGCGCGCGCACGCGCCACGTCGTTGGGCATCAATTCGATGCCGGTGTATTCGGCACGCGCGGGCGTCGAGGCCCAATGCGCGGGCCAGTGCCCCTGGGCCTGCATCCCCGCCATGGCCGACAGCAGGCTCGCGAGCAGGCTCTGGCCGCTGCCGATGTCGACCACGCGGCCGCGCGTGGCATCGATCAGGCCGCGCTCGATCACGCCGCGGAAGATCGGGTCGCGCCCCAGTTTGCCGCGCGCGAAATGCCAGGCGAAGCGGCCGGACTGGCGGTACGGCGCCGAAGCCGTCTCGTGCAGGCGGCGCCAGGCCGCGTCGGTCGATGCCACGCTCATCCGGCAAGTCCTTCGGTCAGCGTGACGGCGCGAAGGCCGTCGGCCTCGAAACGCGCCAGCAGCGGCGGCAGCACCTCGAGCAGCACCGGTCGGCCGGCGGCCGTGCGCGCGGCATTGCCGTCGTGCAGCAGAAGGATGTCGCCGGCCGCGAGACCGCGCGTGAGCCGCGCCAGCACCTTGGCGGGATCGTGCTCGCGGGTGTCGAAGCCGCGCCGCGTCCAGCTCACCAGCGACAGGCCGAGCCGGTGCAGCACCGGCGCAAGAAAAGGATTGCGCAGGCCGGCCGGTGCCCGGAAGCAGCGCGGCCGCCGGCCCGTGACTTCGGTCAGCAGGTCCTGCGCGCGCGAGATTTCGGCCGAATAGCCACGTGGCCCGAGCAGCGAAAAGTTGTGCCGGTGCTGCGCCGTGTGGTTCTCGATCCCGTGGCCGCGCGCAACGATCTCGCGCGCGAGTTCGGGATGGGCGGCGACGCGCTCGGCGATGCAGAAGAAGGTGGCGCGCTGGCCGTGCGCGTCGAGCAGGTCCAGCACCTGTGGCGTGACCTCGGGGTCGGGGCCGTCGTCGATGGTCAGCGCGACTTCGCGGCGCGCCACGGCCGCGGCCGGCAGTCGCGTGACGTTGGGCCCCAGCAGCCGGCTGCGCGGCGTGAGGCCGGCGCCCGTGACCAGCGCATGGTTGAGCACCACCGCGCCGAGGGCCCAGGGCCACGCGCCGGGCACCCACAAAGCCGCGCCCAGCCCGGCCAGGTGGACCACCGCGCTGACCGTGAACACGGGCGGCAGCGGTGCGAGGGGCGTGTCGGTGGCGGAAGACATGACGCGCCTTTGTACCTCAGCGCGCGCGTCGTTTGCCGAATGCCGCCGACAACAGCAAGGCCAAGAGCGCGCCCGGCGCCACCACGCGGCCGATGGCCGAGAGCGCCGGGATGTCGGAGATCGCGATCAACCCGAAGGACACCACGGTCGTGAGGTTGGCCAGCATCAGCGAGGCCAGCGTGTCCTCGTCGGCGCGGCCGGTCTCCTGCAACTGGTCGAAGAAGAGCGCGTAGTTGGAGCCCACGGCCACGATCAGCAGCAGGCCGACCAGGTGCAGGATGCCCAGCGGCACCTGCAGCACGGCCATGCCGCCCAGCGTGAGCACCACCGCCAGCAGCAGCGGCTGGCAGACCGCGACCAGGCGGCGCCACGAGCGCAGGTAGAGGCCGAGCAGCACGACCACGGCGAGCGCGCCCAGCAGCACCTGCACGAAGGCCTCGTGCAGGTAGCGCGTGTAGAGGCTGCCGAGTTCGTCGCCGATGTCGACCACCTGCACTTCGGGCAGCGGCGCCAGCGCGGCCGCGAGCTTGCGCTTGTCGAAGCGATCGGTCGGATGGAGCGCGATCAGCGCCGACCAGCCACCTCCCGGCCGCTCGAACAGGAGCGCGCGCACCACCGGTGCCATCGGGCCCTTGTCCAGATCCTGACGCGTGATCGGCGCCAGCGCGCGCGCGGCATCGACCGCGGCAATGAAGGGTTCGAAACGCTCGGGTTTCAGCGGCATGCCGGTCGTGGCCTCGGCCAGCCGGGTGCGCAAGGTGGCCGCGTCGGGCAGGCTCGCGAGGCGCGCCTGCTGCGTGGCGATGCTGGGCAGCATGCGGGTCACGGTCTCGAAGCCGCTGAGCTGGCCCTCGCCGACCAGCGTGTCGAGCCGCTGGCTGGCGGCCTCGGTGGCGCGCAAGGCGGCCTGCTCGTCCGCCGCCTGGATCACCACCAGCGTGCCGCCGTCGCTCGCACCGATGTCGGCGCGCAACGAGGCATCGAGGTCCTGCGACGCCTTGGAGAGCGGGCTCATCGACGACAGGCTGGCGCGCCAGAGCTCGCCGCCCTGCCAGACCATCAAGGCCACGGCCGCGACGCCCAGCACGATGAAGCTCAGGCGCAGGCGCGGCAAGGCATCGACGATGCTGCCGGCCACGCGCGCCATCTGGCGGCGCATGCCCATGCCGGTGGCGCCGTCGGGTGCGAGCATCGGCAGGCCGTGGCGCGTGACCATGGCCGCGGCCACCAGGCCCGCGATCGAGAACACGCCCAGTTGCGCGAGGCCGGGGAAGCCCGAGAACAGCAGCGCCGCGAAGCCGCAGACCGAAGTCAGCAGGCCGAGCCGCACGGTCGGCCAGTTGAGGTCGCGCCAGCGCTGCCAGCCGGTGCCGCGCACCGCCGCGCCCCGTGCCTGGATCAGGTAGTAGATCGCGTAGTCGACGGTCTCGCCGATCAGCGTGCTGCCGAAGCCCATGGTGAGCCCGTGCACCGAGCCGAAGACCAACGCCACGGCAGCCGTACCGGCCACCACGCCGGTCAGCACCGGCAACACCGCGATCACCAGCGCGCGCGGCGAGGCGAAGGCGGCCAGCAGCAGGCAGCCCATGACGATGGCGCCGACGATCGCGAGGTGGACCGCCTCGCCCTTGATCTTGTCGCGGCTCTGCACCGAGAACACCGGCGCACCGCTCAGCAGCAGCCTGGGCGCGTCGGCGCCCATGCCCTGGGTCGCCTTCGCGTACTCGGCTTCGATGCGGGCGATGCCCGCGCCCTGGGCGTCGAGGTCGCTGCCCGAGGCGGTGGTGGTGGCCAGCAGCATCGCGCGCGGCGCGCTGCGCGAGACCCACACGCCCTCCTCGGTGCGCGGCGAGGTGGCCGGGATCATCTCTTCGGCGATGCGCTGGGTCTCGCCGGTCGGGTCGCGTTCGAACAGCGGCCGGACCATGTTGCCGGCCGGCGTGCCGAGCATCGACAACGTGTCGGTGATCGCGTCGCGCAGGCCGTCGACGCTGAAGCGCTCGGGCGAAACGTCGGGCGAGAGCTGGTAGCGCCGATCGAACACGAAGGTGCCGGCCTCCTTCCACTCGCTGTGGTCGCCGTTCTGCACCTGCTCGAACAGGCCGCTCGCACGCATGCCCTTGCCCAGGGCGCGCGACACGTCGGCACGCTGCGCCGCATCCTTGCCGCCTTCGAGCCCGACCATCAGCGTGCGCGAGGCCACGCCGCTCTGCAATTGCTCGATCAGCACGCGCTGGCGCGCATCGGGGCTGGCGGGCAGGAAGGCCGAGAGGTCGGCGCTGAAGTGCGTGCGCGAGATCACGGCCACGCCGGCCAGCACCGCAGCCAGCCAGAGCAGCAGCACCCAGGTGCGACGCGCGCGGCTCGGGCCGATATTCATCGCTTGGGCGAGATGGTCATGATCGAGCGGTCGCCGCCGCGGAACTCCATCTCCACGCCCAGCACCTCGCCGGCCTTGCCGCTCAGGCGCAGCGCCGCGATCTGGGACGACAGGCGCGCATCGAGCGGTGCCAGGTCGAGCGCCCACGCGTCGGCGTTGCCGCTCACGGTGGGTTTGAAGTAGCGCTGCAGCACCTGCGGGTTGCCGGCCAGCGTGGCGCGCATGGCCTCGACCAGGCCCTGCAGTTCCGGCACGCTGTCGAGCGTCATGTTGCGGGTGCGGCCGCTGCGCGACAGCACGAGGTTGTTGCCGTCGACCGCCATGGTCTCGGGCCGCGGCGTGAGCGTGCGCCGCACCAGCCGGTCGGGGGCGGTGAAGCTCAGGGTGCCGCTCGCCGCGAGCGGGCCGTCGACGCCGCGCACGTAGCGCTGCTCGGTGAAGCTGGCCTCGCCCTGCTTCTGGCGGGCCAGCAGGCCCATCAGCTCGTTGAAGTCGAAAGCCCAGGCCGGCGCGGCGGCGCACAGCAACGCGACCACCGCCCAGCGGGCGCGGCGCAGGCCGCCGTCAATGCGCATCTTCAAGCCAGAAATCATGGAAGTTGAACCAGTTGTAGGGGTGCTCACGGCACAGGGCCTCGAGTCGCAGCACATAGGCTTCGACCGCGGCGCGGATGCGGCGTTCCCGTTCGGCCGGGTCGGCCACGCGTTCGCTGAAATCGGCCAGGGGCTCGAAGCGGACATCGTAGCGGGCGCCGCCCAGGTACAGCCCGGCCATGAAGAAGACTTTGCGGCGCAGCAGCGCGGCCAGCCGGAACGGCCCGTCGCTGAAAGTCGCGGGCTGGCCCAGGAAGGGCAGCACGATGTCGTTGCTGCGCTGGGCCGCCTCCTCGTTGCCCGGCAGCGTGCGGTCGACCAGCATGCCGCCCAGGCCACCGCCGTCGAGCCAGTCGCGCAGGTCGAGCATCGAATGCGGGCGGCCCAGCGCGATGATGTGCGGCCGCAGTTCGGGCAGGCTCAGCGCTTCGAGGATCGCGGAGATGCGTTGCGCGTTGTCGGTGAACATCAGCATCGCCAGCCGCAGCTGCGACTGGTCGTCGCTGTGCTGGCGGCAGGCCCCCATGGCTTCGAAGCTGCCCATGTGGGCGCCGAGCATGAAAGCCCCCCGGCCCGCGTCGATCTCGGCGTGCACCGCCTCTTGCCCGCTGATCCGCACGTCGAACAGGTCCATGCGACCGCGCAGGAAGTAGACGCGGTCGAGCACGGTCGAGGCGAAGGTGTGGAGCAGCCGGTAGCCGTCGGCCCAGCCGGCCTTCGGACCGATCGCGCGGAACAGATAGCGCTTGATGTGGCGCCGCGGTGTCGGGTCGAACAGCAGGAAATAGAGGCAGATCGGGGGCAGGACCAGCCGCGTGAGCCGCCGCCCGCAGGTCAGCGCGAGCCAGCAGATGAAGCGCAGCGCGACCATGTTGCTGCGCTCGGGCCGATGGGCCCAGTCGCCGGCCTCGGCCTTCTTCACGCCGATGTCTTCGCCCGCCATCAGGCCGGGTCCGATGCGGTCCAGCGCCCGCTGGCCGCCACCACGTCGCCGCAGCGCACCTCGAACTTCACGCCGCGTGCGGCGCCGGATTCGGGCTGCAGTGCGATGTCGATGCGGGCGCCGGGCCGCACCGGCGACAGGAACTTGACCGCCGCCAAGGTCGGATGCGGCCCCAGCCGCGCAGCCATGGCAGGCACGCGCTGCATCGCCTCCATCACCTCCGACACCAGCAGCGCGCCGGGCACCAGCGGCTGGCCGGGGAAGTGGCCCGCGAACACCGGGTGATCGACCGGCACCTCGTGGCTCAGCAGCACCGGCGTGTCGTCGACCGCCAGTTGGGACAGCGCGAATTCGCGCAGAGAACGCACGGTGAGCTTGCCCGTGCCCTCACGCGGCAACGCAGCCACATGCACCACGCGGCGCGGCACGAAGACCGATTCCAGCCGATGGCGCAGGGCCGCGACGACCTCGGCGCTCGACAGCGAGGGCGCGACCACGAAGGCCACGGGCCGCACCACGCCGTCGCTGACCTCGTCGGGCAGCCAGAAGGCGCCGTCCTCGATGCCGGGAATGCTGTTGAGGTGGTAGTTGAGGTGGCCCAGCGAGCTGCGCTTGCCGGCCACGTGGATCAGGTCGTTGGCGCGGCCGAACAGGCGGAAACGTCGGTCGTCCAGCAGCTCGAGCACGTCGGCCATGGGCGTGGGCTCGGGAATGAAATCGCCGCCGAAGACGAACTGCTCCGCGCCGTCGGCCCCGACCTGTGCCGTCACGCGGATCTCGCCGAAGGTCTCCCAGACCTCGCTCTGCGTGGGCCGCCGCGTCGCGACCTGGCCCGACTCGGTGCTGCCGTAGATCTCGACCAGCACGCCGCCGGTCGCCTGCTCGGCCTGCACGGCCAGCTGTGGCGACAACGGTGCCGTCGCCGAAAGGACCAGGTCCACCGGCGGAATCTCGAGGCCCGACAGCAGCAGCGTCTTCAGATGAAAGGGTGTGGTGACCAGCGCGCGCGGACGGGGCACCGCGGCCAGCGCGGCGACGATGTCGGCCGGGAAGAAGGGCCGGCCCGCGTCGAAGGCCGCGCCACCGATCAGCGCGAGCAGGGCCGAGGACTCGAGGCCGTAGCTGTGCTGCACCGGCACTGTCGCGACCACCGTCACGCCGGCCAGCGACGGGCGCTGCAGGAAGTCCGCCAATCGTCCGACCGCCGCCGCCACGTCGCCGACCAGCGTGTCCCAGCGCTTGGCATGCGGCTGCGGCGTGCCGGTCGAGCCCGAGGTGAGCAGGCTCACCGCGTGCAGGCCGCCATCGATCGCCGGCACCGCGACGCCATCGCCCTCGCGCGGCGCATCCCCGCCGATCTCGACCAGCACCTTGGGCATGCCCGGGGTGGACAGCGAGGGCTCGTCGGTCACGGCCACGAGTGCGCCGTGCGTTTCGACGAGGCGTGCCATCGTCTCGGGCCGCGCATCGGGCGGCAGCAGGCTGGCGAGCCCACGCAGCAGCGCCGCACCCAGCGCCACAGAGAAGGCATAGCGGTCGTTGCAGAGGTTGACCACCGGCCCGGTGGCGGGCATGCGCTCGGCCTGCCGCGCCACGTCGGCGAGGAAGGCATGGCCCGAGACCGGCACGCCGGCCCGCCAGGCCAGCGGCGCGGCCAGGTCACGCGGCGCCAGCAGCGCCAGGGAAAGGGAATCGTTCTTCGACATGCGCGGTCCGGTGGACGACACGCCTAGCGCTTGGCGACCGGATCGGCCGCGGCGGCGTTGGCGCCATAGAAGGCGCGCACCGCATCGATCATGCGGGTGCGCTCGAATTCGGGATGCAGGCGGTAGCGCAGCAGGTGTTCACCGACGAACAGCACCACCACCATCACGGGGCTCAGCACGTTGGCCAGCAGCGACCAGACCGAGAACGGCAGCCACAGGTAGACCGGGATCGAGATGCCGGCCGTGAGCGCGAAATAGACGGTCCAGACCCAGGTGACGTGGCGCGTGTATTCGGGCATGCCCGGCCCCAGCGTGTGCACGCGCTGCGCGAACTGGCCGATCAGCGACAGCCCGCCGCCGCGCAGCGTGCCACCGAACCAGCAACCCAGCACCGCGTTGATGCCCACATGCTGCAGCACATAGAGCCGGTTCGGATCGCCCGCGCCGCCGCGCCACAGCAGCACGAAGACCAGCGCGCCGACGACAGTAGCGCCTACCAGGCCCCAGCCGCCGAAGCGCGAACCGCCCAGGCCCAGCGCCGTGAGCCACAAGGGGCCGAGCAGCACCGCCATGGCCCAGGGCGCATGCGGGTGGAACAGCATCAGCCAGTGCGACAGACCGGCATACGCCGCGCCTGCAGTCAGCAGGAGCGCCAGGCGCCAACGGGACATCGGTCAGGCCCGCGCCGTGATGCGGCCCGCGCGCGGACCACCACCGGAGATCGCCGCGCCCTGCCCCGTCATCAGGCGGTGGTCTTGTTCTGTGCCACGTGCGTCGCAAGCGTGCGCAGTGACGTGAAGATCTGCTGGTTGCGCTCGTCGTCGGAGCGCAGCTGGAAGCCGTAGCGGCGCGACACTTCGAGTGCCACTTCCAGGATGTCGATGGAGTCCAGGCCCAGGCCTTCACCGTAGAGCGGTGCGTTGGGGTCGACCTCGGCGGGTGCGACCTCCAGGTTCAGGGATTCGACCAGCAGCGTTGCCAGCTCGAGTTCGAGCGGCGTCTGTTCAGGGCTGACGCCTTCGGCGGAAACGGAGGGGATGGGGGTCGATGACACGGAGACTCCTGAACGATTTCACGAAACAAAGGCGTTAAGCGGCGAATTATAGGAGCGCGCCTTGGATAGACTGACCGTTTTCGACCCGACCGGAGCCCCCATGGCCGACCCGCTTCTGATTGCCCGCCACGACAGCACCGAGTGCTTCCTGCTGCCCGGCCTGACCAACCGCCACGGCCTCGTCACCGGTGCCACCGGCACCGGCAAGACGGTCACGCTGCAGACCCTCGCCCAGCAACTGTCGGGCATCGGCGTGCCGGTCTTCATGGCCGACGTGAAGGGCGACCTGACCGGCATCAGCCAGGCCGGCAACATCGGCGAGAAGCTCGCAGCCACGCTCAAGGAACGCGGCATCGAGCCCCCTGCCCCGCAGGCCTGCCCCGTCACGCTGTGGGACGTGTTCGGCGAGCAGGGCCACCCGGTGCGCGCGACCGTCTCCGACATGGGGCCGCTGCTGCTGGGCCGCATGCTCGACCTCAACGAGACGCAGGCCGGCGTGCTGAACCTGGTGTTCAAGATCGCCGACGACAACGGCCTGCTGCTGCTCGACCTGAAAGACCTGCGCGCGATGCTGCAGCACGTGGGCGACAACGCGAGCCAGTTCACCACCGCCTACGGCAACATCAGCGCGGCCAGCGTGGGCGCGATCCAGCGCGGCCTGGTGCAGATCGAGAGCCAGGGCGGCGACAAGTTCTTCGGCGAGCCGATGCTCAACATCCAGGACTTCATGCAGACCGTGGACGGCAAGGGCGTGGTCAACGTGCTGGCGGCCGACAAGCTCATGAACGCGCCGCGGCTCTATGCGACCTTCCTGCTGTGGCTGCTGTCCGAGTTGTTCGAGCAACTGCCCGAGATCGGCGACCCCGAGCAGCCCAAGCTGGTGTTCTTCTTCGACGAGGCCCACCTGCTGTTCAAGGACGCGCCCAAGGCGCTGGTCGAACGCATCGAACTGGTGGTGCGCCTGGTGCGCTCCAAGGGCGTGGGCGTGTTCTTCGTCACGCAGAACCCGCTCGACATCCCCGACACCGTGCTCGCCCAACTGGGCAACCGGGTGCAGCACGCGCTGCGTGCCTTCACGCCGCGCGACCAGAAGGCGGTCAAGGCCACGGCCACCACCATGCGTCCGAAGCCGGGGCTGGACATCGAGGCCGCGATCACCGAGCTGGCCGTGGGCGAAGCGCTGGTGAGCCTGCTCGACGAAAAGGGGCGGCCCAGCGTGACCGAGCGCGTCTTCGTGCTGCCCCCGGCCAGCCAGCTCGGCCCGATCACTGCAGCGCAGCGCCAGCAGCTGATCGCCAATTCGCTGGTTGCCGGCGTCTACGAGAAGACGGCCGACCGCGAATCGGCCTACGAGAAGCTCAAGGCACGCACAGCCACGGCGCCCGATGCGCCGCCGGTGGTGGCCGGCGGCAAGCCCGGCGCGGCAGCGGAGGCCGGCGGCATGATGGGCGGCCTGAACGACCTGCTGTTCGGCTCGACCGGCCCGCGCGGCGGCAAGCGCGACGGCCTGGTGCAGACCATGGCCAAGTCGGCCGTGCGCACTGCGGGCACCGGCCTGGGCAAGGAGATTCTGCGCGGCGTGCTGGGCAGCATCTTCGGCGCGAAGAAGCGCTGAGCCGGCGCCCCGGCCTCAGTGCGAGGTGGTCTTCGAGAACAGCTGGATCACCGCCACGCCGGCCACGATCAGGCCCATGCCGAGCATCGCCGGGCCGTCGAGCCGCTGCTTGAACAGCACCAGGCCGACCAGCGACACCAGCACGATGCCGGCGCCCGACCAGATCGCATAGGCCACGCCCACGCTGACGGTGCGCAGCGTCAGCGAAAGCAGGAAGAAGGCGATGCCGTAGCCGACGACCACCAGCACCGAGGGGCCGAGGCGGGTGAAACCTTCGGAGGCCTTGAGTGCCGAGGTCGCGGCCACTTCGGCCACGATCGCGAAGGCAAGGTAGAGCCAGGTCATGCAGATCCTTTCGACGAAAAGGCAGCACTGTGCCCTGTCGCCCAAAGACCCGCGGCGTGCACGGATGGGTTTTGCGTGCGCACACCGACGCGATCGGCCCGCTCAGGGCGGTGCCGCGCGAATGAAGGCTTCGATCGGATCGAGGTGCGCCGGCACGTTGAGCGCCGGCGCATGGCCGCAATCGGGCACCTCGATCACCTGCAGCCGGCCGGCCGCACCGGGACCGCGTCCCCGCATCTCGACGATCGTTTCGCGCAGCACCAGGTCGGAATCGACGCCGCGCAAGCACAGCACCGGCGTCTCGATCGCGTCCCAGTGCGACCAGATGCCGTAGTCGTCGTCGTGCGCGGTGAACTGACGCACCATCTTCGGGTCGTAGTGCGGCGTCACGCGGCCGTCGGGCAGGCGGCGCGTCGAGGTCTCGGTGAGCCGGCGCCACTGCGCGTCGCTGAGCCAGCCGTAAGGCTTGTAGACGGTGCGGAAGAAAGCCTCGAGCTCGGCGACGGTGTCGAACGCCGGCGGATTGCCCGCGTAGGCCTTGATGCGCTCGATGGCCGCCGATGCGAGTTCGGGCGCGTTGTCGTTGAGCACCAGGCTCGCGATGCGCTGCTTCATGCGCGGCACGAACAGGCCGGATGCGCAGACGGTGCCGATCGCGCCGCCCATCGAGGTGCCGACCCAGTGCACGCGGTCGAGCTGCAGCGCGTCGCACAGCGCCTCGGCCAGCCGGGCGTAGAACGAGAGCTGGTACTCCTCGTCAGGCAGCGGGCTCCATTGGCTCAGGCCCCGGCCGATCGTGTCGGGGCAGATCACGCGAAAGCCCTGCCCTGCCAGGTGCGCGGCCAGTTCGTCCATGTCGCGGCCGGTGCGTGCCAGGCCGTGCCAGGCGATCACGGCGGCGCCCTCCTTCGGGCCCCAGTCCATCCAATGGATCTCGCGGCCGAGCAGTGGTGCGTAGTGAGACGAAGGGGAGATCGGGTTCATCGTGCAGCACGCGTACGCAGTTTGCCGACGATGCCCGTCGGGAAGTAGTAGACCGACAGCACGAACAGCACGCCCAGCCACAGCAGCCAGCGGTCCGGCGAGAGCAACGCCGCCAGCCATGGCAGGCCGCTCGCGGCCTCGTTGCCCATGCGCAGCAGGTCCTGCAGGTAGCTCTGGGCGATGACGAACAGCACTGCGCCGATGGCCGCGCCGTAGATCGTGCCCATGCCGCCGATCACCACGATCAGCAGCACGTCGACCATGATCTCGAAGCTCAGCGAGGTGTCGGGCCCGTTGTAGCGCAGCCAGATCGCGAGCATCGCGCCGGCCAGCGTGGCGAACAGCGCCGACAGCACGGCGGCCGTGGTGCGGTAGACCACCACGCGGTAGCCGATGGCTTCGGCGCGGAACTCGTTCTCGCGGATCGCCTGCAGCACGCGGCCGAAGGGCGAGTTCACGATGCGCAGCAGCGCGAGCACCAGCACCACCGCCACCACGAAGAGCAGGTAGTAGCACAGCAGCCGACCGTCGAGCGACACGCCGAAGAAGGGTTCCTCGGCGAACTCGAAGCTCGGCGAGATGAGCTCGGGCAGCTTGAAGGTCAGGCCGTCCTCGCCGCCGGTGAACTCCGACAGCTGCGATGCCAGCGTCTGGAAGGCCGCAGCCACCGCGAGCGTGATCATCGCGAAGAAGATCGCGCGCACCCGCAGCGAGAACAGGCCGATCGCCAGTGCCAGCACCAGCGAGAGCGCCAGCGCACCGCCCAGGCCCGTGGCCACCGCGCCCCAGCTCGGCCCCATGCGGCTGGCCGCGATCGCGATGCCGTAGGCACCGATGCCGAAGAACATCGTGTGCGCGAAGCTCACGATGCCGGTGTAGCCCAGCAGCAGGTCGAAACTGGCGACCAGCACCACGAACACCAGGATCTTGGCCGCGACGCTGAGCGCCTTGACGCCCGGGAACGCGAAGGGCGCGAAGGCCAGGCCCAGCAGGACCGCGAGCAGCAGCAGCGCGAGCACGCGGCTGCGTGGCATGTCGTTGGAAAGGAGACGTCTCAACATGGCTTCTTCCTCAGCGACTGCTCGCGACCGGGTACACACCCTGCGGCCGCCAAAGCAGAACGGCGACCATCAGGAAGATGCTCGCGAACTGCGTGAGCGTGGGCACCAGGAAGCCGATGTAGTTGGTCATCAGGCCCACCAGCAGCGCGCCGATCAGCGCCCCGCCCGTGGAGCCCAGGCCGCCGATGATGATCACGATGAAGATCAGCACGTTGACCTGCGCGCCCATCTGCGGGATCAGGTTCTGCTGGAACAGGCCCCACATCACGCCGCCCAGGCCGGCCAGCGCGCTGCCGACCACGAACACGCCGACGAACAGCCGGCCGATGCGGTAGCCCAGCGACTCGACCATCTCGCGGTCCTGCACGCCGGCGCGGATCAGCAGGCCGATCTTGGTGCGGCCCAGCGTCCAGGCCAGCAGGCCGAACACCACCAGGCCCACCGCCACCGCCAGCAGCCGGTACTTGCTGATCGCGGCCTCGGCCACGAAGACCGAGCCGCGCAGCGCCTCGGGCAGCGGCAGCGGAATCTGCGCCGGGCCCCAGATCACCTTGATCAGTTCTTCGCCGATGATCATGCCGCCCATGGTGATCAGGATCTGCTTCAGGTGCTGGCCGTAGACCGGCCGCACGATGAAGCGCTCGAAGGCCAGGCCGACCGCGCCGGCCACGAGCATCGCGACCAGCATGGCCGGGAACACCGCGACCAGGTTGCGCCAGAGCTCGCCCGAGCCGGTCCAGTCGCCCATCAGGCCGAGCACGCTGCTCGCGACGAAGGCGCCCAGCGCGATGAACACGCCGTGGCCGAAGTTCAGCACGTCCATCAGGCCGAAAATCAGCGTGAGTCCCGAGGCGATGATGAAGATGATCATGCCCATCGCCAGGCCCGCGACCGTGAGCGTGAGCCAGGTCGAGAGCGAGCCAGTGAGCGGCAGCGCGACCAGCGCGAGCACGGGAACCAGGAGCAAGGGCTTCCAGTCGAGATCGGTGGCTTTCATTGCTGCGCTCCCTCTTGCTCCCTCTCCCTTTGGGAGAGGGTTGGGGTGAGGGCCAACGGGACCAAAATGAGGGTGTGCCCGTTGCACAGGCCGCGGGCCCTCACCCTAGCCCTCTCCCGGAGGGAGAGGGGACCAGACGTCGAATACTTCATAGAGCGAGTCCGAGCAGCGATTGCTGCAGTTGCGTGTCCGCGGAGAACGCGGCCATCGCGCCGCTGTGCACCACACGGCCGTTGTCCATCACCGCCACGCTGTCGCCCAGGCGTTGCGCGAAGTGGATGTTCTGTTCGACCAGCAGCAGCGTCACGCCGCTGCGCTTGAGCTCGGCGAAGGCGTCGATCATGTTGTTGATCATCACGGGCGCCAGGCCCTTGCTGGGCTCGTCGATGATGAGCAGCTCGCGCGGCTCGACGATGGCGCGTGACACGGCCAGCATCTGCTTCTGCCCGCCCGACAGCTTGCCGGCCGGGTGGTTCCAGAACTTCTCGACCGCCGGGAACAGCTGGAAGATCCACTTCAGCCGCGTGTCGTCGATCGCGTCGGCGTTCTTGGCAGCGCGCGCTGCCAGCAGCATGTTCTCCTTGACCGTGAGGTCCGCGAAGATGCCCATGGTTTCCGGCACGTAGGCGATGCCCAGTGCGGCGATCTCGGGCGTGCGCAGTGCGGTGATGTCCTTGCCTGCGAAATGCACCCTGCCCTTCGACGCGTGCCACAGGCCCATGATGGTCCGCAGCGTGGTCGTCTTGCCCGCGCCGTTGCGCCCGAGCAGCATGGTGAGCTGGCCCTTGGGCACCACGAGGTCGACGCCGTGGAGGATGTGGTACGCGCCGATGTGCGTCTGCACGGCTTCGAGGGTCAGAAGGTTGGATGTGTTCGTGGGTATGGTCATGCCGCTTCCTTCGCCACGCCGAGATAGGCCTCTTGCACGATCGGCGAGGCGATGACTTCGGCCGGTTCGCCGTCGGCCACCAGCGTGCCGTTGTGCAGCACGATGATCCGGTCGGCCAGTTCGCGCACCACGTCCATCTTGTGTTCGACCAGGAGGATGGTCTTGGTCTTGTCCTGCTTGAGCTGGCGGATCAGGTCGAGGATCACCGGCGCTTCGGCGGCGTTCATGCCGGCCGTGGGTTCGTCGAACATGAAGACCTGCGGCTCGAGTGCCATCAGCAGCGCGACCTCGAGCTTGCGCTGGTCGCCGTGCGGCAGGCTCGCCACGGTAGCGTGCTCCTTGGCCTTGAGGTTGATCTGCAGCAGCAGTTCGTCGGCGCGCTCGGTCAGTGCGCGGTGGTCGCTCCAGATGCTCCAGAGGTTGAGCCCGCGCCGGTGCGCACCCGCGCGCGTCGCCTGCACCGCGAGGCGCACGTTCTCCAGCACCGTGAGATTGGGGAACAGATTGGTCAGCTGAAAGGCACGGCCCAGCCCGGCGTGCGTGCGCGCCGAAGGCGACAGGCCCGACAGGTCGCGCCCATCGAGCGACACCGTGCCGGCGCTGGCCTTGAGCTGGCCGGAGATCAGGTTGAAGTAGGTGGTCTTGCCCGCCCCGTTGGGCCCGACGATGGCCGTCAGGGTGCCGGGGGCGAAGGCGCAGGACACCGCGTTGACGGCCACATGGCCGCCGAAACGAATGGTCAGGTCTTGGGTGACGAGCATGGAGGTTTGGTTCAGGAACACCGCGGAACCGGCTTTGCCGGGCCGCTGGTGTTGCCCCCGGAAGGGGGTTGGCGAAGCGACACCCTTCGACAAGCTCAGGGCGGGCCAAGGTGCGCGAAGACTGGGGGTGAGCCCAGGACTAGCGCTTGTTCTTGATCGGGATGTCCATTTCTTCCGGCTTGATCTCGTGCACCAGCTCCGGCACGCCCCAGGCGAACGCCGGGTCGACCTTGATCTTGAAGTGGTACATCGACTGCATCGCCTGGTGGTCTTCCTTGCGGAAGGTCATCTTGCCCTTGGGCGTGTCGAAGCTCATGCCTTCCATGGTGCCGATGAGCTTGTTGGTGCTGGTGTCGCCGTTGGTCTTCTTGAGCGCCGTCACCACCGCCATCGCGGCGGAGAAACCGCCGGCCGTGAAGAAGTCCGGCGGCGACTTGAACTGCTTGTAGTGAGCCGAAACCAGGGCCTCGTTGACCGGGTTCTTCGGGATGCCGAAGTAGTAGTAGGCCGCGCCTTCCATGCCCGGCAGGCTCTTGTAGGCCGCCATGGCCGGCAGGATGTTGCCGCCGGTGGCGATCTCGATGCCGTAGCGCTTGAGGTCGAGGTCGACGATCTTGAACGGATTGCCCGCACCGGCCCAGACGATCCAGATGATCTTGCGGCCCGGCACGTCCTTGAGCTTGTCGATCAGGCGCTGCGCACCGGCGGTGAAGTCGGTGGTCGCGGGCGGCAGGTATTCCTCGTGCGCCAGCTTGGCCTTCTTCAGCGCGCCGGCGAAGGCCTTCACGCCATCGCGGCCGAAGGCGTTGTCCTGGGCCAGCGTGGCGACGGTGACGCCGGCCTTGTCGACCGCGACCGCGTTGGAGATCGCGTCCTGCGAGCTGTTGCGGCCGGTGCGGAAGATGTACTTGTTCCACTTGTCGCCGGTGATCGAGTCGGCCACCGCGGGCTCGACGATCAGGATCTTCTTGTATTCCTCGGCGACCGGCAGCATGGCCAGCGCCACGCCCGAAGCCGTCGGGCCGACGGCCAGCGCGGCCTTGTCGTCGGAGTAGGCGGCGGCCAGCAGCGACTTGCCGAGGTCGGGCTTGCCCTGGTCGTCCTTCTCGATCACGACCAGCTTCTTGCCGTTGACCATCATCGTGCCGCCGGTGGCGTAGTCCAGGCCCATCATCAGGCCCGTCTGCGTCTGCTTGCCGTAGGCTTCGAGGGCGCCGGTCTTGCTGTAGACGTGGGCGATGCGGATTTCGTTGGACTGCGCGTGCGCCGTAAGGGCGACGGTGCAGGTGGCCAAGGCGGCCAGCGCGACGAGATGGCGACGGTTCATGGTGGATGTCTCCTGGTTGGAATGACTGAATATTGCACATGTCGTGCCAACTCGGAAACACTTGATTGCAAACGACTTTTCCCTCTGAAGCGCTTGGATCGACCTTCTTTCAGGCAATTGAACTGTCTTCTATTCAGGCATATGACTGAAATTTGATCAGGGTTTTCCAGGGATAAGACGATTGCCGTCGCGCAGGCTCCCAAACCGCCCGACTTCGCGTAGGCCGTCTCCCTCAGTGCGTTTTTCGCAGCGCCAGGCGACTTAGCATCCGTCCGGGCCGCTTGATTTCTCGCCGCAGATGCGGAACCGGCAGGCCCGTTCATATAAGGAATTCGAACCATGCAAAAAAGCTTCACGCTCCGCACCCTTGTCACCACCGCCGCGATCGCGGCCTGCAGCGTGGCCTTCGTCGGCTGCACGACGACCCGTCCCGGCGACACCGGCACCAAGACTTCCTCGCGCGCCTCGATCGACGCCCAGGTCGACGCGTCGCTGTCGAAGCTCTATGACACCGTGCCGGGTTCGCGCGAAATGGTGGCCAAGTCGGCCGGCGTGCTCGTCTTCCCGGCCGTGGTCGGCGCCAGCTTCGGCGTCGGCGCCGAATACGGTCGCGGCTCGCTGCGCACCGGTGGCCGCACCCAGGCCTACTACAGCACGACCGCAGGCTCGATCGGCTTCCAGGCCGGCGCGCAATCCAAGGCCGTGATCTACCTGTTCAACACCCAGGACGCACTGGCCAAGTTCCGTGCAAGCAAGGGCTGGACTGCCGGTGCCGATGCCACCGTGGCAGTGGCCAACGTCGGCGCCAATGGCTCGGTCGACACCAACACCGTCCGTCAACCCGTCGTCGGTTTCGTGCTGACCAACGTGGGCCTGGAAGCCGGCGTGTCGATCTCGGGCGCCAAGATCACCGAAGTGAGCTTGTAAGTCCCGCCACCGCAGACCGGCACGCCCGGTCTCGGTGCCGCAGGAACGAGGGCCCCGCGCAGCGGGGCCTTTTTTCGTTCAGGGTCGCAAGGGCGCGGCGTTGCGGATTTCGGCCGCCGTCAACGCCCAGGTCTTCTGCAGCACCCGCGCGAGATGGGAGCCGGATTCCCAACCCACCTGCTGCGCGACCGAGAGCACCGAATCCGATGTGGTGGCCAGCAGGTAGCGCGCACGGTCCGCCCGTTTGATCTGCTGGAAGGCCAGCGGCGACATGCCGAACGCGGCGCGGAAGCTGCGCTCGACCTGGCGGCGCGAGAGCTGGTGGCGGGCCGCGAAGACCTCGAGCGACAGCGATTGCGAGAGGTCCGATTCGATCGCCTCGGCCAGGGACTCCGCCACCATGCGCGCCGGCGTGCGTCGTTGTTGCAGCAGCGGGTTGGCGCTCAGGCGCGCCGCTTCCATGATGAGCGCGCCGCAGTACACCGCGCCGTTGTCACTGTCCGCGGGCGTGCCCGCACGGGCCACCTCCAGCATCCTCTGCGACAGCATGTTGAGCGCAGCACTGCCCGCGCGCATGCCTTGCAGCGGCCGCTGCACACCGTGCGCACGCAAGGCCGTGCTCCAGAAATCGGGATCGATGTAGACCGCGACGTGGGTCTGGCGCAGCGTCTGCGCGGCGGTCGCATGCGCGGCGCCGGCGGCGAACCAGACGAAATCGCCGGGCGCGGACTGCATCGCTTCGCCACGTGCGTCGAGCACGTCGAAGCGGCCCGCGACCGGCACGAAGAGCATGTCGCAATCGTGCGCATGCAGCGCGGTCGCATAGCCCTCGCGCGTGTTCGCGACCATGGTCGCGCGCCGGGCCGCCCCTTCGGCGAAGAGCGACATCGGCGGCGAGGCTGGCGCGGACGGTGGCTGGCGTTGCATGGTCATGGGATTGTCGCAATTCGTGTTGCCGGCGTCGCGATCGGGTGCATGCGGCGCGCGGCGCTCGACAGAATCAAAAGCCGTCGCCCCGCACATGCAAGGAACATGCAATGACCTCCCTCACCCTTCGCCGTCCCTGGCTGATCGCCGCCGCAGCCACCGCGGCCGGCACCCTGCTCGCGCCGGCCATCGCCTGGTCGGCCGCGCCCTACCCGGCCAGGCCGATCACCATCGTCGTGCCCTTTCCGGCCGGCGGCGGCACCGACGTGATCTTCCGCTCGGTGCAGGTGCGGCTGCAGGCCGAACTCGGCGTGCCGGTGATCATCGACAACCGCGCGGGCGCGGGCGGCACGGTGGGCACGGGCTACGGCGCGAAGGCACCCGCCGACGGCTACACGCTGGTGGCCGCGACCACCACCACCATCGCATCGGCACAGGCCGTCTACCCCAAGCTGCCCTACGACCCGCTGGCCGATCTGACGCCCGTCGGCACCATCGGCACCACGCCCTTCGTGCTGGTGGTGACGCCCGCGTTGCCGGTGCGCACCCTCGCCGAATTCATCGCCCACGCCAAGAAACATCCCGGCGCGCTCAACTACGGCAGCATCGGCAACGGCACTTCCAGCCACCTGGCGGCCGAGCTGTTCAAGCAGCGCACCGGCATCGAGATGACGCACATCCCCTACCGCGGTGCGGCGCCCGCGCAGTCGGACTTGATGGGTGGCCAGATCCAGGTGCTGTTCGACAACCCGACGGCGTTGGTGCCGCAGGTCCGCGCCGGACGCATGCGCGCGCTGGCCATCAGCGAAGCGTCGGCCGTGTTCCAGGACCTGCCGACCTTCGAGTCCAGCGGCGTGAAGGATTTCAAGCCCGCGCTCTGGTACGGCCTGATGGCGCCGGCCGCCACGCCTGCGGACCTGGTGCTGCGCGTGCGCACCGCCCTCGACCGCGCGCTGCAGGACCGCGCGCTGCGCGCCGACATGCTGGCCAAGGGCGTCGCGCCGCTCACACTGAACCCGGCGCAGTTCGCTGCGCAGATCAGGACCGACATCGCGTTATGGGGCGGCATTGCGCGTTCCGTCAACGCCAAGGCGGATTGAGCCCATGGAACTGATTCGCGTCTTCTCCATGCCCGGCAGCGACCGCGGCGGCAACCCGGCCCCCGTATGGCTCGCAGCCGATGCCCTGTCGTCCGCGCAGATGCTCGAACGCACCCGCGACAGCGGCCACGAATCGGTCTTCGTGCTGCGCCCATCCGACCCTGCGGCGCACGACTGGCGCATGCGCCACTTCGTGCCGCGCCACGAGATGGAGATGTGCGGCCATGCGACCATCGGCGCACTGTGGCTGTTGCACCGTGACGGCCACTGGCGCGGCCAGCCCACCACCGTCGAGACGCTGAGCGGCACGGTGCACGGCCGCCATGTCGACGGCAGGGTCGAGATCAGCCAGCCGCGCGCCACCGTGCAGACCGTGGGCGATGCGCTGCGCGACGAGATTGCGCGCTGTCTGCACATCGCGCCCACGCAGATCATCGGCCCGGTGCTCAACGCCTCGACCAGCCGCGTGAAGACCTTGATCCGACTGCAGAGCGTCGAGGCGCTGCATGCGCTGCAGCCCGACTTCACCGGGGTCGAAGCCCTGTGCGAGCGCCTGGGCTCGACCGGCCTGTACCCCTACGCGGTCGCGAACGATACACCGGCCACGGTCAGCGCGCGCCAGTTCCCCAAGTCCTCCGGCTACCCTGAGGATGCGGCCACCGGCATCGCCGCCGCGGCACTGGCCTGGGGCCTGCGCGAAGCGCAACTGGTGGGCGACGCTGCGACACTCGTCACCGTGCGCCAGGGCGAGGCCATGGGTTCGCCCTCGGCCATCTTCGTGCGGCTGCCGGCAGCGACCGCGATCACGGAAGGCTGCTGGCTGCGCGGCGAAGCCCAGGCGATGTCCCCTCCTTTGAAAGACACCCCATGACAGCCATTGAACGCGCCCGGCCCGCAGGCCTCTACGCCAGTTTTTCCGAGGCCGGCGGCCTGCTGCATTCGAGCGGCGTGGTCGGACGCCATGACGGCAAGCCGATCACCGGCGTGCTGGCCGGCCCCGACGACGTGGCACGGGGCGAGGCCGCCGCGGTGGCCGCGGTCGGCGCGATCCTGCGCGCCGTGGAAGACGAGTTCGGCAGCCTCGCCGCGGTGAGCAAGGTCGTCACGCTGACCGGCTACCTGCAAGCCACCGCCGACTTCACACAGCACGCCGCGGTGATGAACGCCGCCTCGGCCGCGCTGCAGCGCGCCTTCCCCGATGCGCCGCTGCCCGCGCGCACCACCATCGGCGTGGCCTCGCTGCCGAGTGGCGGCGTGGTCGAGGTGTCGATGGTGCTGGCCCTGGCTTCAGCAGGCTGACCGGTCCCGCGCCTCGGTCCACAACAGGATTGCGTCGAGCGCCGGGCACAGCGCCTGGCCCCAGGGCGTCATGCGGTAGTCGACGCGCGGCGGCAACTCGTCATAGACCGTGCGCGCCACCAGGCCATCGGCCTCGAGCTGGCGCAGCTGCTGGACCAGCATCTTCTGCGAGATGCCGTCGATGCCTTTCTCGAGATCGGAGAAGCGCTGCACCTTCCCGTCGAACAGCTGGAACAGGATGACCAGCTTCCATCGACCTTCAAGCACCCCCAGCGCGGCTTCGACGTCGATGGCGGCCGACAGCGGCGTGTAGCGCGGGCGTTGCTTGCCCTTTTCTGGAGCGCTTACTTCGAGGTGCGTTCTTGTCATGGCACGAGGGTATCGCGAGCATCGACGCCTTGCCATCCAGCCCTTGAAAGCACCTCCGCATGACACACTCGTCCCCCTCTTCCGCTCCTTCTTTCCTCACCGATCTCCAGGGCCGCCGCGCGCTGGTCACCGGCGGCAGCAAGGGCATCGGCCAGGCCATCGTCGCCCATCTGGCGCGTGCCGGTGCCACGGTGCTGGCGACTGCACGCCAACGGCCGCCGGCCGGCGCACTGCCCGAAGGCGTGCACTTCGTCGAAGCCGATGTATCGAGCGCCGCTGGCTGCGCCACCGTGGCCGAGGCGGTGCAGACGCAACTCGGCGGCATCGACATCATGGTGCATGTGGTGGGCGGCTCCTCCGCCCCGGCCGGCGGCTTCGCGGTGCTCGACGACCGCGAGTGGCAGTGGGCGCTCGACCAGAACCTGATGCCCGCGGTGCGGCTCGACCGCGCCTTGTTGCCCGGCCTGCTGGCGCAACGCAGCGGCGTGATCGTGCACATCACCTCGATCCAGCGGCAGCTGCCGCTGCATGAAGCCACCACTGCCTACGCCGCGGCCAAGGCGGCGCTGTCGACCTACAGCAAGAGCCTGTCCAAGGAGGTCGGCCCCCAGGGCGTGCGCGTGGTGCGCGTGTCGCCCGGCTGGGTCGAGACCGAGGCGGCAGTCGGCCTGGTCACCGAGATCGCGCGCAACGGCGGCACCGACTACGAAGGCGCGAAGCAGGCGCTGATGGCCTCGCTCGGCGGCATCCCGCTGGGCCGCCCGGCACTGCCGGAAGAAGTGGCCGAGCTGGTCGGGTTCCTGGTGTCGTCGCGCGCCGCTGCGATCACCGGTGCCGAGTACGTGATCGACGGCGGGACGGTGCCGACCGCCTGACATGACGAAAGCCCTTGCGCTGCCGCGCCCGGGACCCTGCTCGGCGTGCGTGGCCGCGCCCTGAGGCCGACGTCGCTCAATCGTCCAATATGCGGTCGTACAGCGTGGCGCGCGAGATCCCCAGCAGCCGCGAGGCCGCGAGCTTGTTGCCGCCGGTGGTCGCCATCGCGGCGGCGATGGCGCGGCGCTCCAGTTCGGCGATCTGCTCGGCCATCGGGCGCAGCAGGCGGGCCTGGTCGGCGTCGTCGCCGGTCGTGACCAGCGGCTCGGGCGCTGCGATCTTCTCGAGGCCGGTCTCGGCCAGCACGCGCTTGACCTCGGCCGCGTCGATGCGGGTCGCGTCGCTGCGCATCGCCAGCTGCTCCAGCACGTTGCGCAGTTCGCGCGTGTTGCCGCGCCAGTGCTGCGCGGCCAGCAAGGCCAGCGCGTCGGGCAGCAGCTCGGGCGGGGCTTCGCCGCTGCGCTGGGCCATGTCTTCGCCCAGCGCCTCGACCAGTGCGGGAATGTCGCTGCGCCGCTCGCGCAGGGGCGGCACGCGCAGCGGCAGCACGTTGAGGCGGTAGTACAAGTCTTCGCGGAAGCGCCCGTTGCGCACCAGCGCCGGCAGATCACGCGAGGTGGCGGCGATCACGCGTGCATCGAAAGGCACCAGCTTGTTCGAACCCAGCGGCTCGATCTCGCCCTCCTGCAGCGCGCGCAGCAGTTTGGCCTGCAGCGCGAGCGGCATGTCGCCGATCTCGTCGAGGAACAGCGTGCCGCCGTCGGCCAGTTTGAACTTGCCCTCGCGCCCCTTGCGGTCGGCGCCGGTGAAGGCGCCCGGCGCGAAGCCGAAGAACTCGGCCTCGAGCAGCGTGTCGGGCACGGCCGCGATGTTGAGGCTCACGAAAGGGCCATTGGCGCGCGCCGAGGCCGCATGGATCGCATGCGCCAGCAACTCCTTGCCGGTGCCGGTCTCGCCCAGCAGCAGCACCGGACTCGAGGACTGCGCCGCGCGCCGCGCGTGGCGTTTGACGTCGACGGCGGCCGGGCTGCTGCCGATGAAGCTGGCGAAGGTGTGCTTGGCGCGCCGCTGGCCGTCGGCGCCAGCCTGCTTCCACAGCGGATGGTTGCGCTGCGTCGCGAGCTCGCGGCGCGCGTCGTCGAGGTCGCGCTGCAGCATCGCGAACTTGCTGATCAATGGCTGAAGCGTGGTCTGCGGATGGTCGAACAGTACGATGCCGATCGCGCCGATCACCTCGCCCAGCGCCGCGTCGCCCTCGGCGCCCGCCACTTCGGCATGCAGCGGGATGCGGCTCACGACGAAGGTGCCGGCCTTGTTGGTCAGCAGGTCGATCAGGATCGGCTTGCCGCTTTCCAGCACCTCGCGCATCTGCGTGTTGTGGATCACCTCCTCCACCGGTCGGCCCACGAACTGGTCGACCGAGCTGAAACCCAGCGCCGGCAGGAAGCGCTTGTAGCCCTCGTTGACCCAGACGATGCGGCCGCTGCGGTCGACCAGGAACATGCCCTGGCTGATGCTGGAGAACAGGTGGAACATCGAGCGCGCGGCGAGCGCGAGGATGCCCTGGGGGTCGAGGGGGAGCGCGGGCGGCGGCGCCGGGACGGTAGGCATGCGCGGGATCGTAGCGCGAGCGCTGCCTTGGCACGCCGGGCCTGAACTCCACCGGGCGTCGAGCACATGCCCATCGCTGCCGGCTACAGTCGGCCGACACCGGACAATCCGTGGCTCCCCCCAACGTTGCAAGGACTCCGAATGGAAACGCGAGAAGCAGAGCTGACCATCGAGCTGATCGGCATTCGCAGTTCTCGCGCGCTTCACGAGCGTCTGATGACCGATCTTCGGTTCCCCGACTTCTACGGGCACAACTGGGATGCGTTCTGGGACGCCATCACCGGCTTGGTAGAGATGCCACGTCACCTGCGACTCAGAGGTTGGCTCGAACTGGAGCGATGGCTGCCACGGGAGGCCGAAATGCTTCGGCAGGCACTCACTCGAGCGCAAGCGATGTATCCATCGTCCGCAGCCACGGTCACCTACGACTGACGCGCCTCTCGGCCAGGAACGAGCGTTCGTGACCGGCAGCTTTCTGTCGCCTCACGCGCCACCCATGCGCATGCGTCGGCCCCGGGACATCGGCGCGGTCGGTCTTGCATGAGCGCCCCCTCCTCGGGCACAATCTCGACTCGGTGCTGAGGGGCGCCGTTCCGCACAAGAGGCTCTCACCCTCGTTTCGTCTCGTTTTCGACCTGACAGATCATTGTTATCGTTGGCCCATCGCGGTAGTGGCCATCAACGAAACATGGATCATCGTCATGGCCTCCTCTCCTCTCGCGTCCTCTTCGCTCCCCGCACTCGTCACGGGTGCCGGCTCCGGCTCCGGCATTGGTACCCCCGCCGATCCGTTTGCAGCGCACGTCGCGCGGACGATGCACCCCGCCGAACCGGCATCGGATTTCGCCGAGCGCGTGCTGCAAGGGCTGGACCAGGACGCCCCTTTTTACTGGCTGACGCATCCTGAGTCTCGCGCATGGATCGACGCCCGCCACAAGACCATCGAACAGAACCGCCCACCCTTCGACGACTTTGGAGCGCCGGCATGACCCAGAGACGCGAGCTGTCGAAGCAGTACAAGGAAACAGGCCCGCGCATGGGCGTATACGCCATCCGAAACGGGGCCGGCAAAGTCGTCTTCGTTGGGGCGAGCCTGAACGTCGACGGGGCGATGAACCGTGATCGCTTCGAACTCAAGAACAAGACGCACCGCAACAAGCGGCTGCTCGAGGACTGGCTTCGTTGGGGGGCCGACGGCTTGCGCTTCGAAGTCATCGACATCTTGAAGAAGCGCGACGAT
Organism: Variovorax frigidus; assembly: GCF_051216515.1. NCBI lineage: Bacteria > Pseudomonadati > Pseudomonadota > Betaproteobacteria > Burkholderiales > Comamonadaceae > Variovorax > Variovorax frigidus. The sequence goes on from NZ_JBPJZF010000001.1 coordinate 373,366, forward strand.
CCCGCCTTCGATCCCCAAGCCGAACTTGCTTCGTTGCTGGCCCTGTGGCGCGAGGAGCTCGATGGACAACGCGAAACCGGGGTCTCTTCTTCCGACGCCTTCTTCACGGCAAGCCCATGACCACGAACGCCATCGATCTATGCCTGCGCATCAGCCTGGCGCATGCCAGCCTCGCCTTGAAGCTCGACGCCGAACTCGGTACGTTCCACGGCATCAGCCTGAGCGACTTCATCCTGCTGCGTCTGCTGTCAAGAACCGAAGACGGTCGAATGCCCGTCGCCAGGTTGCAGCGTCCCATGGGCATGCAACTGTCTACGGTGACGCGAGAGCTGGTGCGCCTGGAAAAGATGGGCTGGGTTCAGCGTGAGACCGCGGCGGACGACGGCAGCCGCGTCGTTCTCATTCGGCCGGTCGCACGGAGGCTGCTGAATGAAGCGCTCGTCACGGCAGAAGCGGTGTGCGCCAGCGCTGTGCACGGTCTGTCGCACGAGGCACGGTCGCATGCGGAAGCGGCCTTGGCTCACCTCTGCGTCACCACGGCGCTGGCGGCCTGAAGCTGCATCATGACCGCACTGTTGGTGGAGCTCAAGACGCGGGCCCGGCTGCGGCTCAACAGCGCTCGGCGCGAGCAGACGGATCTGCGACTGCGCGACTGCCTCCATCAGGTGGCCAGGGAGGTCGGATTCGCACACTGGGATCAGGGGCGCAGCGTCCTGGGCCGCGAAGCGCAGGTTGGCGACGACATGGGGCGGCTCTGGCACGCTCCTGCCTGCAACGCGCTGCTGAACCAATGGTTCGCGAATTACGACGAGGCGTGTTCGGCTCTGGCGGCCCACCAGGGGGCCGTGCTGCTTCCCTACCAGAGGCAGTTCATCGTGGCGGGCGACCCCTTCATCCAAGCACTCGGACTGGATCCCCGCGACGGGGCCTGGGCCGCAACTGGCCATGATCTGGTGCGCGCCTACGGCACCGACCCATGGTTGAGATTGGCACTCCAGCGGCTGAAGGCACCCCCGTCGACATTCGCGCGCCGTGGGAGTGGTGCGACCGCGAGAACGGGACGCCGGGCAAAGCCTTCGACTTGACTGCAAGAGCCAAGGGCCAATGGGTGCTTCCCAGCGCCCCGAATGTGACGGAGCATGTTCGTTTCGGGCCCCTTCGCGACGTCGGCACGACCGGCTACAGTCGGCCCGAAGCCGCCGCTCGGGCACGGCACCGAAGTGCGGGCCATGGCCTGATTCACGCCGGCCATTGCGCGCTCGTTGCCCGGATACGATCCGGTCGACACGCTTCCTCTCCCTTTGACATGTGACCCCATGCAATTGTTTACCGGCCCGCTCAGCATGTTCGGCGCCAAGGTCGAGATCGCGGCGCTCGAAAAAGGACTGAGGTTCGAGCGCGTGATGGTGCCCTTCGACCGTGACGACCGCTACGAACCGCGCCACCCCGAGGTGCTGCGCATCAACCCCAAGCAACAGGTGCCGGTGCTGATCGACGGTGCCGTCGAAATCTTCGACTCGACTCAGATCTTCGAGTACTTCGAGGACCTGCAGCCGCACCCCGCCCTCTGGCCGAGCGGCGCGGCGGCGCGTGCACAGGCACGCAAGCTCGAGCACCTGTCCGACGAGGTCTTTTTCCCGAACGTCGTCCAGCTGTTCAGCCTGCAGGACGCGATGCAGAGCACCCCCGCGATGGCAGCCTGTGCGGCTTGCGCGCGGCACTACGAGGCGATGGATGGGCTGCTCACCGAGCGGGAGTATCTCGTGGGCGACTACTCCTACGCCGACATCGCCCTGTACATGGCCCATGTTTTCGCGGACCGCAAAGGCGCCGGCATGACCGATGCCACGCCGCGCCTCGTCGCCTGGCGTGACCGCATCGGCCAGCGCCCGGCGGTGCGCGCGGTGGTCGGACCGATGATGAAGTTTCTGGCGTCGCAGGGCCGGCCGGTGCCGCGCTTCCTCGAATCACACCTCTCCCCGTGAGCAGAAGCCGTCACGGGACGGTTTTAGGTGTGCTGAGGTCGTGCAGGCGGTGACTGCAGAGCGCGGCATTCACGCTTTTCCGCGAGGACCAACGTCCGCCAGCGGCTGCCGAGCCTCCGAATGTTTCGGTCGCAGAAACAAAATAAGTCAATCAATCGATTGATGTTCATGCTGTAATGGGCGCCGCATGACTCCTCCTCCCCCCCCACCGCCGCAGACCCGCGGTCCGCGCAGCGATGGCGTCGAGGCCCGCTCGCGCATCCTCTACACCGCCCTGCGCCTGTTCGCCGAGGGTGGCTTCGCCAAGACCTCGACCCGCGAGATCGCCAAGGCCGCGGGCGTGAACATCGCCGCGATCAGCTACTACTTCGGCGACAAGGCCGGCTTGTATTCGGCCACCTTCAACGAACCGATGGGTGGCAATCCCGGCGACCTGGTGAAGCTGTTCGAGGACCCCGAGCTGCCGATGCACGAGGCGCTGAGGCTGTGCATGAATGCCTACGTCGAGCCACTCAAGCGCGGCGAGATCGTGCGCCAGTGCATGCGGCTGCACATGCGCGAGATGGTCGAGCCGACCAGCCAATGGGCCGAGGAGCTGGAGCGCGATGTGCGCGGCCCGCACGAGGCGCTGGTGGGCATCCTGTGCCGTCACCTGGGCGTCAAGAAGGCCGACGACGATGTGCACCGGCTGGCGCTGGCCGTGAGCGGTCTCGCGATGCAGCTGTTCGTGATGCAGGACATCGTCGACACGCTGCGGCCGTCGCTGCTGAAGTCCGCGCAGAGCATCGACACCTGGGCCGATCGGCTGCACCGCTATGCGATGGCCATGATCGATGCCGAGGCGGCCCGGCGCGCCGCCCCCCTCCCCCCGCCAGCCACGAAGCCAGCCGCCCCCAAGCCTTCCCGGAAGAAAAGTCCATGAACCTCAACGCCCTGACCCTGCACGCGCGCACGCGTCGGTTGGCGCTGCTGTGCCTGCCGCTGGCCCTCGCCGCCTGCGGCATCACGCGTCCGCCCGCCACCGCGAGTGCGCCCATCCCGGCGCAGTGGAACGCACCGCTGCCCGCCACCGCGGTCGTCGACACGGCCACCCTGCCCCACGCCGGCTCGCTGCCCGGCCTGAGCGACTGGTGGCGCCAGCTCGACGACCCGGTGCTGGTCGCACTGGTCGAAGCCGCCCAGGCCGCCAGCCCGACGGTCGCCAGTGCCTCGGCACGCATCGTCGAGGCGCGCGCCACCCGCGTGCAGTCGGGCGCGGCGCTGCTGCCCACGCTCGACGGCACGCTGTCGGCACAGCGCGGCAACTCGCCCACGAGCGGCGCGGGCGGCGGCGCGACCGAGTCCGGCACCTCGCTGCCGGGCGTGACCACGCTGCAGGCAGGTCTGCAGTCGAGCTGGGAGATCGACCTGTTCGGTGGCCGGCGCGCCAGCCGCGACGCCGCGCAGTCGCGGCTGCAGAGCGCCAACGCGAAGTGGCACGACGCCCGCGTGTCGGTGGCGGCCGAAACGGCCAACCAGTACTTCGCCGAGCGCGCCTGCCAGCGGCAACTGGCGGTGGCCGAATCCGATGCGCGCTCGCGCAGCGAGACCGCGCGGCTCACCGACCTGTCGGCCAAGGCCGGCTTCACCGCTCCGGCCGATGCGGCACTGGCGCGTGCGAGCGCAGCCGACGCCTCGGGCCGGCTCAAGCAGCAAGGCGCGCAGTGCGCGGTGTTGCGCAAGGGTCTGGTCGCGCTGAGCGGGCTCGACGCACGCGCACTCGATCAGCAACTGGCCACGGTGGCGTCCGACCGCCCCTTGCCCGTGGTGCACGCGGTCGCCAGCGTGCCGGCGCAGATGCTGGCCCAGCGGCCCGACGTGTTCGCCGCCGAGCTCGCGGTGACCGCAGCCAGCGCCGACGTGGGCGCGGCCGAGGCCGACCGCTATCCGCGGCTCACGCTGCAGGGCTCGGTCGCGGCATTGCAGTTGCGCAGCGGCGGCGCCAGCCAGGACCTGCAGACCTGGACCATCGGCCCGCTCGCACTCACGCTGCCGATCTTCGACGGCGGCACGCGTGCGGCCAACGCCGCATCGGCCAAGGCCCGCTACGAAGAAGCCGTGTCGCTCTACCGCGGCAGCGTGCGCACGGCGGTGCGCGAAGTCGAGGAGGCGCTGGTCAACCTGCAGGCCACCGATGCCCGCACCGGCGACGCCGACACCGCGGTGCAGAACTACCAGGCCTCGTTCAACGCGACGCAGGCCCGCTACGAGAGTGGGCTCGCCAGCCTGTTCGAACTCGAAGACGCACGCCGCACGCTGTTCGCGGCGCAGACCGCCCGCGTGGCGCTGCAACGCGAACGGGCCGAAGCCTGGGTCGCGCTCTACCGCTCGACCGGCGGCGGCTGGACGCGACCCGATGCCGCACTGGCCCAGAACACCTCCTCCCTTTCCTCGACGACGCCATGAAAAGACTCAACCGCTCCACCCTCATCGCCGTGCTGCTGGCCGTCGTGGTCGTCGCCGCGCTCGCCTTCTGGCTGCTGCGCAAGCCGGCCGACAAGACGGCCACGCCGCCCCCCAATGCCGCCGCCACGCAGGATGGCGCCCCGCGCCCGGCGCTGACCGTGACGGTCGCCCGCGCCGAGCCCAGCGAACTCAAGGTCACGCTCAGCGCCAACGGCAACGTGGCGGCCTGGCAGGAGGCCAGCATCGGCTCCGAATCCAACGGCCTGCGGCTGGCCGAGGTGCGGGTGAACATCGGCGACGTGGTCAAGAAGGGCCAGGTGCTGGCCGTGTTCTCGCCCGAGACCATCAACGCCGACGTGGCACAGGCCCGCGCCTCGCTGGCCGAGGCCAAGGCCACCGCGGCCGACGCGGCCGGCAATGCGGCGCGTGCCCGCACGCTGGCGCAGACCGGCGCGCTGAGCCAGCAGCAGATCAACCAGTACCAGACCACCGAGCAGACCGCCAAGGCGCGCGTCGAGGCGGCCGAGGCCGTGCTGGCCGCGCAGCAGGTGCGTGGCCGCAACACGCAGGTGCTGGCGCCCGACGACGGCGTGATCTCGGCGCGCACCGCCACCGTGGGCAGCGTGGTCGCCGCCGGCACCGAACTGTTCAAGCTGATCCGCAAGGGCAGGCTCGAATGGCGCGCCGAAGTCACCTCGGCCGAGCTGGGCCGCGTGGTGGTCGGCACGCCGGCGGTCGTCGTGAGCGCGAGTGGTGCCGAAGTGCAGGGCACGGTGCGCAGCATCGCGCCGACGGTCGATCCGCAGACGCGCAATGCGCTGGTCTACGTCGACATTCCCTCCTTGATGCAGAACACCGGCTCGAGCGCCGCACGGCCGCCCGAAGGCGCGAGCGCCCCCTCGGGGGGCAGCGCAGTACGCGAAGCGACAAGCGTGGGGGCCTTGAAGGCGGGCATGTTCGCCAACGGTGAATTCCAGCTCGGTCGCAGCAATGCGCTGACCGTGCCGCAAGCGGCCATCGTGCCGCGCGACGGCTTCAACCACCTGCTGGTGCTGCAGCCCGACCAGCGTGTCTTGCAACTCAAGATCCAGACCGGCCGCCGCGTCGGCGAACGCGTGGAAGTCCTGACCCCGCTGCCGGTCGATGCGCGGGTGGTGGTGCAAGGCGCGGGCTTCCTCAACGACGGCGACCTGGTGCGCGTGGTCGACACGCCCGCGGCCGTCGCCCCGGCCTCCCCGGCACCGGCCGCCTCGGCCGCGGCCAAGTAAGGAGCCTCGCTCACCATGAACGTTTCCGCCTGGTCCATACGCAACCCGATTCCCGCGGTGATGCTGTTCGTGCTGCTCACCTTCGGTGGGCTGCTGTCCTTCAACGCGATGAAGGTACAGAACTTCCCGGACATCGACCTGCCGACCGTCACGGTCACGGCCGCGCTGCCCGGCGCCGCGCCCTCGCAGCTCGAGACCGACGTCGCGCGCAAGCTCGAGAACGCGATCGCCACCATCCAGGGCCTCAAGCACATCACGACCAAGGTGCAGGACGGCGCGGCCACGCTGATCATCGAGTTCCGCCTCGAGAAGCCGGTGCAGGAGGCGGTCGACGACGTGCGCTCCGCGGTGCAGCGCGTGCGCTCCGACCTGCCGGCCGACGTGCGCGACCCGGTCGTCACCAAGCTCGACTTCGCGGCGCAGCCGGTGCTGGCCTACACCATCTCGTCGACCAAGATGGACGCCGAGGGCCTGAGCTGGTTCGTCGACAACGACGTGACCAAGAAACTGCTGAGCCTGCCCGGCGTGGGCGCGGTCAACCGCGTGGGCGGTGTGACGCGCCAGGTGCACGTCGACCTCGACCCGGCCAAGCTGCAGGCGTTGGGCGCCAGCGCGGCCGACATCTCGCGCCAGCTGCGGTTGGTGCAGACCGAGAGCGCGGGCGGCCGCTTCGACCTGTCGGGCAGCGAGCAGCCGGTGCGCACGCTGGCCACGGTGCAGTCGGCCGACGAGCTGCGCGACATCCAGATCCCGCTGACCGACGGGCGCCGCATCCGGCTCGACCAGGTGGCGCGCATCAGCGACACCATCGCCGAGCCTCGCGCCACCGCGCTGCTCGACGGCAAGACCGTGGTCGGCTTCGAGGTCGCGCGCAGCCGCGGCGAAAGCGAAGTGGCCGTGGGCAAGCTGATCCAGGGCGCGCTGGCCGAGATGCGCGCGCAACACCCGGACATCCAGCTCAACGAGGCCTTCAACTTCGTCACGCCGGTGCAGGAGGAGTACGACGGCTCGCTGCACCTGCTGTACGAGGGCGCGATCCTGGCCGTGATCGTGGTGTGGCTTTTCCTGCGCGACTGGCGCGCCACCTTCGTCTCGGCCATCGCACTGCCGATGTCGGTGATTCCGGCCTTCATCGGCATGCACCTGCTGGGCTTCTCGATCAACATCATCTCGCTGCTCGCGCTGTCGCTGGTGGTCGGCATCCTGGTCGACGATGCGATCGTCGAGGTCGAGAACATCGTGCGCCACCTGCGCATGGGCAAGTCGCCCTACGAGGCGGCCATGGAGGCGGCCGACGAGATCGGGCTGGCGGTGATCGCCACCACCTTCACGCTGATCGCGGTGTTTTTGCCGACCGCCTTCATGAGCGGCGTGGCCGGCAAGTTCTTCAAGCAGTTCGGCTGGACCGCCTCGCTCGCGGTGTTCGCCTCGCTGGTGGTGGCACGCGTGCTCACGCCCATGATGGCGGCCTACATCCTGAAGCCCATCGTCACGCAGGAGAAGGAAGCCGGCTGGCTCACGCTCTACATGCGCGCGGCCGAGTGGTGCATGAGGCACCGCTTCGCCACCATGGTGATGGCCACGCTCTTCTTCTTCGGCTCGATCGCGATGATCCCGTTGCTCAAGACCGGCTTCATTCCGCCGGACGACGGCTCGCAGACGCAGGTCTACCTGTCGCTCGCGCCCGGCGCCACGCTGTCGCAGACCACGGCCACGGCCGAGGAGGCGCGCCTGCGCGTGATGAAGGTTGCGCATGTGAAGAGCGTCTACACGACGGTGGCGGGCGGCAGCGCGGGCGGCGATCCCTTCGCCGGCCTGGGCACGCCCGAGACGCGCAAGGCCACGCTGACCATCCAGCTCGACCCGCGCGGCGAACGCCCGCGCAAGCAGCTGATCGAGGACGAGATGCGCACCGCGCTCGAGTCCCTGCCCGGCGTGCGCAGCACGGTCGGCCTGGGCGGCTCGGGCGAGAAGTACATCCTGGCGCTGTCGGGCGAAGACCCGGTCGCACTCGGCGCCGCGGCGCGTGCGGTGGAGCGCGACCTGCGCACCGTGCCCGGCCTGGGCAACATCACTTCGACCGCCAGCCTGGTGCGCCCCGAGATCGCGGTACGCCCCGACTTCGCGCGCGCCGCCGACCTGGGCGTGACCAGCACTGCCATCGCCGAGACGCTGCGCGTCGCGACGCTGGGCGACTACGACCAGTCGCTGCCCAAGCTCAACCTCGCGCAGCGGCAGGTCCCGATCGTGGTCAAGCTCGAGGACAGCGCGCGCCAGGACCTGGCGCTGCTCGAACGGCTGACCGTGCCCGGCACGCGCGGCCCGGTGATGCTGGGCCAGGTGGCCAAGATCACGGTCGAGGGCGGCCCGGCCGTGATCGACCGCTACGACCGCTCGCGCAACGTCAACTTCGAGATCGAGCTCTCGAAGGTCGGCCTGGGCGATGCCAAGACCATGGTCGCCGCCCTGCCTTCGATGCGCAGCCTGCCGCCGGGCGTGCGCGTGGCCGAGATCGGCGACGCCGAGGTCATGACCGAACTGTTCGGCAGCTTCGGCCTCGCGATGCTGACCGGCGTGCTGTGCATCTACATCGTGCTGGTGCTGCTGTTCAAGGACTTCCTGCACCCGGTGACCATCCTGTGCGCGCTGCCGCTCGCGCTGGGCGGCGCCTTCGTCGGCCTGCTGATCGGCCAGAAGGCCCTGTCGATGCCCTCGCTGATCGGGCTGATCATGCTGATGGGGGTGGCGACCAAGAACTCGATCCTGCTGGTGGAGTACGCGATCGTCGCGCGCCGCGACCATGGCATGAGCCGCTGGGACGCGCTGCGCGACGCCTGCCACAAGCGGGCCCGCCCGATCATCATGACCACCATCGCGATGGGCGCCGGCATGATGCCGATCGCCTTCGGCTGGGGCGCGGCCGACGCGAGCTTCCGCTCGCCCATGGCGATGGCCGTGATCGGCGGGCTGATCACCTCCACCGTGCTGAGCCTGCTGGTGGTGCCGGCCGTGTTCACCTACATCGACGACATCGAGCACTGGATCCGGCGCAGCGTGCGCCGGCTGCGCGGCCAGCCTGCCGATGCGCACATCGACGAGGACCTGAAGCCCGCCGCATCCAAGTAGCGGAGAAGTCCCCGGCTGCGATCGGCGCATGCAAACGACGTCGGGGCAGCCATGAGGCTGCCCCGACGAGAGAAGACGCTGCCCCTGCGGAAAGGGCCGGCGGCGGCGTGGTTCAGGCGAGCTGCGCGCGCTCCTTGCGCATCGCCATCGCCTTCGCGATGCGCGGCAGCGTCAGCACCGCCAGGATCACCACCACCAGCGTGATCGACATCGGGCGCTGGAAGAAGACCATCGCACTGCCCTCGCCGATCGACATCGCGTTGCGCAGTTGCGCCTCGGCCAGCGGGCCCAGGATCATGCCCACCACCACGGGCGCGGTCGGGAAATCGAAGCGCCGCATGATCACGCCCAGCACGCCGATGGCATACAGCAGGAACAGGTCGAAGGCGCTCTGGCGCATGCCGTAGGCACCGACCGTCGCGAAGATCAGGATGCCGGCGTAGAGCTGGGGCTTGGGGATCTTGAGCAGCTTGACCCACAGGCCCACCATCGGCAGGTTCAGCACCAGCAGCATCACGTTGCCGATGTAGAGCGAGGCGATCAGCGCCCAGACCAGCGCGGCCGAGGTGGTGAACAGCTGCGGCCCGGGCTGGATGCCGTAGTTCTGGAACGCACCCAGCAGGATGGCCGTGGTGTTGCTGGTCGGGATGCCCAGCGTGAGCAGCGGGATCAGCGCCGCGGTCACGGTCGCGTTGTTGGCGGCCTCCGGGCCGGCCACGCCTTCGATCGCGCCCTTGGTGCCGAATTCCGCCTTGTCCTCGGGGTTCTTGACCAGCTTCTTTTCCATCGCATAGCTCAGGAAGGTCGGAATCTCGGTGCCGCCCGCGGGGATGCAGCCGAAGGGCGTGCCGATGGCGGTGCCGCGCAGCCAGGCCGGAATCGAACGCTTCCAGTCGCGCTTGCTCATGTGCACGCGGCTGAGCTTGTTCTGGCCCTCGACCACCTTGCCCTCGTACAGCACGGCGTAGAGCACCTCGGCCACCGCGAACAGACCGACCGCGACCAGCACGATCTCGATGCCGTCGAGCATCTCGGGAATGCCGCCGGTGTAGCGGCCCTGACCCGAGATCTGGTCGAGGCCCACGCAACCCGCGGCCAGGCCGATGAACAGCGCCGTCATGCCGCGCAGCGTGCTCTTGCCAAGCACCGCGCTCACCGTGGTGAAGGCCAGCAGCATCAGCAGGAAATACTCGGGCGGGCCCAGCTTCACGGCGAACTCGGCCACGAAAGGCGCGAACAGCGTGACGATCACGGTAGCGATGGTGCCGGCCACGAAGGAGCCGATGGCCGCGGTCGCGAGCGCAGCGCCCGCCCTGCCGCTCTTGGCCATCTTGTTGCCTTCCATCGCCGTCACCATGCTGGCTGTTTCGCCGGGCGTGTTGAGCAGGATCGAGGTCGTCGAGCCGCCGTACATGGCACCGTAGTAGATGCCCGAGAAGAAGATCATCGAGGCCGTGATGTCGACCTTGCCGGTGATCGGCAGCAGCATCGCCACGGCCACCGCCGGGCCGATGCCGGGCAGCACGCCGACGGCCGTGCCCAGCGCGCAGCCGACCAGGCACCAGAGCAGGTTGATGGGGGTGATGGCGGTGGCGAAGCCCGCCATGAGGGCGTTGAAGATTTCCATGTCAGATCCAGCCCGTCGATGTCAGGCCTGGCAGGTTGATGGCCAGGAATTTCGTGAACATCCAGAACACCGGCGCCGCGATCAGCGCACCGGTGACGGCATCGGTGACCCAGGTGCGCGGGGCGTTCGCGCCGCCCTGCCCGCTGGCGCGGCGCAGCCCCTGCACCGCCATCACGTAGCACAGCGTGCAGCTGAGGATGAAACCCAGCGAGGTGATCAGCGCCGCATTGAGCAAGAGCCCCGCCGACACCCAGACGAAGCCGGGCCAGTAGGCCCGGTCGGCCCCCGTGGGCGCATCGAGCTCGCGAAAGCCGCCGGTGCGCGCTTCCCAGAGGATCCAGGCGCCGCACAGCATCAGCACGATCGACACCAGCCAAGGCAGGAAGTTGGGCCCGACGCCGCCATAGCCGGCCTCGGAAGAAATGTCGATGGCCCCGAAGGCCAGCGCCATGCCGGTCAGCAGCACACCCGCGCCGACCAGCGTCTGCGGCCACAGCGCCGCAGCAGGCGACGCGACCGAGGATTCTGGAGTTGTCATTTTTTACTCCCACAGTCGTGGAAAAAAACAGAACGGCCCCGCTCGAGGGCCAAGGCAAAGGGCACGAAGTGCGCGAGCCCAAAGAACACCAGGGACACCGCAGAACCGGCTTCGCCGGGCTGCAGGTGTCGCCCCCGGTAGGGGGTTGGCGAAGGCGACACGAAGTGCGCCGCAGACTGGGGGCGAGCTAGACCATCCCGGACTTGGCCATGATCGCCCGCAGGCTCGCGAAGTCGTCGTCGACGAACTTGGCGAACGCGTCGCCGGTCAGCACCGACGAGGTCCAGTCGTTCTTCTTCAGCGCCTCGGCCCAGGCGCTGCTCTTCAGGGCCGCCTGCAGCATGTCGATCGCTGCCTTGCGCTGCTCGGCCGTCAGGCCGGGTGCGCCATAGACGCCGCGCCAGTTGCCGATCTCGACGTCGATGCCCAGTTCCTTGAGCGTGGGCACGTTGATGCCCGGCAGCCGCTGCGCCGACGTGACGGCGATCGCGCGCATCTTGCCGGCTGCGATGTACTCGGCGAACTCGCTGTAGCCGCTGCCGCCGACCGTGACGTTGCCGCCCAGGATGGCCGCGGTGGCCTCGCCGCCGCCGCGGAAGGCCACGTAGTTGATCTTCGACGGGTCGGCGCCGACCTTCTGCGCGATCATGGCCGCGGCGATGTGCTCGGTGGAGCCGCGCGAACCGCCGCCCCACTTGACGCTGCCCGGGTCCTTCTTGAGCTGCTCGACCACGTCTTTCATGGTCTTCAGCGGCGAATTGGCCGGCAGCACGAACACGTTGTATTCGGTGGTGATGCGCGCGAGCGGCGTGGCCTGCTCGAGCTTGACCGGTGGCTTGCCGGTGATGATGCCGCCCAGCATGACCGAGCCCATCACCATCAGCGCGTTGGGGTCGCCCTTGGAACCGTTGACGAACTGAGCCAGGCCGAGCGCGCCGGCGGCGCCGCCCTTGTTGTCGTAGGTCACGGTGTCGGCGGCCTTGGAATCGGTCAGGGCCTTGCCGAGCGCACGGCCGGTGGTGTCCCAGCCGCCACCCGGGTTGGCCGGGATCATCATCTTGACGTTGGCGGCGGCGTGCGCCGACAGGGGCAAGGCGCCCACGGCGGCCAGTGCGGCCAATGACTTCAGAAAGGTATCGCGACGCATCGAGTGTCTCCTTGTGCGGTGAAAGCTGAGTAGAAGCTGAACGCCGCTATGATGCGCCGCCCCGCTGTCAGTTGGCTGTCCGGCAGACTGGGGTAAACACCGAACCACCCTCCCCCATGAAGCTGCTGCTGGTCGAAGACGACCTCACGATGCAAACCACGCTGCAACGCACGCTGGGCCGCCGCCGCATCGACGTGCGCGTGTGCGGCGACGGCGCGCTCGCGGTCGCGCAGTGGCAGGCGCTGGAACCCGACGTGGTGGCGCTCGACCTCAACCTGCCGAACCTCGACGGCCTGCAGGTGCTCGCGCAGGCGCGCGCCGCCGGGCTGCGCACGCCGGTGCTGCTGCTGACCGCGCGCGGTACCGTGGGCGACCGCATCGTCGGACTCAATGCCGGCGCCGACGACTACCTGCCCAAGCCTTTCGACCTCGACGAGCTGGAAGCACGGTTGCGCGCCCTGCGACGGCGCCATGCCGATGCAGGCAGCGCCATGCCCGACGGGCCGCGGCCCGTGGGCGGCCTGCGCTACGAAGCCGACAGCGGCGCAATCTACCACCGCGCCGACGTGCTGGAGCTCACGCCGCGCGAGCTCGCGCTGCTCAAGGCGCTGATGATGAACCCGGGCCATGCGGTCTCGAAGGAACGGCTGTTCGAGCTCGTGTTCCCGGGCGAAGCCGACGTGCAGTACGAAGCCGTGGAGGTGGTGGTGTACCGGCTGCGCAAGAAGCTCGCGGGCACCGGCACGCTGCTCATGACGTTGCGCGGGCTGGGCTACCTCCTGCGCGAAGAGAAGCCGTGATGCGCGCACGCGCGTCCTCGCTGCGCGCGCGACTGCTGCTCGGCATCCTGGTCCCGGTCGCCGTCGTGATCGCCATCAACAGCGTGAGCCTGTACCGGCAGAGCCTGGCCGCCGCCACCCTGGCCTACGACCGCACGCTGCTGGCCTCGGCCAAGACCATCGGTGAGCAGCTCGACGTGGTGGGCTACGACGATGCCGCGGTGCTGCGTGCCGTGGTGCCCTACTCCGCGCTCGAGGCCTTCGAGGCCGACAACCAGAGCCGCATGTACTACCGCGTCTCCAGCATGCGCGGCGAGATGATTTCCGGCTTCGACGAGCTGCCCTTCTGGCGTGGGCAGCTGCCGATCCGGCCGCCCTATGCCTCGCTGGTCGATTTCTACGACGCCGAGTTTCGCGAACACCCGGTGCGCGTGGCGGTGCTGCTGCAGCCGGTGGCGAGCTCGACCGGCCGCGGCATGGCGGTGGTGCAGGTGGCCGAGACGCTGGAGCTGCGCGAGACGCTGGCGCGCAAGCTGCTGCTCGACACCCTCTGGCGGCAGGCCGTGCTGCTGGGCGTGATCGCCGCGGTGACCGCGCTGGTGGTGCAGCGTGCCACGCGCGCGGTGCGCACGCTGGGCGAGGCCATCGAGGCACGGCCGGCCGACGACCTGTCGCCCATCGATGCGGCCGGCGCACCGCGCGAGCTGCGCCCGCTGGTCGAGGCCACCACCCGCGTGATGGGCCGGCTGCAGGCGCTGCTCGACCACCAGAAGCGCTTCGTGCGCGACAGCGCCCACCAGTTGCGCACGCCGCTGGCCGTGCTCACGGCCCAGGTCCAGTCGGCCCGCCGCGGCGACGTGCCGGCCGAGCAGGCGCTCGACGAGATCGCCGGCACGGTGCGCCGCGCCACGCTGCTGGCCAACCAGATGCTGTCGCTGGCCAAGGTAGAGCAGCTGCGCCAGCAGCCCGAATCGAGCACGCTGGATTTCGGCGACATCGTGCGCCAGGTGGCGCTCGACATCTCGCCGCTGATCGCCGACAGCGCGCTCGATTTCGACCTCGACGCCATGGCCGTGCCGGTGCACGCGCACCGATGGATGCTGCAGGAACTCTCGCGCAACCTGCTGCACAACGCCATCAAGCACAGCCCGGCGGGCGGCGAACTCTCGGTGCAGGTGCGCGCCGACGGCGACCACGCCGTGCTGCGCGTGCGCGATGCGGGCCCGGGCATCTCGTCGGACCTGCGGCAGCGTCTGTTCGCGCCCTTCGCGGCCGGCGACATGGCCAGCGGCTCCGGGCTGGGCCTGACGATCTGCCGCGAAATCGTGCACGCGCTTCAGGGAAGGATCACACTGGACAATCGTGTGACCGACGGCCGCGTCGTCGGCCTCGATGCCGTCGTGCATCTGCCGCTGGACAAAGGATAAGGACAGGAATGGACCGTTTGCGCATCGACAAGTGGCTCTGGGCCGCGCGCTTCTACAAGACCCGGTCGCTGGCCGCCGAGGAAATCGGCAAGAACCGGGTGCAGGTCAACGGCGACGTGGCCAAGGCCTCGCGCGAGGTCAAGGCCGGCGACACCGTGGCGCTACGCCAGGGTCCGACCCAGCGCATCGTGCGGGTCCTGGCTGTCAGCGGCCAGCGCGGTCCGGCGCCGGTGGCGCAACAGCTCTACGAAGAAACACCCGAGAGCCTGGCGGCGCAGGCCGCGGCACGCGAACAGCGGCGCCTGGGCAGCGAACCGGCGCTGAGCATCGAGCAGGGCCGCCCGACCAAGAAGGAACGGCGCCATCTCGACGAGGCTTCGCGCAGCTGGGGCTCGCGCTGGAGCGCGGCCATCGACGACAAGGACGTCTGATCCTTCCGCCCTCTTGCGGTGGGGCCGGATGGATGGAACAGCCAGCGCCCTTTGCGCTAGGCCAAACGGCGTATTGAAGCGAGAAAAAAGGCGGCGCAGACTGCGTTCGCCAGCCCATGCCGGGCTCCGTTCGAGGAACACACCATGCAAACGCTCACACAGGCAGAGTTTTTGGCCCTCTGGTTCGCACTGGCCGTGGTGGGACTCGGCGCGGTGATCGCATTTGCCCTTCCGAACGGTCCCTTGACGGATGCCCTGGCTCGTCGCGTCAGGCGGTCGATCGCCACGCTTCAGGAAGGCTCGTCGACATAGCCGCTGAGGCGCGTCGCGTTCTCATCGCCGCGCCGTGGCCGCACCACGAATCGTGCGCGGTCGAGGCAATGGCAACCATTGCCTGCTTCTTGGGGGCGAACGCGGGTCCGCCTGACCCAAGAGCTCCCCCCACCCCACCGTCTCCGCACCCACTCGGCCCGCCGCGCCATCCACCGAAAAAGCCTGAACGCGCTCGGTGAACAAAGCGCGCGGCCGTGAAGAAGTTAACATTGGGTAACAGTTCGTCGCAATCATACTGGTGCGTCAACGGGAGATCTTATGAGTCAGTGGGAATCGGAATTTGCGGAAGCCGTCGCAGCGCTGGAAGCGGCCTACAAGGCCGATCAGCGCGCCTATGACGATCTGCGCGACCCGCTGAAGGCGTCCTGGGCGCTGTTGCCGACCTGGATGTGGCCGGAACCGGACCGCGTCGGCATGATGCTCAAGGCCCGCAATGCGCTGATCGCGGCCGAAGACGGCGTGCGCGAACTGGTCAGGCGCCAGAGCATCGCGGTACGCAACGCGCGCGCGCGGCGGCAGACGATGTACCAGCAGCGGGCGTTTGCACAGACTTCCGCGGGTGAAGTGTCGGCGGCGGGCGAACTGTCCGTGTCGCTCCGTCAGCCGTCCGATGGCCATGCGCCCCCCCTGCGACCGCGGAACGTCTGAAGGTCTTCCCCGTCCGGGCGATGAACCAGGGCCGAGCCGGGCCCGACCGACGGGCGTGGCCCTTTGCCGGGTTACGCAGGCCTACTGGAGCGTGGTGTGCTGCAGGTCGATCGAAGGACTGATGAACAGGGGCGCGACCGCGACGCCCCGGCGCGGCCCGGTCAGGCCGCACACGGCCTGCAACGCGATGTAGCCTGCGGCCAGCGCCGAGTGATAGCTGCTCGCAGGCGCCGCCGCCGAATCGATCGGCTCGTAGATGCCGGCATCGTCGTTTTCTTCCTGAAGCACCCAGAAGTACATGCCGGGCCACGGCTCGTCCACGGTCAATGCAATGCGGCGCAGGTCAGTCGTCATGTCTTTTTCCGGCTTGAAAACAGGGTTTGGCGAGAGGTGATGAGGGTTCGATTGAGGTGAAGGAATAAGTTCACATTTAACAATCGATGACACACCTTGCCGACATGTCGATTAAGCCGTTCTTTTGCGCTGGCGTGTGCTTTTTGAGACGCAGCCTGCGCCGTATTCGGTGACAAATCCCGCGTTTTTCAATAGGCCTTGATTCTCTTTACGCGGCCTCAGCGGGCGGAGCCATCGGGCTGCCGGCCTCGTCGAAGGTGGGTGCCATGCCCGCGGCCGCGCGCACGGCCAGGACCGATGCCACGGCCGCATCGTGGTCAGCGAAGCCTTGCGTGCTGCGCGCGAAGAGCGCGTTGTCGTGTTTCGACCGAAGCTCCCAGAACCATTGATTCCCCGAGACGTTGTGGACCACGAACTGCATGACATCTCCTCGTGAACAAGTCGCCGAGTGTCTGTGCAAAGCCGGTCGCGCGACACCCGCCCGAGGGCCTTTTCCGGCAGTTTCTTGCGTTAAGTCAAGCTTTTTTCGCGATGTCCGGGCGCGTTTCGCTCAGGCAGCCGGGACGGTCTGCCACCGGCTGGCGCAGTCCTGCGCCAGCAATGGGCGGCTGAAGTAGAAGCCCTGCACCAGACGGCAGCCGATGGACCGGACGAAGGCGAGGTGCTCGAGCGTCTCGACGCCCTCCGCGATGACCCCCAGCTCGAGCTCCTCCGCCAGCCTGCAGATGGCACGCACGATCACCGCATTGCGCGGATCGCCGTGCCCGGCCTGCATGAAGGACTGGTCGATCTTGATCTTGTCGAGTTCGAAACGCCGCAGGTAGCTCAGCGAGGCAAAGCCGGTCCCGAAATCGTCGAGCGCCACCTGCACGCCCAGGCTCCGGAAGCGGCTGATGATGCCGGCCGCGTTGTTGTGCAGCAGAACGCTCTCGGTGATCTCGAAGATCACCCGTTCGGGCCGGATCGCGAAGCGCACCAGCGCCCGTTCCACGAACAGGCAGAACGTGGCATCGGCGAACTGCCGGGCCGAGAGGTTGATCGAGATGAAGACGTCGTCGGGCCAGGTGGCGGCGTCGCGGAAGGCCTCCTCGACCACCCAACGGCCGATGGAAACGATCTGGCCGCTGCGCTCGGCAACCGGGATGAAATCGCCCGGCGACACATGGCCCAGTTCGGGGTGCGTCCACCGCAGCAGCGCCTCGAAGCCGACGGTGCGACCGCTGTCGATGTCGACGATGGGCTGGAAGCGTAGATGGAATTCCGACCGGCTCTGGGCCTCCGGCAGCCCCTGGCGCAGCTTCTGCTCGCGCAGTGCCCGGTCGCGCATCGCGGGATCGAAGACCAGGTGGCGCGCCCGCCCGGCGCCCTTCGCCGCGTAGAGCGCGATGTCGGCGCTTTTCATCAGGACCCCGGCGTCGTCGAGCTGACCCGACATCTTGAAGGCGATGCCCATGCTGGCCGTTGCCGTCAGATGGGCCTCGCCCACGTCGAAGGGCACCGTCAGGGCCTTCGCGATGCGCTCGCAGCAGGCTTCGGCCTCCTCGCCCGCACGGCCGCCCAGGAAGACGATCGCGAACTCGTCGCCACCCAAGCGCGCCACCAGTTGCCCACGGTCGACGACCTCGGCCAGCCGCGCCGCGAACTGGATCAGGAAGACGTCGCCGGCGTCATGCCCGAAGCGGTCGTTGATGTCCTTGAAATGGTCGATGTCGAGCAGCACGATCGCACAGGCCCCGCCGGGCGGCTGGCTGGCCAGCGCGACATTGAAGCCGTGCCGATTCAACACGCCCGTCAAGGCGTCGTGCCGCGCATCGCGGTCCGAAAGGCGCTTCAGCCGCAGCACGAAGACCATCAGCGCCAGGCCGATCAGCACCAGCACCACCACGATGAGCGATACACCGGCGATGACCCGGCCGAGGCTCTCCTGCTTGCGCGCGATGTTGTCGGTCAGCACGGTCTGTGCGCTCGAGGCCAGCCGCAGGATGCGGCCGTTCAGCGGCAGCAGTTCGCTCAGCACCTCGCGCGCCGCCGACGGCTCGCCCAGGTCGGCCAGCCGGGGCTCCACGCGACGGATCGTCGTCACTGCGTTCGCGTACTCGGCGGCGCCCTCCGGCACCTGGGTCAGCGCCGCGAAGGTCTCGCTGTTGCGGATGATCTCGAGGCGGTTGAGCAGGATCTGGTAGCGCAGTTCGACTTCGGCCTGGGTCGTCTGCGAGCCCGGCAGAAAGCGCTCGGCCACCGACAGCTCGAAGCGGAACAGCTCGGCCGAGAGCTGCCCGCTCTCGATCGTGATGTTGAAGCGCGTCGATTGCGAACTCCACATCAGGTAATTGGCCAGCGTGACCGTCACCGCGATGCCTGCCACCACCAGCACCACCACCGCCATCAGCAGGCTTCGAAAGCGGCGCGGAGGTCTCAAGGTCGCGATCCTCTCTGGAACCAGCGAGGGCGCACCCGGATGACCGCGACGACCGTCGCCCCGCTGCCCTGACATGGCGATCGCAGAGGCAGGGCCGAGGCACGCAAGCGCATCATTCGCATGCGCCTAGAGAACGTCGATCTGGCACAGCTGCCAGACCGCGTAGATGTAGAAGCTGTCGGAGCGCAGCCTGGAGTCGCGGTCGAAGGGAAAGACCACGAAGATCGGGCCCTTGTCCGAGATCGGCAACGCGGCGCCATCCTTCGCGATGGCCAGGATCGCGCCGTTGCGGGCCAGGTCGTCGATGTCGGCCACCACCGCGTAGTCGTTGAGCGCGATCAACCGCATGCGCGTGCCCTTGGCCTTGAGCGTCGACAGGAAGGTGCCCACCGCCACGCCGCTGTAGGTGACCGGTGTCCTGTTCCAGGGCGTGGCCGTCTTGAAGGCGGTCTGCGGCATGGCCTGCAGCGCCTCGAGGTCGAAGCGCCGGTTGCCTGCGGCGTCGGCGCCATCGATGGCACCGCGCACCAGCAGGATCGGCGCCCCGGCGATCGATGGTCCCGACAAGCCGAGCGCCAAGGCGGAAGACCCCGCGAGAAAGGCGCGCCGACTGACAGTTCTCATCATCGTGTTCTCCGAAAAAGGCCCGGTGGTGCCACCATACATCGGCAACCCCGGAAGCGGAGACATCGTTTGCACTGAAGCATCCAGCCCGATGGCATAGGGCCTGTTCACACTATTTCCGGGCGACCCCGGAAATAGGGTGAACAGGCCCTAAACGATGAACGATTCTATGGAGACACAGGGCCGGCGGCGCCCTGCTCAGACGGGATCGAAGACCTGGTCCTTGAACTGTTCCCGCAGCTTGGTCTTGAGCAGCTTGCCGGTCGCGGTGTGCGGCAGCGCATCGACGAAGGCGACGTGGTCGGGCAGCCACCATTTCGCAACCCGCTGCGCGAGGAAAGCCTGCAGTTCGGCACCGCTCACCTCGGCGCCCGCGCGCTTGACGATCACCAGCAGCGGCCGCTCCTGCCACTTGGGATGCGGGATGCCTATGACGGCCGCCTCGGCCACCGCCGGATGCGCATTGGCCGCGTTCTCGAGGTCGATCGACGAGATCCACTCGCCGCCCGACTTGATCACGTCCTTGGCGCGGTCCACCAGTTGCACATAGCCGTCGGTGTCGACCGTCGCCACATCGCCGGTCGGGAAGTAGCCTTCGGTGTCGAGCACCGCGCCGCCCTCGCTCTTGAAATAGCCGCTCGCGATCCACGGGCCGCGCACGTGCAGGTGGCCGAAGGCCTGGCCGTCGTGCGGCAGCCGGCGCCCTTCCTCGTCGACGATCTTGAGCTCCACGCCCCAGACGCCGCGGCCCTGCTTCATCTTGACCGTCGTCTGCGCCTCCTTCGACAGGCCGCGGTGCTTGGGCAGCAGGTTGCCGATCACGCCGATGGGGCTGGTTTCGGTCATGCCCCAGCCCTGCACGAAGTCGGCGCCGAAGTCGCGCTCGAAGCGCTCGATCATGCTGCGCGGCGTGGCCGCACCGCCCACGCCGATGCGCTTCAGGCCCAGCGCCAGCGTGTCGATCTCGGGGTGCGCATCGAAATACTGGAACTGCATCAGCCAGACCGTGGGCACGGCCTGCGAGAAGGTCACCTTCTCGTCGCGCATGAGTTCGTAGAGGCTCTGGCCGTCGAGCTTGGGGCCGGGCATGACCAGCTTGGCGCCCGCCATCGCGGCCGAGTACGGCATGCCCCAGGCGTTGGCGTGGAACATGGGCACGGCCAGCAGCAGCGTCATGCCCGAATTCACGTTGAAGGTGTCGGGCGCGCATTCCATCAGCGAATGCAGCACGGTCGAGCGGTGCGAATACAGCACGCCCTTGGGGTTGCCGGTGGTGCCCGAGGTGTAGCACAGCGACGAAGCGGTGCGCTCGTCGAACTCGGGCCAGGTGTAGTCCTCGCTCTGCGCGGCGATCAGCTCCTCGTAGCACAGCAAATTGGGCAGATCGATCGCGGGCATGTGTTCGCGGTCGGTCATGGCCACGAAGGTGTGGACGGTCTTGAGCGCGGGCGCGAGCTGCGCGACCAGCGCCGCGAAGGAGATGTCGAAGAACAGCACCTGGTCTTCGGCATGGTTGACGATGTAGTCGATCTGCTCCGGGAACAGCCGCGGATTCACCGTGTGCAGCACAGCGCCCGTGCCAGAAACGCCGTAGTACAGCTCGAGGTGACGGTGCGTGTTCCAGGCCAGCGTGCCCACGCGCTGGCCGGGCGTGATGCCCAGCGCCTGCATCGCGTTGGCCACGCGCTTGGCGCGGCGCTGCACCTCGCGGTAGTTGGTGCGGTGCACCGGGCCTTCGACGGTGCGCGCGACGATCTCGGTCTCCGGGTGGAAGGTGGCCGCGTGATCGATCAGCGACGAGATCATCAGCGGGCGGTCCTGCATCAGTCCGAGCATTCTTGTGTCTCCGGTGGTTCTTGGAAAGGCGCTTACTTCACGGCGATCGACTGGCCCATCGGCTCGAATTCCTTGCCGTTGAAGCGCACCAGTTGCAGGGTGCTGAACGGCCAATAGTCGGTGCTCGATGTGTTGAGCGCCACGCCGGGCAGCAGCATGCCCGTGCTCACCGACTTGAGGCTGGTGGCCTGCTTCAACACGTTCTCGCGCGTCAGGTTGTCGCCTGCCGCCTTCAGCACCTGTTCCATCGCCTGCGCCACGCCGTAGCCGTACACGCCGGCGGCGTTGGTCACGTCCTGGTCCGGGGCGTACTTCTTCATGAAGGCCAGGAATTCCCTGGTGGCCGGATCGTCGGCCCAGCGCGGCTGCGTCGCGTCCTTGAAGAAGGCCATGGCCATGATGCCGTTGGACTTGTCCAGGCCGGCCGGCTCCAGCGTCATCTTCACGTAGGCCGACACATAGGTCAGGTACTGCTGCTTGGGGCGCCAACCGATGTCGTAGACCTTGCGGATCGCCTGCGCGGCAAAGCGTGCGGTGGCGAAGTTGACGAACACGTCGGCGCCCGACGCCTGCAGCATGATGATCTGCGAGTCGACCGTCGGGTCGGCGATCTCGAACGAGGCCTCGCCGACGATCATCGACGCGGCCTTGTCGCCCAGGCCCTTCTTGAGGCCCTTGAGCAGGTCCTTGCCGAAATCGTCGTTCTGGTAGAGCACGGCGATCTTCGCGCCGGGCATCGTCTTCAGGATGTTCTTCGCGTAGAGGCTGCCCTCCCCCTCGTAGCTCGGCATGTAGGGCGTGGTCCAGGGATTGTTCTTCGGGTCGTTGAAGCGGTCCGCACCCACACCCAGCAGGAGGTGCGGCACCTTCTTCGCGTTCATGTACCGCATGATGGCCGCATTGGACGCGGAGCCCAGGTTGCCGTAGACGGCGAGCACCTCGTCCTGCTCGACCAGCTTGCGCACCACCTCGGTGGTGCGCGGCGGCGTGTACTGGTCGTCGTAGCTGATCAGCGTGACCTTGCGGCCGTTGATCCCGCCCTTGTCGTTGACCATCTTGAAGTAGGCCTCGTTGACCTTGCCGACGATGCCGTACGACGAAACCGGGCCGCTGTAGGGCATGGCCATGCCGAGCTTGATTTCGGTGTCGGAGGCGCCGGTGTCGTACTTCTTCTGCGCGAATGCCGCGCCGCAGCCCAGCAGGAAGGCCGTGCCGGTCAGCAGCAGCGCGGCACGCCGATGGAGGGTGTGAATCGGATGTGTCATGTCGTTCTCCAGGCTCAACGGCCCATCACCGGACCGAAGGGCTCGTAGTGCGTGCCGGTGAAGCGCAGCAGCTGCATGCGCTCGATCGGGTAGAAGTCGTCGGCGGCAGTCTTGACGTCGATGCCCGGGTAGAGCATGGGCAGCGTGAGCTGCAGGTTGGCCGAGATCTTCATGATGTTCTCGCGCGTGAGGTTGTCACCCGCCTTGCGCAGCACGGCTTCCAGCGTCTGGGCCGACGAGTAGCCCAGCACGTTGAGCGAATCCGTCATGTCGCCGCCCGGGTAGTACTTGGCCATGAAGGCCTTGTAGTCGTCGAATTCCTTGGTGTTCTTCCAGCGCTCGTCGGCCGGGTCGCGCAGGTAGGTGGCAGAGATCACGCCCTGGGCGTTCTCGTAGCCGGCCGGCTTGATCACCGCCGAGACCGACACCGACACGCTCGACAGGTACTGCGTCGGCTTCCAGCCGATGTCGGCCGCCTTGCGGATCGCCTGCGCCGCGAACTTGGGCGTGGTGATGCTGAAGAAGGTGTCGGCGCCGGAGGCCTTGAGGTTGACCATCTGGCTGTCGATGGTCGGGTCGGTCACCTCGTAGGTCGACTGCGCCACCACCATGCGCTTGGCCTTGTCGCCCAGCCCGTCGAGGAAGCCCTTGAGGAAGTCCTTCCCGAAGTCGTCGTTCTGCATCAGGACCGCGATCTTCGCGTCGGGCTTGGTCTTCAGGATGTGCTCGGCGTAGATCAGGCCCTCGGTCTGGTAGGTCGGCTGCCAGCCCATGGTCCAGGGAAAGTCCTTGGGGTCGCCGAAGCGCGTGGCGCCCGTGGCCACGAAGAGCTGCGGCACCTTCTTGGCGTTCATGTAGCGGCGGATCGCCATGTTGTGCGCCGTGCCCAGCGGGCCGAAGAGCACCAGCACCTCGTCCTGCTCGACCAGCTTGCGCGCCTGTTCGACGGTCTTGGACGGCGTGTAGGCGTCGTCGAGCGAGATGAACTCCACCTTGCGGCCGTTGATGCCCCCTTCGGCATTGATCTTGGCGAACCAGGCGCTGGCGGCCTTGCCGATCGTGCCGTAGGCCGAGACCGGGCCCGAGTATGGAACGATGTGGCCGATCTTGATCGTGGTGTCGGTGGCGCCGGTGTCGTAGCGCTTCTGCGCGTGCGCGGCGAACACCGCGACCACGCCGAGCAGCAGCGCGGCACCGGTGCGCACGAAGCCCTTCGACGGGCGGGATGGGAATACGGGCATGACGGTCTCCTGGGTTTTTCTGTTGCGCCACGGTCGGCGTCGGGACGGATCGTAGGCAGCCGCTTCGGCCGGCGGCATCGTCGGAAAGGACGATTGAGAGGCCCGGGCCTTGGTCCTAGCATGGGCCGCACAACAGCCAGACCAGAGACAAGCCGCAGGCCCGCGCCTGCCGCCACCACAGCCGATGAACCTCAGCCCGAACCCGCGCCACGAAGCCTTCCGCCAGGAGATCCGCGCCTTCCTCCGGACCCACGGCCACCTCTCGGCCACGGCCCCGACCGCGCAACGCCCGCCCGCCGCCGCGCTGGCGTGGCAGCGCCTGCTGCTCGAACACGGCTACGCGGGCCGCACCGTGCCGCGCGAATACGGCGGCCATGGCGCCGCGCCCGACGTGATGGAGGCCCACCTGATCACCGAGGAGTTCACGCGTGCCGGCGCCGCCCCGCCCATGGGCAACCAGGGCATCTCGATGCTGGTGCCCACGCTGCTCGAGTTGAGCACCGAGGCGCAGCGGCGCGAATGGATCGCGCCCACGCTGCGCGGCGAGGTGCTCTGGTGCCAGGGTTATTCCGAGCCCGGCGCGGGCTCCGACCTGGCGGCGCTGCAGACCCGCGCCACCGAGGACGGCGACGACTTCCTGATCAACGGCCAGAAGATCTGGACCTCGACCGCGCACGTGGCCGACATGATCTTCTGCCTGGTTCGCACCGAGCCCGGCGCGGCCAAGCACGCGGGCATCAGCTACCTGCTGTTCTCGATGAAGACGCCGGGCATCGAGGTGCGCCCGCTCAGGACCATGACCGGCCACGCCGAGTTCAACGAGGTCTTCTTCACCGACGTGCGCGTGCCGCAACACCAGATCGTCGGCCAGCGCGGCGAAGGCTGGAAGGTGGCCAACGCCACGCTCAAGCACGAGCGCGGTTCGCTCGGCAATGCCGCGGTCACGACCCAGCGCTACCAGGAACTGGTCGAACTGATGCAGGCCGAGACGGTCGACGGCACGCGGCTGATCGACCTGCCGGTGCTGCGCGATCGCCTGATGCGGCTGCAGGGCCAGGTGCTGGCGCAGAAGTGCCACGGCCTGCGGCTGCTCACCGCGGCCGCGGCAGGCGAAGACCTGGGCCTGGCCGCGCTGGTGGTCAAGCTGCAGGGCTGCGAGCTGCGCCACCAGCTGGCCGGGCTGGCCATCGACGCGCTGGGCGAGCTCGGCCTGCTGATGCACGGCAGCCCGCACCTGCGCGCGCAGGCCATCTGGCAGGAGCGCTACATGTTCGACCTCGGCCTGATCATCGGCGGCGGCACCGCGCAGATCCAGAAAAACATCATCGCGGAGCGCGGCCTCGACATGCCGCGTGAGCCGCGCCTGGCCGCCTGACGCGCACGGAGACATCACCCCCATGGAATTCGCCCTCTCCCCCGACCAGCGCGCCCTGCAGGACAGCGTGCGCCGCAGCCTCGAACGCGCCTGCCCGCTCGAGCGCGTGCGCGCCGTGGCCGCCACCGACAAGCCCTTCGACCCCGCGGTCTGGCAGACGCTCTGCGAGATCGGCGTGCCCGCGCTGCTGGTGCCCGAAGCGCATGGGGGCCTCGGCCTCTCGCTGCTCGATGCCGCTTTGGTGGCCGAAGAACTGGGCCGCCATGTGGCACCCGTGCCCTTCCTCGGCAGCGCGGTGCTCGCTCCGCTGGCGCTGCGCGAGGCCGGCAGCGCGGCACAGCAGGCCGAATGGCTGCCGCGCCTGGCCAGCGGCGAATGCATCGCGGGCGTGGCCATCGCCGAAAGCGTGGCCGGTGCGCGCGACGGCGCGGGCGTGCGGGCCGGCGATGGCCGGCTGAACGGCAGCGCGCTGTTCGTGCTCGACGCCGCGCAGGCCGATGTCTTCGTCGTGGCCGACCGCGGCGGCGCCCTGCACCTGGTCGCAGCCGATGCACCGGGTTTGCAACGCACGGCCCTGCGCAGCATCGACGCGACCCGCCCGCTGGGCGAGCTGGTGTTCGACAACGTGCCCGCGCAGGCCCTGCCCGACGCCACGCCCGCCACGCTGGCGCGGCTGCGCAGCGCCGCCTGGGCCCTGCTCGCAGCCGACACGCTGGGCGCGGGCTGGGCCATGATCGACCAGGCCGTCGCGTATGCGAAGGAACGTCGGCAGTTCGGCCGCGTGATCGGCTCCTTCCAGGCGGTGAAGCACCTGTGTGCCGAAATGGCCGCGGGCCTGGAGCCCGGCCGCGCGCTGGTCTGGTACGCGGCCCATGCCTTCGATGCGCTGCCCGACGAGGCCGAGCTGCTGTCGGCACATGCCAAGGCCCACCTGTCGGAGATCGGCACCTTCGTCGCGCGCACCGCCACCGAGGTGCATGGCGGCATGGGCATCACCGACCTGCTGGGCCTGCACTTCTGGTTCAAGCGCGTCGGGTTCAACCGCCAGGTCCTGGGTGGACCCGAGCGGCTGCGGCAACGCGCCGCGCAACTCCAAGATTCAGCAGCAACGAAGGAAACAACATGACATCGCCCCGCATGCTCGAAGGCCTGCGCGTCACCGACCTCACGACGGTGATCTTCGGCCCCTACTGCACGCAGATCCTGGCCGACCTCGGTGCCGAGGTGATCAAGGTCGAACCGCCCGAGGGCGACAGCATCCGCGTCATCGGCACGCCGCCGCACACGCCGCTCATGAGCCCGGTGCACCTGCGGCTCAACCGCGGCAAGCGCTCGGTCGACTGGGACCTGAAAAGCGAGGCCGGCCGCGCCGCGATGCACCGGCTGATCGAGACCAGCGACATCTTCATCCACAACGTGCGCAGCGACGCCATCGCGCGCGCCGGACTGTCGTACGAAGAGGTGCGCGCGATCCGGCCCGACGTGATCTACGTGCACTGCACCGGCTTCGACCAGCGCGGCCCCTACGCCAAGCTGCAGGCCTACGACGACATCATCCAGGCCGCCTCGGGCGTGGCCTCGCTGCCGCCGCGCGTGGACGGCAACCCGCAGCCGCGCTATGTGCCGATGACCATGGCCGACAAGGTCTCGGGCCTGCACGCGGCCTATGCGGTGCTGGCCGCGGTGATCCACCGGCTGCGCACCGGCGAGGGCCAGAAGGTCGAGGTGCCGATGTTCGAGTCGGTCACCAGCTTCAACCTGGTCGAACACCTGTGCGACATGACCTTCGTGCCGCCCACCGGCCCCTCGTGCTACCCGCGCCAGGTCGACCCCACGCGCCAGCCGATGAAGACCCGCGACGGCTACCTCGCGCTCGCGCCGTACCTCGACGAGCGCTGGGTGCGCTTCTTCGAGGCCACCGGCCATCCCGAGGTGCTGCAGCAGCCGCAGTTCGCCGACAAGGCGCTGCGCCGGAAGAACACCAGCCGCATGTACGAGGCCGCGGCCGCGATCCTGCCCGAGCGCGGCACCGACGAGTGGCTGGAGATCCTGCGCCAGGCCAACGTCCCGGCCATGCGCGTCAACGACATCGACGACCTGCCCACCGACCCTCAACTGCAGGCCACAGGCCTGTTCCGCCAGCGCACCCATCCTACCGAGGGCGAGTATCTCGAGGTGCGCCCGCCGGTGCAGTTCTCGGCCTTCGACTACGCCGAGCTCGGCCATGCCGCCGCGTCGGGTCAGCACAGCGCCGAGGTCGCGGCCGAGCTGGGCGTCGTGATGCCCGCGCGCGACGCACCCTGACATCCCCTCTTCCATCGGACATGCCATGAACATCCAGGACGCGATCGCCAGCCGCCGCTCGGTGCGCCACTTCCTCGACCGGCCCGTGCCGGCCGACGCCATCCGGCGCGTGCTCGAACAGGCGCTGCGCGCCCCCTCGGGCGGCAACCTCCAGCCCTGGCACCTGCACGTCGTGGGCGGCGAGCGGCTCGCCGAACTCAAGGCGCTGATGCGCGAGCGCGTGCAGCAGGCGCCCACGGGCGAAGGCAGCGAGTACGACATCTACCCGCGCGAACTGGTCGCGCCCTACCGCGACCGGCGCTATGCGGTCGGCGAGCAGATGTACGCGCGTCTCGACATCCCGCGCGAGGACAAGGCCGCGCGGCTTCAATGGTTCGGGCGCAACTACCAGTTCTTCGGCGCCCCGCTCGCGCTGTTCTGCAGCGTCGACCGCCGCATGGGCCCGCCGCAATGGTCAGACCTGGGCATGCTGCTGCAGAACGTGATGCTGCTGCTGCGCGGCGAGGGCCTGGACAGCTGCGCGCAGGAATGCTGGGCGATCTACCCGAAGACGATCGGCAACTTTCTCTCGCTGCCGGCCGAGCGCATGCTGTTCACCGGCATGTCGATCGGCTATGCGGACCCGGACCACGCGTTGGAGGGCTTCACGACCGAGCGCGCGCCACTGGCCGAAGTCGCCGAGTTCATCGGGATCTAGGGATGAAACACCCCCGAAGCGCCTGCGGCGCCTCCCCCTCAAGGGGGCGATACCGGCGGCCCGGCAAAGCCGGTTCCGCGGTATCCCTGGCATGGGGCCGTGCGGGCTCCATGCGCCGCAGGCCATTCATTGCGCACCAAGGCCACTGAGATGCAAACACCCAATACACCCGACACCGACTGGCAAGCCGCCTGGCAGCCCTTGATGGCGCGCGTGGGCGAGGACTTCGGCAGCGCCGAGACCTTCCACGGCGCCGACGCCATCGACGCTAGCGCGGTGCGCCGCTACCTCGAGGTGCTGGAGTTCGACTGCCCGCTGCACACCGATGCGGCCGTGGCACGAGCGCACGGCCATGCGGCGCCGACCGTGCCGTCGACCAGCCTCATGACCTGGACCCTGCCGCCCATGTGGTCGCCCGGCCAGCCACCCATCTTCAGCAGCGACGCGCGCGACGCCGAACCCGAGCGCAGCCCGCTCAAGGGCGTTCGCCCGCCCGGCATGCCCCCGACCAGCGCCTACATGGCGACCGACTACGAGGTCGACTACCTGCGGCCGGTGCATGTCGGCGACCGGCTCGCCCGGCGCGGCAACCGCCTGGTGCGCTGCCAGCCCAAGGCCACGCAGGTCGGCCGCGGCGCCTTCACGACCTGGGAATACGAGATCGTCGACCAGCACGCAGAAGTCGTGGCGCGCTGCCGCTTCAGCATGTACCACTACAACCCGCACGCCGCAGGAAGCGCATGAGCCACGAACAGAACCCGTGCATCGACTGGGCCCGGCAGCGCAGCTGGGCCGACGTCGAGGTCGGCGACACGCTGCCGCCGCTGCGCTTTCCGCTGACCGTCTACCGCATGGTGATGGCCGCGGGCGCGAACCGCGACTTCAACGCGATCCACCACAACACCGCGCATGCGCAGTCCACCGGCGCGCCCGAGATGTACGCCAACGTGATGTTCCTGCAGGGCATGTGGGAGCGCACGGTGCGCGCGTACATCGGCCTGGCCGGCACGCTGCATGCCATCCGCGGCTTTCGCATGAGGTCCTTCAACACCGCGGGCGACACAGTGGTGGTGCAGGGCCGCGTCGAACGCAAGTGGATCGACGACAGCGCCGACGAAGCGCAGCGCCATCGGCTCGAACTCCAGGTCTGGAGCGAGAACCGCCACGGAGTCTCGGTCGGGCCGGGGATCGTGGTCGTGAGCCTGCCGGCCTGAGTCGCCACCCACCCCCTACAAGAAGAACCCGGAGACATCCCGTGCAAGAACACAAGACCCTCACCCGCCGCCGCATGCTCGCGCTCGGCAGCGCCCTGGCCGCCAGCGCCGCATGGCCGGCGCGGGCCCAGCCGGCCGCCTGGCCCACCAAGCCGATCCGCATGATCGTGCCCTACGCCGCGGGCGGCGGTACCGACGTCTTCGCGCGCCTCGTGGCCGAGGGCCTGGGCCGCAAGCTGGGCCAGAACGTGATCGTCGACAACCGCCCGGGCGGCAACGGCATGCTCGGCATCACGGCCGTGCAGCGCGCACCGGCCGACGGCTACACCTTGCTGTTCTCGCTGACCTCGATCATCCAGAACCCGCTGCTCTATCCCAACGTGGGCTTCGACCCCTTCAAGGACTTCGTGCCGGTGTCGGAGCTCGGCCGCCTGCCGATCGTCTTCACCGTGAACGAGAAACTGGGCGTGGACACGCTCGAGGGCTTCATCAAGCTGGCCAAGGCCGCGCCCGGCAAGTATTCCTACGGCTCCTTCGGCAACGGATCGAGCGCGCACCTCTATGCCGAGGTGCTGCAGGACGCCGCCGGCATCCGCCTGCTGCACGTGCCATACAAGGGCGAGGCACCGGCCATCACCGACCTGCTGGGCGGCAACGTCGACGCGGTCTTCGTCTCGGCCAAGGGTGTGAGCCAGCATGTGGCGGCCGGCAAGGCCCGCTCGCTGGCAGTGGTGGGCACGGCGCGCGCGCCACTGATCACCACGGTGCCGACCTTCAAGGAACTGGGTTATGCCGGCATGGAGTCGGTGGGATGGTTCGGCCTGTACCTGCCTGCGGGCGCTCCGCCCGAGATCGCGAAGCGCCTGTCGACCGATGTCGCGGAGGTCGTGCAAAGCGCCGACGCCAAGGCGCGGCTCGAGGCCATGGGGGTGATACCGGTGGGCAGCACGCCTGCGCAACTGACCGCCACCATGCGTGCGGACCACCAGCGCTGGAGCCAGGTGATCCAGGCGAAGAACATCCGGCTCGAATGAAAAACGCAAGGAACACGATGGCACACCGCTCGCTCACCCTCGGCCTGGGACTGGCCCTCGGCGCACTGACCGCCTTCACCGCACTCCCCGCAGCCGCACAGGCCCCCGCGGCCGACTACCCCACGCAGACCGTCACGCTGCTCGTGCCCTTCCCCGCCGGCGGCATCACCGACAACATCGCCCGCCTGGTTGCGCAGGAACTGGGCACGGCCTGGGGCAAGCCCGTGGTGGTGGACAACCGCGTGGGCGCCAGCGGCACCATCGGCGCTGCGGCCGTAGCGCGTGCGCCCAAGGATGGCCACACGGCCCTCTTCACCATCACCACCCACGTGCAGATGGCCGCGCTGCGGCGCGCCCTGCCCTACGACGCGGTGAAGGATTTCGCGGCGGTCTCGCAGATCGGCATGTCGACCTCGGCGCTGATCGTGACGCCCGACTTTCCCGCGACCACGTTGAAGGAACTGGTCACTGTGCTCAAGGCCGAGCCCGGCAAGTACGCCTACGGCTCGACCGGCGTCGCGACCACCTCGCACATCTACGGCGAGCTGTTCAAGAAGGAAGCCGGCCTCGACATGCCGCACGTGCCGTACAAGGGCGCGGCACCGATGGTGACCGACCTGCTCGGTGGCCACATCCGCGTCGCGGTGCTCGACACCGGCACCGCGCTGCCGTACCTGCAGAGCGGCAAGCTGCGCGCCCTTGCAGCCCTGGGCACGCGCCGCTCTGAAGCCCTGCCCCAGGTGCCGACCTTCCAACAGGCCGGCTACGCGGGCTTCGAGCCCTATGCCTGGATCGGCCTCTTCCTGCCCGCCGGCACACCGCAGGCACGCATCGACAAGATGTCGACCACGGTGGCCGCGGTCATCGCCAAGCCGGAAATGCAGAAAAAGATGCGGGAGATGAACATCGAGCCGGTGGGGAGCACGGCGGCGGAGTTTTCTGTGGTGCTGCGGGAAGATGCGGGGACTTGGAGGCGGGTGATTGAGGGGACGGGGATTCGGGTGGAGGAGTGAGGGGGTCGAGGATCTCAAGGCACGGCCGGATTTCAATATCAATCGGCTTCTACGCAAAGCAGGCTGCACTGGGTTCGGAACGCAGCAACCGCCGATAGCTTGGCCGTTTCCTCGATGTGCTTCTTGCCCCATTCAGACGCTCGTCATTTATGCAATGGTGCATGTGTGGTCGGAGATAGAACAGGAGCTAGCGACAGGCAGCCGAGGGACGATAGCGGCTACCGGCCTGAGGGAACTAAGTCGAGTTGGACGACTGCTTAAGACTGATCTGAGTCATTCACGGTTCTTGGCCTGAGCTACGGCTCTCGCCAACACCGGTTACCTAGTACCGCTGACTTGGCGGCCAGGCGCCCGGTGAAGTCCGGCGTTTATCGCCCAGCCGCCACTGCTGTTACGCTTGTTTACCAACAACATATTCGTGTCATAGGGGTAAACATGGCAGGTGCAAATCGATCCAGGCTTGTACGCATCACCGTGCGCAACATCGGATGCATCGGCGACGATGGCGTAGAGATCGAACTAGACAATGTTGTTTGCCTGGTCGGCAAGAACAACGCAGGCAAATCCACCATCCTGCGCGCCTACGAACTGGCCAAAGGTTCAGTCCAGTTTGATGAGAACAAGGACCGCTGCCTGCATGCGCCGTCGGACAAGCCCTCCGAAGTGCTTCTGGAGGTTCACATCCCAGACGGCATTGGTAACGTCGACTCGCGGTGGAAGGAGTCAAAGGACGGGTTGCTAGTCGTCAAGAGCCGCTGGCAATGGGCACCCGACAAGTATCAGAAGGTCCGCACAACGTGGGATCCGTCTGGAGGTGCCGACGGAAAGGGGGCGTGGGCTGAGGACGGCAAGGCCGGAGGCGCGGATCCAGTCTTCAATTCCAGGTTGCCCCGTCCGCTTCGCATCGGTTCGCTGGATGACGCAGCGAAGACCGAGGAGATGCTGCTCACCCTAGCGCTGGGTCCGCTGTTGGCCGGCCTCGAGAAGGAGCGGATCGATCCGGCGTCCGCGCTTTCCCTCGCTCTCGCAAGCGTCACGACGCGAGTCAAATCACTCAGCGGCGTGCACGAGAAGCACTTCAACGGCATATCAGGCCGAGTGGCACAAGGGTTCAAGCGAGTGTTCCCGCGCCTGGACGTGAAGCTGAACGTCGCGGCGAGTCCGATCGTGCCCAAGCTCGCCGACCTCCTCAAAACGGGCTCAAGTCTCATCGTCCAGGATGGAAAGACGCAGACGTCGCTCCACCAGCAGGGAACCGGCGCACGGCGCGCGCTCTTCTGGTCCATGCTCCAGGTCCACAACGAGTTGTCACGCGACAACGAGGTCCGGCAGGAGTACAGGAAGCGGCTGGAGAAGGAACTGGAAGCAGCCCGGGTGAAGCGCAAGAAGGAGGCGGACAAGGGGCCGGGGAAAGCCAAGGAAGCTGATCTGCACGCCTACGACAAGATCATCGCGGAATCTACGTCACGCCTGAAAGCTCACGACGAAGACGGCAACATTCCCGACAGCGAGGACGACCCGGCGTTTCCGGGCTACTTACTGCTGATCGATGAGCCGGAGAACGCATTGCACCCAATGGCCGCACGGGCTGCGCAACGCCACTTGTACGAACTGGCGAAGCATCCCGACTGGCAAGTCATCATGACCACCCATTCGCCCCACTTCGTCAACCCGTTCGAGGATCACACGACCATCGTTCGCCTCGAACGCGAGAGTGAAGATGACGACGCGCCGATGGCGCCTAAGACCTATCGTTCGGACGAGATTGAATTCGAGTTCCAAGACGACGACAAGCAGCGCCTGCAGGCCCTCCAGCACATCGACCCGAGCTTCTCCGAAGTGTTCTTCGGCTCCTACCCCGTGCTCGTCGAGGGTGATACGGAGCATGCCGCCTTCATGTCGTCCATCATTGAGCGTGGGCACGGACTCATGGACGAGGTGACAGTCATCCGCGCTAGGGGCAAAGCCATACTGGTGCCGCTTATAAAGGTCATGACCCACTTCAAGATTGACTTCGGCATCGTGCACGATGTAGACCCGCCATACAAATCGAACGGGCACCGCAACGGCATGTGGACCGAGAACGGCAAAATCCGCGAGGCAGTGCTCAAGGCCCGAAAGGCTGGCCTGGCCGCCCGGCACAGGATCAGCGTGCCCGACTTCGAGCGCTTCCTCGGCGGTGAGGAGGAGTCCAAGGACAAGCCGCTGAACACCTACCTGACGGTGGCCAAGGACGATGCCATGGCGCTGCGAGTCCAGATCCTAATGGCGGACTTGCAGGACTCAGACCAGCACGAGCCATTCGCTGACGGCGCGCTGGGTACCGGCGACTACCTGACCTGGTTGGGGATCAAGATCAAGCACTGGGCCGAGGCGAACGGACAGGCAAACCATATCCGCTTCAAGGGACCTGCTGCAGCACAGGCAACAGGAGCTGCTTCGCCCACCTCTGACTCAGCGCTACCGGAGGGAGGCTGATTGACCTTCGCGAGTTTCCGATACCCAGCATATCCGGTAGCCCTGCAGCGCGTGCTCTCGCGCAACCTGCGCTCGTTCTTGACGCAGTCCCGCGACTTCCTAGACGCGCAGGTCTGAACCGTGGCTCAAGAATGGGAATAGGTGTGAAAGCCAGAAAGTCGATCGCTGTACCGGAACTGCCTGCAAATATGAGCGACATGGCACGAGCGGCACTCCAAGAGCTGGAGCCCGCCGGGCCTCCGCGTTCGCCTGAGGAAGGACGCGGGCTAATGTTGTCGGCGCGAACAGAGGCCGGTCAAGGCCTTCCGCCCTACTACCTTGTCTATTTTCTTCTCGTTGATCTACTCAAGTTCCCGCGTCTTAGTCAATGGGAAAAGACCGCGTGGACGGTACCCGTCAGGTTCCGCGGTCGCCTGTACGGCATAGAGCATCGAAAGATGGGGCTCGGAGTCTTCGAACCCAATCTCGACCCCAACGCGAGAATGAGCGGTCGGCCAAGTCAGCAAGGCGAGAAGGACGCGACCGCTATTGTCGAAGCGATCAAGAAGGCCGTCTCAGTTGCGGCCCCATACTTCCAGTGGCGTGCAAAGGAAGCAATTGCGACATCTGATCTGAACGTCGTCAACAAAAACTCTGATCTTTTCGAACGCTACGAGTATTTTCGCGACCAGTTCAACGCACAGGTCGTTGAAAGAAAAGAGCTAGAAAGTAAGGCAAAGGACAGAGGACGCGAATCCCCTGGGACGTTCAACTTCGAGCTCATCTCATCGTGGTTGTCGGTTAACAAGCAAGTGAACTGGTATGCGCTGGCTGCCATCGACGCTTTCTTCAGTTGGACTGAGCACGCGTTTATCCATCTCGCGATACTTCAGGGAAAGCTGACCGTAGGTACGCAAGTTGCAGTGCTCGCCGAGGACAACTGGAATGCGAAATTCAAGGCCGCACTCGACATCTCGGACAAAGACGCCAAAGCGCATTACGACAAGCTCTTGGATCTTCGTGCACAGGTAAGGAACTTCGTGGCTCACGGGGCGTTCGGCAAAGAGGGCCAAGCGTTTCGTTTCCACTCGGGTGCGGGCTCCGTCTCCGTTCTGCTGACCAACGACCGAGACCAGCAAGTTAGCTTCACAGGTCGCGTGGCCTTCGATGAGGCGTCGGCGATAACGGAGATCGGTTCGTTTCTTGACCACCTATGGGCGGGAGCACTGGCCCCCGCAAGGCACTATCTCTTCAGTGTCCTTCCTAGCATTCTGTCGTACGCGACTGATGGTACCTACGCACGCGCTATGCGGTCCGAGGAGGACATGCTCAGTTTCGTCGACGGCCTGACTCGTCGGTTCGAGCAGGCTGCGGACATGGCTTGGTAGGCCTACGGAGATGCAGAAACGCACGGTAGTACCGGCGCAAGAGACCGTCAAGATGCCTACGCCATAGGGGGCTTGAGCATGTCGGCCCGTTGATTTCGAGAACAGAGATATTTGCTTGACCTCGATGGCTGGCGTCCGCTTTGCAGGGCGGATTCAACCGGTCGACGCAACACATTCGCTGAACATCTCAGCGGGTGTGTGGAAGCCGAGTGTCTTGCGCGGCCTCTCGTTCAATTGTCGCGCGATCGCGTTGAGTTGGAGCTGTGAGTAGCCGGAGATGTCGATGCCCTTCGGCATGTACTGCCGCAGCAGCCCATTTGTGACCGTGCATCTCCGTGCCTCGATCCCAAGTCAATGACTTGTAGAGCTCCTGCGGCAACTTGCGTGCGTTCTTGATCAGCGCGTTGACGACCGACTGCGAGTCCTTGCCTTCGAGTTTGACCAGCATCACGTATCGCGTCTGTCGCTCGACCAACGTGGCGATTTGGCTGTTGCCGCTCCCGAAGACCAAGTCTCCCTCCCAATGGCCAGACACCGCCCGATCTTCGACAGATGCAGGGCGCTCCCTGATCGACACGGCATCAGTAATCTGCCCATGGATCGCCGTCTTCTGTGTGTAGGAACGAGAGCGTCGCATGCCGCGTGTGCGTCTGAGATGCTCCAGCAGTTCCTTCTTCAACGCGCCACGCGCTTGAATGAACAGGCTGCGGTAGATGGTCTCGTGTGACACATGAAGGCCCGGGTCGTTCGGATAAGTATGCTTGAGCCAACCGCCGATCTGCTCCGGCGACCACCGCATTCGAAGCAGGTCCGCCACGACGCCAGCCAGCGCCCGATTCTTGACCAGTTTGCAGCGCTTCGGCCGCAGGGCACGGTTCCAGGCTGCTTCGTCGGCGACGCTCGCCCGATAGCAGTCTTGCCCTGCGTTGCGACCGATCTCGCGGCTTATGGTCGACGGTGCCCTGCCAAGTCGGGCGGCCACCGAGCGCATCGATTCACCGATCACTAGAGCACGAGAGATCTCTTCTCGCTCCGCCAAGGTCAGCGCCTTCGCGCTGCGCCGCCGGTCCGGTGGTCGAATGCCACCGGTCTTCGACAGGATGGTGTGGATCGAGGTGTGAGGTCGGTCGAACAGATGGCCGATCTGATGCAGAGTCCAGCCTTCCTTCCAGCGCTCCCACATCAATGCCTTTTGGGCGTCCGTGTAGTGGGTTCGCGTCCGATACTTCATCTGCAACACTCCTTCTGCCTCAGCAGTGGTTATTGTGTTGCGTCGACCGGTTGAATCCGCCCTGCGAAGCAGCCTTTCAGTGTTGCTATCTAATACCGCTTGCGTTCATCAAGCGTGGGGTACGGCCGAGCAGCAAACTGTTGCGCTCTAACACTCCGAGGCTAGCTTCATCTCCAACTCAGATCCTCATCCGCCGCAACCGATCTTCCCCGTCTCCATCAGCTTCCCCGACAACCTTGGTCCCACCGTCCGCTTCTGAAATCCGGGCGCGCAACCGCAACCGCAACTTTGTCGATCGACGCCTGCAGCGTGCCGGTCGGCGCAGAAAAGCCGAGAACGCGCACGCTCATAGCCTTCGCAACCTCGCTTCGTGAAAGGCTAGATCTGCGGCTCCAACGACATGCGACCGGTACCGAGAACGCCGAAACGCTCTACCCAGCCCGACTTGGCGTGCGGCAGCGCTTCGCCGATGGTGACGATCCGCCCTGCACCTGGCTGTTCAGGATGTCGACCATCAGCGGCGGGCAGCCCTTTTAGGCCACCCAATCTACATGAGCGTAATGAGCAGCGGTCTTTGATCGCTCGCCCACCAGCAGCCTGCCCCCGTGCACAGGCCATCGGGTGCTCCCCGCAGCGAAATAAAGGAGGAGTCGAAGGCGGGGGACATTCGCGGAGGGGAGTACCCGGTGGCCTGCGCACGCGCCCCGAACAAATGCCCTCCACAAATCAGGTGCAGCGTCTCACGGTCCCTTCGCCGTAGCCACAGGTTTGAGCGATTCCCGAACCTTAGCCACCTGCCCCGCCGTCACCGCGTCCCCCTGGTTGCCCCAACTGGCCCGCGCAAAGCTCAACACACTGGCCACGTCCGAATCGGTCAAACGCCAACCGAAGTCCGGCATGGCGATAGGTGACGGTGCCTGCGTGGTACTCGGCATGGCCGAGCCCGCCAGCACCAGGCGTATCAGCGACGTCGGGTCCTTGGCATTCACCACGCTGTTGCCCGCGAGCGCAGGAAAGGTCTTGGTGGCGCCCGTGCCGTCCGAGCGGTGGCACGCGTTGCAGTTGTTGAGGTAGACCATCGCCCCGCTGTTGGCCTCGACCCTGCCGTTGCGCAGGGCCTGCGTCGTCGGGTGCTGCGGCGCTGCGGCGACCAATGCCGCCTGCGTCGGCACGGCCGGCCCTCCGGACTTGGCGCCCAGCGCTCGCAGATCGCCTGCAATCGCCTGCAGGCCCGGCGTCGACATGTGCTGCGTGCTGTTCTGCACCACGGCGACCATCGCACCGAAGGCCGCGGTGCGGCCGGTCAGCAGGTACTGCACGCTGTCTTCGGAGGACCATTGCGCCATCGCATTCCAACAGCCAGCCGGAGGCACATCCAACAATCATCTCGCTGGGCGCCGCCCTGCTCCGCTACGCTCGGTCTGTCCGGGCACACCAGCCCCTCAGGAGAACTCCCATGCAAGAAGACGCCATCGACTTTCGCACCCCCTCACCGTTCAAGCCGGTCAACACCTTCAGCCACCTGCGCTTGAGCGAGGTGCGCTCGCTGGCCGAGGTGCTGGCCTGCCTGGACGACCTGCACAGGCGCCAACCGGGGCACCGGTTCCTCTGCACGCTCGATGACCTCGACCAATGCTGCTACACCAGCATGCACGCCCGCGAAGACGAGCGGCTCACGCCCGACGATGAAGGCGCGGACGAGGACCTTGACTACGACGACCCGGTCGCGCTGCACGGCCACGAGGCGCGGCAGCTCGCGCATGTGGCGGCCCAACTCGACGTCCCTGCGCTGCGCCAGGATTGGCGCGCCTTGGCGGAGGCGCGCTTGAGTTCGCAGGACGACGTGGACGCACTGCTCGCGATGAACCGCGATCCCGATCGGCTGCTGGCCCACGACGACGTGGTCTACGTACAGCGCGTGCCGGTTGCGCGCGACGACCTGCTCATTGCCGGCCTGCCCAACGGCTACTTCAGCGCCGATTGGAATGTGTTCCAGAACCACGCCCTCATCCGCCACATCGCCACCACGCACGGCTACCGCTTCTTCGGCATCGGCGCGTCATGGCTCGGCTTCGTGCGCACGCAGGCGCCCGACGAGGCGGAGGCTCGCCGCCTGGTGGACGATCTCTCGCTGGTCTACCCCTCCGACGACGCGGCGGCAGCAGCCGTCGCCTGGGATGCCCTCGCACTGTTGCTGACAGGGTGCAACACCTTGCTGTTGGGCTACACCGAGAACTTTGCGGATTAGTGCGGCGAGAGAAGGGTGCAACGAACAACGCAGCGGGCGGTGCTTCGGCGTGCGTCGCGCTTCGGCACGACGTCGCTGCGCACGTGCCGGAGCCCGCGCGACAGTGGTCCCCGTCGCGCTCGCCTGCCCCACACTGCGCCCCTACAGGAAAGAACACCGGATAACTTCGATGCTGGAAACCCGCTTACTCCAACAGTTCATCGCCGTCGCGGAAGAGCTTCATTTCAGCCGGGCTGCGGAGCGCCTGCACATGGCCCAGCCGCCTTTGAGCCAGGCCATCCGGCGACTGGAAAGCGAGATCGGATCCCCGCTGTTCGAGCGCACCAAGCGCAGCGTCGCGTTGACGCCGGCCGGCACCTCCTTCCTGGAAAGGGCAAGGAGCATTCTTCAGTCGTTGGACGAGAGCGTCGCGCACACGCGCCGCGTCGCGCAGGGGATCGACGGCCGGCTGACCTTGACCTTCATCCACATCACGCCGTACGCACCGCTGCTGCGTGCGTTGCGCCATTTCCGGGCCGCGTCGCCCGGCGTCGCGTTCGAGATGATCGAAGCGACGACGCGTGAGCAGGTCGAGGCCCTGGAGAACGGCACCGCCGACATCGGGTTCATGCGTACACCCGGGACATCCACGCCGACCTTGCGCTTCGAGACCGTCGCGCGCGAGCCGATATGGGTGGCGCTGCCGGCAGGGCATCGGCTCGCGGGCCATGCATCCATCGAACTGGCGCTGCTGAAAGACGAGGATTTCGTCGCCTCGCCCAGGCCGCTGGGGCCGGGCTTTCACGATCAACTCGTCCGTCTTTGCCAGGCGGCGGGGTTCCAACCTCGGGTCGTGCAGCACGCGCGGAAACTGCAGACCTTGATCGCCTTGGTCGCGAGCGGCTTCGGCATGGCGCTGATCCCCGCATCGCTGGCCAGCGAGGCGCGGGAGGACGTCGTGTTTCGCTCCATCACCGCGTCCGGATCGGAGCACCTGTTGCAGCTGGACCTCCTGATGGCATGGAACGGGTCGCAGGCATCGCCGCTGAGAGACAGGCTGATCGAGGAGATACGGCGGCTCGTCCCGCAGCCCTGACGCACTGAGACTTTCGACGTCTCGTTCCGCGACACGAACGGTATTTCACGAACGCCATTGCCGGCACTAAGCTGCCTCGGCACCCACCGCCCCACGCGGTGTATCGCAATGTCGTGACCCGTGCCGGCGCATGCCGCATCCGAAAATTGGGACAGCGCCGGCCATTGCCGGCGAGGCGTTCCAGGGTCTTCTTTCCGTCGTCGATCCTGGAACCGCCATGCCTGCAGCCATCTATGTTTTTTCACTGTGCACGTTCGCGTTCGGACTTTCCGAATTCGTCGTCGCGGGCCTGCTCTCGGCCATGGCCACGGACCTTCATGCCCAGATCGCCGCGGTGGGGACGGCCATCGCCGCCTATGCCTTGGGCGCGGCCATCGGCGCCCCCTTCGTCACGGCGCTCGTCTCGCATTGGCGGGACAAGCACGTCCTGATGGCGGCCGTGGCGGTGCTGGCCTTCGGCAGCGTGCTGATGAGCCTTTCGCCGAACCTGCCGACGCTGCTTGCCATCCGCTTCGTGGTGGGTCTGGGGCACGGCGTCTTCATGGCGGTCGCCTCGGATGCGGCGACGAAGCTGGTCGACCCGAAACGCGCCGGCCGCGCGCTCTCGGTGGTCTGGATCGGACTGACGCTTGCGCTCGCCGTCGGCGTCCCGATGGGCACATTCCTCGGCAGCATCTGGTCGTGGCGA
Organism: Variovorax frigidus; assembly: GCF_051216515.1. NCBI lineage: Bacteria > Pseudomonadati > Pseudomonadota > Betaproteobacteria > Burkholderiales > Comamonadaceae > Variovorax > Variovorax frigidus. The sequence goes on from NZ_JBPJZF010000001.1 coordinate 413,583, forward strand.
CTCATCTTTCTGTCCATCGGGGCGCTGGGCACCCTCAGCATGTTCGGCTTGCTGTTCTTCATGCCCGTTCGCGAGGCCGACCGGCACAGTGGCCGTCGGGCGAGTGCGTGGCACGGCCTCAAGGCCGTCACGCATCCGCAGTTGATGATCACGGCCGGCGTCAGCGCATTGGTGAGCGTCGCGACCTTTTCCTTCTTCACCTTCGTTTCGCCCTACCTGCTGGACATCACCGGTGTCGACCTCCGATGGCTGAGCGCCGGCATGCTCGTGTTCGGCGTGTGCGCCATCGCCGGTAACCTTCTCGGCGGCTATCTGGCGGATGCGATGGGGCCCGTCGGCAGCAGCCTGGCCGCGTTGGTCGGACTGACGTTGAACCTGCTCGGCCTGTATGGGTTGAACTGTTCTCCCGTCGCGATGATGGTCCTTGTCGGATCGTTGGGCATGTTCTTCTTCTGCATCGTGACCCTGCTGACCCTGCGTCTCCTGAAGCTGGCCCAGTCCCTTGCGCCGGAGTCGACGGCCGTGGCTGCGGGCTTGAACATCGCGTCCTTCAATCTGGGAACGGCACTGGGCGGGGCGCTGGGCAGCCTCACCATCTCGTATGCCGATCTGTCGCTGGTTCCCTTGGCGGGTGCGTCGGCTGCTGCTGCGGCGGTCGCGGTCCTGTGGCTGCAAACAAGACGTGTCGGGTCGCGCGAGGCGACGGCCTGAGCGAAGCGAAGTCGAGATGGCGGGCGCCCGCCGCCACCCCATCGGCCGGAACGATCCGGGGCGCCCCTACGCCACCCGCAGGGTTCACGACGTTCACTCGTTGAGCTTGAAGCCGAGTTCCTCGACGAAGCGCTTGTCGCTGGCCGTCTGCGCGATGGCGAAGCGGCGGTACTGCTCGCTGTCCATGTGGACCGCGGGCTGGCCCTGCACTTCGAGCGCCTTCAGGAATTGCGGGTCGGCGCTGGCGGCCAGGAAGGCGTCGTGCAGCGTCTTCACGACCTGCGGGCTCATGCCCTTGGGGCCGGCCAGGCCGACCGGCGAGCGCACCGCGATGTCGTAGCCCAGTTCCTTGAGCGTCGGCACCTGCGGCCAGCGCGGCGAGCGCTGCTCGTCCATCACGGCCAGCAGGCGCAGCTTGCCCGCTTCCACCATGGTGCCCCAGCCGGCCTCGGTCATGACCTGGATGTGGCCGCCCATGGTGGCCTGCACCACTTCGGAGGCGCCCTTGAACGGGATGTAGTTGAGCGGGAAGCCCGCGGCGCGCGACAGCCGCGAGATGCCGATGTGGCCCGAGCTGCCCTGCCCGATCGCGCCGAAGGAGATCTTGTCGGGCGTGGCCTTGGCCGCGGCGATGAGCTCGGGCAAGGTCTTCCAGGGCGCATCCGCGGCCACCACGATGCCGAAGCTGTAGCTGGTCACGCCGATGATGTAGCTGAAGTCGGCCACCGGGTCGTAGTTGACCTTCTGCACATGCGGCAGCCGGAACAGCGTCGAGGGGATCATCGAGATCGTGTAGCCGTCGGGCGCGGCGCTGCGTGCCATCGCCGCGGGTGCCATGGTGCCGGCCACGCCCGGCTGGTTGACCACCACCACGGGCTGGCGCAGCGTCTGCGAGGCGGCCTGCGCAAGCGCGCGGATCTGCACATCGGTGGCGCCGCCCGCGGTGAACGGCAGCAGCAGCGTGATCGGCTTCGACGGAAACGGCGCCGAGGGCTGCGCCTGCACCTGCGCGTGGAACGAGAGCGAGAGCGAGAGCACGACCGCGGCGGCGGCCATGGCGCCGCGGCAGAAGCCGCGCTTGCCGAGAGCGGCGGCGCGGATGGCTGGATGTTTGGGCATTGTCTTGTCTCCTGTGTGTCGCCTGCCGCGTGCTGCGGCCTCGGAGAATTCTCGGCCGGGGCCCCGTGGTGAACGCTCGTCCAAAGGGACGAATTTGGCGCGGCTGTTCGCAAACACAGTCATGCGTGCCACACGCCGAATCGTCGATTTGGACGACAGCCAAGCCGCCGGCGGCACACAAGAATCGAGGCCGGGCGGGACCCTCGCGCGCCCCGCCCTTCCACGCCCTCCCGGAGACGCTTTTTCATGGAACTCACCCAGCCCCTGCACAAGGCCCTGCAGGAAAAACCCCAGGCCACGGCCCTGGTCTGCGGCGCGCGTCGCAGCAGCTTCGCCACCTTCGTCGACCGCGTGGCGCGGCTGGCCGCGGTGCTGCAGGCGCAGGGCGTGCAGCCCGGCGACCGGGTCGGCATGATGGCGCTCAACTCCGACCGCTATGTCGAGTTCTTCTACGCGGCCTGGTGGGCCGGCGCGGTGGTCAACCCGGTCAACATCCGCTGGAGCGCGCGCGAGGTCACCTACTCGCTCGACGACTGCGACACGCGGCTGCTGCTGGTCGATGCCAAACACGCGGCACTCGGTGCGCAGCAGCACGGCCTGTCACGCGCACTGCAGACGCTGCTCTGGTTCGACGACGGCCCTGCCCCCGAGGGCATGCACGACGCCGAGGCGCTGATGGCGCGGGCCGTGCCAGTGGCCGATGCGCGCCGTGGCGGTGCCGACCTTGCGGCGGTGATGTACACCGGCGGCACCACCGGCCAGCCCAAGGGCGTGATGCTCACGCACGCCAACCTCTACGCAGGCCAGCTCTCGGCCAACATGGCGGCCACGCGCCCGGTCGATGCGGTGGGCCTGAACATGGCGCCGATGTTCCATGTGGGCGGCGTGGGCCTGACGCTGCAGCTCATGCTGCGGCTCTGCACCCAGGTCGTGATGCCGGCCTTCGACGAGGTCCAGGTGCTCGAGGCGATCCAGAACGAGCGCGCCAGCGAGACCTTCATGGTGCCCACCATGGTCAAGCGCCTGATCGAGCATCCGCGCTTCCGCGACTACGACACGTCGAGCCTGCAACTGGTGCTTTACGGCGCGGCGCCCATCGACGACGCGCTGCTGATGCAGGCCATCGAGAAGCTGCCCCAGGCCGGTTTCTGCCAGCTCTACGGCATGACCGAGCTCTCGCCCGTCGTGACCGTGCTGCCCGCCTGGTGCCACCACCCCGACCAGCCGGCGCACCGCCGCCGCTCGGCCGGCCGGCCGGTGCCGATCGCCGAGGTGCGCATCGTCGATGCCGAAGGCGTGCCGGTGCCCCACGGCACGGTGGGCGAGATCGCGGCGCGCGGCCCGATTGTGATGGCCGGGTACTGGAACAAGCCCGCGCAGACGGCCGAGGCGCTGCGCGACGGCTGGATGCACACCGGCGACGGCGGCCGCATGGACGACGACGGCTTCCTCTACATCGTCGACCGGCTCAAGGACATGGTCGTGACCGGCGGCGAGAACGTGTACTCGGCCGAGGTAGAGAACGCCATCACGCAGCTGCCGCAGGTGTCGATGTGCGCGGTGGTCGGCGTGCCGGATGCGCATTGGGGCGAGCGCGTGCACGCGGTGGTCGTGCTGCGCGAAGGCCAGGCGCTCACGGCCGAGGCGCTGATCGCGCACTGCCGCACGCTGATCGCGGGCTACAAGTGCCCGCGCAGCGTGGCCTTCGAGAGCGAACTTCCGCTGTCGCCGACGGGGAAGATCCTCAAGTACAAGCTGCGCGAGCCGCACTGGGCCGGCCGCGAGCGCAAAGTGGGTTGAACAACTCGTTCAGCGCCCCGCGGGCAGGGGCGAGAACTCGGCCGGCACCCACGCGAAGGCCGGCCCTTCGCGCCGCACATGGCCCAGCCCCGGGAACGGCAGGTGCGCGCCCGCGACCCACCAGCCTTCGCGGGTCGCGCGTTCGAGCAGGCTGCGGCGCGAGGCGATGGCCTGCGGGCGGTCGGTGTCGGCCTCGAAGGAGGCTTCGGGCCGCGCGAACTGGACCGCGTGGTAGTGCAGCACATCGCCCCAGACCAGCAGCTTCTGTGCGCTGTCCTTGCCGCCTTCGGCCAGGAAGGAGGTGTGGCCCGGCGTGTGGCCGTGCGATGCCAACGCCGTGAAGCCCGCCGGCAACGCATCGCCGAGGCCGAAGCGGCGCAGCTTGCCCGCCGCCGCATAGGGCGCGATCGCGCGCCGCGCCATGCCGAACAGGAAGCGCAGCGCCTCGGGCGTGGCGGCCTCCGAGGCCGGGTCTTCCCAATGGGCGGCCTCCTCGCGCGCCAGCCACAGCGTGGCGTTGGGATACGCCACCGCGCCCTGCGCATCGAGCACGCCGCAGAGGTGGTCGGGATGGGCATGGGTCATCAGCACCGCATCGACGTCCTCGGGCCGGAAGCCGGCCGCGCGCAGGTTGGCCAGCACCTGGCCCAGGCCCTCGCCGAAGCACTGCGCGGTGCCCGCGTCGACCAGCACGCGCTGGCCGCCGCGCTCCACCAGGTAGGCGTTGACCGCCGTCTGCAGGCCCTTCTCGCCCTCGGGCACATGGCGGTCGGCCAGCAGCGCATCGACCTGCGCGGGCGCGATGCCGGTGAGCTGCGCGCGCGGCAGCGGCACCACGCCGTCGAACAGCGCGGTCACGCGCAGGTCGCCGATGGCCTGGCGGTAGTAGCCGGGCACCTGGGCGCTCGGCTGGGCCGGCGCGGCGAGTGCCCAGGTCGTGGCCGCGGCGGCGAGCAGCAGGCGCAGGGCGGCCGGCACATGCCGGCGGGAGGAAGCAAGGGAGAACATGAACGGGTCCAGACAGAGAAGCGGCCCACGCCGCGGACCCTCATCCTCGGTGCGATGCGCTTTGCGAGGCGCTCAAGTTCGTGCGCGAAACGCTCGCACTGGCCTCGGTCCCGCGCTCAGGATTCGGCGTTGCCGATGTCGCCGGGCTGCAGCCCGTAGCGTTCGACGAAACGCCGCACGAAGCTCGCGCTCGACCGGTAGCCCACGCGCCCGGCCACGGTCTTCACCGGCCAGCGCGTGGTGTAGAGCAGCGTCATCGCATGCGACAACCGGGCTTCGGTGATCGCGTCGCTCAGCGAGGTGTGCTCGGCCGCGAGGCGTCGGCGCAAGGTCGCGCCGCTCATGCCCAGCGCGCCCTCGAAGTCCGCCGAGCGCCACTCGCGTTCGGGCTGGGCCGACACCAGGGCCTGGACCTGCGCCGCCAGGCTCGGCGGCGGCGGCACCAGCATGGCCGTGTGTCCCCAGCCGCACAGGCGCACCAGCATGGCCGCGAGCGCCAGCCGCGCCTCGCCGTAGCGCGCGGCCTGCAGCGCGCCGCTCCAGGCCATCAGGTCGGCCTCGAGTCGGGCCGCGGGCATGGCGACGATGCTGTCGCCGCCCTGCACCACCGGCACCGACCACAGCAACCGTGCCGCATCGATCACCTCCGCGCACAGCGGGATGGTCAGCGTGAGGTAGAGGCCACTCTGGACATCGGGCCGGTTCATCACGGCGATGCGGCAGCTGCGCGTGACCAGGAACAGCTGGCCGGGGTCGATGGTGAGGTCGATGCCGGCGCCGCGCAGCCACTTCTGGCCGGACAGCACGACGGCCAGCGTGGGCCCCTCGATGGACACCGAACTCGCGCCATGCTCGCGCCGCGCCGTGATGCAGGCATAGCCCTCGGCCTGCGGGCAATCGGCCAGGGTCTGCAGGCGGTCGAGCAGCGGCGACGGGGAAGCGAGGAGAAGGGAGTCGGTCATGGAGCAGCGGGATTTTCCCACCTCTCCCTGTGCACCACTTCAGTCGATGAGCGCTGCCGCCCGGCGCGCGAAGCCGGCGGCCTGCGCGCCCACCTGCTGCGCATCGCTGGCCGCCGCGATGCCGCTGCGCGCGCGTGCCGCAATGCCTTCGAGGATCACCGCGAAGCGGAACAGCGAAAACGCCAGGTGGAAGTTGGTCACCGGCTCGGCATGGCCGCCCGCCTGCCGGTAGTGCGCCGCGTACTCGGCCTGGGTCGGGATGCCCTCGGCCGCGAGGTCGACGCCGCGCATCCCCTCGAACTCGTCGGCCGCCGTGTGCCAGGCCATGCAGCTGTAGGCCACGTCGGCCAGCGGATGGCCCAGCGTCGACAGCTCCCAGTCGAGCACCGCGATCACGCGCGGCTCGGTGGGGTGGAACATCAGGTTGCCGAAGCGGAAGTCGCCGTGCGCGATGGTGGTGTGGTCGCCGGCCGGGATGTTGGCCGGCAGCCAGGCGATGAGCCGGTCGATGTTGGCGTCTTCTCGCGTGCGCGAGGCCTCCCACTGCCGCGTCCAGCGTGTGACCTGGCGCTGGAAGAAGTTGCCGGGCCGGCCGTAGTCGCCCAGGCCCGCGGCGGCCCAGTCGACCGCATGCAGGCGCGCGAGCGTCTCGGCCATGGCGAAGTAGCAAGCACGGCGCTCGGCCGCCGGAACCTCCGGCAGCGTGTAGTGCGGGAACACGCGGCCTTCGAGCTTGTCCATCACGTAGAACGGCGTGCCGACCACGCTGCGGTCCTCGCAGTACAGCACCGCGTTCGGCACGGGCACGTCGGTGCCGGCCAGCGCGCGCAGCACGCGGTACTCGCGGTCGACCGCATGGGCCGAAGGCAGCAGTTCGCCCGGCGGCTGCTTGCGCAGCACCAGGGCACGCTGGTCGAAGTCGACGAAGAAGGTCGGGTTCGACTGGCCGCCGCCGATGCGCGCGAGGCGCATCGGGCCGCTCAGGCCGGGGATCTGCGCGCGCAAGTGGATGGCCAGGCGCTCGGCATCGAATTCGGGCACGGTGGCCGCGGTGGGGTGGTCGTTCGCCATGGCTCAGTTGCGCCCGAACACGGGGTCGCGCTTCTCGCCAAAGGCCTTCACGCCCTCGGCGAACTCGGGCCGGTCGATGAGTTCGCGCTGGCGCTCGGCCTCGTAGTGCATCTGCGCCTCCAGCGGCACGCTGCCCGCCGACTCGTAGGCATGGCGGATCTCGCGCGCCGCATGCGCGGGCAGGCGCGCCAGCCGCTGCGCGACGGCCAGGGCCTCCTGGCGCAGCACCGCGTCGTCGACACAGGACCAGATCAGGCCCCACTGCGCCGCCTGCTCGGCGCTCAGCCGGTCCCCCAGCAGCGTGAGCGCGACCGCGCGCGCACGGCCGATCGAGCGTTCGAGGAACCAGGTCGTGCCCAGGTCGGGGACGATGCCCAGCTTCGGCATGAAGGGCAGATAGAAATAGGCCGAGCGCGCCGCGAGCACCACGTCGGCCGACAGCGCCAGGCCCACGCCCGCACCGGCGGCAGGGCCGTTGACCGCGCTCACCACCGGGAAGGGCAAGGCGCGGATGTCGGCGATCAGCCGGTTCGACAGCTCTGCCATGGTGTCGGCCGTGCGCTGGCCCAGGCTGCCGCCGCCCGCGGCCGGGCCCATGCTCGACAGGTCGGCGCCCACGCAGAAGGCCTTGCCCGAACCGGTGAGCACCAGCGCGCGCGTCGTGCCCTCGTCGCACAGGCGCGCCAGGCGGTCGCGCAGGCCACGCTGGATGTCGAGCGTCAGCGGGTTGAGCCGCGTCGGCACATGCAGGCTCAGGACCGCGACGTCGCCCTCGCGTTCATACAACAGGGACGGATCGGCTTCGGTGTCGCTCATGGATGTCTCTCGTAGGAATGGGAAATGCAAAGACCGGCCGGCCGGCCTTCATCGGACCTTGGCCACGTCGCCGACCGGGTCCAGCGCGCCCGCCGAAGCGTAGCGGCCAGGAGGCGTCGACCCCATCCCGATTCTGCGGCGAGTTGGCCGCAGCATGCGCGCTTGGGAAAAGTCCGTGATGGAAAGCGCGAAGATGGCGAGCACCTGGTCTTGCTCGAGCATGCGGCGCAGAACAGGTGGCGATCGAAGCGCGTTCACCCATGGGCTTTGAAGCGTGCCTGGATCTTTCGCAGCAGGCCGACCACGCCACCGGGCATCGCGAACATGATCGCGATCAGCACCACGCCGTAGATGGCCCAGGGCGCGGCCTTGGACACCTTCTCGGCCAGCGAGGGCACGAACATGATGAAGATGGCGCCGAAGATCGCACCCCACAGCGTGCCCACGCCGCCGATCACGATGCCGACCAGCAGCGAGATCGACAGGAACAGCGTGAACGAATCGGGCGCCACGAACTGCACCGCGATCGCCGACAGCGCGCCGCCGACGCCGGTGTAGGCGGCCGACACACCAAAGGTCATCGACTTGTAGTGGCTGTTGTCCACGCCCATGGCCTCGGCCGCCATCGCATGGTCGCGGATCGCACGGATCGCACGGCCGGTGCCGCTCTGCAGCAGGTTGTGCGCGATCACGAACATGATCACCGTGACGAACAGCGCGAACAGGTAGAGCCACTGGTCGGGCGTGAGCGGCAGACCGAAGGGTGCGTCGGGCTTCATCAGCACGATGCCCTGCACGCCGCCGGTCCAGGCCTCGAGGTGCTTGTATTTCAGCAGCTGCGGCATCGCCACGCCCAGCGCGAAGGTGGCGAGCGCGAGGTACAGGCCCTCGAGCTTGAGCGCGGGCCGGCCGAAGGCATAGCCCACCACCAGGCAGACCACGGCCGCGGCCGGCACCGTGGCCCAGTACGGCACGCCGCCATGCTCCATGAGGATGGCCGTGGTGTAGGCGCCGATGGCATAGAACGCGCCGTGGCCCAGCGAGATCTGGCCGTTGTAGCCGGTCAGGATGTTCAGGCCGAGCAATGCGATCGCGTACGACAGCACCATCGTGGCCTGGAACAGCTGGAAGCCCTTGGCGACGAAGGTCAGGCCGATCGCCAGCAGGGCCAGCACGGCGAGCGTGCCGATCCAGCCGGGTGCGAAGCCGCCTCGGCGTGCGCGCTTGGGGGCCGATGGCGCAGCGGCCACGAGGGGTGCGCGGGACGTGGCGTCGAGAGAGTTCATGTCGAGGAATCCTTGGTCAGACGCGGGTGACGACGGTGCGGCCGAGCAGCCCGGCCGGGCGCACGATGAGCACGCCGACGATGAGCACCAGCGCGACGGACAGCTTGAGTTCGGTGCCCACGACGTAGGTGCCGATGAGGTTCTCCAGCACGCCCACGAGGAAGCCGCCGAGCACCGCACCGATGGGGCTGTCGATGCCGCCGATCAGCGCGCCGGCGAAGGCGTAGAGCAGCACGCCGGTCATCATGTGGGGGTCGAGGAAGACCACCGGCGCGACCATCATCCCGGCCACCGCGCCGATCGCGCCGGCCAGGCCCCAGCCCAGCATCAGCATCCGGCCGACGTTGATGCCCACCAGCCGCGACGAGGCCGCGTTCTGCGCCGCGGCGCGCATCGCCAGCCCCAGCGGCGTGAAGCGGAAGAAGGAGAACAGCGCCACCACCACCACCAGCGTGACGGCGATCGCGCCCACCTCGTGCGCCGACATCATGGCGCTGCCGTACCAGGCGTCGGACGGGAACGGGCTCGGGAACTGCTTGATCGTGTAGCCGAAGAGCCAACCCGCGAGGCTGTGGAAGATCACCAGCAGCCCGATGAACACCACCACCACCGAGAGCGCGGGCTTGTCGTGCATCGGCCGGATCACGGTGAACTCCACCGCCGCCGCGAGCACGAAGGACAGCACCACGGTCGCGACGAAAGCCAGCCAGTACGGCAGCCCGGCCTGGATCAGCATCCAGGCGATGAAGGTGGAGAACATCGCCATTTCGCCCTGCGCGAAATTGATGTGGTGCGTGGCCTGGTAGATCATCACCAGGGCCAGCGCCACGCTGGCGTAGATGCCGCCGGACGCGAGCCCGGCCAGCAGTTGATGCAGAAAAGCGTTCATGCGGCGGCTGCCTTTGTTTCAAGTTCCAGTGACACCGCGGAACCGGCTTTGCCGGGCCGCTGGTGTTGCCCCCTGGAAGGGGGTTGGCGAAGCGACACGAAGTGCGCGAAGACTGGGGGTGAGACCAGTGACACCGCGGAACCGGCTTTGCCGGGCCGCTGGTGTTGCCCCCTGAAAGGGGGTTGGCGAAGCGACACGAAGTGCGCGAAGACTGGGGGTGGGCTCATTACTCACCGAGGTAGGCGCGACGGACGGCGTCGTCGCGGCGGATGTCGTTCGAGGGGCCGGACAGCACGATGCGCCCGGTCTCCAGCAGGTAGGCGCGGTCGGCCAGGTCGAGCGCGAGCTTGGCGTTCTGCTCCACCAGCAGGATCGACACGCGCTCCTCCTGGTTGATGCGCCGCATGATCGCGAAGATGTCCTTGACGATCAGCGGCGCGAGGCCGAACGAGGGTTCGTCGAGCAGCAGCAGCTTGGGCTTGCCCATGAGCGCGCGGCCGATGGCCAGCATCTGCTGTTCGCCGCCCGAGAGCGTGCCGGCCTGCTGGGCGCGGCGCTCCTTCAGGCGCGGGAAGTAGCCGTAGATGCGCTCCATGTCGGCCTCGGCGCCGGCACGGCTCGGGCGCGCATAGGCGCCCAGCCGCAGGTTCTCCTCGGCCGTCAGGCCCAGGAAGGTGCCGCGGCCGTCGGGCACGTGGCCCACACCCAGCTTCGCGATCTGCTCGGTCGAGCGGCCGTCGATGCGCTGGCCGGCCAGCGTGATGCTGCCTTCGGTCGAGACCATCGCCTGGCACAGCGCGCGCAGCGTGGTGGTCTTGCCCGCGCCGTTGGCGCCCAGGAGCGCGACGATCTCACCGTCGGCGATGTCGAGATCGATGCCCTGCAGCACGCGCGTGGCGCCGTAGGCCGCGCGCAGGCCGCGCACTTCGAGGATGGAACTCATGCGGCGACCTCCTCGTCCGCGCCCAGGTAGGCGCGGATCACTTCCGGATGCGCACGCACTTCGGCCGGCGTGCCCTCGGCGATCTTCTTGCCGAAGTTGAGTGCCACGACTTTGTCGGACACGCCCATCACCAGCCCCATGTGGTGCTCGACCAGCAGCACCGTGACCTGGAGGCGGTCGCGGATGTCGCGGATCAGCGCGCCCAGGCTCTCGAGTTCCTCGTGGTTGAGGCCGGCCGCGGGTTCGTCCAGCAGCAGCAGCTTGGGCTGGGCCGCGAGTGCGCGTGCGAGCTCGACGCGCTTCTGCGTACCGAACGGCAGGTCGGCCACGGTGCGCTCGGCCACATGGCCCAGATCGAGGAAATCGATCAGCGTCTGGGCGCGCGCACGCGCCTCGGCTTCGATACGGGCCGCGCCCGGCAGCCGGAAGGCATTGCGCAGGAAGCCCGCGTGGTGCTGGCTGTGGCAGCCCACCAGCGCGTTCTCGCGCACGGTCATCGTGCGGAACAGCGCCAGGTTCTGGAAGGTGCGGCCGATGCCGATGCCCGCCATGCGGTGGCGCGGCATCGTCGACAGCGGGTGGCCGTCGAAGGTGATCCGGCCGGTGTTGCATTCGTAGAGACGCGACAGGCAATTGAACAGCGTGCTCTTGCCGGCCCCGTTGGGGCCGATCAGTCCGCAGATCTGCCCGCGCTGCACGTCGAAGGACACGCCGTCGAGCGCCACGATGCCGCCGAAGCGCACCGAGACGCCGTCGATGTGCAGCAGGGCCTTGTCTCCGCGATCGTTGTCATGGGTCATGCTTCGATCTCATTTTTATGGGGGATGGCCGCGATCGACGACCGTGGCGCGCTCTGTTTCAGGAACACCGCGGAACCGGCTTTGCCGGGCCGCTGGTGTTGCCCCCTGCAAGGGGGTGGGAGGCCACACGAAGTGGGCAAGCCTGGGGGTGTGCCCGCGCTTGCCGGCTTTGGGCCAGGCCTACAGCCGCTCGATGATCGTCACGTTGGCCAGACCACCGCCCTCGCACATCGTCTGCAGCCCATAGCGCTTGCCGCGCTGGCCCAGCGCATGCACCAGCGTGGTCATGAGCTTGGCGCCCGAGCCGCCCAGCGGATGGCCCAGTGCGATCGCGCCGCCGTGCACATTGAGGCGAGCCGGGTCGGCGCCCAGCGTCTGCAGCCAGGCCAGCGGCACCGGCGCGAAGGCCTCGTTGACCTCGTAGAGATCGATGTCGTCGATCTTCATGCCGGCCTTTTGCAGCGCGCGCTGCGTGGCCGGGATCGGGGCCTCGAGCATGATCACCGGGTCGTGGCCGATCACGGTCATGTGGTGCACGCGCGCCAGCGGCTTGACGCCCAGCGTCTTGAGGCCGCGCTCGTTGACCACCAGCAGGCCGGCCGCGCCGTCGCAGATCTGGCTTGCGGTGGCCGCGGTGCAGCGGCCGCCCTCGGCGATCAGCTTGACGCCTGCAATGCTCTCCAGCGTGGCCTCGTAGCGGATGCCTTCGTCGGTGGTGTGCATCTCGCCGGTCTCGCTGCCGTCGGCCAGGCGCACCGCGATCGGCACGATCTCGTCGGCGAAACGTCCGCCGCGGGTGGCGGCGATGGCGTTCTGGTGGCTGTGCAGCGCATAGGCGTCGAGCTGGTCCTTCGACAGGCCGTATTTCACGGCGATCTGCTCGGCACCGGTGAACTGGCTGAACTCCACGCCCGGATAGCGCGCCGCCATGCCGGGGCTCACATAGCTGCCGAGGCCGTTCTTGTACGGCAGGATGCTGGGCGTGCCCATGGGCACGCGCGTCATGCTTTCCACGCCGGCTGCGATCACGATGTCCATCGCGCCCGACATCACGGCCTGGGCCGCGAAGTGCAGCGCCTGCTGCGAGGAGCCGCACTGGCGGTCGACCGAGGTCGCGGGCACCGACTCGGGCAGGCGCGACGCCATGACCGCGTTGCGCGCGATGTTGTTGGACTGCTCGCCGGCCTGGCCGACGCAGCCCATGATCACGTCCTCGATCAGCGCCGGATCGGCATCGGCGCGCGCGATCAGCGCATCGAGCACCTGGGCGGCCAGGTCGGCGGGATGCCAGCCGGCAAGGCGGCCGTTGCGGCGGCCACCGGCGGTGCGGGCGGCGGCGACGATATAGGCTTCGGGCATGGGAAGTTCTCCGGTGAGGTCAAGGGTCCGGAGAATTGTTGGCGCCGTGCCGATATGGAGCGTCGTCGGAACGGACGATTTTGGAATGGCCTTGCGAGCGCCCGTGGCCGGGCGGGGCAAGTGCGAGAGGGAGGTGATGCACCGAGATCACGCGCCATTGAAACGGAATCGCCGGCTCGGAGCCGGCGATTCAGGATGAGGTGGTGCGTTTAAAGCCGCGAGATGCGCTTCGCCATGCTCCAGCGGTGCACCTCCGACGGGCCGTCGTAGATCCGGAAAGCGCGGATGTCCTTGAAGATGCGCGCGACGATGGTCTCGTCGGACACGCCGCTCGCGCCCAGGATCTGCACCGAGCGGTCGACCACGCGCCATTCGGCTTCGGAGCACAGCACCTTGGTCAGACTGGATTCGTGGCGGCCTTTCTGGCCCTGGTCGAGCACCCAGGCGCAATGCCAGATGGCCAGGCGTGCGCTGTGCAGGTCCATCTCGTTGTCGGCCAGCATGAAGCCCACGCCCTCGTGCTCGATCAACGGCTGGCCGAAAGCCTGGCGCTTGCGCGCGTAATCGCTGGCCACCTCGTGGGCGCGGCGCGCCTGGCCCAGCCAGCGCATGCAGTGCGTGAGCCGCGCGGGCGCGAGCCGCACCTGGGCGTAGCGGAAGCCCTCGCCGAGGGTGCCCAGCACGTCAGCGGCGGGCACGCGCAGGCCGTCGAAGCGCACCACGCCGTGACCGCCGGTGAAGCAGCTGTCGAGCGCGTCGATCTGGCGCTCGATCACGATCTCGGGCTGGTCCATGTCGGCCAGGAACATGGTCGACGCGCCGTCTTCCATGCGCGCCATGATGATCGCGAATCCCGCGCCCGTGGCGCCGGTGATGAACCACTTGCGGCCGGTGATGACGTAGTGGTCGCCGTCGCGCACGGCCATGGTCTGCATCATCGACGGGTCGGAGCCCGCGCCAGGGGGCGGCTCGGTCATGCAGAAGCAGGAACGCACGTGGCCGTCGATCAGCGGCTGCAGCCAGCGCGCCTTCTGCGCGGCGGTCGCGACTTCTTCCATCAGGTGGACGTTGCCTTCGTCGGGCGCGTGGATGTTGAGTGCGACCGGTCCGAGCGGCGAATAGCCGGCTTCCTCGAACACGATGGCCTTGTCGACGTGCGACAGCCCGAGCCCGCCATGCGACTTCGAGGCATGCGGCGTGAGCAGGCCGTGGCGGCGAGCGCGTGCGACAAGCTCGTTGCGCAGTTCTTCGCTGGGTCCGTGCGAACCCTGGCGCGGGTCCGACTCCAGGGGGATCACTTCATCGGCGATGAAGCTGCGGGTGCGCTGTTGCAAATCCAACTGCGCGGGAGACAGGCTGAAATCCATTCGGTCTTCGTTCTCGTTGTCTTGGGTTCAAGGGGCGGCCGGAAAGGCCACCAGAGTGCATCCGATTGTCGGCATGCGCATCGCAATTCCGGTCACCAACGCGACCACCGAAGCACTTTCGTGCGCTGCGCGCCATCCCCTCACCGCCCGCCAGAAACCGCACCCGTGAGGTGCGAGGCATGACTAGCGCGGCGCCATCCGGATCGCGCCGTCCAGGCGCACGCTCTCGCCATTGAAATAGCCGTTGGTGATCATCAGTTCGGCCAGCGTCGCGTACTCGGCCGGGTCGCCCAGGCGCTTGGGAAACGGCACCGAGGCGGCCAGCGCCTCCTTCACTTTGTCGGGCGCGCCCTGCAACAGCGGTGTGTTGAAGATGCCCGGCAGGATGGTGTTGACGCGGATGCCCTCGCCCATCAGGTCGCGCGCGATCGGCAGCGTCATGCCGACGATGCCGGCCTTCGACGCGGTGTAGGCCGCCTGCCCCATCTGGCCGTCCTGCGCCGCCACCGAGGCGGTGTTGACGATGGCGCCGCGCTCGCCGTCCACGCCCGGCGCCAGCGAGAGCATGCCGGCGGCCGACTTGGCGATGCAGCGGAAGGTGCCCACCAGGTTGATCTGGATGATGCGGTCGAAGTTGGCCAGCGGGAAATGCTTGACCTCGCCCGAGGCCTTGTCGCGGCTCGCGGTCTTGACCGCGTTGCCGGTGCCGGCGCAGTTGACCAGCACGCGCTCCTGGCCATGCGCGGCGCGCGCCTTCGCGAAGGCCGCGTCGACCTGTTCGTCGGAGGTCACGTCGACCTTGCAGAACACGCCGCCGAGCTCGGCCGCCAGGGCCTCGCCCTGGGCTTCGTTGAGGTCGAACAGCGCGACCTTCACGCCGTGGCTGGCCAGGCGCCGCGCGGTGGCCGCGCCGAGGCCCGAGGCGCCGCCGGTGACGACGGCGGCAATGCTGGAATCGAGTTGCATCGGGAGTCCTTGAAGAATGGATCTGGAGGGAGAAAGAAGAAAGGAAATCAGACGGGGTAATAGCGCGCGCCGCTGGCGGCCATCTCGCGCATGCGCGGCGTGGCGACGTACTGCGGGCCCAGCGCCGCATGGCGCTCGCTCAGCGCGACCACGCGCGCCAGGCCCAGCCAGTCGGCGTACTTGAGGGCGCCGCCCGCATAGGCCGGGAAGCCGATGCCCAGCAGCAGCGCCATGTCGAGCTCGGCCGGCGTCGCGACCACGCCCTCCTCGAGCGCGTGCGCGGCCTCGACGATCAGCGGCAGCATCATCCGTTCGACGATGTCGGCGTCGGAGAAGTCGCGTCGGCCCTCGGGCTGCAGCGTGGCCACGAGCGCATGCGCTTCCGGCGCGGAGAACTTGCGCGGCCGGCCCGTGGGATCGTTCTCGTAGCGGTAGAAGCCCGCGCCGTTCTTCTGGCCGTAGCGCCTGTTCGCCACCATGAGCTTGACCGCGTCGCGCTGCGTGGGGCGCATGCGCTGCGGATAGCCGGCCGAGATCACGTCGCCCACGTGCGCGCCCACGTCCATGCCCACCACGTCCTGCAGGTAGGCCGGGCCCATGGGCCAGCCGAAGGCTTCCATCACGCGGTCGACATTCTCGAAATCGGCGCCGTCGGCCACCAGCTGGGTGAAGGCCGTGATGTAGGGCGTGAGGATGCGGTTGACCAGGAAGCCCGGGCAGTCCTTGACCACGATCGGCGTCTTGCCCATGGCCACCGCATAGCCCACGGCGGTGGACACCGCCGACGCGCGCGTGCGCGAGCCCTGGATCACCTCGACCAGCTGCATCACCGGCACCGGGTTGAAGAAGTGCATGCCGACGAAGTCCTCGGGCCGCGTGAGCGGCTGCGCGATGTCGTCGATGCGCAGGCTCGAGGTGTTCGATGCGATCACCGTGCCGGGCGGGACCACGCCCTCCAGCGCGGCAAGCACCTTGCGCTTGACCGCGAGGTTCTCGACCACGGCCTCGATCACGCAGTCGACCGCGTCGAAACCGGCCTCGTCGAGCTGCGGTTGGATGGAGGCGAGCACGGCGTCGGCGCGCCCCTGCGAGAGCCGGCCGCTCTTGACCTGCTTGGCCAGTTGCTTGCT
Source organism: Variovorax frigidus (assembly GCF_051216515.1). Classification (NCBI taxonomy): domain Bacteria; kingdom Pseudomonadati; phylum Pseudomonadota; class Betaproteobacteria; order Burkholderiales; family Comamonadaceae; genus Variovorax; species Variovorax frigidus. The sequence goes on from NZ_JBPJZF010000001.1 coordinate 429,810, forward strand.
CGCCTCGGCGATGCCGAGGTCGAGCTGCGGCTGCGCGATGTCCTTCATGCGCACCGGCGTGCCGCGCAGCGCGCTGGTGTAGGCGATGCCGCCGCCCATGATGCCCGCGCCCAGCACCGCCGCCTGCGCGACCTTGCGGCCTTCGCGCGCATGGGCCTTGTAGCGCTTCTTCAGGGCCTGGTCGTTGAGGAAGGCCTGCACCAGCGAGGACGCGGCCTGGGTCTTGGCGACGCGGCCGAAGGCGGCAGCTTCGAGGTCCAGCGCACCGGAACGGTCCTGGCCCGCGGCCTGCGCCATCATTTCCAGCGCGATCACGGCCGCGGGCTGGTGCTTCGGGCCGCGCGCCAGCAGCGCGGTGCGCGCCGTCTCGACAACGCCTTCGGCTTCCTGCGAGCGCATCGAGAGCTTCACGCGCTTGCGCTGCTGCGCGGCCTGCCAGTCGACCTCGCCGCGCAGCGCGCGTTGCAGCAGTGCCAGCGCCTGTGCGCGCAGCGCGTCGGGGCGCGCGACCTCGTCGACCACGCCCGCGGCCAACGCTGCGGCCGCCCCGGCGGGCTTGCCGCTCGCGACCCAGTCGACCGCCGTGGCCAGGCCGGCCACGCGCGACAACCGCACCGTGCCCCCGAAGCCTGGGAACAGGCCCAACTTGACCTCGGGCACGCCCACCTGCGCCGTCTCGGACATCACGCGCAACGGTGCGAGCAATGCGAGTTCGAGCCCGCCGCCCAGCGCGAAGCCGTTGATCGCGACCACGCTCGGAACCTTCAGGTCCTCGAAGGCGTTGAACAGTTCGTTGCTGGCACGCACGCCGGAGGCGATGTCGGCCTCGGACTTCTGGAAGGTGGCGCCGAACTCGGTGATGTCGGCACCGACGATGAAAACCTCCTTCGCGCTCGTCACCAGCACGCCGCGCACCTCGGGCGCCGCCGCGATCAGCGCGGTGGCCTGCCGGAACTCGTCGACGGTGCGCGCGTCCAGCTTGTTGATCGCCTCGCCGCGCCGGTCGAAACGCAGCTCGACCAGCCCTCCTTCCGTCAGGGGCAGGACGCTGATGCTTTCGCCTTGGAACAAGATATTTCCTCATGGTCGACGACACGCCGGCCTTGGGGAAAAAGTTTAGGGAAGGCCCCCCGCACGGGCATCGTCCGAAGCGACGAATCCGTATCGAAACGGGGCGGCGGACCTGTTTGTCGCATGCGTCCTTCGCCCACAAAAAAAGGCCCCTGAAGGGCCTTCTTTCCGAACCGTGGTGGCTCAGTTCTGGGCGCGAGCGACATTGCGCAGGTCGCGGATCTGGTCGTGGTTCTTCTGCGCACCGGCGGCCTGGCGCTCGACCACCGCACGCACGTCGGCAGGCAGTTCTTCCTTCAGCGCCTTGCGGTAACGCGCGATGGCCGCGTCTTCGCCCTTCTCGCAGGATTCCAGGATCGACAGCTCGCTGTCGGCACCGACCGCGCCCTTGACCTGCACCCAACCGCGGTGCAACGCACCCGCCGCCGTGCCGCCGGACGCCGGTTCGCCGCCGTACTGGACGATCAGGCCTTCCAGTTCGCGGGCCGCTTCGGCGCAGCCGACCGAGCGGCTGGCGAAGAGCGCCTTGGTGTTGGAGGTCTCGACCTGCTCTGCACAGGTCTTGAAGCCGTACTCACCATCACGCGCGTTCTCGAGCAGGTCGTTGAGAACGCTTACCACTGCATTGTTGTCAGCCATGAATTTCCTTTGCGCCCGAAGGCAGAGTTGAAGTGAAAGCGCTGTTCAAGCGCGTGGTGAGACCATGGCGCGCAGGCGAGAACCGACGCGTCGTCGGTGTTGACACCCGGCTGTAGTCCATGACGCTGGAACCTTGGCCGACCGTGATGACAAGGTGTCAGCAAAGCCCGGTTCGGACCTGTACTGCGCCATTTGGCAGGGCATGCACAGGGTCGGTTGCTGCTGCCGCGAGAATCTCCGGCGGCGCATTGGATGACAAGCACTCGGCGCATCGGCCTTTACCAGGCATGCGGCAAACGCGCCAGATGGGGAATGAACACCCAGAGCGCCTCGGCAAGGGACATCGTCGTGATTGGCGGGTCCACGGGAAGTGCGCATGCGTTGGCGCGAATTCTCTTGGCACTGCCCGAGGATTTCGCTGCGGCCGTCATTGCATGCGTCGATGCGCCCATCGCATTGAGCGAGGTGTCGCGGTCCCAGAAGCCGGGCGGGCTGCAAACACGGCTGCCGTGTCACTACGCCCGAGAGGGCACGAAGTTGATCGCCGGTACGGTGTTGCTGCTTCCGCCCGATGCCCAGGGCTCGATCTCTCCGGAGGGCGTGGTCACGCTAAAGAAGACAGTCGACGTCGAGGGTCCGCCGCGCCGTGTCGATGCCCTCTTTTCCTCGGCCGCAGCCGCGTTCGGGCGGCGCGTGATCGGGGTGGTGCTCAGCGGCAACAACACCGATGGCGCGGAAGGCCTGAAAGCCATCGGAAACCATGGGGGGATGGGCATCGTGCAGAGCCCGGTCGATGCCGTGGCATCACGTGCGCCCTCGCATGCGGTGTCCGCCGACCATCCCGATCGCGTAGCGATGCTCGACGAGATCCCTCGCCTGCTCATGCAGTGGACCCGTTCGCGCTGAACAGCCACAAGGGACCGCATGACCCATGCCCCCCGCTGGCGCCTGGCCCGACTGACCGCCGAGGGGACCGACTTCCTGCATGCCGGCATCGCGGAAATTCTCCGTCTCATGCGCGCCGAACTGGCGATGGACATTGCCTTTGTGACGCAGTATTTCGACGAGCACATCCATTTCCGCTGGGTCGACGGCGAAGCGCCGTTCGACAAGATGCAGGGCTTCACGCAAACGCCGATGGAGAGCTTCTGTCAACGGGTGCTCGATGGCCGTCTGCCCGCATTGATCCCGTCGATGGCCGCGCTGGCGCAGACGCACGACCTGCCGGCCTCGCCGGTCCCGATCGGTGCTTACATGACGGTGCCGGTGGTGCTCAAGACCGGCCAGCTCTATGGAACGCTGTGCTGCCTGAGCTTCGAGCCGATCCCTGCGCTGGGCCAGAAGGCACTCCGGCGGCTCGAGATGTCGGCCAGGCAGGTCGCACGACTGATCGACCAGGAGATCGGGTGGGACTCGGCGCCGAGGTAGGTGGTTGCGGCAGCTTGGGAGCTCGCAGCCCCACCAATCAAGGACGAAGTAAAAAACTAAGCCATTGATTTTAAATGAATTTCACTGTAAAAATCGAAATTCTCAATCTACAGTGAAACGCATGCAGCAGGCCATCGAGAACACCGAGAGCCAAAAGAGACAGTACATCGATGCCGAGGCCGTCTTCGATGAAGGGCGTCGCGTGCGCAAAGAGGCCGTACAACTGCGCGGCGGCATGATCTGGCGGGAGATCAAGGGCCATAAATACCTGATCCGTACCTCGGCCAAGGGAGCGCATAAATCCCTCGGGCCCGAAAGTGCGGAAACGCTTCAGATCTTCGAGCGCTTCACTTCGCGCAAGGCCGAAGTCGCACAACGCCTGTCCGCCATCGAGCAGACGGCCGATGAACAGCGGCGCCTCAACCGAGCCTTGCGCGTTGGCAGGGTACCGAATGTGGTTGTCAGCGTGCTGAATGCACTCGATGCAGCCGGCCTGTCGGAGCACTTCATGGTCGTCGGAACCCATGCGCTTTATGCGTATGAGAGCGCCTGCGGCGTGCGCCTCGCGCCCGAGGCCATGGCGACGCGCGATATCGACCTGCTGTTCGATGCCCGCAAGCACCTGGCCTTCATTTCGTTGATGCGGGAGAACGAAGCCTCTTTCATGGGCATCCTCAGGAAGGTCGACAAATCCTTCGTGCGGCTCGAGCACAGGAAGGAGACGGCCAGAAACGCCCAGGGCTTCGAGGTCGACGTCATCCGCCTAGTCGCAAAGGATGGCGACCCGCATCCCTTGCGCCTCAGCGACGACGAGGACGACGTCTGGGCCGTGCAGGCGCCCACGGGCGACCGGATTCATGGGGCCACCCGATTCAGCCAGATGGTGGTGGCGACGAACGGCGAGATGGCGTGGATGACCACGATGCATCCCTTGGCCTTCGTCTCGGTCAAGCGCGCCTTGGCCGACTTCCCGAATCGGGATCCGCTCAAGCGCTCGAAGGACCGGCTGCAAGCCGACCTGGTCGAGGCGTTGGTGCACGCGTACATGCCGCAGCACGCGACAGCGGATCGCCATGGCAAGACGAACCCAGGAGCGTGATAGCCAAAGGCATGGACGCAACGGCCGTCGCCACGTTCACTGCATCGCTACCGCATCCAGGCCCTTGAGGAAATCCGCCACGATCCGCCGGCTCTCCCGCAGCCCGCGCAGCTTCTCGTCGAGCTTCCTCACTTCCTGTTTCAGCGTCGCGCGGATCTCTTCGCAAGGCATGAAGACATCCGGGCCTTCGACCATGCACGGCAACAGCACGCGGATCGCCTCGATCTTCAGGCCCGAGGCGCTGAGCAGCCGGATGCGCAGCGCGGCCTCGAGTTCAGCATCGCCGTAGTCGCGGTAGCCAGCCTCGGTGCGTGCGGGCCGCAGCAGGCCGGCTTGCTCGTAGTAACGCAGCATTCTTTCGCTCACGCCGGCACGGCGCGCGAGTTCTCCGATCCGCATGGACTTCTTTCTTCGAGTCACTTGACTCTGACAGCACTGTCAAAGTTTAGCCTCGACTTCCTGATGAACAAGAGGTCGAAGACGATGGATGCAAGCAATGAAAGAAAACAGCACACCGCCACGGCGCTGCGCAACGGCCTGCCGGCCACGGCCGAGGATCTGGCACCGCTCGCCTTCGCGGGCTATGCGCACTTCACTGCGATGCAGGTGCGCGGCGGCGCTGTGCGCGGGCTGGATCTGCACCTGCAGCGGCTGCGAACGGCCTCGCTGACCTTGTTCGGCCAGGCCCTGCCCGACGAGGAGGTGCGCGCCGCGTTGCGCGCCGTGCTGCCCCTGGCACCCGAAGACTTCTCGCTGATCGCCACCCTCTATTCCCCAGCCGGCGAGTTCACGGTGGCCGGCCTCGAGGCCGTGCCGCAGATCCTCGTTCGCACCCTGACTCCCTCGTCGGGCCCCGCCGGGCCACTAAGCCTCGCGATGTTCGATCACGAGAGAACGCTGGCGGAGATCAAGCACGTGGGGGAAGTCGCCAAGACCTGGTTCCTGCGCGAGGCGGCGGCCCAGGGCTTCGACGATGCGGCGTTCGTCGACCGGGACGGACGCATCAGCGAGGGCTCGATCTGGAACCTCGCGTTCTGGGACGGTCAAGGCGTCGTCTGGCCGCGGGCGGCGATGCTGCGAGGCACCACGCTGGGCATCGTGATGCGTCAGCTGGAACGCCTGGGCATCCCGCAAACGCAGCGCGAAATCCGCGCGCAGGACCTGCCGGCACTCTCGGGCGCTGTGGTCATGAACTCGTGGTCGCCGGGTATCGCCGTGCACCGGATCGGCGCCGTCGACCTGCCGGAAGCGCCGGCATTTGTCGATCTGCTCCATCGCGCCTATCTCGGCGAACCGCCGACCTCGCTGTGAGAGCACATGTCCGACGCCATGACGAAAAACTGCCACGTACTCGGCAATCTGCCGTGCTCAGCCGACTGCAGACGCCCGCTGTTGCATCAGCGACTCCAGCCGCGTGCGCAGGCGCCGCACCGCCACCTCGTGCCGCAGCGTCTGCGCGCCGCGCCCGTAGACCGCGGCCTTGCGGATCAGGCGCAACTGCTCGCGCTGCAGGCGCGCCCGCATGAGCCGGGCACGCAGGCCGAAGTGGCGGCCGGTCTCGCGACGGATCCGGTAGCGCTGCAGGGGGGCGCCCAGGCGCACCCATTCGTCGTCGCGGATCAGTTCGCGCTCGGGCACGAACCAGCTCGCGAGCGCATGCAGATAAGCGCCGTTCTCCTGCGCCGCCACGCGCCAGAACAGGGCCGCCGCCGCCATGGCAGGAATGCCCTTGATGGCGAGCAGCATCGCCAGCTCGCCGTAGCCGTCGTCCAGCACGCTCTCGAGCAGCGGCGAGTTCCATGCGAAATGCATGCCCCACGCCAGCGCGAAGCACAGCAGCGCAACGGCGAGCCGGGCCACCATCGGCCGCTCGGGGTGCAGCAGGTACCAGGCGACGCCGAAGGAGGCGATGGTCGTGTAGGCCGCATGGCTCCAGAGCCCGCTCATCAGACCGCGCGTGAGCAGATTGACCAGCACTGGCGAGACCTGGTTCTCGAGCGGGAAGGAGATGGAGGCGTTGATCGTGTAGCTCAGGTTCTCCACCACCTGGAAACCCAGCCCCGCCATGGCACCGACGATCAGCACCGACAGGTAGGTCTGGAACTGGTTGCGCGCCACGAGGATCAGCAGGATCACGCCCGCGAGCTTGAGGAACTCCTCGGTGATCGGCCCCGCGACCGCGGCGCCCCAGACGGCCGCGAACTCGGGCGAGACCAGCTTCGCGCACAGGCTCTGGATGGCGATGTTGGCCGGCGCCGCAAAGTACACCGCGCCCAGGCCACCCCAGGCGAAGGCCAGCAGGTAGGCCTCGGGCGGGTGCTGCTCGAGCAGGTCCAGCGTGCGGAACACGAGGAAGAACGCCAGCGTGTAGAGGCCCCAGACGAAGGCGCCGAGCAAGGCCGTGACCGGCACCACGCGAAAGCCCATCGCGAACATCTGGACCGTGTAGAACAGGCCGTTGACGATCAACAAGGCCAGCAGCCAGAAGGCCGCGCGGCGCGGCTGGAAGAAGGAATCGGTGCCCACGGGCCACGGGCTCGCGTCCGGAACGAAGACGGGCGCGCTCAAATCGAGGCCTCCAGGTCCATCGAGTCGAGCATGCTGCGCGCCTCGGCCAGGGCCTCGTTGAGGCCGTCGTTGCTGCCGTAGAAATTGACCTGCACCAGCGATCGCCGATGCAGGTCGACCACCTGCCAGAACCGACCCGAGAGGTTGGGACCGTCATAGGCGAAGGTCACGCCCTGCAGGCCCCACGACGTGACGAAGTCGGCCAGGTCGCCCTCCACGCGCAGACCCTGCCCCAGTTCCATGAGCCGCTGCTGCCGCGCCACCGGCCCCTCGGGTCCGCCGGCCCAGGGCAGGGTCGTCACCAGGAAGCGATGGCCGCCCTTGAACAGCATCAGCGAGCGGCCGGCCCGAGAACGCGCGACGTCCATCTCCCATCCCTCGACCGGCACGAAGCGGGCCTGGCCGACCTCGACGGTCTCGCCGACGGGCAGCGGCTGGGCCCCGGGCGTGTGACGGTCCCAGTAACGCAGGCCACCGACGTAGAGGCCGATGGCAAGCATGACGAGGAGCGCGCCCGGCCAGGTGCGGTACGGAGCGCGTCGAGAGGGTTCGGGCATCGGGCGATCGTGCCATAGCGTGAGGGCGAGGCGCGGCGCTGCCTGTGACAAGTCGACACACCATCCGCCCGCCAGGGGCCCGCGGTCTCGCTCCAAGGATCTCGAGGTTGTGCAGCCTTGGCACGGGTTCGACCAGAGCACCGCAACAAGCCTGCGTGCACCCACGCGCAAGACACCCTGAAGCAGCGTCCATACGATCACTTCACCGTGATCCAAGCGACCTTCAAGCCCCTTCTCCGCATGACCTCCGAGCCCACTGTCGATCCGAGCCAATGGTTTGACTTGCGGGTCGCAGCACGGCGCAACGAAACACGCGACATCGTCGTGTTCGACCTGGCCCCAACCGACGGCAGCGCGCTGCCGGCCTTCAGCGCCGGCGCCCACCTCGAAGTGCAGGTCGCGGGGCTCATCCGGCACTACTCGCTGTGCAGCGCGCCGGACGATCGCGCGCACTACCGCATCGCGGTCCAGCGAGAGCCCGACGGACGCGGCGGCTCGGTGCAGCTGTGCGACACCGCCGCCGCAGGCGATACGTTGATGGTGCGCGGCCCCTTCAATCACTTCGCTCTGCACGCCCCCATCGAACAGCCGCCGTTGCTGCTCGCCGGCGGCATCGGCGTGACGCCGGTGCTGAGCATGGCACTGGCGCTGACGGTGGCGGACATCGATTTCGAACTGCATTTCAGCGGTCGTTCGCTCGAGCACATGGCTTTTCTGCCGCTGTTGCGCTCGGGCGTGTTCGGCCATCGGGTGCACCTTTACGCGGACGACGGCAAGGGTGTGGCGCCGCTGGACCTGCCCACGCTGCTGGGCCACGGACGGCCCGGCCGCCATCTCTACGTATGCGGACCCGGCGGCATGATCGATGCGGCCGGGCGCATCGCGCGCGAGCAGGGTTGGGCCGGCGACCACATCCACTTCGAGCGCTTCGGCGCCCCCGCGCAGGCAGTGGTCGAAGGCGGCTGCGAAGCCTTCGAGGTCGAGATCGCCTCCACCGGCCGCCGCGTCCCCGTCGCGGCCGACCAGAGCGTGGTGCAGGCCTTGGCCGCGGCCGGGGTGCAGATCCCGATGTCCTGCGAGGTCGGTGTGTGCGGCAGTTGCCGGACGCGCGTGCTGGCGGGCGTGCCCGACCACCGCGACCTGCTGCTGAGCGCCGAGGAGCAGGCCGCCAACACCGAGTTCACGCCCTGCTGCTCGCGCTCGAAGACGCCCCTGCTGGTGCTCGACCTCTGAGCGCACGCCCTCCTCTCCCCCCTTTTTCCTCCACCACTGCCAAGAGCACCCCGATGGCCCTGATCTGCGAACACAACCAACGCCGCACCCCCGTCGAACCCGGCGCGCTGCATATCCTGCGCGCCACGCCGCAGAACGTGCACTGGGGCTACTTCGATCCGGCTCAGGCCCCTTCGCTGAGGGTCAAGAGCGGTGATCTGGTGCATGCCGAAGCCATCACGCACCATGCGGGCGATGCGCCCGAGCTGATGATGGACGACGCCGTGTGGAGGATCTTCAAGGAGATTCCCGAGGAAGACCGAAACCCCGGCGTGCACATCATGACCGGCCCGATCCATGTCGAAGGTGCCAGGCCGGGCGACATGCTGGAGGTGCGCTACCACCGCATGACGCCGCGCAACAACTACGGTTCCAACCTCGCGGCCAACTGGGGCTACCTCTACAAGGAATTCGAGGAGAAGGAGCGCGTGACCATCTACGAGCTGGACCCGAACTCGAACAACGCGCGCGCGATGTATGCCTACGACTTCCCCGGCAAGTACCTGGTGCCCGGCACTGTCACCGAATGCCCGGTGTGCGACCGGCAGGAAGCGCTCAAGGGCGTGCGGGTGCCGGTGCGCCCCCACCTGGGCACGGCCGGCGTGGCGCCCAACGTGCATGGCCGGGTGAGCACCATCCCGCCCGGGCTGCACGGCGGCAACATCGACAACTGGCGCATCGGCGCGGGCGCGACCATGTACTACCCGGTGCAGGTCGACGGCGCGCTGTTTTCCATCGGCGACCCGCATGTGTCGCAAGGCGACGGCGAAATCAGCGGCACGGCCATCGAGAGTTCGCTCAACGTGACCATGCAGATCATCCTGCGCAAGGACTTCTTCTTCCCCTCTCCGCTGCTCGAGACGGAGGATTCCTTCATCGTCCACGGCTTCGATCCCGACCTCAACGTGGCCACGCGCAACGCCGCGCTCGACATGCTGAAGCTGCTCAACGAGCACCATGGCCTGTCGCGCAACGACAGCTATTCGCTGATGAGCGTGGCGGCCGACTTCGGCGTGACGCAGGTCGTCGACGCCACGCAGGGCGCGCACGTGCGCATCCCGCGCGACATCTTTCCGCCCAAGGGGTTCTGAGCCGGCCTGCACGGGGTCCACCGCGCCACCTGCCCGGTGAGTTTCGACCTGCCGGCTGGCGTTGAGAGCGCGAAAAGAGCCCCATCGCGGTGCACACGCGCCACAGCCGTGCCGGCGAACTCGCCAGAAAACGCACGGCGACTTGTCGATCGGCGCAAGGTCTCCGGGGTGGCCGGGAAATTGCTCAGAACCTTTACGCAAGTCGAAGAACGGCGCAATTGCACCGTTCAGAACCAGCCATCGGAGGTCTACCGTGAATGCCTGGAATGTTTCCACCCATACCTACGCGCAGGGCGAACGCTCGCGCATCTGGCAGCAGGCGCTGACGCGTCTGCACCTGCCCGCCGTCGACCAGCTCGGCACCCATTCGACCTTTCATGGCGACGTGGCCAGCCTGGTGTCGCCGCAGGGCATCGAATTCGCGCGCATGAGCGCGTCGCCGCAGACCATCTCGGGCCGCTCGGCCGACCAGCCCTTCTCGGTCTGGCTGTCGATCCTGATGGAGGGCCGCTTCGCCTTCGGCGGCAGCAAAGGCGAGCCGATCATCGACCTGATGCCCGGTGACATCATCTACGGCCCGACCGGGGTCGATTCCACGCTCACGCTCAAGAGCGACTTCCGCATGCTCTACGTGAAGATCCCGCAGCTGATGCTCCATCCGCGCCTGGTCAACCTGGGCTCGCTGCGCACCGGCACCTTGTCGGGGCACAAGGCCATCAACCGCATCTTCGCGGGCATGCTGACCTCGGTGGCCGACAACATGGAGGCCCTCGACGCCGCGGAGCTGCGCCCCATCGAGCTGGCGCTGACCGAGTTCGTGGTCGTGAGTCTGGCCGGCAGCGCGGCGGTACAGACCTTCGGCAGCGCAGCGCGGCTGGTGCACTACCAGCGCATCTGCCAGTCGATCGAGGACCAGCTGGGCGACCCCGAGCTCACGGTCGGCAAGATCGCCTCCGAGCAGCATGCCTCGCTGCGCTACGTGCAGAAGCTGTTCGAGGCCGCGGGCCACAGCTTCGGCCACTACCTGCGCCAGCGCCGGCTCGAGCGCTGCCGCTCCGACCTGCAGAGCACGCTGCACCGCCACCTGTCGATCTCCGACATCTGCTTCCGCTGGGGCTTCAGCGACCCGGCGCACTTCAGCCGCAGCTTCCGCGCCGAGTTCGGCACCACGCCGCGTGCTTACCGGCAGGCGCAGTTGGGCCTCACCGAAAGCGAGACCGCAGAGACGCCGGACGCCTGAGCAAAGGCCCCGTCGCGCAAGAAAAACCCGGCGGCTGCCGGGTCGGTGCACGGGGCTCGGCGCCCCTTTCGGCAACGCTCAGCGCTTGAGCCAGGCCGGCGCGATCTGCGTGCCCAGGCCCGCGCCGTAACCGAAATAGATGTTCAGGCCCGCCACCGGCTCGAGGTAGCGCGCATTCTTCAGGCCGCCGGCATCGACCGCATCGAAACCGATGCTCTCGATCAGCGCCTTGACCGTGTCCTTGGCCTTCGCCTCGTCGCCGGCGAAGAACACGCTGCCCTTGACGTCGCCGAAGCCCGCGCCTTCATGCATGACCTGGGCGAACAGGGTGTTGAAGGCCTTCACCACATGCGCGGTCGGCACGGCCTTGGCGATCTCCTCGGCGGCCGAGGTGCTGAAACCCACCGTCAGGCCCATGTAGTCGGCCGTCAGCGGGTTCGAGACGTCGACGATGACCTTGCCCTTGAGGTCACCCAGCGCGGCGAGCGCGGCCGGCGCCTGGTCGTAGGGCACGGCCAGCACCAGCACCTCGACGTTCTTCGCGGCCTGGTCGAGCGGCAGTGCCTGCGCGCCCAGCGATTCGGCCACGGCCTGGGCCTTGTCGAGCGAGCGGCCGGTCAGCGTCACCTTGTGGCCGGCCTTGACGAATTGCTTGGCGAGGCCGGAGCCGACGTTGCCGCAACCGACGATGGTGAGTGTCATGGTGATGTCCTTGAGAAAAGAGGAGGCGCGTTGAAAGTGCCGCGGAAATGCGGCGAGAGAAAAGGAAGCTCAGACCCAGCTGTAGGGAATCAGGATGCCGCTCCTGTATGGCTTGAAGCCCAGCGACTTCTTCGCGACGATGGTGCTCAGGCCGAGGAACAGCGGGATCGAATAACCCTGCTCCACCTGCCACATGTCGAAGGCCTTGAAGCCCTCGATGCGCTTGGCGTAGTCGGGTTCGCCCATCAGCGGATACAGCTTGGGCGGGATGTCCTCGCCTTTCCAGATCGAGAAGCTCATCTTCGGATCGAGCATGTAGCCCGAATAAGTGCCCGGGTCGCCCGCGGCCGGGTTGAAGGGCTTGAGCACCGGGCCATCGAACTTGCCGGTGCGCTGGTACTCGTAGAGCGCCGGGCTGTCGAGCACCTGCAGGTTGACCTCGATGCCGACCTTCTGCCACATCTGGGCGATCACGCGCGCAGTGTCGAAGTCGCTCGCGAACACGCCCTTGCTGGTGTAGAAGTTCAGCTTGACCGGATTCGCCGCGTTGTAGCCCGAGGCGGCCAGCAAGGCCTTGGCCTTCTCGGGATCGAAGGCGATCCTGAAGTCTGGCACATAGGCCGGGAAGCCCGGGCCGGCGGGCATGGAGACCGCGGTCGCATGGCCGCCGAACAGCGCCTTCGAGATCGCCGCCTTGTCGATCGCATGGTGGCAGGCCAGGCGCACATTCCTGTCGGTGAGGACGCCCTTGTTGGCCATCTGCAGGAAGACGACGCCGGTGGTCGAGTCCAGGTGCGGCGACAGCCCCGGCATCGCGCCGAGCCGCTCGGCCTCGCGCACCGGGATGTTCATCGTGAGGTCGGCCTGGCCGGCCTGCATCGCGGCGGCGCGCGCGGTCGGGTCCTTGGTGACCTGGAACACCAGCCGCTTCACCTTGGCCGGGCCGCGCCAGTAGCCCTCATAGGCCTCGAGCACGATGCGCTGGTCGCGCTGGTCTCGACGAGCCGGTACGGGCCGGAGCCGATCGGCTTGGCCTCGAAACCGTCCTTGCCGACCTTCTCGTAGTAGGCCTTGGGCAGGATGTAGGCCGGGATGTCGGCGAACATCACCGGTGCGATCGCCATCGGCGTGCTGAACTTCACCACCGCCTTCTGCGGCGTCGGCGTGTCGATCGATTCGATGGCCGACCACACGCCGGCCAGAAGCGAGGCCTTCTGAGCGCGCGGCCGGTCGAGGAAGGAGAACTTGAAATCGGCGGACGTGAGCCTGTCGCCGTTGTGGAAGGTCACGCCCTCGCGGAAGTTCAGCTCCAGCAGCGTGCAGTCCTTGTTGAGCCACTTGAAGTCCGACACCACGCTGGGCCCGAACTTGAGGTCGGGCGCGAGCTCGAGCGGCTGGTCGTACACGCACTTGATGACGGCCGACTGCGTGGGGTTGAGCGACACCGGGTCCCAGCTCAGGATGTCCATCGGGAACGCAACGGTCACGGTGCGCGCGTCCTGCGCGAAGACGCCGGTGCCGAAGGTGGTGGCCATCGCCGCGCCGAACAACGCGAGTGGCAGCCTGGTGACGAAGTCTCTGCGATGGGTCATGGGAAAAGCGCTCCGTGAAGGAAGGACAGGTCAGAAGGGCTTGTCGCCCTGGATGGTCACGCGGTGGCCCGAGCGGGTCTGGGGGTAGTAGTCCCAGACCGCGTGGTGCTCGACGCAGCGGTTGTCCCAGAACGCCACCGAGTCCGGCTGCCAGCGGAAGCGCACCTGGAAGTTCGGGTTCTGGCAGTGCGCGAACAGGAATTTGAGGATCGCGTCGCTCTCGGGCTTGTCGACGCCCACGATGTGGGTCGTGTACTGCGCGTCGGCGAACAGGCACTTGCGCCGGGTCACCGGGTGCGTGCGCACGATGGGCTGCGCGGTGGCCGGGAAGCGCTTGCTCGGGTCGCTGGTGTACTTGCGGTAAATGTGCTCGGCATCGTGCACCGCCGTCAGACCTTCGAGGTAGGCCTTCATGCGTTCGGACAGCGCCTCGTAGGCCGCGTACTGGCTCGAGAACAGCGTGTCGCCGCCGACGGGCGGCACGATGTGCAGGTGCAGGATGCTGCCCATCGGCGGCTCTTCGTTGCAGCTCAGGTCGGAGTGCCAGCTCTCGCCGGCCACCGACTTGGAGTTCGCGTCGCCATGGATCGGCACCACGTAGGGGTAGCCCTCGACGCCGAAGCCACCGGTGTGCAGCACCAGGTCGCCGTAATGGCGCGCAAAGCGCTGGTGCGATTCGAAGTCCAGCTTCTGGTCCCGGAAGAACACCACCTGGTGCGCCATCAGCGCCTCGTGGATCTCGTCCACCTGCTGCGGATGCAAGGGCTGCGTGAGATCGACACCGCTGATCTCGGCGCCGATGGTGAGCGTCATGGGCGCCACCTGGATCGTCTCGTATTGCATGAACACATCACTCCTGAAGGACTTCATTCTTGGGCGCTCTGGCCGATTCCTCTTGCATCGCCGCGCATGGCGACTTGAGGGCTGGCGCCCCGCGCGCGCTCACACCGGCCAGCGCTGGCCGAGGTCGCGCGGCGGCACGGCCGCGAGCAGGCTGCGGGTGTAGTCGTGCTGCGGATTGGCCAGCACACGCTCGGTCTCGCCGCTCTCGACCACCACGCCCTGGTGCATCACCAGCACGCGGCTGCACAGATAGCGCACCACCGCGAGGTCGTGCGAAATCAGCAGCAGCGAAATCTTGTGTTCGCGCCGAATGCGCAGCAGCAGATTGAGAATCTGCGCCTGCACCGACACGTCGAGCCCCGAGACGATCTCGTCGGCCACCAGCAGCTGCGGCAGGTCGCACAGTGCGCGGCCGATGTTCACGCGCTGTCGCTGGCCGCCCGACATCTGCGAAGGAAAGCGCGCGAGCATGTCGGGCGCGAGGCCGACGTCGCCCACCAGTTCGCGGGCGCGCGCCTCTCGGTCGCTGTGCAGGTTGGGCCGGCTCTCCATCGACTGCGTGACCAGGCTCTGCACGCGGCGCCTCGGGTTGAGGGCCGAACGCGCGTCCTGGAAGATCATCTGGATCGAGGCGATACGGCGCTCCCAGTCCTCGGCCTTGGCGACCAGTGCGCGGCCGTTGAGCAGGATCGTGCCTTCGCTCGCCGTCTCCAGCCCCATCACCAGCCGGGCCAGGCTCGACTTGCCGCTGCCGCTCTCGCCCACGATGCCGACGAATTCGCCGGGTGCGATGCTGAGGTGCACGTCCTTCACCGCATGCACGGCGCTGTCGCGCCGCAGCCAACCTCCGCGTGGCCGGTAGGTCTTCGACAGGCCCTGCACCTGCAGGAACGGCGACTCGCTCATGCGCGGCGCGTGGAAGATCGTCGCATCGCTCGCGTCTGCGGCCAGGAGCGGTTCGGGCGCGGCCGCACCGTGCACGCAACGCACATGATGATCGGGCGACACCTCGCGCATCGGCGGCACGCTGGTGGCACAGGCATCGGTCGCGACGGCGCAACGCGGCTGGAAGCGGCAGCCTTTCAACGACGGAAAGTCGCTGATCCCCGGCATCTGGCCCGGCAGCGAGAACAGCAGCCGGCGCGGTCCCGTGAGGTGCGGGTTGGCACGCTGCAGCGCCTGCGTGTAGGGATGCAGCGAGCGCGTGAAGATCTGCTTGGCCGGGCCACGCTCGGCCATCTCGCCCGCGTAGAGCACCACCAGTTCGTCGCACACGTGCGCGGCCAGACCCAGGTCGTGCGTCACGAAGATCACGCCGGTGCCGCGCCGCGCCTGCAGGCCGCGGATCAGCGTGACGATGTGCGCCTGGGTGCTCGCGTCGAGCGCGGTGGTGGCCTCGTCGGACACCACCAGCTGCGGGTCGCCCGCAAAGGCCATCACGATCATCACGCGCTGGCACATGCCGCCCGAGAGCTGGAAAGCGTACTTGTCGAGCACCTGCGCGGGCTGGTGGATGCGCACCTCGGCCAGCATCGCGGTCGCGCGCTCGCGCCATTCGTTCTTCGCGACGCCCAGGCGCAGCAGGTGTTCCTGCAGCTGCTGGCCGATGGTGAGCACCGGGTTCAGCGCGGTCATCGGCTCCTGCGGGATGAAGGCGATGCGCGATCCGAGCAGGCGGCGATGGTCGTCGGCCGGCATGCCCAGCAGGTCGTCGCGGCCGAAATGCAGCGAGCCTGCATCGACCGAGAAGCCGTCGGGCAGATGGCGCGCGAGCACGCGGCCGATCATGCTCTTGCCGGCGCCCGACTCGCCGACCAGGCCCAGCGTGGCGCCGGCGCGCAAGGTGAAGCTCAGGTCGCGCAGCACCTGCAGGCGCTCGGGCCGGCCCGGTGCGGAGACAGTAAGGCCGCGCGCTTCGAGCAGCGTGTCGTCCGCGGGTTGGACCTGCATGGGCAGCAGCGGCGATGCAACGGGTTCGAAGGGGATGGCATGGGCAAGGCTCATCGCTCAGCTCCCCGAACGGTTGAACAGGCGGGGATCGGTCGTGCGGCGGAGGCCGTCGCCGAGGCAGGTGGTCGCGAGCACGGTCAGCACCGTGCACAGCACCGGCGCGATCAGTCCCCAGGGCGAACTGAAGACGCTCTTCAGGCCGTCGGCGATCATCACGCCCCAGGTCGGAACATTGGGTTCGACCGACATGCCGACGAAAGACAGGATGCTCTCGGCCACCACCGAGATGCCCATCTCCAGGCTGATCAGCGAGATCAGCGTGGGCAGGATGCCCGGCACGATGTCCTTCATCACCACCTGCCAGTGCGAGGCGCCGGTGATGCGCGCGGCGGCCACGTAGTCCTTGCGGCGCAGCACCACCACGTCGGCGCGGATCACGCGGCAGAAGCGCGTCCAGTCGACCAGGATGATCGCGATGATCACGTTCAGCAGACCCGGCGAGAGCGCGACCATCAGCACCAGTGCCAGCACGATCGCGGGAAAGGACATCCACAGGTCGACCATGCGCAGGATCGCCCACTCGATGCGCCCGCCGCGGTAGCCCGCGATCAACGCCAGCGCGCAGCCCAGCAGCGCGGCCCCGAGCGGCGCGGTGAGCGCGATGATCACCGTGACGCGGGTGCTGTAGATCAGGCGCGACAGCACGCACTGCCCGAGCGCGTCGGTGCCCAGCGGAAAGGCGCGATCGCCCCCTGGTGCCCAGGCCGGCGGCAGCAAGGTGCTGAGCAGGTCCTGTTCGTTGGGCCCGTGCGGCGCGAGCCAGGGTGCGAAGACCGCCAGCGCGATCAGCAGCAACAACAGGCCGGCGCCGATCGCGACGCGGGGTTCGCCGAGAACGCGCCGCATCGGCGCCGGCGCGGAGAGGGACAAGGTGCTCATGGCGTGCGCAGTCGAGGGTTGAGCAGCAGCAGGACCGCGTCGGTGACCATGTTCACCGCCTGCACGGCGACGGCATAGGTCAGCGCCAGGCCCTGGATCATGGGCAGGTCGTGGCCGCCGATGGCGTTGACCATCAGGCTGCCGATGCCGGGAAAGCCGAAAATGGTTTCGATCAGCAGCGTGCCGCCGATCACCGTGCTGGCCTGGATGCCCAGCATGCTGACCGTCGGCAGCGCCGCGTTCTTGAGCGCGTGCCGCACCAGGATGCGGTTCTCGCTCAGGCCGCGCAGGCGGGCCGCGGCCACGTAGTCCTCGGTGTAGGCCTCGAGCAGGCTCGAGTGCAGGATGCGCATCAGCGGCGGCGCGATGCCCAGCGACAGCGCGATCGAAGGCAGCGCCAAGTGCTTCATCGCGCTCCACAGCGCCGCGAAGTCGCCCGCCACCAGCGCATCGACCAACAGGAAGCCGGTCACGGGCTGCACCATCAGGCCGGCATCGAGCTGGCCGAGGAAGGGCAGCCACTGCAAGCCGATGCCAACGCCCAGGATCAGCAGGATGGCCCAGAGGAACTCCGGCACCGAGATCGAGATGCTGTTGACCACCTCCACCGCGCGCTCGATGCGCGTGCCGCGGTAGCGGAAGGCCAGCAGCCCGCCCCCGATGCCGAAGACCATGCCCAGCAGCAGGCCGCAGGCGATGAGCTGCAGCGTGGTGGGCAGCGCCTTGAGGATCAGCGGCGTGACCGCCAGCCCCGACTGCATCGTGCGGCCCAGGTCGCCGTGCAGCGCGTTGCTGAGCCAGATGCCGAACTGCACCGGGATCGGCTTGTCGAGCCCCAGCGCCGCGGTCAGCGCCTGCACGTCGGCCGGCGTCGCGCTGGGCGGCAACAGCATGCCCATCGGGTCGGCCGGCAGCACGCGCAGCACGAAGAACACCAGCGCCGCGAGGAACAGCAGCATCGGAATGCGCCAGAGGATGCGCCACAGGGTCGGCAGGGCGCGGACGGCCCGGCCTGAAATGGCACCCAGGTGACCGGCCGCCACAGGGCGGGAAAGCGCGGAGGAAGTGGACATGGGGTGCGTTCGGCCGTGGCGCTCAGCAGCTGTGCGCCGACGCCGTGTCGGCAACCGGTTGAATCGGAATGCGCACGCCCTTCTTCCCGCTGGCCTTCCAGGCCGCCTGGTAGCGCGGCACCAGCCAGTTGTTGAACTCGCGCTGCGCCTGCTCTTGCCACGAGTAGCGGCCGCGGGTCGCGAAACGCGAGCGCAGGCCGACCTGCACCAGCGCGTCGACATGCAGGTCCTGCGCGATGATCTCGTTCGCCGCATGCATGTTCATCGCCATGCGCTGCTGGAACAGCGGGTCCTGCATGGCGCCGGGGGCGAACAGCAGGCCGGTGTCCATCTCATGCGTCTCGGGACCGTCGGCGCGCAGGATCATGTAGATCACCATGTCGCTCATCATCACCAGCGACAGCGTCGGCGGGATGTTGGCGAACATCATGCGGTTGCGCTCTTCGATGGTGAGCTTTGGGAACACCGGCAGGATCGCCTTCTGCGTGGCGTTGAAGCTGGCGTCCTGATGCAGCGTGCCGTTGAAGCGGTAATAGCCGGCCGTGGTCTCGGGCAGGTCCGGGAAGCTCGCCATCGCGCTTGGCACGAAGTCGTGCAGCGGACCGTGGTGCAGCCGGTTCGCGTGGTAGCCGTCGTTGTTGTTTTCGAACATGACCTTCCAGTTCCAGGCGAAATGGGCCGGCTTGTCGGGGCGCGGGCCGTCGAGGCTGGCCAGGTCGAAGTTCGCCAGCGCCTCGGTCACTTCCGCGAGGCGCGGCGCCAGAGGCTGGGCCGCGGGGTCGAAATTCACGAACACGAAACCCTGCCAGACCTCGACCTTCAGGGTCGGCAGGCAGAAGGCCTTCTTGTCGAACCCCGCGGTCTGCTCCATGGCCGGCGCACCGATGAGCTCGCCGTCGAGCGAGTAGGCCCAGTGGTGGTACGGGCACAGAAAGGCCTTTGCGTTGCCGTGGCCCTCGGCCACCAGCATCGCGCGGTGCTGGCACACCGAGGACATGGCCTTGATCTCGCCCCCGCGGTTGCGCGCGATCACCAGCGGCTCGCCGACGATCTTCGTGGTGAAGTAGTCGCCGGCCTTCGTCACCCACGATTCGCGGCCGACGCACAGCCATTCATGATTGAAAACGGCCTCCTTCTCGAATTCGTAGAAATTTCGATCCGTATAACAAACCGGTGGCAATGCCTGCGCTTTTTGAACGGACAAGACCGAGCTGTCGAGTTCTTCGAAGAATTGGTCCGTGGGGTGAAAAGTCATTGCTGCGCTTTCAGGATGGATTCTTTTGGCGGAAATCGAATTTCCGAAAAGAAAGGCTTTTGGATGAAACGATCTTAGGAGTCGACCCCGAATGGGTCTTGCCGTCAGGCGCACGGCCAATGGCCTGGGTGTGCACCATCTTGGGCCGGGGGCGATCGAAGAAAGAAGGCAGCGGAACATGACATCCAGGCCGTAGCGAGAACCGCGCCATCGCTCTGGAGCGGACGCGAAAAAGCCGCGGTCCGCCAATTCGGCACCGCGGCTTTTCGAGACTCGAACAGGGTCCTCAGGCCGCCTGCCAGTAATACGGCAGGATCCAACCGTTCTTGAAGGGTTTGTAGGCTGCTTCGGCCTTGGCATAGACGACCGTCGACACGCCCTGGACCAGCGGCAGCGAATAGCCCTGCTCCACCGCCCAGACATGGAACTTCCGATAGCCCTCAACGCGCTTCTCGTCGTTGAGTTCGACCAGCAGCGGATCGAGTTGGGCCGACACGTCGGCGCTGCGCCAGACCGAGAAGCTCTTCTTGGGATCGAGGTAGTAGCCGGCCGAGAGCTCCGGGTCGCCGGTGGCATTGGTCCAGAACCAGAGCGTTGGGCCCTCGAGCTTGCCGGCCTGCACCTTGGGGTAGTACTGCGCAGTCTCGATCACCTCCAGCGCCGCCTCGATGCCGACCCTCTTCCACATCTGCACGATGGCCCGCGCGATCTCGAAGTCGTTCGGGTAGATGCCGTTGGTGGCGAAGAAACGGAACTGCGCCGGCTTCTGCGGCCCGTAGCCCGCGGCCTTGAGCAGAGCCTGCGCCTGGGCTGGATCGAAGGCGAAGCGATAGTCGGGCGCATAGGCCGGCGTGCCCGGCGCGGCCGCGGTCGACAGCGGCGCCGCGATGCCGTTGAAGAAAGCCTTGGAGATCGCCTGCTTGTCGATCGCGTGGTGCATCGCGAGCCGCACGTTCCTGTCGACCAACGGGCCGCTGTTGACCATCTGGATCAGGTAGGTATCGACCGTCGGCGTGAGGCTGTTGGCCAGGCCCTTGCTCTGACCCAGGCGCAACGCTTCGCGCATCGGCAGCGCCACGGCCACCTGCACCTGCCCCGATTGCACGGCCGAGACGCGCGTGGTCGGGTCCTTCACGACCTGGAAGACGAGCTTCCTGATCTTCGCGGGCCCGCGCCAGTACTTGTCGAAGGCCTCGAGCGTGATGCTCGAATCGCGTTGATGGTCGACCAGCCTGTAGGGGCCCGAGCCGATGGGTCTGGCGAGGAAGCCTTCGAGCCCGACCTTCTCGAAGTAGGCCTTGGGCAGGATGAAGGCCGCGCTGTAGCCAAGGAACTGCGGCGCGGTCACCATCGGCTTGGCGAAGCGCACGATCGCCCGCGTGGGTGTCGGCGTGTCGATGGCCGTGATGCCGCTCCAGATGAAGCTCAGCTGCAGGCCCTTCTCGGCGCGCAGCCGGTCGAAGAAGGTGAATTTGAAATCCGCCGACGTCAGCTTGTCGCCGTTGTGGAAGTACACGTCGTCACGGAAGTCCAGCTGCAGCACCAGCCCGTCCTTGTCGAGCCATTCCCAGGCCGTGACCACGCCGGGCTGCAGCTTCGAATCGGCCGTGTATTCCAGCGGCTGGTCGAACACGCACTTGAACAGCGCCGTGGGATTCGGTGCGGCGCTCCTGCTCGGGTCCCAGCTCGGCACATCGATCGGATAGGCAATGCGCACCTGCTCGGCCGCGGCGCTGGCGTCGAGGCCCCATTGCGCAAGCAGCAGGCCGGCGAGGCCGGTGGAAACGGAATGCGTGAATTGGCGGCGGGGGATCATGGCGGCTCCTCAGCGTAAAAAGAGAACCTCCGGCGCGACGGGACACGGCGAAGGCGGCGGCGAAGCGGATCAGTAAGGTTTGTCGCCCTTGACCCAGAGCCGATGGGCCTCGCGGATGTACTTCTTGTCGTCGAACAGCGAGCCGGTGTGCAGCGAGCAGCGGTTGTCCCAGACCAGCAGGTCGCCCACCTGCCACTGGTGGCGGTAGACGAACTCCGGCTGCGTCGCGTATTCGACCAGCGACTCGACCAGGTCCACGCCCTGCGGGTTGTCCATGCCGACCACGCCCTTCACCGTACCGCTGCTGGGCCACAGCGCCTTGCGGCCGTTGGCCGGATGGGTGCGGATCAGCGGATGGATGACGTCGGGGTTCTCGGCCTTGAGCTCGGGCGAGAGTTCACGCTTGGCATAGAGCCGCGTGGTCATCAGATGCTCGTAGCTGTGGTGCACCTTCAGCCCGTCGAGCTCGGCACGTTTCTCCTCGGGCAGCGCGTCGTAGGCGGCGCACATGTCGGCCAGCAGCGTGTCTCCGCCCTCGGCCGGCACCTCGACCGCATAGAGCATGGTGCACATCACCGGCTGCGCCTTGTAGGAGTAGTCGGTGTGCCAGCCCACGCCGTCGCGGTGGCTGCCGATCGGCTTGCCGCCGACCTCGCGGTTGGAGAGCATGTAGATCTCCGGGAAGCCCGGCATCGTGTGTTCCTTGATGGTGTGGCCCTCGGGCTCGCCGAAGGCGCGCGCGAAGGTCACCAGCTGTTCGGGTGTGAGCGACTGGCCGCGCAGCAGCACCGCGCCGTGCAGGTTGAAGGTGTTCACCACCTCCCGCAGGGTCTCGGCGTCGCCGGCGGACACATCGATGCCGAGCACTTCGGCGCCGTAGTTGTCCTTGAGTTTTCGAATGGAAAGGGTTTCGACGGTGGTCATGGGGTTCTTTCGGACGGAGCGGTCAAAGGGGATGCAGTCGACATGCCGAGCTCAGGGGCCTGCTGCAATTCACATGCCGACGACGGCAGGGAAGCCGGCGGCGTTCGAAAGACGCACAGCCACCAGTAGCGCAAGGGCATGGACGGGTTCATCGGCCCCGGCCTTCAGAACGAGTGGACCAACGCGACGCGGTAGGTCGTCTGTGCGTTGTCGCTCGACGGCTGCATGTAGAAGCCGGCGCCCTGCGAGGCATCGACCGTCGACGAACTGCGCAGGTACGACACCGAGGCATAGACCGTGGTGCGCTTCGAGAAGCTGTAGCGCACCGCCCCGGTGTACTGGTTCCACTTGTCGTCTTCCATGGTCACGTGCTGGTAGCCGCCCACCAGCGCCCACGGCCCGTCGAGGAAGTACATGCCGCCGAGCTCGTAGACGTTCTGCGTGGTGCTGTTGGCGCCCTTGGTGAATTGGGTGGCCGTCGTGTTGGCCGCCAGCAGGAACTTCTCGAACCTGTAGCTCGCACCGATGCCCGCCACTTCCTGCTTGTCGACGGTGAAGCCGGCACCGGTGACCGGGTAGACGTCGACCACGCTGTTGGCCGTCGGGCCCTGCGCCGCCGAGGGCAGGCCCATGAACGAGTACACGCCGGTCTGGGCGTAGGGAAACACCGTGGTGTCGTTGATGCGCACGTAGGCCGCGCCGATGCTCAGCGCGCCGTTCTTGTAGCCGCTGCCCAGGCTGAACTGGCTCTTCTTCTTGAAGGCGTCGATCTGCTCGCCGAAGGCGTACATGGCGCCGAAGGTGAAGCCGCCGAAGCTCGGGCTCAGGTACTTCACCGAGTTGTCCATCTGCTTGCCGGAGATGCGGTCGTAGTCGCCCTGGTGGCCCGCGTAGACGCTCGCGAAACCGCCGTAGTTGAACTGGGTCAGGTACTCGCGCACGAAGTCGTACTGGCGGCCCGCGGTGATGGTGCCCAGCGATGCGCTCTCGAGGCCGACCCAAGCCTGCCGGCCGAAGCCACGACCGCCCTGCGCCAGCGTGCCGTTCTTCAGGTTGAAGCCCATTTCCAGGTTGAACAGCGCGCGCAGGCCACCGCCCATATCCTCCGCGCCGCGAAAGCCGAGCCGGTTGCCGTAATTGGCACCATCCGCAAATCGGTATTCGCTGTAACCCCGTTCATTGTCGATGTAGGTCAGGCCGGCATCGATGATGCCGTAAATGGTGACCGAACTCTGAGCCTGCGCGGCAAAGGAGATGGCAGCGACAGCACCGAAAATACAACGCTTGATCATTTCAATACCTTCAGTGTTCCGAGATGAAAGAACCATGCGTTTTCAACGTGGGAGAAACGCAGTTCCGACAGGCATCCGGAATTCATTCCACTCTTTTCGCCTCGTCGGTGCTTTCAGGTTATTTCAGACCACTGCGCTCCCTCTTGTTCCAATACGTCCCATAACTTGCAAATCGCCGCATCGACTTCTTTTGGCGGTTTTTCGTTCATTTGCGATCAAGTCCGGACATCGCTCAGATCCGCTGGTCGGTCGACGGCTTTTCCCAGAGGTTCACGCCGCCATCGATCAGGTGGCGGTCGATCTCGGCCAATTCCGCCGGCGTGAAGTCCAGGCGCTCGAGCGCCTTCACGTTCTCGCGGATCTGGCGGGCGCTGCTCGCGCCGATGCGCACCGAGGTCATGCGCGGGTCCCGCAGGATCCAGGCCACCGCCATCTGCGCCAGCGTCTGGCCGCGCGCCTGGGCAAGTTCGTCGAGCCTGCGAACCGCCGCGAGGTTGCGTTCGCTCAGGTGCGAGGCCGGCAGCGAATCGCCGCCCGGCTGGTTGATCCGCGCATCGGCCGGGATGCCGTTCAGGTACTTGTCCGTGAGCAGGCCCTGTGCCAGCGGCGTGAAGGCGATGCAGCCCGCGCCCAGCGTCTCGAGCGTGCCGGTGAGCTCCGGCTCGATCCAGCGGTTGAGCATGTTGTAGGCCGGCTGGTGGATCAGCAGCGGCACTTGGTGCGAGGCCAGCAGCGCCGCGAACTCGCGCGTCTTGTGGGCGGAATACGAAGAGATGCCCACATACAGGGCCTTGCCCTGCCGCACCGCGCTCGCATAGGCGGCGGCCGTTTCCTCGAGCGGCGTGTCGGCATCGAAACGATGCGAATAGAAGATGTCTACGTAGTCCAGCCCCAGGCGATCCAGCGACTGGTCGAGGCTGGCCAGGATGTGCTTGCGCGAGCCGCCGCCGCGCCCGTACGGCCCGGGCCACATGCTCCAGCCGGCCTTGGTGGAGATCACCAGTTCGTCGCGGTGCGTCCTGAAATCTTCCTTCAGGTGGCGGCCGAAGTTGCTCTCGGCGCTGCCGAAGGGCGGCCCGTAGTTGTTGGCCAGGTCGAAGTGTGTGATGCCGAGATCGAAAGCGGTGCGCAGCATGTCGCGCTGGCGCTCGAAAGGCGTGCTGTCTCCGAAGTTGTGCCACAGGCCCAGCGACAGCACGGGCAGCTTGAGCCCGCTGCGGCCGGTGTGGCGGTAGTGCATCTGTTGGTAGCGCTCGGCGGCGGCGATGTAGGTCATGGCGGTGCTTTTCTCTGGGGAACACGAGGAAGGTGGGCCGTGGCAACGGCCTGCGGAGAAAGGCTAAGCGGACCGACGCCACGCTTCTTGTTCCAGCGCGCCCGGACTCTTGCTCCGGGGGGATGGCGTCGGCTGTGGCGCGCTCTGCTGCTTGCGCACGGGCGCCCGGACAGATCTGGCAACTACGCGCCCGGTTGGCGACCTCGCTCAACCCCAAGGACCCCGTAGACACCCAGATCCTCGAGCACTTCGATCGCCTGTTTCCAGGACGCGAAGGACATGGACGTGTTCATCGAGCGCATCGCGCTGCTGCTCAAGCACGATTGGGAACGCGTGAAGGCCGACGGCCTGCCGCTGCATGTCGCTTTGTGGCGCGCCATCTGGCGCACGCCGCCCGAATGGAAGAACGAGGACTACCGGCAGCCGAGCTGCGAGCTGCTGCGCACCGAAGGGCCTCAGGATCGATGGCCTAATCCGCACGGGAACCCGAAGCGGCGCTGACGCGCTTCGGGCCGCGGCCCTTCCATCAGGGCGCGACCACCCCCTCTGCAGCTTCGCCCTCGTCCGCTTCGGCCGTCAGCGCCTGCAGCAAGCGCGTGAGCTTGTGCACCTCGCCCTGGGGGTCCATCCACCAATCCGTCGACCAGACGCGATGGATGTGCCAGCCCAGGCCTTCGAGCACGTGCTGGCGCAGACGGTCGCGGTCCCGGGCCGTGGCGCCGGAGTGGTAGGCGCGGCCGTCGCATTCGATGCCGACCAGGTAGCGCCCCGGCGCCCGCGGGTCGACCACCGCGAGGTCGATCCGGTAGCCGGAGCAGCCGACCTGCGGATGCACCGTCCAGCCGGCCTCGCGCAGCACCTTGATCACGGCCACCTCGAAGGGGCTGTCCGGGTCGCGGCCGGTGGGCACGCTCTGCTCCGCAAGGGCGCGCGCGCCGCGAATCGCGAATTCCAGGTAGTGCTTGAGGTCGCGCACGCCCGCGGCCCGCACGCGCGCGAGGTCGATCTGCTCGGGCATCAACGTGCTGTAGATCACCACGCCTTCGCGCGCGCGGGAGATCGCCACGTTGAGTCGGCGATGGCCGCCCTCCCCGTTCAGCGGCCCGAAGTTCATCGTCGTCTTGCCCGTGGCATCGGGGCCGTAGGTGATCGAGAAGAAGATGATGTCGCGCTCGTCGCCCTGCACGTTCTCCAGGTTCTTCACGAAGAGCTTTTCCCGCGTCTGGGCCGCGATGGCGCGGTCGAGTTCCGGGTTGGCGCGCCGGCGCGCATCCAGCAAGGTGTCGATCAAGGCCTGCTGCGTCTGGTTGAAGGTCACCACGCCCAGGGTCAGCTCGCGCTGCTTCGGATCGAGGTAGTGCGCCTCGATGCCGTCGACGATCGCGTCGGCCTCCGCCCGGTTGGTGCGGCTGCCGCCCCGGTCGTAGACGCCCGCGACGCGCTGGAACTTCACTGCCAGGTCGTCCGTGACCGGCGAGGGAAAGGTGACCAGCGAGTCCTCGTAGTAGCGGTGGTTGCTGAAGGTGATCAGGCTCTCGTGCCGGCTGCGGTAGTGCCATTTCAGGCTGAGCTTGTTCATGCCCGCGCCCAGGCACTCGTCGAGGATGCTCTCCAGGTCTTCCACGCGCTCGTCGTCGCCCGCGCCGGTCTCGTCGCTGTCCGATGACTTGTTGAAGAAGTTGGTCGGCGGCAGTTGCTTGGGGTCGCCCACCACCACGACCTGCTTGCCGCGCGCGATCACGCCCACGGCGTCCCAGACCGGGATCTGCGAGGCCTCGTCGAAGATCACCAGGTCGAACTGCGAGAAGCCGGCATCGAGGTACTGCGACACCGACAGCGGCGACATCAGCAGGCAGGGCTTGAGCTGCGGCAGCAGGGTCGGCATGGCCTGCACCAGCTGGCGCACCGGCATGTGCGCCCGCTGCTTCTGCCGCTCGCGCAGCAACCGGCCCATCTCGCTGGTGGGCTTGGCCGCCACGCCCGCGGACGACGGCACCTTGGCCGCGAGCGTGGCCGCCAGGTACTTCTCGGTGAGCTTCTGGAAGTTCGCGTCCGCGGCACGGAAGTCCCGGATCTTGCGTTCGTGCTCCGCGCTGGCGAAGTTACGCAGGATCGGGTCGACGTCGATGGCCTTCTTCGCCCACCAGGTCCGGTAGCTGAACTCGAAGTGCGATTCGATGTCCTGCAACGCCACCGCGCCGGCCTCGAGGTCCGAGACCAAGCCTTGCAGCCCGCTGGCAATGGCCCGGTCGCGCGCATGGCGCCACAGGCACCAGGCCTGGAGGCGCGGCCTGGCCGATTGCCATCCGGCCAGCACGCCCAGCATCCGCGGCAGTGCGCCATCGGCGTCGGCCTCGCCGGTCAGCGGTGCGACCGGCCTGGCCAAGGCCTCGACCTGGCCCAGTCCTTCGCGCATCTCGCGCCAGGCCGCGCGGAAGGCCAGCAGGTCCTGAGCCACGCGGCCACCGGGCTCGAGCAAGGCACGGTTCTCCGACACCAGCGGCTGCAGCAACGACCGCAGCGCGGCGGTCCGCTGTTCGTCGCCGGCCGCCAAGCGCACGACGGCATCGGCGAAGCGCCTGGCCCAGGTTTCGTGCGAGGCCAGAGCCGTCCAGTCGGTGCCGATGCCCTGATAGGCCTCGTCCAGCAGGCTCTGGGCCTCGGCCTGCATCGTGCGGAGCAACTGGTCTTCCTCGTTGAGATCGACCAGCGGCTGCAGCATGGCCTCGACCTGCGCAGCGGTGGGCCGCTGGCCATCGGTGCGGAAGACCGCGAGCTTGCCGGTCACGGCGCGCTTCTTGAGCAGCGCACCCAGCCACCAGGCCGCGCGGGCGGCAGACCATTCGGCGAGCAGCTCGGCGCCATTGAGTTTGGCGATGGTGGGCGTCCATCCCGCGCCGATGCGCGCCCAATGTCCTGCCCGCGCCGTGCCATGGCGCACCAGCGCATTCACGCGTGCCCGCGCGCCGCTGTCGTGCGCCTGCCGCGCCAGGCTGACCGGCACCTTCGGCGCGCCCAGCAGTTCGTCGACCAGCGCATCGAGCTGCGCCAGGCCCTCCATGCCCAGCCCGGCGGGGTCGAAACCCAGCACGGGCGCCAGCGCGGTGGCCCTGGCCTGCAGCGTCTCGGTCTGCTTCGCCAGTTGCTGGCAGGTCACCCACAGGTTGTCGCTCCAGGTCGGGCTCCATTCGGTCATGCCGACCAGGCGCAGCGGATGGCCGTCGAGGCCACCGATCGACCCGGCCAGCGTCGCCATGCTGCGCGCGACTTCACGCAGCGCGTCCAGGTCTTCGCGCCGGTGCGTCATGGCGTCCGACCAGGGCATCGCCGAGGGTTCCTTCGCCGGTGTGCCGATGCAGGTGCCGATCGCGTCGAAGACCGTCAGGCCGTTCGGATAGGCCCGATGCAGCGCATCGACAAGGCCGTTGAGCTCCTGCCGCAGCTGCGCCAGGCGCTCGGCCTCGCGCGACCAGTCCTCGGTCGTGCGCTGGCCCGCCACGTCGAGCGCGATGCCCAGTTGCTGGAGCACCTCCGACTTCTTCGACTTCGCCGAGTGCAGTTCCAGGCAGAAAGGCCCGAGGCCGATGGCTTCCAGCCGCCGGTGCACCACCGACAGCGCCGCCATCTTCTCGGACACGAACAGCACCGTCTTCCCCTTGCCGAGGCTGTGCGCAATGATGTTGGTGATGGTCTGGCTCTTGCCAGTGCCCGGCGGGCCTTCGAGCACCAGATCGCGGCCGGTGTCGACCGCGCAGAGGGCCTTCAGCTGCGACGAGTCCGACAGCAGCGGCGCCAGGATGTCCTGCGGCTGGAAGCTCTGGTCGAGCCGGTCGAATTCGCCTGCCTCGCCCTGGCGCTCGAAAGGCTGGCCGGGGTTGTCGATCAGGTGCCGGACGACGCGGTTGGCCTTGAGCTGCTCGGTGCGGTCCTGCAGGTCCTTCCACATCAGGTACTTGGTGAAGGAGAACAGGCCCAGGTAGGCCTCAGCGCGCACCTCCCAGTGCTTGATCTCGGCCACGGCCAGGCGGAAGGCCTGCAGCACGCGCTCGACATCCACGCCTTTCTCATCGATGGGCAAGGCATCGAGCCCCGGAATGCGCAACTCGAAGCTGGCCTTGAGGAACTGCAGCAGGGTCGGGTTGACGATGGCTTCGTCGTCGTGCCGCGTGAGGCGGAAGCCCGAGCGCACCGACTGCCGCTGCAGCGTGACGGGCACCAGCAGGATGGGCGCCATGTTCCGGCGCTCGGACTTCTCGTCTTCCGTCCAGCGCAGCAGCCCGATCGCCAGGTAGAGCGTGTTGGCGCCGCCTTCTTCCAGGCCGGTGCGCGCCGCGGTGTGGATGGCCAGCAGCCGGGCGTCGAGTTCCTCGGCCTTGACCTCGGCCAGCAGCTCCCGGTTGTCCAGCGCCTGCAGCGCCATGTCGTCCAGCGGCGAACGCCCGCCGCGGTCGGCATGGACCTGCGCCATGCGCGGGTCGGCGCCTTCCATCAGCGCGGGCACCGCGCGCAGCTTGAAGTCCTTGCCCTCGGCCAGCACGTCTTCCAGCCGCGCCAGCTCGGGCGCGACGAACTTGAGCGTGGTCTTCGTGAGCTTGAAATTCAGCAGCTTGTTGCGCAGCGTCAGGTCGAGCAGGCGCGCCTTCCATTGGGCCAGGCGCCCTTCGGGCGTGTCGTCGACCGGCAGGTCCAGCACCAGCCCGGCGGGGTCCAGCGCCGGCAACGGCGGCATGGGCTCGATCACCGCATCGGCTTGCACCTCGGTGTGGCCCTTTTCCGGCTCGACCGGCACCGCGCGCGACGGCAGCGGCTTGATCTGCACCTCGCGTGCGCGGTGGATGTCGATGGCGTAGCGGAAGCCGTCCTCGTCACGCAGGTGCTCGCCGCCGGACTCCATCGCAATCCGGAGGCTGGCGCGCTGGCTGTGATGGCGCGCGATGCCCGTGGTCTCGAACACCAGCAGCTCGCCGCTGTCGACCCGCTTGCGCACGGCCAGCACGTCGTCGGTCAGCGGGTCGGGAAAGCTGGTCGGGTGCAGCCAGACGCCGACCCAGGCATGGCCTTCCTTGATCAGCACCACCGGCCGCAGCCCGGCCTGCTCGAAGCAGGAGGCGAAGAGCATGGCCAGGTCGAGGCAGGTGGCGACGCCGGCCTCGACGATGCGGTCAGGCGTGCGGATCTTCTGGCCGTCGCTGCCGAAGGAGGCCGGCGGCTCGGCGTAGTGGAAGCCGGCCGCGGCCAGCGTGCTGTAGAGCGCCGATATCTGCTTCCACACCACCTCGCGGCTCTTCGACTGGTAGCCGTTCATCGACAGCGCGTGCTCCGCCTCGCGCAGCAGCGCCGAGGCCTTGCCGACCAGCACGTCGACGGCCGGGTTGTTGGGCATGCAGAAGGCCGCGAGCAGTTCGGGCAAGGCGCGGGTGCCGGCCCACTGGTCGTAGGCCAGCACCTCGACCGCGTGGCTCGCGCGCCCCAGTTCCGTCGCACCCGCACGGACGGTGACGCCGACCGTGGCCGTCAGGGCCTCCTGCAGCTGGGCGAGGTAGGCGTGGTCCGGGCGCAGGTCCAGCGGGGAGATGCGGCGAGATTCACCGGGCGCCAGGCGCTCGAAGCGCAGCGTGATGCCTTCGGCGAAGCGCGGGTTGCAGGCCACGGCGATCTCGATGTGCTCGAGCGCTTCGGCACCACTGTTCGTGACCCGCAGGGCCCGCACGACGGGCACGGCGTTCTGGATCGATGCATAGCCGAGCGTCGGGTCGGCTTCGATCTCGACGACCACCGGCCCGACCGCGGGGGTCGGCTGGCCCGGTTCGGAGGCGGTATGCAGGTCTGTTCCGTCTTCTTCTCGCGCGTCGTTGTCGGGGCCGTTCATTCGCTCGTTCCATGCTTTGATGCGGTTCATTTTGCATGGATGTGCGCAGGGTCAACGCGGTGCCTGCAGTCCCGGCAGCCGTTGGCTCGTCATCCGCCGGTTGGGGGTGGCCAATCGATCCCGAAAGCCTGAGCGATACGCGCCACCACGTCGGCCATCGCGACGTTCCCAAGCTGGATCGTCTGGGGATCGATGGACGTATCGGCTGCGACCGCGACCAGAAAGCGCCTCATGTCGCTGCCGATCTTCGGGTCGAGCGGAATGCGTGTGGCGGGCGCCAGCAACTGCGCGAGTCGCAGCACATCGTTCAGGTGCTTGCGGACATCCTTGGCATCCACCCTGGCGCCTTGCGCCTTGCGCGCCGTCAGCTCCAGCCAGGCGATGGCCTTGAGCGGGATGAGGCGATCCTCTCCAATGAAGGGCAGGCCCATGACTTCGCGCCGCCCGGCCATGATGAATGCGTAGTAGCCCTCGTCCAGCAGGATGGCGGACAGGCTGGAAACGGCTTCGTCCAGCGGTATCGGTGTCAGCCGACTGCCTTCGGC
Organism: Variovorax frigidus; assembly: GCF_051216515.1. Lineage (NCBI taxonomy): Bacteria > Pseudomonadati > Pseudomonadota > Betaproteobacteria > Burkholderiales > Comamonadaceae > Variovorax > Variovorax frigidus. The sequence goes on from NZ_JBPJZF010000001.1 coordinate 460,851, forward strand.
GGGTCGCAGTCCGTCGGGCGCTCTCGCGAACAATTCGAGCATCGCCGGATAGCGATCGTCAGCAGGCTTCTGGAATCGATAGAAGATCGGTCGTCCCGTGTCGCTGGCCTGGCGGATCTCGTAGCCACCATCTTCTACAAACTGCCAGATGGCCTCGCCAAAGGCCGGCGTCAACACCTCCACGTGCAACACGATGTCCAGGTCTTTGGTGGCTCGGAACGACAGCCCGGCCTCGTCCATCGTCAAGCTTGCTGCCGTGCCACCGATCAGCACGTACTGGTCGACGTGACCCGCAAATCGCTCCTGGAAAATGCGCAGCCCTCTCACCATGGAAGCTGCCCTTTCAACTCGTCCAACGCGAGCTGGACTCGGTCGTCGGGGGCGTCTTGCAGGCTGAGCATCAGCGAAAGCGGATCCACCGTGATGGCGTCTGGCACCAACGCCGGGCTGTAGCGCCACAGCTGCCATTCCTGCGCGTCGGCTTCGGGCTCAGGCAACGTCCGCACACCGGCATCCGTCGCGGCCTTCCATTCGGCGGCCGTCACGGCAAACACCGGGCATTGCGGCTCGGTCAGCATCGAGCGATGCGCCAGCGCACTCAGCCCCGCCACGCGCTGAGGCCGCGCTGCACCGCGCCCATGGGCTGCCACCCAGACCGTGCGCTTGACCGGCGTTCGCAGCGCGGGCTTCGCACGCTCCCAGAGTTGGCCCGGCGAGAGTTCCATTCGCAGCCAACGCGTGCGGCCGACCGTGTACGCGATGGCCAGTCCGGCCGCCGTCAGCTCCTTGACTGCGCGTGACAGCGTCATGGGCGTGTAGCCCAAGGCGACTGCGACCGTGGAGGGCTGCCAATCGGCTTGCCAAGGCTGGCGCAGCAAGGCCGTGATCAGCATCGCTTGAGCGGACGGGCTCAGCGCCGCTTCCGCCGCCGGAGCGCGCTGCCGAAAATACTCACGCAGGTCCAGGCCCAGATCCGGCAGATAGAGTTGGTTGCCCGGAACGACGAACGAGATCTTTTGCTCGATCAGGCGCCGACGGTCATACGAGGCCAGCGCATCGGTCACATAGACCACCGGCAATCCTGCCAGGGACTTGACCTTGTCCAGCCAGATCCGAACGTCCTTGAGCGACTGCTTCGCTTCGACGCGCCCTGTCGCGAGGAGGATGGGCTGGCCCAGCAACGCCAGCTCATGAAACTCGAAGGCGTCGCGCAGAAAGTACGGCAGCTCGTTCGAATGCGCCCACGGCCTGAGACCTGAGGCTTCGACACCCAGGACCTCTTGAAGGTAGCGTAGAACGGCAGTTGCGAGGGTGCTCACATCCCTTCCTTGGTAACTCGAATTCCGCACAATAACACAACAACTGTTACCGTGCTATTTTTCTGTTATCTCAACAAAAACACCTGTTCTCATGCCTTTCGTGGCCAGCACACGCGTCCATCATCACCAAGAAAAAACGGAGCTTGACCTCGCGGGCGCTCACGGATCCGAACACCCTCAGAACGTCTGCCCCTCGATCACCCGCCGGACCGTCCGCAGCACCGCGCCCAGGCCTTCCAGCGGGACGGAACCCAGCGCCAGGCGCAAGGCATGCGGCACGTGCGCGGTGGTCGCGAAGGGTTCGGCCGTCGAGACCGCGATGCGTTCTGCCAGCAGCGCCTTGGCCACGCGGTCGGCCCGCACCTCCTCGGCCAGCGTGAGCCACAGGAAATACGACGCGGGATGGCGCACGCAGCGCAGCCCGGCCAGCGCGTCGGTAGCGATCGCCTGCCGGTGCCTCGCGTCCGCGCGCTTCTCGGCCTCGAGCCGCGCGACCGTGCCGTCTTCCAGCCAGCCGCAGGCGATGGCCGTCATCACGGCGGGCGTGTTCCAGGTCGTGGTGCGGATCGCGCGTTCGATCTTGGGCATCCAGGCCGCGGGCGCCGCGACGAAACCCACGCGCAGCCCGGTGGCCACGCTCTTCGACAGGCCCGAGACGTACACGGTCGTCTCCGGTGCCAGCGCGGCCAGCGGCGGCGGCGGATCGGCGGCGAGGAAGGCATAGGCCGCGTCCTCGATGAGCAGCAGGCCGTGCCGGCGCGCCAGCGCCACCAGCTGCCGCCGGCGGCCGATGCTCATCACCCAGCCCAAAGGGTTGTGCAGCGTGGGCATGACGTACACGGCGCGCACGCGCCGGCGCCGGCACAGCGCTTCCAGCGCATCGAGGTCGGGCCCCGCGCCGGCCGCGGGCAGCGGCGCCAGCTCGAGGTGCTGCGCCTGCGCCAGCAGCTTGAAGCCGGGGTAGGTCAAGGCATCGACCGCCACCACGTCGCCGGGCTGCAACAGCGCCATCGCCGTGGTCGCCAGGCCGTGCTGCGCGCCGGCCACGATGGCGACCTGGGACGCATCCACTGCCAGGCCTCGGTCCGCGAGGTGATGAGCGACGGCGAACCGCTCGGACATGCGACCGCCGTGCGGCTGGTAGCGCAGCAGGGCCTCCAGGTCCGCATCGGCGGCGAGTTGCCGAAGCGCGCTGCGCAGCATGCCGGCCTGGGCGGGCAGCGCGGGGTAGTTGAAGTTCAGGTCCGTGGTGTCGGCCGCCACGGCGTACGGGTCGATCTCCAGGTGGCGCGGCAGCAGGGCTTCGCGCACGAAGGTGCCGCGGCCGGTCTCGCCGCTGACCAGGCCCATGGCCTCGAGCTCCGCGTACACGCGGGTGGCCGTGCCCAGCGCCACGCCCTCGCGCGCCGCCAGCTTGCGGTGCGTGGGCAGCCGGGTGCCGGGCGCGAGGCGGCCCTCACGGATCTCGGCCGCGAAGGTGTCGACCAGCGACTTGTAGCGGGCGTGGGCCATGGACCAATGTACTCATGACAATTATTTGATTGTATTGAACGTGCTTCCTACGATGACGGAACCCTCCACCCACGACCGCTCGCCGGAACACCCTCATGCACATCGCCATCCTCACCTTCGAAGGCTTCAACGAACTCGATTCCTTCATTGCGCTGAACATCCTGCGCCGCGTCCAGAAGCCCGGCTGGCGCGTTTCGATCGCCAGCCCCGCCAGCCATGTCCGCTCGATGAACGGCGTCGTGGTCGAGGCCCAGGCCACGCTGCGCGAAGCCAGCGACGCCGATGCGGTGATCGTCGGCAGCGGCCGGCTCACGCGCGAGGTGGTCGCCGACCCGGGCCTGATGGCACAGCTTCAGCTCGACCCGGCCCGGCAGCTGCTGGGCGCGCAATGCTCCGGCACGCTGGTGCTGGCCAGGCTGGGCTTGCTCGACGGCCTGCCGGCCTGCACCGACCTGACGACCAAGCCCTGGGTCCAGGACGCGGGCATCGAGGTGCTGGACCGGCCCTTCGTGGCCAAGGGCAACGTGGCGACCGCGGGCGGCTGCCTGGCGGCGCAGTACCTGGCCGCCTGGCTGATCGCGCGGCTGGAAGGCGAAGAGGCGGCCAGCGGCGCCCTGCACTACGTGGCGCCGGTGGGCGAGAAGGAGACCTATGTGGAGCGCGCGATGCGCAACATCGCGCCCTTCCTCGCGCGCCAGCCCATGACGGCCTGAGCCCCGCCCGCTGCCGAGGCCTCAGCGCCGCACGCGGATCAGGCCTTCCTGCGCCACCGACGCCACCAGCCGCCCGTCGCGGCTGAACAGGCTGCCGCGGCAGAAGCCCCGCGCATGCGCGGCCGAAGGCGACTCGGTGTCGTAGAGCAGCCAGTCGTCGCAGCGGAAATCGCGGTGGAACCACATCGCGTGGTCCAGGCTCACGCCCTGCACGCCGGGCTGCTTGAAGTGCAGGCCGTGCGGCTGCATGGCCACGCCCAGCAGGCTGTAGTCCGACACATAGGCCAGCAGCGCCTGGTGCAGCACCGGGTCGTCGGGCAGGGTTTCGGCGGTGCGCAGCCAGGCGCGGTTGACGGCCGGGCGCGGACCGGCGGTGGCCGGGTCGCGCGGGTCGACGAAGCGCAGGTCGAACACCTCGTCGACCGCACGCAGCGAGGCCTCGCGCGGGCCGGTCTGTTCGGGCGACGGCACCTCGGGCATTGCGGGCGCGTGCGACACGCCCTCCTCGCGCCGATGGAAGGAGGCCGACATGTGGAAGATCGGCTCGCCGTGCTGGATCGCGACCACGCGCCGGGTGGTGAAGCTCGCGCCGTCGCGGATGCGGTCGACGTCGTAGATGATGGGGGCCGCCTTGTCGCCGGGTCGCAGGAAGTAGCCGTGCAGCGAATGCGCCGCATGCTGCGGCACGGTGCGGGCCGCGGCCATCAGCGCCTGGCCCAGCACCTGACCGCCGAACACGGCCGGCGCGCCGATGTCGCTGCTGCTGCCGCGAAAGAGGTTGTGCTCGAGCTGCTCCAGCCGCAGCTGCGCGACCAGCGCCTGCAGCGCGGCGCCGCGCTCCCCGGGTGCCCAGGGGCTCACGAGACGAAGCGCCGGGCCACGTCGAGGCGCTCGCGGCAGTCGGCGACCATGCGTTCGATCAGTTCGGCGCAGCTGGGCACGTCGTCGATCAGGCCGATGCACTGGCCGGCCGAGATCACGCCGTCGTCGACCGCGCCCGAGGCCAGCGCCGCACGGCCGCGCGCCCCGGCCACCAGCGGGCGGATGTCCTCGAACTCGCAGCCACCTGGGCGCTGCTCGATGGCGCGCACCTCGTCGGCGATGGCGTTGCGGAACACGCGCGCCGTGTTCCTGAGCGTGCGAAACAGCAGCGCGGTGTCGCGCTCCGAGCCGCGCACCAGCGCCTGCTTGATGTTGTCGTGGATCGGCGCCTCCTGCGTCACGCAGAAGCGCGTGCCCATGTTCACACCCTCGGCGCCGAGCACCAGCGCGGCGGCCAGCCCGCGTCCGTCGGCGATGCCGCCCGAGGCGATGATCGGGATCTCCAGCGCGCGCACCGCGGCCGGGATAAGCACCAGGCCGCCCACGTCGTCCTCGCCCGGATGGCCCGCGCATTCGAGGCCGTCGATGGACACCATGTCGACGCCATTGCGTTCGGCCGACAGCGCGTGGCGCACCGTGGTGCACTTGTGGACGATGGTGATGCCGCGTTCCTTGAAGCGCGCGATGAATTCCTTGGGGCTGTTGCCCGCGGTCTCGACGATGCGCACGCCGCCTTCGACGATCGCCTCGACGTAGTCGGCGTACGGCGGCGGCTTGATCGAGGGCAGGATCGTGAGGTTCACGCCGAAAGGCTTGTCGGTCATCCGGCGGGTGCGCGCGATCTCGCGGCCCAGGTCCTCGGGCGTGGGCTGGGTGAGCGCGGTCAGGATGCCCAGGCCGCCGGCGTTCGACACGGCCGCGGCGAGCTCGGCCACGCCCACCCACTGCATGCCGCCCTGGATGATCGGGTAGGCGATGCCCAGTTGTTCGGTGACACGGGTGCGGATGCTGCTCACGATGCGTTCTTCAGGGGACGAGAGTCGGCGGCCTGCGGGGCCGGGGGATGGAAGGGCTGGCCGGCCTCGGCGCGGGCGCGCAGCCAGGCCGAGGGGCGGAAGCGTTCGCCGTGGCGCTCGGCCAGCGCGTCGCTCTGTGCCACAAAGGCGCGCAGACCGACGGTCTCGATGTACGACAGCGTGCCGCCGGTCCATGACGGGTAGCCCAGCCCGAGGATCGATCCCAGGTCGGCGTCGGCCGCCTCGGTGACCACGCCCTCCTCCACGCACTGCGCCGAAGCCAGCGCCTGGATGCCGAGCAAACGCTGCTTGAGTTCTTCGACCGCGGGCTGCACAGCGGCGATTGGAAATTCACCGGCCAATCCCGGCCAGAGCTGCTTGCCGCCCTCAGCCAGGAAGTCATGGAAGCCACCACCGCTCTTGCGGCCCAGCCGGCCCAGCGCGTTCATGCGCGCGACCACGGCCTGCGCATGGCCGCGCAGGAAGCGTGCGTCGAGGCCGTCGGCCTTGGCCTGGTCGATCACCTGCTGTTGCAGATCGAGCGAGACCTCGTCGGTCACGGCCAGCGGCCCGGTCGCGAAGCCGGCCTGGCGTGCGGCGTTCTCGATCAGCGCCGGCGCCACGCCCTCGGCCAGCATCGCCATGCCTTCGTCGACGTAGGCGCAGAAGATGCGGCTGGTGAAGAAGCCCGGGCTGTCGTGCACCACGATCGGTGTCTTGCGCAGTTGCTGCACGAAGTCGAGCGCGCGCGCGAGCGCGGCAGGCGCGGTCTGCGGGCCCAGGATGATCTCGACCAGCGGCATGCGCGGCACAGGCGAGAAGAAGTGCACGCCGATCAGCTGCGCCGGCTTCTGCCAGTGCGCGGCCAGGCTGTCGATGGGCAAGGTCGAGGTGTTGCTGGCCCAGACGAAATCGGCGGGCACATCGCCCAGCGCCAGCGCCGCGCGGGCCATGACCTCTGCCTTGACCGCACGGTCTTCGAACACGGCCTCGACCACGAAGTCGCTGCCGCGCAGCAGAGCGACGTCGGCCGTCGCGGTGATGCGTGCCAACCGTTGCTCGGCATCGGCGCCCTTCTCCTTGGCATAGGCCGCGGCGATGCGCGCCTTGGCCGCCTCGGCCGCGGCCTGCGTCGCATCGACCAGCACCACCGCGATGCCGGCCGCCGCCGCGACCTGCGCGATGCCCGCGCCCATCATCCCGGCTCCGAGCACGCCCAGGCGCTGTACCGGCTGGCGCGGCACCCCGGCCGGACGGCGCGCGAGCTTCTGCGCGGCGCCGCGGTTCACGAACAGCGTGCGCATCAGGTTGCGCGCGACCGGGCCGGCGAGCAGCGGGCCGAAGTACTGGGCCTCGATGCGCAGGCCGAGTTCGATCGGCAATTGCGTGCCCTCGTAGACCGCCGACAGGATCGCCAGCGGCGCCGGGTAGTTGTCCTGCGTCTCGCGCCGGATGCGTGCCACCGTGGCGCCGAAGCTGCCGTTGGCATGCGGCGCCAGCGCGCCGGTGCCGCCGGGCACGCGGTAGCCTTTCATGTCCCAGGGCTGCTGCGCCTCGGACTGCGCGAGCACCCAGCGCCGTGCGGTGGCGATCAGTTCACCGGCCGGCACCACCGCATCGACCAGGCCCAGCGCCAGCGCCTCGGCCGGCGCGACATGGCGCCCGGTCAAGAGCAGCGGCAAGGCCCGTTCGATGCCGATCAGCCGCGGCAGCCGCTGCGTGCCGCCGCCGCCCGGCAGCAGGCCCACCGTGACCTCGGGCAGACCGACCACGGCGCGCGGGTCGTCGACCAGCACGCGGTGGTGGCAGGCCAGGCAGAGCTCGAAGCCACCGCCCAAAGCCAGGCCGTTGACGGCCACGGCCACGGGCTTGCCGCAGCGCTCGAGCGCGCGCAGCGGCTGGGCGCTCTCGGCGATCAGTTCGGCGGCCTCGACGGCGGTGGTGCCGCGCGCATGGAAGCCGACGAAATCCTTGAGGTCGGCACCGGCCAGGAAGCCGTTGCGCTTGCCGGAGGTGATGACGGCACCGCGCACGTCCGCGCGCTGCGTGAGCTCGGCCACGGCCGCGCGCAGGTCGGCCGAGAAGGCGGGCGTGAAGACGTTCATCGGCCGGTCGGCCACGTCGAGGGTGATGAGGGCGATGCCGTCGGCGTCGACCTCGAAACGGAGGTTGGGGGTTGGGGTCATGGAGGACGGCTTCAAGAGGAGGTCAGACCCGTTCGATCACCAGCGCGGTCGACTGGCCCGCGGCGGCGCACAGCGTGACCAGGCCGGTCGACCGGCCGCTGCGTTCGAGTTCGTCGAGCAGCGTGCCGACGAGGATGGCGCCGGTCGCGCCCAGCGGATGGCCCAGCGCGATCGCGCCGCCGTTGGGGTTGATGCGCTGCGGGTCGATGCCGAAATGCCGCGCATAGCGCATCGGCACCACCGAGAAGGCCTCGTTGACCTCGAACAGATCGATGTCGCCGATGGCCATGCCGCAGCGCGCGAGCACGCGCTCGGTCACGGGCAGCGGGCCACCCAGGCTCAGCAGCGGCTCGTCGGCGCAGGAGGCCGCGGCCACCAGCCGGGCGCGCGGCTTCAGGCCGTTGCGCTCGCCGTAGGCGCGGTTGCCCAGCAGCACCGCACAGGCGCCGTCGACGATGCCGCTCGAATTGCCGCCGGTGTGGATGTGGGGCACGCGCTCGAGCTGCGGGTAGCGCTGCAGCACGATCGCGTCGAAGCCCTGCTCGCCCGCGCCGGCGAAGGCCGGCTTGAGCTTGGCGAGGTCGGCCATCGTGGTGCCGGGCCGGTTGGCCTCGTCGCGCGCCAGCACGGTGCGCCCGAGCACGTCGCGCACCGGGACCAGCGAGCGGTCGAAGCGGCCTTCGGCCTGGGCCTGGGCCGCGCGGCGCTGGCTCTCGACCGCGTAGGCGTCGACGTCCTCGCGGCCCACCCCGTCGAGCGCAGCCATCAGGTCGGCCGCAACGCCGTTGGGGATGTAGGGAAAGCGCCGGCCGATCGCCGGGTCGGTGTAGACCGCGCCGCCGTCGCTGCCGATGGGCACGCGCGACATCGACTCCACGCCGCCGCCGATCACCGCGTCGGCCTGGCCCGAGGCCACGAGGCCGAAGCCCATCTTGAGCGTGTCGAGCGCCGAGGTGCAAAAGCGGTTGAGCTGGTAGCCGCCCACGCTGTCGCCGTAGCCCGCGGCCAGCAGCGCGAAGCGCGCGATGTCGGCGCCCTGCTCGCCCACCGGCATCACGACGCCCAGGCCCACGTCCTCGATCTGCGACGGGTCGAGCGAATTGCGCTCGCGCAGGGCCTGCAGCACCTGCGCGGCAAGCTGGACGGGCGTGATGGGGTGCAGGGCGCCGTCGGGGCGGCCCTTGCCGCGCGGCGTGCGCACGTGGTCATACAGGAATACGTCGGTCATGTCGGTGCGCTGCAGCCTCGGACTGCAAGGGTTTCTCTGTTGGTCGATGGCCAGTCTAGAAAGCAGAATCGGAGCGCGAAATCGTCGGAACCGACGGAAATTCCTCGCCCGGGCGACCCCCACAATGGGTCCCCTCGAGGTGTCCGCCCGAAGCGCTGCGCCCAAGGAGACAAGACCCGAGGCGATACGCCGCTACAGACCCTCATTCGACCCACCCGCAATGCCCCCCACCTCGCCCCGCATCCTGGAAACCAAGCTCAACCCGCCGGCCGTGGTCGTCACGCAGGTGCTGCGCACCGCGATCAGCGAACAGATCGCGGCGGCGGCGGTGAAGCTGGTCCTGGTGCGCGCGCCCGCGGGCTTCGGCAAGACCACGGCCATGGCGCAGAGCCGCCAACGCATGGAGGCCGACGGCGTGGCCACGGCCTGGCTCACGCTCGACCGGGCCGACAACGACGTCTCGCGCTTCCTGATCTGCCTGGGCGAGGCGGTGCAGCGCCTGGGCGTCGACGAGCCGCAGGCCAACGCGCCCTTCGACGCGGTGGCCGCGCTGGCCGCGCACGACTCGCCCTTCACGCTGTTCCTCGACGACTTCGAGGTGGTGCAGGAGCCCGCGGTGCTGGGCCTGGTGCGCGAAGTCATCGACCACCTGCCGCGCCGCGGCCGGATCGTGATCGGCTCGCGCAGCCTGCCCGACCTGGGCGTGGGCCGGCTGCGCGCGCGCGGCCAGCTGATGGAGATCGACACCGACCGCCTGCGCTTCAACATCGAGGAAACCAGCGCCTTCTTCGGCCAGCGCGCGGGCCAGGCGCTGCCGGCCGACATGCTGTCGCAGTTGCACCAGAAGACCGAGGGCTGGGTCGCGGCCATCTGGCTGGCCTCGATGGCGCTCGAGCGGCACGGCCTCGAGACCGGCTTCGTCGAGCGCTTCTCGGGCTCGGACCGGGCGGTCGCCGACTACCTGGCCGAGGACGTGCTCGCGCACCAGCCGCGCGAGATTCGCGACTTCCTGCTGCGCACCAGCATCCTGCGCCAGCTCGACGCCTCGGTCTGCCAGACGCTGAACCCGCGCGTCGACTGCGCAGCCATCCTCGACCAGCTGGCGGCCTCCAACCTGTTCCTCACGCCGGTGGCCAGCGACACGCCGGCCTGGCGCTACCACAGCCTGTTCGCCGACTTCCTGCGCGCGCAGCTGGCGCGCGAACGGCCCGACGAACTCGCGCGGCTGCACCTCGCGGCCTCGGGCTGGTACGAATCGCAAGGCCGGCCGGTGCCCGCGATCGACCATGCGATCGAGGGCGGCGACCATCCGCATGCGCTCACGCTGCTCGACAGTTATGCCGAGGAGTTCCTCGAGCAGGGCCGCATGCGCATGCTCTCGCGCTGGTTCTCGGCCATCCCCGAGCACCAGCTGCGTGCCCACCCCTTCCTGCAGCTGATCGCGCTCTGGGCTGCCTGCTTCACCTACGGCCCCTGGGACGCGATGAAGAAGCTCGAGCAGTCGGGCTGCGCCGAGAGCGGCATCCCTGAGGTGCGCGCCAGCGCCCACACGCTGACCCCGCTGCTGCTGGCCATGCAGGACCGCTACGACGAGGCCTACGAGGCCGGCCGCGAGAGCCTCGCCCGGCTGCCCACCGGCCTGCCCTTCGCCGACAGCGCGCTGCTCAACGCGATGGCGAACATCATTTCGGTGGTGGGCGACCAGCACGAATCGCAGCGGCTGCTCGACGCGGCGCGCAGCCGTCAGGGCAACAGCGCCTTCAACCGCATGTACACCGAATCGCTCGAAGGCATGCTCGATCTGCACGGCGGCCGGCTGCGGCAAGCCACCGCGCGCTTCCGCATGGCGGTCGACTCCACCCATGCGGTGTCGTACAACCACAGCCACGGCAACGCCTGGGCCGGCGTGCTGTACGCGGGCGTGGTCTACGAGGCCAACCAGCTGCCGCAGGCCGACCACCTGCTCAACGTCTACCTGCCGCTGGCGCGCGACGTGGGCCTGCCCGACCACATGATCCTGAGCCATGTGATGCGCTCGCGGATCGCCTTCTACACGGGCGACATCGACGCCGCCTTCCAGGCGCTGACCGAGCTCGAGTACCTGGGCCACCACCGCCAGCTGCCACGCGTGGTGGCGGGCGCCAAGCTCGAACGCTCGCGCATGCTGCTGCTGCAGGGCAACGGCCCGGCCTCGCGCGACGAACTGGCGCGCGCCGACGACCCGGCCCTGTGGGACCGCGAGCGCCGCCAGCGCCTGCCCGCGCACGATCTCGACTACCTCGCACTCGCGCGCGCGCGCTGGGAGATCAGCTTCGGCGATCCGCGCGTCGCACTCACGGCGCTCGACGCCGAACTTCACGCCGCCTTCGCCGCTGCCCGCAGCCGCCGCGCGCTCAAGCTGCGCGTGCTGCGTGCGCTGGCACTGCAGCGCGCGGGCGACGTGGCCGCAGCCCTCGAAGAGATCGGCGCGGTGCTGCAGACCGCGAGCCAGGAAGGCTTCATGCGCCTGATCCTCGACGAGGGCCCGGCCGTGGGCCTGCTGGTGCATCGCTACGCCACCGCGGCGCAGGAACGCAGGGCGGCCGACGGGCGCAGCGACCCGATCCTGGCCGAGTACCTGCAACGCCTGCTGCAGGTGCTGGGCCCGATGGTCGCGCCGAATGTCGAAGCGCCCAGCGCCGACGGCAACAAGGAGCCGCTCACGCGCAAGGAGATCCGCGTGCTGCAGCTTCTGGCCGAGGGCTACTCGAACAACGCGATGGCCGAGAAGCTCTTCGTATCCGACAGCACGGTGCGCACCCACCTGCGCAACATCAACATGAAGCTCGATGCCAAGAGCCGCACGCAGGCGGTGGCGATCGCGCGCAAGCTGGGCGTGATCCGCTGAGGCCTGTTCAGCGCAGCACCATCGCCAGCAGCACGGCCGTGAGCAGGCCCAGGTAGACCCTGGCATGCACCGCGTCGGGAATCCGCCCGATCAGCGGCGCGGCCAGCCGGATGCCCAGCCACGAGCCCGCGACCAGCACGGCCAGCGCGCGCAGGTCCACCAGACCGATGTAGCCGGGGCCCAGCGACGACGTCGCATGCCAGCCCAGCGCGAAGTAGGTGGCGGTGCCCGCCAGCGCCACCGGCAGCGACAGCGGGTTGGCCATGGCCGTGGCCTGGGTCATGGCCACGCCGCGCCGACGCATCAGCGGCACGGTCATCACGCTACCGCCCACGCCCAGCAGGGCGGCCACGGTGCCGATGCCCAGGCCCGATGCAGCGGTGGCCAGCCCCGAGGGCGCGGGCGCCAGCGCGGGCCGGCGTGAAAGGAAGCCCGGGCGGAACATGCTGTCGAGAAGGGTCAGCACCAGGTAACCCACGAAGGCCCAGCGCAGCCACTCGCCCTGCGCCGCGCTCGCGGCCACGGCGCCGATCGCCGCGCCGACTGCGATGGGCGCGAGCAGCGGCCGCACCTGGGCCCAGTCGAGCGTGCCCGCGCGGTGGTGCCGGCGCGTGGCCAGCGCAGCGCCGAAGACCATCACGCAGGTCGAGGTCGCGACCGCGATCTGCATGGCCGGCCGACCGACCGCGCTTTCAGGACCGTTCGCCATCAGCACCAGCCGGTAGAGCAAGGGCACGACGACGAAGCCGCCGCCGAAGCCGAACAACACGGTGGTGACGCCGGCCAGAAGACCGAACATGCCGAGCAGGACATAGAAGGACACAAGCAACCTCTTCGCTAAAGAGACCAAGTGTCCGGACCTGACGCCCGGCCCGCCTGCGCCGATTCGCCAATAATGTTCGCCGTTCAGCCAAATTCGTCCACCCATGCGCAACGTGCCCCTCGCCGACGTCGACGCCCTGCCCCAGGCCGTGCTGGCCATCGGCACCGACTACGCCAAGGGCGTGCTGCTCGAGACGCACAGCCATCGCCGCGCGCAGTTCCTCTACGGCGCGACCGGCCTGATGGAGGTGGGCACCGATGACGGCGCCTGGGTCGTGCCGCCCTACAGCGGCGTCTGGATTCCGGCCGGCCAGCCGCACCGGGTGCGCATGGTGGGCGTGAGCACGCGCAGCCTCTACATCGAGCCGGCCGCGGCGCCGCGTGCCGGCATGCAATGCGAAGTTCTCAAGGTTTCGGCGCTGCTGCACCAGTTGCTGCTCGAAGCCACCGACACGCGGGCCGACTACGAAGAACACACACGCGACGGCATGCTGATGCAGTTGCTGCTGCACGAGTTGGCGCGCGCCGAGACCTTGCCCTTCTTCGCGCCGCTGCCGCGCGACCCGGGGCTGGCCGCGCTGTGCATCGGCTTCTTGCACCGACCGCGGATCCATGCGGCGCCCGGCGACTGGGCACAGCAGCTGCACAAGAGCGAACGCAATTTCAGCCGGCTGTTCCGGCAGCAGACCGGCATGGCTTTCGGCGAATGGCGCCAGCAGGCCTGCCTGCTGGCTGCGCTGTCGAGGCTGGCCTCGGGCACACCCGTGACCACGGTCGCGCTGGAACTGGGCTACGACAGCCCGGGGGCGTTCTCGACGATGTTCCGCAAGCGGCTGGGGCGTGCGCCTTCGTCGTTCCTGGCGAAGTCCTAGTCGACGAAACGCGGTGCCCGCTTCTCCATCGCCGCCTTGACCGCCTCGCGCTGGTTCGCGCTGCCGATCAGCCTGGCCTGCTCGACCGATTCGGCCATCAGCAGCGCCGCCGCATCGCCATCGGCCGACTGGTTGAGCAGCCGCTTGGCGCCGCGCACCGCATCGGGGCTGCGGGCCGCGATGCCGCGCGCGAAGGCCAGTGCCTCGGCCAGCGGGTCGGCGCAGACGCGCGTGCCCAGGCCAATGCGGCAGGCCTCCTCGGCTTCGACGATGCGCGCGCTGAATACCAGCTCGCGCGCCACGTCTGCGCGCAGCAGCTCGCGCATCAACGGGATGCCGGCCATGTCGGGCACCAGGCCCCACTGCATCTCCATCACCGACATGCGCGTGTCGGCCGCGAGGTAGCGCACGTCGGCGCCCAGCGCGATCTGCAGACCGCCGCCGAAGGCCACGCCATGCACCGCGGCGATCACCGGCACCGCCAATTCGCGCCAGGCCCAGGCCACCTGCTGCGGCGCATTGGCCAGGCCGTGGGTGCGCGCGAGCAGATCGGTCAGGCCTTCGGCCACCACGCCGCCTTCGCTCATGCGGCCGAAGCTCGCCATGTCGAGGCCGGCGCAGAAGGCCCGGCCCTCGCCGTGCAGCACCACGGCACGCAGGCCGTGGATCTGGCCCAGGTGCTCGGCGGCAGCGACGAGGCCGGCGAACATGCCGGCGTCGATGGCGTTCATCTTGTCGGGGCGCGACAGCCGAACCTGGGCGACACCGTCGTCGTCCAGCTGCAGGTGCACGCGGTCGTGGAATCTCTGGGTCTCAGTCATTGGCATGGCGTTGTCTTCGGTCCTTGGCGTCACGTTCGGCGATATTCTCGCGCGCACGCTGCCAATCGCCGTCGGTCCACTCGGCCATGCGCGAAAAATTGCCGCCGGTCGCCTGGTACTGGCCGCCGTCGATGGCGATGGTCTGCCCGTTGACGTACTCGGAGCCCGGGCCCATGAGAAAGGCCGCCAGGTTGGCCAGCTCGGGCATGCGGCCGTTGCGGTCCATCGGGTTGCGGTCGGCCTTGTGCTCGCCGCCGCCGGGATTCAAGCGTGCGCTCATGCCCTCGGTCGGGAACAGGCCCGGTGCGATCGCGTTGAAGCGGATGCCGCGGCCGGCCCACTCGACCGCCAGCGACTGCGTCATGGCGTGCAGCCCGGCCTTCGACATCGCCGAGGGCACGGTGAAGGGCGAGCCGTTCCAGACCCAGGTCGTGAGGATCGACAGCACCGAGGCCGACTTGCCCTCGGCCAGCCAGCGCTTGCCGCAATCGAGCGTCATGCAGAAGCTGCCGCGGAACACGATGCTCGAGATGGCGTCGAAGGCGCGCGGCGACAGGTCCTCGGTGCGGCTCACGAAGTTGCCGGCCGCGTTGTTGATCAGGCCGTCGAGCGCGCCGCCGTCGGCCCAGATCTCGTCGAGCAGGGTGCCGATCTGCGCCTCGTGGCGGATGTCGCAGGCCTTGGGAATCACGCGGCCGCCGTGCGCGGCCATGAGTTCGGCCGCGGTCTGTTCGAGCAGCGGCTCGCGCCGGCCGCAGATGTAGACCTCGGCGCCGAGCAACAGCAGCGCCTCGCTCATCACGCGGCCCAGGCCGCTGCCGCCACCGGTCACGAGGTAGCGCCTGCCAGCCAGCAGGCCGGGTTTGTACATCAGGTCGTCGAGGGTCATGAAGAAGACTCCTTGGAGGCCGTTCAACGGCCGAGATCGTTCGTTGCGCACTTCTCCGCGCCCTGCAGCACGACCACGCGCGTGCTGCTGCGGGCGCTCAGCCCTTCGAAGTGCTCGCGCCGTTCGAGCACGCGCATCGAACAACCTCCCGCGTCACGGTTTCACAGCGCACGGGAGATCACCTCTTTCATGATCTCGTTGGTGCCGCCGTAGATGCGCTGGATGCGCGCGTCGGCATACATGCGCGCGACCATGTACTCGTTCATGAAGCCGTAGCCGCCGAACAGCTGCAGGCATTCGTCGACCACCCGGCCCTGGGTCTCGGAGCCCCAGAGCTTGGCCATCGAGGCGGTGGCGGTGTCGAGCTTGCCGGCCACCAGATCTTCCACGCAGCGGTCGATGAAGGCACGACCCACCTTGATCTGGGTCGCGATCTCGGCCAGCTTGAACTTGGTGTTCTGGAACTCGGCGATCGGCTTGCCGAAGGCCTTGCGCTCGCGCACGTAGTCGAGCGTGGCCTGGAACGCGCCTTCCATCGTGGCCAGCGCGGTCACGCCGATGATGGTGCGCTCGTAGGGCAGGTCGCCCATGAGCTGGAAGAAGCCCTGCCCTTCGGTGCCGCCGAGCAGCGCCTCGGCCGGCACGCGCACGTCGTCGAAGAAGAGCTCGGAAGTGTCCTGCGCCTTCATGCCGATCTTGTCGAGCACGCGGCCCACGCGGTAGCCCTTGCAGCCCTCCGTCTCGACGATCAGGATCGAGGTGCCCTTGGCACCCTGGGTCGGGTCGGTCTTGACCACCACCAGCACCACGCCGGCCAGGAAGCCGTTGGTGATGAAGGTCTTCGAGCCGTTGATGACATAGTCGCCGCCTTCCTTCTGCGCGCGGGTGCGAATGCCCTGCAGGTCGGAGCCCGCGCCGGGTTCGGTCATGGCGATGGCGCCGACCAGTTCGCCGCGCGCCATGCGCGGCAGGTAGTTCTGCTTCTGCGCTTCGGTGCCGTGGTTGAGGAAGTAGTGCGCGACGATGGCGTGCACCGAAGTGCTCATGCCGGTCAGCCCGCGCCGCGACATCTCCTCGTAGAACACCGCCTCGTGGCGGAAGTCGCCGCCGCCGCCGCCGTATTGCTCGGCGATGTCCGAGCACAGCA
This sequence comes from Variovorax frigidus, assembly GCF_051216515.1. Taxonomy (NCBI): domain Bacteria; kingdom Pseudomonadati; phylum Pseudomonadota; class Betaproteobacteria; order Burkholderiales; family Comamonadaceae; genus Variovorax; species Variovorax frigidus. The sequence continues at coordinate 477,085 of NZ_JBPJZF010000001.1, forward strand.
GGCCCAGCGCGCCGGCCTTGCGCCAGATTTCGTGGCCGACGTGGCCGCGCTTGCGGGCCTCCTCGTCGTGCGGAAGCATCTCGGTTTCGATGAAGCGCACCACGTTGTCGCGGTAGAGCTCCAGGTCCTCGTCGCTCCAGGAACGGCGGAAGTCGATGGGCATGTCTTTTCCTTGTTGAATGGTTCAGTTCACGCGACGCGGCGTTCGCGGCCGGCCCAGAAGGGCTCGCGCAACTGGAATTTCTGCAGCTTGCCGGCGGCCGACAGCGGCAGCGCATCGCGGAATTCCACGCTGCGCGGCGACTTGTAGCCCGCGATCTGACTGCGGCAATGGGCGATCAGCGCCTCGGCCTCGAGCACTGCGCCCGGGCGCAGCACCACCACCGCGTGCACGCGCTCGCCCCATTGGTCGTCGGGCACGCCGATCACGGCCGACATCAGCACCTGGGGCAATTGGGCGATGGCGTTCTCGACCTCGGCCGAGTAGACGTTCTCGCCGCCGCTCACGATCATGTCCTTGATGCGGTCGACCACGAACAGGAAGCCGTGGGCATCGACATGGCCGCCGTCGCCGGTGTGCATCCAGCCGCCGCGCAAGGCCTCCTCGGTCTCCCTGGGCTTGTTCCAGTAGCCACGCATCACCATCGGCCCGCGCGCGACGATCTCGCCGACCTGGCCGGTGGGCACCTCGTTGTCCTCGCCGTCGACGATGCGGATCTCGGCCATGGGCAGCGGCGTGCCGGTCGAGCGCAGCAGGCGTTCGCGGTCGGGGCCCGGCAGGTGGCAGTGCGGCTGCAGCACCGCCACCGTGGGCGAGAGCTCGGTCATGCCGTAGGCCTGCGAAAAGCCCGCGCGCGGCAGTGCCAACATGGCTTTCTCGAGCAGCGGCACGTCGATGGGCGCGGCGCCGTAGAGCATCAGGTCCAGGCTCGACAGGTCGAACTCGGCGAAGCGCGGATGCTCGATGAGCCGCTTGATCATGGTCGGCACCAGGAAAATCTCGGTCGCACGGGCCGATTCGATGGCCTGCAGGATCCCAACTTCGTCGAACATCGGCAGCACGTGCTGAGGCGCGAGCCGCAGCATCGCCTGGATCGACAGGCCGCAACCGGCCACGTGGAACATCGGCGTGGTGATCACGATCGCGGGCTTCTGCGCGGTGCGCGGCAGCGCCGCGATCGAGCCCAGCGCGTCGATGTAGAGGTTGCCGTGCGTGAGCATCACGCCCTTGGGCCGGCCGGTGGTGCCACCGGTGTACATGATGGCGGCCAGCTCGTCGGCGCTGTGCGGCGCGTCCTCGCAGGGCGCGCTCTTCTCGAGCAGCGCCTCGTAGGCCAGCATGCCTTCGGGCACCGGGCCGTCGCCGCAATAGACCACGGTGCGCAGCGAGCTCGACAGCGTGCACAGCTCGTCCGCGAGCGGCGCGAAGCTGTCGTCGACCAGCAGGATGCGCGTGTCGCAGTCATCGAGCGAGTACGCGACCTCCTTCGGGTTCCAGCGGATATTGACCGGGTTGATCACGCCGCCGCCCCACCAGACGCCGAAGAAGAACTCGACGAAGCGGTGCGAGTTGAAGCTCATCATGCCGACGCGGTCGCCCGGCCCCATGTCGAGCGCGCGCAGCGCGGCGCCCAGGCGGGCCACGCGCTCGGTGAAGCGGCTGAAGCTCAGTCGGTGCTCGCCGAAGACCACGGCCATCGCCTCGGGCTTCTCGCGCCGGCCCTTGTGCAGGGGTTGGGTCAGGTAAAGGTTCATGGCGCGGCGCCCTCAGTTGGAAGACGAGCGGCGGACCTCGGCCCAGCGGCGCAGCAGCGCGGCACCGTCCTCGAGGCCGGCGTCGCCCGCGGCGCGGGGCGTGGCCGGCAGCGTGCGGCTGAAGCGCGGCGCGGGTGCGGGGTGCATCACGCCGTCGACATCGACGAAGGTGCCGCGCGCCACGTTGTGCGCATGCGCGGGCGCCTCGTCCCAGTCGAGCACGGGCGCGAAGCAGGCGTCGCTGCCCTCGAGCAGCACGCACCACTCGTCGCGTGTGCGGGTGCGGAACACGTCGGCCATGCGCAGCTTGAGCAAGGGCCAGCGGGCCGCATCCATCTGCGCGTCGAAGGCCGGGTCGTCGGCGATGCCGCAGCGCTCGCGCAGCAAGGCGTAGAACTGCGGCTCGATGGCGCCGACCGCCACGTACTTGCCGTCGGCGCAGGCGTAGGTGTCGTAGAAGTGCGCGCCGCCGTCGAGCAGGTTCTCGCCGCGCTGGTTGCTCCACTGACCGGCCGCCTTGAAGCCGTAGAACATGGCCGAAAGCAGCGCCGCGCCGTCGGTCATGGCGGCATCGATCACCTGGCCACGTCCCGAGCGCTGCGATTCGTAGAGCGCGCTCAGCGCGCCGACGGCCAGCAGCATTGCGCCGCCGCCGAAGTCGCCCACGTAGTTGAGCGGCGCCACCGGCGCCTCGCCCGAGCGGCCGATGGCATGCAGCGCACCGCTGATCGCGATGTAGTTGATGTCGTGCCCGGCGGCCTGGGCCAGCGGGCCGTGCTGGCCCCAGCCCGTCATGCGGCCGTAGACCAGCCGCGGGTTGCGCGCGTGGCAGGCCTCGGGCCCGAGCCCGAGGCGCTCCATCACGCCGGGGCGGAAACCCTCGATCAGCACATCGGCGCCGGCCACGATGTCGAGCACCTGCTGCGCCGCGCCGTCGGTGCGCAGGTCGATGGCCACCGTGCCGCGGCTGCGCGTGAGGACGTCGTTCGGATCGGTGGGTGTGCCGGGCCGCGTGATGCGGATCACCTCGGCGCCCATGTCGGCGAACAGCATCGCGCAGAACGGGCCCGGGCCGATGCCGGCCATCTCGATCACCCGAAGCCCCTGGAGCGGACCTGCCATGTTTGATGTCTCCTGGGCCGCCCGAGGCGGCCTGTTGGTATGGGAGGCATCTTGACCCCGTGGCCGCGCGGCTTGCATCGTCGAAAGCGACGAAGTTGGGGCCGCACCGGGTCGGTGTCGGGGACGGACTTCGCGCTCCTCTAAGATCGTTCCGAGATCACGCTTTCCATTGGCTTTCCGGAGACCTCCCCCCCATGGCATTCGTCTATTCGTCCTTCCCCGACCATCTGGCCACGCTGCCGGCCGAACGCGCGCGCCACGGCGCCGCCCTGCGCGCTGCCGTCGAGCAGGCCGTGCGCCGGCCGTCCAATGCCGATCTTTCGGCCTTCCTGTTCCTGCCCGACCAGACCGACCACCCCGAGCACGAGGACGCCGCGCAGGTCTTCGTCCAGGCCGTCGAGCAGATGTACGGACCCCGGCCCTGGATCGGCGACGAGATCCCGCTGCTCTTCGTCGGCTACCACGCGATGAACCGACTGAGCGGCCGCCGCACGTCGCAAGGCCTGCTGCTGACCGACCAGGCGATCTACGTCCAGGACGACTTCACCGTGCTGTCGGCCTCGCCCCCTTTGGCCGAGGGCCACGCCCTGCCCGCGCGCGCCGACGATGCCGGCGCATTCGTCGCGGTGCTGCTCGCGCACTACAAGGCCTGGAAGGACTGGAGCGCGCTGGCCGAACGTCCCGAGGCGACCCTGTCGAGCCGCTTGAACGTGCTGCTGGATTCGGTCGTCCGGGCCGTGCTGGACTACCACGCGCAGCACGCCAGCCAGCAGCAGGCGCCCCAGCGCGTCTGGACCCTGGGCGGCGTGATCGCCGACCACGGCGCGGTCGACACGCTGCTGGACCCGGCCAACCCCAAGCTGGCCAAGAAGCTCGGCAAGGTCGTCGACAAGTTCCAGATCCCGAATGCGGAAGCCCTGCAGTTCGCGCTCGTGGACTTCCCGCTGTTCGGCGGTCCCTACGGACTCGCGCTGACCGCGCAGGCGCTGCACAGCAAGGACCTGATGGAAGCGCCGGTCCATATCGCGCTGGAACGTCTCGATGCGCGCTCGCTGCGCCTGTCGGAAAAAGGCGATCAGCTGTTGAACAACGTGGAGGCTTCCCTGACGCTGCCCGCGCATGCGGACGCCGCGCTCAAGGGGCCGTTCATCGCGCTGCTCCAGCAGGAGATCCTGCGGCTGCAGGCCATGCGCTGAAGCTCAGATCGGCGGGTAGGTGCCGGTGCCGCCCGGCCAGGCCGTCAGCACTTCGTAGCCCTCCGGCGTGACGGCCACCATGTGTTCCCACTGCGCGGACAGCGACCGGTCCTTCGTGACGACGGTCCACCCGTCGGGCAGTTGCCGGGTGCCGGCCTGGCCCGCATTCAGCATCGGCTCGATGGTGAAGACCATCCCCGCCTCCAGCACGAGGCCCTCGCCGCGCCGCCCGTAGTGCAGCACGTTCGGTTCGTCGTGATAGATCCGGCCGATGCCGTGCCCGCAGTACTCGCGCACCACGCTGAAATGCTCGCGCTGCGCGACCGACTGGATCGCGTGACCGATGTCGCCCAGCGTCGCGCCCGGCCGGACCTGCCGCATGCCGGCCCGCAGGGCTTCGTAGGTCGTCTCGACCAGGCGCCGGGCCAGCACGCCGGGCTCGCCGACGAAGAACATGCGGCTGGTGTCGCCGAACCAGCCGTCCTTGATCACCGCGACGTCGATGTTGACGATGTCGCCCTTCTTCAGGATCTTGTCGGCCGACGGAATGCCGTGGCACACCACCTGGTTGACCGAGGTGAGGATGGTCTTGGGATAGCCCTGATAGCCCACGTTGGCCGGAATGGCGCCCTGGACCTTCACGATGTGTTCGTGGCAGATCCGGTCGAGCGCCTCGGTGCTCACGCCCGGCACCACGTGGGGTTCGATCATGGCCAGCACTTCGGCGGCCAGGCCGGCGGCACGCCGCGACATCGCGAGGCCTTCGGCGCCGTGGATGGGCACGGTGCGCGCCATCAGTGCTTGCCGGCGCGTGATGCGACCGGCTTGCCGACGGAGGGCGTCGCCGCCATCGTGATGTCCAGCCCGCCCGCGAGCTCGGCCCGGATCAACAGCTGGCAGATCTCCCGGTGGTCCAGCTCCGGGTGCATCTCGGTCAGCATGCCGACGCGCATCCAGTGCTCTGCCTGTGCATTGATGGACCTGCTGAGCGCATTCCCCGCCACCCGCAGGTTCTCGTGCATCAGGTCTGAAATCTTGACGATACCCATCGGAGACCTCTATATGAAACGTATGCGAATTATATACGTTTCATGTGGTGTCACGATGGCAGGGCACGGCACCTCGCGACGGCCTCGCCTGCACCGGCTTCAAGGTGGCCCATCTCATGATGCTCAGCGTGCTGCGCGGCATTCGCCACACCGATCTGCCGGCGCCTGCGCCTCGGCGTGCGCGGGGACGACCTCGGGCAGTCGCTCCGCTAGGCCCGAAACCAGATCCTGAGCGTCACGTACACCGCGTAGCCCAACGCAAGAACGCACCACAGCAGGAAGAACACATTGGCCCAATAGTCGCCAGGCGACGCCGCCAGGGTGTAGATCTGTCCCGCGCAGCCCTTGCCGACGCACGAGACCTCGCCCCGGACCAGGGCGCGCAGCGCGAAAAAGAAGAGGCCACAGGCCGCGACAGCGGCCACCAGCAGCCCCGCGGGCCCTGCCAGTCCCTCGGTCAGTTCGCCCTTCTCGTCACGCCAGCCCTTGCGCAGCAGCCTCTGGCCGAAGTGGTACCAGGCGAATCCGAGCAGCAGCATCGAGGCGTAGTAGAGGAAGGGGCGCATGTCCTGTGGCGGTGAGACGGAGCAATCGGTCGGCAGCGATCGTAGCCCGCCGCCGGCCGCGACCTCCTGTTCAGCGGCCCGTCCACTGCGGCGCACGCTTCTCGATGAAGGCCCGCGGCCCTTCGCGGAAATCCTCGCTGGCCGCCACGCGCTGGAAGGCCGCACGGGTCAGCGTGCGCAACGCGGCCTCGTCGAGTTCGTTGGCCATGCGCGCCACGCGCAGGCTCTCGCGCACGGCCGTGGGCGCGTTGCGCGTGATCTCGGCGGCCAGCGCCAGGGCCGCGTCGTGCAGGCCCGCGGCCGGCACCACGCGGTTGACCCAGCCCAACTGATGCGCGCGCTGCGCGTCGAGCTGACCCGCGGTCAGGATCAGTTCCAGCGCGATGTTGGGTGGGATGGCGCGCGGCAGCCGGTACAGCCCGCCGGCCGCCGCGATCAGGCCACGCAGCACTTCGGGCAGGCCGAAGGCCGCATGCTCGGCGGCCACCACCAGGTCGCAGGCCAGCGTGAGTTCGGTGCCGCCCGCGAGCGCCTTGCCGTTGACGGCCGCGATCCAGGGCTTGCTGCGCTCGCGGTAGACGAAGCCCGCGAAGCCGCCGCGCTCGGTGCTCAGCGCGCTGCCGCGACCGGCCGAGACCTCCTTGAGGTCGGCGCCGGCGCAGAAGGCGTCAGGCCCCGCGCCGGTCAGCACCACGACCCAGATGTCCTCGTCGGCTTCGGTCGCATCGACGGCCGCCTCGAGGCCGGCCGCGACCGCGCCGTTGATGGCGTTGCGCGCCTCGGGCCGGTCGATGGTGACGACCGCGATATGGCCGGGGAGCTTCTCGATGCGCACCGCATCGTTTCGTTCTGCGTTCATGCAAGGCTCCAGCGCAGGCTGTCGGGGCCCGCCGTGATGTGGCCGGTGCTGCCCACCGGTGATCGATCGAGGTCGGTGAGCACCGCCAGCGCCCCCGCATCGTCGGGCTCGACGCGTGCCATCAGCCGTTCGCCGGCCGGCGTGCGCGCGATCACGATGCCGTGCGTGGCCAGGCCGTCGCGCCCGTAAATGATGGTGAAGGTCTCGAGCGTGGCGCCGCCGCTGTAGCTCTCGATGAAGGCCGGCACCGGGCCGCGCCGCGCATCGGCCGCGGCCTGCACGCTGTAGTCCGCCCTGGGCAGGCCGTTGGGCGGCGGGCTGGAGCCCAGCACCAGCGCATGGTGCTTGGTCACGTACTCGCCCTGGCCGTAGAGCAGCGCGGTCTTGCCCGGCGCGCTGCGCAATGCGCGCACCAGGCCTGCGGCCGCGTGCGTCATGTAGTCGTTCAGCGGCGCACCGAAGAAGCTCAGGCCGCCGGTCGAGGTCATCTGCGCATCGGGCGCGAGGCCGAGCGTGCGGCGCGCCATCTTGGGCACGATGGGAAAGCAGCTGTAGAGCTCGAGCATCTCGAAGGCCGCCGCATCGCCGCCCACCTGCGCGAGCACGGTCTCCATCACCAGGTCCTGCGCATGCGAGCGGTGGAACTGGTCGCGTTGCAGGTAGTCGCGCGGCTCGCGTGCCGCGGCACCGTCCCACACGTAGACCCATTTCTCGGGCGCGATGCCGAGCGCGCGCGCATGGCCCACGCTGGTCAGCAGCACGCCCGCGCCCATGTTGACCACGGGGTTGGCCACCATGCGCTTGGTGTAGGGCCAGGCGATCAGGCGGTTGGCCGCGCTGGGCTCGGCCACCTCGTCGGCGCTGAAGGCCTGACGCAGCCAGGCATGCGGATTGGCCGCGGCCACTTCCGAATAGCGCGACCAGAGCGCGGCCGATTCCTGCTGGCCCTCGCGCGGCGTCTGGCCCCATTGCGCGAGCGCCGCGTTCTCGTAGAAGGGATAGATGCTGATCGGCATCGCCGCGCCGTGTCGCACCGCCACCGGATGGCACAGCGCCGTGCCGCGCACCAGCTTCACGGTGTCGTCCCTGGGCGACCAGCCCAGGTCGATGCCGCGCTTGGTCGCGGCGTCGACGGTGTAGCGCGACTCGGCGCCCGTGACGGCCGCGACCCGGCTCTCGCCGCGCGCGATGCGCAGCGCCGCCTCGTGGATGAAGCGCACCGGCGACTCGCCGCCGGTCTCGCCGTAGACGCGGCGCGCCGGCAGGTGGCCGAGCCGCTCTCCCAGCAGCGCGGTGGCATCGGTGTAGGGCCAGGAGTATTCGCAGACGATGTCGAGCGAATCGATGTCGGCCAGCATCGCGGCGCCGGCGTCTTCTTCGGCGGCGCGCAGCGCGCGGAGCATGAGCTCGACCGGCTCGAGCCCGGCCTCGGCCTCCTTGTTGCGGTGGGTGATCTCACCCACACCCACGATGATCGGGGTGCGGTCGTCGACGGCGGTCATGCGTTGCATCTCCTGCGCGACCGGGCCAATGCCGGTCTCTGCCATCGATCATAGGAAGCGTCATCGCCCCGGGGCATCGTCGAAAGGGACGATTGCCGACGCGCGCTGCGCTTCGAGCCGCGCGACCCGTCGCAGATGCCACGCGGCCGAGCCGAACTGCGCTTCGATCAGCGTCGCGCGCCGGAAGCAGTGGCCGATGGCCAGCTCCTCGGTCATGCCCATGCCGCCGTGCAACTGCACCGCGCCCTGCCCCACGGCCCTGCATGCGCGCGCGACCGCGACCTTGGCCGAGGAGACGGCCCGCGCGCGTTCGTCGGCCGTGCCTTCCATCGCCTCGAGCACCGCCTGGGTCAGCGCATCGGCCTGGGCCAGCGCCATGTGCATGTCGGCCAGACGGTGCTGCAGCACCTGGAAGCTCGCGATGGCCACGCCGAACTGCTTGCGCTCGCGAACGTAGTCGAGCGTGTCGGCCAGCAGCCGGCGCATCACGCCCACGGCCTCGGCGCAGACTGCGAGCGTGGCCTCGTCGAGCGCCTGTTCGATCTGCGGCAGCGCCGCCCCCTCGCGGCCCAGCAGTGCCTCGGCGGGCACACGCACGCGGTCGAGCCGCAGCTCGGCCGCGCGGGTGCCGTCACGCAGCGCATAGGGCCGCAGCTGTACGCCGGGCGCATGGCGCTCCACCACGATCAGCGACAAGCCCTCGGCGTCGCCCGGCTGGCCGCCGCTGCGCGCCGACACGATCAGGTGCGTGGCCCAGGGCGCCGCATGCACGACCGCCTTGTAGCCGTCGACCTCGCAGCCTTCGGCATCGCGCACCAGCCGCGTGCGCACTTCGGCGCGTTCGTCGCGGCCCTCGGGCTCGGCATGCGCGAAGGCCAGCACCGCGCGACCCTCGACCACGTCGGCCAGCAGCGCATCGCTGAACGCGCCCGGCTGGCGTTGCAGCAGGCCCGCGCCGATCACGATGCTCGACAGATAGGGTTCGCCCGCGAGCGCGCCGCCCAGCGTCTGCATCACGGCCACGTGCGCGGCCATGCCACCGCCGAGCCCGCCCTGCGCTTCGGGCAGGGCCGCGCCCAGCAGGCCGAGTTCGCGCGACAGGCCGGACCAGAAGGCCGGCGGCGCGTCCACGGCTTCGGCCAGCGAACGCAGGCGTTGGTCGAGATCGAAGCGCTCGCCGAGGTAGCGCGCGAGGCTGTCGCCGAGCATCGCGAGCGTTTCGTCGCGTTCGCTGTGAAGGGTGTCGGTGGTCATGGCGTTCAGCCGCGCAGCAGGTGTGCGGCGATGAGGTTGCGCTGGACTTCGTTGGAGCCCGCGTAGATCGATGCGGCGCGGTCGTTGAGGTAGGCCGACATCGAGAAGGCCGCTTCCTCGGGCACGGGCAGTTCGCCCTGCAGGCAATCGGCCAGCGGCAGGTTCACCGCGGCGTAGCGGCCGGCGATCTCGATGCCCAGCTCGGTCAGCCGCTGGCGGAGTTCGGAGCCCAGCACCTTGCCCATCGAGGGCCGAATGCCCGGCGGCTCGCCCTGCACCTGCGCGCGCAGGGCCTGCAGCTCGAGCGCCTCGACGGCATCGATCGCGCAATCGGCCTCCGCCAGGCGCAGTGCCATGTCGCGGGCTTCGTCGGCCCCGCTGTGCGGCCACGCCGTGCGTGCCGCCTCGCGCAGCCGCCGCAGCCGGGCGCGCAGCAGCGGCGCCCAGGCATGGCCGCGCTCGTGTGCGAGCAGGTACTTGGCGATGCTCCAGCCCTGGTTCTCCTCGCCCAGCAGCGAGGACACCGGCACGCGCGCATCGTCGAAGAACACCTGGTTGAGTTCGTGGTCGCCCGAGATGCTGACGATGGGGCGCACGGTGATGCCCGGCAGGTCGAGGTCGAAACACAGGAAGCTGATGCCCTGCTGCGCCTTGCCGCCGCTGGCGGTGCGCACCAGGCAGAACATGCGGTTGGACCAGTGCGCATGCGTGGTCCAGATCTTGGTGCCGTTGATCACGTAGTGCTCGCCGTCGCACACTGCGCGGCATTGCAGCGACGCCAGGTCGGAGCCCGCCTGCGGCTCGGAGTAGCCCTGGGCCCAGTAGTCGTCGCCGTTGCGGATGCCGGGCAGCCAGCGCTGCTTCTGTTCCTCGGTGCCGAAGGCGATGATCACCGGCGCCACCATGCGCGTGCTGTTGGGCGCGAGCGGCGGCGCATCGGCTAGCGCGAGCTCGCTCGCGAAGATGTAGTGCTGCATCGGCGTCCAGCCGGTGCCTCCGTGCTCGACCGGCCAGCTCGGCACGCTCCAGCCACGCCGCGCCAGGATGCGGTGCCAGCGGATGCCGTCGTCGTAGTCGCTGAAGATGCCTGCACAGCGGCGGCCCGCGGTGCGCAGTTCGCGCGCCAGGGCTTCGTCGAGGAAGCGCCGGACTTCATCCCGGAATCCGGCCTCGGCCACATTGAGTTTCCAAGCCATCGCTCACCTTTTTCCCACAGGATCGAAGCGAGGAAGTGTTGTGCCGCGAGGCCGTGCGGGCCATCGTCGAAAGCGACGAATGGGGGGAGGCCCGGCTCGGCACGTTCTTGCGCCATGCGTAGGCGCCGGTGTCGGTTCCATGGAAAGAACCTGTGCCATGCGGTGTTTTTAAATGAGAAGCGTTTTCATTTGGGATATGATCGCGCCATCGGAAGAAAAGCAGCTGAAAGCAGCCGCAGCCCTTCCTCAGAATTCAGTTTCATCGTGGGGCGACCCGAGACCCTCAAAAGTCTCCAAGGTCGTTTTTTGCTAGCCATCGGTTCTCCGGCCAGCCATGCATTTTTTCCACGCGATCGATCCACGCCCCAGCGCGGATCATTCGACCCCGCCTCCAGTGGCTGCGCATGCTCGTCGTCTGGCGCGGCTCCGTGATGCGCGACATCGGGCCGCAGCAGCTCGCCACCACGGCCAACCACGCGGCGATCGTTGCCTTCGTCGCCTACACCTTCTTCGCACTCGAGGCGCTGGATGCGATGTCGACCTGAGCCCGCCTCAGGCCGCGCGCGGCGTGAACCGGAGCGACAGGCCGTTCATGCAGTAGCGCAGCCCGGTCGGCTTCGGGCCATCGGGGAACACATGGCCGAAGTGGCTGCCGCAACGCCTGCAGTGCACTTCTGTCCGCACCATGCCGAAGGTCTTGTCGACGTTCTCGCCGACCGCGTTGGGCAAGGGCTGCCAGAAGCTGGGCCAGCCGGTCCGGCTGTCGAACTTGGTCTTCGACGAGAAGGCATCGAGGCTGCAGCCAGCGCAGGCGAAGATGCCTTCGCGGTGCTCGTTGTTCAGCGGGCTGGTGTAAGGCCGCTCGGTGCCCTCCTCGCGCATGACCTCGTATTGCTGCGGCGTGAGCAGCTTGCGCCATTCGGCCTCGGTGCGCTTCAGCTCGAAGGCGCCCGCGGTGGCGGCCAGCGCGGGGCGCGGGTTCCAGCCCAGCGCATAGGCGATGGCCAATGCGAGCGTGGAGCCGCCTGCGAGGAGTGCCGAACGTCTTCCTTGGGGGGTCATGGAAATCCTTCAAAAGTTCGAACGCTGTACATGGTGACGGGCCGTCTGGCGTCGGCCTGCGGCACCGCATCCACGGGGAAGTTCGGCCCGGGCCGTCCGGCGGTTACAGCCACGGTTCGCAGATTTCATGCGCCCCGGCGTAACCGAAGGCGCGCGTCGACCGAATTGAAGGGCACGGATTCGCCGTTCGACGCCCACCTGACCCCGAAGGAAGACCTCAGATGAACACGCAATGGACCCTCGCCGACAAGTTGCCGCGCCGCATGGCGCTCGGTGCCGTGGCGGTGCTGGCCGCCGCGGCCGCCTTCAAGATCGCACCCTCGATGGCGGCGGAGAGTGCCGTCATCATCCCGGCGCCCGCCGACGACCTCGCCACGGTCGCAGCCACTGAAACCGCGGTCGTCGCGGGCGGCTGTTTCTGGGGCGTGCAGGGCGTGTTCCAGCACGTCAAGGGCGTGACCAACGCGGTCTCGGGCTACGCCGGCGGCGACGAGAAGACCGCGCGCTACGAATCGGTGGGCTCGGGCCGCACCGGCCATGCCGAGGCGGTCGCGATCACCTACGACCCGAAGCAGATCAGCTACGGCCGCATCCTGCAGATCTACTTCTCGGTGGCCCACAACCCCACGGAGCTCAACCGCCAGGGACCCGACCGCGGCACGCAGTACCGCTCGACCGTGTTCGCACAGAACGCCGACCAGGCCCGCATCGCCAAGGCCTACATCGAGCAACTCGGCAAGGCCGGCAGCTTCGGCGCACCGATCGCCACCACCATCGAACTGCAGAAGCGCTTCTTCCCGGCCGAGGCCTACCACCAGGACTACCTGACGCTGAACCCGAACCAGCCCTACATCGTGATCAACGACCTGCCCAAGGTCGCCAATCTCAAGAAGGTGTTCCCCGAGCGCTACCGCGCCGATCCGGTGCTGGTCGGGCGCCGCGTGTCCGGCTGAAGTGCGCGCTGCGGGCATCGCAGCCGATGCCGGGCGCCGAAGGGTCCGGACGCCCCGCCCTGCCCGTCAGGCGCCCGCGCGCGATGCCACGCTGTCGCGCACCACGAGGTTCGCGCCGACCAGGATCTTCACCGCGGACTGGCTCTCGGGCGCCCGGATCTGCTCGTCGAGCACGGTGATCGCGAGGTTGCCGATCTTGCGCTTGGACACATCGACCGTGGTGAGCGGCGGATCCATCGTGGCGCTCATCGGCAGGTTGTCGAAGCCGACCAGCGACAGGTCCTGCGGAATCCGGATGTTGAACTCGCGCAGGGCCTTGATGCACCCGTAGGTGATGATGTCGTTGGTGCAGACATAGCACTCGGGCACCGCGAAGCCGCCCTTGAGCTTGGCCAGCATGTCCTGGTAGGCGCCGTCGTAGGTCGAGTCGACCGTGACGATGTCGCGCGGGCTGAAACCCAGGCCCAGGCGCTTCATGCCGTCGACGAAGGCATCGCGCCGCATGCGGAAGTTGGCCGTCTGCACGTTGCTGGCGATGAAGCCGATGTGGCGAAAGCCGCGCTCCGCCAGATGCGACAGCACCTTGTGCACCGCATCGCCGTTGTTCATGTTGACGAAATTGCACTCGAGCAATTCGTGGAAGGTGTCGATCACCACCAGCGGCATGCCGCAGCCCTGGAACAGCAGGATGTCCGCTTCCGTCAGTTCGGTACCCAGCACCACCACGCCGGCCAGCGCGGTGTCGGCCAGCGAGGCCACGATGTCCTCGACCGGCTGCCCCTCGTGGCTCACGACTTCCAGCTGGTAGCCGTACTCGCTGGCCTGCAGCGACATGCCGTCGATGTAGTCGGAGATGAAGGTGTTGTGGTCACGGTTCACCGTGTGCCCGTGCTTGGAAATCTTGAGAAAGCGCAGCGTGCCTTGACGCGCGGGCTTGGTCGCCTTTGCGCCCTTGGGCAGGCGCGGCATGTAGTTGAGCGTCGACGCGGCCGCCAGTACGCGCGCGCGCGTCTCTTCGGAAATCCCACCCTTGCCGTTCATGACGAGGGAGACGGTGGCGGCGGAGACCTCCGCGATGCGGGCGATGTCCTTGACTGTGGACGACATGGGATCGGGGCCTTGGCTGGGGTTCGATGCGTGACGCGCTATCGAAGGTGAACGTTTAGTAAATTCTAAAGTGATTTTTCAGAAGCAACTGCATACAAGCATCAGGGCATGAACTCTGGAAAAGTCGCAAATCTCGTATTAAGGCGAGCCTTCGTACAGTGTCACACCCGGGTTTGCCCTAGGCATTTCGGCTTCCTGCGTGAGATTCAGTTCACTAAAATTCGATAAGACTTTTACTGAACTTGAAGATGAAGCGCGATCCTCAGCTGCTGTTCCTGCTGGCCATCAACGTGGCGGTCCTGGTCGGTGGCGCCGCCATGTCGCGCGGTGCCTTCGTCGATCCGTACAACCTCCAGTCGATGGCCGGTCAACTGCCCGAACTCGGCCTGCTCGCCATCGGCGTGATGCTGGCCATGAGCGCGGGCAACGGCGGCATCGACCTCTCGGGCATCGCGCTCGCCAACCTGGCCGGCGTGACCTCCGCGATGCTGGTGTCGGCCTACGTCTCCGCCGACGACTCGCCGATGCTCTTCACCATCGCCTTCGCCGCGGCGGCGATTATCGTTGGGCTCATCGGCGGCCTGTTCAACGGCCTGCTGATTGCCAAGCTCGGGCTCACGCCGATTCTGTGCACGCTCGGTACGCAGCTGCTGTTCACCGGCCTCGCGGTGGCGCTGTCGGGCGGCCCCTCGGTGCGCGTGGGCAGCGCCGACCCGCTGATGGAAATCGGCAGCGGCCTGCTGCTGGGCGTGCCGATCTCCTTCCTGATCTTCTGCGCGATCACGCTGCTGATCGGCGCCACGCTCAAGTTCAGCCCCTTCGGCATCCGGCTGTTCCTCATGGGCACCAACCCCAAGGCGGCGCGCTATGCGGGCTTCGCGCAGACGCGGCTGCTGCTCACCACCTACGGCCTGGCGGGCACGCTGGCCGGCGTGGCGGGCGTGCTGATCGCCTCGCGCAATGTCAACGTCAAGTGGGACTACGGCCAGTCCTACCTGCTGATCGCGATCCTGATCACCGTGATGGCCGGCGTGAAGCCCGAAGGCGGCTACGGCCGCATGACCTGCCTGTTCCTGTCGGCCACCGCGCTGCAGTTGCTGTCGAGCATGCTGAATTTCGCCGACCTCTCCAATTTCTTCCGCGACTGCGCCTGGGGCCTGCTGCTGCTCGTCTTCCTGGCCATCGGTCGCTACGACGTCGGAAGCCTGTTCAGGCTGCCGGGTCGGTCCGGCACCTCGTCGTCGCAGCTCCCTCCTGCGCCGAAGCATCCGTCCTGAGGGCTTTCCTTTTCCCCATCCATTGGAGACAGACAACATGAAGATCACCTGCGTCAAGACATCGTTGATCGGTGCCGCCCTCCTCGCCAGCGTCGGCGTGCTCCATGCGCAAGACAAGCCGGTCATCGCGACCGTCGTGAAGATCGCCGGCATTCCATGGTTCAACCGCATGGACGTCGGCGTCAAGGAATTCGCGGCCAACACGCCCAGCGTGGTGGCCAGCCAGAGCGGCCCCGCGACCTCCGATGCGGCGCAGCAGCTGAAGATCATCGACGACCTGGTGGCGCGCAAGGTGAACGCGCTGGCCGTGGTGCCGATGGACCCGGCGGTGATCGAGGGCGTGCTCAAGCGCGCGATGGACCGCGGCATCGTCGTCGTGACGCACGAGGCCGATAACCAGAAGAACACCAACGCCAACATCGAGGCCTTCGACAACGCTGCCTACGGCACCGCGCTCAACGAGAAGCTCGCCGCCTGCATGGGCCAGAAGGGCAAGTGGACCTCCTTCGTCGGTTCGCTGGGCAGCCGCACCCATCTGCAATGGGTCGATGCCGGCGCGCAGAACGCCAAGAAGTACGCCGGCATGACGCTGGTCGACGCGAAGAACGAGTCCTTCGACGACGCCAACAAGACCTACGAGAAGGCCAAGGAAATCCTGCGCAAGCACCCCGACCTCAAGGGCTTCCAGAGCTCGGCCGGCAACGACGTGCTCGGCATCGGCCGCGCGATCGAGGAAGCCGGCCTGCAGGGCAAGGTCTGCCTCGTCGGCACCGGCCTGCCCAACCCCTCGGCCAAGCTGCTCGAGTCGGGCGCCATCAGCGCGATCGGCTTCTGGGACCCGAAGGACGCAGGCATCGCGATGAACAAGGCCGCCAAGCTGCTGCTCGAGAAGAAGCCGCTGACCGACGGCATCGACCTGGGCGTCAAGGGCTACGAGAAGGTGCGCGTGACCAAGGGTCCGGGCAAAGGCCTGCTGCTGACCGGCAACGCCATGGTGATCGTCGACAAGGCCACCTACAAGCCCTACATGTTCTGAGCTGAAGCCTGAGCAGAAGGCCCGGCCGGGCCTCTGCCTGCTTCCCGTTCCTTCACGCACAGCCCCGAGGTTTCCGCATGCCTGCCGTCCAGAACCGGCCCGACGCCCCCAGCGCGCGCGGGTCGACGCCCACCCCCGCCTTCCTGGAAGTCAGCGGCATCCACAAGCGCTTCGGCGGCGTGCACGCGCTGCGCGGCGTCGCGTTCTCGATCGAACGCGGCGAGATCTACCACCTGCTGGGCGAGAACGGCTGCGGCAAGAGCACGATCATCAAGATCATCTCCGGCGCCCAGCCGCCCGACGAGGGCACGATCCGGCTCGAGGGCGTCGACCACGCCGCCCTCACGCCGATCACCTCGCTGGCCGCCGGCATCGAGACGGTCTACCAGGACCTCTCCCTCCTTCCCAACATGACAGTGGCCGAGAACGTCGCCCTGTCCGAACAACTGGTGCGCGCCAACGGCCGCCTCGCGCGCCGGCTCGACCATGCCGCGCTGCACGAGACCGCGCGCCGCGCATTGCAGGCGGTCGACCTGCCGAGCACCGACGCCTTCCTCGACACCGTGGTGGCCGATCTGCCGCTGGCGGTGCGCCAGCTGGTGGCCATCGCGCGTGCCATCGCCACCCAGGCCAAGCTGGTCATCATGGACGAGCCCACCACCTCGCTCACGCGGCGCGAGGTCGACAACCTGGTGCGCGTGGTCGCGGGCCTGCAGCGCGACCACGTGGCCGTGCTGTTCGTGACCCACAAGCTCGACGAGTGCTACCGCATCGGCGGCCAGGCGATCGTCTTCCGCGACGGCCAGTGCGTGGCGCAGGGCCCGATCCGCGACTACAGCAAGACCGACCTGGGCCAGCTCATGACCGGCAAGACCATCGACGGCAGCCGCTACCGCACCGGCCGCCCCACCGACACCGAACTGCTGCGCCTCGAGGGCTTCGGCCGCGGCGCGCAGTTCCACGGCGTCGACCTGTCGCTGGCGCGCGGCGAGGTGCTGGGCATCACCGGCCTGATGGACTCGGGCCGCAACGAACTCGGCCTGGCGATCGCGGGCGTGCTCGCGGCCACCGCCGGCACCATGCGACTCGACGGCCAGACCGTGCACCTGGCCCAGCCCTCCGACGCCATCGACCACGGCATCGGCTACGTGCCCGAAGACCGATTGGCCGAGGGACTGTTCCTCGACAAACCGATCCTCTCGAACATGGTGGCGCTGGTGCTCGACCGGCTGCGCAGCGGCCTGGGCCTGCTCGACCAGCGCAAGGCGCGCACCATCGCGCAGGGCCTGGTCGACGAACTGCGCATCGCCACGCCCAACGTCGACCTGCCGGTGCAGTCGCTGTCGGGCGGCAACCAGCAGCGCGTGCTGATCGGCCGATGGCTCACGATTGCGCCGCGGCTCCTGGTGCTGCACGGCCCGACGGTCGGCGTCGACATCGGCTCGAAGGACACCATCTACCGCGCGATCCAGGCGCTGGCCGAGAAGGGCATGGCGCTGATCGTCATCAGCGACGACCTGCCCGAGCTGCTGCAGAACTGCGACCGCATCCTGGTCATGCGGCACGGCGAGATCGCCGCCGCCTTCGATGCCGCGACGGCGCGCGAGGAAGCGCTCTACGACGCCATGACCGCCAGCGGTGCGCCCGCGGCGCCGCACAAGATCCCCGAGGAGACCCTGTCTTGAATGCCCCCAGCACCACCGCCGTGGCGCCCCACGCCGCCGTCGCGCCCAGCCTGTCCTGGGGCGACCGCCTGCGCCGACGCCTCGACCGCCGGCCCGAGCTGTTCACGCTGTTCCTGCTGGTGTGCCTGTGCGCCGTGGTCGGCGCCATCAACCCGAGCTTCTTCCAGGCCTCGTCGCTGTTCGACATCGCGCGCTCCAGCGTGGTGATCGGGCTGTTCGCGCTCGGCGTGTTCGTGATCCTGGCCGCGGGCGGCATCGACGTGTCCTTCACGGCCATCGCCGCGCTGTCGATGTACTCGGTGACGCAGCTCATCGTCACCTATTTCCCCGGTGCGCCGCTGGTGCTGGTGTTCCTCGCGGCCGCTTTGGGCGGCGGGCTGCTGGGACTGATCAACGGCTTCCTGGTGCACGCGCTCCGGGCGCCCTCGCTGATCGTGACCATCGGCACGCAGTACCTGTTCCGTGGCTTCCTGCTGACCTTCATCGGCACGGTCTGGGTCACCTCGCTGCCCGAGCAGATGGACAGCTTCGGCAAGCTCGCGCTGATCGAGCGCACCACGGACGGCGCGCGCGCCGTGCTGCCGGTGTTCTTCCTCGCACTGCCGATCGTGGCCGGCCTGACCTGGTGGATCCTGAACAAGACGCTGATGGGCCGCGCGATCTTCGCCACCGGCGGCAGCCGCGCCGTGGCCGAGCGCCTGGGCTACAACCTGCGCGCCGTGCACCTGTTCATCTTCGCCTACACCGGCGCGCTGGCCGGCCTGGCCGGGATCATCCACGTCTGCAGCAACCGGCTGGCCAACCCCTTCGACCTGGTCGGCATGGAGATCGACGTGATCGCGGCCGTGGTGCTGGGCGGTGCGCGCATCACCGGCGGCACGGGCACGGTCACCGGCACGCTGCTGGGCGTGTTCCTGGTCGTGGCCATCAACAACGTGCTGATCATGACCGGCATCCCCAGCACCTGGCAGCGCGTCGTGGTCGGCGCCTTCATCCTGGTCGCCGGCGCCTTCTTCGCGATCCGCCGCCGCTGACCCTCCATTCGCCCCGCACCCCCTCAAGGAGAACCACCCATGAAGAAATTCCTCAACCAGGCCGAGGACTTCGTCGACGAAATGCTCGACGGCATCTACGCCGCGCATCCCAAACAGGTCGGCTTCGTGGCCAGCGACCGCCGTTGCCTCGTTGCGGCCACGCCCCGTCGCCAGGGCAAGGTCGGCCTGGCCACTGGCGGCGGCTCGGGCCACCTGCCGCTGTTTCTCGGCTACGTGGGCGCGGGCCTGCTCGACGGCGCGGCCGTGGGCGGCGTGTTCCAGTCGCCCAGCGCCGACCAGATGTTCGAGGTCACCAAGGCCATCGACCAGGGCGCGGGCGTGCTCTACATCTACGGCAACTACACCGGCGACATCCTGAACTTCGACATGGCCACCGAGATGGCCGAGATCGAGGACATCCGCGTGCTGTCGGTGGTGGGCAACGACGACGCGGCTTCGTCGGTGGTGGGCGAGGAACACAAGCGCCGCGGCGTCGCGGGCATCTTCTTCGTCTACAAGGCCGCGGGTGCCGCCGCCGCCGAGGGCATGACGCTGGACGAGGTGAAGCGCGTCGCCGAGAAGGCCAAGGCCCAGACCCGCACCATGGGCGTGGCGCTGAGCCCCTGCATCGTGCCCGAAGTCGGCCATGCGACCTTCTCGCTGGGCGAGGACGAGATGGAGATCGGCATGGGCATCCACGGCGAGCCCGGCATCCGCCGCGGCCCGCTGCAGGCCGCCGACCTCGTGGTCGAGGAGATGATGCGCCCCCTGCTGGCCGAGCTGTCGCTGACCCGCGGCGACGAGGTCACGGTGCTGGTGAACGGCCTGGGCGCGACGCCCCAGGAAGAGCTCTACATCCTGTTCCGCAAGGTGTCGCAAATCCTGAACGAGCGCGGTGTCTCGGTGTTCCACGCCTATGTCGGCGAATTCGCGACCGCGATGGAGATGGCCGGCGCCTCGATCTCGCTGCTGCGCATGGACGAGGAGCTCAAGCGCCTGGTCGCCGCCCCCGCGTCCTCGCCCTTCTTCGTCCAGCCACAGCTCTGAGACCCCTGCCATGGACCACATCGCCAAGAACGACCTCGCGGACCTCTTCGAGCGCCTGAGCGACACCTTCACAGCGCAGCGCAGCTTCCTGATCGAACTCGACGGCAAGGTCGGCGACAGCGACCTGGGCATCACGATGAACAAGGGCTTCAACGCGGCCTGGGAATCGGTGAAGGCCAACGCCACCGACCCGATCGGCAAGACCCTGCAGCTCGCGGGCATGGCCATCGCGAAGGCGGCGCCGTCGACCATGGGCACGCTGACGGCCACCGGCTTCATGCGCGGCGGCAAGGCCGTGGGCGATGCGCCGAGCATCGGCACCGCCGAGATCGCGGCCTTCTGGACCGCGTACCACGACGGCGTGGCCGAGCGCGGCAAGGCCAAGCGCGGCGACAAGACGCTGCTCGACGTGCTCGATCCGATCGCAACGTCGTTGCGCGCCTCAGCCGCGGCAGGCGTGGCGCTGACGCCGGCGCTGGAAGCCGCCGCGCAAGCCGCCGCCGACGGCCTCGAGGCCACCAAGGCCATGGTGGCCCAGCACGGCAAGGCCGCGTGCTTCCCCGAGAAGTCGCTGGGCCTGCAGGACGCGGGCGCCACGGTCGGCGTCCTGATCATCGACACCCTGCGCGCGTTCACCGCCGCATCCACCGGAAGTTCTTCATGAAGATCGCAGTCATCGGCACCGGCGTCATGGGCACGGGCGTCGGCCTGACGCTGCTCGGCAAGGGCCACGGAGTGCGCTGCCACAACCGCAGCGAAGTCAATGCGCAGGAACTGGTGAAGGCCGGCGCCACCTGGTGCGCGAGCCCCGGCGAAGCGGCCGAAGGCGCAACGCACGTGATCCTCCTGGTGTGGAACGAGGCCGGCCTGCGCCAGATGCTCGACGGCCCCGACGGCCTGCTCGCCCATGCGCGCGAAGGCCAGGTCTTCATCGACATGAGCACCCAGCTGCCGACCACCGCACGCGAGGTGGCGCAGGCCTTCGCGGCCAAGGGCGCGCTGTTCGTCGACGCGCCGGTGCACGGCAGCAAGGCCGAGGCGCACGCGGGCGGACTCTGGATCATGGCCGGCGCGGACGCGGCCGGCTGGGCCGCCGCGTTGCCGCTGCTGCAGGCCATCGGCGCCACGGTGCACCACATGGGGCCGGTGGGCGCGGGCTGCGCGGCCAAGCTCAGCGGCAACCACCTGGTGTCCTCGGTGCTGGCCGCGCTGGCCGAATCGCTCGCGATGGCGCGCAAGTCGGGACTCGATTGCCACAAGCTGATCACGCTGTGGGGCGAGTCGGACTTCCGCTCGCCCATCATCGAAGGCGCGGGCCGCTCGATGATCGACGGCGACTTCGGTGTTTCCTTCCACCTGCGCACCATGGTCAAGGACACCGAGCTGATCCGCAACCACTCGGAAGCCATCGGCGTGCCGGTGCTGCTCTCGAACACGGTGCACGAACTCAACAAGGTGGCGCAGAACCTGGGCTGGGGCGAACTCAACGCCACCGCCATCTTCAAGCTGTTCGAGCTCATGGCCGGCAACGCGCCGGCCCAGCCGGCCCCCTGACGCGCGGGCGCATCACGGCATGAAGGACCTCCTGCTCGGCATCGACGTCGGCACCTACAGCAGCAAGGCGGCGCTCACGGACCTCGCGGGCCGGGTGCTGCAGACCGCGGTGATCCCGCACGGCATCTCGCTGCCCGCGCCCGGCCACGTCGAGCAGGACGCCGACGGCGTCTGGTGGCACGACGTCTGCGCGCTCGCCCGCGAGATCCTCGCGCGCCCCGGCGTGGATGCTGCGCGCATCGCCGCCATGGCGGTGAGCGCGATCGGCCCCTGCCTGCTGCCGCTCGACGCGCAGATGAAGCCGCTGCGCCCGGGCATCCTCTACGGTGTAGACACGCGCGCCACGGACCAGATCGCCGAACTCGAGGCGGAGATCGGCACCGACACGATCGCCGCCTTCTCGCTGATGCAGCTCAGCAGCCAGGCCATGGGCCCGAAGATCCGCTGGCTGCGCCAGCAGGAACCGGAGGTCTGGCAACGCACCGCGAAGCTGACGTCGGCCACCTCGTACCTGGTCTACCGTCTGACCGGGCGCCTGTGCATGGACCGGCATTCAGCCAGCCATTTCATGCCGCTCTACAACCCCGCGACCGGCGACTGGGATGCGCGCCACGCGGCGGGCGTGTGCCCCCTCGGCATGCTGCCCGAACTGGGCTGGGCCGAGGACCTGGCCGGCACCGTCGGCGCCGAGGCCGCGCAGGCCACCGGCCTGACCGCGGGCACGCCGGTCGCTTTCGGCACCATCGACGCCTTGAGCGAAGCCATCAGCGTGGGCGCGGTGCAGGCCGGCGACCTGATGCTGATGCACGGCAGCACCACCTTCTTCGTGCTCACGCAGGACCGTCCCACGCCCGACCCGCGCGTCTGGACCGTGGCCGGCGCCACGCCCGGCAGCTACGCGCTGGCCGCGGGCATGAGCACCACCGGCAGCCTCACGCGCTGGTTCAAGGACGAGCTCTCGCCGCAGGGCGACTACGCCGCGCTGTT
This sequence comes from Variovorax frigidus, assembly GCF_051216515.1. Taxonomy (NCBI): domain Bacteria; kingdom Pseudomonadati; phylum Pseudomonadota; class Betaproteobacteria; order Burkholderiales; family Comamonadaceae; genus Variovorax; species Variovorax frigidus. Next base: position 499,326 of record NZ_JBPJZF010000001.1, read on the forward strand.
CGCGGCGGCCGAGCAGGTGCCCGCGGGCGCGGGTGGCCTGCTGGCCCTGCCCTACTTCAGCGGCGAACGCACGCCGATCAACGACCCCGACGCCAGCGGCATGATCGTCGGCCTGACGCTGTCGCACACGCGCGACCAGGTGTTCCGCGCGCTGCTCGAGGGCGTGGGCTTCGGGGTGCGGCACAACCTCGAGGCCTTCGCCCAGATCGGCGCGCGCATCGACCGCGTGGTGGCGGTCGGCGGCGGCGCGACCTCCGACACCTGGCTGCAGATCATCTCGGACATCGCGGGCATCGAGCAGATCGTGCCGCAGGTGACGCTGGGCGCCGCCTATGGCGATGCCTTCCTGGCCGGCCGCGCGGCCGGGCTGCTGCCCGCCGAAGCGATCGGCGAGTGGGTCCGGCCCGGGCGCGTGATCGCACCCGACCCGGCGCGGCGCGCCACCTACGACCGGCTGTTCGCGCTCTACCTGCAGCTCTACACGGCCACACGCGACATCGTGCATGCGCTGAAGGCCTGAGCCCGGCGGGGGCTGCTGCGCTCTGCGGTTGGCGCAGCGTTTGCCACATGACCCGGAACCCCGCGTGCGTCACTCGTGCAGCCATCCGTCACCCTGCACCGCTGCCGCGCCACAGACGGCGCCGCTGCAGGCTCTTTCGCGCCGACAGCCAGGGATTGACACGACCAAACCCTACCCGACCGCTGTAGGCGCTGTCCGGGCTGCCATTCTGATTCTTGCGGGAGGGTTGAGTGCCCGCGTGCGAACCGGTCATCGATCGACCTGCAGATGCAGGAGGACCGCTGCCCGGTTCGAGCGAACATGCGCCGAGGGAGGCGCCCCCCAGCACGAGCGCGGCAAGGGCCGAGCAGATCTGCGTTCTCGTCACGGAAACTCCAGGTGGGCATGACGGCGTACAGGTCCAGGTCCTGCCGCGTCGGTGTCCTCGAAGTCTCGAATCGCCACCTGAAGACCGGCTCTGCATTGGCTGAAGATCGGCTGAACTACGCGCCATCTCCGCTGGCGGCGCCGCGCCTTCCTTTAGCTTTTCTTTAGGGTGGGCGGTTAGATTCCCGGGATGAAAATACTTCTGGTGGAAGACGACCTCGATCTGGGCAACGGCATCCGCGTGGCGTTGCAGGATCAGGACATGGAGGTCGTCTGGGTGCGCCGGATCGAGGAAGCGACGCGGTCGCTGCAGTCGGGCACCTGTGACCTGGTGCTGCTCGACCTCGGCCTGCCCGACGGCGACGGCCTTGGCCTTCTCATGCAGATGCGCCGCGAACGGCACAAGACGCCCGTGCTGATCCTGAGCGCGCGCGATGCGCTGGACGATCGGCTGAACGGGCTCGACAGCGGCGCCGACGACTACCTGGTCAAGCCCTTCGTGCTGGCCGAACTGCTGTCGCGCGTGCGTGCGCTCGTGCGCCGCAGCTATGGCTTCGACGACGGAACGGTCGAGGTGCGCGGCCTGTCGCTGCACGAGCCGACCCGGCGCGTGCAGGTGCGCAGGCGGGCGGTGGCGCTCTCGCGCAGCGAGTTCGAACTGCTGAGCCTGCTGATGCGGCGCGTGGACCGCGTGATCACCCGCCGCGTGCTCGAGGAACAGCTGGTGCCCGGCGGGATGGTCAACGAAAGCAATGTGCTCGAGGTGCACATCTCCAACCTGCGACGCAAGATCGGCGACGGCTACATCCGCACGGTGCGCGGCGTCGGCTACGTGATCGACCAGCAGGAGCAGCCGGTGCCGGCCCGCCCCACCGCGTGATGAGCACCGCCGCAAGCCACCCGCCGACCCGCTGGCAACGCTGGACGCGGCCCACGCTGGTGCGCCGCCTGCTGCTGGGACAGGTGGCCACGCTGGCGCTGCTTTGGAGCGTGCTCGTGGGACTGTTCCTGGTCGAGGCCTTCAACCAGGATATGTATGGCGCCACCGACGCCTACGATGCCGTCTTCTCCGTTGCCGAGAACCTGGCCGATCGGCCCGAACTGCAACATGCCAGCCTGCAGGCCATCGACGTGGCACTGCGCGAAGCCTATGGCGACAAGAACGAGCCCGCCATGGCGCCGAGCATCCTGGTCTGGCAGGCGGGACGGCTGGTCTACAAGTCCGACAGCGTGCCCGAAGCCATCCGGAACACCGAACTCGGCACCATCGAGCGGCTGTTCGTCGACGGCCGCTACTGGCGGGCCAGCACGCAGCAATCACCCCGTTCGGACACCCGCGTCGCGCTGGTCACGCCCAGCGACCGCCAGCAGCTGATCGTGACCTTCAACTCGCGCGGCTACTACCTGCTGCCGCTGATCATCAGCATCCCTTTGCTGCTGCTGCCGGCCTGGCTGTCGATACGGCTGGCGTTGCGGCCCTGGCGCGAGGTCAGCGCGGAGATCGCCGCACGCGGGCCGAAGCACCTGACGCCGCTGGCCTTCGCGCCACCGCACGCGGAACTGCGCCCGCTGCTCGACAGCGTCAACGCGCTGATGCAGCGTCTCTCGGACAGTGCGACGCGCGAGCGCAATTTCATCGCCGACGCCGCACATGAACTGCGCACCCCGATCGCCGCCATCCGCATCAACGTCGAGGCCCTGCAGGCGCAGCACCGGCTGAACGAACACCAGAGCGAATTGCTCGACGGCGTGCTGCGCAGCATCGACCGCGCCACCCGGCTGGTGGGCCAGTTGCTGCGGCTGATGCGCAGCAGTGCCGACAGCGATGCCGGTCCCAGCGAGACGCTGGCGCTCGACGAACTGCTGCAGGACCGGCTGGCGGCACTGTCCGGCCTGGCGCAGGTTCGCGGCGTCGAGCTGGAACTCGAGGTCACGTCCCCCGGCCTGTGCGTGCTGGGTGCGCGCGAGGGGCTGACCTCGATGGTCGACAACCTGGTCGAGAACGCCACCAGGTACAGCCCGCCGGCGACCGTCGTCACGGTCCGCCTGGTGCGCGAAGGCAACGAGGCCGTGCTGACCGTGACCGACCAGGGGCTAGGGATCGACCCCGCGTTGCAGGAGCGCGTGTTCGACCGCTTCTTCCGCGCCCCCGACCAGACGCAGACCGGCAGCGGCCTGGGGCTGGCGATCGTCAAGTCGGTGGTCGACAAGCACGGCGGCCGGATCGCGCTCGCGCCGAACGCCACGGTTGGCCGGGGCCTGCAGGTGACGGTGAGGCTGCCGCTGGCGCAGCAATGAGCGCTCGACTGCCGCCCTCGGAAGCGGGGCCTCAGATTCAGATGCCGTCGCGCTTGCCGGCCCCACCGGACGCCCCGAGCTTTGCACCCTGCGTCGGTGCGTGGCGGTCGACCGCCACGAGCTGGTGGGCCTTTGCCTTGAACCGAACCAGCGGCCCGAATTGCGTCCCGTGCTGCAGGCCGAACAGGACTGCAATCACCAGGGCCGCCAGCACCGTGATGTGCTTGGGCGCCGGCGCGAAGAAGCGTGAGGCCGCGATGCACGCCACCGACGCGCCGCCGCCCAGCAGGCTGCCGGCGACCACTTCAGGCAGGGAGTGGAACCGGTAGGCGACGAGGATCCAGGCGATCCCCATCGCGAAGGCGGCCCCGAGCAGGTAGGCCGCGAAGCGGACGTGCCGACCGGCATGCATCGTCAGCAGCCACGCGACCATGGGCCAGACGAAGGCCGACAAGGTGGCATGTCCGCTCGGGCCCCGGAAGTCGATGGCGTCGAAGCCATCGCCCCATCCGAACAGGCCCAGCTTCGTCGCGAACACCAGCGAGGTCACGAGCACGAAGGCGCCCGCCCACAACCAGGCCAGCCCCCGCGTCTGCTTGCGCAGGGCCAGGCACAGCGCGACCGCGCCGACGACCAGCGTGGCCAGGCTGCTGTCGCCCATCCAGAGCAGGAAATGCGAGAAATTACCGGGAACCAGGGGATGAAGAGGCGTACTCACCGTCCCGAGGATAGTCGGTCGGGGCGGCGCTCTTGTGATGGCCGCAACGCGATCGGCGCATGGCGCCCCCCGGCCGGCGCGGCGGGTTTCAAGCGGCGAGCGCCGGCAGATTCAGGAGACGGCGCATCAGGTCGGCCTGCCGGCTCACACCGGCTTTCTCCATCACGCGTTGGATCTGCGTGCGCACGGTGGGCAATGCCGCGCCGCTGCGCTGGGCGATCTCCTGGTCAAACACCATCTGACAGAGGCCTTCCGGAACTTCGTGTGCCTGCGCGAAACCGGTGTCGAGCTGGGCATGGCGCGCCAGCTTCTTGCAAGATTCGACTACGCGATGCTGATCGTCGACGAGGCGCGCGGCATCTGGTACCGCAACGAAGCGGCCGAGCGATTGATGAAGGAGCGCGATGCCGTCTTCGAAAGAGGCGGCGTGCTGGCCACCCGCGACGACCAGGCCGGCACCGCGCTGACGATGGCCATCCGTGGCCTCGGACTTCACGATGCCGTGCCGGCCGGCCAGGTTTCGGCACGATCGGTGATCTCGGTTCCTCGAAGCAGGCACCCGCCATTGCTGGCCCTGGTCAGCGCGCTGCGGCCCTCGGAGTCGATGGGGGCGTTCGGCATGACTGCGCGCGCGCTGGTGATCCTGCACGATCCGGCCGCCGCGCACCCTTCGTTCGACCCGCAGATCATTTCCGAGTGCTTCGACCTCACGCCCGCGGAGGGGCGTGTGGCGGCCCAGTTGGCAGCCGGCGCCGATGCCAAGGACATTGCGTCACGAACGGGTGTCGCGCTTCCGACCGTTCGCACGCATATTCAGCGCGCCATGTTGAAGATGGGGGCCACCCGGCAGGCCGACCTCGTCCGCGCCCTGATGGGGCTCCCGGACCGGCTCGACGCAGACACCCGGCCTTCTGGGGTGTCGCGGCGCTGATCTGCCTTGCTCACCTGACGGCGTACACCATTGAGAAGTACGGGCATCGTCCGGCGACAGACGACAGCCTGCCCCGCGCCCGGCGTGACGGCCGATGACACCCCTCTTTCCCCGGGGCGGCCGGCGTGCCGTCGGCACGCAGCCCTCAAGCCTGCTCGATCGGCTTCAGCCACTCGCCGGCAGCCAAGGTGGGAAGCATCGCACGCAGGCGCTCGTCATGCGCGAGCTCCGCGGCCAGCGCCTCCAGCTCCACGGGATCGACGCTTCGCCAGTGCCGGTGCAGCCGGTGCGCACAGGCCGCAATCCATTCGGTTTCAGGTATGGAATTCATGGCGTGAGTTTAACAAAAAGCTGTATATTCATACAGTCATTTCACAATTCAACACACCGCATGACCGACCGCCCCCACCTCGCCCTGCTGCGGATGCCGTCCTGGCTCGGACCGGCCATGACGGAAGAGATCCGGCTCGACCTGAGGCCGGAATGCTACCTGGTGAGCGCCAAGGGCGAGCGGGTGCGCGTCGTGGAACGCGACAGCGGCCAGCTCGTCTACGCCGGCATCGGGCCGGTGGAGATCGTGGCGGCCGACACCGCGCGCTGACGCCAACCAAGGACCACTCCCCATGATCGACACCACCATCCGGCTCAGAGAATTTCCGGGCCTGCCGCCCGAGGGCGTTGCCACTGCCGTCTTCATGCTCTCGCGCATCGAGGAGCCACGCTTCCGGCTGCGGCGCGAACGGGAGCGCGAGCTGCAGGCCCGCTGAAGCGCCCCGCCTTCGCCAAGGCGGCGGCGCCACACCGACGTCAGTCGCGCGGCATCCCGTCGCTGCCGCTTCCGCACAGCACGACCGCGATCTTCTCGTCGTCCCGCCGCGCGAAGCAGCGCTCGGTCACGGCCGCCACTGCGGTGGCTGCGCCGAGCTCGATCGCGAGTCCGGCATGCCGCCAGGCATCGCGGGCCGCGCTCTCGATCACGGATTCGTCGACCAGCACGATCTCGTCGACATAGCGCTCGATCAGGTCGAAGTTGAGCGGCTCGGTCGAGCGCGCGGCCAGGATCGGCACGATGGTCTTCACGTTCTCGAGCTTGACGATGCGGCCTTCGGCGCGGCAGGTGAACAGCGTCGGGCAGCCCGCCGCCTCCACGCCGATCACTCGGATCGAGGGCTTGCGCAGCTTCGCGGCCTGCGCGATGCCGGCCAGCAGGCCGCCGCCGCCGATGGCCACCACCAGCGTCTCGACCTCGGGCCAGGCTTCGAGGATCTCGAGCGCGGTCGTGCCCTGCCCGATCACCACGTCGCGGTCGGCGTAGGGATGCAGCAAGGCACCGCCCTGCGCGGCCACGTTGGCGCCGGCCGCGTCCCAGCTCTGGTCCCAGAAGTCGCCGTGCACCGTCAGCTTGGCGCCATGGCTCTCGATACGGGCGCGCGTGATCGGCGTGCTGGTGTTCATCACGAACACGTTGGCCGGCAGGCCCAGGGTCTTGCCCACGTAGGCCACGGCGGCGCCGAAGTTGCCGCCCGAGGCGGTCGCCAGACCCTGACGGCGCACGTCCTCGGGCAGGTTGAGCACGCGATTGAACGCACCCCGCGCCTTGAAGGAACCGGTGACCTGCTGGCATTCGGCCTTGAACCGGACCTGGCTCGCGCCACCCGGAAGCCAGGGGTGCGCCGGCACCAGCGGCGTGTTCCGGATGAAGGGCTTCACGCGCGCATGGGCGACGACGTAGTCCTCGAGGGCGATGGGCAACAGCTCGGCGCTCATGCGGCGACCTCCGCGTCGTCCTCGACCAGCACGCACAGGCTGTTGCCCTGTCGCGTGATGCCGAAGGTGCGCTGCGAGTAGACGCTCCCGCCCGCGGCGAAGCGAAGCGCGCGCGGCGTCAGCGAGGGTTCGGTGAGCGAATGCAGATAGCCTGCGACATCGCCCGCGGCCACCGTGTCGCCCAGGCCGTGCAGCGGTTCGAAATACCCGTCTCCAGGCGACAGCAGGTTGCCCCCGCGCGGGACGATGCGCACGCGCCGGCTCGGCGGCGCCTCGGCCGGCAGGGCCGCCGGCACCACGCCCAGTCGCGCCAGCACGCGTGCCAGGCATTCGCGCGTGCGCTTCACGCCATGCGGCGAGACGCTGCCGTTCTCCCCCATCTCGGCGGCGATCGCCGCCAGGCCCAGATGCGCCGCCGCGCCGCAACTGGTGCGCGGATCGCCCATGTTGTCGGTGATGACCGTGAGCTTCGCGCCGAACCAGCGCGCCATGTCCTCGGCGCGCGCGCGCACGGCCGGGTCGAGCGTCGGCGTGACCACCACCTGGGCGCTCTCGTCGATGAACAGCGAGCTGCCGCCCGCATGCAGGTCGACGTAGGCGTCGCACAGCGGAAAGAGAGTGTCGTGGATAAAGGCAGCAATCTGCTCCGTCGGCGTGCCGTAGGGATCGCCCGGGAACACGCGCGCGAGGTTCTTGCCGTCCAGCGGGCTCACGCGCGAGGCCGCACGCAGCGCCGGTGCGTTGGCCGCGGGCATGAGGATCAGCCGACCCTTCACCTGCGACGGCTCGAGCGCACGGATCAGTTCGTTGATGACGATCGGACCCTCGTACTCGTCGCCGTGGATGGCGCCCGTCACCAGCACGGTCGGGCCTTCGCCGTTCCCGATGACGGCCAGCGGAAGCGCCACCGCGCCCCAGGCATCGGCATGCCCCGAATGCGGCAGCCATGCATGGCCGACCTGCTTGCCGGGCAACGCCCAGTCGATGTCCGTGAAAACGGTTGTTCCGCGCTCGCTCACTGGCCGCTCCTTACTTGACTTCTTTTTGCTCGTCCTTGAACCACTTCAGGCGCAAGGCGGCAAGGCTGCCGTCGGCCGTCTTGGCATCGACGATCTTGTTCATCTCGGCCAGCAGCGCGGTCTCGCTCGGCTGCACGGCCATGTAGGCCGGGCTGATGCGAAGCAGCGTCTTCATCTCGATGCCCTTGGCCGGGTTCTCGTCGGCGACCTTCTGCGCGATGAAGTTGTTCTCGGCGAACAGCGGCGCCTGGCCGGACAGGAAGGCCGAGATGGTCGAGGCCGTGTCCTCCAGCCGGATCAGCTTGGCACCGGGTGCCATTTCGCTGAGCGACAGATCGGGCGTCGAGCCCTTCGGCACCGCGATGGTCTGGCCGGCCAGCTCGCTCGGCTTCGCGACCTTGGCAATGCCCTTGCCGCCATACACGCCGAGGTACACGGCTGCATAGGGCTTGGAGAACGCGACCTGCTTGGCGCGTTCCGGCGAACTGCCGAGTGCGGCGATCACCACGTCGACCTTGTTCGACAGCAGGTACGGAATGCGGTTGGCGCCGGTCACCTGTTGCAGGTCGAGCTTGACGCCCATCGCCTTCGCTACGTTCTCCGCCAGCTCGACGTCGAGCCCGGTCGGCTTGCCGGCCGCGTCGGTGAAGCCCCACGGCGCTGCATCGATGGTGGTCGCGATGCGGATCACGCCCTTGGACTTGATGTCGGCGAGCTTGTCCGCGTGCGCGAACAGCGGCGCGACGCACAACAGCGCGGCAGCGATCAGGGATGCAGGTGTAGACATGGGGAAGACTCCTGGAAGTGAACGGAATGGGAAGAAGCAAAAGGCGGTCAGACGACCGACTGGACGAACTGCTGGAACTCGGGGGTCTGCGGCGCGCCGAACATCCGCTCGGGCGTGCCGCGCTCCCAGATGCGGCCCTGGTTCATGAAGAGCACTTCGGACGCGACACGGCGCGCGAAGGCCATCTCGTGCGTGACCACCATCATGGTCATGCCGTCGCGTGCGAGGTCTTCCATGACGCGCAGCACCTCGCCCACGAGTTCGGGGTCGAGTGCCGACGTGGCCTCGTCGAACAGCATGAGCTGCGGCGACATCGCCAGGGCCCGCGCGATCGCCACCCGCTGCTGCTGTCCGCCCGAAAGCTGCGACGGCATGGCATCGAGCTTCTGGCCGAGGCCGACGCGCTCCAGCATCTGCCGGGCGAGCGCGGGCGCTTCGTCGCGCGTGATCTTCTTCGTGAGCACTGGCGCCAGCGTGACGTTCGCCGATGCCGACAGGTGCGGGAACAGGTTGAAGCTCTGGAACACCATGCCGACACGCTGGCGCAGCAGCGCCAGGTCGGTCGATGGCGCGTGCACATCGACGCCGTCGACCACGATGCGGCCGGAGCCGATGGTCTCCAATCCGTTCACGCAGCGCAGCAGCGTGCTCTTGCCGGACCCGCTGCGGCCCACGAGCGCCACGATGTCTCCCTTGGCGACCTCCGTCGAGACGCCGCGCAGCACATGGTTGTCACCGAAGTGCTTTTCGACCGATTCAATTCGCACGAGCGACATGCATGCGTCCTTCCAGGGAAAGTGCCAGGCGAGCCAGCGGATAGCAGATGGCGAAGTAGCACAGGGCCACGCCGCAGAAGACAGGGAGATGCGCGAGCGTCGAGCCGGCGACGATCTGGCCCGAACGCGTCAGCTCGACCAGCCCGACCAGCGCCGCCAGCGAGGTGTTCTTGATCAGTTGAACGAGATAGCTCACGGTCGGTGCGAGCGCGACCCGGGCGGCCTGGGGCCACACCACATGGCGCATCACCTGCCAGCGCCGCAGACCGACGCAGGCCGCGGCTTCCCACTGCCCCTTGGACACCGACTCGACGCTGCCGCGCCAGATCTCGCCCAGGAAGGCGCCCGCCGACAGCGAGAAGGCGATGGACGCCGCGGTGAACGCATCGATCTGGATGCCCATGAGCATCGGCACGCCGAAGTACAGCAGGAACAGCACGCCGAGCAGCGGCGTGCCCTGCACCAGTTCCACGTAAATGCGTGCCACGACCCGCAGCCAGGCCTGGCGCGAGGTGCGCGCCACGGCGATGCCGAGCGCGATCACGCTGCCGATCACCAGCGCGGTCAGTGCCAGTGCCACAGTCCAGCGGATCGCGCCGAGGATCAGCCACAGGTCGGCGATGGAGAGACTTCGCATCTCAGAACTCCTTCGGAAAGAGGCGACGCTGCACGAAACCCAGCACGATGTGCAGGGCCTGCACCGCCACGAAGTACATCGCGCAGATCACCAGGTAGACCTCGAAGCTGCGGAAGGTGCGCGAGTCGATGAAGCTGCCCGCATGGAAGATGTCCTCGACACCGATCTGCGAGATCAGGCTGGTGCCGATCAGGGTCAGCACCATCTGGCTCGCCAGCGACGGGAAAACGTTGCGCAGCGCCGGCACGAACAGCACGTGCATCAGCACCTGCCGGCGACGCAGGCCGAGCGCGGCCCCCGCCTCGGACAGGCCGTTCGGCACCGAGAGCAGGCCCGAGCGGAACACCTCGACCATGTAGGCGCCGCAATAGAGCGCCAGCGAGATCACGCCCGCCACTGGCGCATCGAGCCGCAGCCCGAGGCTCGGCAGGCCGAAGTAGATGAGGAACAGCTGGACCAGCGCCGGCGTGTTGCGGAAGAACTCCACGTAGACGCGCGTCGCGCCGCGCAACGGCTTGCTGCCGTAGATCAGCACCAGTGCGCCCACCACCCCGATCGCCATGCCGAGCACGATGCTCGACGCGGCATACGCGAGCGTATGGACCATGCCGTCGATCAATTGGCCGGTGTACGGCGCAAGCGCCTCGAACTGGAACTGGTAGGCCATGCGTCAGTCCACTTCCAGAATGGCTTCGACTTCGACGGTCTGGTTGCCGGGCAGCGAGCCCGCACCGATCGCCGAGCGCGCGCCGCGACCGATCGTCTCGCCGAACACCGCCACGAACAGGTCGGAGCAACCGTTGATGACCTTCGGATGCTGCGCGAAACCCGGTGCCGCGTTCACGAAGGCCAGCAGCTTGACCACGCTGCGCACCCGGCCGAGTTCGCCGAGCGCGTCCTTCGCGACGGCCAGCAGGTTGAGGCCGGTGAGCCGGGCGTGCAGGTAGGCGGCCTCGATGTCGACCTCTTCACCGACGCGGCCGACATGCAGGTGTCCATCGGCCTCCAGCGGCCCCTGCCCCGACAGGTAGAGCAACGGACCGACGCGCCGCCAGGCAACGAAATTGGCGACCGGCTCGGGTGCCGATGGCAAGGCCAGGCCCAGGCCGGCGAGCCGCATCTCGGGCGTCAGGTCGGTCGCGGTGTTCGAATCCAGTGCCATGAAGGGTGAAGTTGGGCCCTTGCGCCCCCAAGGTGGTGCAGCGGCCGGGTTATCTGGGAAAATCGCAGCGTTCACTGCAATTGGTTAACCAATTCTGGTGCATGCTCCTTGCGAGTTCCCGCATGGAGCTGGATTTATTCTAGGATTGCAGTTCAGCATTGGTCAACCATTTTGGCGAAATATAAAACCATAACCTCCGGGCTTCCGTCGAACGCCGGCGCTGCGCCCACCGGACCGATGGCCGACCTGTCGGAGCGCATCGGCGCCCAGGACAAGGCCACGGCATCGAAGGTCTATCGTGCGATCCTGCAGTCGATACAGGACGGCGTGCTCAAGCCTGGCGACAAGCTGCCGAACGAGCGCGACCTGTCGACGCAGTTCCACACCACGCGCGGCACCGTGCGCCACGCACTGGCGATGATGAGCAGCCAGGGTCTGCTGCTGCGCAAGGTCGGCAGCGGCACCTTCCTGGCCGACTCGCTGCTGCAGTTGCTCGATGAAACCGATCTGCCGGTTGCCGCCCACCACGACGATGTGCCGACCTATGGCGAGATCCTCGAAGGCCGCCTGCTGTTCGAGCCGGCCATGATGGCGCTGTCGGCGCAACGGGCCGATGCAGAGGACCTCGCGCTGATGCGCCACCACCTCGCGGCCGTGCGCGACGCCGACCAGTGGATCGACTTCAAGGAAGGCATCTACGGCGTGCACCAGGCGATCTACCGCGCCACGCGCAACCGTTTCCTGATGCAGGTGTTCGAAGCCGTGGTGACCGACCGCCGCGCCGTGCAGTACGACGGACGCTCCAGCCTGCACAGCCCCGTAGGCGCCTTCGTGCGCGAAAAGACCCTGCGCGAGCTGACGGCCATCGTCGATGCGATCGAGGCCCGCGACGCCAAGGCGGCCACGCAGTTGGCGACCGACTATTTCACGCAGATCCTGGCGTCGCTCAGCGTTTATGGCTGAGTCGAATCGCCCCCCTGCAACCTGAGCCATCGCATGGCCGACGCGCGGGCCCGCGGCCGGGCCGCGACGTCGAGATCGAAGCCCCGGCCCGAAGGGCCTTCAGACGCCGCCGCAGGTGGGTCCGATCAGGCTGCGGCAGACCCCGGGGACGAGATCTCGCCGACCGCCACGCGGTTGCGTCCCAGCCGTTTGGCTTCGTAGAGGGCGCGGTCGGCGCACTCCACCAGCTTCGACGAGGTGCCGCGGACCTGCGGTACCGTCGCGCTCACCCCCACGCTCACCGTGAGCCACGGTCCGGAGGACGAGGCCGAATGCGGGATCTGCAGCGCCTCGATCGCGCGGCGCAGTTTCTCAGCGATGAGCCGGCTGCTGCCGATCGGCAGGCCGGGCAGCACCAGCGAGAACTCCTCGCCGCCGAAGCGCGCGGCCAGGCCGGACGAGCCGTCGCAGCAGGCCAGGATGGTGCGTGCCACCTGCTTGAGCGCCTCGTCTCCGGGGACATGGCCGTACTGGTCGTTGAAGGCCTTGAAATGGTCGACGTCGATCATCAGCACGCTGATCTGGCGTGCATCCCGCACGCAGCCGTCCCATTCGGCGTCGAGGTACTCGTCGAAGTAGCGGCGGTTGCCCAGCCCGGTCAGGCCATCGGAGTTGGTCAGGCGACGCAGTTCGAGGTTCGACTCGAGCAGCTGCTGCTGGCTCTGCCTCAGCGCTTGGTAGGCCTCGTCGCGCTGGATCAGCGCGAGGTACGAACGCGAGTGGTAACGGATGCGCGCGATCAGCTCGACGCTGTCGGGCAGCTTCACCAGGTAGTCGTTGGCGCCCGCACTGAAGGCCGCGCTCTTGACCGCCGAATCTTCCTTGGTCGACAGCACGATGATCGGGATGTCGCGCGTCACCGGGTGCGCTCGGTAGGCCTCGACCAGCGACAGGCCGTTCACGCCGGGCAGCACCAGGTCCTGCAGGATCACGGTCGGCCGGGTCTGCACCGCGCTGCTCAGTGCCTGCGCAGGATCGGAGCAGAAGTGGAAGGCGATCTCCGGCGCCGCGGCCAGCGCGCGGCGCACCGCTTCGGCCACCATGAACTGGTCGTCGACGAGCAGCACCATCGTGGAATGCGCGCCTTGCTCGGGCAGGACGAAAGACGGGTCTGGGATCGGGAGCATTCAATATCCTCGAGGGGCCGGCGCGCGCGGCGTCGGAAAACTGGCCATCAGCCGGGTCGCGATCTCGCGCAGGGGGCGGATCTCGCTCGCCGCATCGAGCTCGGCCGCCGCCTTCGGCATGCCGTAGACCGCACTGCTGGCGCGGTCCTGGGCGATGGTCAGGAAACCGCGATCGCGCATGGCCTTCAGGCCTCGAGCGCCATCGCGCCCCATGCCGGTCAGCAGCACGCCGACGGCCTCGCCGCGCCAGTGGGTGGCCAGGTCCTGGAAGAACACGTCGATCGACGGGCGGTACAACGCGGCAGCCGGCTCGTTCGTATAGCGCAGGCGGCCGTCGGGCCGCAGGTGCAGATGGTCGTCGGTGCCGGCGAGCAGCACGGTGCCGGCGCGCGGCACTTCGCCATCGACCGCCAGCCGCACGGGCAGCACGGTCTGGGCATCGATCCAGGTGGCCATGCCGGCGGCGAAATGCGCGTCGACGTGCTGCACCAGCACGATCGCTGCCGGAAAATCGATCGGCAGCGCCTTGAGCAATTCGGCCAGCGCGGCCGGGCCGCCGGCCGATGCGCCGATCGCGACCAGCCGCGCCGCCGGTGCGGACGGACCATGGCCGACCGCGGGCGCCGGCGGCACGCGCGCCGGGTCGTAGCGGCCGATGAGCCAGCCCACGTTGCGGATCTTGCGCAGCAGCGGCGCCGCGGCCTCGCGGATGTCGCCCGGCCCCAGCACCGGCGTGCTGACGACGTCGAGCGCGCCGTGACCCATCGCGTCGAACACGCGGCCAGTCTGCCCCGCGACGTCGCTGGTGACGACGACGATTGCGCACGGCGTCTCGGCCATGATGCGCCGTGTCGCCTCCACGCCGTCCATCACCGGCATGAGGAGGTCCATCAGCACCACCTCGGGCCGTTGCGCGGCGCAGCGCTCGACGGCTTCCGCACCGGTGCCGGCGACCCAGATCACCTGGAAGCTCGGCTCCAGCGCGATGGCCCGCTTCAACGCCTCGACCGCCAGGGGCATGTCGTTCACGATGCCGATCTTCATGCGCTCGCCTTTCCGATCAGGTCCTCGACCGCGTCGAGCAGCGCCTCGTCGTGGAAGCTGCTCTTCGCGAGGTAGTAGTCGGCGCCGGCGTCGAGGCCGCGCTGACGGTCTTCTTCGCGGTCCTTGTAGGAGACCACGATCACCGGGATGTGCTGCAGGCGCGGGTCGCGCTTCATGCGCGTCACGAGCTCGATGCCGTCCATGCGCGGCATGTCGACGTCGGTGACCACGAGGTCGAAGGGCTCGGAGCGGAACACATTCCAACCGTCGACGCCGTCGACCGCGACCGCGACGTCGTAGCCGCGATTGGCCAACAGCTTGCGTTCGAGTTCGCGCACCGTCAGCGAGTCGTCCACGACCAGCACGCGCTTACGTTGCGCGGCGTCGGCGACCGCGCCGCCCGCGTCCACGCGCGCCAGCCGGCCGCCCGCGATCAGCTTGCGGATCGACTGCAGCAGGTCTTCCACGTCGAGGATCAGCAGCGGCGCGCCGTCTTCCATCAGCGCGCCCGCCTGGATGTCCTGCAGCTTGCCCAGCCGCGGATCGAGCGGCTGCACGACCAGCGTGCGCTCGCCGACGAAGCGGTCCACCACCACGCCGAACATGGCGCCATGCTCGCCGACGACCACCACGCTCACCGTGTCGCTGGTGGCGGCAGGCTCGTCGTACTGCAACAGCTGGCGCGCCGACACCAGCCCGATGTGCCGGTCGAGGAAGCGCAGGTGCTGGTGCCCTTCGATCTGCTCGATGCCGGCGCGCGGCGCTTCGAGCGCATGCGTGACATAGGCCAGCGGAAAGGCGTAGTTCTCGCCGCCGATCTCCACCAGCAGGCTGCGCATGACCGACAGCGACAGCGGCATTTCCAGCACGAAGCGCATGCCCTGCCCGGCCTGCTGGTGCACCCGCACCGCGCCGCGCAACTGCCGCACCATGTTCTGCACCACGTCGAGCCCCACGCCGCGGCCCGAAATCTCGGTGACCTCGGTGCGGGTGCTGAAACCGGGGAGGAACAGAAACTCGAGCAGCTCCGACTCGCTGAGCCGGTCCACGGTCTCGGCGGTCGACAGGCGGCGGCGCACGATCTCGGCACGCAGGCGACCGAGGTCGATGCCCTTGCCGTCGTCGCCGATCTCGATCACCAGCATGCCGGCGCTGTGCCGCGCCTGGAGCCGCACCACGCCTTCGGCCGGCTTGCCCGCCGCCAGCCGCGCCTCCGGCGTCTCGATGCCGTGGTCCAGCGCATTGCGCATCAGATGGGTGAGTGGCGCCTCGAGCTTCTCGAGGATGTCGCGGTCGACCTGGGTCGAGGCGCCGTCTATCTCCAGCCTCGCCTGCTTGCCGAGCGAACGGCCGAGGTCGCGCACCGAGCGCGCCATCACGCCGAGGCCATCACCGAAGGGCCGCATGCGGCAGGCCAGTGTGGTGTCGTAGAGGCGCTGGGCCAGGTGGCTCATGCGCCAGCCGAACTGGTCGAGCTCGCCCATGCGCGCACCCAGACCGCGCTCGCAGTCGCCCATGATCTGCAGCGCCTGATCGAGCGCCGCCTGAAGCCGCGCGTCGGCCGGCTGCTCGGACAGCAGCGCACGCACCGTCTCGAGGGCCTGGCTGGCGCCGCGCTGCTGGCGCTTGAGCCGCAGCATGGACGCGTTGAAGGGGGCCAGCCGGTGCGACTCGACCAATGTCTCGCTCGACAGGCCCAGCAGCCGGTTGAGCGTGTCGGCCGTCACGCGCAGCACGCGCTCCTCGTCCGGCACCGCGGCCGATGCTTCGGGCGCGGCCGGACTCTGCAATGCGACCGGCACGGGCACGGGCACGGGTGCGGCCGGCGCGAAGGCCGTGCCCGCAGCCGGCTGGCCGCTCAGCCGTGCCTGCAGCGCGCCGATCTCCGGCGTCAGGTCGATGCCGGGCGTGGCGACGCGCAGCAGCAGGTCGGCCCCCATCAGCAGCGCATCGATGTCGGCCGGCGCCAGCACCAGCCGGCCCTCCTGCGCCTTGACCAGGCAATCCTCCATCACATGCGCGATGCGCACGGCGGGTTCGAGGTCGACGATGCGGCCGGCCCCCTTGAGCGAATGGGCCGCACGCATGCAGGCTTCGAGGTGCACGGCCGCGCGCGGATCGCGCTCCAGCGCGAGCAGGCCGGCGTTCAGCACCTGGACCTGGGTCTCGGCCTCCATCTGGAACAGCTCCAGCATCGAGGCGTCGCGGATCTGATCGGGATTCACGCCAGGCTCCGATCGATGGCCTGGGCCAGCAGCGCGGCGTCGAGCAGGCCGACCGTGCGCGGCCCGCAGCGCACCATGCCGCGCGCGCACTTCACGCTCGCATGCGACAGGGTGTCGGGCAGCGCCTGCATCGCGGTCTCGTCGACGCGGTAGATGGCATCGACTTCGTCCACCGGCAGCACGACGGGTCGGCCCATGCCGTTGGCGCCGGCCATCACGAGCATCCGGGGCGCGCCCTGGCGCGCGCGCGCCTCGGGCGTGCGCTGCAGGTCGATGCCCAGCAACTGGGCCAGCGAAACGCAGACGGTCAGCGTGCCGCGCACGTTGGTCATGCCCAGCAGCGCGGGGCTCCAGTGATGCGGCAGCGTATGCACCGGCCGCACCGGCGCCACCTCTTCCAGCACGCGGGTCGGCAGGCCGAGCCACTCGCCCTGCACGCGGAACACCAGCAGCGCGAGCGCGTGGTGCGCCCTGTGCGAAGCGCGCGCAGCATCCTCGTCGACCGGCGTCGACGCCACCGCCAGGCTCGGCGGAAAGCGGTCGAGCAGTTCCCTCGCGGTGCGCGCATAGACCGGGCAATTGCGGCAGTGCACGTGCGCCGCCAGCAGTTCGCAACGCTTGTCGCCATGGATGCCGATGCGATTCCAGCAGTCGTCCACTGCCACCTGTGGCCTGTCCTCAGACATGGCGGCGGTCCTGTCTTGCGCTGCGCGCCTGCAGGCGGCGTGCGCCCTCGAGGTCGCCCTGCGCCTCCAGCAGCGCGGCCAGATGGACCAGCGATTCCGCATGCGAGGGCTCGAGATAGAGGGCCTTGCGGTAGGCGGCCTCCGCCTGTCTGGTCTGGCCCAGCGCATCGTGCAGCACCCCTTGCAGGCCATAGACCTGCGCCGCCGGAGCATGTGCCGCGAGCCAGCGTTCGCAGGCGGCCAGCGCTTCGATCGCCGGCCCGCGGTCGGCCAGTCGACGCAGCGCTTCCATGCCTTCGCTGTCCGGCGGCGGTGCGACGACGGGCGGTGATGGCGGGCCCGCAGGATGCGCCCGCACCGGCGCACGCCGCGCGGCGACCGGCGCCGGCCTCGACATCGGCGATGTCGCACGGGCCGGCAAGGCGCGGGACGCGACCGGCGCGCGCGCGACATGGAAGCCGAAGGCGTGCGGCGCCATCGCGCGCAGGCCGTGCCGGGTCAGCAGGCTGGCTTCAGCCGGCCCGACGAAGAGCGCGCCCGTCGCGTGCGTCGCGCGCGTCAGCACGTCCAGCGCGCGCTCCTGGGTGGCCGCATCGAAATAGATCAGCAGGTTGCGGCAGAAGACGATGTCGTAGGGCTGCCCGCCGGCGAGCGACTGCGGATCGAACAGGTTGCCCGCGCGCAGGCTGACGCGCTCGACCACGCGCCGGGCCAGCACCTCGCCGTGCGGCGACGACGTGAAGTAGCGCTCGCGCAGGCCCGCCACGTCGCCGCGGAAAGAGTTCGCGCCGTACACGGCACGCTGCGCGAACGCGATCACCCGCTCGCTGACGTCGACCGCGTCCACCGAGATGCTGTCGGCCGGAAGGCCTGCATCGAGCAAAGCCATGACGATCGAGTACGGCTCCTCGCCGGTCGAACAGGGAATGCTGAGGATGCGCACCTTCGCGCTGCGCGACAGGCGCTCGCGCACCACGTCCACCAGCGTGACCAGCGACTCCGGGTAGCGGTTGAACCAGGTCTCGGGCACGACCACCGCCTCGATCAGCTGCTGCACCTCGGCCGGGTCGGATTGCAGCAGGGCCCAGTAGCGTTCGTCGTCGGCGGCGCCGCAGGCGGTCGAGCGCAGGCGCACGGCGCGCGCGATCGCCGCATCGCCGATGGACGCGGCATCCAGCCCGATGCGCTGCTTGAGCAGTTCGCCGAAGCGCGGGTTCGTCGTCAGCTGCATGCGGGCGCCCCTGCGATGGCGTCGGGGAACAACAAGGCGCGGGCTTCTTCGCTCAGCAACGCGTCGACGTCCACCCACTGCAGCATGCCCTCCGGTTCGTCGCGTACCGGCCCGAGGTAGCGGGCCCGCGGACTGTCGAGGCCGCAGGGCACGAAGTCGGCCGGATTGCGGTGACCCGTCTCGGTCACGCCTTCGAGCATCAGCGCCAGCGTGTGCGCCGCCCCCTGACCGCGATGGCGGTGGCTCACCAGCACGATGCGCGTGCTCGTCAGCTGCCGCGAAGGCCGGCCGAGCGCCATGCGGCTCAGGTCGATGACAGGCACCGGCGCCCCCCGATGCACGAGCACGCCGGCCACCCAGTCCGGTGCGCCCGGCAGTTGCTTCAGCACTTGCAGGGGCAGCACACGCACCACCGCATCGGCCGCCACCGCATAGCGATCGTCACCCAGGCGAAACAGCAGGAACAGCCTGCGCACGAAACTCACACCTTGAAGCGCGAGACGCCGCTTCGCAGGTCGTTCGCGACCAGGTTCAGCTCGTCGATGGCCGAGCTGGAATGGCGCAGCGACTCGACGGTCTGCTGCGTCGCCTCGCTCAATTGGGACAACGCCTGGTTGATCTGTTCGGCCCCGGTCGCCTGCGCGCCCATGCCCTCGTTGACCATCTGCACGCGCGGCGCCAGCGTCTGCACCTGCTGGATGATCTGCGACAACTGCTCACCGACCTGCTGCATGTCGGCCATGCCGCGGCGCACTTCCTCGGAGAACTTGTCCATGCCCATCACGCCGGCCGACACCGAGGACTGGATCTCGCGCACGATCTGCTCGATGTCGTAGGTGGCCACGGCCGTCTGGTCGGCCAGACGACGGATCTCGGTCGCCACGACCACAAAGCCGCGTCCGTATTCGCCGGCCTTCTCGGCCTCGATGGCCGCGTTCAGCGACAGCAGGTTGGTCTGGTTCGCCACGTTGGTGATGGTCGTCACCACCTGGTTGATGTTGCCGGCCTTCTCGTTGAGCACGGCCAGCTTGCCATTGACCGAGCCCGCGGCATCGACCACGTTGCGCATCGTGTCTTCCATGCGCGCCAAGCCGGTCTGGCCGCTGCCCGCGAGTTCGGCCGTGCGTTCGGCCGCGCCGGACACTTCGGTCATGGTGCGCACCAGATCGCGCGAGGTGGCCGAGATCTCGCGCGAGGTCGCGCCGATCTCGGTGGTCGTCGCCGCGATCTCGGTCGCGGTGGCCTGCTGCTGGCGCGACGTGGCCGCGATCTCGGTCACCGAGGTCGCCACCTGGATCGCGGATCGCTGCGCCCTGCTCACCAGCGTCGACAGTTCGTCGGCCGTCGTGTTGAAGCCGAGCTGGATCGCATTGAACTCGTCCTCTCGTGCCAGGTCGAGCCGCCGGGTCAGGTCGCCCGCGCCCAGTTGCGTCAGCCCGCGAACGATGCTGCCCATGGGCTGGGTGATCGCGCGCATCAGCAGAATGCCGCAGGCGAAGGCCGCGACCAGCGCCACGGCCAGCGAGACGAGGATGCCCTTCTCGGCGTTCGAGATGGCCGAGCCGATGCTCGCGCTCGCGATGTCGGCCTGCTTCTTGTTGACGGCGAGGATCGCCACCAGCGCCTCGCTGCCGCGGGTGAATTGCGGCAGCAGCTGCTCCTGCACGGCCGCGCGGGCGCGGCCCTGGGCCGCCATCGTTTCATCGGCCAGCAGCACGTCACGCAGCCGCCGGTATTCGGCGACCGCCTGATGAAAATCCTTGGCGAGCACCGCCTCTTCCGCCGAATGCAAGGTGCCGTCATAGCCAGCCAGCAATTCGTCGAAATGCGTGTCGAATCGCGCGCGAGCCGCCAGCAGGCTGCGCCGGCTTTCGGGCGTCGGCTGTTCAAGCACGTCACGCAACTGAATGAAGCTCGCACCCCAGGTCGAACGCAGCGACGCGCTGTAGAACAGGCCCGGCACCGAGCCGGTGCGCAGCACGTCGGCCTCGCGTTCGATCGTCACCAGGCGTGTGAGGTTGAGCGCCGCCATCGAGGCCATGATGCCCAGGATCACGGCAAAGCTGGCCAGGATGCGCTGGCGAAGGGTGAGATTTTTCATAGGACGGGATGACGCGGGGCACCGAAACGAATGGGGACGGCTGCCGTGCCAGACGCAAGGCAGGGAGCCTGGCTCGCATGCCCCCCTCAAAGCCGCGGCAATGTTAACGACAATGATTCGCCAGAGGCCGGTCTAGTGAAAAAATGTAAGCCGATCACTTTTCTTTCTGAAGGACCGAATCCTCAGGCTGGCGGACGACGTGTTAGCCATTTGTTTTCAACGTGCGTGCCGCAAGCACTGCAGTCCTGTCGACGACGTGCGCAGCGCGCTGGCCGCCGGTGTTGTGGCGGTGTCGACGAGCGATACGGCCATGTGGCGCCTTGAGACGACCTCGTTCAAGGTCGGCGCGCTTCGGCCGCACCAGGGCAGGCCCTAGCGTTTCAGTAGCGCGCGTCCACCCGCGGCGCCGCGCCCCGCGGTGTCGGCGCTTCCTGGATGGCCGCGGCCAGATCGTCCAGATAACGCCCGACCACTGGCTCGTGCGTGAGATTGAGCATGTGGTGCAAGCCGGCGGGCTCGGTGACGTAACCCGCCACCCAGCCACGACGTGTCAGCCCGGCGCCGATGGCCGCGATGTCGTGCGCGGGCGAACCGTAGGCCAGGATCGAGAGCTGCGGGTTGCCCAGCGTCGGCAGCCCGAGCGCGGCCGCACCATCCTGCAGTGCGCGCCGTGTGGCGAGCACGCGCGCGGCGACACGCCGATAGCCGTCTTCGCCGAGGTAGTTCATCACGGCCCATGCGGCAGCGATGGCGCCGCCGGCCCGGGTACCGACCAGCGTGTGCGTGAAGTACTGGCCGCGCGGCCACTGATCGAAGTACCAGCCCATGCCGGCGAAGCCATCGGCATCGCGGAAGAACAGCGTCGAAGCGCCCTTGGCGGTGTAGCCGTACTTGTGGAGGTCGGCCGAGATCGAGGTCACGCCGGGCACCGAGAAGTCCCAGTCGGGCAGTTCCACGCCGAGCTGTTGCGCGAAAGGCGCGAAGTAGCCGCCGACGCAGGCATCGACGTGCATCCACACCCCGCGCGCACTGGCCGCGGCGGCGATCTCGCCGATCGGATCGACCACACCATGCGGGAAGGCAGGCGCCGAGCCGACCACCATCACCGTGTCGGGCGTGATCGCCGCGGCGATGGCCGCCGGGTCGGCTGTGAAGTCGGCACGCAAGGGCGTGCGGATCGGCGTGAGGCCCATGAAATGCGCGGCCTTGTCGAAGGCCGGATGGGCGCTGGCGGCCATCACGATCTGCGGCGTCGCCCTGGACGGGAGGCGCTGGCGCGCCTGGTCGCGCGCCGCCTTCACCGCGAGGAAGATGCTCTCGGTACCGCCCGTGGTCATGGCGCCACGCGCCAGTGGGCCGCCATGCAGCAGGCCGAGGCCCATCGCGACCACCTCGGACTCGAAGCGCTCCAGGCTGCCGAAGGCGCGCAGCCCCAGCCCGTTCTCCGAGAAATACATCTGGTAGGCCTGGCGCGCCACGTCGAGCACGTCCTCCCCCGCGTAGTGGATGAACATCGGCACGCGGCCACCGCGCCAGTCGACGTCGTTCTTGCCGGCCTCCTGCAACTGCGCCTTCAGCGCGGGCCACGGGATGCCTTCCTTGGGCAGCATCGTCATTGAAGTCTCCAGTGCGCCGCGTGTGCGCTTGTGGGTTCGGATGGACACACGGGCCGTCAGCCCTCCTTGCCGCCCCAGTGAACGACATGGTTCTCGAGCGCGCGGGCGCACAGGTCGAGCAGATAACCGAGCGCGGCCATGATCAGCGCGCCCACGATCACGACGTTGGTCAGCAGGAAGTCCGATGCCGACATCGCCATGTAGGCGATGCCCGCGCTGGTGGCGATCATCTCGGCGCCGACCAGCATCGTCACGCCCAGGCCGATGCACACGCGCACGCTGGTGAAGATGCCGGGCAGGCTGGCCGGAAAGATCACGCGGCGGAAGATCATCCCGCGCGAGGCACCGAGTGCCAGCGCCGCCTGCACCTTGCGCCGGCCCACGCCGCGCACCGCCTGCATCGCGCTGATCGACAGGATCGGGAACAGCGCCAGCACGATGATCACCACCTTCGCCAGCTCGCCGATGCCGAACCAGATGATCAGCAGCGGCAGCAGCGCGAGCTTGGGCATCGGGCGACTGATCTCGATGGGCGGATCGAGCACCGCCTTCACCGTCTCGTTCATGCCCATCCAGAGCCCGAGCGGCACCGCGACCACGACCGACACCACGAACGCGATGCCGAAGCGATACAGGCTGATGCCCAGGTGGTGGCCGAGCGTCTTGCCCTGGTAGCCGTTCCGGAGCAGCGTGAGGAAGGTGTCCCACACCGAACCGGGCGAGGGCAGGAACAGCGGCGCCACCATCGGCTTCTCGCCGATCGGCGTGGTGACCAGCAGCCAGAGCCCCAGCAGGCCCAGGAAAGAGCCGAGGTTGATCCACAGCGAGCGCCGCGTGCGGCGGCTGCCGGTATGCGTCGCGCCGCTCATCGCTCGACCTCCTGGCGCTGTGCGGTCAGCGACTCCTCGCGCAGCAGCGCGAAGATCTCGGCCTTCATGCGGGCGAACTCGACGCTGGCCACCACCGCGGGGTCTTCGCTGAGCGCGAACTGCGGCGCCAGCCGGGCCTTGATGCGGCCCGGCCGCGCCGACATCACGACGATGTCGGTCGCCAGGAACAACGCCTCTTCGATGCTGTGCGTGATCCAGAGCACCGTCTTGCGCGTGCTCTGCCAGATGCGCTTGATCTCCTCCTGCAGCAGCTCGCGCGTCTGTGCGTCGAGTGCCGCGAAGGGCTCGTCCATCAGCAGGATCTCGGGGTCGTTGGCGAGCGCGCGCGCAATGCCCACACGCTGCTGCATGCCGCCCGACAGCTCGTAGGGGTAGCGCTTGGCAAACGCCGTGAGCCCCACCATCTCGAGGTATTGCATGGCGATGCGGTGGGCCTCGACCGAGGACTTGCCGGTGGCCAGCGGACCGAAGGCCACGTTGTCGCGCACGCTCATCCAGGTGAACAGCGCGCCCTGCTGGAAGACGACGCCGCGCCGCGGGTCTGGGCCGCGCACCGGCACACCGTCCATCAGCGCCTGCCCGGTGGTCGGCGTCTCGAAGCCGGCCAGGATGTTGAGCAGCGTGCTCTTGCCGCAGCCCGAGGGGCCGACCAGGCACACGAAGGCGTTCTCGGCGATGTCGAGCGAGATCGGCTCCAGCGCCTGCACGGCCCCTTCTCCACTGCCGAAGCGCTTGGTGACGTTGTCGAAGCGGGCCTTGACCCCCGACGGCGCCGCCGTGGCACCGCCGTTCGCACGCAGGTCGCCGTGCATCAGGCGAGCTGCGCGACGAAGCTGCTGTCGATCAGCCCGTTCATGTCCTTGGGCAGCGCATTGATCTGTCCGGTCTCCTTCAGGAACTCGGCCTGCACCTGCAGCGTCTTGACCACCGCCGAGTTCTTCTCGCCCGGCTTGCCCAGCCACTGCGCGCTGAGCTGCTCCTTCGCGGGCACCGGATAGAAGGTGTTGAGCGAGCGCATCACGGCCGCCTCGTCCACGCCGAGGAACTTGGTCATGGTGTCGACCACGTCCTTCGGGTTCTGCTTGAAGGTCACGGCGATCTGCTCGAAATCCTTCAGGAAGGCGAGCACCAGCTCGGGGTTCTTCTTCTTGAATTCGTCGCGCACCAGGAAGGCGTCGAACATCACCAGGCCCGCGGCCTTGTTGAGATCGCCGGTCTGAAACAGCACGGTGCCACCGTCCTCGACCAGCTTGGGGATCACCGGCACCCAGATGTAGCTCGCGTCGATCTCGCGGCGCGTCCAGGCCGAGGCGATGGTGTCCGCGCGCATGTTGATCAGCTGCACGTCGTTCAAGCCCAGGCCGGCGGTCTTGAAGGCGGCGAGCGCCGCGAAATGCACCGAGGTGTTGAACGGCAAGCCCACGCGCTTGCCCTTGAGGTCGGCCAGCTTCCTGATGTTGGCGCTGTTCTGCACCACCAGCGCCTCGCTGTCGATGATGTTCTTGTAGATGTAGACCAGCGAGGCCTGCACGCCGTTGGCATAGCCCACCACCATGGGACTCGCGCCCAGGTTGCACATGTCGAGGCTGTTGCCGGCGATCGCAGCGATCACTTCGGAGCCCGCGCGCACGGTCACGAAGTCGACCTTGGCGTTGCCGAAGGTCTTGGCCATCGCGTTCTTCGCGCGGATGTAGTTCTGCACGTCGATGCCGCCGAAGGTGCCGAGATTGACCGTCTTCTGCGCCTGCCCGAAGGCCGGGCCGGCGCCGATCAACGCCCCTCCCGCCATCGAACCGACCATCATGTGGGCCGCGGTCAGACTGAATTCGCGGCGGGACAGATTGAGCTTCATCGGAGGCCTTTCAGGGAGGGCGGGAACGAAGGACGGGGCGTCGACCCCGGGTTCCGATCCAGAATAAGCCTCTTTGAATATATTCTCAACCGCATTTTCCGCAGATCGATCTGCGATTTTCTGAATTGGGCGGTGTCCGGCTCAGGGCTTGAGCAGGCGCACGAGGAACTTGGCGCCCTCGGTGAGGTCGTCGCGGATGGCCTTCGCCAGTGCGTCGCCGTCGCGCCTCCGCAAGGCGTCGATCGCCTCCAGATGGGTCTCATGGCCCGTCAGGCTGCCGCAGTAGCTGGGAAACAGCAGGTTGAGCGTGGGCCCCACGCGCAGGTACAGGCTCTCGATGATGCCGACCAGCACGGGCTGCTCGCTGGCACGATATATCGACATGTGGAAATCCGTGTTGGCGCTCAGTGTTTCATGCGCCTTGCCGGCCTGGATCGCCGCGAGGTGCGTGGCCACCACCTGGTCCAGCCGGTCCATTTCGCCATTGCCCATGCGCGCGGCGGCCTCGCGCGCGGCCATCGGTTCGAGCGCCAGCCGGATGCGCAGGATCTCCCGGTACGTTTCGACGCCGAGCCGCGGCACGCGGAGGGTCCGGGCGTTTTCGATGGTCAGCGCGCGCTCGGCGACCAGCCGCTGCACCGCCTCGCGGACCGGCGTCAGGCTCACACCGTAGCTCTCGGCGATGCCGCGCACCGTCAACACCTGTTCGGGGAGCAGGCCGCCGGTCATGAGGGCACGGTGAAGACGGCGGTAGGCCTGGTCGGCCAGCGTGTCGGCGCGGATGGCGGAATCGTCGTCGGGGGCGGAACGGGTCAGGGGGATGACGGGCATCGGTGGTGCGGCGGAGCGTCGCCGCGGTGGCCTGGATACGGCCTGAATATACTCTGGCGCGTCGATGCCGACGGTGCCTGTCCGCTCAGGAAACCACCTGGTAGTAGAGGTTCTGCGGGTGTTTCGCCTGCGCGAAGAAGAACCACCGGTCCGCCACCAGGCCCGGCACCTGTACCGCCAGCGCCAGCACGAAGGCCAGGCCCGAAGCGGCCGTCACGCCCCACAGCAGCAGCAGGGTCGGCAGCGCAAAGCCCAGCACGATCAGCGCGTGCTTCACGTTCTTCATCGCGAGCAGGCTCGCATGGTGAAAGAACTCGCGCGTGTTGAACGAGCCGGCCGACATGCCCATCGACTTCTGCACCAGGTTCGGCGCGCGAATGCCGGTGGCCGATTGCAGCGTCGAGCGGTGCTTGAGCACCGCGTTGCGGCGCAGCGCCATGGTGCGGGTGAACCACGCGATGACGGTGACGGCCAGCGCGGCCGGGCCGGTGGCCTGCAGCAGTTGCGGCTGGCCCAGCAGCGCGGCGAGCGCACTGGTCAGGACCAGGCCCGACGACAGCCCGGTGAGCGTGAAGTTGACCAGCGTCAGCGGCTGCGCCCATTCCTGGATGAAGCGCAGGCAGGCGTAGATCATGGCCGTGCAGTACCAGAGCAAGGCGGCCAGCACGATGGCGGCGAGCGGCAGCCACACGGTGTCGATGCCCCGATGCAGCGCCCCCCACCAGAGGGCGACCAGCCCGATGAAGGCCGGCAGCACGATCACCTCGCGCGACAGCCACGAGGTGCGCCACATCATCGCGGCGCGCCATGCGCGTTCGGGCCGGCCCAGGTGGCCGAAGGACGCGCCGAGGCCGATCAGCAGCATGGCCTCGGCCACGATCAGCGCGGTGCCGAGGAACGACGGCGCCAGCGCCATCCCGGCCAGGCGCGCCAGCGCGAGCGCGACCACCATGCCCTGCGCGGCACCGGCGATGGTGGTGAAGATGACGACGGAGAAGGCCGGATTCATGGCTCGCCTCCCACGGTCGGCTGCACCGTCGAGCCGCCACCGGCCACCTCGGTCACGCGGCGCGGCAGGTACTGGTTGGCCGGGCTGGTGTTCCACTCGGGCATCAGCGAATAGCCGCCGCGTTCACGGATCGCGATCGACGCCTCGGAGTTCGGGTCCTTCACGTCGCCGAAGATGCGCGCGCCGGTCGGGCAGGCCTTCACGCAGGCGGGCTTGCGGTCTTCCTTGGGCAGCTTCTCGTCGTAGATGCGGTCGACGCACAGCGTGCACTTGGTCATCACCTGACGCTCTTCGTCGAGTTCGCGCGCGCCGTAGGGGCAGGCCCATGCGCAGTACTTGCAGCCGATGCACTTGTCGTAGTCGACCAGCACGATGCCGTCTTCCTTGCGCTTGTAGCTGGCGCCCGTGGGGCAGACCGGCACGCAGGGCGGGTCCTCGCAATGCAGGCAGCTCTTGGGAAAGTGGATGGTCTCGGTGGCCGGGTACGCGCCGGCCTCGTAGGTCTGCACGCGGTTGAAGAAGGTGCCGGTCGGGTCCGCGCCGTAGGGCTTCTCGTCGGCCAGCGGGCCGGCGCTGCCCGAGGTGTTCCATTGCTTGCACGAGGTCACGCAGGCATGGCAGCCGACGCACACGTTCAGGTCGATCACCAGGGCGAGTTGCTTGGCCAGCGTCTCGCCCGGGTCGGCGCGCACGCTGGCACCGCCGCCGCGCGAGATCGACACGGGCCGCACGCCCTCCTCCACCAGCGCCATCGGTTGCGAGGCGCCCGCCATCAGGTCCTTGAGCCACTGGATCATTTCCGGCGCCCTCCGGCGAAGTAGGTCAGAACGCTCGCAGCCTTGCCGACCACGCCCGGCGTGCTGGGCATGCTCGCCATCTGCGGGAAGGTCTCCTTCGGCTCCTCTGGCCCGGCCGGCCGGATGCGCACGCGCACGTCGTACCAGCCGGCCTGGCCGGTGATGGGGTCGGAGTTGCTGATGGTGGTGCCGCCGTGCGAATTGGCGAAAGGCAGCTCCTCGGTGATCAGGTGGTTCAGCAGGAAGCCCTTGCGCGCCTCGTCGGCGCCAGGCGCCAGTTGCCAGGCGCCGTCGGCCTTGCCGATGGCGTTCCAGGTCCAGACCGTGCCGGGCTCGACCGTCTCGCTGTAGCGCAGCATGCAGCGCACCTTGCCCCACTGGCTCTCGACCCAGCACCAGCCGCCGTCCTCGATGCCCGCGGCCTTCGCGGTGACCGGATTGACGTGCAGGTAGTTGTGGCTGTGGATCTGCCGCAGCCAGGCGTTCTGCGAATCCCACGAGTGGTACATCGCCATGGGCCGCTGCGTCAGCGCGTTGAGCGGGTAGGCCTCGCGGTCGGTCACGCCGTCTTCCAGCGGCGGGTACCAGAAGGGCAGCGGATCGAAGTAGGTGTCGATGCGTTCGCGCAGTTCCTCAGGCGGCTGGCGCCCCGCGGTCTTGCCCTGCGCGGCCAGGCGAAAGCTCTGCAGCGTGTCGGAGTAGATCGCGATCTGCACCGGGTCGTTGCGCTGGCGCCAGCCGTGGTCCTTGGCGAAGTCGAGGTACGCCCGGTTCCAGTTGCGCATGTAGTGCATGGTCTCGGGCATGTGGTACTGGAACACGCAGTTGTTCTTCGCGTACGCATCCCACTGCTTCGGGTTGGGCTCGCCCTTCAGGTGCTCGGTGCCGTCCTTGCCACGCCAGCCCATCAGGAAACCGATGCCCGGCTGCGGCTGGAAATTGACGACGAAATCGGGATAGCCGGTGAACTTGCGCCCGCCCTCCGGCGTGGTGAAGGCCGGGAACTTGAGGCGCGAGGCCAGCTCGATCAGCACCTCCTGGAAGGGCTTGCATTCGCCGGTCGGCAGCACCACCGGAATCCGCACCGAATCGACCGGGCCGTCGAATTCGGAGATCGGCCGGTCGAGCATGCCCATCACGTCGTGGCGCTCGAGGTAGGTGGTGTCGGGCAGCACCAGATCGGCGAAGGCCACGGTCTCGCTCTGGAAGGCATCGCACACCACCAGGAAGGGGATCATGTACTCGCCCTTCTCGTCCTTGCGGTTGAGCATCTCGCGCACGCCCATCGTGTTCATGCTCGAGTTCCATGCCATGTTGGCCATGAAGATCAGCAGCGTGTCGATGCGGTAGGGATCGCCCTTGACCGCATTGGTGATCACGTTGTGCATCATCCCGTGCGCCGACAGCGGGTGCTCCCACGAGAAGGCATGGTCGATGCGGATCGGCGAGCCGTCGGCGTTGATCGCGAGCTCGTCCGGGCTGGCCGGGAAGCCCAGCGGCGCCGCGTTGAGCGGCGTGTTGGGCTTGATCATCTCGGGCGAATTGAAGGCCCGGTAGTTCGGCACGATGTGGCGCGGGTACGGCGCCTTGTGGCGGAAGCCGCCGGGCGCGTCGATGGTGCCCAGCACGCTCATCAGCACCGCCAGCGCACGGATGGTCTGGAAGCCGTTGGAATGCGCCGCCAGGCCGCGCATCGCATGGAAGGCGACCGGCCGGCCCTGCGTGGTCGGGTGCACCTTGCCCCAGGCGTCGGTCCAGGGAATGGGCATCTCGAAGGCCTGGTGCAGCGCCGTCTCGCCCATCTCTCGTGCCAGCTTGCGGATGCGCTCGGCATCGATGCCGGTGATGGCCGCGGCCCACTCGGGCGTGCAGTCGGCCACGCGTTCGCGCAGCAGCTGGAACGAAGGCGCGACGCGGGTGCCGTCGGCCAGCGTGTAGTGGCCTTCGAGCGCCGGGTCGCACCATTCGCCAATGCCTTCGGGGTAGGCGGCCTTGACGGTACCGTCGGCGCGGTCCCAGATCAGCTTGTTGTGCGGATGGCGGCCGTCGCCCGGCGGGCCGCGCGCGGGGTCGGGATCGAACGCGAACAGGCCTTCGCGCTCGCCCTCGTCCAGCACCACCAGCTGCGGCGCGTTGGTGAAGCGCTTGAGGAAGGCGTGGTCGATCAGGTTGCTGGCGATCAGCTCGTGCAGCAGCGCCATGAACAGCGCGCCGTCGGTGCCGGGCTTGATGGGAATCCACTCGTCCGCGATGGCCGAATAGCCGGTGCGCACCGGGTTGATCGAGATGAAGCGGCCGCCGTCGCGCTTGAACTTGCTGATGGCGATCTTCATCGGGTTGCTGTGGTGGTCCTCCGCGGTGCCGATCATCACGAACAGCTTGGCGCGCTCGAGGTCGGGCCCGCCGAACTCCCAGAAGCTGCCGCCGATCGTGTAGATCATTCCCGCGGCCATGTTCACCGAGCAGAAGCCGCCGTGCGCCGCGTAGTTGGGCGTACCGAACTGGCGCGCGAACAGGCCGGTGAGCGCCTGCATCTGGTCGCGCCCGGTGAACAGCGCGAACTTCTTCGGATCGGTCGCGCGGATCCTGCCCAGGCGTTCGGTGAGGATCTCGAAGGTGCGCTCCCAGCTGATCGGCTCGAACTCCCCGGCGCCGCGCTCGCTGCCCGGCTTGCGCAGCAGCGGCCGCGTGAGCCGCGCGGGCGACACCTGCTTCATGATCCCCGACGAACCCTTGGCGCAGATCACGCCCTTGTTCAGCGGATGCTCGGGGTTGCCGTCGATGTAGCGCACCTCCGGCCCCTGCTCGCCCTCGCGCAGGTGCACGCGGATGCCGCAGCGGCAGGCGCACATGTAGCAGGTGGTGGTCTTGACCGTGGTCTCGTCGGTCGGCGTCGGGGCGTCGAGCGGATCGTGGATCGGCTCGCGCGAGAGGAACTTGAACACTGGCGGTCCTTCGGTTCTTTGGGTGGGCGCGTTCATCCTAAGGATTGCGCTCAAACAAAAAAGCGGAGAATATTTCTTATCATGACCCGAAAAACCGATCAGCTGACCGATTCGCGATTGCGCCTCAACCTGCGCCAGCTCGAAGTCTTCGTCGCCACGGCACGCGAAGGTTCGACGCGCGGCGCCGCCACCCGCGTGGCGCGTTCGCAATCGGCCGCCAGTGCCTCGCTGGCCGAACTCGAGGCCGTGCTGGAGGTCAAACTGTTCGACCGGGTGGGGCGGCGGCTGCTGCTCAACGAGAACGGCCATGCGCTGCGCGCCAAGGCAGCCGCACTGCTCGAACAGGCGGCCGACATGCAGTCGCTGTTCGCCAATGCGCATCCCGCGCCGCTGCGCATGGCGGCCAGCTTCACCATCGGCGAGTACCTGCTGCCCGACCTGGTCGCCAGCTGGAAGGATGCGCACCCCGACAGCCAGGTGCGGCTGCAGATCGGCAACACCACGCAGGCCATCGAGGCGGTGGCCGGCTTCGACGTCGACCTCGGCTTCATCGAAGGCTCGCAGACGCACCCCGAACTGTCGACGCAGCGCTGGCTCAGCGACGAGATGGTCATCGTGTCCTCGCCGACCCATCCGCTCGCCGGGCAGGTCGCGGGCCTGCGCCAGTTGCGCGAAGCCGACTGGGTGCTGCGCGAGCGCGGCTCCGGCACGCGCGAGGCCGCCGACCGCTGGCTGCTGGAGCACCTCGGCCAGTTGAACGTCGGTTTCGAGCTGGGCAGCACGGAGGCGATCAAGCAGTTCGTCGCGCGCAGCGTGGGCCTGGGCTGCGTGTCGCGCTATGCCGTGGCGGAAGCGCTGGCGCAGGGCTGGCTGGTCGAGTTGCGCACCCGCCTGCCCAAGGCACTGCGCCACCTGGCCATCGTGACGCACCGCGACAAGCACCTGGGGCGCAGCGCACTCGCCTTCGTCGAACACTGCATGAGGGCCTCGCTCTGACGGGCATCGGCCCGTGCCCGCGGCAGGCTTCAGCGAGGCGCGGTCAGGACCGCCAGCGCCACCGACGCGATGCGTGCGAGCACTGAATCGGCGCGCGAGGTCAGCACGATGGGCACGCGCGCGCCCAGCACCAGCCCCGCGCACTCGCCGCCGCCGAGGTAGTTGAAGCTCTTGTAGAGCATGTTGCCGGCATTGAGGTCGGGCACGATCAGCAGGTCGGCGTCGCCGCTGACCTGCGACTCCATCTTCTTGATGCGCGCAGCCTCGGCCGAAATCGCGTTGTCGAAGCCGAAGGGGCCTTCGACCCACGCGCCGGGCCATGCGCCCTCCCGGGCCATGGCGACCAGCGCCTGCGCGTCGAGCGTCGCCGGGATCCCGGGGTTGACCGACTCCACCGCCGCGAGGATGCCGACCTTGGGCCGCGCGATGCCCAAGGCCTGCAGCAGGTCGACCGCGTTGCCGAGGATGTCGCCCTTGGTCTTCAGGTCGGGCGCGATGTTGACCACGCAGTCGGCCAGGCCGAGCAGCTTCGGGTAGCGCGGCAGGTCGAACAGGAAGGCGTGGCTGATGCGGCGCGTGCCGCGCAGGCCGTGCGCGCGGTCGACCACGGCCGACATCAGTTCGTCTGTGTGCAGCGAGCCTTTCATCAGCACCTGCACCCGCCCTTCGCGCGCGAGCGCGACGGCACGGCGCGCAGCCTCGGCCGGCCCCGCTTCGGTGTCGGTTTCGGCGCTGTCGACGATCTCGAAGCGGGCGATGTCGATGCCCGCGGCCTCAGCCGCCCTGGCGATCGCTGCATGCGGGCCGACCAGCACCGGCACGGCGAGTGCCGCGTCGGCGATGCGCGCCGCCGCGTCGATGGCGGCGCTGTCGCACGGATAGACCAGCGCGATGCGCAGGGGCGCGTCGGCCGCGCGCTCCCGCGCTCGGCGAACCAGGTCGTCGAGCCGGGGATGCGTGGCCGCTGCGCCGGTCTCGGAGAGCAGCGCTGAAGTCATGGCGTGATGACCGTCAGCGCGCGCTCAGACGTAGTCCTTGTACTTGTCGAGGAAGCGCACGGGCTTGGCCAGCGCATCGCGGCGGAAGGGGTCGCCCAGTTCGCGGGTGCACATGATCTCGATGACGCAGGTCTTGCCTTCCTTCATCTGCATGTCGATGGCCTTCTTCAGCGCCGGACCCACGTCCTCGAGCCTGTCGACCACGATGCCCTCGGCACCCATGGCCTGGGCGATGCCGGCGAAGCTCTCGCTCTCCAGTTCGCCCGCCACGAAGCGGCGGTTGTAGAAGTCGACCTGGTTCTTCTTCTCGGCGCCCCACTGCCGGTTGTGGAAGACCACCGCGGTCA
This sequence comes from Variovorax frigidus, assembly GCF_051216515.1. Taxonomy (NCBI): domain Bacteria; kingdom Pseudomonadati; phylum Pseudomonadota; class Betaproteobacteria; order Burkholderiales; family Comamonadaceae; genus Variovorax; species Variovorax frigidus. The sequence goes on from NZ_JBPJZF010000001.1 coordinate 532,004, forward strand.
CGGGAATGTCGTGGCGTACCGCCGTCATGATCTCCACCATGCTCATGCCCCAGGCGCCGTCGCCGGCGTAGGCCACCGCCGGGCGGTCGGGCGCGGCGCACTTGGCGCCGATCATGGTGGGCAGCGAGTAGCCGCAGTTGCCGAAGCTCATCGGCGCGAAGAAGCTGCGCGGCTCCTCGAAGCGCAGGTAGCTGTTGGCGATCGCATTGATGTTGCCGATGTCGGTGGAGACCATCACGCGCGGCGGCATGGCCTTCTCGAGTTCGCGCAGCACCTCGCGCGGATGCAGGTAGCTGCCGCCCGTCGGCGTCTTCTCGCCCTTGGCTTCCTCGATGGCGTCCAGGCTGTACGGGTCGCGCTCATGGGTCCACTCGTCGAGTTCTTTTTCCCATGCGGCCTTCTCGGCCTTGATCCTGTCCGCGCGCTCGGCCTTGGTGGCATCGCAGGCCAGCGTCTTGCCCTGCAGGCGCTTGAGCAGCTCCTTGGCCGTGGCCTTGGCGTCGCCATGGATGCCCACGGTGATCTTCTTCACCAGCCCGAGGTTGGTGTGGTCGGCCTCGACCTGGATGATCTTCGCGTCCTTGGGCCAGTAGTCCATGCCGTGCTGCGGCAGCGTGCCGAACGGGCCCATGCGCGAACCGAGCGCGATCACCACGTCGGCTTGCGCGATCAGCTTCATCGCGGCCTTCGAGCCCTGGTAGCCCAGCGGGCCGGCCCACAGCGGATGGCTCGCAGGGAACGAGTCGTTGCGCAGGTACCCGTTGGCCACCGGCGCGCCCAGGCGTTCGGCCAATGCCTTGCACTCCTCGACCGCATCGCCCATGACCACGCCGCCGCCCGAAAGGATCACCGGGAACTTGGCCGAAGCCAGCAATTCGACGGCCGCGTTCAGGCTGTTCTCGCCGCCCGCGCCGCGCTCCACGCGCATCGGCTTGGGGATCTCGACCTCGATCTCGCCGTAGAAGTAGTCGCGCGGGATGTTGAGCTGCGTCGGCCCCATTTCGGAGATGGCGCGGTCGAAGCATCTCGCCGTGAACTCCGCCATGCGCTTGGGATTGACCACATGCCCCTGGTACTTGGTGAACTCCTGGAACATCGGCAGCTGGTTGGCTTCCTGGAAGCCCCCCAGGCCCATGCCCATGGTGCCGGTCTCGGGCGTGATCATCACGACCGGGCTGTGCGCCCAGAAAGCGGCGGCCACCGCGGTCACGCAGTTCGAGATGCCCGGGCCGTTCTGCCCGATCACCACGCCGTGGCGGCCCGACACGCGGGCATAGCCGTCGGCCATGTGAGCGCCACCCTGCTCGTGCACCACCGGAATCAGGCGGATGCCGGCCGGCGCGAAGATGTCCATGGCGTCCATGAAGGCCGAGCCCATGATGCCGAACATTTCGGTCACGCCCTGGGCCACCATCGTCTCGACAAAGGCTTCGGAGGGGGTCATCTTCTGCACGCCGGTGACGGCGGCGCGGGCGGCGGTGGCGGGGGGCTGCTGGCTCATGGTCTGTCTCCTGGGGTCGGGATTGGCGGTTTGCCGGACTTCAAAAACATGGAACATGCGGTTCCGTTTTCTCCTGTCGACGACTATAGGACGCCATCGTGTCCGCGTCAAACAATTTCAGAAAACGGAACGCCCTGTACTGTTTTTGGCATTTGCGTATGATCGTGCGCCATGAAGATCGTCAAGAGTTCCAAGACCGAGGTGCGGCCCGACGGCGTCGATGCCAGCGCCGACACGCCCGCGATGCGCCTGTTCGGGCTGCTCGAAACCATTGCCGCAAAAGACCATCTCTATTCGCTGCAGGGACTGGTCGAACAGACCGGCCTGCCCAAACCGACCTTGCATCGCATGCTGCAGCAACTGGAAAACGCGGGGCTGTTGCAGCGCGAGGTCGACGGCCGCCACTACGGCATGGGCACGCGGCTGCGCCGGCTGGCCGAGAACCTGCTGCTCAACGACAGCCTGCACGGTGCGCGCCACACGGTGCTGCGGCACTTGGTCGAAGAGGTCGGCGAGAGCTGCAACATCACCGCGCTCTCCGGCAGCGAGGTGGTCTACCTCGACCGGGTCGAGACCGTGGCGCCGCTGCGCTTCTACCTGCACCCGGGCTCGCGCGTTCCGGTGCACTGCTCGGCCAGCGGCAAGATCTTCCTGGCGCAGATGGAGACGGCCCAGCGCCGGCGCCTGCTGGCCAACGGCACGCTCGAGGCCTACACACCCAAGACGCTGACCGACCCGGCACAGATCGAGCGCGAGATCGCCCGCGTGCGCAAGGACGGCTTCGCGATCGACAACGAGGAATTCCTGCCCGGCCTGCTGTGCATCGCGGCGCTGGTGCCGAGCGCGAGCGGGCCGTCGAACCTGTGCGTGGCGGTGCAGGCGCCGATCATGCGGCTCGACCCGGCCAAGGCGAAGGCGCTGATGCCCGCGCTGCAGCGCGCGGCCCAGGCGCTGAGCCGCATCGCCGCCGACGCGGACCCCGAACGCCGCGCACAGGCCTGAAGTCCTCGGCCTCCGCCGAAAAGAACACCCCATGAGCGATATCACCGAACAACGGCCCGATCGTCTGCTGAGCGTGCGCGACACCTTCGGCCTCGACAGCGACCTGCAAGTGCCGGCCTTCAGCGAGCGCGACGCCCACGTGCCCGAGATCGACCCGGTCTACCGCTTCAATCCCGACGTGACGCTCGCCATCCTGGCCGGCTTCATGCGCGACCGGCGCGTGATGGTGCAGGGCCTGCACGGCACCGGCAAGTCGACCCACATCGAACAGATCGCGGCACGCCTGAACTGGCCCTGCGTGCGGCTCAACCTCGACGGGCACATCAGCCGGCTCGACCTCGTGGGCAAGGACGCCGTGGTGCTGCGCGACGGCCAGCAGGTCACCGAATTCCAGGAAGGCATCGTGCCCTGGGCGCTGCAGCGGCCGGTGGCGCTGATCTTCGACGAGTACGACGCCGGCCGGCCCGACGTGATGTTCGTGATCCAGCGCATCCTGGAGCGCGACGGCCAGTTCACGCTGATGGACCAGAACCGCGTGCTGCGCCCTCACCCCTTCTTCCGCCTGTTCGCCACGGCCAACACCGTGGGCCTGGGCAACCTCAACGGCCTGTACCACGGCGCGCAGCGGCTCAATCACGCGCAGATCGACCGCTGGAACATCGTCGCCTCGCTCGACTACCTGGCGGCCGACGAGGAGGTGGCCATCGTGCAGGCACGTGTGCCTGCGCTGGCCGACGACGCCGGCCGCGCGCTCGTGCGTTCGATGGTGGCGGTGGCCGAGCTCACGCGCAAGGGCTTCGCCGCGGGCGACCTGTCGACGCTGATGTCGCCCCGCACCGTCATCACCTGGGCCGAGAACGTCGAGATCTTCAAGGACACCGCGCTGGCCTTCCGCCTGTCCTTCGTGAACAAGTGCGACGAGGCCGAACGGCCGCTGGTGGGCGAGTACTTCCAGCGCTGCTTCGACAAGGAACTGTGAGCTCCGCCGGGCCCGTGCGTGTCGCCCGGAGGGAAGACCGGTGAACGACCTGCAGCAGCGCATCCGCCACGCGCAGCAACTGGACGAGTTGTGTGCGGCGGTGGTGCGCGCGGTCAGCGGCGAGCGCGACCTGCACTTCCGCGGCCGCCGGCTGCACCGCGGTCGCGACCCCCTGCCCTGGTTCGCGCCGCACCTGCACCCGTCGCCGGAGACCGACGACCTCGGCTCCTTCCGCGGTGTGGCCGACGGCCTCGGCCTTCGGCTGTCGCGGTCCGACGCGGCGCTGCACGAAAGGCTGAAGCCCGAGCCGCAGGTCGAGCGCTTCCTGTTCGAGATGCTGGAGCAGTTCCGCGTCGAGGCGCTGGCGCCCGAGGCCATGCCGGGCATGGTGCACAACCTGCGCCACCGGCACGAGGCCTGGTCGCTGGCCTTCCACCACTCGGGCATGACCGACACCGCGCGCGGGCTGCTGGTCTATGCGGTGGCGCAGATCTGCCGTGCCCGCGTGAGCGGCCAGCAGGTGGTGGAGGCCACCGAGGACATGCTCGAAGCCACGCGCTTCGCGCTGTCGCCGCTGATCGGCCACGCACTCGCCGGCCTGCGCCGCGACCGTGCCGACCAGGCCGCCTGCGCGGTGCACGCGCGTGCCATTGCCCGCACCGTCGCGGACCTGCTGGCCGATGCTGAAGAAGAAGCCGATGCCGGAACGGAGCGCGCCGAGGCCGAGACCCGGCGCAGCCTCTTCAGCCTGGTGGCCGACATGGATGCCGACGTCGTCGAGCGCATCACCACCGCCCCGTCGGGCCGCAGCCAGGTGCTCGACGATGCCGTCGGGGCGTACCGCGTCTTCACGACCGCCTGGGACCGCGAGCACGAGGCCGCGACGCTCGCACGCAAGGAGGTGCTCGGAGCCCATCGCGAACAGCTCGACCGCCGCATCGCGGACCAGGGCGTGAACGTCGCACGACTGGCCCGTACGCTGCGCGCATTGCTCGCCCGACCCGCGCGCGACGGCTGGGACGGCGGCCAGGAGGAAGGCCACATCGACGGCCGCCGGCTGGCACAGTTGATCGCGTCGCCCGCCGAACGGCGCCTGTTCCGCACGGAGCGCGTGGCCCCGATGGCCGATTGCGCCCTCGCCTTCCTGATCGACTGTTCGGGCTCGATGAAGCAGCACGCGGAATCCGTCGCGATGCTGGTCGACGTGTTCGCCCGTGCGCTCGAACAGGCCGGCGTGGCCAGCGAGATCCTCGGCTACACCACCGGCGCCTGGAACGGCGGCCGCGCACGGCGCGACTGGCAGCGCGCCGGCAAGCCGCCCCACCCGGGCCGGCTCAACGAGCGTTGCCACCTGGTGTTCAAGAGCGCCGACACGCCCTGGCGTCGTGCCCGCCCGTCGATCGCGGCGCTGCTCAAAGCCGATCTGTTCCGCGAAGGCATCGACGGCGAAGCGGTCGACTGGGCCTGCACCCGCCTGCTGGCGCGCAGCGAAGAACGCAAGCTGCTGCTGGTGGTCACCGACGGCTCGCCGATGGACAGCGCCACCGAACTCGCCAACGACGCCCACTACCTCGACCATCATCTGCGCGACGTGGTGGCGCGCCACGAGCAGGCCGGCCGCATCGCCATCGGCGGCATCGGTGTCGGCCTGGACCTGAGCCTCTGCTACCGCAACAGCCAGGTGATCGACGTGGCCGCCTCGGTGGGCAACGCGGTGTTCGCGGAGATCGTGGGACTGATGGCGCGGCTGCGCCGCTGACCGACCGGTGCCCCCGGACCGCGCCGCGAGGCGCTGCGAAACGGTGGGACCGGCCCCGCGGCCTCAGGCTCGCCGCTGCGGCCCGCGCACCAGCCTGCCCGGCAGCGCACCGGTGCGCTCGCCGTCTTCCATGATGGTCTCGCCGGCCTTCAGCGTGGCGCGGTAGCCCTCGGCAGTCTGTACCAGGCGGCGGCCGCCGGCGGGCAGGTCGAAGGCCACGTACGGCGGCGGGATGCGCAGGCGATCGAAGTCGATGATGTTGATGTCGGCCAGGTAGCCCGGCTGCAGCAGGCCGCGGTCCTCCATGCCGTAGATGCGCGCGGTGTCGCGCGTCTGCCGCTGCACCATCAGCTCGAGCGGCAGCGTCGGGCCGCGATGCCGATCCCGCGCCCAGTGGGTGAGCATGTAGGTGGGCATGCTCACATCGCAGATGTAGCCGCAGTGCGCGCCGCCGTCGGCCAGGCTGATCATCGTGCGCGGGTGCTGCAGCTCGGTGTGCAGCTGGCTCAGGTCGTTGTAGGCGTAGTTGAAGCTGGGAAAGTAGACGATGCCCTTGCCGTCCAGGTCCATCAACATGTCGTAGGCCACCTCGAGCGGCGTGCGGCCGTCGCGCTGCGCGATGGCGGCGATGCTCTGCGACTGCGGCGGTTCGTAATCGGGCTCGGCGCCCAGCGCATACATCTTGTGAAAGCTCTGGGTCAGGTAGGCAGTACGCGTGTCGTACTGCGCCGACCCCATGAGCGCAACCATGTCCGTCAGCTGCGCCCGCACCGCGGGATCGCGCAGGCGGGCCAGCTTCTCGGGCCACGCCAGCGGCGCGATCTGCTGCCACAGCGGATGGCTCATGAAGGGATGGGTGGAGCCGAGCCAGGCCATCAGGATGCCGGCCGGCCGGCCGGCCACCGCGCCGTACAGCGGCACGTTCTCGCGGTGCGTCTCGTCGAGCGCGGCCAGCAGCCGTTTCCAGGTGTCGGGCGTCTGGTCGGTCTGCACCAGCGCGAAGGCCACCGGCAGGTTGTTGTCGCGCGCCAGCTGCGTCATCCAGGGCAGCTCGGTTTCCATCTGGTAGTGGTTCGAGGTCATCTGGAACACGCCGTGGCCCACCTCGCCCAGCACGCGGCCGATGCCGAGAATCTCATCGGGCGACGCGAAGGTGCCCGGCGGGTACTTGCGGCCCTCGTACTTGTGGATGATGGTGCGGCTGGTCGAGAAGCCGAGCGCGCCGGCGCGCATGCCCTCGCGCACCAGCGCCACCATGGCCTGGATGTCGGCCGGCGTGGCCTCGTCGTGCGTGATGCCGCGCTCGCCCATCACGTAGGTGCGCAGTGCCGAGTGCGGAATCTGCGCGCCCACGTCGAGCGCGCGCGGCATGCGCTCCAGCGCGTCGAGATACTCCGGAAAGCTCTCCCACTGCCAGTCGATGCCTTCGGCCAGCACGGTGCCGGGGATGTCTTCCACCCCCTCCATCACGCTGATGAGCCAGTCGCGCTTGTCCGCATGCACCGGCGCGAAGCCGACGCCGCAGTTGCCCATCACCACGCTGGTCACGCCATGGTCGGTCGAGGGACTGAGGTACGGGTCCCAGGTGACCTGGCCGTCGTAGTGCGTGTGCACGTCGACCCAGCCGGGCGTGACGATGGCGCCGCTGGCGTCGATCTCGCGCCGGCCCGCGCCGAGCTTGCCGCCGACCTCGGCGATGCGCCCGTCGCGGATGCCGACGTCGCCCGTGAAACGCGGCTGCCCGCTGCCGTCGACGAGCGTGCCGCCGCGGATGATGGTGTCGAACATGGGGATTCCTCTTTCTTCAGTCCAGCTTGATGTTGGCGGCCCTGATGACCTCGCCCCAGCGCTCGCTGTCGTTCTTCACGATGGCGGCGAAGGCCGGGCCGGCGGCGCCGGAGGGCTCGTTGCCCTGCGTCTCGATGAGCTTCAGCATGTCGGGCGAGCGTGCGATCTTCGCGAGCAGGTCGCCGATCTTCTTCGCCACGGCCGGGTCCATGCCGCCCGGCCCGAAGAGGCCCTGCCAGCCCACGATGTCCAGCCCCTTCACGCCCTGCTCGCCGATGGTCGGCATGTCGGGCAGCACCGGCACGCGGGTGGGTGTCGCGGTGCCCAGGCCCTTGGCCTTGCCGGCCTTGATCAGCTGCACCGCGGTCGCGGTGCCGTCGAAGTAGAGCTGCACCTCGCCCGCCACCAGCGCGCGCGAGGCGTCGGCCGTGCCCTTGTAGGGCACGTGCGTCATCTTCGTGCCGGTGCGCATCTGCAGCAGTTCGCCGTTGAGGTGCGAGGTCGAGCCTTGGGAGAACGAGGCGTAGTTGAGCTGGCCCGGATGGGCCTTGGCGTAACTCACCAGTTCCTGCACGTTGTTGAAGGGCGCATCGGGCGGCGCGATCAGCACCGTGGCCGACTTGACCATCTGCGCCAGCGGCGTGAAGTCCCGCACCGGGTCGTAGGGCAGCTTGGCGTAGAGGTGCGGGTTCTGCGTGTGCGTGATGACGATGGTGTAGAGCAGCGTGTGGCCGTCGGCCGGCGATCGCGCCACGTCCTGCGCGCCGATGAAGGTGCCGGCACCCGGCTTGTTGTCGACGATGACGTTGGCGCCGCCGAGTTCGTCGGTCATCAGCTTGGCGATCACGCGCGCGGTCGCGTCGGAGCCCGAGCCCGCGGGGAACGGCACCACGATGCGGATCGGCTTGCCCGCGATCGGCCAGTTCGTCGCCTGGGCGAAGGCAGCGGGCGTCGCGAAAAGGCCGCTGGCCACGGCGGCGATGGCGAGCAGGCAACGACGGGAATGCACGGTCGGCTTCATGGTGTGTCTCCAGCAGGTGGGGCGTGCGGGCGTTTCGAAGTCGCCCATCCAGCGCTTAATGCAAGCGCTTGCATCAAGGATAGGCGCGATCGGTTCCCCCTTGTCCTGGGGTTAGCACCGAGACGCTGCATGCGCTTGCACGCGCGGCTAAGATCCTTGCACTCCCGCCGCCACACATGAACGCACCCTCTTCCACCGACGCCCCGCGCGCCGCCTCGCTGGCCGACGTCGCCAGCCTGGCCGGCGTCTCCACCGGCACCGTGTCGCGCACCCTCAGCAGGCCGGACATGATCAGCGAGGCGACGCGGCTGCGCGTGATGGCTGCGGTCGAACGGCTCGGCTACGTGGCCAACGGCGCGGCCCGCGCGCTGGCCATGCGCCGCACCATGACGGTCGGCGCCATCGTGCCGCGCTTCGGGAGTTCGTCCTTTCCCGCACTGGTGCAGGCGCTCGAGAGCACGCTGGCGGCCGAGGGCTACACGCTGCTGCTGTCGGCGCCCGACCCGCGGCCCGCCTACGAGACGAGCATCCTGCGCGCCCTGCTGGAGCGCGGCGTCGACGCCGTGGCGCTGCTCGGGGCGGAGCAGCCGCCGCAGGTGCTCGCCATGCTCGCCGCCAACCGCACGCCGTTCGTGACCATGTGGGCGCCGCCCGAGGCCGGTGGCCACAGCGTGGGCTTCGACGAGTACGCGGCGGCGGCCCTTGTGGTCGACCACCTGGCTGCACTCGGCCACCGCAGCCTCGGCTACATCGGCGGCCGCACCGTCGACAGCGAACGCGCCCGCCGCCGACTGCGCGACCTGAGCCTCGCCATCGCCAAGCGGGGCCTGACGCTGTGCGAAGACGCGATGAGCGAGACGGAGCACGGCTTCCGCGAAGGCTTCGACGCCATGAACACCATCGCACGGCGCCAGCCTCCGGTCACCGCCATCGTCTGCGGCAGCGACTACCTGGCCGCCGGTGCGCTCTCCGCGCTTGCCCAGGCGGGCATCGAGGTGCCGCGCCGGCTGTCGATCGCGAGCTTCAACGACAACGACTTCGCGCCCTTCCTGCACCCGCCGCTGACCACCGTGCACCTGCCGATCCGCGAGATCGGCGAGCAGGCCGGACAGCGCTTGCTGGCACAGCTGCACGGCAGGCCCGAGCTCCCGCAGCGGGCCTTGCCGGTCACGCTGATGCTGCGCGCCAGCACTGGCGCATTGCCAGCCTAGGCCGGGGCTCGCAGCCGCCGGTTCCCCAGCGCGAGCACGGCCCAGCCCACCAGCGCGAAGGTCAGCGCGATGCCCGCCGCATAGAGGGCCACGCCGCCGTAGCCACCGACCTTGGCCGGCACCAGGAACGGATAGGGATACCAGCCGGTCGCGGCACCACGCAGCAGCACGTAGGCCAGGTAGGCTGCCGGAACGACCTGGCAGAGCCACCAGGCACGCATGCCGAGCCGGCGGGCCGGCGGCACGCGCAGCCAGTCGATCAGCATCGCGCAGGGCATCACGCCGTGCAGCAGGACATTGATCCATGGCCGCAGCGCCCCGAGGTCGACGTCGCGCAGCAGCAGCGTGAACACGATGCCGACCACGACCATGTCGACCACCGCCACCGCACGCAGCAGGTCGCCGGCGGGCCAGGGCTCGCGAGCGCTGCTGGCGCGCCATGCCACGCCGCACAGCACGGCCGCCGCGAACAGGTTCGACAGGTTGGTGAAGTAGCTGAAGAAGTTGAGCGCCGGGAAGCCCAGCGCGAGATGGATCGTCAGTTGCCAGCCGATGGCTGCGAGCGTGAGCAGCGCCAGCGCGAAGCGCAGGCCGTTCCAGATCTTCAGGCGCATGGTGATGTCCTCCGTGCATGCATCGGTGTGTCGGCTCCCCTGGCTGCCGATGGTAGGGCCGGGACGACCCCGCGGCTGGCGCGGTTGACAGCGTCCGTCCACCTGCCTAAAGTTGTTCCATATTCGCGAACAATGTTCTGTTATTTAGAACACCACTGATTTTTCTGCACCATGGACTCCACACTGGCCAAGGGCCTCGCCGCCATCGAATGGATGACACGCCGGCAGCGCGACTGCCGCGTGACCGATCTCGCCCAGGCCTTCGGCATGGCGCGCAGCAACGCGCATCGCACGCTGCAGACCCTGGTCGAATGCGGCTGGGCCACGCAGGACCCGGCCACCAGCGCCTACCGGCCGAGCCTGCGGCTGTTCGAACTGGGCGCGCTCGTGGCCGAGGTGTCCGACATCACCGCGCTGTTGCGCCCGCACCTCGCGGCGCTGGCACAGGCCACCGGCGAGACCATCCACCTGGCCACGCTCGACGGCGCGGAGATCGTCTACCTCGACAAGTTCGACAGCCCGCTGCCGGTGGCGGCGTACTCGCGCATCGGCGGGCGCGCGCCGGCCTACTGCGTGGCCTCGGGCAAGGCGCTGCTGGCGGCCGCGCAGCCCGACCTGCCCGCGCTGCGACAGCGGCTGGGCACGCTGGTGGCCCACACGCCGCACAGCATCCTGGACTTCGACACGCTGCAGGCCGAGCTGGTGCGCACGCGCAGCCGCGGCTTTGCGGAGAACCGCGAGGAATGGCGCCTCGGGGTCTGCGGGCTCGGCGTCCCCGTCTTCGATGCGCGAGGCGAGGCGGTCGCCGCCCTGGGCATGAGCGTGCCCTCGATCCGCTTTGCGCGCACCCAGGCACGCGAACTCGCCGAACAGGTCATGGCCTGCGCGCGCGACGCCAGCGGCACGCTGGGCTACCGGCACGGGCCGGCGTCTGCGACGCGCCTTCCAACGGCGCTCACCCCCCAAGACGGAGACATGCAGAATGAATCGACTCGTCCCCCTGCTGCGGGCCGGCCTCCTGGCCGCCGTCGCGCTGGCAGCTAGCGCCGCACCGGCCCAGAACGGCACCGACTACCCTGGCAAACCGATCAAGCTCATCGTGCCCTACCCGCCAGGCGGCGGCACCGACGTGATCGCGCGCATCGTGCAGGAGCGCTTCCAGACGCTGATGGGCCAGCCGGTGCTGATCGACAACCGCGGCGGCGCGGCCGGCTCCATCGGCACCGACATGGCGGCCAAGGCCGCGCCGGACGGCTACACCGTGCTGTTCACCCTGTCCTCCCACACCATCAACCCGAGCATCTACCCCAAGCTGCCCTTCGACACGGCCAAGGACTTCGAGCCGGTCGGCATGGTGGCATCGCTGCCGCAGATCCTGGTGGCGAACCTGCAGTTCGCGCCCAGCACCGTGGCCGAGCTGGTGGCGTTGGCCAAATCCCGGCCGGACACGATCTCCTTTGCCTCGGTGGGCAACGGCTCGCCCGGCCACCTGGCGGGCGAGTTGCTCAAGCTGCGCACCGGCACCCGCATGACGCACATTCCCTACCGCGGCGGGGGACCGGCCGTGACCGATGTGATGGGCGGCCAGGTGCCGCTGCTGTGGGTGTCGATTCCCGCGGCCGCGCAGTTCGTCAAGGCCGGCAAGCTCAAGGCGCTGGCCGTCTCGACCACCCAGCGCAGCGCGGCCTTCCCCGACGTGCCCACCATGCAAGAGGCCGGCGTCGCCGATTTCGAGGTCGATTCCTGGTACGCGATGTTCGTGCCCGTGAAAACGCCCAGGGCCGTGATCGACAAGCTCAACAAGGCCATCAACACCGTGGTGCGCGAACCCGAGATCCGCGACAAGCTGCTGGCCCAGGGCAGCGAGGGCGTGGGCGGCCCCCCCGAGGCGCTGGGCAAGGTGGTCGACACCGAGCTCGTGCGCTGGGCCAAGCTGGCGAAAGAGGCCCGCATCAAGGTAGATTGAATGTGGCTCTCCCCCAGGCTTGCCCACTTCGTGTGGCAGCGCCAACCCCTTCCGGGGGCAACACCTGCGGCCCGGCAAAGCCGGTTCCGCGGTGTTTCCCGCAGGATTCCGCAAGAATGCATTCGCAGCAAACAACAATGACGACCATGGACCACTCGAACTCCTCCGCACAGAGCCCCATTGCCGATCTCGTGGCGCGCGCGCGCGCTGCGCAACGCATCTACGACACCTGGACGCAGGAGCAGGTCGACATGGCGGTCACCGCCGCCGGCTGGGCGATCATCGAGCCAGGCCGCAACCGCGAGCTCGCGGCGCTCGCAGTGGCCGACACCGGCGTGGGCAACGTCGAGGACAAGGTGCGCAAGAACCACCGCAAGACCCTCGGCCTGCTGCGCGACCTGCAGGGCACGCGCTCCGTCGGCGTGATCGCGGAAGACCACGCGCTGGGCATCGTCGAGATCGCACGGCCGGTGGGCGTGGTGTGCGCCGTCACGCCGTCCACCAACCCGGGCGCGACGCCGGCCAACAAGATCATCAATGCGCTCAAGGGCCGCAACGCCGTCATCGTCGCGCCCTCGCCCAAGGGCTGGACCACCGCGGCGCGGCTGATCGCGTTCATCCATGCGCAATTCGACCGCATCGGCGCGCCGCGCGACCTGGTGCAGTTGCTGCCTTCGCCGGTCAGCAAGCAGTCGACCGCCGAACTGATGACACTGTGCGACCTGGTGGTGGCGACCGGCTCGCAAGCCAACGTGCGCGCCGCCTACGCCAGCGGCACGCCGGCCTTCGGCGTGGGCGCGGGCAACGTGGCGAGCATCGTCGACGAGACCGCCGACCCGGCCCTTGCGGCCGATCGCATCCTGCGCTCCAAGACCTTCGACAACGCCACCAGTTGCTCGGCCGAGAACAGCCTGGTGGTGATCGATGCGGCACGCCCCGCGCTGCTGGCCGCGCTCGAGGCGCGCGGCGCGGTGATGCTCGACGCGCCGCAGAAGCGCGTGCTGCAGTCGCTGATGTGGCCAGAAGGCCGGCTGTCGGCCGCGGTGATCGGCCAGTCGGCCCGCGTCATCGCGGAGCGCGCGGCGGCACAGGATCCGGCGGGCCGCGCCGCCTGGCTCGCCATCGCCGAGCGCGACCCGCGCATCCTGATGGTGGCGGAGTCCGGCGTCGGCCACGACCATCCCTTCTCGGGCGAGAAGCTCAGCCCGGTGCTCACCGTGTACGGTGCCGCCGATTTCGATGCCGCCGCCGCCACGGTCGAACGCATCTACGGCTACGAAGGCGCGGGCCACTCGGTCGGCCTGCACAGCACGGTGCCCGAGCGCGCGCTGCGCCTCGGCCTCACGCTGCCGGTGTCGCGCGTCATCGTCGACCAGCCGCATGCGCTGGCCACGGGCGGCAACTTCGACAACGGCCTGCCCTTCTCGCTCTCGATGGGCTGCGGCACCTGGGGCAAGAACAATTTCTCCGAGAACATGAACTACCGGCACTACCTCAACATCACGCGCATCTCGCGGCCCATCCCCGAGCGCATGCCGACCGAAGACGAGATCTTCGGCGCCTTCTTCGCCCGGCACGGTGCGGCGTGAATGCCGCGATGCCGTCGGCGGCAGCCACCACCGTCCATGCGCTGATCGAGCGGCAGGCGCGCCTGCGGCCGACGGCCGTCTACGCACTGTCCACCGAGCCGGCCGGGCAGGCCATCGACTGCGCGCAGCTGGCACAAGGCTGCCGACGCGTGGCCGCCTTGCTGCAGGCGCAGGGCGCGCAGCCCGGCGACACCGTGTCGCTGGTGATGCCCAACGGCCTGCAGACGCTGCGCCTGCTGCTGGGCGCGCTGCATGCGGGCCTGTGCGTCAACCCGGTGAACCTGGTGGCCCAGCCCGAGCAGATGCGCTATGTGCTCGCGCATTCCGACTGCCGCGTGGTGTGCGTCGCGCCCGAATGGGAAGCGCGCGTGCGCGCCATGCTCGAGACCGTCGAGCGCACGGTGGCGCTCTGGGTCGTCGACCCCGACGCCCCCACGCTGCCCGGCGAACAGGCGGCGACGGCCGTCGAACTGCCCCCCCCGTTGCCCGAGGCACTGGCGCTGCTGATGTACACCTCGGGCACCACCGGGCAGCCCAAGGGCGTGATGCTGACGCAGGCCAACCTCGCCGCCAACGCGCACGCCATCGGCCTCGAGCACGGCCTGACGCCTGCCGACCGCGTGCTGGCGGTGTTGCCGCTCTATCACATCAACGCCTTCGTCGTGACCATGCTGGCGCCGCTGGCGCACGGCGGCAGCCTGGCGATGCCGCCGCGCTTCTCGGCCGGACGCTTCTGGGCGCAGGCCGCGGCCACGCACTGCACCTGGATCAACGTTGTGCCGACGATGATTTCCTACCTGCTCGAGGGCGGGCCGGTGCCGCGCGAACTGACCGCCGACCTCCGCTTCTGCCGCTCGGCCTCGGCCGCGCTGGCACCCGAGCACCATCGCGCATTCGAGGCGATGTTCGGCATCGGCATCGTCGAGACCATGGGCCTCACCGAAACCGCGGCCCCCGCCTTCTCCAACCCCATGGTGGCGGCGCGGCGCAAGCTCGGCTCGGTCGGCCGCGCCTCGGGCTGCGAGGCGCGCGTGATCGATGCCGCACTGAACGAGGTGCCCGATGGCCAGACCGGCGAGCTCGCGCTGCGCGGCCCCAACGTGATGCGCGGCTACTACAAGAACCCCGAGGCGACGCGCGAGAGCTTCACGCCCGACGGTTGGCTGCGCACCGGTGACCTGGGACACCGCGACGGTGACGGCTTCTTCTTCATCACCGGCCGCATCAAGGAGCTGATCATCAAGGGCGGCGAGAACATCGCGCCGCGCGAGATCGACGAGGCGCTGCTGCAGCACCCGGCCGTGCGCGAGGCTGCGGCCGTGGGCGTGCCCGACCGGCACTACGGCCAGGAGATCGGCGTGTGCATCGTGCTGCGCGAGGGCGCGGACTGCAGCGAGGCCGCGCTGCGCGCCTTCTGCGAAGGCACGCTGGGCCGCTTCAAGACGCCGGGCCATTTCCGTTTCGTGGACGACCTGCCGCGCGGGCCATCGGGCAAGGTGCAGCGGCTGCGGCTCGCGCCCCTGTTCGAATGACAGCGCTGCTCGATGCGCCGCTCCCGCCGCTGCTGCTCGCCTACAGCCTGTGCGTGGTGTTCGCCGCAGGCATGGTGCGCGGCTTCGCGGGCTTCGGCTTCTCCGCCATCTCGGTGGCAGGGCTGTCGCTGATCGTCTCGCCGGCGAAGGTGGTGCCCGCCATCTTCGCGCTGGAGATCCTGGCGAGCCTGAGCCAGCTGCGCGGCATCGCGCGCGATGTCGACATGCGCTGGATCGGCTGGCTCGCGCTCGGCAACCTGCTGTTCATCCCGGTCGGCGTCGCGCTGCTGGCCTGGCTGCCCGAGACGCCGCTGCGCCTGCTGATCGGCGCGCTGCTGATGGCAGCGGCCCTGCTGCTTCGGCGCGGCTACCGCGCGGCGCTGCTGCCGACCCGCGGCGTGCGGCTGCTGGCGGGCGTGCTGTCGGGCTTCATCAACGGCGTCGCCGCCATCGGCGGCATCGCGCTGGCCGTGCTGCTGAGCACCGTCAACATGCCGCCGGCGCGGCTGCGCGCAACCATGATCGCCCTGCTGCTGTTCAGCGACGTGGTGGCGCTGGCCAGTGCGGCACTGATGCCCGGCGCGGCCCACGCGAGCGGCAGTCTGCTTGGCCCGGACACCTTGCGCTGGGCGGTGTGGCTGGCGCCGGCCATGCTCGCAGGCATCTGGTTCGGCGGGCGCTCGTTCGCGGGTGTCTCGCCCGAACAGTTCCGCCGGCATGTACTCAACCTGCTGATCGGACTGGCGGCGGTGAGCGTGTTGAGGTCGCTGTACGGTCTGCTGGCGTAGCCCCGGGCGCCGCGACGCTCAGAGCAGCGCGCCCATGCGCCGGGCCGCGGTCTGCAGCGCGTCGAGCTGCGCCAGCGCCTCGTCGAGCGACATGCGCGCCGAGGGCGCATGCACCGCGATCGCGGCACGCACCGCGCCGGCCGCGTTGCGCACCGGGACCGCCACCGCCACCAGCCCGGCGATGAACTCCTCGTTGTCGCAGGCATGGCCGCGTTCGATGATGGCGTCGCACTCGGCACGCAGCCGGGACGCGGCCACGATCGAGTTGCGCGTCATGCGCGTGAGCGTGAGGCCGGCGATCACGGCGTCGCGTTCCTCGCGCGGCATCTGGGCCAGCAGCAGCTTGCCGCTGGCGGTGCAGTGCAGCGGCACGTGCGAGCCGATCTCGAGCGTCAGGCGCAACGGCCACTGGGCCTCGACCCGGTCGAGGTAGAGCACCTGGGTGCCGTCGAGGGTGGTGAAGTTGCAGGTCTCGCCGATCTGTCGCACCAGCTCCGACAGCACGTCGTGGCGCAGTCCGCGCACCACGCCGTGGTTGAGCGTGTCGAAGGCCAGCTGGCGCAGCGCCGGACCGACGCTGAAGGCGCGCTCGTCCACGTCGCGCGCCAGGAAACCGGCGGCCAGCAGCTGTGTGCAGATGCGGTGCGCGGTGCCCTTGGGCAGGGCCAGACGCGCCGCGAGGTCGGCCAGCGTCAGGGCCCGGCCTTCGCTCGCGAGCAGCGCCAGCAGCCGCAGGCTGCGCTCGGCGGATGAGCCGGTTGTGCCCTCCGCGGACAGCGCCTCGGGCGCGGAAAACGGGACGACAGCAGTGTCGCGTCGTGAGGACGTCATGCGGGTAAACCTCTAAAGTGGAACATTGCGTTCCGAAAATCATTGACCTACGATCCGGACCGATGCGGCGATTGTTCCATCGCAACCGAGTCCCGGAATGAATCTCAACGAATTCGACTACATCGTGGTGGGCGCCGGTTCGGCGGGCTGTGTGCTCGCCGGCCGCCTCAGCGAAGACCCGGCCACCCGCGTGCTGCTGCTGGAAGCCGGCCCGCGCGACAGCTCGCCCTGGATCCATCTGCCCATCGGCTACGGCAAGACGATGTGGAGCCCCGAGGTCAACTGGCGCTTCGAGACCGACCCCGACCCGAACATGAACGGGCGCCGCATCTACTGGCCGCGCGGCAAGACGCTGGGCGGCAGCAGTTCGATCAACGGCCTGATCTACATCCGCGGACAGCGCGAGGACTACGACCATTGGGCCGCGCTGGGCAACGCGGGCTGGGGCTACGACGAGGTGCTGCCCTATTTCATCCGCTCCGAGGGCAACCAGCGCGGCAGCAGTCCGCTGCACGGCGGTGACGGCCCGCTCAAGGTGTCGGACATCGGCGCGCGGCATGAACTGATCGAGGCCTTCATCGACGGCGCGCAGCAGATCGGCGTGCCGCGCACCGAGGACTTCAACGGCGCACGCCAGCAAGGTGCGGGCTACTTCCAGCTCAACACCCACCACGGCCTGCGTTGCAGCACCGCCAAGGCCTATCTCCCGCCGGCGGTCAAGCGCCGGCCCAACCTGCGCATCGAGACCGAGGCCTTCGCGGCCGGCCTGCTGACCGAAGGCCGGCGCGCGGTGGGCGTGCGCTACCGCCAGGGCGGCGAGATGAAGACCGCCCGCTGCCGTGCCGAGGTGCTGCTGTCGGCCGGCGCCATCCAGTCGCCGCAGCTGCTGCAGCTCTCGGGCATCGGCCCGCGCGCGCTGCTGGAGGCGCGCGGCGTACCGGTGCTGCACGACCTGGCCGGCGTCGGCGAGAACCTGCAGGACCACCTGCAGATCCGCGTGGGCTACGAATGCACCCGACCCATCACGACCAACGACCAGCTCAACTCCTGGGTCGGACAGGCCAGGCTGGGACTGGAGTGGCTGCTGCATCGCACCGGCGCACTGGCCATCGGCATCAACCAGGGCGGCTGCTTCATGCAGGCGTTGAAGGACGAACACGGCCGCCCCGTCAGCGCGACGCCCGACATCCAGTTCCACGTGGCCACGCTCTCGGCCGACATGGCGGGCGGCCGGGTGCACCCCTACTCCGGCTTCACGATGTCGGTGTGCCAGCTGCGGCCCGAATCGCGCGGCCACATCCGCATCCGCTCGATCGATCCCTTCGAACCGCCGTCGATGCAACCGAACTACCTGTCGACGGAACTCGACCGCCGCACCGCGGTGGCCGGCCTGAAGGCGGCGCGCGCCATCGCCGATGCGCCCGCCATGCGCCCCTACGTGAAGCGCGAGGTCAAGCCCGGCCCGCAGGCCGCGAGCGACGACGAGCTGCTCGCGTTCTGCCGCGACCACGGCGCCACCATCTTCCATCCCAGCGGCACCTGCCGCATGGGCGACGACCCAGTGGCCGTGGTCGACGCGCGGCTGCGCGTGCACGGCATCGCGGGCCTGCGGGTGATCGACTGCTCGGCGATGCCCACGCTGGTCTCGGGCAACACCAACGCGCCGGTCGTGATGATGGCCGAGAAGGCCGTCGACATGGTCCGCGAAGACGCAAGGCAACCCGCACGATTTCGGTAGACACGCAGGCCCCGCGAGGGCATCCCAACGACACTTCATTGGAGACAAACACATGAGTGCAATGACAGCGGAAGAGAAGAAGATTCGCAAGGTGGTGGTGTCGGCGCTGGTCGGCGCCACCATCGAGTGGTACGACTTCTTCCTGTACGGCGTGGTGGCGGGCATCGTCTTCAACAAGCTCTACTTCCCCGGCAGCGACCCGGTGGTGTCCACGATGCTGGCCTACACCACCTTCGCGGTGGGTTTCGTCACGCGCCCGCTGGGCGGCGTGATCTTCGGCCACTTCGGCGACAAGATCGGCCGCAAGAGCATGCTGGTCATCACGCTGATGATCATGGGCGTGGCCACCTTCCTGATCGGGCTGGTGCCGACCTATGCGCAGATCGGCATCGCGGCACCCCTGCTGCTGCTGCTTCTGCGCGTCGCGCAAGGCATCGGCCTGGGCGGCGAGTGGGGCGGCGCGGTGCTGATGGCCTACGAGTACGCGCCCAAGGAGAAGCGCGGCTTCTATGCCTCGCTGCCGCAGATCGGCCTGGCCATCGGCCTGTGCCTGGCCTCGGGCGTGGTGGCGCTGCTGTCGTGGCTGCTGACCGACGAGCAATTCATGGCCTGGGGCTGGCGCATCGCGTTCCTGATCTCGGGCGTGATGGTGGTGGTCGGCATGTACATCCGGCTGCACGTGCAGGAGACGCCGGAGTTCGCCGCCGTGAAGGCCAAGAACGCCGAGCTGCGCATCCCCTTCTTCGACATGCTCCGGCGCTACCCGGGCAACGTGCTCAAGGGCATGGGGGCACGCTACATCGACGGCGTGTTCTTCAACATCTTCGGCGTGTTCTCGATCAACTACCTGACGAGCACCATCAAGATCAGCCGGACCGAGGCGCTGCTGGGCGTGATGGCGGCCGCCGTGGTGATGTGCTTCTTCATTCCCTTCTTCGGCCGGCTGTCCGACCGCATGGGCCGTCCGCGGGTCTACATGTGGGGCTCGCTCATCACGGCGGTGTCGTCGTTCCCCGCGTTCTGGTTGATGACCCACAGCGGCGGCAGCATGTTCATGATCTGGCTGGCCATCATCATTCCGTTCGGCATCCTGTACGCCTCGGTCTACGGGCCCGAGGCCGCCCTCTTCTGCGACCTGTTCGACGCCAAGGTGCGCTACACCGGCATCTCCTTCGTCTACCAGTTCTCGGGCATCTTCGCCTCGGGCATCACGCCCATCATCGCGACCGCGCTGCTCAAGTCGGGCGGCGGCCAGCCCTGGCTGATCTGCATGTACGTGGTGTTCGCGGGGGCCGTGTCGGCCTGGTGCGCATGGCTGATCGGACGCACGCCGCTGCCCACCGACGACCCGGTCGATGCCGTTCGCAACCCACCGGGGCCCCGCGGTCGCGAAGCCGTGCGATGAGCCGCTGAAATGACAAGGCCCTCGCGCATGCGAGGGCCTTTTTCAATACGCGTGCAGGCCGTGCGCCTCCGCCCCTACATGCGCCCCTTCCATGGCACCAGCCGGCGTTCGAGCCAACGCATCAGCAGGTCGAACAGGTAGGCCACCACGCCGATCACGATGATCCCCATGATCACGATGTCGGTGCGCAGGAAGTTGGAGGCGTTCAGCACCATCTGGCCCAGCCCCATGTTGGCCGCGACCATCTCGGCGGCCACCAGCGTGGTCCAGCCGAAGCCGATGGCGATGCGCATGCCCACCAGGATGTCGGGCAGCGCCGAAGGCAGGATCACGTGCCGGATCACCTGCAGGTAGCTCGCCCCCATCGAGTAGGCGGCGTTGATCTGCTCCTGCGACGCGCTGCGCATGCCCGAACGCGCGGCCAGCGCCAGCGGCGCGAAGCAGCTCAGGAAGATCAGCAGCACCTTGGGCAGCTCGTCGATGCCGAACCAGATGATGATCAGCGGCAGGTAGGCCAGCGGCGGCAGCGGCCGATAGAACTCGAGCGGCGGGTCGAAGATGCCGCGCGCCCAGCGGCTCATGCCCATCGCGATGCCGACCGGGATGGCCGTCAGGCACGCGAGCAGGAAGGCCGAGAACACGCGGAACATGCTGGCCAGGAAGTGCTGCCACAGCGGCTTGTCGTTGGCCTGGCCGGTCAGGTACTCGTGGAACTGCTGGAAGACCGCCTGCGGCGAAGGCAGGAACAGCGGCTTGATCCACCCGATGTTGGTGACGACGGCCCACAGCGCGAGCAGCGCCACCACCGTGACCACGCTGATGGTGCCGCTGGAGCCTTCGCCCGGCACCTTGAACGCGCTGGTCCGCAGGGCGGCGCCCGCGGCCGGCGCGGGTGCGGCGGACGGCGTCGAGGGCGGAGGCACCGCGACGGGGACGGCGACGGTGACTTCAGACATGGGCGGCCTCCCGGTGATGGATGATCGACAGCACCTCTTCGCGCAGGCGGATGAACTCCGGCTCGGACTTGACCTTGCGTGCATCGCCATGGGCGAGGAACTGGCGCGAAAAAGGCATGTCGTCGTAAATATGCGAGATGCGGCCCGGGCTCGGGCTCATCACGATCAGCCGGGTCGCGAGGAACAGCGCCTCCTCCACCGAATGGGTGATGAAGAACACCATCTTGTTGGACTTGGACCAGGCCCGGAGCAGGATCTCCTGGACCGACTCGCGCGTGAAAGCGTCGAGCGCGCCCATGGGTTCGTCCATCAGCAGCACGGCCGGATCGCTGGCCAGCGCGCGCGCGATGCCCACGCGCTGCTGCATGCCGCCCGACAGCTCGTAGACGGCGCGGTCGGCGTAGGGCGTCAGACCGACCAGGCCCAGCTTCTCCTCGGCGATGCGGTCGCGCTCGGCACGGCCCATGCCGCCCAGGCGCAGCCCCAGCGCCACGTTGTCGCGCACGTTGAGCCAGGGCATCAGCGCGTGCTTCTGGAACACCACGCCGCGGTCGGCGCCGGGGCCGACCACGGGCTGGCCATCGAGCAGGATCTCGCCGGTCGAGGGCGGGAGGAATCCGGCAATGCTGTTGAGCAGCGTGGTCTTTCCGCAGCCCGAAGCACCCAGCGCGACGACGAAGTCACCGTCGTGCATCTTCAGGTTGACCGGTGCCAGGGCTTGCAGCGTGCCGCCCTTGACCGCGTAGTTGACCGTGAGGTCGCGAATGTCGAGCGTCGGCATGACGCGCTTACTTCGCCATCGCCTTGGTGACGTAGGTCGTGGTGACGAAGGCGCTGTAGTCGGGCTTGACCTCCTGCACCCGGCCCTGCTCCTTCAGGAAGGCCGCGGTGCCCGCCATCGCCTTGGCCGCGCCACCGCCCAGCCAGGTTGGCGACAGCTGCTCGGCCATGGTCGGGAAGCTGTAGAGGCTCATCACCGGCAGCACGTCCTTCGGGTCGGCCTTGGTCCACTTGGCCATCGCCTTGACCTGCGGCGAATCCGCGGTCCAGCCCTTGGCCGAGGCCTTGTACTCGTCGTTGGCGCGGTTGAGCGCCTGCACGAAGGCGATCATGAAGGGCTCGTTGGCGGCGGCCCACTTGGCATTGACCACGATGCCCTCGAAAGTCGGTGCGCCGCGTTTGCCGATGCTGCCGGAGGTGGCGATGCTCTTGCCGTTGGCCTTGACCTTCGACAGCACCGGGTCCCAGATGAAGGTGGCGTCGATGTCGCCGCGCTCCCAGGCGGCGGCGATTTCCGGCGGGCGCATGTTCATCACGTTGACGCTCCGCGGGTCGACCCCTTCCATCTTCATCGCAGCCATGAGCTGGTAGTGGGCGGTCGAGACGAAGGGCGTCGCGACCTTCTTGCCTGCCAGGTCCTTCATGCCGTTGATGTTGCTGCCGTTGCGCGCCACCAGGGCCTCGGCGTCGGCGATGTCGGCCGAGATCCAGAACAGCTGGATGTCCTGGCCCTGGCTGGCCGCGGCGGTCAGCGGGCTGGACCCGGTCTCGCCCATCTGCACGTCGCCCGAGGCCATGGCACGGATCACGTCGCCGCCGCCGGAGAACATGCGCCAGTTGATCTTGTAGCCGGTCGCCTTCTCGACCTCGCCCGACTCCATCACCAGACGCAGCGGCACCAGCATGTCCTGGTGCGCGAAGGTCACTTCCTTGGCCTTGGCCTGGGCCAGGGCGCCGCCGCAGAGCACGACGGTGGCGAGGGCGGCTGCGCTTTGCAGGGTGAGACGCTTGGAACGGTTCATCGGATATCTCCTCGAAGGGGTGGATGAAGCAGACGCGAGACCACGCTGCTGCGCGAAGCCACTGTGCACGCATCGCGGCGCGCTCGGAAGTGCCAGCACCCTCGAGGGGATGGAGCCAGGGGCTCGGGACTTACCCTCGTTGTGGTGCGCACGCCGCACCGCGTGCACGCGCCTTGTGCGCGATCGTTCAGTGCGGCCGCGTGATGGGCGGGCGCTGCTCGCCGCGCGCCAGCGCCAGCTCTTCCACCGCCAGGCCGAGCGCGCGGATGCCGGCCGGGATCTGCGCGGTGGCGATGGAGGACAGGCGCAGGCGGAAGAAGGGACAGGGGTACGGCGGCTTGGCAAAGAAAACGTCGCCGGCCTCGATCAGCACGCCGTGGCTGCGCGCCATCAATGCCAGTTCGGCGGCGTCGACCCAGGCCGGGGCCTGGACCCAGAGCGAGGCCCCGCCCTGCGGCAGCTGGAAATCGAAATCCGGCAGGTGGTCGCGCAGCGCCTGCGCCGCCAGCGCCAGCCGCTCCTGCATGGCCTGGTTGACGCGCCGCGCGTGCGACTCGTGGTGCCCCAGCGAGAGGAACAGCGCGTAGGCATGCTGCAGGAAGGCGCTGGGGTGCCGCACCATCGCGTGGCGCACCGCGCGCAGCTCGGTAATGAGCGCGCGGGGCGCGACGATGTAGCCCAGCCGCAGCGCCGGCGACAGGCTCTTGGAGACCGAGCCGACGTAGATCACGCGCCCGGTCTTGTCCAGGCTCTTGAGCGCCGGCATGGGCGCGCCCTGATACAGGTTTTCTGCTTCATAGTCGTCCTCGATGATGACGAAGTCCTGCAGCTCGGCCTTGCGCAGCAGCCACTGGCGCCGCTCCAGGCTCAGCGTGCTCGTGGTCGGGCTCTGGTGCGAGGGCGTGACGAAGAGGTAGTCGACCGCCGGCAGCGCATCGACCACCAGGCCCTCGTCGTCGACCGCGACTTCTACCCAGCGCG
Source organism: Variovorax frigidus (assembly GCF_051216515.1). NCBI lineage: Bacteria > Pseudomonadati > Pseudomonadota > Betaproteobacteria > Burkholderiales > Comamonadaceae > Variovorax > Variovorax frigidus. The sequence goes on from NZ_JBPJZF010000001.1 coordinate 555,467, forward strand.
GGTTGCGCAGCGAGAAGCTGTTGCGCGCGTGCGGATGGCCCGGTTCCTCGAGGCCGACGAACTTGCGCTCGTCGAACAGCGCCTCGGCCAGCAGGTAGTAGGCATGCTGCGCGCCGACCGTCACCAGGATCTCTTCCTTGAGCGCGAACACACCGCGCTTGGGCAGCAGCCGGGTGCGGATCTGCTCGATCAGGTCGGGCACGTCGTCGGTCTCGAAGTCCGGCGTCCAGTGCGGCAGCTGCGAGCGCGCCAGGCTGCGTGCGCAGCATTCACGAAAATCCTCGGTGGGAAAAAGCTGCGGGTCGTGCGTGCCGTAGACGAAGGGGTACGGGTAGCTGCGCCACTGGTCGGGCTTGGCCAGCGTGGGCTGGTCGAGCAGCGAGCGCAGCACGCGGATCGACCAGTCCGGCGGCTGGCCCGACTGGCCGCTGCGTCCCACCAGCGGTTCGGCCGGCGCCGCCGCCAGCGGCCGCGCGCCGGGCGCCACGAACACGCCGCTGCGCGGGCGCGCCTCGAGAAAACCCTCGTCCATCAACTGCAGGTAGGCCGAGGTCACGGTGTTGCGGCTGAGCCCGAGCAGCGCGGCCAGTTCACGCGAGGACGGCAGCGGCGCGCCGGGGCCGAGCCGGCCCTCCAGGATGGCCCGCACCACCGCGGCGCGCAGCCGGCCTTGCAGCGGCAGCGCCGGCTGATCGGGCAGCGCGAAAAGCTGGGCCCATTGGGTCGATCGCGAGGAGGTCATGGTGGGCCGCAGTCTACGGCCCGCGTGGTCGCGCGCAAGCGCCGTGCGATCCAGACGCTGCGTCTGGATCGGTCGAATCCCCCGAACTGGCCCTAGCGCGCGGACAGCGCGTTGCCTACGCTTGTCCTCATTCATTCCAGGAGTTCCCACCTTGACCGCCCCCACCCCTTCCGTCAGCACCGCCACCCTCGCCGCCTTCAGCGAGGCCTGGAACCGCCACGACATCGATGCCCTCATGGGCTTCATGACGCCCGACTGCATCTTCCAGACCGCGGCGGGCCCCGACGCCTGCGGCACGCGCCATGTCGGCACCGAGGCCGTGCGCAAGGCCTTCGCCGCCGCGTGGCAGGCGGTGCCCGATGCGCAGTGGGAGAACGGCCAGCACTTCGTGCACGGCGACTTCGGCACCTCGCAGTGGACCTTCACCGGCACTGCGGCCGACGGCAGCCGCATCGAGACCGACGGCATCGACGTGTTCGGCTTCAGGGACGGGAAGATCCACCTGAAGAACGTGTTCCGCAAGACGCGGCCCAACCAGCCGGCCGCCAAGTAAGCCGGGGCGCCGCTCATGACGACGATCGCTCCCGCGCCGTTCACCGAAGCGCCGTCCACGCCGACGCGCAAGCCCTACGACCCGCGCTACGACCCGCTGGTAGCGACCGACCCCGGTGCGGGCCGGGCCTACGCGCCGACCTGGTGGGTGGCCAGCGCCGGCACGCCGCCGGAGGACGACGGACCGGTGGTGCGGGACATCGACGTCGACGTGGTGGTGATCGGTTCGGGCGCCACCGGCATGTCGACCGCGCTCTATCTCGCGCAGGAGCACGGCATCCAGGCCACGGTGCTCGAGGCCAACCAGGCGGCCTGGGGCTGTTCCAGCCGCAGCGGCGGCCAGGGCCAGAACGCCAGCGGCCGTCTCAAGCGCTCGCAATGGATCGCACGCTGGGGCATCGACACGGCGAAGCGGCTCGATGCCGAGATCCGCGACGGCTTCGAGAACTTCAGGCACCTGACCACGCAGATCGACTGCGACGCCTGCGACGGCGGGCATCTGCACCTGGCGCACCGTCCCGAGAAGCTGGCCGGACTCGAGGCCGAGGCCACGCTGATGCGCGAGACCTTCGGCTACGCCACCCGCATGATGAGCGCCGAGGAGGTGCGCAGCAACTACTGCGACGAGCGCGAGACGGTGGGTGCGATGTTCGAGGCCGAGGGCGTGGGCATCCATCCGCTCAAGTTCACCTTCGGCCTGCTGCGCAAGGCGCGTGCGCTGGGCGTCAAGGTCCACACCTCGAGCCCGGTGCAGGGCTGGGAAACCATCGACGGCGTGCACCACCTGCGCACGCCCGGTGGCATCGTCCGGGCCAAGCGGGTGGCGGTGTGCACCGGCGGCTACACCGGCCAGGCGCTGAACCCGCTGCTGAAGAACCGGATCATGCCGATCCTCTCGAACTCGGTCGTCACGCGGCCACTGACCGATGCGGAAATGGCGGCCACCCATTTCAAGTCCCTCACCTTCCTGACCGACACGCGCACGCTGCGCTTCTACTACCGCCTCCTCAAGGGCAACCGTCTGCAGCTGGGCAGCCGCAGTTCGGTCAGCGGCGCCGACGCCGAAGACCCGGTGCACCTGAAGCTGCTCACGGATGCCATCGCGCGCAAGTTCCCGCCGCTGGCCGGCATCCCGATCGACTATTCGTGGTGGGGCTGGGTCGACATGAGCCACGACATGATGCCGCGCATCACGCAGCCGGACGATCACAAGACCATCTGGTATGCGGTGGGCTACGGCGGCAACGGCGTGTCGTTCTCGACCTGGGCCGGCAAGCGGCTGGCCGAGCGTGTGGCCGGCAAGGACGGCGGCCATGCGGTGTTCGAGTTGCCGATCTACCGCTCGCCCCTGCCCTTCCCCAATGTGCTGGGCCTGGTGGAGTCGCCGCTGTTCGCGCCCTTCCGCCGCATCGGCCAGCGCGCGCTCTACAAGTGGTACTGGCTGCGCGACGAGAAGTAGAGCGAGGTAGACAGAAGTACACGGCACCGCATGCGCCACATCGGGGCGCGTGCATGGCTTGGGTGCAGAGCGGGGAAAACCCTTGCCATCTGGACCTTTCGTTGACGTTACTGTGGATCTTCGCACCGGGGTGGCCTGCGCCTTATCTTCGGAGTTGAGGCTTGCGGGCCTCGTTCATCCGTCGACATCCGAAGAGGTACGCATGCCCCCTATCCGTCTCGTCCGTCGCACCGCCTTGCTGGCGGCCGCCCTGTTCACCGCCGGCGCGCTGATGTCGGTCCCGGCCACCGCCCAGGAAGCCAAGCGCGGCGGCACGCTGGTCATCGGCAGCACGCAGACGCCGCGCCACCTCAACGGCGCGGTGCAGTCCGGCATCGCGACCGCCTTGCCCGGCACGCAGATCTTCGCGAGCCCGCTGCGCTTCGACGACAAGTGGAATCCGCAGCCCTACCTCGCCGAGACCTGGAAGCTGTCCGACGACGCCAGGTCGCTGACGCTCAACCTGCGCAAGAACGCGGTGTTCCACGACGGCAAGCCGATCACCTCGGCCGACGTCGCCTTCTCGATCATGGCGATCAAGGCCAACCACCCGTTCCAGACCATGCTGGCCCCGGTCGAGAAAGTCGACACGCCCGACCCCTACACCGCCATCATCCGCATGAGCACGCCGCACCCCGCGATCGTGCTGGCCATGTCGCCCGCGCTCGCACCCATCCTGCCCAAGCACATCTACGGCGACGGCCAGGACCTCAAGACGCATCCGCGCAACGGCACCGACGTGGTCGGCTCCGGTCCCTTCCGCGTGACCGAGTTCAATCCCTCGCAGCGCATCGTGCTGGAGCGCTTCGACAAGTTCTTCCTGCCGGGGCGGCCCTACCTCGACCGCCTGATCGTCAACATCACGCCCGACAGCGCCACCCTGATGCTCGGCTTCGAGCGCGGCGACATCCAGATGGTGCCCTTCGTCACCACCCCGACCAGCCTCAAGCGCCTGAGCGCGAACCCGAAGGCCTCGCTCACGCCGCAGGGCTACGACGGCATCGGCGCACTCAACTGGCTGGCCTTCAATCTCAAGAAGAAGCCGCTGTCGGAGTTGCCGGTGCGCAAGGCCATCGCCACGGCGATCGACAAGAACTTCATCGCCAAGGCGCTGATGGGCGGCTTCGCGACGCCGTCCGACGGCCCGATCGTGGCCGGCAGCCCGTTCGCGGTGACCGACCTGGTGCGCTACCCGGTCGATCTGAAGAAGGCCGGCGAGATGCTCGATGCCGCCGGCTACAAGGCCGGGCCCAACGGCGAGCGCTTCAAGCTCACCATCGACTACCTGCCGGGCAACGACGACCAGCAGAAGAACGTGGCCGAGTACATCCGCGGCCAGTTGAAGAAGGTGGGCATCGCGGTCGAGGTGCGCGCCTCGGCCGACTTCCCGGCCTGGGCCAAGCGCATGGCCACGCACGACTTCGACATGTCGATGGACCTGGTGTTCAACTGGGGCGACCCGATCATCGGCGTGCACCGCACCTACCTGTCGACCAACATCAAGCCGATCGTCTGGACCAACACGCAGTCCTACGCCAACCCGCAGGTCGACGAGCTGCTCAACACCGCCGGCGGCATCACCGACCCGACCAAGCGCAAGGCCTACTACGCCACCTTCCAGAAGATCGTGACCGACGAGCTGCCGCTGCTGTTCGTGAACCAGGTGCCCTATCACACGGCCTACGACAAGAAGATCGTCAACGCGCCGGTCTCCATCTGGGGTCCGCTGTCGCCGATGGACGAGGTGTATTTCAAGTAGACCCCCGGGGTTCGCACGCCGCGTCTCGCGGCGCTTCCCTTGCAGGGGGCGGCCCGGCGGTGGCGCGGGGCTTGCGGGATTGAGGCTGAAACGGCTGCTTCGGTGGCGGGAGAAAACACGATGAATCTTGCGCGCCAGACCCTGTCGCGGGTGCTCCAGGGCCTGGCCCTGGTGCTCGCGGTGGTGGTCCTCAACTTCGTCCTGGTGCATGCGGCGCCGGGCGATCCGGTGGAAACCATCGCCGGCGCCAGCGGCGGCATGAGCGCCGAGATGGTCGCGCAGCTGCGCACCCAGTACGGCCTCGACAAGCCGCTGTACGTGCAGCTCGGCGTGTATCTCTCCAAGGTGCTGAGTGGCGATCTCGGCTACTCCTACTTCTTCAACCTGCCGGTCACGCAGATGATCTTCGAGCGCGTGCCGGCCACGCTGCTGCTGGTGCTCAGCGCGGTGCTGTGGGCCTTCGTGCTGGGCACCACGCTGGGCGTGCTGTCGGCGCGCAAGCCCAATGGGCTGCTCTCGCAGTTCATCACGGTGCTGAGCATGGTGGGCTTCGCGGCACCGGTGTTCTGGATGGGGATCATGCTCATCATCCTGTTCGCCTCGGTGATCCCGATCCTGCCGGTGTCGGGCATGCGCGCGGCCGACTCAAGCGGCGGCGGCTTCGCCGACGTGCTCGACGTGCTGCACCACCTGGTGCTGCCGACCGTCTCGCTGGGGCTGGTCTACCTCGCGCAGTACAGCCGGCTCGCGCGCTCGGCGATGCTCGACGTGCTGGGGGCCGACTACATCCGCACCGCGCGCGCCAAGGGCCTGGCCGACCGCGTGGTGCTCTACAAGCACGCGCTGCGCAACGCGTTGCTGCCGGTGGTCACCGTGCTCGGGCTGCAGTTCGGCAACGTGATGGCCGGCGCGATCCTGGTCGAGACCGTCTTCAACTGGCCCGGCCTGGGCCGGCTGGCCTTCGATTCGGTGCTTCGTCGCGACTACCCGACCATCCTGGGCGTGCTGCTGTTTTCCAGCGTGGTGGTGATCGTCATGAACCTCGTGACCGACTTCTGCTACCGCCTCATCGACCCCCGGATCAAGACCGCATGAACAGCTCCACCCTTCCCCAGGCCGCCACCCCGGTCGCGCTGCCCCGTGCGACCGCCAAGGTGCCGCACCCGTCCGTCGAGGCGCTGCGCATGTTCGTGCGCAACCCCTCGGCCATCGTCGGGATGGCCACGCTGTTCCTGGTGCTGGCGGTGTCGATCGCCGGGCCGTGGGTCTACCCTGCCGATCCGTTCGAGATCCGCGCCGCGCCGCTCACCGCGCCCTTCGGCGAAGACGCCTGGCTGGGCACCGACTACCTCGGACGAGACGTGCTGACCACGCTCATCTACGGCGGTCGCGCCACGCTGCTGGTGGGGGCCGTCGCAGCCCTGCTGTCGGTGCTGATCGGCATCACGCTGGGGGCCTTCGCCGGCTACTACGGCGGCCGCGTGGACGCGGTGCTGATGCGCGTGACCGAGTTCTTCCAGGTGCTGCCGGCCCTGCTGTTCGCGATGGTCGTGGTGACGCTGTTCTCGCCCTCGCTGGTGACCGTGACGCTGGCCATCGGCGTCGTCAGCTGGACCGGTACCGCCCGGCTCACGCGCGCCGAGTTCCTGAAGTTCCGCAACCTCGAGTTCGTGCGCGCCGAGCGGGCCATCGGCGCGCGCGACGCCCGCATCATCTGGAAGGTGATCCTGCCCAACGCGCTGCCGCCGCTGGTGGTGTCGGCCACGCTGGCCATCGGTGCGGCGATCCTGTTCGAGGCCGGCCTGTCCTTCCTCGGGCTGGGCGATCCGAACCAGATGAGCTGGGGACTGATGATCGGCTCGAGCCGCCAGTACGTGCTCGACTGCTGGTGGGCCGTCGCCTTTCCGGGCGCGGCGATCTTCGTCACCGTGCTGGCCGTCAGCCTGATCGGCGACGGCCTGAACGATGCACTGAACCCGAAACTGAGGGAACGCTGATGGCCACCGACAACGCGATCCTTCGCGTGCAGGACCTGCACGTGGAATTCAAGACCCGGCGCGGCCGGGCGCTGGTCCTCAACGGCGTCGATTTCGAGATCCGCGCCGGCGAGACGCTCTGCGTGGTCGGCGAGTCGGGCTGCGGCAAAAGCATGACGGCGCTCGCGCTGCTGCGCCTGATCCCCTCCCCGCCAGGGCGCATCAGCGGCGGCCGCGTGCTGTTCCACGACGAGGACCTGCTGCAGGCCGACGAGGCCCGCATGCGCGCGGTGCGCGGCAACCGCATCTCGATGATCTTCCAGGAGCCGATGACTTCGCTCAACCCGGTGTTCACCGTGGGCGACCAGATCGGCGAGTCGCTGCGGCTGCACGCCGGGCTCGACGCGGCCGCCGCACGGCAGCGCGCCATCGAGATGCTGCAGCAGGTCGGCATTCCGGCGCCCGAGCGGCGCGTCGACGAATACCCGCACCAGCTCTCGGGCGGCATGCGCCAGCGCGTGATGATCGCGATGGCGCTGGCCTGCCGGCCCGACATCCTGATCGCCGACGAACCCACCACCGCACTCGACGTGACGGTGCAGGCCCAGATCTTCGACCTGCTGCGCGCGCTGCAGCGCGAGAAGGGCACCGCCGTGATGCTCATCACGCACGACATGGGCGCGGTGGCCGAGATGGCCGACCGCGTGATGGTGATGTACGCCGGCCGGGTGATCGAACAAGGCACCACGGAGGAAGTGCTGGGCCGGCCCGGCCACCCCTACACCCGCGGACTGATCGACTGCCTGCCCGCGCTGGGCAGCAGCGTCGCGTCCGAAGCCGGCGAGCGCGTCGCACTGGCCGAGATCGCCGGCGTCGTGCCTTCGATCTGGGAGCTGGGCAACGGTTGCGCTTTCCGCGAACGCTGTCCGCAGGCCATGCCGCGCTGCGCTGCCGAGGTGCCGCCGATGCTGGCGCTGGGCGACGCCGGTGCCGAGCGGCCCTCCACGCCGCACGGCGCGGCCTGCTGGCTGCACGCGAGCGCGCCCGCCCGCGCCGAACTGGAGGTCGCGTGACGCAGATCGCCTCCACCGACGTGCTGCTGTCCGTGCAGGACCTGCAGGTGCACTTCCCGCGCCCGGGCGCAGGCTGGGGCCGGCCGGCCGAGGTGGTGCAGGCGGTCGACGGCGTGTCCTTCGAGATCAGCCGCGGCAGCACCCTGGCCGTGGTCGGCGAATCGGGCTCGGGCAAGACCACCACCGCGCTGGCGGTGATGCGCCTGTCGCCCCTGACCTCGGGCCGCATCCGGCTCGGCGACATGGACCTGAGCGCGTTGCGCGGCGAGGCGCTGCGCCTCGCGCGCCGGCGCATGCAAATCATCTTCCAGGACCCGTTCTCCTCGCTCAACCCGCGCGAGCGCGCCGGCGCCACGGTGCGTGCGCCGCTCGACCTGATGAAGGTCGGCACGCCGGCCGAACGCAGCGCGCGCGTGGACGAACTGTTCGAGGCGGTCGGCCTGCGGCCGGAGCAGCAGCACCTGTTCCCGCACCAGTTCTCCGGGGGCCAGCGCCAGCGCATCAACATCGCGCGCGCGCTCGCCACCAACCCCGAACTGGTGGTGTGCGACGAGCCGGTGTCGGCGCTGGACATCGCGATCCGCGCACAGATCCTCAACCTGCTGGTGCGGCTGCAGCGCCAGCTCGGCCTGACCTACCTCTTCATCTCGCACGACATGGCGGTGGTGGAGCACATCTGCGACGAGATCGCCGTGATGTACCTGGGCCAGATCGTCGAGCGCGCACCGCGCCGCGCTTTTTTCGCCCGGCCGCTGCATCCCTACAGCGTGGCGCTGATGTCGGCGGTGCCGACCGTCGACGGCGGCCGCCGGCGCGCGGCGCAGCGCATCAAATTGAGCGGCGATCCGCCGAGCCCGATCAACCCGCCGGCAGGCTGCCGCTTCGCCGGTCGCTGCCCGGTCGCCGAGCCGGCCTGCGCGGCCGACCTGCCGCCGCTGCGCGAGGTCGCGCCCGGCCACTGGGTGCGCTGCCGCCGCGTCGATGTCGTCGACGGCGTGCCGACCGTCCCGCTGCAGATGCCTGCCGCCTGAGCCTTTCCGCCCTCCCCTCATCCAACCAAGCCACGCCATCCATGAGCCCGATCACCGTCTACCCCGCCCGCAGGATCATCACCATGAACCCGATGCAGGAGAGCGCCACGCACGTCGCGGTGCGCGACGGCCGGGTGCTGGCGGTCGGTTCCCTGGCCGACATGCAGGCCTGGGGCGACTTCGCGCTGGACCAGCGCTTCGCCGGCAAGGTGCTGATGCCCGGGCTGGTCGAAGGCCACTGCCATCTGAAGGAAGGCAGCATGTGGGACTGGACGTACCTTGGCTGGTTCGACCGGCGCGACCCGCAGGGCAAGGTGTGGCCCGGCCTGCGCTCGATGGAGGCGGTGGTGGCGCGGCTGATCGAGGTCGCGTCGCGCATGACGGCCGAGGGCCGGCCCGACGGCGAGCCGCTGATCGCCTGGGGCTTCGACCCGATCTACTTCGGCGGTGAGCGCATGACGGTCGCGCACATGGACCGCGCGAGCACAACGCGCCCCATCGTCATCGGCCACGCCAACGGCCACCTGATGAACGTCAACTCGGCCATGCTGCGCATCGCCGAGGTCACGCGCGACAACGAAGTCGAGGGCGTGCTGAAGTTCGCCGACGGCCCGAACGCCGGCGAGCCCACCGGCGAGCTGCAGGAACCCGCGGCGATGTACCTCGTGCTGCGAAAGATCGGCAATGCCGGCCTGCTGGCGCCGATGACCGAAGCCGGCGTGCGCTCCTTCGCGCGGCTGGCCTGCATGCAGGGCGTGACGACCGCGACCGACCTGGTCAACAAGCTGGGCGAGGAAGACTGCCGCGTGCTCGAAAGCGTGACCGGCGACGACGACTTCGGCGTGCGTATCCTGCCCGCCTTCCAGGCCTTCCACGGCACCCACGGGGCGCCACAGGGCGCCGAGCACGTGACGGCGCTGAAGGCCCGCAACACCGACCGGCTGCGTTACGGGCTGGTGAAGATGATGCTCGACGGCTCGATCCAGGGCTTCTCGGCGCGGTTGCGCTGGCCCGGCCACTTCAACGGCGCGCCCAACGGCATCTGGGTCACGGCCCCGTCGCAGTACGAGGCTGACTTCGAGACCTACCACCGCGCCGGGCTGACCATCCACACGCACACCAACGGCGACGAGGCGAGCGAGGTCGCCATCGACGCCATCGAGCGCATCCTGACCAAGACGCCGCGGCCCGACCACCGCCACACGCTGCAGCACGGCCAGATGATCGACGCGCCGCTGTTCCGCCGCATGGCATCGCTCGGGCTGTGTGCCAACCTGTTCGCCAACCACCTCTGGTACTGGGGCGATCAGCACTACGAGATGACGATGGGCCCCGACCGCGCGAACCGGCTCGACGCCTGCGGCAGCGCGCTCGCAGCCGGCGTGCCGCTGGCCATCCACTCCGATGCGCCGGTGACACCGCTCGGGCCCCTCTTCACCGCCTGGTGCGCCGTCAATCGCGTCACGCCCAAGGGCCGCGTGCTCGGCGAGAAGGAGCGCATCACGGTGCCGCAGGCGCTGCGCGCGATCACGCTGGGCGCGGCCTGGACCCTCAAGCTCGACCACGAGGTCGGCAGCATCGAATGCGGCAAACGCGCCGACTTCTGCGTGCTGGAAGACGACCCGCTGGCCATGGACCCGGCCGCGCTGAAGGACGCGCGCGTGTGGGGCACCGTGCTCTCGGGCCGCGTGTTCGAAGCGCACCGGGGCTGAGCCCGACATGCGCATGACAAGGCGCCTGCCGCTCACCGTCATCGGCGGCTTCCTCGGCGCCGGCAAGACCACGCTGCTCAACGGCTGGCTGCGCGCCACACAAGGCCAGCGCATCGCGGTGCTGGTGAACGACTTCGGCGCGCTCAACATCGATGCCGAACTGATCGCCTCCGCCAGCGGCGACACCATCGCACTGAGCAACGGCTGCGTCTGCTGCCAGATCGGCGACGACCTGTCGCGCGCGCTGATGCAGGTGCTTTCCTCGGGCACGCGCTTCGACGGCGTGGTGGTCGAGGCCAGCGGCGTGTCCGACCCCTGGCGCATTGCGCAGCTGGGCCTGGCCGACCCCGGCCTGAGCCTGGGCGGCGTGGTCGTGCTGGTCGACGCCGGCGCCCTGCTCGCGCATCTGGGCGATCCCTTGCTGGCCGACACGATGGAACGCCAGTTGCGGGCGGCCGATCTGATCGTCGTCAACAAGACCGACACCGTGGACGGCGAGGTCTTGGCCCGCGTGCACGCGCGCATCGCGGCCAGCGCCCCCAAGACGCCGTGCTTCGACACCGTGCAGGCCCGCGTGCCGCTCGAGCTGCTGCGCGAGCCCGCATGGCCGACCCGGCCGGCACCCGGCGCGCAGGCGCCGCACGTCTGCGGCCCGGGCTGCAACCATGCGGGGCCCTCGCCCGGCGGCGATGCACTGCCGCGGCATGGCGAGCTGTTCCAGACCTGGTCTGCCCGGCCCGAGCGCTGCTTCGAAGCCGCGACGCTGCGCCGCTGGATGGCCGACGCGCCCGAGGGCCTGCTGCGGCTCAAGGCCCTGCTGCGCACCGGCGAAGCCGAATGGACCGAGCTCCAGTTCGCCGGCCGCCATGCCTCGCTGCGTCGCGCCACGGCGCCACAGGCCGGGCCGGCCGTGGTGGCCATCGGCCTGCAGGGCCGGCTGCCGCTCGCCGCGCTCGAAGCGCAGTTCGGCGCGGTGCGCCACGACGGGTCCGTGCCGCGCTGAAGACTGCGCCCGTGGCGTCGGTTGACCGTGAAAGCGCGGCGGCTCGGGGGTGCGACGTGGGGCTGCCTGCAGACGCGGCTTGAGCCAAGACCACGCCACTGCGCCCATAGCCAGCCACAGCACCACGATGAGGACCGCACCGGCCCGGCTGCCTGGCTTCGAGGGCTTCGTCTGCGTCCACGCGGCCGCTTACAGCGGATCAACGCCTTTCCGGAAGAAGGCGAGCATGAAAAAAGCCCCGCCGATCAAACGATCAACGGGGCTTCAGCATCTTGGCGGAACCGGAGGGATTCGAACCCTCGATGAGGCTCTACACCCCATACTCCCTTAGCAGGGGAGCACCTTCGGCCACTCGGTCACAGTTCCTTTGGAAGCCTGGATTATGCCAGTCTTTGGAGCGGTTTCAGGCCGCAGGTTGATCGAGATCGAAAGCTTTGTGCAATGCGCGCACGGCCAGCTCCATGTACTTCTCGTCGATCACGACGGAGGTCTTGATTTCGCTGGTCGAGATCATCTGGATGTTGATGCCCTCTTCGCTCAGCACGCGGAACATCTTGCTCGCGACGCCCACATGGCTGCGCATGCCGATGCCCACGATGCTGACCTTGCAGATCTTGGTGTCGCCGACGATCTCGTCCGCGCCCAAGGTCGGCAGCACCTTGGCCTTGAGCAGGTCGGTGGCCTTGGCGTAGTCGTTGCGGTTCACCGTGAAGCTGAAGTCGGTCTTGCCGTCCTTGCTCAGGTTCTGGATGATCACGTCGACTTCGATGTTCGCATCGGCCACCGCGCCGAGGATGTGGTACGCGATGCCCGGCTTGTCGGGCACGCCCAGCACCGAGATCTTGGCTTCGTCGCGGTTGAACGCGATGCCGGATACGACGGCTTGTTCCATGTTCAGGTCTTCCTCGAAAGTGATCAGCGTGCCAGATTTGGCTTCTTCATTGATGTCGATGTCCCAGGGCGTGAAGCTCGACAGCACACGCAAGGGGACCTTGTACTTGCCGGCGAATTCCACCGAGCGGATCTGCAGCACCTTGGAGCCCAGGCTGGCCATCTCGAGCATTTCCTCGAAGCTCACGGTCAGCAGGCGGCGCGCATCGGGCTCGACGCGCGGGTCGGTGGTGTAGACACCATCGACGTCGGTGTAGATCAGGCATTCGGCCGCCTTCATCGCCGCGGCGATGGCCACGGCCGAGGTGTCGCTGCCACCACGACCGAGCGTCGTGATGTTGCCGTGATCGTCGACGCCCTGGAAGCCGGTGATGACCACCACCTTGCCGGCCTCGAGATCGGCACGCACGCGGGCATCGTCGATGCTCTCGATGCGGGCCTTGGTATACGAATCGTCGGTGCGCACCGCCACCTGCCAGCCGGCGTAGCTGACCGACTGCACGCCTTCGGCCTGCAGCGCAATCGCCAGCAGCGCCGACGAAGCCTGCTCGCCGGTCGCCGCCAGCATGTCGAGCTCGCGCTCGTATTGCGAGTCGGCCTTGCCGGAAGCCAGCTCTCTGGCCAGGCCGAGCAGGCGGTTGGTCTCGCCGCTCATGGCGCTGGGGACCACCACCATCTGGTGGCCCGCGCGCGCCCACTTGGCGACGCGCTTGGCGACGTTCTTGATGCGCTCGGTCGAGCCCATCGACGTACCGCCGTATTTGTGAACGATCAATGCCATGGGTGAAATCAAGAAGAAGTAGAACGGGCACCGCGAAGTCGTCGGTGGCCGGAGGCTGCAGTCGCCGCCAAGCTCATTCAGCGGAGGAAGCTGCAAGCGTCGACGAAGGCGGGGCATTGTACCAATGCAGGACATCGCTCTCGCGCGCGACGAAGCCGCCGGCCACCTTCAAATGAATGCGATGGCCCCGCGTGCGGCAGGCATCGACCTGGTCGAGCAGTTGCTGCAACTGCGCCTCGCTGGGCACGGCCTGGTGATCGCGCCGCAGCCAGCGCCGCAACGCGTTGGCACAGCGCTCGCGCGGCAAGGCCTGCAGCGCTGCGATGCGCGGCGGCGCGCCGGTCATGGCCAGGTCGATGTCGGCCAGCGCGACCAGCAGCGACGACGCCCGCGCCGCGTTGCGTGCCGAGCGCGCGAAGGTCTCGCGAAACTGCGGCAGCGCCTGGGCCAATGCCGGCAGCAGCTGATGGCGGATGCGGTTGCGCGTGTAGCGCGCATCGGCGTTGCTCGGATCGTCGATGAAGGCCACCTGCGCGGCCACCAGCCAGCCACGCAAGGCGTCGGCATGCACGTCGAGCAAAGGCCGGTGGAACTGCGCGCCGTGGCGCGTCATCTCGCGCGGCATCGCGGCCAGGCCGTCCAGGCCCGCACCACGGCCCAATGCGATCAGCATGGTCTCGACCTGATCGTCGGCATGCTGGGCCAGCGCGACGTTTGGCAGCCCATGCTCCCGCGCGAGTCGTGCCAGCGTCGCGTAGCGCGCACGACGAGCAGCATCCTCGGGGCTGTCGCCCGATGCATGGCGTGCATCGATGCGCGCGATGTGCAAAGGCACGCACAAGGCATGGCAGGCGGCCACGCAATGACGCTCGAATTCATCGGCGGCCGCTTGCAGGCCGTGGTGCACATGCAGGGCCTGCACCTGGCCCGGCCAGAGGGATGCGGCCGCGTGCAGCAGCGCGGTCGAATCCGCACCGCCGCTGTAGGCCACGGCCAGCGGCAACGGCGCCGCCCACGAGGCGAGCGCGTGAGCGGCGGGGTTGTCCATCGGAGGAAGGCAGGCCGGCATCGGCCCGCGGCGCGTCAGCGCGTGCTCTCGGCCTTGGTGTCCGAGTAGCGGCCGTAGCTCTGCAGGCGCTCGTAGCGGCGTTCGAGCAGTTCCTTGACCTTGAGGTCGCTGACCTGGCGGAAGGCGTCGTTGAGCGCGCGCTTGAGGAAGGCGGCCATCTGCTTGTGGTCGCGGTGCGCGCCGCCCACGGGCTCGTTCACGATCTTGTCGACCAGGCCCAGGGCCTTGAGCCGGTGCGCCGTGATGCCCAGCGCATCGGCCGCTTCCTGCGCCTTCTCGCTGGTCTTCCACAGGATCGATGCGCAGCCTTCAGGGCTGATCACCGAATAGATCGAATACTGCAGCATGACCAGTTGGTCGCCCACCGAGATCGCCAGCGCGCCGCCGGAGCCGCCCTCGCCGATGATGGTGACGATGATCGGCACCTCGAGCTGCGCCATCTCGAAGATGTTGCGGCCGATGGCTTCGGACTGGCCGCGCTCCTCGGCGTCGATGCCGGGGTAGGCGCCGGGCGTGTCGACGAAGGTGAACACCGGCAGCTTGAACTTCTCGGCGGTCTTCATCAGGCGCAGTGCCTTGCGATAACCCTCGGGCTTGCTCATGCCGAAGTTGCGCGCGGTGCGCTCCTTGGTGTCGCGGCCCTTCTGATGGCCGAGCACCATGCAGGGCGTGCCGTTGAAGCGTGCCAGGCCGCCCACGATCGACAGGTCGTCGGAGAAATGGCGGTCGCCGTGCAGCTCGACGAAGTCGGTGAAGATCTCGTTGACGTAGTCCAGCGTGTACGGGCGCTCGGGATGCCGGGCGATCTTGGTGATCTTCCAGGGCGAAAGCTCGCTGTAGATGTCCTTGGTGAGCTGCTGGCTCTTCTTGCTCAGCTGGTCGATCTCTTCGGAGATATCGACCGCGGATTCGGTCTGCACATAGCGCAGTTCTTCGATCTTGCCTTCGAGTTCAGCGATGGGCTGCTCGAAGTCTAGGAAGGTTCGTTTCGCCAACGTCTTCTCCTGTTAGTTTCGTTTACGGCGCGACTTTAGCCGCGCGTGATCTGTTCCAGAAACACCGTGGAACCGGCTTTGCCGGGCCACTGGTGTTGCCCCCGGCAAGGGGTTGGCGCAGGCGACACGCAGTGCGCCGAAGCTTGGGGGCGAGCTCAATACGCGACCGGTACCGGGTCGAGCGATCGCCAAATATACCAAGTCGCCACGCTGCAGTAAGGCGCCCAGGCCACGCCGACTTCGCGCAGGTCGCTGCGGCTCACCGGCTCGCCGGAGAAGTAGTTCTGGCTCACGCCGGTGATCAGGCCGGCGTCGTCCAGCGGCATGACGTTCGGGCGCATCAGGTGGAAGATCAGGAACATCTCGGCCGTCCAGCGGCCGATGCCACGGATGGCGACCAGTTCCGAGATGATCATCTCGTCGGTCATGTCCTTCCAGGCGTCGATGTGGACCGCGCCCGAATCGAAGTGGATCGCGAGGTCGACCAGGTATTCGATCTTGCGCGCCGACAGGCCGGCCGCACGCATGTCGTCGACCTTGAGCTTGAGCACATTGGCCGGCGTCATCTTGCGCGGCAGCGTTTCGAAGCGGTCCCACACCTGCTGCGCGGCCTTGACCGAGATCTGCTGGCCGACGATGCTGCGCGCGAGCGTGACGAAGGCGTCACCGCGCGACTCGAGGCAGGCGTCGCCGAAGCGCGGGATCAGCCGCTTCATCACGCGGTCCTTTTTGGCCAGATGCCTGCAGGCTTCTTCCCAGTAGTCGGGCGTGATGATCTTGACCGGCGCGGAAATGACAGGAGACATCGCAGTCGTGTCCTTCACTGGGCCGCAGCCCAGGTGGTGCCGGTAGGCGAATCCTTGAGCACGATGCCCTGGCCGAGCAGTTCGTCGCGGATGCGATCGGCCTCGGCAAAGTCCTTGCCCGCCTTGGCGGTCGCGCGCTGTGCGATCCGCAACTGGATCGCCGCGTCGTCGAGCGTGCTGCCCGCTTGCAGGAAGGCCTTGGGGTCCCCCTGCAGCAGCCCCAGCGTGCCGGCCAGCGCCTTGAGCAGCCCCGCGGTTTCCGCCGATCGCGTGCTGTTGACGGCCGTGGCCAGTTCGAACAGCACCGCGATGGCGCCGGGGGTGCCGAAGTCTTCGTCCATCGCGGCCTTGAAGGCGGCGGCGTGCGGGTTCGTCCAATCGATCGTCACCGGTGCGGGCGCCACCAGGTCGAGCGCCGTATACAGGCGCTTGAGCGCATTGCGCGCATCGTCCAGATGGGCGTCGCTGTAATTGAGCGGGCTGCGGTAGTGCGTGCGCACGAGGAAGAAGCGCAGCGTCTCGCGGTCGTACTTCTGCAGCACCTCGCGGATGGTGAAGAAGTTGCCCAGGCTCTTGGACATCTTCTCGTTGTCCACGCGCACGAAGCCGTTGTGCATCCACACCCTGGCCAGCTGCTGGCCGCTCGCGCCTTCGCTCTGCGCGATCTCGTTCTCGTGGTGCGGGAACTGCAGGTCGGCACCGCCACCGTGGATGTCGAAGGTTTCGCCGAGCGTCGCGCAGCTCATGGCCGAGCACTCGATGTGCCAGCCGGGCCGGCCCTTGCCGAACGCGCTGTCCCATTGCACCTCGGCCGGCTCGGTCGGCTTCGAGGCCTTCCAGAGCACGAAGTCCAGCGGGTCCTGCTTGCCGTCGAGCACCGCCACGCGCTCGCCTGCGTGCAGCTCGTCGAGCGACTTGCCCGACAGCTTGCCGTAACCCGGGAACTTGCGCACCGCATAGTTGACGTCGCCGGTCGGCGAGCGATAGGCCAGGCCCTTGCGCTCGAGGGTCTCGATCAGGCCCAGCATCTGCGGCACGTAGTCGGTGGCGCGCGGCTCCACGGCCGGCGGCTCGATGCCCAACGCGGCGATGTCCTCGTGCATCAACGCGATCATCTCGTCGGTCAGCGCGCGGATCGTGATGCCGCGCTTCACCGCGCGGTCGATGATCTTGTCGTCGATGTCGGTGATGTTGCGCACGTAGGTGACCTGCAGGTCGCTCGCGCGCAGCCAGCGCTGCACCACGTCGAAGGCCATCATCATCCGCGCATGGCCGATGTGGCAGAGGTCATAGACCGTCATGCCGCACACGTACATGCGCACGTGGCCGGGTTGCAACGGGGAAAACTCCTCCAGTTCACGCGAGAGCGTGTTGTAGATGCGCAGACTCATGGAATTCGGGAAGCGTCGATGTCCGACCCACCCGACGCAGGCTGGCGACGGGTGCGGGCGAACAACGTTTTTATTCAGGGATGGGGGGACTGTGGCACGAGAGGTTGGACGCGGCCCCTCGGCTACAATCGCGCCCAGTATAAACGGCCCCTGCCGGGCATCTTCCGGGTGAATCTCGAAGCCCGCGCCAGACCTTCTTCCCGAGCCTCATGAAGCACGCCGTACCCCTCCTCTCCCCCGCCCTGTCCTTCCGCCCCACGTTGCGCCTGCTGGGCGCGCTGCTGCTGGCCGCTGCATCGACCGTCGCACTGGCCGACGACTATTCGGACGTCAACCAGCTGCTGCGCCAGGGCAAGGCGCCCGAAGCACTGGCCAAGGCCGACACCTACATCGCCGGCAAGCCGCGCGATCCTCAGATGCGCTTCCTGCGCGGCGTGATCCTCACCGAGCAGGGCAAGACCGCCGAAGCCACCGCGGCCTTCACGCAGCTCACGCAGGACTTCCCGGAACTGCCCGAGCCTTACAACAACCTCGCGGCGCTCTATGCGCAGCAGAGCCAGTTCGACAAGGCGCGCGACGCGCTCGAAACCGCCCTGCGGCTCAACCCGAACTACGCGACCGCGCACGAGAACCTCGGCGACGTGTATGCGCGCCTGGCGGCCCAGTCGTACGGCCGTGCGCAGCAGCTCGCATCGACCAACGCCACCGCTGCGCCCAAGCTCGTGCTGATCCGGCAAATCTTCGTCAACGCACCGGCCGCCGCGGTCCTGCCGCCCGCGCCGGCCCCCGTGCCAGCGCACAAGCCGGCGCGCAGCAAGTAAGTCCTCGGCGCGCGACACCGGGCGGCGCAGTGACCCTGCCCATTTCCTTTTCAGAAAGCGAGACCTTTTCTTGAAACTCCCATCCTCCACGCGCCGCATGGCGCTGACCCTCGCGGCCACGCTGCTCGTGACCGGTGCCGCCTGGGCCCAGACGGCCGCCGCGCCGCGCGTCAAGCTGAGCACCTCGGCCGGCGACATCGTGGTCGAACTCGCGCCCGAGAAGGCCCCCAAGACGGTCGCCAACTTCCTGCAGTACGTGAAGGACAAGCACTACGACGGCACGGTGTTCCACCGCGTCATCGACGGCTTCATGATCCAGGGCGGCGGCTTCAGCGCCGACATGCGGCAGAAGCCCACGCGCGCGCCCGTGCCGCTCGAGGCTTCCAACGGCCTGAAGAACACCAAGTACACCATCGCCATGGCGCGCACCGGCGACCCGAACTCCGCCACCGCGCAGTTCTTCATCAACGTGAAGGACAACGCCATGCTCGACGCCCCCAACCCCGATGGCCACGGCTACACCGTGTTCGGCAAGGTCGTATCGGGCACCGAGACGGTCGACAAGATCCGCGCGGCGCAGACGGCCAACAAGGGCGGCATGCAGAACGTGCCGGTCGAACCCATCACCATCCAGTCCGCCACCGTCGTGGCGAAGTAAAGCGAAAAAGGAGCTTTCCAATGAGCAATCCCCAGGTCGAACTCAGCATCAAGGGCCAAGGCACCATCACCCTCGAACTCGATCGCGCCAAGGCGCCGAAGTCGGTCGAGAACTTCCTCGCCTACGTGAAGAAGGGCCACTACGACAACACGGTGTTCCACCGCGTGATCCCGGGCTTCATGGTCCAGGGCGGCGGCTTCGAGCCCGGCATGAGCCAGAAGCCTTCCGACGCCGAAATCGAGAACGAAGCCAACAACGGCCTGAAGAACGACAAGTACACGGTCGCCATGGCACGCACCAGCGCGCCCCATTCGGCCACCGCGCAGTTCTTCATCAACATCGCCGACAACGCCTTCCTGAACCACACCGCGCCTTCGGCGCAGGGCTGGGGCTACGCCGTGTTCGGCAAGGTGATCTCGGGCACCGACGTGGTCGACAAGATCAAGGCCGTCAAGACGGGCCGCAAGGGCTTCCACGACGACGTGCCACTCGAAGACGTGGTCATCGAGAAGGCCACCATCACCGTCGAATGACGGCCCGGCGCTGCGCGGCATGAGTGACCAGGCGGCCTTCGCCGAACTCGTCGCGCCCGCCGCGTGGCGCACCGTCGACCTGCTGTCCGACCTGCACCTGCAGGCGAACGAGCCCGTCACCTTCGATGCGTGGCGCGGCTACCTCCAGACCACCCCCGCCGACGCGCTGTTCATCCTCGGCGATCTGTTCGAGGTCTGGATCGGCGACGACGCCACCGCCCTGCCCGGCTTCGAGGCGCAATGCGCTGAACTGCTGCGCCAGGCTGCGGCACGACGCCCGGTCTTCTTCATGCACGGCAACCGCGACTTCCTGGTCGGTCCGGCCTTTGCCGCGCAGTGCGGCCTGACGCTGCTCGATGACCCGACGGTGCTGGTGCTGCACGGCCAACGCTGGCTGCTGAGCCACGGCGACCTGCTGTGCCTCGAAGACACCGACTACCTGAAGTTTCGCGCGCAGGTGCGCAATGCGGCCTGGCAGCAGGCCTTCCTGGCGCGCCCGCTCGAGGAGCGACGCGCACTCGCGCGGTCGATGCGCACACAGAGCGAAGCCCGCAAGGCCACGCCCGGCATGGTCTGGGCCGACGTCGACACGGACGCGGCCCGCGACTGGTTGCGACGCGCCGATGCGCGCACGCTGGTCCACGGCCATACGCACAAACCGGCCGAGCACGCGCTCGGCGACGGACTGCGGCGCATCGTGCTGAGCGACTGGGATGCCGCCGCGCACCCGCCGCGCGCGCAGGTGCTGTGCCTGTCGACCACCGGTGCCCGGCGCGTCGACGTCCGCTGACGGCGCCTCGATGTTCAAGTGGCTCCGCGGCCTGCGTGCCGCCCCTGCGATCCCCGATGCGGCGTGGCTGGCGACGCTGGCCCGCTACCCTTTCCTGGCGCAGCCCACCGGTGAAGCGTCTGCTCGACTCCGCGCGATGGCCGCGGAGTTGCTGCGCGACAAGGAATTCCACGGCGCGCACGGCTTCGTCATCACCGACGAAGTGGCGTTGGCCATTGCCGCACAGGCCGTGCTGCCGGTGCTGCATCTGCCGGGCGGACTCGACTGGTACGGCGACTTCGTCGGCATCGTCGTGCACCCGTCGGAAGTGGTCGCGCTGCGCAAGACCATGGACGAGGCCGGCGTGGTGCACGAGTACGAGGAAGTCGTGGCCGGCGAGGCCATGGAACGCGGTCCGGTGATGCTGAGCTGGCAGGACGTGCTGGCCAGCAGCCTGACGGCCGACCAGGGCTACAACGTGGTGATCCACGAGTTCGCCCACAAGATCGACATGCGCGACGGCGGGGCCGACGGCTGCCCCACCCTGCCCTCGGGCTTTGCAGGCACCACCAGCACCCGCGAGGCGCGCGCGGCCTGGACCGATGTGATCCTGCCGGCCTACGAGGCGTTCAGGGAACAGACCATCCTGGCCGAGCGCTTCGGCGGCGAGCCGACCTGGCTCGACCCTTACGGCGCGGAATCGATCAGCGAATTCTTCGCAGTGGCCTGCGAGGCGTATTTCGTCAACCGTGCACGCTTCGGCGAAGAGTTTCCGCCGCTGCTCGCACTGTTCGACGCCTTCTTCCGACCTGATCGGGCCTGAAGAAAGCGTGCATCGCGAACGGCGCCGCGCGGATGCGCAGCGCCGCGGCGATCACTTGCGCAGCAGCGCCTTGAGCGCGTTCTGCAGCCGGCGCGCGGTGGCGGCATCGTGGGCCGAGGCCAGCACCTTGCCGGCATCCTCGCCCCAGGTCTGCGCCGGCACCGGGTCGCCACGCTTGGTCAGCAGCTTCAACTGCAGCGCACGGCGCGCGTCGAGCTGATCGGCGGGCGTCGGCACTTCGGCAGCCATTTCGAGGCGCAGCAGCGCTTCACCAGCGTCGCCAGCGGCGGGCTTGGCGACCGCCTGGGTCCAGGCCGTGCGCACCGTCGGCGTCACCGCGCGACCGAGTTCCTGCACGCTGGGCAATTGGGCCGCATCGCGCTTTTCCCATGCGCTCAGCAGGTGCGTGAGCGCTTCGCCATGGGCCTGTGCCGCCAGCTTGCGCAGCGCCAGGTCGGCGCGCTCCAGCGCTTCGCGCTGGGCACGGAAAGCCGTGTCACCGAGGCGCGGGCCGCGGTCTTCGAAACGCGGAGGGCGGTCGCCGAAACGGCCGCCGCCTGGCGCGCCACGGTCGCCGCGATCGCCACCCGGCGCTCCAGGGCGTGCTCCACGGTCGTTGGGACGGCCGCCGGGACCGCCAGGGCCGCTGCGGCTGTCACGGCGGTCACCGAAACGACCGGCGGGCGCCGCGGGCTCGGCCTTGCGGCTGCCCGGACGGTCATCGCCGCGGCGCGCGGCCACGACCGGCTTGGGTGCGGGCTTCGGCGCTGGCGCAGGCTCGGCGGCCGCGGCGCTGTCGCCCTCGTCGGCCAGCGCACCTGCATCGGCGCTGCCGACCGGGGCGATCAGGTCGCCGGCCGCAGCGGGGCTTGCCACCGCGTCGCCGGCTTCTTCGGTGTCGGCTGACGCGACGGTGGGCGCAGGCGCATCGTTCTCGCCCGGCACCGGCTGGATCTGCGCACCTTCGCTGAACTCGGCCGCAGCCTGGCCGGGCGCCACGACTTCGGTCGCACCCACGGCCGGGCCGTCGGCGCCGACCTTGGCAGCGGCCGGTGCACGCGCGGGTGCGGGCGGCGGGGCCTCGCCACGGATGGCGGCCTCGAGCTGCGCCACGGCGGCGCGGATCTTCTGCACATCGCCCGTCGCGTTGGCGGCGTCGAGCGCCTTCGAGGCGTCGAGCACGTAGCGGTCGTGCTCGCTCATGGCGGCCGATGCCTTTTCGCGCTCGCTCGTCTTGCGGTTGAAGGCTTCGTCGATGGGTGCGCGGAAGGCGTCCCACAGCTTCTGTTCATGGCGGCGATCAAGCGGCACGCCTTGCGCCTCGGCCTGCCAGCGCTGCTGGAGCGCCTTCACGGCGTCGATGCGCAGCATCGGCTGGGCCCCCAGCTCGGCGGCCTCGGCGATCATGGCCTGGCGGCGCTCGACGCTCGACGCCTGCGCGCTTTCCAGCGGCACGCGGGCAGCGCCGAAAGCTTCGTTCCACAGCAGTTGCAGTTCGGCGAACACCTTTTCACCCACATGGCCGGCATCGCGCCAGCGGTCGGCGAACTGGTGCAGCGCGCGGCTGTGCGCCTTGAGGTCGTTGCCGGCGGCATGTTCGACCGCCCAGGCCTTGACCTCTTCGATCAGCGCCACGCGATGGGCGCGGTGTTCCGCGGCGTCGGCACGCACCTTGTCGAGCCAGGCCTCGACCACCTTGTGCGCCTCGTTGCAGGCTTCGTCGAAGCGCTTCCAGAGCGCGTGGTTCGGCACGCCGCCCTGGTCGGCCTGCTTCCACTGCTCGCGCAGCGTGCGCAGCGATTCCTGCATCTTGCGGCCGCCCAGCGCCTGGCCTTCGGGCCGCTTGAGCAGGCCTTCGGCCTTGGCCACCAGCTCTTCGCGCACCTTGTCGGCGCTCCAGCGCTGCCAGCCTTCGAGTTCACCGGCCGCCACCAGCGCGGCATGCACGCGGGCTTCCAGCGGCGCGTCGACCAGCTTGCCGTGTTCCTTCAGTACCGCACGCAGCGCGGCGGCAGCGCCGGCGCTGGCCTTGCCGTGGCCCTCGGCGGTTTCCTGCTCGAGCTTGGTCAGGGCCGCTTCGACCGCAGCCTGCGCCGCAGCGCGCTTTTCGGGATCGACCTTCGGGCCCGCCGGCTTGGCGGGCACGGTGGCCGCGGCCACCACCGAGGCCTCGGTCGGCAAGCCACGCGCGGCCCGCAGTTCGTCGGCCCAGACCGGCACCGGCGGCAGCGGCGCGGCGACATCCGCGGCAGCTGCAACGGCCTGCGTCAGCGCGCCATGAAAGGAATCGGACACGACCATCAGCTGGGCCTTGGAGGCCTCGAGCTGCGGCGCGAACTTCGCGTCCAGGCTGCTCCAGTTGGCATCGGCGGTCAGTTCGCCGGCCTGTTGCTGCCAATGCGCGACGTCGGCCTTGAGCGCCTCCTCGGCGGCCTGCGCATCGCGCCAGCCCTTGGTCGAAAGCACTTCGAAGCGCTGCGCCAACAGCACGGCGGCTTCGCGCTGCACCTGGGCACGGTGCTGCAGGTCCTCGATGCCCTTCACGCGTTCGGCCAGCTGCACCTTGAAGCCAGCCAGCGGCTCGCGCGACAGCGGCGCACCGGCCTTGGCGGCATCGCGCTGCCATGCCAGCGCGTCGGCGATGTTGAGCTTGGACTGGGCCAGCAGCGCCTCGGCCTTCTGGGCCCATTCGGCGGCGATCGCTTCCTGGCCCTTGGCGCGCTTGATCTCGTCGAGCTTCTCGCGCAGCAGGCGCGCCGCGCCCTTGTCGCGGCCGCTCAATTCCTTGAACACCTCCTGCATCTGCTCGGGCGAAGGGCTCGTCGCCAGCCACTCGCGGATGCGCTGCGCGCGCTCTCCGGAGGTGGGCGCGGTGAAGGCGCCGCCGGTGAGCGTATCGAGGGACTGGAGGTCTTGGTGCTTGGAGGAGGTAGAGGTCACTGCGCGCTGATCGTTTTATCGGATAAGAGGAAAGCCAAGGCGCCGGCAAAAGCCGGCGCACCCCGCCATTTTCACAGACCGGCGCTCGATCCGGTCAACGGCTCGCCAGATTCAGTTCGGCGCCGGGTTTCCAGCCGGCATCGGAGGGGTTCGTGCGCACCGCGCCGAGGAACAGGCGTTCACTCGGCAACTGCTTGGCCAGCAGGTAATCGCGGACCACGGCGCCGCGTTCGACGGCGAGCTGCCGAATGGTCTCTTCGTTCACGGTGATGCCGGCAAGCAACAGGTCTTCCATTTGCGGCACCGGCAGGTCTTTGGCAAGCCCGATCATATTCCGCGGCTTGGTGATGTCGGCGCGCTTGTAGACCGCGGTGAGCAAAGCCGGGTACTCGGCATCGGTCAACGGGGGCACCTCGGCGGCATCCTGGCCCGCCCGCGCCGCCGCGCGCCGCTTCTCGGCTTGCAGCATCTGGCGCAGGCGCTGGCGCTTGGCCGCATCGCGTTCCTGCTCGAGGCCCGCCGTGCCGACCACGGTGAGCTGCAGCGCCGGCCGATCGGTCAGGGCCTTGGCGACCTTGTCGAGGTTTTCCTTGGCGGCAGACGACAGCGCGGCGCTGCCGGCGTCGAAGGCGATGGCGGTGGCCTCTCCTGCCCCCCCGCCGCCGAAGCCGCCGGTCAGCAGGCTGAAGGGTGCGGTCACGGCCTTGACGATCAGGTTGCCGATGGCCTTGAAGATCAGCGAGCCGATGCTGAACTGCGGATCGTTGAGCGAACCGCTGATCGGCAGGTCGACGTCGATCACGCCGTTGCGGTCGGACAGCAGCGCGACCGCCAGCCTGACCGGCAGGCTGTTGGGTGCGCCCTTCACTTCCTCGCCGAACTGCAGCTGATTGAGCACCAGCTTGTTCGCGGCCGTGAGCCGGCCCTCGGGCGTGATCTTGTAGTTGACGTCCATGCTCAGCTTGCCGCGCTCGATGCCGTGGCCGGCGTAGCGCACCGAGTACGGGGTCAGCGGCGCGAGATCGAGGTCGCGAATCTTGGCCGTGATGTCGAGCTCCAGCGGCTTGACCAGCGGATTGATCTTGCCGGAGATGTCGAGCGCCGCGGTCTGCTGCGCCTTGCCGCGCAATTCGAGATCGGCGAGCCCCGCCTTGTCGGAGGCGAAGGCGCTGAGCTTGCCGGTCAGTTCGCTCAAATCGGCCGAGTAGTTGGGCTTGACGAACAGGTCGGTGAAGTCGATCTTGCCGTTGACCAGGCTCATCGGGCCGAAACGGATCAAAGGCGCCGGCCCGCCCGCGTCGGGCGCTGGCGTGGCGCCTTCTGCTGCGGGCACCACGGCCGTCGTGACGGTGACACCACCGGTCTTGCGCTGCGTGGCGGTCTCGGGCGTTGCCGCCACCTTCGCCGCCGCGGCATCGGCGTCCTGCTGCGACTTCTTCGTGAGGTTCTGCAGGTTGAGCCGCCCTGTGGGATCGACGATCACGCGGGCGAAGAAGTCGGTCAGCGTGGTCTCGCGCACGTCGACCGACAGCGGCGCCTTGGGCACCATCGCCACCTGCAGGCCACGCAGGCTCAGCGCCTTCCAGCTCAGCAGCTGGTTGTTGCTGCGCTCCAGGCCGGGTGCATCGGACTGGGTCAGCGCGGCGCTGTTGGCGCGGAAATCTTCGACCGCCGTGTCGCCTGCCAGCTGCAGGTTCATGCCCGCGGGCTGGGTGGCGTAGCGCACCGTGCCGCGGTAGCTGGCGAAGGCGCGGCGAATGTCGATGTTGAGCGCGTCGGCGTAGTAGGCCTTGAAGGCATGGGCCGGGAAGGCACTGACTTCGAGCCGGCCTTCGGCCGACAACGGCTGCAGTACCACATTGCCCTTGTAGTCGAAGCGCCCCGGATCGGCGCGCCCGGCACCGATGCGCCCCGACAGTTGTACCGGCGAAACGGTCGCGCTGTTGGGCACGATCTTCTGCACATT
Source organism: Variovorax frigidus (assembly GCF_051216515.1). NCBI lineage: Bacteria > Pseudomonadati > Pseudomonadota > Betaproteobacteria > Burkholderiales > Comamonadaceae > Variovorax > Variovorax frigidus. The sequence goes on from NZ_JBPJZF010000001.1 coordinate 581,256, forward strand.
GAGCTTGAGGGCCGTGATCTCGACCGCGACCGGGGCCGAACCGGCCTTGTCGGCGTACGACACGGCACCGCCGTCGATGGCGAGCGTTCCGATGCTCAAGCGCCAGGGTTGCGTGTTGGCGCCCGGCTGTGGCGCGGATGCCGACTCCGGCTTGGGCGCGGCCACGCGGGCGCTGGTCTCCTTCGCGCCCTCTTTCGACGATGCAGCCGGCGTCCTGAGCCAACGCTCGAACATCCAGCGCTTCTCGTTGTCGCGTTCGATGCGCAGCTTCGGGTTGGTGGCCGTGAAGGACGCGATGGCCAACGTGTGCTGGCTCATGTCGGCCTCGGCATCGATCAGCTCGAAACGCCCCACGCTCACCAGTGCCGTCTTGGCCTGGGTCAGCGCCAGGCCATCGGCCGCGAGACGGCGGGCCTTGAACTTGAGCGCGGCAGGTGCAGTCCAGGCCACGTCGATCTGGCCGCTGAGCTTGCCGTCGAGCGTCGGCTCCAGGCTCTGCGCCAGGTAGGGCGCGGCCAGCGACAACGGCAGCGCCGTGACCTCGGTCTGCACGGTCGCGGCCTTGTCGGTGGCGTCCCCCGAGAACTTGAGCGCTGCGCCCGCCACCAGCGTCGAGCCGCTGAAATGCGTGGGCTTGTCCATCGGCCAGGCGATGCCGGTGGCCTCGACCGCGAGCTGGCTCACATCGACGGCGGCAGCGGGCTTCGTTGTCTCGTCGCGCCAGCCGATCTGGCCACCCGTCAGCACCACCTTGTCGACCTGCACGCGCAGGGGCTTCTTCTCGGCGGCTGGCGTCGCCGCAGCGCTGGCCGCGGGCTTGGGCGGCGCCACCTTCTGGGTCGCGCCGGTCGCCGGATCGGTGGCCAGCAGGTTCAGTTGTCCGGCCGCATCGCGCGCCACCGCCAACTGGGGGCCGGCCAGTGCCACCTCGCCCAGGTGGATCACACCGTCGATCGGCCGCACATCGGCGAGCGCCAGCTTGAGCGAGTCGAAGGCCAGCAGCTCGCGCCCCTTGGCATCGGCCACGCGGGCCTTGTGGGCTTCGACCGTACCGGTGATCTTGAGGCCCGCGGTGGCGGCGCGTTCGAAGTCGATCTTGAGGTCGGCATCGAGCGTGCCGGCCTTGAGCTGGACCGGCAAACCGGCCGGGATGTAGCCCAGGTAAGGCGCGAGATCCAGACCCTTGAAGCGAAGCTGCGCATCGGTCTTGCGGCTCTCGGCAAAGGGCGTGGAGAAAGCGGCCGAGTCGAAGGCGCTGCCGTTGAGCGTGAAGGCCAGCTTGGGCTCGGTCTTGATGTCCCGCTTCGAGTCGAGGTTGCTCAGGAAGGGGACGTTGAGCACCAGGTCGCGCAGCTCGTGCTTGCGACCGACAGTGCGGTCGTCGAAGTCGACGCTGCCGCCGGACACGCTGATGTTGTAGACGGCGAAACGCGCCGGGTCTCCCGCAGGCTTGGCCGGTTCGCTCGCCAGCTTGGCGAGGATGTCGTCGATGTCGTACTTGCCGTCGGCCAGGTGCGTGAGATGCACCTCCGGTGCCTCGATGCTGACCGCATCGATCACCGGCGCCAGGCGCAGCAGCGACTGAAGTTCGGCATCGACATAGAGACGGCGAATGGCCAGCTGCGACTGACTGCCGTCGGCCGATGCAATGCGCAGATCGTTCAGCGCCAATTCGAGCGTCCACGGTTTGAAGTCGATCTTGCCAACCGTTACCTGGCGTGCGAGTTTCTCGCTCGCGATCTTCTGCAATTGGCTCTTGGCAATGGGTGGCACTGCCAGCCAGGCCACGAGCCACAGCCCAAGCAGCACCAGCACCGCGACGCCACACCGTCGCACCCATTTGTTCTGTTTCAACGAAGCGGCATTCATCGCGCGAGTGTGCCGCAATTGATCGGTGCCCGCGACGGACGCACATCCTGAAACAGCGCGTACGAAGCCGCAATGCGCAACATATCTCGCTCTGGCACTGCGAATGCTGCGCTCCAAACGAGAAAGCCCGGTGCATGACCTGCAGTCACGCACCGGGCTCGATGGCGGGCGCAAGGCCCATGCCATCTGGGCGCTCGGGCAGAAGTTGAAGGGTTCCGCCGTTGCTGGCAGCAAGAGATTGCCGCCACCTTTGCCTCTGTCGCCGGACCGTTTGGCTTGCGCCGGATGTCCGGGACGTCGGCCGGTGTCCGATCAGATCGGACGGCCTCACATTAGGCTTTTCATGCAGCGCCGGCAACACCGTTTGTCCATCGACTGGCATCGCCTCATAAGACGAAAGTCAGCATTTCCTTCATCCACCAATGCATAAAGATCAATCTCTTTATGCTTGACTGGGTATTTGGCCACTCCTAGAATCCGCCGTCGCCCCGCGCTCCCTACTCCGCGCCGGGCCTTCTCTTTCCGCCGCCGAACCTGCTTCGGCTCATCAGGCTGAAGCGCTCCTCCCTCCTCGCGCTCACCTGGTACGTACCAATCCAAGCGCTGTCGTTTGAATTCTCCGCCGCCCGCACGGGCCCAGAGACTCAGGCGCCGCACAGAAAGGAAAACGATGAACAAGGCGTTCGAGGCCACAGCCCGCGGGCTACGGACTTTCGGGTCCGATGTGGTCGACGGCTTCTTCGAGATCACGCACAACGGCTTCGCCCTGCTGGGCCTGGCCACCGTGTTCGTGGTGCTCGCGTTGATGGCCCGACCGGACTTGCGCGAAAGCGGCGAAGTCCATCTGATGAGCTGGCTGGAATCGCGCAAACCGGCACCGGAAGCCACGGCGCTCGAGCCGAATGCAATCGACCGCACGACCGCGGCGAGCCCCAAGGACCTGCCCAAGCAGCAAGCGGCCGTCGCCTTCTGGCTGAGCAAGAAGTACCGCGTCGCGGCCGAGCCGCTGAGCGTGCTGGTGGCGGAAGCCTACCAACTGGGCCAGCGCACCAAGCTCGACCCCACGCTGATCCTCGCGATCATGGCGGTTGAATCCAGCTTCAATCCCTTCGCGCAAAGCCAGGTCGGCGCGCAGGGCCTGATGCAGGTCATGACCCGGGTGCACGTGGACAAGTACGAAAGCGCGGGCGGCACGCTCGCGGCTTTCGATCCGGTGACGAACATGCGCGTCGGCGTGAAGGTGCTGCAGGAATGCATCGCACGCGCCGGCTCGCTGGAGGCCGGCCTGCGCTATTACGTGGGCGCGGCCAACCTCGCCGACGACGGCGGCTACACCGGCAAGGTGATGGCCGAACACGAGCGCCTGCGCCTGGTGGCCGACGGCCGTTCGCTGCCGGTGACGCCGCCAGCGGCTGTGCGCACCCAACCGATCCCGATCGTGGCGCCGGCCCCGGCCGCCAAGCCCGACGTCGCACCGCCGCAGAAGGTGGCGTTGCTCGAGGCCTCCTGATCCCGAACGTGGCCCGGCGGGTCACGGGCCCGTCGACGCTGGGCTACACTCGCGAGGTACGCGACTGGCGATAGGTGCCATCCCTCTTCTTGCTGCGGATGGTGCTGACGTGGAATACCACTGGGAAGCGTGCCGCCCGATCTTCGGGCGATCAGCCGTTCGCCTGGGCAGCCCTTGTTGTTTCATCTCAGAAGAACAGACAAGGACCACCGTCTTCAAAGGACTGCCATGTACCACCGCGACATCCTGGTCGAACAGACCGATCCCGAAATCTGGGCTGCGATTCAAGCCGAAAACGCGCGCCAGGAACACCACATCGAACTGATCGCCAGCGAGAACTACGCCTCGCCGGCCGTCATGCAGGCCCAGGGCTCGCAGCTCACCAACAAGTACGCCGAAGGCTATCCGGGCAAGCGCTACTACGGCGGTTGCGAGCACGTCGACGTGGCCGAGCAGTTGGCCATCGACCGCGTGAAGCAGATCTTCGGCGCCGACGCCGCCAACGTGCAGCCGCATTGCGGCGCCTCGGCCAACGAAGCCGTGATGCTGGCCTTCCTCAAGCCCGGCGACACCATCATGGGCATGAGCCTGGCCGAAGGCGGCCACCTGACCCACGGCATGCCGCTGAACATGAGCGGCAAGTGGTTCAACGTGGTGAGCTACGGCCTGGACGCCAATGAAGCCATCGACTACGAAGCGATGGAGCGCAAGGCGCACGAGCACAAGCCCAAGCTGATCATCGCGGGCGCCTCGGCCTACTCGCTGCACATCGATTTCGAGCGTTTCGCCAAGGTGGCCAAGGACATCGGTGCGATCTTCATGGTCGACATCGCCCATTACGCCGGCCTGGTGGCCGCGGGCGTGTACCCCAACCCGGTGCCGCACGCCGACATCGTCACCTCGACCACCCACAAGAGCCTGCGCGGCCCGCGCGGCGGCATCATCCTGATGAAGTCGCAGCACGAGAAGGCGATCAACAGCGCGATCTTCCCCGGCCTGCAGGGCGGCCCGTTGATGCACGTGATTGCCGCCAAGGCCGTCGCGTTCAAGGAGGCCATGACACCGGAGTTCAAGACCTACCAGCAACAGGTGGTCAAGAACGCCAAGATCGTGGCCGACACGCTGACCGAGCGCGGCCTGCGCATCGTGAGCGGACGCACCGAAAGCCACGTGATGCTGGTCGACCTGCGCGCCAAGGGCATCACCGGCAAGGAAGCCGAAGCGGTGCTGGGCAGCGCCCACATGACGATCAACAAGAACGCGATCCCCAACGATCCGGAAAAGCCGATGGTGACCAGCGGCGTGCGCATCGGCACGCCGGCCATGACCACGCGCGGCTTCAAGGACGAGGAAGCGCGCCTCACGGCCAACCTGGTGGCGGACGTGCTCGAGAACCCGCGCGATGCGGCGAACATCGATGCCGTGCGCGCCAAGGTGCATGCGCTGACGAGCCGGTTCCCGGTCTACCGTTGAGTTCCCCTGTCTAGGCCGCCCGCATGAAGTGTCCGTTCTGCGGCCATGCCGAGACCCAGGTCGTCGAGACCCGGGTCTCGGAGGACGGCGACTTCGTGCGCCGCCGTCGCCAGTGCGGCGACTGCGACAAGCGCTTCACCACCTACGAACGGCCGGACGTCAACTATCCGGTCGTGGTCAAGAAGGACGGCAGCCGCGCCGACTTCGATTCCAGGAAGGTGCGTGCCTCGATGATGCTGGCGCTGCGCAAGCGTCCGGTGAGCATCGAGCAGATCGACGGCGCACTGCTGCGCATCGACCAGAAGCTTCTCTCGAGCGGCCTGCGCGAAATCGACTCGACCAAGGTCGGCGAGCTCGTGATGCGCGAGCTCAAGAAGCTCGACAAGGTGGCCTACGTGCGCTTCGCCTCGGTCTACCGCAGCTTCGAGGACGTGGACGAGTTCAGGCAGCTGCTGCGGGATATTTGAGCCGCGGCTACCGCTTGCTGCCGCAGCGGCCCAGGCCGCAATCACCGGCCTTGTCGGGATCGCACAGCTTGGGCCGGCCAGAAGCCGGAATGACGATCGAGCTGCGGCGCTGGGTCCGGGCCTTGAAGGTCAGGCAGCCCAGTGCATTGATACCCTTGCTGCCACCCGCAAAGCCGTTGGCGTCGTAGCTGACCGAGCGGCCGAAGGCATTGCCCAGCGCATCCACCGTGACACCCTCGCGCAGCGGCTCGAAACGCCGCAGGACCACGATCTCTTCCCCCTGCTGGACCTGCACCTGCCAACCACTGTCCCAGTCGCGGCCGGTCGGCAGGACCCTGACGCTTTGCGAACGCCTGAGCGCCTCGGCGCGCGCCAGATTCAGCGCGGCGACGAAATCCCGGGTGCTCGCGCTCAGCCGCTGGTTCAGCATCAGATCGCGAAAGCCCGGAACGGCCAGCATCGCCAGGATGGCCAGCAGCCCCACCACGACCAGCAGTTCGACGAGCGTGAAGCCCCGGCCCCACCGCACCGTCATGGCCAACAGCCCGACGGCGACGCCGTGCCGGTGCAGCCCTTCTCTCCCCGGCTGTCCAGCCAGAAAGCCCATGCCAGGGGGTCGACGAAATGGCTCTTGAGCGTGGCCGTGAGCCGGATGCAATGTCGCGTACCGGTTTGCCCATCGCAGGGGCCGACCGCCAGCGTGTACTTTCCGGCGCCAGCGGTCGGACCCGAGTCGCTGCTGAAAGCCGTGCCGCGGTAGGTGGCGCGCTGTGTGTAGAAGCGTTCCTGCTGCTGCATCTCCTGCATCAGCGCGGTGCGCGCCTCGGCCCGCCAGCCCCTGCGCAACGCGTCCACGTAGGAGGCGTAGGCGATCGAGGCCAGGATGGCGATGATGGTCACCACGATCATGAGCTCCACCAGCGTGAAGCCGCGCAGGGCAAGGCGGCGGCGCGTCATTTCTTCAGATCCTTGAAGTGGAGCACCCGGCGCCAGTTCAGGCGCCCGGCCACCTGCGCGATCTTTCCACCGGCAAGCGGCCGGTCGATGGACACACCCGGTGCGTCGCCGGGCCCGGTACCGATGCTGACGACCTCGACCTTCTTCGTCTCGGTGCGGCGCCCGAAAGCGTCGGTCCGGGCGAATGCACCGTCGCCGGCCTGGACGACCAGCGGCGCACTCGGCATGCCGACGGTCGACGGGAGGCAGGTCAAGCCCGCGGACAAGCCCGTCATGGCTTCGACCGCGCAGTGGTGGCCGCCACCGCCTGCACTACAAGTGCTGGCCTGGGGAATCAGCGTGTTGAAGAACAACTGGCCATCGCTGAGCACCATGCGCGACACCAGGCGCTCGCCCTGGTCCTCGGCGTTGGGCAGGTCGAAATACCAGCCGCGCCGCTGGGCCGTCTTGTCGCTGTAGCGGCCGTAGGCGAAGGCATCGCCCGTGACCCGGAACCGGTCGCCCTCGCTGGTAACGCGGCGGCTTTGCAGTTGCGTGCGGGCGCCGCCGCCGGGGATCGCCTGGCCGTTGTCGTGGACCGCATAGATCGATTGCACGCCACGGCTTCCCACGTCGTCGGCCTCCACCCATTTCCCGGTACCGAACAGCAGGATCGCGCCGCCGTTCGGCCCGACCCCGACTTCAGGCGGCACGGTGATGGGCTGGCGCAGCCCCGCCGCGTCTTGGGCAACCATCAACGGCGCACCCGACAGGGCCAGTGCGTTGGCCGCCGTCCAGGGCGCGTCGTTCGCGAAGTCGAACTTCCAGAGATTGCCCTGGGTGTCACCCGCGTAGAGCCACCGCGTGGCGCGGTCCGCGCCGGCGTAGTCGCCGACCGGTCCGAGCGCATTGACCCGCGTGGTGTCGACGGGCGCGGGCAGCAGGACCTTGTGGTAGTTGCTGCCCATGACCCAGGGCTCGCCCGGTGCCTTGTCGAGCGACAGCAGGAACAACGCGCCGGCCCGGCTGGCGTTGGCGTTGTTGAAACCGGATGGCACCACCGCAAACCACCGGTAGGTCGCGGCCTTGCCGTTTCTGGCTGCGGTGGTGCGAAATTTCAGCAGGCGCGGCGCCTGGGTGACATGGCCCATGTCGGCGTCGTCGGCACCGCTGAACTCCCATCGGACCTGCGACGCGGCAAAGCGCTCGGGCGTGCTCACGTCCAGCGCGAAGACCCCGCGCGCGCCACCGCCCATGCCCGACACCAGCATCGTCTTCCACTGGCCGTCGGTGCCCAGGACCTCGCCCGCGACCGGACTGCCGTCGACATAGGGCTGATGGACATAGGCCGGCGAGGCGTAGGCGCCCAGCCTGTCGAACACGGCGCGCGGCACGTAGGCGAAGAGTTCGCTGCCGTCGTCGGCGGCAAAGGCGTGCAGCATGCCGTCGTTGGCGCCGACGTAGACGGCCTGCCGCCGTGCCCGGTTCGCGACCAGGAAGTCCGCGTAAGCCGGACCCTGCAATGCGGCACTAGGCGCCCCCACCTGCAGCGGCGCGGCGTTGACGATGTCGCCCATCACCGAGTCGCGCATGCGGAACACCCCCGCACTCCCGTGGCCCTCGCGCCGGCGGTCACCGCGCAGGTAGGCGACGCGGGCCTCGCCCAGCCCGTCGCGTTCGTCCATCTGCGAGTCGGGCACGCGGTCCAGGGCGGCCCGCAGCGGTGCATCGGCGCTCAATGCTTCCCACAAGAATTCGGCGCCCTGCCCCGTGCTGCGCTGCGTGAAGATCCGCCGGCTGGCCGGATCGCGGGCCGCCACAGGCGGAACCGCCTCCGGATGGCCCGTGAGCCGCTCGCCCGCATTCCAGATGGGGGTCGCGCCCTTGCTGACCGCGCCCGAGGCTGCGTCGTAGTGCAACGGATAGGCCAGCAACGAGCCCGACCAGGTGCTGCTGTCGAACTGCGGGATGTAGAGCTGCGTGCCGCTGCGCGCGACGTGGTGGCTGGCGATGGCGCCGCCCGCGGTCGTGCCGCTCGGGGCGGCGGCGCTCCGGAAGATCTCCCGGATGGCTGCAATCATCTCTTGAGGCCGGCTCGCCAGGAAGTAGCCGCGCGGCTTGGGAAAACCGTCGTCGTCCACGCCCGATTGCCATTCCGCATTCGAGACGCGTTCTTCGCCGCCGACACCGCTGGCCGTCACGAAAGGGTTGCCGTCCTGGTTGCGGTCGTCGAAGGCACCGTACTTGGCCGCCAGATAGTAGGCGCTGCCCCGCTGGGCCCGGCGCAGCGTGCCGTCACCCCGCTCGTCCACGTCGATGGTGTAGGTCTTCACACGCAGCGCGGGATGGTCGCTGCGGATCTGCTGCGTGTGCGCCCAATAGGCCAGCCCCGCCCAGCCCAGGGAGCCGGCGCTGGCCCCCGTGCCGAGCGTGGCCATGTTCTGCGCGCTGATCTGCGTGCCGCTGCGGTAGGCGAAGGCGCGGGGACCGTCGGCATTGCCGCGCGTCCTGAGCCCGGGCTTGCCCGAGGGATGGGTGTAAGCCAGCGACTCGTTGTTCTCGAAGGCGCCCACGATGCGGCTCCAGTGGGCGGTGTCGGGCTCCATCCGGGCGGGATCGGGCGTGCGAATGCCGCTCGGCCAGCCGTCGAGCCCGTCGTTGCGCAGGCCGGGCAGCGACTGGTCGTGATGCGTGTTGAGATCGCCGATGGCCAGCACCTGGTTGCGCTGGCAGCCTTCGACCACGGGATCCCACAGCGCCCGATCGCCGACGCCCCAGTGGCGGCTCTGGTTGTAGACCGGGAATCCGTCCTTCATCGCCGCCGTCATGCCTGCCGCAGCCGGCTCGGACGGTGGCTGCCCCTGCAGGTAGCGCAGCGACTCGTAGTACAGCTCACCGACAGGGTCCAGGCCCTTGTAGGTGCCCGCCACCGGGCCGGTGCGCCCGAACTGGTTCAGGTAGTTCGCCACGCCGCTCAGGCCTTCACTCGCGGCCAGCGGGTTGCGCACGAACACGCCGGAGGTCGCATCCCACTCGGCGGCCTCGTTGGCGATCTTTTCGAAGCGCTCGTTCTGCCCGTTCGGGCCGGTGAACTTCATGGGCGCGCGCAGCACGCCGCCATAGCGCGCATTGGTGTTGTCCGTCAGATAGCCGAAGACGGCGAAGCGCATCTTGTCGGCGTAGGTCTGCAGCGCCCCGACGGGCTTGGCCTGTCCGCTCGGGTACCTGAAGCACAGATCGCGTCGCGTCGTGCCCTCGGCGCCGCTGCAGACCTGCACGCGCGCCAGGTACGGTGCCGCGCCGCCCGGCCCGTAGGCCTGGTTGGCGCCGGGTGCGTCGCAGTGGCCCCTGGTCGCGGAACCGACGAACAGACGGTCTCGGCAGTTGGCGATGCGCACCGAGCCGTTGGCCCTCACCTGCCCGCTTGCGACCAGGGGCGTGAGCTGGTCGAGACGGCCGCGCAGGGTGCGGGCCGGAAAGTAGCGCTCGGCGTTGTAGAAATCGTCCGGGAGCACGGCCCGTTGCAGCACCGTCGTGTCGGCGGTGTCGATCACACGGTCGCCGCCGGTCATGGCGTAGCGCAGCATGTCGATGGCCGACGAAGCAGCCCAGTTGAGCATGTTCCCACTCCACTGATTGACGCAGACGATACCGTCGGGGCTCTCGCTCGCATCGGCGCCGCGCCGGAAGAAGCCATCGGCCGCCGCGTAGTCGTAGCAGCCCATCGGGTCCCAGTAACCGATGTAGGTCTTGCGAAGATCGAACTCGCCACGGTAGGCCGCGCCGGTGGTCGGATATGCCACCGACAGGTCCAGCACCATGTTCGGCTTCACGCGCGCCGTGGTGGCGAACAGCGGCTCGGCGGCCAGCACGGCGTCGGGCGGGCGCGCAGGCGCATCAGCCCTCACACAGGGCCCGGTCAGGCAGAGCGACGATGCGACGAGGCTGCACCGGAGGATCGATTGCATGCTCATGGGCACCCCGGGCTGGTCATGGATTTGTAGAGCGTGGTTTGCAGCATCACCTGCGTCCGGGCGTCGACACCGAAACCCACGGCGGTCACGCGGAACAGGTGGGTGGCGCCCTCGGCGCTGGCACCTTGCAGGCGGTTGGCCTCCCACCCGCCGTGGTTGCGGATGGCCTCGACGACATAGCGAGGCAGATGGGCCGGTACCGCGCCCTGGTCTTCGCCCGCCACGTAAGCCTGTCCGGTGAACTGCCCGTAGGACACGGCAACGGCGCTCGCGGGCGAGAGATCGGCGGAAATCCAGGCGGGTGTTTCGCCCGGTGCGGTGGCCGCGCACAGGCCAAGGTTTCGGCCCGTGCCGCAACCGACGGTAAATGCGGCGATGTCTCGGTTGTCGAACAGGCACAGCCGGGCCGCGGCGTCGGCGTTCGGGCCGAGCACATCGCGCTCGGCATCGACCAACGCGGCCTCGGCGGCCTGCAGTGCGATTTCGGTGTCGCGATCGCTGCGGGCCGCCGCCTCGTTGACCAGCGCCAATTGCGCCGCGGACACGCTCAGCACCATGACGATGGCCAGCAACAGCAGCACCACGATCAGCGAGAAGCCGCGCTGGGCGGCCCCGCAACCTTGGGGCTTCGCACTCACGAAGGGTCCTTCACGGCATTGCGCAGCATCAGCGTGAAGGTCGTCGTCAGGCGGAAACGGCCATCGTCCGGCGGATCGAAAGACACGCGGCGCTCGAACGCAGCGCCCAGCGGTGTCATGGCGGCGAGGGCCGTCCCCGCGTGCCTCAGATCTGCGTTGGGCCGCGCACTGCGCACCACCATGCCGATCCGCAGCCCCACGACCTTGCGCCACTCGGTGCTGGCCGGCACGTTGGCGGCGCGGGCCTGTTCGTCGAGTGCCTCGGCATCGAGCCAGCGCTCGGGCACGCTGTCGCCATCGGCGTCGTAGCCGAACACCACCTTGAACCGCTCGACGCCGCGCGCGATGGGCTGCGACTGGAAGCTGTCGGCGGCGCCGGGGTGGACCACACGCCGCTTGCAGTACAGCTCGGGTTCGCCGTCGGCGGCCCGCGCCACGTAGAAGAAGCTCCAGGCGCGCGCCGCCTCCGGCGCGGCGCCCCCGGGCCCGCTCACCGCCTGCCCGAGGCAGTCGACCATGGTGCTGTCGGGCTCGTCGCTGTCGAAGGCGCTGCGGCCGAAGAAGCGCACCAGCAACGAATCGTTGGCCCCCACGGGATCGGTGCCATCCACGCCGACGCTGTCGCCCGTGCTCGGAACGATCGTGCGGGTCGCACCGAAGACATGGAGGCTCGACAGATGATCGGCGGCGTCACCCGGCAGCGCCGTGTTGGCGGCGACCACGCCGATGCCCTCGACCGCCCTGTCGGGCGCGTAGTCGGCATAGCCGGCCTGCCGGACCACGTTCTGCACCACGTAGCGTGCATAACGCATCGTGTCCTGCACCTGCTGGATGTCGGCGTTGGCATCGAACAGCTTGCGGGCGGCGAGGAAGGCGGTGCCGGCCGCCAGCACCACGATCAGCCCGATGGCCAGCGCCACCATCAGCTCGATCAGCGTGACGCCGCGAGCCGGGCGGTGGTGCCCGGCCGGGCGCGGCTCAGAAACCTTCGGCCACATGGTCATCACCGTCGTGTCCGGGACTCAGTTGCATGACCAGGCGGGGCGGTGGGGCGGCGCCGTCGGCCTTGTGACCCACCCGGGGCGCCCAGCCCAACTTGACGGCAAGCGTGCGCCCGGCGTGGGTGCAGGCCCAGACATCGTCCTCGGCCCGGGCAAAGGCCTCATCGAAGCAGACCACCAGCCGCGCCTCGGGCAATGCGACCTGCACACGAAGCGCCCATTCGTGCACGTCCCAGGCTGCCAACTGCGCAGCGGTGCAGGACGCTTCGCCCACGCAGGCCAGCGCGCTGGCGGGAGCCGCGTCGCCCGCGCCGAGTGCGAGGAGATAGGCGTTCGCAGGGTCGTTTCTCGCCGCAATGCCCGGATTCGCGCGCAGCTTCTCGGACAGGTCGCGCGCCAGGTCCACGGCCGCACTGAACACGGCCGATTCGCTGGCACTGCGCAGCGACGTAAGCAGCATGCCCGCCGCGCCCAGCAATCCCGCGCTGAGCACGAGGACCGAGACCAGCACCTCGAGAAGAGAAAAGCCTCCGGCCAGACGTTTGGAACACGTCATGTTCTATGCCTCCCTGCAGGCCCTCGATCGCCGGCAGGAATCCCCTGCTCGTCCGTCGAAGTGCCGGGAGTCTAGATTTGAACCTCGACGGACCGCCTGCCGTTCGTCGCCTCGCGCGACCACTCGTATGATCCGTCGGCGCGCCACGCGCCCTTCGATCGCTCCTCCATGCCTCTTCCCTCCCTCGACGCGCAGCACATCGCGCACGCCCAGCAACTGGCCTCGGACGCCCGCCTGCTGACCGATCCGAATCCGCGCGTCGGCTGCGTGCTGGTCGCGCCTTCGGGCGAGGTGATCGGCAGCGGCCACACCCAGCGCGCGGGCGGCCCGCATGCCGAGGTGATGGCGCTGCGCGATGCCGCGGCGCGCGGGCTGTCGGTGGCCGGCGCCACGGCCTACGTCACGCTCGAGCCCTGCGCCCACCACGGCCGCACCGGCCCCTGCTGCGACGCGCTGGCCGCGGCCGGCATCGGCCGCGTCGTGGCCTCGATCGCCGACCCGAACCCGCTGGTCGCGGGCCAGGGCTTCGCACGGTTGCGCGCCGCCGGCGTGGTGGTCGAGATCGGCGCCGAGGCCGAGGCGACGCGTGAACTCAACATCGGCTTCTTCAGCCGCATGGTCCGCCAGACGCCCTGGGTCCGGCTCAAGACCGCGGCCTCGCTCGACGGCAAGACGGCGCTGTCCAACGGCGTGAGCCAGTGGATCACCTCGGCCGAGGCTCGCACCGACGGCCACGCCTGGCGCGCCCGCGCGAGCGCCGTGCTGACCGGCGTCGGCACGGTGATCGACGACAACCCGCGCCTCGACGTGCGGCTGGTCGAGACGCCGCGGCAGCCGCATCTGGTGATCGTCGACAGCCGGCTTCAAACGCCGCCCAATGCCCGGTTGTTCGACGTGCCCGGCCGCCAGGTCTGGATCTACGCCGCGCAGGCCGACGAAGCCCGGGCCGCCGCGCTCGCGGCGCGCGGCGCGACCATCGTCCAGTTACCCAATGCCGACGGCAAGGTGGACCTGGGCGCGATGCTGCACGACCTGGCCCGGCGCGAAGTCAACGAATTGCACGTCGAGGCCGGCCACAAGCTCAACGGCTCGCTGCTGCGCGAAGGCTGGGTGGACGAGTTGGTGGTCTACCTGGCGCCCAAGCTGCTCGGCGAGGGCCTGGAGATGGCCAGCCAACCCTTCGCCGGCGGCCCGCTGAGCGCATTGAGCGGTGCCCTGCCCCTCGAATTTCGCTCTGTGGAACGCTTCGGCCCCGACCTGCGCATCGTGGCCCGCGTCGCCGGCCGGGACGCTTTCTAGAAACCGGGACGCAGGCGGCCGCCGCCGGGCCGCCCCAAGGCGAACCGCGCCTCCCCCTCGGGGGGTGGCGAATTACATGGTGCAAAGCGCCATGAAAAGCCGGGGGGCTCCCGTTCTCTGCGAAAATGCGCGGATGTTCACCGGCATCATCACCGGCGTGGGGCGCATCGCCGCCGTACGCAACCTCGGAAGCTCCTCCTCCCACGGCAAGCGCCTCAGCATTGCCACGCCGCCCGGCTATCTGGACGACGTCGGCCTCGGCGACAGCATCGCGCTCAACGGCGCCTGCATGACCGTGACCACGCGCGATCCGGCGCAGCAGCAGTTCACCATCGACATTTCCGTCGAATCGCTGGACAAGACCGCCGGCCTGGCCGAAGAGAGCGCTCGGGTCAACCTGGAGAAGGCGCTGCGCGCCAACGACCGTCTGGGCGGGCACATCGTGTCGGGCCATGTCGACGGCATCGGCACGGTGCGCCGCTTCGCGCCGGTCGGCGAAAGCTGGGAACTGCGCGTGCTCGCGCCGCCCGCGCTGGCCCGCTTCCTCGCCTACAAGGGATCGATCACCGTGAACGGCGTGAGCCTCACGGTCAACAGCGTGACCGATGGGGCCGACGGCAGCGAGATCAGCATCAACCTGATCCCGCACACGGTGGAAAACACCTCGCTCGGCACGCTGCGCGAAGGCAGCCGCGTGAACCTCGAAATCGACACCGTCGCTCGCTACGTCGAGCGCATGCTCCAGGCCGGGATGCTTCCCGCCGCAACCTCCTAAACAGCACACGCCATGAACGCATCCGTCACCCCCATCGCGGGCAACCGCAACGGGCGGGCCCCGGCCCCCATCTCGCCGGTCGAGGAAATCGTGGCGGAAATCGCCGCCGGCCGCATGGTCATCCTGGTCGACGAGGAAGACCGCGAGAACGAGGGCGACATCGTGCTGGCCGCCGACCACGTGACGCCCGAAGCCATCAACTTCATGGCGCGCTACGCCCGCGGCCTGATCTGCCTCACGCTCTCGCGCGAGATGTGCGAGCGGCTCAACCTGCCGCCGATGGTGGCGCGCAACGGCGCCCAGCACTCGACCGCGTTCACCGTATCGATCGAGGCCGCCGAAGGCGTGACCACCGGCATCTCGGCGGCCGACCGCTCGCGCACCGTGCAGGCGGCCGTCGCACGCAATGCCGTGGCAACCGACCTGGTCCAACCCGGCCACATCTTCCCGCTGCAGGCGGTCGACGGCGGCGTGCTGATGCGCGCCGGCCACACCGAAGCCGGCTGCGACTTCGCCACCATGGCCGGCTGCTCGCCCGCATCGGTGATCTGCGAAGTCATGAACGAAGACGGCACGATGGCGCGTCTGCCCGACCTGCAACTGTTCGCGGCCGAGCACGGCCTGAAGATCGGCACCATCGCCGCGCTGATCGAACACCGCAGCCGCACCGAGACGCTGGTCCACAAGGTCGGTTGCCGCGAGATCGAAACCGCCTGGGGCCGCTTCACCGCCCACGCTTTCCAGGACAAGCCCAGCAACGGCGTGCACCTCGCGCTGGTGCGCGGCAGCTGGAACAGCGACGAGACCGTGGCCGTGCGGGTGCACGAGCCGCTGTCGGTGCTCGATGCGCTCGAGATCAACCGCTCGCTGCACTCCTGGAGCCTCGACGCCAGCCTGGCCTACATCGCCAAGCAGGACAAGGGCGTGGCGATCCTGCTCAACTGCGGCGAGACCGCGGCGGAGCTGCTGGCCCAGTTCGACGGCACCGCGCGTCCGGCCCAGGCGCCCGAGCGCGGCCGCATGGACCTGCGCAGCTACGGCGTCGGCGCGCAGATCCTGCGCGAATGCGGCGTGCACAAGATGCAATTGCTGGGCACGCCGCGTCGCATGCCCAGCATGGCGGCCGGCTACGGCATCGAAATCACCGGCTACATCCACAAGGACTGACACGTGCTTCACGCAAACAAGGGCGAGCTTCTGGCGCTCGACGGACAAGGCCTGCGCATCGGCATCGTGCAGGCACGCTTCAACGAAGACATCACCGATGCACTGGCCGAGGCCTGCCTGGCCGAACTCTCGGCGCTCGGCGTGGCCGATGCCGACATCGACCACGTGCGCGTGCCCGGCGCACTGGAAGTGCCGGTGGCGCTGCAGGCCATGGCCCGGCGCGGCGGCTACCACGCGCTGGTCGCGCTGGGATGCATCATCCGCGGCGAGACCTACCATTTCGAACTCGTGGCCAACGAATCGGGCGCGAGCGTGAGCCGCATCGCACTCGACCACCACCTGCCCATCGCCAACGCGATCCTCACCACCGAAAACCTGGACCAAGCCGTGGCCCGCCAGACCGACAAGGGCCGCGATGCGGCGCGCGTCGCCGTCGAAATGGCGCAGCTGCTGGCCACCACCCTCTCATGACCGCAGACCTTCCCCCCGACCAAGACGCCAAGCCGCGCCAGGTGCGCACCGGCCTCACCAGCACGGGCGCACGCAAGGCCTCGGCCAAGTCCAACCGCAGCCGCTCGCGCGAATTCGCGCTGCAGGCGCTCTACCAGCACCTGGTGGGCCGCAACGATGCGACCGAGATCGACCATTTCACACGCGACCTGGCCGGCTTCCACAAGGCCGATGCCGCCCACTACGACGCGCTGCTGCACGGCACGATCCGCGAAGAGGCCGAGCTCGACGCGCTGATCCAGCCGCTGCTCGACCGCAAGTTCGGAGAGATCTCGCCGATCGAGCATGCCGTGATGTGGATCGGCGTCTACGAATTCCGGCACTGCCTCGACGTGCCATGGCGCGTGGTGCTCAACGAGTGCATCGAGCTGGCCAAGGAATTCGGCGGCACCGACGGCCACAAGTACGTGAACGCGGTGCTCAACGGCCTGGCGCCGACGCTGCGCAGCGTCGAGGTCGAAGCCGATCGCGCGTCGGGGAAAGCGCGCGCATGAGGATCTCGAGCCGTGCGGAAAAGATCGAGCCCTTCTATGTGATGGAAGTGGCCAAGGCCGCCAGCGCCCTGGCGCGCGAAGTGGCCCACACCGACCGGCCGATGATCTTCCTGAACATCGGCGAGCCCGACTTCACCGCGCCGCCCCTGGTGCAGGAAGCCGCCGTACGGGCCGTGCGCGCGGGCGCCACGCAGTACACGCAGGCCACCGGCCTCGAACTGCTGCGCGAACGCATCAGCGGCTGGTACCGCGAGCGCTTCGGCGTCGACGTGCCGGCCCGTCGCATCGTGATCACCGCCGGCGCCTCGGCTGCGCTGCAACTGGCCTGCCTGGCGCTGATCGAGGCAGGCGACGAGATCCTGCTGCCCGACCCCAGCTACCCCTGCAACCGCCATTTCGTGACGGCCGCCGAAGGGCGCGCCGTGCTGGTGCCGACCACCGCGGCCGAGCGCTTCCAGCTCAGCGCGGCCAAGGTCGAGGCGGCCTGGACCGACAAGACGCGCGGCGTGCTGCTGGCCTCGCCCTCGAACCCGACCGGCACCTCGATCGCGCCCGACGAACTGCGCCGCATCCACGAGGTGGTGTCGCGTCGCGGCGGCATCACGCTGATCGACGAGATCTACCTCGGCCTGTCGCACGACGACGCCTTCGGCCAGACCGCTCTGGCCATCGACGACCAGGTCATCAGCATCAACAGCTTCAGCAAGTACTTCAACATGACCGGCTGGCGACTCGGCTGGCTGGTGGTGCCCGATGCGCTGGTGCCGGCGGTAGAACGCCTGGCGCAGAACCTGTTCATCTGCGCGAGCACCGTGGCGCAGTACGCGGCGCTGGCCTGCTTCGAGCCCGAAAGCATCGCCGAGTACGAACGCCGCCGCGCCGAGTTCAAGCGCCGACGCGACTGGTTCATTCCGCAGCTCAATGCGCTCGGGCTCACGGTGCCGGTCGAACCCGACGGCGCCTTCTATGCCTGGGCCGACTGCACCGAGTTCGCGCGCAAGCTGGGCATCGAAGGCAGCTGGGACTTCGCCTTCGAGGTGATGAAACGCGCCCACGTCGCGATCACGCCGGGCCGCGACTTCGGCACGGCCGAGACCGCGCGCTTCGTGCGCTTCTCGACCGCCAGCTCCATGGCGCACCTCGAAGAAGCCATCGCGCGGCTCAAGACGCTGGCCGGATGAGCTTCCAGTTCCCGATCCGCATCTATTGGGAAGACACCGATGCCGGCGGCATCGTGTTCTATGCCAACTACCTGAAGTTCATGGAACGCGCGCGCACCGAATGGCTGCGCGACCTGGGCATCGAGCAGCGCGCGCTGCGCGAACAGAGCGGCGGGATGTTCGTGGTGAGCGAGACCCAGCTCAAGTACCACCGGCCCGCACGGCTCGACGACGAACTGCTTGTGACGGTCGAACTTCGTCAGACCGGTTCGGCGTCCGCCATAATCGCTCAGCGAGTGCTATCAAAAGAAGAGCAACCCTCTTTGCTGTGCGAAGGCACGATCCGCATCGGCTGGGTCGATGGCCTCACATTGCGCCCAGCCCGCATTCCGGCCCATGTTGCGGGAACCCTCGAGCGCCATCGCGGCTCCATGTCTCAACCTCTCACGCCATGAACCAAGACCTTTCGATCCTCACCCTCCTGATCCATGCCAGCCTGCCCGTGCAACTCGTGGTGCTGCTGCTGGCCGGCATTTCGATCGCCAGCTGGGCGGCGATCTTCCGCAAGTTCTTCGCACTCAAGCGCATGCGCGCCCTCAACGACGAGTTCGAGCGCGACTTCTGGTCGGGCACCAGCCTGAACGAGCTGTTCGCCTCCGCGGCCCAGAACGCCAAGCTCGCCGGCCCGATGGAGCGCATCTTCGCTTCCGGCATGCGCGAGTACCAGAAGCTGCGTGAACGCCATGTGGCCGACGCCGCCACGCTGCTCGACGGCGCGCGCCGCGCGATGCGCGCGAGCTTCCAGCGCGAGCTCGACGTGGCCGAATCCAACCTGTCCTTCCTGGCCACGGTCGGCTCGGTCTCGCCCTACGTGGGGCTGTTCGGCACGGTCTGGGGGATCATGCATGCCTTCACCGGCCTGGCCGCGCTGACGCAGGTCACGCTGGCCACCGTCGCGCCGGGCATCGCCGAGGCGCTGGTCGCCACCGCCATCGGCCTGTTCGCCGCCATCCCCGCGGTGGTCGGCTACAACCGCTTTGCGCGCGAGATCGACAAGACCGCGATCGCACTCGAGACCTTCATCGAAGAGTTCTCGAACATCCTGCAGCGCAACCTGTCGACCCAGCCGGCGCCTTCGAGCGCCGGCCGCTGAGCCCATGCCCGCCACCTCCTCCCGCGGCCGCGGCCGCCGCACGATCAACGAGATCAACATGGTCCCGTTCATCGACGTCATGCTGGTGCTGCTGATCATCTTCATGGTGACCGCGCCACTGATCACACCCAGCGTGATCAACCTGCCGAGCGTCGACCGCGCCAACAAGCAGCCCGACAAGCCGATCGAGATCGTCATCAAGACCGACGACGAGATCCAGATCAAGAAGGACCCGTCCACCGGTTCGGGCGGCAGCGCCATCCCGTTCGCGCAGATCGGCACGGCCGTGCAGACCGCACAGGGCGGCGACGCCGAACGCCCGGTGGTCATCAGCGCCGACAAGTCGGTCAAGTACGAGACCGTGGTCAAGGCCATGAACCTGCTCAAGCGCGCGGGCGTCGAGCGGGTCGGGCTGTCGGTCACGACCACGGGCGCGAAGTAAGGCATGTCGCTCGCCGCCGACCGCCCCGAGTTCGCCCCCCCGCCCCAACGCGGCACGCCGCGCGCCATCGCCTTCGCGCTGGCCGCGCACGCGGTGCTGATCGCCGCGCTGACCTGGGGCGTGCACTGGAAGCGCGACGCCGAGAGCGACGCGGTCGAGGCCGAGATCTGGTCGACCACGGTGCAGCAGGCGGCACCGCGCCTGACGCAGCCGCCGGCGCCCGTGCCGCCGCCCGCGCCCGCGCCGACACCTGCACCACCGCCTCCGCCGCCCCCACCGCCGCCCGCGGCGAGGGCGCCCGAGCCCGCACCCGCCCCGCGTCCGCCCGACATCGCGCTCGAGCGCGAGAAGAAGGCGCGCGAGCAGAAGGAGCGCGAGCAGGAGATCGAGCAGGCCAAGCAGGAAAAGAAGATGGAAGCCGCGAAGAAGGCGGCCCAGGAAAAGAAGGAACTCGAGGCCAAGCGCCGCGCCGAAGAACAGGCCGAAGATCGCAAGGAAGCACAGGAGAAGGCGCAGGCCGACGCACGCAAGAAGAAGGAAGCCGAGGCCAAGCAGCAGCAACAGCAGCAGGCCGAGGCCGCGAAGAAGAAGGAAGCCGATGCCGCCAAGCAGGCCGCGGCCGACCGTGCCGCCACGCTCAAGCGCATGCAGGGCCTGGCCGGCGCCAGCGGTGACGACAACGCGACCGGCACTGCACTGAAGTCCTCCGGCCCTTCGGGCAGCTACGGCGGCAGAGTGGCGGCAGCTGTGCGCCCGAACGTCGTCTTCCCCGACGCCGAACTCGTCAACGGCAACCCGGGTGCCGAATTCGAGGTCAAGCTGGCGCCCGACGGCACCATCGTGGGCACGCCACGGCTGGTCAAGTCCAGCGGGCTGCCCGCCTGGGACCAGGCCGCACTGCGCGCGCTGCAGAAGACCGAGAAGCTGCCACGTGACATCGACGGCCGCGTTCCTCCGGCACTGATCGTCGAGCTCAAGCCCAAGCGCTGAGCCTTCCCGCCGCCCTGCGGGTTGATCTGCATCAACCCGCAGGGCGCACCGCGCCCCTACGCTCGAGGTCAAGACCGCAGCGCCATCGGGGGCATCCGCCACCGACGATGGCCTGGCTGTGGTCACATGTCGCAGGGGCCGCCCACGCGGTCGCCCTCTTCCATGACCTTGAAAGGACTCTCATGAAAATCCTCGTCGCCGTTGACGGCAGCCCGTACACCCAGAAGGCCCTGGCCTACCTGTCCGACCACCGCGCCATGTTCGTCGAAGGCCATGAACTCGTCGTGCTGCACGTCTGCACCGCCTTGCCGGGCAACGTGAAGCGCCATGTGTCCAAGGAAGTCGTCGACGGCTACTACGCCGAAGAAGCAGCCAAAGTCCTCGAGCCCGTGAAGAAAGCGCTGGCCGACCAGGGCGTGAGCGCGTTCACGACGCAGGAGCGCCATGGCCACGCACCCGAGGAGATCGTCGCCGGCGCCAAGGAAGCCGGCGCCGGGTTGATCGTCATGGGCACGCATGGCCACGGCATGTTCGGCCGCGCGCTCATGGGCTCGGTGGCCAGCAAGGTGATCGCCGAGAGCCCGGTCTCGGTGCTGCTGGTCAAGTAGGGCACGCTCTCACTTGGGCTGGAACATGATCAGGCCCATGCCCGTCAGCGCCACCACCACGCCGGCCACGTCCCAGGGCGTGGGCCGGATGCCGTCCACGGCCCACAGCCAGGCGATCGCCACGCCGATGTACACACCGCCATAGGCCGCATAGACGCGGCCCGCGGCCGTGGCATGCAGTGTGAGCAGCCAGGCGAACAGCGCCAGGCTCAGTGCCGCCGGCAGCAGCAGCCAGACCGACCTGCCCTGCTTGAGCCACAACCACGGCAGGTAGCAGCCGACGATTTCGGCCAGCGCGGTGGCAATGAACAGCGCGAGAGTTTTCATGCGCGCATTGTCGTGGCTGCCCGTCCGACACCGCGCAGCAGCGCCGCCCTGCGCGAGCCTTCCGACGGGCTCGCCCCTGGAGCCGAGCCGCTGACGCTCGCCCGGCCACGGCGGCGCCGCGCACCCTGACGTCGCTGCCCGAACGAGGCTCAGGCGCGCGCGAACAGCCCCTTGTGCTGCTCGCGCAGCAGCGCCTTCTGAACCTTGCCCATCGCATTGCGCGGCAGCTCGCCGACCACGAAGCAGCGCTTGGGCACCTTGAAGTTCGCCAGCTTGGCCTTGAGCTCGGCCACGATGGCTTCCGCATCGAGGGTCGCGCCCGGCTTCGTCGTGACCACGGCCACGCCGACCTCACCGAAGTCCGCATGCGGCACGCCGACCACCGCGCTCTCGGCCACGCCCGGCAGCTCGTTGATGAAGCCCTCGATCTCGGCCGGATAGACGTTGTAGCCGCCGCTGATGATCAGGTCCTTGCTGCGCCCGACGATGGTGATGTAGCCCAGTCCGTCGATCTGGCCCACGTCGCCGGTCTTGAAGAAACCGTCGGCCGTGAATTCCTCCCTGGTCTTCTCGGGCATGCGCCAGTAGCCCGCGAACACGTTGGGGCCATCGACCTCGATGTTGCCGATCTCGCCCGTGGTGGCCTCGCGGCTGTCGCCGCTCTCGTCGGCCACGCGCACGCGCAGGTTCACGCCCGGCAGCGCGAAGCCCACCGTGCCGCCGCGCCGCTCGCCCTGCACCGGGCTGTAGGGATTCGACGTGAGCATCGCCGTCTCGCTCATGCCGTAGCGCTCGAGGATCGTGTGGCCGGTGCGCTGCTGCCATTCGTGAAAGGTCTCGATCAGCAACGGTGCCGAACCGGCGATGAACAGGCGCATGCGCTTGCAGGCCCTCTTCGTGAGCCCGGGCTCGGCCAGCATGCGCACGTAGAGCGTGGGCACGCCCATGAAGACCGTGGCCTCGGGCAGCCGTGCCACCACGCGCTTGGGATCGAACTTGTTGAGCCAGATCATCTTGCTGCCGTTGAGCAGCGCACCATGGATCGCGACGAACAGGCCGTGCACGTGAAAGATCGGCAGCGCATGGATCAGCACGTCGCCCTCGGTCCAGCCCCAGTAGTCCTTGAGCACCTCGGCGTTGGAGCGCAGGTTGCGGTGCGTGAGCATCGCGCCCTTGCTGCGGCCGGTGGTGCCGCTGGTGTACAGGATGGCCGCCAGATCGTCGTCGCTCTTGAGCGCCACCGCGTGCTGGTCGCTGCATTGCGCCGCCAGCGCCAGCAGCGTGCCGGTGCGGTCGTCGTCGAGCGTGAACACATGGCGCGTGCCCGCGGCCTGCGCGATCGGGCCGACCCATCCGGCGTTGGCGCTGCTGCACACCACCACGGCCGGCTCGGCGTTGCCGATGAAGTATTCGATCTCGGCGCCGCGGTAGGCGGTGTTGAGCGGCAGGAACACATAGCCCGCGCGCAGCGTGGCCAGGTAGAGCATCAGCGCCTCGACGGACTTCTCGACCTGCACCGCGATGCGCGCACCCTCTTCCAGGCCGAGCGCGGCGAACAGGTTGGCGAGCATCGCGCTCGCGCGATCGAGGTCGCGCCAGGAATACAGCAGGCCGTCGTCGGTCTCGACCGCGACCGCATCGAGGTCGGCAGGAAAAGCGGCGCGCAGCGCGGCGAAGAGGTTGGCGTTGGTCGTCATGCGGGGTCTCGGAAAGCGGGAGGCCGTTTGGCAAGGAAGGCGGCAATGCCTTCGCGGTGTTCGGGAGTGTCGGCGTAGTCGTAGGCCGTCGGCAGCAGGGCCTCGACCGCCGCGGTGTCGACGCCGGCCAGTGCGGCCAGCATGCGTTTGTGGGCGCGTGCGGCTTCGGGCGCGAGCGCGGCGATGCGGCGCGCATGCACCTGCACCGCGTCGGCGACGGCCTCGTCGGGCCACACGTCGAGCAGGAAGCCGGCGTCCTTCAACCGGGGCGCGCCGTGCACGCCCGCGGCCAGCAGCATGTCGCGCGCCAGCGCATCGCCCACGGCGCGGTGGACCAGCGCCGCCTCGTAGGGCGCCATCGGGAAACCGAGCTTGGCGATGGGCGCGCCGAATTTCGCGGATGCACCGGCCAGCCGGATGTCGCAGCAGCTCGCGATCTCGAGGCCGGCGCCCATGCAGGCGCCTTCGATCTGCGCGAGCATCGGCACCTCGCAGCCGCGCAGCGCCTTGAGCGCGGCACCGACCTCGTCTTCATGGAAGACGCGCAGCGCGGCCGCATCGAAGCGGAAGGACGGGTACTCCGAGATGTCGCCGCCGGCGCAGAACGCGCCGCCCTCCCCGCGCAGCACGATGCAGCGCAGGGCCGTGTCGGCCGACAGGGAAGCAGAGCCCTCGAAGGCCGCGCGCAGTTCGCGCCACATCGCGCGCGACATGGCGTTGAGCCGGCCGGCATGCACCAGCGTCACGAAGGCGATCGCGCCTTCGCGTTCGATGCGAATCTCACCCGCCATCGCTTCTTCCTTATTCCAGTTTGGCGCCCGAGGCCTTGACCACCGCGGCCCAGCGCTTGATTTCCGAACTGACGAAGCCGCCATAAGCCGTGCCCGTGAGGCCGGGAACCTCGGAGCCGTTGGCAGCCCAGATGGTCTTGAGCTCGTCGGTGGCCAGCGCCTTCTTCATGTCCTCGATGATGCGCGACTGCACCTCGGCCGGCGTGCCCTTGGGCGCCCACAGGCCGTACCAGGTGGTGACGTTGTAGTCGGGCAGGCCCACCTCGGCCGCGCAGGGCACGTCGGGGAAGGCCGGGTTGCGCTTGGCGCCGGCCATCATCAGCGCCTTGATGCGGCCGCCCTTGATGTGCTGCGAGGACGAACCCAGGCCGTCGAAGCAGACGTCGACGTTCCCCGCGATCAGGTCCTGCAGCATCGGGCCCGCGCCGCGGTAGGGAATGTGCGTGATGAAGGTGCCGGTCTGCTGCTTGAACAGCTCGCCCGCCAGATGGTGCGAGGTGCCCGCGCCGGCCGAGCCGTAATTCATCTTGGCCGGGTTTCGCTTGGCATAGGCGATGAACTCCTGGAGGGTGGTCTGCGTCACGCGCTTGGGGTTGACCACCACCACCTGCGGCGCATTGGCCAGCAGCATCAGCGGCACGAAATCCTTTTCGATGTCGTAGTCGAGCCTGGGGTAGATCGACGGCGCGATGGCGTGGTGCACCCCGCCCATGAACAGGCCGTAGCCGTCCGGCGGCAGCTTGGCCGCGACGCCCGCGCCCAAGGTGCCGCCCGCACCGCCGCGGTTGTCGATCACCAACGTCTGGCCGGCGCCTTTGGAGAACTGCGCCGACAGCGGCCGCGCGAACGCGTCGGTGCCGCCCCCGGCCGGGAAAGGCACGACCAGCGTGACGGGCTTGGCAGGCCAGCCGGATTGCGCGCGCGCGCCGCCGCCAAGGACGGCGGCAGCCGCTGCGGCCAGGCGCAGCATGTCGCGGCGCTGAAAGCTGTGGTTCATTGTCTTGTCTCCTGTTTTTATCAACGCTCATGTGCCGGGGCCGTCGGCACGCCGTGGAAATCGGCCCGTCGAAAACGGGATGCTCAAGCCTTGAAGAACAGGCCGTCGATGTCGCCCGACACCGCCACCTTGCCCTCGGACAGCAGCGCGCGGTGCTTGTCGAGCCGCTTGAGATCGTAGAGGTAGTTGACCATGAGCCCGTAGGCCTGCTTGACGCCCTTGGTCGACGGGTCGCCCGCCCAGTTGAGGCGCTCGACCCGCGCCCCGTTGCCGAGGTGGAAGCGCGCCACCGGATCGATCGGCTTGCCGTCGACCGTGGCGCGGCCCAGGTACTCGGCGGCGCATTGCATCAGCATCTGGCGCACGGGAGATTTGGCATCGAGCGCCAGCGCATCGTCGGCCGCGGCCAGCAGGCGCTCCGGCGTGGGCGGCAAGGAGCCCAGCGCCTGCCCCAGGGCGCGTGCGCGCTTGTCGTCGAGCCGCAGCAGCATCTCGGCCGCATGCTTGACCAGCCAGTGGCGAAAGCCCGGGATCGGCGACAGCGTGGCGAAGACCTTGAGCCGCGGGAACTCGGCCTGCAGCGTCTCGACCACGCGCTTGATCAGCGAATCGCCGAAGCTCACGCCGCGCAGGCCGGTCTGCGTGTTGCTGATCGAATAGAAGATCGCGGTCGTGGCCTTGTCCGCGGTGGCCAGCGCCGCGGCCTCGTCGAGCAGCGGCACGATGCCGTCGCTCAGGTGGTCGACCAGCGCCACCTCGACGAAGATCAGCGGCACGTCGGGCAGGCGCGGATGGAAGAAGCCGTAGCAGCGGCGGTCGCTGTCGAGCCGGTTCTTCACATCGGCCCAGCTCTTGATGTCGTGCACCGCCTCGAACTGGATCAGCTTCTCGATCAGCGAGGCCGGCGAGTCCCAGCTGATGCGGCGCAGGTCGAGGAAGGCGACGTCGAACCAGGTCGAGAACAGGTGCTCCAGCTCGGCGTCGAGCGGCACGAAACGGCGCTCGCCCTTGACCTGCGGCAGCAGCTCGGCCCGCAGGTCGATCAGGAAGCGCATGCCGTCGGGGTCGATGGTGAAGCGTTGCAGCAGGCGCGCGCGCGGCGAGGCCAGCGCGCGGCGCAGATGCACCTCGGCCTGCCCTTCGTCGACGGTGCCGGCCGCGGCCTCGTGGCGCGCACGGGCGCTGCTGAGCTTCTTGGCATCGGGCGCGAAGCGTTCGCTGATCAGCAGCCAGACGTCGCGCCGCTCGGCCGCATCGAGCTCGGCGTACCAGCGCATGACTTCGCAGGCGCGCCGGCCGGCCTCGACCTCGCTGACGCGCGCGTCGACCACCGCCTGCAGATCGGTCAGCGCGCGCCGCAGCGCACGCGGCGCCATCGCCTCGCCGTGGCGGCGCAAGGTGGCCTCGAGCCGCTCGCTCAGCGTGCGCGGCGGCAACGCGGCCTTCTTCTTGGCCGGGGGCAGCGGCGACAGCGCCGTCACCGCTTCGGCTTCGGCCGCCGGGGTGGCGCCGGGGCGCAATCGCGACACGCTGCGCGTGAGCCAGGTGGATGCATTCATGAAGCCAGCCTCGATTTCTGTTGAAGCGCCACGGCGCGCAGGGCTTCGCGCTGGCGGTTGAGATGGGTGCGCATCGCGGCCTCGGCGCCGTCGCTGTCGCGCGCCTTGAGGGCCGCGAACACGGCCAGGTGTTCCGACAGGCTCTGCGCCAGCCGGCCCGGGGCGTTGAGTTGCTGCAGCCGCGCGAGCTTGAGGATCTTGCGCAGGTCGCCGATGGTCTGGGCCAGCCAGCGGTTGTCGGCCAGCGTGATGATGGCCTCGTGGATGACGAGATTGGTCGCGTAGTAGGCGGTGATGCGCTTGGCCGCGGCGTGCTTGACCAGCTTGTCGTGCAGCGACTCGAGCGTGGCGATGTCGGCGTCGCTCGCATTGCGCGCGGCCTCCCAGGCGCAGCGGCCCTCGAGCAGCGAGATCACGGGGAAGATCTCGTCGAGGTCGCGCTCGGTCACCTCGGCCACGAAGCAGCCGCGGCGCGGTTCGTGGCGCAGCAGTCCCTCGGCGGTGAGCACCTTGAGCGCCTCGCGCAGCGGCGTGCGCGAGATGGCCAGCCGCTCGCACAGCGCGGCTTCGTCGAGGAAGCTGCCCGGCACCAGCACGCCCGCGAAGATCTCTTCCCTCAGCGCGGTGGCGACTTCGTCGTGCAGCGAGTTGGCAACGATGCGCATGGTGTGAATCGACCTGGCGGGTGGTTCGGGGTGTGGCGGAGGGCGGAAGGCTGTTCGCAGACGGCAGGTGCAGTGCGGACCTCAAGCAGCGCCGTAATTTCCGATAATTACGCGTAATTATGGGAACAACATCCCCTGCTGGCAATGGCCGGGCGCCAGTGGAAACCCTGGCCCGCGTCGGTGGGACGGCTACAGTCGATGCCGTGCGCGCCCCTGCCCCTCCCCTCCCCCTGCCGACCCGCGACGGCGTCGGCCCCAGCTGCGTCGGTCTGCCGCCCGGCGCCTGGCCGACGGTGCTGGCCTTCCTGCTCGAACGCTTCCCCGCGGTCGGCACCGCCACCTGGCTCGCGCGCATCGACGCCGGCGAGGTGATCGACGAGCACGGCGAGACGGTCACGCGGACGCAGCCCTACCGCGCCCACCGGCGCGTCTACTACTACCGCGAGATCCCGGACGAGCCCCGCGTGCCTTTCGACGAGGTGCTGCTGTTCCAGGACGCACACCTGGTGGTGGCCGACAAGCCGCATTTCCTGCCGGTCACGCCCGGCGGCAAGTACCTGCAGGAAAGCCTGCTGGTGCGGCTCAAGCGCAGGCTGGGCATCGACACGCTGGCGCCGGTGCACCGCATCGACCGCAGCACCGCGGGCCTGGTGCTGTTCAGCGTGGAACCCGCCACGCGCGGCCTCTACCAGCGCATCTTCGCGGAACGCGAGGTGTACAAGACCTACGAGGCCATCGTGCACGGGCCCGGGCCGCAGCCCCTGCCCGCGGTGCACCGCAGTCGGCTGGCCGAAGACCTGGCCTTCATGCGCATGCGCGAGGTGCCGGGCGAAGCGAACTCCGAAACTGGGATCGAGCAACTGGCGGCGCTCGAGGGCGGCCGGCTGCGCCTGCGGTTGTCGCCGGTCACGGGCCGCAAGCACCAACTGCGGGTGCACTGCGCGGCGCTGGGCATGCCGATCGTCAACGACCCGGTCTACCCGGTGCTGCGCGCGGAAGGCGACGAAGACCACGCGCATCCGTTGCAGTTGCTGGCGCAGACGCTGCGCTTCACCGATCCGGTGACCGGCGACGCGCGGGTGTTCCGCACCACGCTGTCGCTCGGGCGCTGAACGCTCAGGCGCGTGCCGAACGGGCGACGCGCGCCGGTGCGCTCAGGTACAGCCAGACGCCGAAGGCGATCATCGGCACGCACAGCCACTGGCCCATGCTCATGTTGAACGCCAGCAGGCCGAGGAAATCATCGGGCTCGCGGAAGTACTCGGCGATGAAGCGCATCGCGCCGTAGCCGATCAGGAACACCGCGGCGACCCGGCTCTGCACGCGCTCCTTGCGGGCGTAGAGCCAGAGGATCACGAAGAGCAGCAGGCCTTCGAGCAGGAACTGGTAGACCTGCGACGGGTGGCGCGGCAGCATCGAGCCGCTCTGCGGGAACACCATGCCCCAGGGCAGGTCCGGGCTCGAGAAGCGGCCCCAGAGTTCGCCGTTGATGAAGTTGCCCACGCGGCCCGCGGCCAGGCCGGTCGGCACGCAGGGCGCGACGAAGTCCATCACCTGCCAGAACGGCCGGGCCCGCGAATGCGCGAACCACACCATGGCGCCGATCACGCCCAGCAGCCCGCCATGGAAGCTCATGCCGCCCTGCCAGACCATCAGGATTTCCAGCGGATGCGTGAGGTAGTAGCCGGGCTTGTAGAACAGGCAGTAGCCGAGGCGGCCGCCGACGATCACACCCATCACGCCGAGGAACAGGATGTCCTCCACGTCCTTGCGGCTCCAGAGGCCGGGCCCGGTCAGCGAGCGGAAAGGCTCGTGCCGCAGCCGACGTGTGCCGAGGAAATAGAAGAGCGCGAAGGCGGCGAGGTAGGTCAGGCCGTACCAGTGGATGGCGACGGGCCCGATTTGGAGGGCGACCGGATTGATCTGCGGATACATGAGCATGCGGGCATTGTGCCGTGGCCGCCGTGACGGGTTGCGCAACCCTTGCCGGACGCCGGGCCACACCGGAAAAATTGGCCAGATCTGTGGGCATCTTGTCATTGCGGCCATTGCACTTCCCACCCACACTCGGGTCATGCACACGCCGCGCCGCATCGCCTGCCTTCTCTATCCCGACATGATGAGCCTCGACGTCGTCGGGCCGATGCAGGTCTTCGCCTCTGCCAATGCCGAACGCAAGGGCCACGGCCTGCCGCCGACCTATGTGCTGCAACTGGTGGGCGAGACGGCCGGCCCCGTGGCCACGTCAGCGGGCTTCGCATTGACCGCCGACACGGCACGCGACGCACTCGATCTCGCCGGACTCGACACGCTGCTGGTGCCCGGCGGCGATGGCGTGGACGCGCAACTGGACGACGCGGCGCTGCATTCCTGGCTGCGCACCGCCGAGCCGCGGGTCCGCCGGCTGGGCTCGGTCTGCTCGGGCGCCCTGCTGCTGGCCGCGGCCGGCCTGCTCGACGGCCACCGCGCCACCACCCACTGGTCGCGCCTCGAGACGCTGCGTCGGCGCCATCCGACGGTCCTGATCGAGCCCGACTGCCTGCACACCTACGACAGCGCGAGCCCGCAGGACGGCCACCTGTTCACCTCGGCCGGTGTGACGGCAGGCATCGACCTCGCGCTGGCGCTGGTCGAAGCCGACCTGGGCCGGCCGCTCGCACTGGCCGTCGCGCGCCGGCTCGTGATGTTCATGCGCCGGCCGGGCGGCCAGGCGCAGTTCAGCCACCTGCTGGCACCCGAGGCCTCACACGCGCCCCGGCTCACGGCGCTGCTCGAATGGATCCCTGGCCAGATCGGTGCCGACCTCTCGCTGCAGGCGCTGGCCGATCGCGCCTGCATGCCGCCGCGCACGCTCTCGCGCGTGTTCCAGCGCGAACTGGGCATGGCGCCCGGCCGCTATGTGGAGCGGGTGCGGGTCGAGGCGGCGTCCGCGCTGCTGGCCCAGGCGCAGGCTTCGATCGCCACCGTGGCGCGGCTGTGCGGCTTCGAGCACACGGAGAACCTGCGGCGCAGCTTCCACAAGCACCGCGCCGTGAGTCCGCAGGCCTACGCGGAACGCTTCGGTGCCGCCCCACACACCGACTGAGACCGCCTCCGATGCTGCTGCTTCGCAACTCCTCGCTGCGCCTGCTGTTCATCGGCCAGGCGCTCTACTGGTCGTGCTCGATCATCGGCATCACGCTGACCTCGCTGGTCGGCGCCCGGCTCACGCCGTGGCCCGTGCTCGCCACCCTGCCGCTGGCCCTGCTGGTGCTGGGCAACCTCGCGGCCGTGCGGCCGCTGTCGATGTTCATGCAGCGCCACGGGCGGCGGCGCGGGCTCATGCGGGGCGCGGCCTTCGGCGTCGTCGGCGGCGGCGTGGCCGCGGCCGGCGTGGTGCTCGGCAGCTTCATCGTCTTCTGCGGCGGCATCGCCTGCATCGGCGTCTACCAGGCCTCGGCCGGCTACTACCGCTATGCCGCGCTGGAGGCCGTGGACCCGCAGCACAAAGGGCGCGCGGCGGCCTGCGTGGTCGGCGGCGGCATCGGCGCCGCGCTGCTGGCGCCAAGCATCGCGCTCTGGTCGCGCGATGCGCTGGCCACGCCCTTCGCGGGCGCCTACCTCGCGATCGCCGCGCTGGCCGCTGCCGGCGTGCTCGTCATGTCGCGGCTGCGCGAAGGCACCGTGCCGCAGCCGGCCGGCGGCGACTGGTCGACGCTGCCGGCCCTGTTCCGGCGCCCGGCGCTGCGGGCCGCCGTCTGCATGACGGCGATCGGCCATGGGCTGATGGTGCTGGCGATGAACGCGACGCCGCTGGCCATGGACATGTGCGGTCTTTCGATCGCCTCGGCCGCACAGGTGATCCAGTGGCATGTGATCGGCATGTTCCTGCCGGCCTTCTTTGCCGGTGCGCTGGTCGACCGATGGGGCAGCCGGCGCGTGGCGGCCCTGGGCGCGGGTTGCCTGGCGGCCAGTGCGTGCGTGGCCCTCACCGGCAATGCGTTCATGCCCTTCTTCGTCAGTTCCTTCCTGCTGGGCGTGGGCTGGAACCTGATGATCATCGCCGGCACCACCCTGCTCGGCGAGTCGCATGCACCGCAGGAACGGGGCCAGGCCCAGGCCGTGATGGAACTCACCAACAGCGGCACCGCCGCGCTGATGTCCTTCGCTTCGGGCGCCCTGCTGAACGGCCTCGGCTGGTCGGCGATCAACCTCGCGATGCTGCCGCTGCTGGCCCTGGCCGCCGGCCTGCTGCGCAACGGCGGCGAGCGGCCGAAAGCCGCGACCTGAGCTGCACGCTCAGGCGCTGGCGGACCGGTCCCGCACGAAGGCAACGAAGCGCGCCAACGCCGGGTTATCGAGGGCCGCGGGCCAGACCAGGCTGGTCTCGCAGGCCGGGAACGGCGCGGCCCGGCGTTGGCGCCCGGGCGGCGCGAACTCGGCGCCGGCGCGGTACACCACGCCCTCGCGCCGGAACTGCCGCACGCTTTCCGGCACCCACGCCACGCCGAGTTCGCCCCAGACCAGGTTGACGATGGTCTGCATCTGGATCGCTTCCTGCGCCACCGAGGGAATGCGGCCGACCGCGTGGTAGAGCCCGTAGATCGCGTCGTGCAGCGAGGGCACGATGCGGCGCGGGAAGATCACCAGCGGCTCGGCCAGCACGTCGGCCAGCACCGGTGTCCCGACCTGCGCCAGCGCATGCCGGGCCGGCAGTGCCAGCACCAGCGGCTCGCGCGCGACCACTAGGCGCTCGAGGCCGGGCGGCGCGAAGCCGGGCGAATGCAGCATCAGGCCGGCATCGATCTCGCCGCGCGCAAAGGCCTCGAGCTGCACGTCGCCGGTCGCCTCGACCAGTTCGAGCGCGACCTCGGGGCACAGCGCGCGGAACTCGCGCACCCACACCGGCAACCGTTCGAAGCCGATGGTCGAGACAAAAGCCAGCCGCACCCGGCCCACCTCGCCCGCGGCCGCGGCACGCGCACGGGCCGGCAACGCCTGCGCGCGCTCGAGCATGTCGCGCACGTCGGGCAGCAGCGCCTCGCCCGCAGGCGTGAGCGCGACGCGCCGACGGGTGCGGTCGAACAGCACGATGCCTAGCGTCTTCTCGAGCTGCGCGATGGCCTGCGTCACCGGCGGTTGCGTCATGTGCAGGCGCTGGGCCGCTCGGCCGAAATGCAGTTCTTCGGCCACGGCGACGAACTGGCGCCAGGCACGCAGATCGATGAGGGTCTCTTTCATATGTCGAGCATATCAATCGATGGCCAACAACGGATTGGAACCAATCAGTCAAACGGCGGATACTTGGCGCCGAGCCTCCCCCACAAGACAACCCACGAGAAGAGACCCCATGGCCGACAAACCACTCCAGATCAACCGCCGCAGCGCCAACATCGTCGAGGGCAAATCGCGCGCGCCCAACCGTTCGATGTTCTATGCGATGGGCTACGAGGAAGCCGACTTCAAGAAGCCGATGGTCGGCGTGGCCAACGGCCACAGCACCATCACGCCCTGCAACTCGGGCCTGCAGAAGCTGACCGACGCGGCCATCGAAGGCATCGAGGAAGCCGGCGGCAACGCCCAGGTCTTCGGCACCCCCACCATCTCCGACGGCATGGCCATGGGCACCGAAGGCATGAAGTTCTCGCTGGTGAGCCGCGAAGTCATTTCCGATTGCATCGAGACCTGCGTCGGCGGCCAGTGGATGGACGGCGTGCTGGTGGTCGGCGGCTGCGACAAGAACATGCCCGGCGGCATGATGGGCATGCTGCGCGCCAACGTGCCGGCCATCTACGTCTACGGCGGCACCATCCTGCCGGGCCGCTACAAGGGCCAGGACCTGAACATCGTGAGCGTGTTCGAGGCCGTGGGCCAGAACGCCGCCGGCAACCTGAGCGACGAGGACCTGCTACAGATCGAGAAGCGCGCCATCCCCGGCACCGGCTCCTGCGGCGGCATGTACACGGCCAACACCATGTCGAGCGCCTTCGAGGCCCTGGGCATGTCGCTGCCCTACTCCTCGACCATGGCGAACCCGCACGACGAGAAGCAGAACTCGGCCAAGGAATCGGCCAAGGTGCTGATCGAGGCGATCAAGAAGGACCTGAAGCCGCGCGACATCGTGACCAAGAAGGCGATCGAGAACGCGGTGGCCGTGATCATGGCCACGGGCGGCTCGACCAATGCGGTGCTGCACTTCCTGGCGATCGCCCACACGGCCGGCGTCGAATGGAGCATCGACGACTTCGAGCGCATGCGCAAGAAGGTGCCGGTCATCTGCGACCTCAAGCCCTCGGGCAAGTACCTGGCGGTCGACCTGCACCAGGCGGGCGGCATTCCGCAGGTCATGAAGGTGCTGCTCAAGGCCGGCCTGCTGCACGGCGACTGCATCACCATCACCGGCCAGACCATCGCCGAAGTGCTGGCCGACGTGCCGGATGTGCCGCGCGCCGACCAGGACGTGATCCGCCCGATCGACAAGCCGATGTACGACGAAGGCCACCTGGCCATCCTCAAGGGCAACCTGTCGCCCGAAGGCGCGGTCGCCAAGATCACCGGCCTGAAGAACCCGGTCATCACCGGCCCGGCGCGCGTGTTCGACGACGAGCAGTCGGCGCTGGAAGCCATCCTGGCCGGCAAGATCGTGGCCGGCGACGTGATGGTGCTGCGCTACCTCGGCCCCAAGGGCGGTCCGGGCATGCCCGAGATGCTGGCACCCACGGGCGCGCTGATCGGCGCGGGCCTGGGCGAGAGCGTGGGCCTGATCACCGACGGTCGCTTCTCGGGCGGTACCTGGGGCATGGTGGTGGGTCACGTGGCGCCTGAAGCGGCGGCCGGCGGCACCATCGCCTTCGTCAACGAAGGCGACTCGATCACCATCGACGCGCACAAGCTGGTGCTCGAACTCAACGTGCCCGAGGCCGAGATCGCCAAGCGCCGTGAAGGCTGGAAAGCTCCGGCTCCGCGCTACACGCGCGGCGTGCAGGCCAAGTTCGCATTCAACGCCTCGAGCGCGAGCTCCGGCGCGGTGCTGGACAAGTACTGATTTGCCTCACGGGGGCCTGGCAGCCTGGCTGCCAGCGCACCCCGAAAGCGCGGCCCGTTTCAGGGCGGCGTGGGCAGCCCGGGCGAGCGCGGCTTGGCGCGCTCCGCATTGCTCCGTTCGCGGGCCTCGCGATGTTCCTGCGCCTTCTCGAGCTTGCGCTCGTGGCGCGCGCGGGCTTCCGGTGCCGCAGCCTGCACACGAGCGGCCTTGGCCTGCTCCGCCACCTGCGCGCGCTGCTTGGCCTCGAATTTCTGGCGATTGGCCTCCGCCTGTGCGGCCAACTCTTCGCGGCTCTTGGCGTGATCGGCGGCACGCTCTTCGCGCCCCTGCTGCGCCGCCTGCGAGCGTTCGCGCTGCGCCGGATCGTCCTGCGGACGCGGGGCCGCCTCTTCGAGGCGCTTCAACTGGGCCGCGGCGCGGCGCCGGCGGTCGATGTCGCTCAGCGTCGCCTCCTGGCGCTTGATGTCGTCCTCCTGCGCACGGCGCTTGCGACGGCTGTCGACCAGACAGCCCTCGACCGCGAACTTCTGATAGCAGGCCGCCTGCTCCTTGCTCGCCTCGGCCTCGATGGCCGCACGCTCCGCCGTCAGGCGGGCCCGCTCGGCCTCGAGGTTCACGTTGCCATCGGCCGCATTGGTCTGCGCCACGCCAGGCAACGCGCCCAGGGCCAGCAGCAGCGACAGGAACAGGGTGCGGATCTTCATGTGAGTCGGGTGTCCACCACGCGCCTTTCGAGCGCAAGGAATTCAGCGGAGTGCATCTCGGTGAGCCGGGAAACGGTGCGCGGAAACTCGTGGGCCAACGGGCCCTCGGTGTACAACGCCTCCGGCTCCACGGCCGCCGACAGGATGAACTTGACCCGCCGATCGTAGAACACGTCGACCAGCCAGGTGAAACGGCGTGCTTCGGAGGCGCGTGCCACCGTCATCTGCGGCACATCGGACAGCAGCACCGTGTGGAACTGGGTCGCGATCTCGAGGTAGTCGTTCTGCGAGCGGGGTCCGCCGCACAGGGTCCTGAAATCGAACCAGACCACGCCACCCGCCTTGCGCCGCGCACGGATCTCACGCGCTTCGATGTGCAGCACCGGATCGTCGTCGGCGGACTCGGCCAGCCGGTCGAAGGCCTGCGTCATCTCCGCGTCGGCCTCGGGGCCGTTGGGGGTCAGATAGAGCCGCAGCTGCTCCAGTGTGCGGCGCCGGTAGTCGGTGCCGTTGTCCACGCTGATGACTTCCAGCTTCTCGTTGAGCAACGCGATCGCCGGCAGGATGCGGTCGCGGTGCAGGCCGTCCGGATACAGGTCGTCCGGCTTGAAGTTGGAGGTGGTCACGAAGCCCACGCCGTTCTCAAACAGCGAGGCCAGCAACCGGTGCAGGATCATGGCGTCGGTGATGTCCGCGACATGGAACTCGTCGAAGCAGATCAGCTTGAAGCGCTTCGACATGCGCCGGCCCAGCTCGTCGAGCGGATTGACCGTGCCCTGCATGTCGGCCAGCTCGCGGTGCACCTCGCGCATGAACTCGTGGAAATGCAGCCGCGTCTTGCGCTTGATCGGCACGGCATTGAAGAAGCAGTCCATGAGGAAGCTCTTGCCCCGTCCCACGCCGCCGTACATGTAGACGCCGCGCGGCACCTCCGGCCGGTTGATCAGCTTCTTCAGCGCGTTGGAGCGCTGCGCCTTGTAATCGGCCCACTCGCCGGCGCAGCGCTCCAGCGCGTCCACCGCGCGCAGTTGCGCGGGGTCGCTCTGGAAGCCGCGAGCGACGAGCTCGGCCTCGTAGGCTTGCTTGACGCTCAAAAGTTCAGCGTGCGCTTGTCGACCGCCAGTGCCGCTTCCTTGGTCGCTTCGGAGAGCGACGGGTGCGCGTGGCAGATGCGGGCGATGTCTTCGGCGCTGGCCTTGAACTCCATCGCCACGACGGCTTCGGAGATCAGCTCGCTGACCTGCGGGCCGACCATGTGCACGCCGAGGATCTCGTCGGTGGCGGCATCGGCCAGAAACTTGACCATGCCGGTCGTGTCGCCCAGCGCGCGTGCGCGGCCGTTGGCCAGGAAGGGGAAGGTGCCGGCCTTGTAGGCGCGGCCCGAGGCCTTGAGCTGCTGCTCGGTCTGGCCGACCCATGCGATCTCGGGCGAGGTGTAGATGACCCAGGGAATGGTGTTGAAGTTGACGTGCCCATGCTGGCCCGCGATGCGCTCGGCCACGGCCACGCCCTCTTCTTCCGCCTTGTGCGCCAGCATCGGGCCGCGCACCACGTCGCCGATCGCCCAGACGTTGGGCAGGTTGGTCTTGCACTCGTCGTCCACGTTGATCGCACCGCGCTCGTCGAGCGCCAGGCCCACGGCTTCGGCGTTCAGGCCGATGGTGTTGGGCACGCGGCCGATCGAGACGATCAGCTTGTCGACGTCGAGCGACACCGCTTCGCCCTTGGCGTTGGTGTAGGCGACATTCACGCCCTTCTTGCCCGACTTGATCTCACCGACCTTGACGCCGAGTTCGATCTTCAGGCCCTGCTTGTCGAAGGCCTTCTTGGCTTCCTTGGCGATCTGCTCGTCGACCGCGCCCAGGAAGGTCGGCAGACCTTCGAGCACCGTGACTTCGGCGCCCAGACGGCGCCAGACCGAGCCCATTTCCAGACCGATCACGCCCGAGCCGATCAGCGCGAGCTTCTTCGGCACGTCGCCGACGCGCAGC
This sequence comes from Variovorax frigidus, assembly GCF_051216515.1. Classification (NCBI taxonomy): domain Bacteria; kingdom Pseudomonadati; phylum Pseudomonadota; class Betaproteobacteria; order Burkholderiales; family Comamonadaceae; genus Variovorax; species Variovorax frigidus. The sequence continues at coordinate 618,033 of NZ_JBPJZF010000001.1, forward strand.
GCGCCGTCGTTCGACAGGATGTTCTCTTCGTCGAAAGGCGTGCCGGGCAGCGCGCGGGCGTTGGAGCCCGTGGCCACGACGATGTGCTTGCCGATGATGGACTCTTCGGCCGCACCGGTCACCTTGATCTCGTAGCCGCCGTCCGCAGCCTTCACGAAGGAAGCACGGCCATGGAAGGACGTGATCTTGTTCTTCTTGAACAGGTAGGTGATGCCGTCGTTGTTCTGCTTCACGACCTGGTCCTTGCGGGCCAGCATCTTGCCGAGGTCGAGTTCCAGTCCCTTGACGTTGATGCCATGGTCGGCGAAGTGCTTGCCGGCGTGCTCGTAGTGCTCGGACGACTGCAGCAGCGCCTTCGAGGGGATGCAGCCGACGTTGGTGCAGGTGCCGCCCAGCGCGGGGCCGCCCTTGGCGTTCTTCCATTCGTCGACGCAGGCCACGTTGAAGCCGAGTTGGGCCGCGCGGATGGCGGCGATGTAGCCGCCGGGGCCACCACCGATGACGATGACGTCGAATTGCTTGCTCATGTTTAGTCCAGTTTCTTGAGTTCGAATGCGCCCGCATGGAGGGCGATTCCAAAGACACCCGTCTTGACGCGCAGGGTCTCCTGCCTGGGGCCCTCGGGGCCGAAGGCGACCGTGCTGTCGGGTGTGGTCTTGCAAAGGAAAAGATGGCCGCCGTCGAGGCACTCCATGCGGCCGGCCTCGTGCAGGGCCGTCCAGCCCCACTCGGCGTATTCACGGGGCAGGAAGCGGCGCAGGGGGTTGCTTTTCTCGCCGCCGCCGCTGCCCTCGGCCAGGGTCCAGCGGGCCGGGTCCGCCTGGTAGCGCTCCGCCAGCCTGGCGGGGTCGGCATCGGGCGCACGGGCGATCGTCAGCTGCGACGGTTCGGCACCCGGGCGCTCGCGGGCGGCCTTCGTGTTGGCCACCCATTGATGCTGGTAGAAGCCGCTCCACGCATCGCGCTCCGCCGCCCCGGCCGAAGCCGAGGCGCCGATCGCGCAAAGCATGACAACGGCCAGGCGGCGCATTGCGTTCGAATCAAATGTCGAACAGCAGGCGCGAAGGATCTTCCAGCGCTTCCTTCATCGCGACCAGGCCCAGCACGGCTTCGCGGCCGTCGATGATGCGGTGGTCGTAGCTCATGGCCAGGTAGTTCATCGGGCGGATCACGATCTGGCCGTTTTCCACCACCGCGCGGTCCTTGGTCGCATGCACGCCCAGGATGGCCGACTGCGGCGGGTTGATGATGGGCGTCGACAGCATCGAGCCGAAGGTACCGCCATTGCTGATGGAGAAGGTGCCGCCGGTCATCTCTTCGATGCCCAGCTTGCCGTCCTTGGCCTTCTGGCCGAACTCGGCGATCTTCTTCTCGATCTCGGCGAAGCTCATCTGGTCGGCGTTGCGCAGGATCGGCACCACCAGGCCGCGCGGCGAACCCACCGCGATGCCGATGTCGAAGTAGCCGTGGTAGACGATGTCGTTGCCGTCGACCGAGGCGTTGATCACCGGGTACTTCTTGAGCGCATGCACCGCGGCCTTCACGAAGAAGCTCATGAAGCCGATCTTCACGCCGTGTTCCTTGGTGAACGCGTCCTGGAACTTCTTGCGCATGTCCATGACCGGGGCCATGTTGACTTCGTTGAAGGTGGTCAGGATGGCGTTGGTCGACTGCGACTGCAGCAGACGCTCGGCGATGCGCGCGCGCAGGCGGCTCATCGGCACCCGCTGCTCGGGGCGCTCGCCCAGGTCCTTGGGGCTCGCGGGCGCAGCGACCTGCTGCAGCGCGGGCTTGGCGGCGGGCGCTGCGGCCGGTGCCTTGGCGGTCGTGCCCGAAGCCACGGCGCCGAGCACGTCGCCCTTGGTCACGCGGCCGTCCTTGCCCGAGCCGGCCACATCGCTGGTCTTCAGGTTGTTGTCGGCCAGCAGCTTGGCAGCGGCGGGCATGGCGACGTCGGACTTGGCGCCACCGGTGGCGGCCGCAGCGGCTTGCGCCGGTGCGGGTGCCGCAGCGGGTGCAGACGCTGCAGCGGCAGGTGCGGGTGCAGCTGCGCCGGCCTTGCCTTCGGTGTCGATCTTGGCGATGACCTGGTCGGCCACGACGGTGGCGCCGTCGCCCTGGACGATCTCGGCCAGCACGCCGGCAGCGGGTGCGGGCACCTCGAGCACGACCTTGTCGGTTTCGATCTCGATCAGGATTTCATCGATGGCGATGGCGTCGCCTGGCTTCTTCTTCCAGGTGAGCATGGTGGCCTCGGCCACGGATTCGGACAATTGGGGGACTTTGACTTCAACGATGGACATTTTGGAGAGTGCTCCGACTTGTACTTTTTGTGGGATGGATAGGAAGGAGCTCGCTCACTTCGTGAGGACAAAACCCTTGAGCTTGCCGAACGCGCCTTCGACCAGGGCCTTCTGTTGCTCCTGGTGCAGATGCGAGTAGCCGACCGCAGGCGAAGCGGAAGCGGCACGACCCGAGTAGCCGAGCTTCTGGCCGTCGACCATGTTCTCGTGGATGTAGTGTTGCACGAAGAACCAGGCGCCCTGGTTCTGCGGCTCGTCCTGGCACCAGACCACGTCGACCAGGTTCGGGTACTTCTTGATCTCGGTCGCGAAGGCCTTGTGCGGGAACGGGTAGAGCTGTTCGACCCGGATGATCGCCGTGTCGTCCTGGCCGCGTTCTTCGCGCTTCTTCACCAGGTCGTAGTAGACCTTGCCCGAACAGGCCACGATGCGCTTGACCTTGTCGGCCTTGAGTTCCTTCTGGTCGGGGATAACCGTCTGGAACGCACCCTTGGTGAACTCGGAGATCGGCGAAGTCGCGTCCTTGTTGCGCAGCAGCGACTTGGGCGTGAGGATGATCAGCGGCTTGCGCAAGTTGCGCACCATCTGGCGGCGCAGGATGTGGAAGATCTGGCTGGCCGTGGTCGGCTGGACGACCTGCATGTTGGTGTCGGCCGACAGCTGCATGAAGCGCTCGAGGCGTGCCGAGCTGTGCTCGGGGCCCTGGCCTTCGTAGCCGTGCGGCAGCATCAGCGTCAGGCCGTTGACGCGGCCCCACTTCACTTCGCCCGAGGCGATGAACTGGTCGATCACGACCTGCGCACCGTTGACGAAGTCGCCGAACTGGGCTTCCCAGATCACCAGCGTGTTCGGGTCGTTCGAGGCGTAGCCGTATTCGAAGGCCAGCACGGCTTCTTCGGACAGGATCGAGTCGATGACCACGAACGGGGCCTGGTTGTCGGCCACGTTCTGCAGCGGCGTGTAGGTGCCGGTGTCGAACTTCTCGCGGTTCTGGTCGTGCAGCACGGCATGGCGGTGCGTGAACGTGCCACGGCCCGAGTCTTCGCCCGACAGACGCACCGGGTAGCCGCTGGCCACCAGCGAGGCGTAGGCCATGTGCTCGCCCATGCCCCAGTCGACGTTGACGTCGCCACGGCCCATGGCGGCGCGGTCGTCCAGCACCTTCTTCACCAGCGGATGCACGGTGAAGCCTTCGGGCACGAAGGTCACGCGTTCGGCCAGGCGCTTCCATTCCGAGGTCGGGATGGCGGTGTCGCCGGCGTCGGTCCACTTCTTGTTCAGGAAGGGGCTCCAGTCGACCGCGTACTTGCTCTTGAAGTTGGTCAGCACCGGGTCCGAGGTGTTCTTTCCGGCATCGAAGGCGGCGCGCTGCGCCTTGACCATGTCGTCGCCGAGCGTCTCGCCCAGGCCTTGCGCGGCCAGCTTGTCGGCGTACAGCTTGCGCGTGCCGGGGTGGGCCGCGATCTTCTTGTACATCAGCGGCTGGGTCAGCGAAGGCGTGTCCTGTTCGTTGTGGCCCAGCTTGCGGAAGCAGATGATGTCGACGACCACGTCCTTCTGGAATTCCATGCGGAAGTCCAGCGCGAGCTGGGTGGCGAGCACCACGGCTTCGGGGTCGTCGCCGTTCACGTGCAGCACCGGCGCTTCGATCATCTTGACGATGTCCGAGCAATACAGCGTCGAGCGGCTGTCGCGCGGGTCGCTGGTGGTGAAACCGATCTGGTTGTTGATCACGATGTGCACCGTGCCGCCCGTGGAGTAGCCACGGGTTTCGGCCAGCGCCAGCGTTTCCATCACGACGCCCTGGCCCGCGAAGGCCGCGTCGCCGTGCACGATGATCGGCAGCACCTGCTTGCCCAGCGGATCGCCGCGGCGGTCCATGCGGGCGCGCACCGAGCCTTCGACCACCGGGTTCACGATTTCGAGGTGGGACGGGTTGAATGCCAGGCTCAGATGCACCGGGCCGCCGCGCGTGGTCACGTCGGAGCTGAAGCCCTGGTGGTACTTGACGTCGCCGCTGGGCAGGTCTTCGGGGGCGGTGTGGTCGAACTCGGCGAACAGGTCGGCGGGCATCTTGCCCAGCGAATTCACCAGCACGTTCAAACGGCCGCGGTGGGCCATGCCGATCACGATTTCCTGCACGCCCTTGGCGCCGGCTTCCTGGATCAGCTCGTCCATCGACACGATGAAGCTCTCGCCGCCTTCGAGCGAGAAACGCTTCTGGCCGACGTACTTCGTGTGCAGGAAACGCTCGAGGCCTTCGGCGGCCGTCAGGCGTTCGAGCACGTGCTTCTTCTGGTCGGCGTTGAGCTTCGGATTGGTCCGGGCGCTCTCGAGCTTCTGCTGCCACCAGCGCTTGTGGTTCTGGTCGGTGGTGTACATGTACTCGGCGCCGATGGTGCCGCAGTACGTTTCGTTCAGCGCGTTGAGCAGGTCGCGCAAGGACATGGTGTCCTTGCCGAAGAAGGTGTTGCTCGTGTTGAACACGGTCTCGAGGTCGGCATCGCGCAAACCGTAGAACGAGGGTTCGAGTTCGGGGATGGCGGGACGCTCGGTGCGCTTGAGCGGGTCGAGGTCGGCCCAGCGTGCGCCGACGTTGCGGTAGGCGGCGATCAGTTGCTGGACGGCGGTGCGCTGGCGGCCCAGCTCGGAGTCGGCGCCGCTCGCGTGCACGACCTTGGTCGTGCCCTGCTTGGCGCGTTCGGCGAAGGCGTTGATGACGGGCTGGTGCGCCACGTCGCGGGCGCTGCTGCCGTCGGCGGCCGGCACATGCTGCAGCGCGTCGAAGTAGGAGCGCCAGTTGTCAGGCACGCTGCCGGGGTTGGCGAGATAGTTTTCGTACATCTCCTCGACATAGGGCGCATTGCCACCGAAGAGATAGGTGTTGCCTTGGTAGGCTTGATAGACGTTGGACGTCGAGGAATCGCTCATATTCCGCTGACTTTCGCTCCCCTGAAGGAAGCATTAGCTGGTTTAAGAAACCTTCCGCTACACGGCTGAACCGATTGGCGGATGCGACTGTGGCTAGGGAAGGGCCTGAGTACCTTGGCATTGTGCCACGTCATCCCTGTGACAGCCTTGGCCGCGGAGCAACCCTGTCACGAGAGCAGTTGCCGGATGCGCTGCAACGTGGCGGGATCGTCGATGGTGGTGAGGTCGCCCGCATCGCGTCCTTCGCACACGGCCTGGATCGCGCGGCGCAGCAACTTGCCGCTGCGCGTCTTGGGCAGGCCCGTCACGAAGTGCACGCGCGACGGGCGGCCGAGCGCACCCAACTGGTCGGCCACGCGCCGCATGATCTCGCCCTCGAGCGCCAGAGCGCCGGCCCCTTCGACGCCGTCTGCATTGCGCGGCACCACGAAGGCGACCGCAACCTGGCCCTTGAGCGCGTCGGCCACGCCGACCACCGCGACCTCGGCGACGTTGGCATGGCCCGAGATCACCTCCTCGATCTCGCGCGTGCCGAGCCGATGACCCGCGACGTTGATCACGTCGTCGGTCCGGCCGAGGATGAAGAAGTAGCCGTCGGCGTCGCGGATGCCCCAGTCGAAGGTCGAGTAGACCGTCTTTCCGGGCACGCTCTTCCAGTAGGTGTTGACGAAGCGCGCATCGTCGCGCCAGATGGTCTGCATGAAACCGGGCGGCGTCGGCCCCTCGATCACCACCACGCCCTTCTCGTTGGGCTCGGTCAGCTCCTCGCCGGTCGATTCGTCGAGGATCTTCACCCGCCAGCCGTACATGGGCACGCCCGGGCTGCCCAGCTTGCCGGCCTTTTTCTCGACGCCGTTGGCGATGGTGATGATCGGCCAGCCGGATTCGGTCTGCCAGTAGTTGTCGATGATCGGCACGCCCAGGCCCTCGCCGATCCAGCGCCCGGTGGGTTCGTCGAGCGGCTCGCCCGCCAGGAACAACGCGCGCAGGCTCGACAGGTCGTACTTCTTGAGCAGCGCCGGATCCTGCTTCTTGAGCACGCGGACCGCGGTCGGCGCGCTGAACATCACCGTCACCTTGTACTTCTCGACCAGCTGCCACCAGATGCCGCCGTCGGGCTGGCGGTCCAGGCCCTGGGTCGGCAGGCCTTCGTAGAGGATGGTGGCCATGCCCGCGATCAGCGGGCCGTAGACGATGTAGCTGTGGCCCACGACCCAGCCGATATCGCTGGTGCAGAAGTAGGTCTCGCCCGCCCGGGCGTCGAAGATGTGCGGCATGCTGGCCGCCAGCGCGACGGCATAGCCGCCGGTGTCGCGCTGCACGCCCTTGGGCTTGCCGGTGGTGCCGCTGGTGTAGATCGTGTAGCTGATCTCGGTCGATTCGAGCCAGGCACAGGGCACGACCGCGTCGCGGTGCCGGCCCGTGAGGTCGCGCATCAGGTGGTCGCGGCCGGCCACGAGGTCCATGGCCGCCAGGCCCCGGTCGGCCAGCAGCACGGCCGCGGGCTTGTGCTTCGACAGCCGGATCGCCTCGTCGAGCAACGGCTTGTACGCCAGCACCTTGCCGCCGCGCGAGCCCGCGTCGGCGCTCACGATCACGGTCGGCTCGGCATCCTCGATGCGCGAGGCCAGCGAGCCGCTGGCGAAGCCGCCGAACACCACGCAATGGATGGCACCGATGCGCGCGCAGGCCAGCATCGCGAAGGTGGCCTCCGCGATCATGGGCATGTAGATCAGCACGCGGTCGCCGCGCTTCACGCCCAGCGCGAGCAGGCTGGCCGCGGTGCGCTGCACCTCGGCGTGCAGTTCGCGGAAGCTGTAGCTGCGCTCGAGGCCGGTCTCGGTCGAGACGCAGATCAGCGCCGGCTGGTCCCCGCGCACATCGAGATGGCGGTCGATCGCGTTGTGGCACAGGTTGGTCGTGCCGCCCACGAACCAGCGCGCGAACGGCGGGTGGCTGGCGTCGAGGATCTGTTGCGGCGGGGTCTGCCAGTCGATCAGCCGGGCCTGCTCGGCCCAGAAGGCCTCGCTGTCGTCGACGGACCGGCGATAGAAGTCGCTGTACGAACGCATGTCGGTGTGTCTCCTGGGACGCCCCGCTTATGGCGCGGGGTTGGATTCATCATGGTTCGGCGGGCTTGCGGCAGCCTGACACCCGCCCTGCCCGCCCCGCACTCAGCGGATCAGCGGATCAGCGCCTGGTAGTCGCGGAAGGCCGGATGCTCGGCCGTGCGCAGCCATTCGAAGCCGACCATCTCGGTGGTCACCAGCTCGGCGCCGGCACCGGCCAGCCGGTCGAAGGCCGCGTCGCGGTTACGCTCGGTGCGCGAACTGCAGGCGTCGGTCACGACCCAGACCTCGAACTCGTCCTCGAGCAGGTCGAGCGCGGTCTGCAGCAGGCACACGTGCGCCTCGCAGCCGGCGATCACGATGGTGTTCCGCTCTTCCTGGGCGCCGCCGGCCGGCTTCTGCAGGTGCTTTGGCAGGCTGCGCGCATTGCCTTGCGGGGCCTTGGCCGGCGGCCGCAGCCATTCGCCCAGTCCCTCCTCGACGCCGCTGAAGTGCATCTTGGCCAGCGTGCGCTGGCACAGCGCGCGGATGTCGGGCAGGTTCTCGCCCAGCTTCGACGGGTTCTGTTCGGTGCCGAACACCGGCACCTCGAGCAGCTGCGCGATCTTGCCCAGGCGCACCGCATTGGCGGCCGCGGCATCGGCTTCGAAGATGGCGGGCATCAGGCGCGCCTGGTAGTCGACCAGGACCAGTTGGGAAAGAGAGACGTCGAGCAGCATGGGAAATCCTTCGGAAAAACGGGACGGGCGACTTCGGCCCGTGCAGCGCAGAATTAGACCGTATCGCAAGGCGGCTCGCGAGACGTGCCGACGCTGCCGCTGCCACGCAGTGCGGCCTGAGTGCCTGGCGCGCGCTCAGCGCGGGCGCAGCCGCAGCAGCTTGCCGTCGGCCTCGTCGGTCAGCACATAGAGCCAGCCATCGGGCCCCTGGCGCACGTCGCGGATGCGCGCCCGGCCATCTTCCAGCAACTTGTGCTCGGCCGCCACCTTGCCGTCCTTGAGCGCGATGCGGTCGAGATAGCCGAACTTGAGCGAACCGACGAACAGGTTGCCCTTCCAGGCGGCGCCGTAGCGGTCGCTGGTGAGGAAGGCCATGCCGGAGGGCGCGATCGAGGGCACCCAGTAGTGCAGGGGCTGTTCCATGCCCTCCTTGGCGCTCAGGCCCTCACCGATCTTGCCGCCGCCGTAGTTCTCGCCGTAGGTGATCACGGGCCAGCCGTGGTTCTTGCCGGCCTGGGGCACGTTGATCTCGTCACCGCCCTGCGGGCCATGCTCGTGCATCCAGAAACGGCCGTCGGGCGCCAGCGTCGCGCCCTGGCCGTTGCGGTGGCCATAGCTCCAGATCTCGGGCAGCGCCCCGGCACGGCCGACGAAGGGGTTGTCGCGCGGCACCATGCCATCTTTCTGGATCCGGACCACCTTGCCCAGATGGTTGTCCAGCTTCTGCGCGTCCTCCTTGCGGCTGAAGCGGTCGCCCAGCGTGACGAACAGCGTGCCGTCGCGGGCCTCGACGATGCGGCAGCCGAAGTGGGCGCTGCTGGTCACCCTGGGCCGCTGGCTGAAGATCACCTTCATGCCTTCGAGCCGGGCGCCGTCGGCCGACAGCTGCGCGCGCGCCACGGCGGTGCTGTTGGCCGAACCGCCGACTTCGGGCTCGGAGAAGCAGAAATACAGCGTGCGGTTGTCGGCGAAGCCGCTGTCGGTCACCACGTCCAGCAGGCCGCCCTGCCCGCCGGCCGCGATGGCAGGCAGGCCGGCCAGGGGCGCGCCCACCTTGCCGTCCGCGCCGACCACGCGCAGCCGTCCGGCCTTCTCCGTCACGAGGAAGCGGCCGTCGGGCAGGAAGGCCACGGCCCAGGGGTTCTGCAGGCCCGCGGCCACGCGCTCGGCCCGGACGTCGGCCTGGGCCATGACGCCCGTGCCGGCCAGCGCCAGCAGGGAGGACAGCAACCCGTGCAGGACGGTTCGGCTGCGGCTTGGGTTCATATGCATCTGCGACTCCTTGCGGCGGCCCGCGCCACAAGAGTGAGGCACGAACCCGCGAACTTTGAAAACCTTCTATGTACAGCGCGCCGTCCAGCAGCGCGCGGAGCCGTCCATCGTTACATCTTTGAGGGGCAAAAAAGTCAAAAACCCCAATCGCCACAGCCATTTGCATGCAAAATCGCGACTTCGCCTGAATTTGACGGCACACGCTGTCATCCCTATCCTACGAGCCCATGCGAATTCCCCTCCTACTCGCCTCCCTCCTCCTCGCCAGCGCGGCGCATGCCGCTCCCCCGCAGGACCGCTCGGACGACATGGAGCGCATGCTCGCAGACAAGGGTCTCATCGGACACCTCCAGCACGTCAGCCAGACGGTGGTCGATCGCACCTCCGACCTGGTGGTCACCGCCGTGGGCTTCCTGGGCGTACCTTACCGCCGCGGCGGCAACTCGGCCGAGACCGGCTTCGACTGCAGCGGCTTCGTCCGCGCGATGTACAACCAGACTGTCGGCCACCTGCTGCCGCGCCGCGCCGAAGAACAGGCCGCCGCCACCGAGAAGATCGACCGCAGCGAACTCAAGCCCGGCGACCTGGTGTTCTTCAACACCATGCGCCGCGCCTTCAGCCATGTGGGCATCTACGTCGGCGAAGGCAAGTTCATCCACTCGCCGCGCACCGGCGCCCAGGTCCGGGTGGAAGACATGAACGGCAGCTACTGGCAACGTCGCTTCGACGGCGCCCGCCGGGTCCAGGCAGCGCAGGGCGAGAAGACGGCCGCCATCTCGGGCAAGTAACTCGGACAGTGGCCTCAGGGCCCATGAAAAAACCCGCCGATGGCGGGTTTTTTCATGGGCGCGACGGGTCAGCCCACACGGTAGACCAGCACCTTGAGTGCACGGTCGGGCGCCGCATCGGCGAAAGCCGGGGGATTGGCCAGCCGCTCGACAAATGTCAACGACGGGGCCGATTCCTCCACCTGCCGCTGCAGGAAGTCCGGACCCAGCTCCGGTGCGTTGAGGCACAGCAGCACATGGCCCTCCGGCGCGAGCAAGTCCGGCAAACGCTTGAGCAGGCGTGCGTAGTCCTTGGTGGCGACGAAACTGCCCTTCTGATAGCTCGGCGGATCGGCGATCACCAGGTCGTACGGCCCGCCACGGCCGATGCGGCCCCAGCTCTTGAAGATGTCATGGGCGAGGAAGCTCGCCCCCTTCAGCACATCGTTGAGACGGTGGTTCTGCTGACCGACGGCCAGCGCGCGGCTGCTCATGTCCATGTTCAGCACCTGGTCCGCGCCGGCTTGCAGCGCGACCACCGAAAAGGCGCAGGTGTAGGCGAACAGATTGAGCACCTTCAGGCTCGGCGCCCAACCCCCCGCCGCGCGTGCCGCCGCATTGCCGACCGCGCGCTGTGCGACATGCGCGCGGGCCCACTGGCGGCCCGCGGCCATGTCGAGAAACAGGCCGTGGTTCTGCCCTTGCAGCAGGTGGACGCGATAGCGCGTGCCGTGCTCCGACACGTCGTGCAGCGCGGGCACTTCGCCGGCCATCAGCCGCGTCTCGGTATGCCCGCCCCCTTCGCGCGTCTGCAGGACCCAGTTCAACGGGCCCGCATCGAGCTGCTGCCAGCGAGCGGCCAGCGCATCGCCCACCGTGGCCAGCTCCGCGTCAGCGACGGGCCGGAAGCTGGTCAGCAACAGCACGGGCGGGAAGGCGTCGAGCGCCCAGTCTTCGCAGCCCGGGTGCAGGCCACCGCGCCCGTGGAAGACGCGGACGGCGTCGGTGGGCCGTTCCATGCGGGCGATGGTGTCGAGCAGGGCTTGGATAAGAACCTCGATGGCGTGGGTGGGCCGCGGCGGACGGCGGAAGACATGGCTTGGCGATGGAACTCATCGCGACGGTTCAGGCGCAGTCGCTCGATGGTATCGCCCACCCACACAGAAAAAATCCCGCCGACCGCGGGATTTTTTCGTTCAGGCCGAGTTCGCCGTTCAGCGCTTGGCCGGTGGCAGATCGGTGCAGGTACCGTGCGCCACTTCCGCGGCCATGCCGATGCTCTCGCCCAGCGTCGGGTGCGGGTGGATGGTCTTGCCGATGTCGATCTCGTCGGCGCCCATCTCGATGGCCAGCACGATCTCGCCCAGCATGTCACCGGCATGCGTACCGACGATGCCGCCGCCCAGGATGCGATGCGTCTCCGCATCGAACAGCAGCTTGGTGAAGCCCTCGTCGCGGCCGTTGGCGATCGCGCGGCCCGAAGCGCTCCACGGGAAGTGGCCCTTCTTGACCTTGATGCCTTCGGCCTTGGCCTGGTCTTCGGTGAGGCCGACCCAGGCCACCTCGGGATCGGTGTAGGCCACGCTCGGGATCACGCGGGCGTTGAAGGCCGCGCTCGACAGCTCCTTGTCGCCCTTCTGCTCGCCAGCGATGACCTCGGCGGCCACGTGCGCCTCGTGCACCGCCTTGTGCGCCAGCATGGGCTGGCCCACGATGTCGCCAATGGCGAAGATGTTCGGTACGTTGGTGCGCATCTGGATGTCGACCGGGATGAAGCCGCGGTCGGTCACCGTCACGCCGGCCTTCTCGGCACCGATCTTCTTGCCGTTCGGGCTGCGGCCCACGGCCTGCAGCACCAGGTCGTACAGCTGTGGTTCCTTGGGCGCGTTCTCGCCTTCGAAGGTGACCTTGATGCCGTCCTTGGTCGCCTCGGCGCCCACGGTCTTGGTCTTCAGCATGATGTTGTCGAAGCGCGGCGCGTTCATCTTCTGCCAGACCTTGACCAGGTCACGGTCGGCGCCCTGCATCAGGCCGTCGAGCATCTCGACCACGTCCAGGCGCGCGCCCAGCGACGAATACACCGTGCCCATTTCCAGGCCGATGATGCCGCCGCCCAGGATCAGCATGCGCTTGGGCTCGGTGCCCATCTCCAGCGCGCCGGTCGAGTCGACGATGCGCGGGTCGCCCTTGGGCATGAAGGGCAGGCTCACCGATTGCGAACCGGCCGCGATGATCGCGTTGCGGAACTTCACGACCTGCTTTTTGCCGCTGGTGTCCCAGCCCGTGCCCGAGGTCTCGTCGACTTCGAGGTGGTTGGCATCGATGAAGCTGCCCACGCCGCGCACCACCGTCACCTTGCGCATCTTGGCCATGGCCGTGAGGCCGCCCGTGAGCTTGCCCACCACCTTGTTCTTGTGGCTCAGCAGCTTGGCGCGGTCGATGGTCGGCGCGCCGAAGTCGACGCCCAGGTCGGCGAAATGCTTGACCTCGTCCATCACCGAAGCCACGTGCAGCAGCGCCTTCGACGGAATGCAGCCCACGTTGAGGCAGACGCCGCCCAGCGTGGCATAGCGCTCGATCAGCACCACCTTGAGGCCGAGGTCGGCTGCGCGGAAGGCCGCCGAGTAGCCGCCGGGGCCGGCACCGAGCACGACCACGTCGCATTCGACGTCGACCTTGCCGCCGTAGTTGGAGACGATGGGTGCGGCCGTGGGGGCCGATGCAGGCGCGGGTGCCGCGGCCTTGGCGGCCGGAGCCGCCGCAGCCGGTGCCGGTGCCGCTGCCGCAGGCGCAGGCGCTGCTGCAGCACCCTCCACCACGTCCAGCGTCAACACCACCGAGCCCTGCTTGATCTTGTCACCGATCTTCACGGCCACGGCCTTCACCGTGCCCGCGGCCGACGACGGGATCTCCATCGAGGCCTTGTCCGACTCCACGGTGATCAGCGACTGCTCGGCCTTGACCGTGTCGCCCACCTTCACCAGCACCTCGATCACCGCGACCTCGTCGAAGTCGCCGATGTCCGGAACCTTGATCTGTTGTTCACTCATCTCGGGTTCCTTAGAGCAGCACGCGGCGGAAGTCCGTGAGGACCTGGCCGAGATAGGCATTGAAGCGTGCGGCCGAGGCGCCATCGATCACGCGATGGTCGTACGACAGCGACAGCGGCAGCGTGAGTTGCGGCACGAACTGCTTGCCGTCCCAGACCGGTTTCATCGCGCTCTTCGACAGGCCGAGGATCGCGACTTCGGGCGCGTTGATGATGGGCGTGAAGTGCGTGCCGCCGATGCCGCCGAGCGAGCTGATCGAGAAGCAGCCGCCCTGCATGTCGGCGCCGCCGAGCTTGCCGTCGCGCGCCTTCTTGGCGAGTTCGCCCATCTCCTGGCTGATCTGCAGGATGCCCTTCTTGTCGGCATCCTTGAGCACCGGCACCACCAGCCCGTTGGGCGTGTCGGCCGCGAAGCCGACGTTGTAGTACTGCTTGTAGACCAGCGTGTCGCCGTCCAGGCTGGCGTTGAACTCGGGGAATTTCTTCAGCGCCGAGACCACCGCCTTGATCACGAAAGCCAGCATCGTGACCTTCACGCCCGACTTCTCGTTCTCCTTGTTGGTCGCCACGCGGAAGGCTTCCAGCGCGGTGATGTCGGCCTCGTCGTTGTTGGTGACGTGCGGGATCATCACCCAGTTGCGGTGCAGGTTCGCGCCGCTGAGCTTCTTGATGCGCGACAGCTCCTTGCGCTCGACAGCGCCGAACTTGGCGAAGTCGACCTTGGGCCAGGGGATCAGGCCCAGCGCCGCGCCATCGCCGCCGCCGCCCGCCGGGGCCTTGGCCGCCGATGCCTTGGTGCTGGCCGCGCCGCTCATCACGGCCTTGGTGAAGTTCTGGATGTCTTCCTGCGTGATCCGGCCCTTCGGGCCCGAACCCTTGATCTCTTCCAGCGGCACGCCCAGCTCGCGCGCGAACTTGCGGATCGAGGGCGAGGCATGCGGCAGGTTGCCGGTGGGGGCCGTGGTGGGGTCGTGTGCCGCCGGTGCTGCCGACGACGCAGCCGCTGCGGCAGGCGCAGAGGCTGCAGCCGTCGCGGGGGCCGCGGCAGCCGGGGCCGCCGAGGACGCAGGCGCCGGAGCGGCCGCCGGTGCCGCACCGGCCGCGCCTTCGAGCACCGCGATCAGGTCGCCGATGTTCACCACATCGCCGATCTTGACCTTGAGCTCCTTGAGCACGCCGGCCGCCGACGACGGGATCTCCATCGAGGCCTTGTCCGATTCCACCGTGATCAGCGACTGGTCGGCCGCGATCGTGTCGCCCGGTTTCACCAGCAGTTCGATCACCGACACGTCCTTGAAGTCGCCGATGTCGGGCACCTTGACGTCGACCGGTCCGGCCGACGCCGCAGGGGCGGCCGCGGGCGCGGCGCTGGGCGCCGGTGCCGCCGCCTGCGCGGGGGCAGGTGCCGCCGGAGCCGGGGCCGGCGCTGCCGCCTCGCTCGCGCCTTCGGCTTCCAGCACCAGCACGACCGAGCCCTGCTTGATCTTGTCGCCCATCGCGACCTTGAGTTCCTTGACGACACCGGCCGTCGACGATGGGATCTCCATCGAGGCCTTGTCGGACTCCACGGTGATGAGCGACTGCTCGGCCTTGACCGTGTCGCCCACTTTCACCAGCACCTCGATCACCGCGACTTCATCGAAATCGCCGATGTCGGGCACTTTCACTTCCACTGCTGCCATATCGTTGTCTCCCGCCCGTCGGGCGCGTCGGTTGTTCGGGTTGATTCTTACGCGTAGAGCGGGTTGACCTTGTCGGCATCGATGCCGTACTTCTTGATCGCCTCGGCCACCTTCGCCGCCGGCAGCACGCCGTCTTCGGCCAGGGCCTTGAGCGCCGCCACCACGATGAAGTGTCGGTTGATCTCGAAGTGTTCGCGCAGCTTGCTGCGGAAATCGCTGCGGCCGAAGCCGTCGGTGCCCAGCACCTTGTAGGTACGGCCCTTCGGAATGAAGGGACGGATCTGCTCGGCGTACGCCTTCATGTAGTCGGTCGATGCCACCACCGGCCCGGTGCTCGCGGCGAGCTGCTGGCCCACGAAGGACACGCGCTGCTCCTCGGTCGGGTGCAGCAGGTTCCAGCGCTCGGCGTTCTGGCCGTCGCGCGTGAGTTCGTTGAAGCTCGGGCAGCTCCAGACGCCGGCGCTGATGCCCCAGTCCTTCTCGAGCAGCTCTTGCGCGGCAAAGCTTTCGCGCAGGATCGTGCCGCTGCCCAGCAGTTGCACGCTCGGCGCTTCCTTGCTGCCCTTGGCGGCCTTGACCACCGGCGCCTGCTTGCTCAGGTACATGCCCTTGAGGATCTGCTCTTCGGTGCCGGGCTGCAGGCCGGGCATCGCGTAGTTCTCGTTGAGCAGCGTCAGGTAGTAGTAGACGTTGTCCTGCTTCTCCACCATGCGCTTCAGGCCATGGTGCAGGATCACGCCGACTTCGTGCGCGAAGGTCGGGTCGTAGCTCACGCAGTTCGGGATGGTGTTGGCCAGGATGTGGCTGTGACCGTCTTCGTGCTGCAGGCCTTCGCCGTTGAGCGTGGTGCGCCCCGAGGTGCCGCCCAGCAGGAAGCCGCGGGCCTGCATGTCGCCGGCCGCCCAGGCCAGGTCGCCGATGCGCTGGAAGCCGAACATCGAGTAGTACACGTAGAACGGCACCATGATGCGGTTGTTCGTGCTGTACGACGTGGCCGCCGCGATCCAGCTCGACATGCCGCCCGCTTCGTTGATGCCTTCCTGCAGGATCTGGCCAGCCTTGTCTTCCTTGTAGTACATGACCTGGTCCTTGTCGACCGGCGTGTACTGCTGACCATGCGGGTTGTAGATCCCGATCTGGCGAAACAACCCTTCCATGCCGAAGGTGCGCGCTTCGTCGACCAGGATCGGCACGACGCGCGGGCCCAGCGCCTGGTCGCGCAGCAGCTGCGTGAGGAAGCGCACATAGGCCTGGGTGGTCGAGATCTCGCGGCCTTCGGCCGTGGGCTCGAGCACCGCCTTGAAGGTCTCGAGCGCAGGCACGGTGAAGCTCTCGTCGGCCTTCACGCGGCGGTGCGGCAGGTAGCCGCCCAGCGCCTTGCGACGTTCGTGCAGGTACTGCATTTCCGGCGTGTCGTCGGCCGGCTTGTAGAACGGGATGTCGGCCAGCTGGCTGTCCGGGATCGGGATGTTGAAGCGGTCGCGGAAGAGCTTGATGTCCTCGTCGGCCAGTTTCTTGGTCTGGTGGACGTTGTTCTTGCCTTCGCCGATCTTGCCCATGCCGAAGCCCTTGACGGTCTTCACCAGCAGCACGGTGGGCTGGCCCTTGTGCTTGACGGCCGAGTCGAAGGCCGCGAAGACCTTCTGCGCATCGTGGCCGCCGCGGCGCAGTTGCCAGATGTCGTCGTCGCTCATCTTGCTGACCATCTCGAGCGTGCGCGGGTCACGGCCGAAGAAGTTCTTGCGCACGTAGGCGCCGTCGTTGGCCTTGAACGACTGGTAATCGCCGTCGTTCGTTTCCATCATCAGCTTGCGCAGCGCGCCGTCCTTGTCGCGCGCCAGCAGCGGATCCCAGTTGGAACCCCAGATCAGCTTGAGCACGTTCCAGCCGGCACCGCGGAATTCGCTCTCGAGCTCCTGGATGATCTTGCCGTTGCCGCGCACCGGGCCGTCGAGTCGCTGCAGGTTGCAGTTGATCACGAAGATCAGGTTGTCGAGGTTCTCGCGCGCGGCCAGGCCGATGGCGCCCAGCGATTCGACCTCGTCCATCTCGCCGTCGCCGCAGAACACCCAGACCTTGCGGTTCTCGGTGTTGGCGATGCCGCGGGCATGCAGGTACTTGAGGAAGCGCGCCTGGTAGATCGACATCAGCGGGCCCAGGCCCATCGACACGGTCGGGAACTGCCAGAACTCGGGCATCAGCTTGGGATGCGGATAGCTCGACAGGCCCTTGCCGTCGACTTCCTGGCGGAAGTTGAGCAGCTGCTCTTCGGTCAGGCGGCCTTCGAGGAAGGCGCGGGCGTAGATGCCGGGCGACACGTGGCCCTGGATGTAGAGGCAGTCGCCGCCGTGGCCTTCGCTCTCGGCGCGCCAGAAGTGGTTGAAGCCGGCGCCGAACATGGTCGCGAGCGAGGCGAAGGAGCCGATGTGGCCACCCAGGTCGCCGCCGTCGGCGGGGTGCAGGCGGTTGGCCTTGACCACCATCGCCATCGCGTTCCAGCGCATGTAGGAGCGCAGGCGCTCCTCGATCTCGGCGTTGCCCGGCGAACGCTCTTCCTGGTCGGTCTCGAGCGTGTTGACGTAGGCGGTGTTGGCCGAGAAAGGCTTGTCGATGCTGTTCTGCCGCGCATGTTCGAGCAGCTGTTCGAGCAGGAAGTGCGCCCGTTCGGGGCCTTCGCTCTGGATGACGGCGGACAGGGCGTCCATCCATTCACGGGTTTCCTGCGCATCCGCGTCGTTCGCGGCCGAGCCGATGGGGTTCTCGGGGATTGCCGACATGCTTGTCTCCTAGTGGGCGTGGCTGTAGATCTGAAACTGGGCGGAAATGTCGCACAGAACAGATCAAATTTCAAATGGTGTTTCGTCTTTTCTTAATGTGAAATAACTTGTGTTCACGGCGATCGTGCCCGGCGACACGCCGTTGCCAGTCTGAACGCTTTTCATGAACCCACCGCATCGGTCTCACTAGGGGTTCCCCTACACTCGAGAGATGCCCTTCTTCAGCCCGCTCGCCGCCGCTCGCAGCGCCGTCAAATCGTCGCCCCTTTCATGGTGGCGGCGTTGGTGGAAGCGTCAGACGCCGGTGCTGCAGGACACCGTCGCGATGCTCGCGCCCCTGGCTGCGGTGATGCTGTTCCTGGCGGCGATCGTCTGCGCCTTCTGGTACCTGCGCGCCGAAGAGATCGAACGCGAGCAGGAGTCGGTCAAGCGCGACGTCGAGTACGCGCAGCAGCGCCTGCGGCTGCGTCTGCTGGAACGCCAGGAACAATTGATGCGCATCGCCCGCGATGCCTCGAACCGCGAAATCGATGCGGCCGAATTCACCAGCCGCGCCGAGTCCCTGATCAGCCAGTATCCCGAGTTGCAGGCCATCAGCTGGATCGATGACCGTCGGCGCTTCAAGGCCAATTACGCGGCGCCCGGCGTGCCGCCCGCCCAGCAGCACGCGCTCGAAGAGGTGCTGCGGCCCGGCGACATCGAAAGCAACTACGCGCTGGCCCGGGAGCTGCGCCAGCCGGTGTTCTCGCAGCCGGTGGCCGGCGGCGAGCCGCCCGGCATGCTGCAGCTGCACATCCCCCTGTTCGACCAGGGCTTGTTCGCGGGCATGGTGCTGGGCGAGTTCTCGGTCGACAGCCTGCTGCGCTACGGCGTGCCGCCGGAGGTCAGCGCGCGCTACGCGGTCGCGCTGCTCGACGCCAAGGGCGGGCTGCTGGCCGGCAACACGGTCAACCCGCGCGAGGCCGGCGCGCGGCTGCTGCCCTGGATCGAGCACACCAACGATTACGAAGTGCCGGTCTCGCCCATCGGCAACGCCATGATGCTGCGCGCCCAGGCCTACCGGACCTCGCCCGGCCTGGTCGGCAACGGCCTGTTCTGGCTGGTCGGCGCGCTCAGCGTGCTGACCGCCTGGATGCTCATCGGCACCTGGCGCCACACGCGCAAGCGGCTGCAGGCGCAGCAGGCGCTGGTCGCGGAAACCAATTTCCGGCGCGCGATGGAGAACTCCATGCTGACCGGCATGCGCGTGCTCGACCTCGAGGGCCGCATCACCTACGTCAACGCCGCCTTCTGCGCCATGACCGGCTGGAGCGAGACCGAACTCGTCGGCCAGACGCCCCCGTTCCCCTACTGGCTGGAATCCGACCGCGAGGTCATGAACGAGCGGCTCGAGGAAGAACTGCACGGCCGCGCCCTGCCCGGCGGCTTCCAGGTGCGGGTCAAGCGCAAGAACGGCAGCATCTTCAATGCGCGGCTCTACGTCTCGCCGCTGATCGACGCCCGCGGCCATCAGACCGGCTGGATGACCTCGATGACCGACATCACCGAGCCCACGCGCATCCGCGAGCAGCTGTCGGCTTCGTACGAGCGCTTCACCACGGTGCTCGAGGCGCTCGACGCGGCGGTGTCGGTGGCGCCCATCGGCAGCGAGGAGCTGCTGTTCGCCAACAAGCTCTACCGGCTCTGGTTCGGCTCCGACACCGTGGGCCACCTGGGCATGGTGGCGCAGGCCGGCGTGCCCGCCTCGGCCGCGCACGACGAGGAGCTGGACGACGTCGACCCCTTCGCCGGCCTGCCCATCGACACGCTGACCACCGCCCAGCCGGCCAACAACGAGATCTTCGTGCCCGAGCTGGGCAAGTGGCTCGAGGTGCGCTCGCGCTACCTGACCTGGGTCGACGGCCGGCTGGCGCAACTGGTGATCGCCACCGACATCACGCCGCGGCGCGACGCCGAGGAGCAGGCGGCGGCGCAGGCCGATCGCGCGCACGCGTCCAGCCGCCTGATCACCATGGGCGAGATGGCGTCCAGCGTGGCACACGAGCTCAACCAGCCGCTGACCGCCATCACCAACTACTGCAACGGCATGATGTCGCGCATCAAGGGGCAGTCGATCGACAACGACGCACTGCTGGCCGCGCTCGAGAAGACGTCGAAGCAGGCCCAGCGCGCCGGCCAGATCATCCAGCGCATCCGCTCCTTCGTGAAGCGCAGCGAGCCCAACCGCACACCGGCCGAGGTCGCCACCATGGTGAGCGAAGCGGTCGAACTGGCCGGCATCGAGCTGCGCCGACGCAACGTGCGGCTCAACCACTACGTGGCGGCCCGGCTGCCGATCGTGCGCGTCGACCCGATCCTGATCGAGCAGGTGATGGTCAACCTGCTGAAGAACGCTGCCGAGTCGATCGACCTGGCCCAGCGTCCGCTGGCGCGCCGCAGCGTGGAGCTGCGGGTGCTGCCCAAGGTCATCGATAACCAGAACACGATCGAGTTCTCGGTGCAGGACACCGGCATGGGCCTGGCGCCCGAGGTCATGGACCGCCTGTACGAGGCCTTCTTCTCGACCAAGCCCGAAGGCATGGGCATCGGGCTCAATCTGTGCCGCACCATCGTCGAGTCGCATCGCGGCCGGATGCAGGCGGAGAACATCTACAATGGTCCGGACGTGGTCGGATGCCGTTTTTCCTTCTGGATTCCGGTGATGGACGCTAGCAGTTCCGTAGCAAACGACGAGGCAAAGGTACCCGCATGAGTTTGATCCCGAAGAAGGGCACGGTCTATGTCGTCGACGATGACGAAGCCGTGCGTGACTCGCTGCAATGGTTGCTCGAAGGCAAGGACTACCGCGTCCGCTGCTTCGACTCCGCAGAGTCATTTCTGTCCCGCTACGACCCGCGCGAGGTGGCCTGCCTGATCGTGGACATCCGCATGGGCGGCATGTCGGGCATCGAGTTGCAGGACCGCCTGATCGAACGGCGCTCGCCGCTGCCGATCATGGTCATCACCGGCCACGGCGACGTGCCGATGGCGGTCGACTCGATGAAGAAGGGCGCGATGGACTTCATCCAGAAGCCCTTCAACGAAGACGAACTGGTCTCGCTGGTCGAGCGCATGCTCGAACATGCGCGCGGCGCCTTCGCCCAGCACCAGCAGTCGGCCAGCCGCGACGCGCTGCTGTCCAAGCTCACCGGCCGCGAGGCCCAGGTGCTCGAGCGCATCGTCGCCGGCCGCCTGAACAAGCAGATCGCCGACGACCTCGGCATCAGCATCAAGACGGTCGAGGCGCACCGCGCCAACATCATGGAAAAGCTCAACGCCAATACCGTGGCCGATCTGCTGAAGATCGCACTCGGCCAGGCCCAGCCGACCGCGAAGTCTTCCTGATCGCTATCGGCGAGATAGCCACAAAGTCCCCCGACGCCTGCGCAAGCGGGCGTTTCTACTTGGAAAATCAAATCACGATGACTGCCCAACTGATCGACGGCAACGCCCTCTCCCGCACCCTGCGCACCGAGGTCGCCACGCGCGCCGCGGCCCTCAAGGCCCGTGGCGTGACGCCCGGCCTGGCCGTGGTCCTGGTCGGCGAGAACCCGGCCAGCCAGGTCTACGTGCGCAACAAGATCAAGGCCTGCGAAGACAACGGCCTGCACTCGGTGCTCGAGAAGTACCCGGCCGAACTGAGCGAAGCCGAGCTGCTCGCGCGCATCGACGCGCTCAACGACGACCCGGCCATCCACGGCATCCTGGTGCAGCTGCCGCTGCCCAGGCACATCGACGCCCAGAAGGTCATCGAGGCCATCTCGCCCGAGAAGGACGTCGACGGCTTCCACGTCGCCAGCGCCGGCGCACTCATGACCGGCGCCCCGGGCTTCTGGCCCTGCACGCCCTACGGCTGCATGAAGATGCTCGAATCGATCGGCTACGACCTGCGCGGCAAGCATGCGGTGGTCATCGGCCGCAGCAACATCGTCGGCAAGCCGATGGCGCTGATGCTGCTCGCGAAGAACGCGACCGTGACCATCTGCCACAGCGCCACGCCCGACCTCGGCGCCATGACCCGCCAGGCCGACGTGATCGTCGCCGCCGTGGGCAAGCGCAACGTGCTGACCGCCGACATGGTCAAGCCCGGCGCGGTCGTGATCGACGTGGGCATGAACCGCAACGACGAAGGCAAGCTCTGCGGCGACGTCGATTTCGATGGTGTCAAGGAAGTGGCCGGCTGGATCACGCCGGTGCCCGGCGGCGTCGGCCCGATGACGATCACCATGCTCCTCGTCAACACCCTCGAAGCCGCGGAAGCATGAACCACCCCCGAAGCGCCTGCAGCGCTTCCCCCTCCAGGGGGCGATACCAGCGGCCTGGCAAAGCCAGTTCCGCGGTATCCCTGGCATTGGGCCGCGCCAGTTTCATGCGGCACGGCACGCCACCGCTGGCCGGGAATTAACCTTGAACTTGCGGCGCCTGGCGCCAGATGCTCTCCATGACCAATCCGCTCCTCGACTTCACCGATCTTCCGCTCTTCGACCAGATCCAGCCGGCCCACGTCGCGCCCGCAGTCGACGCCTTGCTGGCCGAGGCCGAAACCGCGCTGCAGACCGTCACCGCGGCCGACTTCCCGGCCGACTGGCTGGCGATCTCGAAGGTGCTCGACGTGTCGTCGGAGCGCTTCAGCCGGGCCTGGGGCGCGATCGGGCACCTGAACGCGGTGGCCGACACGCCCGAGCTGCGCGCCGCCTACAACGAGGCGATGCCGCGCGTCACCGCCTTCTGGACCCGGCTGGGTTCCGATGAGCGCCTGTACGCCAAGTACAAGGCCATCGACACCGCCACGCTCAACGCGGAGCAGAAGCAGGCCCATCGCAACGCGGTGCGCAACTTCGTGCTGGGCGGTGCCGAACTGCAGGGCGCGGCCAAGGAGCGCTTTGCCGCGATCCAGGAACGCCAGGCCGAACTGAGCCAGAAGTTCAGCGAGAACGCGCTCGACGCGACCGACGCCTTCGCCTACTACGCCGAAGCGAGCGAGCTCGAAGGCCTGCCCGAAGACGTGATCGCGGCCGCCCGCGCGGGCGCCGAAGCCGACAGCAAGCCCGGCTACAAGCTCACGCTCAAGATGCCCTGCTACCTGCCGGTCATGCAGTTCGCAAAGAGCAGCGCGCTGCGCGAGACGCTCTACCGCGCCTACGTGACGCGAGCCAGCGAGCTCGGCGACCCGGCCTTCGACAACAGCGCGCTCATCACCGAGATCCTGGCCCTGCGCGAGGAAGAAGCCAAGCTGCTGGGCTACCGCAATTACGGCGAGCTGTCGGTCGTGCCCAAGATGGCCGACACGCCCGAGCAGGTCGTGAAGTTCCTGCGCGACCTCGGCGCACGCGCCAAGCCCTTCGGCGAACGCGACCTGGCCGACCTGCGCGTGTTCGCTTCCACCCTGGGCCTGGCCGACCCGCAGCCCTGGGACTGGACCTTCGTCGGCGAGAAGCTCAAGGAAGCGCGCTACGCCTTCAGCGAACTGGAGGTCAAGCAGTACTTCCCGGCGCCCAAGGTGATGGCGGGCCTGTTCAAGATCGTCGAGACGCTGTTCGAGGTCTCGATCCGCCGCGACTTCGCGCCGGTCTGGCACCCGACCGTCGAGTTCTATCGCATCGAGCGCGACGGGCAGCGCGTCGGCCAGTTCTACCTCGACCCCTCGGCGCGCGCCGGCAAGCGCGGCGGTGCCTGGATGGACGACGTGCGCGCCCGCTGGCTGCGCCCCGACACCGGCGTGCTGCAGACGCCCGTCGCGCAGCTGGTGTGCAACTTCGCCGAGGGCGTCGACGGCAAGCCGCCGCTGCTCACGCACGACGACGTCACCACCCTGTTCCACGAGTTCGGCCACGGACTGCACCACATGCTCACGCAGGTCAACGAGCGCGACGTGTCGGGCATCAGCGGTGTCGAGTGGGACGCGGTCGAGCTGCCGAGCCAGTTCATGGAGAACTTCTGCTGGGAGTGGGACGTGCTCGCGCACATGACGGCCCATGTCGACACCGGCGCAGCGCTGCCACGCGCGCTGTTCGACAAGATGACCGCCGCGAAGAACTTCCAGAGCGGCATGCAGACGCTGCGCCAGATCGAGTTCTCGCTGTTCGACATGCTGCTGCACACCGAGTATGTGGCCCCCACGCTCGGCACTGACGTGTCCTCGCTGCCCCCCGAGGGGGCGCGTTCCGCCTTGGGGCGGCCCGGCGGCGGAACCACGCCGCCCAATTCGGTGCTGGCGTTGCTGGCCCAGGTGCGCGCCGAGGTGGCCGTGATGCCGTCGCCACCCTTCAGCCGCACGCCCAACACCTTCAGCCACATCTTCTCGGGCGGCTATGCGGCCGGCTACTACAGCTACAAGTGGGCCGAGGTGCTGAGCGCCGATGCCTACGCGGCCTTCGAGGAGACCGCGGGTGCCAGCGGCGAGCCCAACATCGAGACCGGCCGCAAGTACCGCCAGGCCATCCTGGAAGCCGGCGGCAGCCGCAGCGCGATGGACTCCTTCAAGGCCTTCCGCGGCCGCGAGCCGCAGCTCGACGCGCTGCTGCGCCACCAGGGCATGGCGGAGCCCCAACCGGCCTGACAGGGCGATGGCGCGCGTCGCGCGGCCTGAGATACTTCGACTTTCGATCTTCGAGCCCGGAGCCTTTCTCATGCATCGCAACGCGCGCCTCTCCCTTCTGCTGCTGGCCCTCGCCGCCACCGCGGCATCGGCCCAGCAGGTCTACCGCCATGTGGATGCGAACGGCAAGGTCGTCTTCTCCGATCAGCCACCGGCCGCCGATGCGCGCCCCGCCACACCGCGCACCGGTGCGTCACCCTCGGACAGCGGCGGCGCCGCCCTTCCCTATGAATTACAGCAGGTGGTGCAGCGCTATCCCGTCACGATCTACACACGAGACGACTGCGCGCCCTGCGACACCGGCCGTTCGCTGCTGAGCACGCGCGGCGTGCCCTTTGCCGAACGGCAGATCAAGACCAACGAAGACGGCGACGCACTGCAGCGCCTGAGCGGGCAGAACTCGCTGCCGCTGCTGACCATCGGCTCGCAGCAGCTCAAGGGCTTTTCGGACGGCGAATGGTCGCAGTACCTGGATGCGGCCGGCTACCCGAAGAGCATCCGCCTGCCCGCGGGCTACCGCAACGCGCCACCCCAGCCCATGGTGGCCGCGCGGCCGGCGCCGGTGAGCGCGCCACCCGCGGCGCAGGCGGCACCGCCAGCGCCGGTCGTGCCCGCGACAGGCCCGACGCCGTCGAACCCGGCCGGCATCCGTTTCTGACGGCGATCAGTCGTAGCGCAGCGTCTCCACGCCCGAAGGCGTGCCGAGCAGGCACACGTTGGCGCGCTGGTACGCGAACACGCCGACCGTCACCACACCGGGCCACTGGCTGACCTCGGTCTCGAAGCCCAGCGGGTCGGTGATCTTCAGACCGCTCACGTCGACGATGTGCTGGCCGTTGTCGGTCACCAGCGCCACGCCGTCCTTCTCGCGCACCTGCGCCACGCCGCCCAGCCGTTCGAATTGCCGCATGATCCGGCGCGCCGCCATCGGCACCACCTCGACCGGCAGCGGGAAGCCACCCAGCACGTGCACGCGCTTGGAGGCGTCGGCGATGCAGACGAAGGAGCGTGACTGGGCCGCGACGATCTTCTCGCGCGTCAGCGCCGCGCCGCCGCCCTTGATCATGAAGCCGCGGCCGTCGATCTCGTCAGCGCCGTCGATGTAGACCGACAGTTCTTCCACCGCATTGCTGTCGAACACCTCGATGCCCAGCGCGCGCAGGCGTTCGGTCGACACGACCGAGCTCGACACCGCGCCGCGGATGCGGCCCTTGATCGTGGCCAGCGCCTCGATGAACTTGTTGACCGTGGAGCCGGTGCCGACACCGACGATCTCGCCCTCGACCACATAGTCGAGCGCGGCACGGGCCACCTGGGCCTTGAGTTCATCCTGGGTCAAAGAAGGGGCGGTCATCGGGGAGAATCCTGGAGCTTACGAAGCCGAGAATTATCCAATGCCCCTGCCGCTGCTTTCGTCCCTTTACGGACTCGCCCGCCCCGTCCTCTTCGGCCTCGACCCGGAACACGCCCACGAGCTCACGCTCGACGGCCTGGCGCGGACCCAGAACACGCCGCTGGCCTGCGCCTACGCGTCGCGGCGGGTCGACGATCCCGTCACGCTGGCGGGGCTGCATTTCCCCAACCGCGTCGGGCTGGCCGCGGGGCTGGACAAGAACGCCCGCTGCATCGACGCCTTCTCGGCCATGGGCTTCGGCTTCGTCGAGGTCGGCACCGTCACGCCCAAGGCCCAGCCGGGCAACCCCAAGCCGCGCATGTTCCGCCTGCCCCAGCGCGACGCGCTGATCAACCGGCTGGGCTTCAACAACGAGGGGCTGGACGTGTTCCTCGCCAACGTGCAGCGCGCGCGTTTCCGTCAGGGCGGCGCCCAGGCGGCGCCGATGCTGCTCGGCCTCAACATCGGCAAGAACGCGGCCACGCCGATCGAGCGGGCCACCGACGACTACCTGATCGGCTTGGCGGGTGTCTACCCGCATGCCGACTACGTGACGATCAACATATCGAGTCCCAACACCGCGAACCTGCGTTCGTTGCAGAGCGACGAAGCGCTGGATGCGCTGCTCGGCGCCCTGGTGGCACGCCGCGCCGAACTGACGCAGCAGCACGGCCGCCGGGTGCCGATGTTTCTCAAGATCGCACCCGATCTCGACGAAACACAGGTCACAGTGATCGCCGCCACGCTGAAGCGCCACGGCGTGGACGGCGTGATCGCCAGCAACACCACGCTGTCGCGTACGGCGGTGGCCGGGCTGCCGCATGCCGAGGAAGCCGGCGGCCTGTCCGGCGCACCGGTGCGCGAGGCCAGCAACCGCGTGATCGCACAGCTGCGTGCGGCGTTGGGTGCAGGCTATCCGATCATCGGGGTGGGCGGCATTCTGAACGGTGCCGATGCCCAGGCCAAGCTGGCCGCAGGCGCCGACGTGGTGCAGGTCTACACCGGCCTGATCTACCGCGGACCGGCGCTGGTCCGGGAAGTGGCGCAGGCCTTGCAGTCTCGCCAGGCCTGATCAGCGCATCCGCCAGAGCACCGGGGCCACGAAAGCCGCCCAGCGCAACAGCCGGCGCGGCTTGACCACCGCCACCACCGCAGCGGCGGCCACGCCCGCGGCCACGGGATGGGCCCGCAGCAGGCGCATGGCCGTCTCGCTCGGGGTTTCGTCGGGTGGCGGCGCTGCAGCCGAGGCAGCGGCTGCCGCATCCTCGCTGGCGTCCTGCAGCACCGCGATGCGCTGGCGCTGACGGGCGATGCGGGCCAGCAATTCCTCGCGCGTGGCCGGCCGCGTCGGGCGCGGCGTGCCTTCGGGCTGGCCTTCGTTGCCGATGCCCAGACGGTCCTGTACCCAGGCCCAGTCGCGCTCGAATTCATGCCGGCTCGGCGCAAAGGCGCCACTGGCACCGCGCAGCGTCGAGAGCAGGCCGATCAGCGAGACGGCCCACAAGGCGATCCATACACCTGCCACCGACCAGGCGGCGGTGGCACGGTGGGGTGTGTCCCAGAAATGGACCACCACGGCCACCGACAGCAAGGCCACCGCGACGGTGGTCAGGCCGAGCACGGCAATGACCAGCAACAGCACGCGCTGAAGCCGGTCCTTCTCGTCGTCCCAGGCCATGCGCAGGAGCTGGGTGCGGTCTTCGATCGCCATGGCGCCTTCGCCCGCGGCGATCTTGAGGTGGCGGATGCGCGCATCCAGTCCCAGCAGGGACAGCAACTTGTTCATTCGATCCTCCCGGTCACGCGCGCGGTGGCGCGCCTCTCAGATGCGCGGATGCGCTCAGCGACGGCCCAGCAGCAAGCCGACCAGAACGCCCACGGCCAGCGCACCGGCAGCGATCTGCCATGGCTCGTCGTGCGCATAGGCATTGGCCGTGCTGGCAGCGTCCTTGGCCTTCTTCGCGGCGATCTTGCTCTTCTCGGCCGCGAGTTCACGCGCGATGGCCAGCTTGGCCTCGACGCGCTGGCGCAACGCCTTGATCTGCGGATTCGATTCGAGGTCCTTGCCACCCAGCACGCCCTTGACGTCGTTGGCGATGTCTTCGACGACGGCGTTGGCTGCAGCTTCAAGGTTGTTGGATGCACTCATTGAAATCTTCCTCCGTGGTGGGACTGCCGGCAACGGCGCCGGCGATTGGATGCATGCAAGCGGCATGCCTTTCCATGGTACAGGCTGACCATCATCGCGCCAGCACTTCAACCACATGTCGTCCGATGGCTAAGCTGCTCGTCAGCCCGGGCGACTCGATCCCGAACAGATTGACCAGCCCGGGCACGCCGTGGCGCGCCGGCCCGTCGATCACGAAGTCGCGCGCAGCCTCGCCTGGGCCCGAGATCTTGGGGCGGATGCCGGCGTAGCCCGGGATCAGCGCGCCGTCGGGCAAGGCGGGCCAATAGCGCCGCACTTCGGCATAGAAGGCATCGCCGCGCCGCGCATCGACCACCAGGTCCTCGGGCGAGTCGACCCATTGCACGTCGGGTCCGAACTTGGCCTGGCCGCCCAGGTCCAGCGTCAGGTGCACGCCCAGACCGGCCGCCTCGGGCACGGGATAGATCAGGCGGCCGAAAGGCGCACGACCGGCCAGCGTGAAGTAGTTGCCCTTGGCGTACCACGCACCCGGTACCGTTGCTGGCGGCAGGCCGTCGAAATCGCGCGCCAGGCCGGGAGCAGACAAGCCCGCTGCGTTGACCACGCTGGCGCAACGCAGCACCGTGCCGTCCTCCGTGTGCAGCACGATGCCATCCGGCGTGCAGTCGGCATGGCGGACGGCCGACTTGAGCGCCACCACGCCGCCAGCGTTTTCGAGGTCGCCCTGAAGGCTCAGCATCAGGGCATGGCTGTCGACGATGCCGGTGCTGGGTGAATGCACGGCCGCCAGGCATTCGAGCGCGGGTTCGAGCGCGCGCGCTTCGTCGCGCGTGAGCATGATCAGGTCATCGACGCCGTTGGCGCGACCCTTGGCGATGATCGACTCGAGTTCGCCGACCTGGGCCGCGGAGGTCGCGACGATCAGCTTGCCGCAGCGGCGATGGGGCAGGTTGCGCTCAGCCGTATAGGCATACAGCGCCTGCCGCCCCTCGACGCAGAGGCGCGCCTTCAAAGAGCCTTGGGGATAGTAGATGCCAGCGTGGATCACCTCGCTGTTGCGCGAACTGGTGCCCGTGCCGATGGCACCCTCGGCTTCCAGCACGATGACATCACGACCCGCCAACGCCAGAGCTCGCGCCACGGCCAGCCCCACCACACCCGCGCCGATCACGGCGCAATCAAATTCATCCATGCCGCGAGCTTAGCGCGGCCCATCGCCCCACGGCGAAGCGATCAGAGGACCCAGGCGCGCGTGCGACCCAGCGTCCATCGGAAGCAGGCGGCGCTCATGAACTGGCGATGCGCCTGCAGGTGCAGCGAGAGGCTGAAGGGGAAGCGCGTCACGCTGCCTTGATCGGGTTCGACCGGCAGGTCTGCCGGCTCCGGCGTATTCGGCACATCGGGGGTGATGGGCGACGGAAGATCGGGACTGGTGGCCATGGTGTGCTCCTTTTACAAGCCTCCGTTCTACGAGGCTGCCCAGCACCGCGCGCCAGCCCATGGCCGCACTCGCCGTCGGTGCGGACCGACAAGGCACGACGTGGCGCATGCGCTAACAGGCCTGTGTGACGCACCTTCTCGTCACGCACGTGGCGAGCAGGGTCATCACCGCGCTGTCATCCGGCCTCCCTACGCTCCCCTGCTCCTCTTCATGCATCCACTGGAGCAGCATTCTTGTCTTCCGATTCTTCCCCCCGCAGTTCGCTTCTTCACCGCCGCAGCCTGTTGAAGGCTGGCTCCCTCGTGCCTGCGCTCGGCGCGGCTTCGCTGCTCGCCGCATGCGGAGGCGGCAGTGACTCGGGGGCGAGCACGCCCCCACCCGCGCCCGGGGACCCGTCCAACCCACCCCCGAATCCCGGCGAACCAGCCGTCGACACGCGCGTCTCGAGCTTCGGGCTGGCGGTGCTGCCCGACACGCAGTTCTATGCGCGCTACGCAAGCGCAGAGACCGGCAACCAGTTCGACAAGCGCTTCGGCAGCACACCCTTCCTCGCGCAGACGCAATGGCTGGCCGACAACGCGGCCGCACTCAAGATCCCGTTCGTGATCCATGTGGGCGACATCGTCGACCAGGTGGGCAAGCCGCAGCAGTGGGAGATCGCCGACAAGGCCATGCAGGCGCTGGAGGCCAAGAAGCTGCCCTACTCGGTGCTCGCCGGCAATCACGACGTATTGCAGGACATCGGCTTCGAGAACGGCCAATCGGTCGGTACCGATGCGCAGCGCGACCTCGCGAAGGAACCCTACCTGCAGTGGTTCGGCACCGAACGCGCGAAGAAGCAGAGCACCTTCGGCGGCCGTGATCCGAGCGGCTTTCACGAGTACCACGTCTTCACGGCCGAAGGCCAGCAGTTCCTGGTGCTGTCGCTCTCGTGGCGCGTGTCGGACAACGGCATCGTTTGGGCCCGCCGCGTGCTGAAGGACAACCCGACGTTGCCCGCGATCCTGGTCAACCACCAGCTGATCGCCATCGCGCCCGACGGCGTGAAGCCGCTCGAGGTGGACTACGGCCTGATGCTGTGGGAAAAACTCATCCGCGACAACGACCAGATCTTCATGACGGTCAATGGCCACCACCACGGCTCGGCGCACCTGACCAAGACCAACGACTTCGGCAACGCGGTCGAGGAAATGGTGGTGGACTACCAGATGGCCTACCAGGGCGGCAACGGCCTGATGCGCTTCTACGAATTCGACCTCACGGCCCAGGAAATCCGCGCCCTCTCCTTCTCGCCGTGGGTGCGTCAGAAACCGGTGGCGACGCTCAACGAGTTCGACCATGTGATGCTGCGCGACAGCAACAACGAGTTCAGCATCAAGATGGACTTCGCCAAGCGCTTCGCGCGCTTCGCGCCGAACTTCCGGGCCGCCACGCCGAGTGCCACGCCACGCACGCTGGCCGCCACGTCGCTGATGCTCGACGGCTTCAACGCCATCGAGACACCGCCGGCCAAGCCCGCCGCGAACGCGGAAGACTACCCGCACGTTGCCGAGACCCTGGCCCACTGGCGCTTCTTCGGCGGCACAGTGGGTGCGGCGCTCAACGACCGTGAAGTCATTGCCGACGCCTCCAACAAGGGCGCGAAGCTGACGCGCGGCGCACTCGATGCACCCGCGGGCAACACGGCCCAGCTCGCCGACCTGCGCTGGAGCAGCGACCGCCACCGCCTGTCGTCGGCGCCCGGCAGCGTGCAGTTCAGCAATGCGGCGAGCGCGCGCCTGAGCTACTTCATGACCGACGCCACCGCCGCGCTCAACAGCGAGACCTTCGAGACCACGGGCTACACGATCGAGGCCTTCATCAAGCTCGACAAGAACTGGACCGACAAGAACGCCTGGATGAACATCATGACGCGCGGCGGATGGAACCGGAACTTCCCCGGCTTCCAGGGCTGGGACGCCTCACCGCCGGTGCAGTTCGCGATCTCGAATCTCAAGGAGGTGCAGTTCGAGGTGATCCCGCAGAAGCCGGCGCCGACCTCCTCGCGCGCCAACTGGTCGGGCGAGATCCTGCTCGACAGCTGGCTGCACGTCGCGGTGGTCAACGACCCGGTGGCCAAGGAAACCACGATGTACGTGGAAGGCGCGCCGATCCTGCGCAACACGGTCGACACCGTGGGCCTGGCGTCGCAGAACCTGCCGTGGGTCGTGGGTGCCGGCTACTACCAGGGCAACGGCCCCGGCGGCGGCTTCCTGGGCGCCATGGGCGAAATCCGCATCGTCGCGAAGCCGCTGCCGCCTTCGCAGTGGCTGACGGCGCGCGCATCGGCCTGACAGCGCACGGCCACCGATCTCTCGTGACCGCCCTCGCGGCGGTTGCGTAGATCGGCGTGATCGACCTCCCGGACGCAAAAAAGGCCTGGCGATAGCGCCAAGCCTTTTTTCGGAGGTGTTTTGGTGGGCGGTGGAGGTTTCGAACCTCCGACCCCAGCAGTGTGAATGCTGTGCTCTACCCCTGAGCTAACCGCCCTTGCAGCACTTTCGTGCCACTCAGTGTTTCGCGTCCTGCGAAGCCTCTGATTATGCCACAGAGTTTTGCAGCGACACGTCGACTTGACGAAAAATCGTTTTCCCCTTGCTCGATTTGTCGAGCTGCGCGAGCAGGTCTTCGTGGGCCGTCAGTTCGTGATCCGTGGCCATCAGCACCGGCAGCACGAAACTGCGCAGGTCCACGGCCACGACGGCGCCCGCGGTCGGTTCGTTCGATGCCTCGTCGATCAGCAGCGCGTCCTGGCCGCGCGTGAGGTTGATGTAGACGTCGGCCAGCAGCTGCGCATCGAGCTTGGCGCCGTGGAAGGTCCGGTTCGAGCGGTCGACACCGAAGCGGTCGCACAGGGCGTCGAGCGAGTTGCGCTTGCCGGGATAGACCAGCTTGGCCATGGCCAGCGTGTCGGTCACCTCGTCGACGAAGGTGCGCAGCGGCGGCAGGCCGACGCGCTCGAATTCCTTGTTGAGGAAGCCCACGTCGAAGGCCGCGTTGTGGATGATCAGCTCGGCACCGCGCAGGTACTCGATCACGTCGTTGGCGAGCGTCGCGAACTTGGGCTTGTCGCGCAGGAAGTCGGTCGTGAGCCCGTGCACCTTCAACGCTTCCTCGTGGCTCTCGCGCTCGGGGTTGAAGTAGATGTGCAGGTCGTTGCCGGTGAGCTTGCGGTTGAGCAGCTCGACGCAGCCGAGTTCGATGACGCGGTCGCCGTTCTCGGCGGACAGGCCAGTGGTTTCGGTGTCGAGGACGATCTGACGTGACATGCGGCGGGCTCTTTCTCAGTGGTTCTCTTTGGCGTGATTGATCGAGTACTTGGGAATCTCGATCGTCACGTCCTCCTGCGCCAGGATGGCCTGGCAGCTCAGCCGCGACTGCGGCTCCAGGCCCCAGGCGCGGTCGAGCAGATCGTCTTCGGTCTCGTCGGACGCATTGAGCGAGTTGAAGCCCTGGCGCACCACCACGTGGCAGGTGGTGCAGGCCGCGCTCATCTCGCAGGCATGCTCGATGTTGATGTGATGGTCCAGCAGCGCCTCGCAGATCGAGGTGCCGGCAGGCGCACTCAGTTCGGCGCCGTTCGGGCAGTACTCGGGGTGGGGAAAGATCTTGATCGTGGGCATGGTTTTTTAAAGAGATTCGACCTTGCGCCCGGACAGCGCGCGCGCGATGCCCCGGTTCATGCGCTCCGCCGCGAAAGCCTCGGTGCCATCGGCCAGCGCCTTGGTGGCGGCTTCGACGGCGGCCGCTTCCGTGGCGGTGGCGAGCGTGTCGCGCAATCCGCTCATCAGCGTGTCGATGGCTGCGCGCTCGGCCTCGGTCAGCAGGTCGCCGTCGGCATCGAGCGCGCTCTGCGTCGCGAGCAGCATGCGGTCGGCATCGACCCGCGCCTCGACCAGCGCGCGTGCCTGCATGTCCTGCTGCGCGGTCGAGAAGCTCTCGCGCAGCATGGTGGCGACCTGGTCGTCCGACAGGCCATACGAGGGCTTGACGGCCACGCTGGCCTCGACGCCGCTGCCCTGCTCCTTGGCGCTCACGCTCAGCAGGCCGTCGGCATCGACGGTGAAGGTGACGCGGATGCGCGCCGCGCCCGCGGCCATCGGCGGGATGCCGCGCAACGTGAAGCGCGCCAGGCTGCGGCAGTCGGCGACCAGATCGCGCTCGCCCTGGACCACATGCAGCGCCAGCGCGGTCTGGCCGTCCTGGTAGGTGGTGAAGTCCTGCGCCATCGCCGTCGGGATGGTCTGGTTGCGCGGCACGATGCGCTCGACCAGCCCGCCCATGGTCTCGATGCCCAGCGACAGCGGGATCACGTCGAGCAGCAGCAGGTCGTCGGCACCGCTGTTGCCGGCCAACTGGTTGGCCTGGATCGCGGCACCCAGCGCCACGACCTCGTCGGGGTTCAGGTTGATCAGCGGCTCGCGGCCGAAGAAATCGGCCACGGCGCTGCGCACCTGCGGCATGCGCGTGGAACCGCCGACCAGCACGATCCCTTGCAGTGCGTCGGGCTTGAGCTTGGCATCGCGCAATGCCTTGCGCACGGCTGCGATGGTGCGGTCGGTGAGCGGCTGCGTGGCGGCATCGAACTGCGCGCGGCTCAGGTCGAACGCCATCGGCGCGCCGGCCACGTTCGCGCTGAAGACGGTCGAAGTCGACGCGGTCAGCGCTTCCTTGGCGGCACGCGCGGCCACCAGCAGAGACGCCTTGTCGGCATCGCTGCCGACCTGAAGGCCGGTCTCGGCCCGCACGAAGTCGGCCAGTGCGTGGTCGTAGTCGTCGCCGCCCAACGCGGAGTCGCCGCCCGTGGAGATCACTTCGAACACGCCCTGCGTGAGCCGCAGGATCGAAATGTCGAAGGTGCCGCCGCCCAGGTCGTAGACCGCATAGACGCCTTCGCTGGCGTTGTCGAGGCCGTAGGCGATGGCCGCGGCCGTGGGTTCGCTGATCAGGCGCAGCACGTTGAGGCCGGCCAGCTGCGCGGCATCCTTGGTCGCCTGGCGCTGGCCCTCGTCGAAGTAGGCGGGCACGGTGATGACCGCGCCGTAGAGCTCGTCGTCGTCGAAGGTGTCCTGCGCGCGGTAGCGCAGCGTCGCCAGGATCTCGGCGCTGATCTCGACCGGCGACTTCTCGCCCGCCAGGGTCTGCACCGTCACCATGCCGGCGTCGCTGCCGCCGATGCGGTAGGACATGTCGTCACGGTTCGCGATGTCGGCCAGGCCGCGGCCCATGAGCCGCTTGACCGAGGTGATGGTGTTGGCCGGGTCCTGCGCGCGCGCGGCCAGGGCATCGAAGCCGATCTGGCGACGGTCGTTCTCGAGGTAGCGCACGGCCGACGGCAGCAGCACCCGGCCCTGGTCGTCGGGCAGGCACTCGGCCACGCCGTTGCGCACCGAAGCCACCAGCGAATGCGTGGTGCCCAGGTCGATGCCCACGGCGATGCGGCGCTGGTGCGGATCGGGCGCCTGGCCGGGTTCGGAAATTTGAAGTAGAGCCATAGAGGGCTATTGTCCCAACTGATCGAACTTGGCTTCGACGTCCTGCGCGAAGCGCTCAATGAACATGAGGGCTCTCACCTGCTGCGCGGCGGCCGGGTGGTCGCCCTTCTCATCGATCAACCAATCGAGCGAAGACAGCGCACGCGCGCGGCCCGCCTCGACCTCGGCCTGCAGCGTCTCCAGCGCGGCGACATCGCCGATCTCGTCGAGCGCCTCGCGCCATTCCATCTGCTGCATCAGGAAGGCCGCCGGCATGGCCGTGTTGTTCTCGGCGTTCAGCGGTGCGTCGTGCAGTTCGCAGATGTAGCTCGCGCGGCGGATCGGGTCCTTGAGCCGCTGGTAGGCCTCGTTGATGCGCACCGACCACTGCATGGCCACGCGCTGTGCCGCGGCGCCCTGCGCGGCGAAGCGGTCAGGATGCGCTTCGCGCTGCAGCTCTTTCCAACGGGCGTCGAGCGCCCCGCGGTCCTGGGCAAACGTCGCGGGAACGGCGAACAGTTCGAAATCGGTGTCGTTGAGGTTCATGGCAAAAAAATGCCGCCGTCATATGAGGCGGCGGCGTTGTTCATTCCAGAAACACCGCGGAACCGGCTTTGCCGGGCCGCTGGTGTTGCCCCCCTTGAGGGGGAGGCGGCTACACGAAGTGAGCCGCTTCGGGGGCGGACTAGATCCTGAAACTCTCTCCGCAACCGCAACGATCACGCTCGTTGGGGTTGTTGAACTTGAAGCCCTCGTTGAGGCCTTCGCGCACGAAGTCGAGCTGTGTGCCGTCGATGTAGGCCAGGCTCTTCGGATCGACCAGCACCTTCACGCCCTGGTCCTCGAAGACCACGTCTTCAGGCGTGAACTCGTCCACGTACTCGAGCTTGTAGGCCAGGCCCGAGCAGCCCGTGGTCTTGACGCCCAGCCGCACGCCCACGCCCTTGCCTCGTTTGCCGAGGTACCGGTTGACGTGGCGCGCGGCGGCTTCAGTGAGCGTCACGGCCATGTCAGTGAACCGCTTCGGCAGTGGCAGCAGCCGCAGCGCCGACGGCGTGCTTCTGCTTGTAGTCGTTGACCGCCGCCTTGATCGCGTCTTCGGCCAGGATCGAGCAATGGATCTTGACCGGCGGCAGCGCCAGTTCTTCGGCGATCTGCGCGTTCTTGAGGGCTGCCGCTTCGTCGAGCGTCTTGCCCTTGACCCATTCGGTCACGAGCGAGGACGAGGCGATGGCCGAGCCGCAGCCGTAGGTCTTGAAGCGCGCGTCTTCGATCACGCCGGTTTCGGGGTTGACCTTGATCTGCAGCTTCATCACGTCGCCGCAAGCCGGTGCGCCGACCATGCCGGTGCCTACGGAGTCGTCACCCTTTTCGAAGGAGCCGACGTTGCGGGGATTTTCATAGTGGTCGATGACCTTGGGAGAGTAAGCCATGGGGTACCTCTTTTCGGAATGTTGTGAACGTTCAGTGGGCCGACCACTGGATCGTGCTGATGTCGATGCCGTCCTTGAACATTTCCCACAGCGGGCTGAGTTCGCGGAGCTTGGCGACGTTGTGCTTGATCGTGGAGATCGCGTAGTCGATCTCTTCCTCGGTCGTGAAGCGGCCGATGGTCATGCGCAGGCTGCTGTGCGCCAGTTCGTCGCTGCGGCCCAGGGCGCGCAGCACGTAGCTGGGTTCGAGGCTGGCCGAGGTGCAGGCCGAGCCCGACGACACTGCCAGGCCCTTGATGCCCATGATCAGCGACTCGCCTTCGACGTAGTTGAAGCTGATGTTCAGGTTGTGCGGCACGCGGCGTTCGAGGTCGCCGTTGACGAAGACCTGCTCGACATCCTTGAGGCCGTCCAGCAGGCGCTTCTGCAGCGCGGCGGCCTTGGCGATGTCTTCCTTCATCTCGAGGCGGGCCAGGCGGAAGGCCTCGCCCATGCCGACGATCTGGTGCGTGGGCAAGGTGCCCGAACGCATGCCGCGCTCGTGGCCGCCGCCGTGCATCTGCGCTTCGAGCCGCACGCGCGGCTTGCGACGCACGTACAGGGCGCCGATGCCCTTGGGGCCGTAGGTCTTGTGCGAAGCCAGGCTCATCAGGTCGATCGGCAGCGTGGCCATGTCGATCTCGACCTTGCCCGTGGCCTGCGCCGCGTCGACGTGGAAGATCACGCCCTTTTCACGGCACAGATTGCCCAGCGCGACCATGTCCTGGACCACGCCGATCTCGTTGTTCACGAACATCACGCTGGCGAGGATGGTGTCGGGACGGATCGCGGCCTTGAAGACCTCGAAGTCCAGCAGCCCGTCTTCCTGCACGTCGAGATAGCTCACCTCGAAGCCCTGGCGTTCCAGCTCGCGCATGGTGTCCAGCACGGCCTTGTGCTCGGTCTTGACCGTGATCAGGTGCTTGCCCTTGCCCTTGTAGAAGTGCGCCGCGCCCTTGATGGCGAGGTTGTTCGACTCGGTGGCACCGGAAGTCCAGACGATTTCGCGTGGATCGGCACCGATCAGTTCGGCGACTTCGACACGGGCCTTCTCGACCGCCTCTTCGGCTTCCCAGCCCCACGCATGGCTGCGCGATGCGGGATTGCCGAAGTGCTCGCGCAGCCACGGGATCATGGCGTCGACGACGCGCGGGTCGACCGGCGTGGTCGCGCCGTAGTCAAGGTAGATGGGAAAATGCGGGGTGACGTCCATGGCTCACTCAGACTGCGTGGGGAATGTTGTTGATCTCAGGCGATGCAGGCACGCGGCACCCGGAGGTGCCGTCCGTCATCACGACTTGGCAAAGACGTTGCCCAGCGCGAACACCGAATTCGGCGCGTTCACGCGGATGGGCTTTACGACCGGCTGGCTCGAAATGGCGCGCTTGATGGCGGGCTTGTTCTCGATCTGGACGCCCTTGGCGATCTGGTCGTCGACCAGCTTCTGCAAGGTGACCGAATCGAGGAATTCGACCATGCGCTGGTTGAGCGATGCCCAGAGCTCGTGCGTCATGCAACGACCGGCCTCGCCCAGACAGTTTTCCTTGCCACCGCAATGCGTGGCATCGATCGGCTCGTCGACCGAGACGATGATGTCTGCGACGGTGATGTCGGCCGCCTTGCGACCGAGGCTATAACCGCCGCCGGGGCCGCGGGTGGACTCGACCAGTTCATGCCGGCGCAGCTTGCCGAACAGCTGTTCCAGGTAGGACAGCGAGATCTGCTGGCGCTGGCTGATGGCCGCCAGCGTGACCGGCCCTGTGTTCTGGCGCAGGGCCAGATCGATCATGGCGGTGACCGCAAAACGACCTTTGGTAGTGAGACGCATCGCAAGCTCCTTGTGTGCTCGTAACATAGACACCGAAGCCGAAGCCCGGTGGCGTGGTCTCCGCCC
Organism: Variovorax frigidus; assembly: GCF_051216515.1. Lineage (NCBI taxonomy): Bacteria > Pseudomonadati > Pseudomonadota > Betaproteobacteria > Burkholderiales > Comamonadaceae > Variovorax > Variovorax frigidus. Next base: position 656,101 of record NZ_JBPJZF010000001.1, read on the forward strand.
TTGCCGGCCCGTCACCGCGAGGTGCGAATCGGTCCTTCATCGCGAAGTTTTTCTTGTTGTTGACTGTTTCGCTCAAGTATAGCAGAAAGCCCTCTGTCGCGCTCGGGTAAACCCGCGCGGACTCAGACGGGTGGAATATGGTCCCCGCCCGAGGCGCCGAAGGCCTGTTCGCGCAGCACCGAAAGCTGGTCGCGCACCCGCGCCGCCTTCTCGAATTCCAGGTCGCGGGCGTGCTCGAGCATGAGCTTCTCGAGCCGCTTGATCTCGCGCGCCACGTCCTTCTCGCTCATGTCCTCGACCTTGGCGCGCTCCAGCTCCAGCTTGGCCATCTCCTTGCCGGTCTTCTCGCTGTAGACGCCGTCGATCAGATCGCGCACCTTCTTCACGATGCTGCGCGGCGTGATGCCGTTCGCCTCGTTGTGGGCGATCTGCTTGGTGCGCCGGCGCTCGGTCTCGCCGATCGCCTTCTTCATCGACTCCGTCATGCGGTCGGCGTAGAGGATCGCCTTGCCGTTCAGGTTCCGCGCCGCGCGGCCGATGGTCTGGATCAGCGAACGCTCGGCACGCAGGAAGCCTTCCTTGTCGGCGTCGAGGATCGCCACCAGCGACACCTCCGGAATGTCCAGCCCTTCGCGCAGCAGGTTGATGCCCACCAGCACATCGAAGGCGCCCAGCCGCAGGTCGCGCAGGATCTCGACCCGCTCGACGGTGTCGACGTCGCTGTGCAGGTAGCGCACCTTCACGCCGTTGTCGCCCAGGTAGTCGGTCAGCTGCTCGGCCATGCGCTTGGTCAGCGTGGTGATCAGCACCCGTTCGTTCTTCTCGACACGGATGCGGATCTCGCCCAGCACGTCGTCGACCTGGTGGGTGGCGGGGCGGACCTCGACGAGGGGATCGATCAGCCCGGTCGGGCGCACCAGCTGCTCCACGACATTGCCGGAATTGTCCTTCTCGTACTGTGCCGGCGTGGCCGAGACGAAGATGCACTGGCGCATCCGCTTCTCGAACTCCTCGAACTTGAGCGGCCGGTTGTCCATGGCCGAAGGCAGCCGGAAACCGTATTCGACCAGCGTGGTCTTGCGCGCCCGGTCGCCGTTGTACATGCCGCCGAGCTGGCCGATCATCTGATGGCTCTCGTCGAGGAACATCAGCGCGTCCTTGGGGAGGTAGTCGGTCAGCGTCGCAGGCGGGTCGCCCGGCGCCGCGCCCGACAGGTGCCGCGAGTAGTTCTCGATGCCCTTGCAGTGGCCGATCTCGGCCAGCATCTCGAGATCGAAGCGGGTGCGCTGCTCGAGCCGCTGCGCCTCGACCAGCTTGCCCTGGCCGACGAATTCCTTTACGCGGTCCACGAGTTCCAGCTTGATGGTCTCGACCGCGGTCATGACCTTGTCGCGCGGCGTCACGTAATGACTCGACGGGTAGACCGTGAAGCGCGGGATCTTCTGCCGGATGCGCCCGGTCAGCGGATCGAAGAGCTGCAGCGTCTCGATCTCGTCGTCGAACAGCTCGATGCGGATCGCCAGCTCGCTGTGCTCGGCCGGGAAGACGTCGATGGTGTCGCCGCGCACGCGGAAGGTGCCGCGCGAAAAGTCCTGCTCGTTGCGCGTGTACTGCATCCGGATCAGCCGGCCGATCACGTCGCGCTGGCCGATCTTGTCGCCGGTGCGCATGATGAAGCGCATCTGGGTGTAGTCCTCGGGCGTGCCGATGCCGTAGATCGCACTCACCGTGGCCACGATCACCGTGTCGCGCCGCTCGAGCACGCTCTTGGTGGCCGACAGCCGCATCTGCTCGATGTGCTCGTTGATCGAGCTGTCTTTCTCGATGAACAGGTCGCGCTGAGGCACGTAGGCCTCGGGCTGGTAGTAGTCGTAGTAGCTGACGAAGTACTCGACCGCGTTCTTCGGGAAGAACTCGCGGAACTCGCTGTAGAGCTGCGCGGCCAGCGTCTTGTTGGGCGCGAACACGATCGCCGGACGGCCCATGCGCGCGATCACGTTGGCCATGGTGAAGGTCTTGCCGGACCCGGTCACGCCCAGCAGCGTCTGGAACACCTCGCCGTTTTCGACCCCTTCGACCAGCTTCTCGATCGCCGCCGGCTGGTCGCCCGCCGGGGGATAGGGCTGGAACAGTTCGAAGGGCGAGCCCGGATAGGAGATGAAAGTCCCCTCCTTGGCAGGTCCCACGGGGTCGGCGTGGGGAGATTTGGAGGTGACTTCGGAAATTTCGGGCATGGCGTGTCCGTCCCAGGTGGCGTACGGTCGGTAAAATTCAAGGCAACCTGAAAGCCTAATACAGCTTCGGGCCCAGAGCCAGAGGCGGTTTGCTTCCCGAACCGCCGGCGAACCGATTCATCCTGAGGACTTCTTCATGTCTATGTTCACCGCCGTCGAGATGGCGCCGCGCGACCCGATCCTGGGTCTCAACGAGCAATATGCCGCCGACAGCAACCCCCACAAGGTCAATCTCGGCGTCGGCGTGTACTACGACGACAACGGCAAGCTGCCGCTCCTGGCCTGCGTGCAGGCGGTCGAGCAGGACATGATGAAGGCGCCCAGCGCGCGCGGCTACCTGCCGATCGACGGCATCGCCGCCTACGACAGCGCGGTCAAGGGCCTGGTCTTCGGTGCCGACAGCGAACCGGTGAAATCCGGCCGCGTGGCGACCATCCAGGCCATCGGCGGCACGGGCGGCCTCAAGGTCGGCGCCGACTTCCTCAAGAAGCTCAACCCCGACGCCAAGGTACTGATCAGCGACCCGAGCTGGGAAAACCACCGCGCGCTGTTCACCAACGCCGGCTTCGTGGTCGAAAGCTACCCCTACTACGACGCGGCCAAGCGCGGCGTGAATTTCGAAGGCATGCTGGCCGCGCTCAACGCCGCCCCGGCCGGCACGGTGGTCGTGCTGCACGCCTGCTGCCACAACCCCACCGGCTACGACATCACCGCGGCCCAGTGGGACCAGGTGATCGCGGCGGTCAAGTCGAAGGACCTCGTGGCCTTCCTCGACATGGCCTACCAGGGCTTCGGCAACGGCATCGAGGAAGACGGCGCCGTGATCGGCAAGTTCGTCGCCGCCGGCCTGAGCTTCTTCGTCTCGACCTCGTTCTCCAAGAGCTTCAGCCTCTACGGTGAACGCGTGGGCGCGCTGTCGGTGCTGTGCGAGGACAAGGACCAGGCCGCGCGCGTGCTGTCGCAGCTCAAGATCACGATCCGCACCAACTACAGCAACCCGCCGATCCACGGCGGCGCCGTGGTGGCGGCCGTGCTCAACGACCCGGCCCGCCGCGCGGTCTGGGAAAAGGAGCTGGCCGAGATGCGCACCCGCATCAAGGCGATGCGCCAGACGCTGGTCGACGGCCTCAAGGCCGCCGGCGTGCAGCAGGACATGAGCTTCATCACCACGCAGATCGGCATGTTCAGTTATTCGGGCCTGAGCAAGGACCAGATGGTCCGCCTGCGCAACGAATTCGGCGTGTACGGCACCGACACCGGCCGCATGTGCGTGGCCGCGCTCAACAGCAAGAACATCGACTACGTCTGCCAGAGCATCGCCAAGGTGATCTGACGGGGCTCGCTGGCGCCGGGGAAACGTGCGTGTAGGGGCAGGCCCCTACACGCACGTCGTCCCAAGTTGATATATTGCACTGCAGCAATCAACGACAGGGATCACGATGCTCTACCACCTCTATGAAGCCCAGCGGTCCCTGATGGAACCGCTGACCGACTTCGCCCAGGCCGCGGCCAAGCTCTACAGCAACGGCACGCCGCTGTCGCACACGCCGCTCGCGCAGCGCATGGCGGCCGGCTACGACCTGCTCTACCGGCTGGGCAAGGACTACGAGAAGCCGGAATTCGGCATCACCTCGGTCAAGGTCGATGGCATCGACGTGGTGATCCAGGAAGCGATCGAACTCGACAAGCCTTTCTGCCAGCTGCGGCGCTTCAAGCGCTTCACCGACAAGCCCGAGACCCTGCAGAAGCTCAAGAAGCAGCCGGTGGTGCTGATCGTGGCGCCGCTGTCCGGCCACTACGCCACCCTGCTGCGCGACACCGTGCGCACCATGCTGCAGGACCACAAGGTCTACATCACCGACTGGAAGAACGCCCGCACGGTGCCCATCGCCGACGGCGAATTCCACCTCGACGACTACATCCACTACGTCGAGGAATTTATCCACCACCTGCAGACCGAGTACGGCAACTGCCATGTGATCAGCGTGTGCCAGCCCACCGTGCCGGTGCTCGCGGCGATCTCGCTCATGGCCAGCCGCGGCGAGCAGACGCCGCTGTCGATGACCATGATGGGCGGCCCGATCGATGCGCGCAAGTCGCCGACCTCGGTCAACAACCTGGCGACGAACAAGAGCTTCGAGTGGTTCGAGAACAACGTGATCTATCGCGTGCCCGAGAACTTCCCCGGCGCCGGCCGCCGCGTCTACCCCGGCTTCCTGCAGCACACCGGCTTCGTCGCGATGAACCCGGACCGGCACGCGACCAGCCACTACGATTACTTCAAGGACCTGATCAAGGGTGACGACACCAGCGTCGAAGCCCACCGCAAGTTCTACGACGAGTACAACGCCGTGCTCGACATGGACGCCGACTACTACCTCGAGACCATCCGCACGGTGTTCCAGGACTTCCTGCTGGTCGAAGGCACCTGGGACGTGAAGGCGGCCGACGGTTCGGTCGAGCGCGTCAAGCCGCAGGACATCCGCGGCACCGCCATGCTCACGGTCGAAGGCGAACTCGACGACATCTCGGGCTCGGGCCAGACCGAAGCCGCGCACGAGCTGTGCACCGGCATAGACGACGACAAGCGCGAGCACTACGAGGTCAAGGGTGCCGGCCACTACGGCATCTTCAGCGGCCGCCGCTGGCGCGAGCTGGTGTACCCGAAGGTGCAGAAATTCATCGCCGCCAACGACGAGCCGCAGAGCCGTGCGGGCGACGCCCTGCCGGCCGACGAGACACTGCTCGCGGCCGAAGACGTGGCGAAGCCGGTGGCCCGGGCCGGAGCCCCTGCCGCGGCGAAGAAGGTGGCGACCCAGAAGGTCGTGGCCAGGAAAGCCGTGACCGAGGCGGCCGTGGCGGCGCCCGTCGCTGCGGCCAAAAAGAAGCCCGCGGCGCGCAAGAAGTCCGGCGCCAGCGCCGCGCGCTGAGCCGCGCATTTCCCCAGTGAACGGACTCGCCGCACGCATCCACGACGCACTGCCCCAGACGCAGTGCACGCGGTGCGGCTATCCGGATTGCGCGGGCTACGCGCAGGCCGTGGCCGAGGGGACGGCCGCCATCAACCAATGCCCGCCGGGCGGTGCCGAAGGCATCGAGCGGCTGGCACAACGCACCGGGCGGCCGCTGCTGCCGCTCGATGCCCAGTTCGGCGCCGAAGGCCCGCGCGCCATGGCCGTGATCGACGAGGCCTGGTGCATCGGCTGCACGCTGTGCCTCGATGCCTGCCCGACCGACGCCATCGTCGGCATGAACAAGCGCATGCACACCGTGATCGAGGCTCATTGCACGGGTTGCGAGCTGTGCATTCCGGTCTGCCCGGTCGACTGCATCGCGCTCGAGGATGCGACGCCCGGCCGCACGGGCTGGGCCGCGTGGTCGAAGACGCAGGCCGATGCGGCCCTGGCCCGCTATGTCCTCCACCAGCGACGTGTCAGCAGCCCCAAGGTCGAGGCCGCGCCGCCACAGGACGTCGAAGCACCCGCCGACCGCAAACGCAGCATCGTCGAAGCCGCGCTGGCCCGCGCCCGTGCGGCCAAGGCCGCCCGCACGCCCTGACCCCTCAGCCGCCCGCCGCCAGCGCCGCGAAGGCCTTCACCACCTCGGCCGGCGCCTGCACCATCTCGATCAGCACGCCCTCCCCCGCGATCGGAAACTCGTCGTTCGCCTTCGGGTGCAGGAAGCAGATGTCGAAGCCGGCCGCGCCCTTGCGGATGCCGCCCGGCGCAAAGCGCACGCCTTGCGCGGTCAGCCATTCGACGGCCTGGGGCAGGTCGTCGATCCACAGGCCCACGTGGTTGAGCGGCGTGGTGTGCACCGCGGGCTTCTTGTCGGGGTCGAGCGGCTGCATCAGGTCGACCTCGACCTTGAACGGGCCCGCGCCCATCGCGCAGATGTCCTCGTCGACGTTCTCGCGCTCGCTGCGGAAAGTGCCCGTGACCTCGAGCCCCAGCATGTCGACCCAGAGCTTCTGCAGCCGCAGCTTGTCCGGTCCGCCGATGGCGATCTGCTGGATGCCGAGCACCTTGAAGGGACGTGTCGTCATGCGTGTTCTCCGTGGGTGGCGGCCACCTGGCGCGCCTTGAGGCCCAGCTTGCGCAGCAACTGCACATCGGCCTCGACGTCGGGGTTGCCGGTGACGAGCAACTTGTCGCCGTAGAAGATCGAATTCGCGCCGGCCATGAAGCACAGCGCCTGCACCGCATCGCCGAGCTGCTGGCGGCCGGCCGACAGCCGCACGCGCGCGGTCGGCATGGTGATGCGCGCGACCGCGATCACGCGCACGAAGTCCAGCGGGTCCACCGGGTCGGCATCGGCCAGCGGCGTGCCGGGCACGCGCACCAGGCTGTTGATCGGCACCGACTCGGGGTACGGCGCCATGTTGGCCAACTGCGCGATCAGGCCCGCGCGGTGCACCGGCGTCTCGCCCATGCCGATGATGCCGCCGCAGCACACGCTGATGCCGGCCGCGCGCACATGGGCCAGCGTGTCGAGCCGGTCCTGGTAGGTGCGCGTGCCCACCACGTCGGCGTAGTACTCGGGCGCGGTGTCGAGGTTGTGGTTGTAGAAGTCGAGGCCGGCGTTCTTGAGCTGCTCGGCATGGTGCGGCTCGAGCATGCCCAAGGTAGCGCAGGTCTGCAGGCCCAGGCCCTTGACGGCCTCGACCAGCACCGCGACCTTCTCCACGTCGCGGTCCTTGGGCGCGCGCCAGGCGGCGCCCATGCAGAAGCGCGTGGCACCGGCGTCCTTGGCGGCCTGCGCGGCGCGCACCACCTCGTCGACCTCCATCAGTTTCTGCGCCTTGACGCCGGTGTCGAACTCGGCCGCCTGCGGGCAATAGCCGCAGTTCTCGGGGCAGCCGCCGGTCTTGACCGACAGCAGCGTCGCGAGCTCGATGTCGCCTTCGGGGAAGTGCCGGCGGTGCACGGTCTGCGCTTCGAACAGCAGTTCCATGAAGGGCTTGTCGAGCAGCGCCTGCACGGCCTCGACCGACCAGGCGCCGGATGCCGCTGCGGCAGTTGCCACGGGGCGGTGCAAGGTGACGGCCTGGCCGCCGTGGAGATCGTTCGCCCCCATCAGACGAAATCCATGATGATCTGGTCGACCGCCAGCGATTCGCCCTTGGCCGCGGAGATCTTGCCGACCACGCCGTCCTGCGAGGCGAACAGCACGTTCTCCATCTTCATCGCCTCGATCACGGCGAGCTTCTCCCCGGCCTGCACGTGCTGGCCCGGCTGCACAGACACCTCGACCAGCAGGCCCGGCATCGGCGACATCAGGAACTTGCTCAGGTCCGGCGGCGCCTTGTAGGGCATCAGCTGCTGCAGGCGCGCGCCCAGCGGCGACAGCACCATGGCCTCGATCTGCGTGCCGTTGTGCGCGATGCGCAAAGCCAGCGGGTTCTTGCCCGCACCGCGCTCGACCTGGGCCACGAAAGGCTTGTCGTTGACGATGCCCTGCACGCGGATCGCGCCGAGCGCGAAGCCGCTGTCGATCTTGTAGTGCTTGTCACCCACGGTCACCGCGCTCGCGCCGGTCTTGCCATGGAAGTCGGACACCGAGACCGGGTGCTGCACGTTCTGGCCGTCCGCGCCCAATTCCACCACCACGAACTGCTCGCCCACCTTCACGCCATGGCCTTCGAGCTGGCCGCTGATGCCCGAGGCACGCGCGCGGTAGCGGCGGTGCACGTACGCGGCCAGCGCCACCAGGAACGCGGGATCGGCATGCGGCACGTCTTCCGCGTGGAAGCCCTTGCTGTAGTGCTCGGCGATGAAGCCGGTGTTGAAGTCACCCGAGACGAACTTCGGATGCGCGAGCAGCGCCGCCTGGAACGGGATGTTGCTGCTGACGCCGCGGATCACGAAGCCGTTGAGCGCCTCGCGCATCAGCGCGATCGCATGCTGGCGGTCCTTGCCGTGCACGATCAGCTTGGCGATCATCGAGTCGTAGAACATCGGGATCTCGCCGCCGTCGTACACGCCGGTGTCGACCCGCACGCCGTACAGGTGCTCGGTGTCGGCCGAGAACATCGTCTCCTTCGGCGGCTGGAACTTCACCAGCCGGCCGGTCGAGGGCAGGAAGTTGCGGAACGGGTCTTCGGCGTTGATGCGGCACTCGATGGCCCAGCCTTCGCGCTTGACCTGGGCCTGCGTCAGCGGCAGCGCTTCGCCGGCCGCCACGCGGATCATCAGCTCGACCAGGTCGAGGCCGGTGATGCATTCGGTCACCGGATGCTCCACCTGCAGCCGCGTGTTCATCTCGAGGAAGTAGAAGCTCTGGTCCTTGCCGACCACGAACTCGACCGTGCCGGCGCTCTGGTACTTCACGGCCTTGGCCAGCGCCACCGCCTGTTCGCCCATCGCCTTGCGCGTGGCCTCGGAGATGAAGGGCGACGGCGCCTCCTCGATCACCTTCTGGTGGCGCCGCTGGATCGAGCATTCGCGCTCGTTGAGGTAGATCACGTTGCCCTGCGAATCGCCCAGCACCTGGATCTCGATGTGGCGTGGCTCGACCACGAACTTCTCGATGAAGACGCGGTCGTCGCCGAAGGAGTTGCGCGCCTCGTTGCGGCAGGCGGTGAAGCCCTCGAGCGCTTCCTTGTCGTCATGCGCCACGCGCAGGCCCTTGCCGCCGCCGCCGGCCGAGGCCTTGATCATCACCGGGTAGCCGATGTCGCGTGCGATCTCGACCGCACGCTCGGCCGTCTCGATGGCTTCGTTCCAGCCCGGGATGGTGTTGACCTTCGCCTCGTTCGCGAGCTTCTTCGAGGCGATCTTGTCGCCCATCGCCGCGATCGAGTAGTGCTTCGGACCGATGAAGACGATGCCCTCTTCCTCGACCTTGCGCGCGAAGGCCTCGTTCTCCGACAGGAAGCCGTAACCCGGATGCACGGCCTCGGCACCGGTCTTCTTGCAGGCGGCGATGATGCGATCGGCCTGCAGGTAGCTGTCGCGGCTGGCCGAGCCGCCGATGTGCACGGCCTCGTCGGCCAGCTCGACATGGCGCGCGTCCTTGTCGGCATCGGAATAGACGGCCACCGTGAGGATGCCCATCTTCTTGGCGGTCTTGATGACGCGGCATGCGATCTCGCCGCGGTTGGCAATCAGGATCTTCTTGAACATCTTGGTCTTCTCAGAGTGGGATATTGCCGTGCTTGCGCCACGGGTTCTCGAGCTTCTTCTCACGCAGCATGACCAGCGAGCGGCAGATCCGCTTGCGCGTCTCGCTCGGCAGGATCACGTCGTCGATGTAGCCGCGCGTGCTGGCCACGTAGGGGTTGGCGAAGCGGGCCTTGTATTCGGCTTCGCGCGCCGCGAGCTTCTCGGGGTCGTTCTTGTCCTCGCGGAAGATGATCTCGACCGCGCCCTTGGCGCCCATCACCGCGATTTCGGCACGAGGCCAGGCGAGGTTGACGTCGCCGCGCAGATGCTTGGAGGCCATCACGTCGTACGCACCGCCGTAGGCCTTGCGCGTGATGACCGTGATCTTCGGCACGGTGCACTCGGCGTACGCGTAGAGCAGCTTGGCACCGTGCTTGATGATGCCGCCGTACTCCTGGCTGGTGCCAGGCATGAAACCGGGCACGTCGACGAAGGTCACGACCGGGATGTTGAAAGCGTCGCAGAAGCGCACGAAACGCGCGGCCTTGATCGAGGACTTGATGTCCAGGCAGCCCGCCAGCACCAGCGGCTGGTTGGCCACGATGCCCACGCTCTGGCCTTCCATGCGCGCGAAGCCGATCACGATGTTCTTCGCATAGTCGGGCTGCAGCTCGAAGAAGTCGCCGTCGTCGACCACCTTGCCGATCAGCTCCTTCATGTCGTAGGGCTTGTTGGCGTTCTCGGGCACCAGCGTGTCGAGCGACAGGTCGGCGCGGTCGGCCGGGTCGCCGCTCGGGCGCACGGGCGGCTTCTCGCGGTTGTTGAGCGGCAGGTAGTTGTAGAGCCGGCGCAGCATCATCAGCGCCTCGACATCGTTCTCGAAGGCCATGTCGGCCACGCCGCTCTTGGTGGTGTGGGTGAGCGCGCCGCCCAATTCCTCGGCCGTCACGTCCTCGTGCGTCACGGTCTTCACCACTTCGGGGCCGGTCACGAACATGTACGAGCTGTCGCGCACCATGAAGATGAAGTCGGTCATGGCCGGCGAGTACACCGCGCCGCCGGCGCACGGGCCCATGATCATGCTGATCTGCGGCACCACGCCCGACGCCATCACGTTGCGCTGGAACACGTCGGCATAGCCGCCGAGCGAAGCCACGCCCTCCTGGATGCGGGCGCCGCCCGAGTCGTTGAGTCCGATGACCGGTGCGCCGACCTTCATGGCCTGGTCCATCACCTTGCAGATCTTCTCGGCATGCGCTTCGCTCAAGGCGCCGCCGAAGACGGTGAAGTCCTGGCTGAAGATGAAGACCAGGCGGCCGTTGATCATGCCGTAGCCGGTGACCACGCCGTCGCCGGGGATCTTGTTGTCGGCCATACCGAAGTCGGTCGAGCGGTGCTCGACGAACATGTCCCATTCCTCGAAGGTGTTGTCGTCGAGCAGCAGCTCGATGCGCTCGCGCGCCGTGAGCTTGCCCTTCTTGTGCTGTGCGTCGATGCGCTTCTGGCCACCGCCGAGGCGCGCCTGGGCGCGTCGTTTTTCGAGTTGTTCGAGGATTTCTTTCATGGCGTTCGATCGTGAAGATGAATCGGAAGAGCGATGGGATTCAGGATGCCCGCGTCGCTTGCGCGGCGAGCAGGTTGCGGGCGGCAGTCGATGCGGGCAGCTTGCCGGCGGCGACCTGGGCCAGGGTGTCGGGCAGCAGCTCGCGCACCTGCGGATGCTGGCGGAAGGCCTGCTTGAGGCCCGCGTCGATGCGTTCCCACATCCACGACAGCGCCTGCTTCTCGCGCCGCGTTTCGAGCTTGCCGTTGGCGGACTGCAGTTGCCGGAAGCGCGTGACCGAGGCCCAAAAGGCATCGACGCCGGTGCCGAGCAAGGCGCTGAGCTGCATCACCTGCGGCTGCCAGAAGCGGATCTCGGCCTCGGGCGAACCGGGCGCGGCATGGGCGGCCTTCATGGCCTCGGCATGCGCCGGATTGCCATGGTGGCCGAACAGGCGCAGCGCCGACGTGATCTGTGCCTGCGCGCGTGTGGCCGCGTCGCGGTCGAGGTCGGCCTTGTTGATGACCACCAGGTCGGCGATCTCCATCACGCCCTTCTTGATGGCCTGCAGGTCGTCGCCCGCATTGGGCAACTGCATGAGCACGAACATGTCGGTCATGCCGGCCACCGCCGTCTCGCTCTGGCCCACGCCGACGGTCTCGACGATCACGACGTCGTAGCCCGCAGCCTCGCAGACCAGCATGGCCTCGCGCGTCTTCTCGGCCACGCCGCCCAGCGTGCCGCTCGACGGGCTGGGCCGGATATACGCCCGCTCGTGCACCGACAGCCGCTCCATGCGCGTCTTGTCGCCGAGGATCGAGCCGCCCGACACGGTGGAAGAAGGGTCGATGGTGAGCACAGCGACGCGGTGGCCCTGTTCGATCAGAAACAGGCCCAGCGTCTCGATGAAGGTCGACTTGCCCACGCCGGGCACGCCGGAGATGCCGAGGCGGAACGACCGGCCGGTGTGCGGCAGCAGCGCGGTCAGCAGTTCGTCGGCCAGCAGGCGATGGTCGGCGCGCGTCGATTCGAGCAGCGTGATCGCCTTGGCGATCGCGCGGCGCTGGGTTGCCGGGGATATGGAGTCGATGATTCGAGCGAGTGTCTGCTGGGTCTGGGAGTTCTCCGACCGGTCGGGCTGGGACTTTTTGGGCCGTTCGGCCTGAAACTCCTCCGACCGCTCGGGTGGGGCCTCTTCCGACCGTTCAGACTGGCGCTTTTCCCACCGTTCGGGCTGAGCTTGTCGAAGCCGCGCGCCGCCTTCGACAGGCTCAGGCCGAACGGGTGGGAGCGACGCCGATGCATCGGGCACCGGGAACATCGGCACCGACGCATCGGGCACGGGGGACATGGGCGCTGCGGCATCGATGCGAGCCAGTGTCTGCTCGGGCTGGGACTTCTTGAACCGTTCGAGCTGGACCTTTTCCGACCGCTCGGGCGGCAACTCTTCCAACCGTTCGGGCGGCAACTCTTCCGACCGTTCCGGCGGCAACTCTTCCGACCGTTCGGGTGGCAACTCTTCCGACCGTTCGGGCTGAGCTTGTCGAAGCCGCGCGCCGCCTTCGACAAGCTCAGGCCGAACGGGGGGGAGCGACGCCAAGGCATCGGGCACGGGGGACATGGGCACCGACGCATCGGTCAGAGGGGACATGGGCACCGAGGCATCGGTCACAGGGGACATGGGCACCGAGGCATCGAGCACGGGAGACATGGGCGCTGCGACATCGGGAACAACATCCACAGCACCCGCAGACCGCGACTTCGCCAGTTCCCTGACACCTTCCCAGTCCCCTCGCATCAGCGCTTCCTTCTTCGCACGCGACCATCCCTTGATCTGTCGCTCGAAAGCGATGGCGCCTTCACGCGTTTCGAATTCGCCCTGCCACAGCAACTCGACGGGCTTGCGGGTCGCTGTGTAGCCGATGAGCCCGTCGCCGTGCTGCTGCATGCGGCTTTCCAAGTCGTCGGTCTGGCCGACGTAGTAGGAACCGTCCGAGCAGCGCAGGAGGTAGACGTGGAAGGGCTTCACGTGGTGGACGGCTTCGACAAGCGCAGCCCGAACGGTTGATCGGATATAGACACGCCTCAGCCTGCGACCGCAGCGCGAATCTGCTCCAGCACATCCTTCGCACTGGCCGGAATCGGCGTGCCCGGGCCGTAGATGCCCTTCACGCCCGCCTCGTAGAGCATCTCGTAGTCGCCGCGCGGGATCACGCCGCCGACGAACACGATGATGTCGTCCGCGCCCTGCTTCTTGAGCTCCGCGATGATCGCCGGCACGAGTGTCTTGTGGCCGGCCGCGAGCGTGCTCACGCCGACTGCATGCACGTCGTTCTCGATCGCCTGGCGCGCGCACTCTTCCGGCGTCTGGAACAACGGCCCCATGTCGACGTCGAAGCCCAGGTCGGCGAAGGCCGTGGCCACCACCTTGGCACCGCGGTCGTGGCCGTCCTGGCCCAGCTTGGAGATCATCACGCGCGGGCGGCGGCCCTGGGCTTCGGCGAAGGCGGCGATCTCGTTCTGCAGCGCCTCCCAGCCTTCGGCCGAGTCGTAGGCCGCGGCGTAGACGCCCGTCACCTTCTGCGTGTCGGCGCGGTGGCGGCCATAGACCTTTTCCAGCGCGTCGCTGATCTCGCCGACCGTGGCGCGCAGCCGCACCGCGTCGATGCTCAGCGCGAGCAGGTTGCCCTCGCCGCTTTCGGCGGCTGCCGTGAGTGCATCGAGCGCGGCCTGGGTCTTGGCGGTGTCGCGCGTGGCGCGGATGGCCTGCAGCTTGGCGATCTGTCCGTCGCGCACCTTCACGTTGTCGATCGACAGGCTGTCGATCGCGTCCTCGGTCTTGAGCTTGTACTTGTTCACGCCCACGATCACGTCGCGGCCCGAGTCGATGCGGGCCTGCTTGTCGGCCGCGGCGGCCTCGATCTTGAGCTTGGCCCAGCCGCTGTCGACCGCCTTGGTCATGCCGCCCATGGCCTCGACCTCCTCGATGATGGTCCAGGCCGCATCGGCCATGTCCTGCGTGAGCTTCTCCATCATGTAGCTGCCGGCCCAGGGGTCGATCACGCTGGTGATGTGGGTCTCTTCCTGGATGATCAGCTGCGTGTTGCGCGCGATGCGCGAGCTGAATTCGGTGGGCAGCGCGATGGCTTCGTCCAGGGCGTTGGTGTGCAGCGACTGCGTGCCGCCGAACACCGCGGCCATGGCCTCGATGGTGGTGCGCACCACGTTGTTGTAGGGGTCCTGCTCGGTCAGCGACCAGCCCGAGGTCTGGCAGTGCGTGCGCAGCATCAGGCTCTTGGGGTTCTTCGGGTTGAACTCCTTCATGATCCGGCACCACAGCAGGCGCGCGGCGCGCATCTTGGCGACTTCGAGGTAGAAGTTCATGCCGATGGCCCAGAAGAAGCTCAGGCGCCCGGCGAAGCCGTCGACGTCCAGGCCCTTGGCCAGCGCGGTCTTCACGTATTCCTTGCCGTCGGCCAGCGTGAAGGCGAGCTCGAGCGCCTGGTTGGCGCCGGCTTCCTGCATGTGGTAGCCGCTGATCGAGATCGAGTTGAACTTGGGCATCTTCTGCGCCGTGTACTCGATGATGTCGCCGATGATGCGCATGCTCGGCGCGGGCGGGAAGATGTAGGTGTTGCGGACCATGAACTCCTTGAGGATGTCGTTCTGGATGGTTCCGCTCAACTGGTCCTGCGCCACGCCCTGCTCTTCGGCCGCGACCACGTAGCCCGCCAGCACCGGCAGCACAGCGCCGTTCATGGTCATGGACACGCTCACCTTGTCCAGCGGAATCTGGTCGAACAGGATCTTCATGTCCTCGACCGAATCGATCGCCACGCCGGCCTTGCCCACGTCGCCGGTCACGCGCGGATGGTCGCTGTCGTAGCCGCGGTGGGTCGCTAGGTCGAAGGCCACGCTCACGCCCTGCCCGCCCGCGGCCAATGCCTTGCGGTAGAAGGCGTTCGACTCTTCCGCAGTGGAGAAGCCGGCGTACTGGCGGATGGTCCAGGGGCGCACCGCATACATCGTGGCCTGCGGGCCACGCAGGTACGGCTCGAAGCCCGGCAGCGTGTCGGTGTACTTGAGGCCCACCAGATCGGCTGCGGTGTAGAGCGCCTTGACCGTGATGCCATCGGGGGTGCGCCAGTTCAGCGCGCTCACGTCGCCCCCGGGGGCGGACTTGGCGGCTGCCTTGTTCCAGGATTCCAAATCCGCGGCGTTGCTCATGTTTTTCTCAATCGAATCTGTCATAACGTTGCAATCTTCGCAAAAATAGGGGCGATCAACAACGGCAGAGGCCAAGGAATGTCAACAATGGCCCCTGTAAATTTGCAAGGTTTGCGAAGATGACCAAGGCTTACATGGGCGTCCGGCTCAAGACGTTGCGGGAACAGCAGGGACTGACGCAGGCCGCACTGGCCGCTTCGCTCAAGATCTCGCCAAGTTACCTCAACCAGATCGAGAACGATCAGCGCCCCCTGACCGTGCCCGTGCTTCTGCGGCTGCAGGCAGCCCATGGTATCGACCTGCAGCTGTTTTCGGATGACGAGAATGCCCGGCGCCTGAGCGAACTGCAGCCCGTGTTTGCTGACGGCTCGGAGGCCAACGCGGTGCCGCTGGCCGAAGCCAAGGTCGTGGCCTCGCAGCTGCCCGCGGTCACGCGGGTGCTGCTCAACCTGCACAAGCGCTCGCGCGCCGTGGAAGAGCAACTGTCCTCCATCGCCGCCGGGGCCGACGGCGACCGGCTGGCCGGCGACCCTGCGGCCCGCCTCCAGCCTTATGAGGAAGTGCGCGAGTTCTTCTATGCGCGCCACCACCACATGGCCGTGCTGGACGAGCTGGCCGAGGAGCTCCATGCCACCCTGATGGCCGGACTGCCGCCCGGCACGGTCAGCGCCGTCGAGCTGCGCGCCCGCCTGCTGGAGCGGCTGCTCCAGCGGCACGGCGTGCAGGTGCGCATCCAGGAGCGCCAGGACACGGCCGGCCGCACCTCGGACCATGCACTTCGCAGCTACGACGCGGCCACCGGCACGCTGTCGTTGGCGACCGACATGGACGCGGGGCAACAGGCTTTCCAGCTCGGCGTGCAGCTCGCCTTCCTCGAGATGGGCGCCCGCATCGACGCATTCACGACGGCCGAATCCTTCACCAGCTCGCAGGCCCGGAGCCTGGCACGGCTCGGCTTTGCCAACCACTTCGCCGGCGCGCTGGTGCTGCCCAACCGCCTGTTCCAGGAGGCGGCCCATGCGCTGCGGTACGACCTCGAACTGCTGAGCGACCGTTTCGGCGTCGGCTTCGAGACCATCGAGCATCGGCTGTCGACCATGCGTCACGCGCCGGGCCAGGGCATCCCCTTCTTCTTCGTGCGGGTCGATCGCGCGGGCAATGTCTCGAAGCGGCAATCGACGGCCGACTTCCATTTTTCGCGCCACGGCGGCACCTGTCCGCTCTGGAACGTCTACGAGGCCTTTTCGCAACCCGGCGCGATCCTCACGCAGCTGTCGCGCATGCCCGATGGCCGCACCTACCTGTGGATTGCCCGCACCGTGGAGCACCGGCGCAGCGGCTATGGCACGCCCAAGCGCATGTTCGCGGTGGCGCTGGGCTGCGACGCGCGCTATGCCGATCGTCTGGTCTATGCCAAGGGCGTCAACCTGATCGACCCCGACGCCGCCACCCTGATCGGCGCCGGCTGCAAGGTCTGCGACCGCGCCGACTGCGCCCAGCGCGCCTTTCCGCCGCTAGGCCGCACGTTGCAGATCGACGAGAACCAGCGCGGCTTCGCGCCCTATGCCTCCGGCATGTGAAAGGCGGCCCGCCATGCGTGACCTCGACCCCGTTTCCATCCGCCTCTTCCTCGCCACGCTGGAGGAAGGCAGCATCGCCCGCGCCGCGGCGCGCGAGAACATCGTGCCCTCGGCCGTCAGCAAGCGCATCTCCGAGATGGAGTCCGAGCTGCGCGTGCCGCTGCTGGACCGCAGCGTCAAGGGCGTGCACCCCACGCCTGCCGGCGAGGCGCTGGCCCACCACGCGCGCGCGCTCCTGCAAGGCATGGACCGCATGCAGCGCGAGATGGCCGGCTATGTCGACGGCGTGCGCGGCCTGATCAAGGTGCTGGCCAGCGTGACCTCGCTATCGGGCGACCTGCCGGCCGACATCATGAAGTTCCGCGCCGAGCGCCCGCAGATCGAGATCGACGTGGAGGAGCGCACCACGCCGGTCATCTACCGCCGCGTGCGCGAAGGCCTGGCCGACGTGGGCGTGGCCTCGGAGTTCGCCAGCCACGAAGGCCTGCATGTCTTCCCCTACCGGCGCTATGCGCTGGCGGCGGTGCTGCCCGGCGGCCATGCGCTGGCGGGCGCGCAACGGCTGCGCTATGCGCAACTGCTGGGCGACGACCTGGTGGAGCTCACGCGCGACAGCGGCATCAGCCACGTGTTCGACGACGCTGCGCGCGAGGCGCGGACCTCGCGCACGGTGCGGGCGCGCGTCAGCTCCTTCGAGACCATCTGCACCCTGGTCGCGCGCGGCATGGGCGTGGGCGTGGCGCCGCTGTATTTGGCGGCCGAGAAGAAGACGCTGGACCTGCGCTTCGTGCCGCTGTCGGACGACTGGGCCCAGCCGCGCAGCTTCATCGCCGTGCGCGACCTCGACACGCTGCCGATGGCCGCGCGAGCCTTCGTCGACCACCTGCGCGCCAGCGCCGCGGTCACGGATTAGCGGCCACGGGGTTTACCCAGCCCTCTTCGAACGAGAGTGCAACGGTGCCGAAGCACCACTTTGGCGAATCGAGGTGGCGGCGGATCATCCCCGGATGACTGCAACCCTCCCGCCAGACAACCCGAACTTCCTGCCCGACAACGACCTGCCGCTGCGCGGCATCAAGGTGCTTGAGCTTTCGCACATGATCATGGGCCCGGCGGCAGGCCTCGTGCTGGCCGACCTGGGCGCCGAGGTGATCAAGGTCGAGCCGCTGGACGGCGACCGCACGCGGCGCCTCAAGGGCTCGGGCATCGGCTACTTCCCGGTGTTCAGCCGCAACAAGCAGAGCCTGGCGGTCGACCTCAAGTCGGCCGAAGGCCAGGCGCTGGTGCGCCAGCTGGCCCTGGGCTGCGACATGCTGGTGGAGAACTTCCGCGACGACAGCCTGACGCAATACGGGCTGGACTACGCCTCGCTGTCGGCCGAGAACCCCGGCCTCATCTACGTCTCGCTCAAGGGGTTTCTGTCGGGGCCGTACAAGCAGCGCACCGCGCTCGACGAGGTGGTGCAGATGATGGGCGGCATGGCCTACATCAACGGCGGCACCGGCGCGCCGCAGCGCGTCGCGCCCTCGGTCAACGACATCCTGGGCGGCACCTTCGGTGTCGTGGGCGCGCTGGCCGCGCTCAACGACCGCCATCGCACCGGCCGGGGCCGCCACGTGCGCGCCGGCCTGTTCGAGAACAACCTGCTGCTGGTGGCGCAATTCATCGCGCAATACCAGCTGACCGGCACGCCGCCCATTCCCATGGGCGACAAGCGCACGCCACCGTGGGGCGTGTATGACATCTTCGACACCCAGGACGGGCGCGTGTTCGTGGCCGTGGTGAGCGACGCCAATTGGCGCACCTTCTGCCGCGACTTCCTGCCGCCCGGCTGGGCGGACGACCAGCGGCTGTTCTCCGCCATCGACCGCGAAGCCGCGCGGCCCTGGCTGGTGCCCGCCGTGGCCGAGATCCTCAAGGATTGGAAGACCGTCGAACTGTGCGCCGCGCTGGAGGCCTCGGGCCTGTCCTACGGCCCGATCCGCCAACCGCACGACCTGCTGGACGACCCGCACCTGCATGCAGGCGGCGCGCTGATCGCCACCACCATGCCCGACGGCCAGCAGGTGACGGCCGCGGCGCTGCCCATCGAGTTCGACGGCCAGAAGGTCGGCAAGCGGCTCGACCCCCAACCCATCGGCGCACAGACCCACGACATCCTGCACGGCCTCGGCCTGGACGCGGCGCGCATCGCACAGCTGGTGAGTCGGGGCGTGGTGGCGGTGTAGCCGCGCAGCGCCCTTCGAAGCAGCGGTGCATGCGACGGTGAAGAAAAACGAATTCCAAAAGACGACAGGAGACACAAGATGAAACGACGCCACTTCAACCTCATGGCTCTGGCCGGCACCGCCGGCGGCCTGAGCGCCCTGCCCGCCTGGGCCCAGGCCTGGCCCGCGAAGCCGATCCGCCTGATCATCCCGTCCACGCCGGGCGGCGGCACCGACTTCACGGGCCGGCTGCTGAGCACCAAGCTGTCGGAGATGAACGGCTGGTCGGTGGTGCCCGACAACCGGCCCGGTGCCGGCACCGCGCTGGGGCTGGCGGAGGCGGCCAGGGCCAAGCCCGACGGCTACGAACTGGTGATCGCGCAGTCCGACAACATCTCGCTGATTCCATTGCTGATGAAGACGGCCTACGACCCGATCAAGGACCTGACGCCGATCGCGCTGGCGGCCGTCACGCCGCTGGTGATCCTCGTCCACGACAACTCGCCGTTCAAGACCTTGGCCGACCTGATCAAGGCCGCCAAGGCCGACCCCGACAAGCTGACCTACGGCACCTCGGGCACCGGCGGCGGCGTGCACATCGCGATGGAGCTGCTGCAGATCACCGCCGGCTGCAAGTTGCAGCACGTGCCGTACAAGGGCTCGAGCCCGGCGCTCGCCGACCTGATGGGCGGCCACCTGAGCTTCGCCGGCTCGTCGATCTCGTCGGCCGCCACGCTGATCCATGCGGGCAAGGTGCGCGCGCTGGCCGTGACCTCGGCCAAGCGCAACGCGAGCCTGCCCGAGGTGCCCACCGTGGCGGAGTTCGGCTACAAGGACTTCAACGCCATCAGCTTCTACGGCGTGATGGGCCCGGCCGGTATCCCGGCACCACTGGTCGCGCGGTTGAACGCCGACATCAACAAGATCCTGGTCCGCCCCGATGTGAAGACCGCCTTGCAGGCGCAGGGCTTCGACGCCGCGCCGAGCTCGCCGGAAGAGTTCGCCGCGCTGATCAAGGCCGACATCCAGAAGTCGCGCGAGATCATCGCGGCCGCCCGCATCAAGATCGAGTGACCACCGCAGGAACCTTCCCCATGACCCCCACCGTCAACGTATGCGAAGTCGGGCCACGCGACGGCCTTCAAATGGCCCACGGCCGCATGGCCACCGACACCAAGCTGCGCTGGATCGCCCAGCTGGCCGCGGCCGGCCTGAAGGAAATCGAGGTCGGCAGCTTCGTGTCGCCGCGCATGATCCCGCAGATGGCCGACACCGGCGAGGTGGTGCGCGGCGCGCTCGCCATCGAGGGCCTGACGGTCTGCGCGCTGGCCTGCAATCTGAAGGGCGCGATCGCCGCGCACGAGGCCGGCGCGCATGTGCTGGCCATCCCGATCTCGGTGAGCGACACGCACAGCCATGCCAACGTCAACAAGGGCACGGACGCGCAAGTGGAGATGGTGCGCAGCATCGTCGACTGGGCGCGCGCACAGTCGCGCCCCATGCGCATCGACGCCGCCGCTGCCACCGCCTTCGGCTGTTCGATGGAAGGCGTGGTGTCGCGCGAGCGCGTGGTGCAGGTGGCCGCGGCACTTGCTGCCACCGGCGTGGACCGCGTGGCCCTGGCCGACACCGTCGGCTACGCCCACCCTGCGCTGGTGCGCGACACCGTGCGCGCCGTGCAGGACGCCATCGGCGCGCGCCTGACCAAACTGCACCTGCACGACACGCTGGGGTTGGGCCTGGCGAATGCGCTGGCGGGGCTGGAACAAGGTATTTACGACTTCGACAGCTGCCTGGCCGGCCTCGGCGGCTGCCCCTTCGCACCGGGCGCTTCGGGCAACATCGTGACGGAGGATCTGGTGTTCATGCTGGAGTCCATGGGCCATCGCACGGGCATCGACCTGCCGGCCCTGCTGGCTGCACGCGCGTTGCTGCGCGAAGCCTTGCCGGACGAGCCGATGCGAAGCGGCGTGGCGGCGGCGGGCATCCCCAAGACTTTCCGGGCCCCCGCGGCACTGCAGCCCGCCTGAGGCCCAAGCCGGGCGTCAGGCCGGCTGTTCGACCGGCTCGTGCGCCAGCGCCATCACCTCGTGCGGGGGCCGCCCCTTCTGCTTGTGGTCGCTCCACACCTGGCGCCAGCGCCGCGCACCCGGCAGTCCGTTGCGCAGGCCCAGCATGTGGCGCGCGATGTTCGACCAGGGCGTGCCGTGCTCGGCCGCCTCGCGCACCATGTAGTCGCACATCTGCCGCTCGATGTCCTCGCGGTCGATCTCGCGCGGCGCGTCACCGAAAAAAGCCGCGTCCCATTCGGCCAGCCACCAGGGGTTGTGGTACGCCTCGCGGCCGACCATCACGCCGTCGAGCAGGCGCAGTTGCTCGTGCACCTGCACGGTCTGGGCGATGCCACCGTTGATCGAGAAACGCAACGCCGGAAAGTCGTGTTTGAGCCGGTGCACGAGCTCGTAGCGCAGCGGCGGGATCTCGCGGTTCTGCTTGGGCGACAGGCCCTTGAGCCAGGCATTGCGCGCATGCACGATGAAGGTCTGGCAGCCCGCCTCGCTGACCGTGCCGACGAAGTCGCGCACGAAGTCGTAGCTTTCGATCTTGTCGATGCCGATGCGGTGCTTGACCGTGACCGGCACGTCGACGACGTCGACCATGGCCTTCACGCAATCGGCCACCAGCTGCGGCTCGTTCATCAGGCACGCCCCGAAGGCGCCGCGCTGCACACGCTCGCTGGGGCAGCCGCAGTTGATGTTGATCTCGTCGTAGCCCCAGTCCTGGCCCAGCCTGGCGCAATGCGCCAGGTCGGCCGGCTCGCTGCCGCCCAGCTGCAGGGCCACCGGATGCTCCTCGGCGTTGAAGCGCAGGTGGCGCGGCACGTCGCCGTGTATCAGCGCGCCGGTGGTGACCATCTCGGTGTAGAGCAGCGCGTGGCGGGTCAGCAGGCGGTGGAAGTAGCGGCAATGGCGGTCGGTCCAGTCCATCATGGGGGCGATGGACAGGCGATCGGCGCGAAGCGTGGGATTCAAGGGCATGGTTTCTTTGTCGGACAGGCGAACACTCCCAGCACCAGGCGCACACCTTGGCGCGGAGCACGGATTCGCTCGAAGGCGCCATTTTCCCTGTTTACCGCCCGCGCCCCCGTCGCACGGGACATTCGGGC
This sequence comes from Variovorax frigidus, assembly GCF_051216515.1. Classification (NCBI taxonomy): domain Bacteria; kingdom Pseudomonadati; phylum Pseudomonadota; class Betaproteobacteria; order Burkholderiales; family Comamonadaceae; genus Variovorax; species Variovorax frigidus. The sequence goes on from NZ_JBPJZF010000001.1 coordinate 678,161, forward strand.
CGGTCGCCCCGCCCGCAGCGCTTCACTTCACTGGCAGTTGCTGGATCCCGAAGGCATACAGCAGGCAGCGCAGCGAATGCCCATCCTCGGTCGCGCAACTCTCATGGATCGCGAAGCACGCGACCACCGTCAGGATCACTGCGGCCACAAGGCAGTCGAGCCGCCTTCCGCTCCACCACCGCGCCCATGCAGAGCGTGCAAAGTCGCTGATCATCAATACGCTCGAGAGGATGGCGGCCGAACCGAAAGTTCCGCCTGAAGACGTCCATGAAACCGCCACTCTAGGCGGGCATCAGGCGCGGATCGTCAGGGGAAACGCGAAGCTGAAAAAGCCTCCTACTTCACCCCCTGCAACGCCCCCACGACCGCATCGAAGAACGGCACCATCGGCAGCCCCGCCCCCGTCGGCTGCGGCTGCGCACCCCACACGACGATCACGACCTTCTCCTTGCGGTTGATGTAGAGGTATTGGCCCATGATGCCCGTGCCGTAGAAGGCGCCGTCGTCGCCCGAGCGCCCGCCGGGGATCCACCAGAGATAGCCGTAGGCCAGCGGCGTACCGCCGCTCAGCACCTTGCGTGAGCCCGCTTCGGCCACCCAGCCAGGCGGCAAAATGCGTTGCCCGTCGATCACGCCGTCGTTCATCATGAACAGGCCGAAGCGGCCGTAGTCGCGCAGCGTCGCGCTGATGCCGCTGCCGCCGATCTCCACGCCGTTGGGGGAATCCAGCCACCAGTTCGCCGGCGCCTCCATGCCCATGCGCGACCAGATCTTCTCGGACAGGTACAGCGCCAGCGGCTTCTTCACCGCGTTGTAGACGATCTCGCCGGCCACCTGCGTCTCGCCGGTGCTGTAGTTGTTGACCGTGCCGGGTGTGGCCGCGCGGGGCAGCTTGCTCATCAGGGTCATCTGCGCCCCGGGCGTCTGGCCGATCTGTGCCTCGAGCATCTGGCGGCGGTCGGAGGTCGGATCGGTGTAGGCCTCGTTCCAGCGTGCGCCCGAGGCCATCATCATCACGTCGCGCACGGTCGCGCCGTCGTAGGCGCTGCCCTTGAGCCGTGGCACGTACTTGACCACCGGGTCGTCGATGCTTGCGATCAGGCCGTCCTGCACGGCCGCGCCGATCAGGGTCGAGGTGACCGACTTGGCAACGGACATCGACATCCAGCGCGTCTTCTGCGTGTTGCCGTACCGGTAGCTCTCGTGGGCGATCTTGCCGTCCTTGAGGATCAGCAGGCCGGCCACGCGGCTCGCGGCGAAGAATTCGTCGAGCCCGTAGTCTCGGGCGCCGGCCACGAAGCGCAGCTGCGTCAGCTGGGTCGTGGCCGTGGGCAACGGATAAGGCGTGCCGCCCGCCTCGATCGTCCGGGTCGGGAACAGCCGGTCGATGTTGCGGTAGGTGGTGACGGCCAGGTCGGGCGAGAGCACGCCGTCGTACATCTGGCGCACCGTGCCGATCGGCTCCGCGGCATGGGGATAGCCGTTTCCGGTGCCGGGGTTCGCAGGCGGATTCGGCGCCGGCGCTTCGGTGCCGCCGCCTCCACCACCGCCGCAGGACGCCAGCAGCAGCGCCGTGCCGACCATCAGCACCGAAAAAGCCAGGCGCAGCACGCGCGGCGGGTGAAGAGGAGAACCGTGATGCATGTCGTCATTTCCCACTGGAACGCGGCACGGCTTCCATCAGCAGCGTGAGTGCTTTTCGCAGCGAGGTCTCCGACGGTGTGGCGCCGCGGTCGAAGCCCATGCGGACCACGACCAGGTCGTGCGACGGAACGATCAGCGTGATCTGGCCGCCCGCGCCCAGCATGTAGTAGGCCGAGGTCGGCACCGGGTACTGGCCCGAGCCGTTGAGCCAGAAGAAGCCGCCGTAGATGGGTCGCTTGTCGGCGGCCCAGGCGGGCGCCAGCGTGCTGACGAAATTCACGTAGCCCTCGGGCAGGATGCGCTCGCCGTTCCACACGCCGTCCTGCAGGTACAGGTTGCCCAGGCGCGACCAGTCGCGCGCCGCCATGAACTCGTAGCCCTGCGTCATGAAGTTGCCGTAGGGATCGGTCTCCATGACCATCGAGCGGATGCCGATCTTGTCGAACAGCGCGCGCTGCGGGAACGACAGGTACGCCTCGCCGCGCTTCTCGACCGCGAGGCGCACCAGGTAGCTCGCGAGCACGGGGTCGGTGTTGCGGTAGCGACCCACGGTGTTGGGCGGCCATTGCTGCGGCCGGGTCGCCGCGTAGTTGAAGATGTTGATGCGCCCGGTGTAGAAGTAGGTGTGGTCGGGGTAGGTGCCCTGGGGGTCGAAGTCCGGGTCCTCGGGCGCCTTGATGCGCAGCCCGCTCGACATGTGCAGGATGTCGGAGATCCGGATCTTCTGTCGCGGGTCCCCGGCCGTCTGCCATTCGGGGATCGGTGCCGGCTGGTCGAGGGTGTAGACACCCTGCTTGATCAGCACTCCCATCAGCGTGCCCACCACGCTCTTGCCCATCGACCAGGATTCGAGCGGCGTGGTCGGCTTGATGCCCGGCATGTAGCGCTCGCCCACGATGCGCCCCTTGTGCGTGACCACGAAGGCTGCCGTGTAGGCCTCCGGCGCCGCGAAGGCCGCGTCCACCGCCTGGGTCAGCTTGGCGGTGTCGAGGCCGACCACCGGGTCGGTGGGCAGCACGTCGCCCATGGGCCAGGGCAGGCTGTCGGCGCTGGGCAGCGCGCTTTGCACGGTCGCCGGCGTGAAGAGCACGTCGTCGCGCCCGGACGGCAACGTGATGCAGCCCTGCGAACCGTGGTAGCGGGCCGTGATCACCCTGCTGTTGGGCATGGTGATGCGGACTTCCTTTTTCGCGTAATCGAAGACCGGCTTGCCCACGGCCTGGCGCCAGGCATAGGGGCCGGCAAAGAAACCCACGTTCTCGACGGCGACATCCGGATTCAGGCCGGTGATGAAGGCCGCGGAGCACATGGTCTTCGCATAGCCCGAAGTGTGGAACTCGAGCACATCGCCGGGTGGCGGGACATAGGCGGTGTCGAGTTCGAGCGCCTTGGCGCGCGCGATCATGGCCGCGGGGGCCGGCAACGCGGCGCCCACAGGGGCGGTCGTCTCGCCGCCGTTTCCACCACCCCCTCCTCCGCCACAAGACGCCAGCGTGACGGTACACAGCAACAGGACCGTGGCGGAAAGGGGAACAGGTCGCGACCTCGTCATCTGCATTCCTCTGGCTAGGGGCGGAATACAGATTGTCACAGAGCCAGGCAACATTCACCGCCGCGCGGCATGCGCGTTAACCCGTTCACATCCGGCCCACCGCGCGCGGCACCCTTCGCCGCCGCTAACGGCCGACCTCGGCCTCAGCCGCGCGGCCCCTCCTTGCCGAACAGCCGCCGCATGGCCGCCAGTCCCGCGACAAGCGCAGCGCTGTAGTTGTCGTAGGCATCGTCGGAGGCATCGAGCGGCAAGTAGGGAAGCGTCTCATCGACGCCGGGCGCTTCCACCAGCACCCAATGGAACTCCCCTTCCTCGAGCTCGTGAACGGTCAGTGCGATGTTTCGCAGGGGCGACATGAACGAAAGGGAGGGAGTGATCGACGGCACGCCCGATGCTATGCAAGGCCGGCCACTTTGCCAGGGCACAAAGTCACGATTCATGACAAACGTCTTCTTTTGTAATAGCCCATGCCCTCGTCATGCGCCAATGCAGCGCTCAGCGGCAGGCCTGGCGGCTTCACGCGCTTTCACGCTTCTCCTACACCTGCTGCGCAGCAGGCCTTCTAGGCTGATGGTTTCGGCCCAGCGCCGTGACTGAAGAGGCCCCACCATGAAGAACTTTGCGCTTGAATCCCACATGACCGCCGCCATCGGCGGTGCCTTCTACCCCACCGGTCATTCCATGGTGATGTTCCCGAATGCGGACGATGCCAGGCACGTGGGCCAGAAGTTGCGCGACCATGGCTTCGACGCTGACGCGATCTACCTGATCCCGCCCGAAGTGGTGCTGTCGCAAATCACGCCGACCACGTCCGACGCCGACAATCCCCTGCCCTCGGCCGGCACCGAGGGCGCCACCGTGCGGGCCTACACCAAGCTGGCACGCGAAGGCCATACAGCCCTGCTGGTCGAGACCAAGGACGAGGAAACGGCCGAGCGGCTGATGGAGGTGGTGCGCACCGTGCCGTACGCCATCGCGCAGCGCTACCGGATGCTGGTGATCGAAGACCTCTGATCGACGGATCGGCCAGCGGGTTCAGGCCGGCACGGCCCGGCGAACGACGTCACGCGCCATCGCTTGGGCGAGTTCTTCTTCACCCAGGAACACCGTCACCGCGTCCTCCTGCGTGAGCAACCGCGCCTCGTCTTCGTTGTGGCTGCGCACGACGGTCTCGATGGCCGGGTTGAGGGTGCGTGCGGTCTCGATCATCTGGCGCACGTTCATGGCATCGGGGGTGGCCACCACCAGCACACGGGCCCGCGCGATGTGCGCCTGGATCAACACCGCCGGCTCGGCCGCATCACCCCACACCGCGGCCACGCCTTCGGCACGCAGCTTTTCGACCAGTTCGCGGTTCTGCTCGGCCACCACGAAGGGAATGTGGTGCACGGTCAGCGCCGCGGCGATGCGCCGGCCCACGCGGCCGTAGCCGACCAGCACCACCTGGCGCGACAGGTAGCGTGCCTCGGTGGTGGTGGGCAGTTCGGCCAGCGGGTCGTCGCGCGCGTCGAGCGAACGCGCGAAGGACGAATGCGCGCGCAGCCATTTCTGCAGCGGCGCGATCAGGCTGAACCACAGCGGGTTGGTCGCGATGGAAATCAGCGCGCCGGCCAGGATCAGGCTCTGGCCCTCTGGCGGCAGCAGCTTGAGCGCGACGCCCAGGCCGACCAGGATGAAGGAGAACTCGCCGATCTGCGCCAGGCTCGCGCTCACCGTGAGCGCGGTGTTCAACGGGTAGCGGAAGGCCAGCACCAGCACGCAGGCCGCGATCGACTTGCCCACCACGATCACGAGCACCACGGCCAGCACCTGCAACGGCCGGTCGATCAGCACCGACGGGTCGAACAGCATGCCGACCGACACGAAGAACAGCACCGCGAAGGCGTCGCGCAGCGGAAGCGATTCCTCGGCCGCGCGCTGGCTGAACTCCGACTCGCGCATCACCATGCCGGCGAAGAAGGCGCCCAGCGCGAAGGACACGCCGAACAGCGCGGCCGATGCGAAGGCGATGCTCACCGCCGCGGCCACCACGCACAGCGTGAAGAGCTCGCGCGAATTGGTGCGCGCCACCTGCCAGAGGATCCAGGGGAACACGCGACGGCCGACCACCAGCATCAACGCCACGAAGCCGCCGACCTGCAGCAGCGTGATGCCCAGCGTGGTCCAGATCGCGCCGGCGTCGGCACCATCGGCAGCCCCGCCCAGCGTGCTGGCCAACGGCGGCAGCAGCACGAGCACCAGCACCATCGCCAGGTCTTCCACCACCAGCCAGCCGACCGCGATGCGGCCGGTGTAGGAGTCGAGCAGGCCCAGGCTCTCGAGCGCGCGCAACAGCACGACGGTGCTGGCCACCGAGAGCGCCAGCCCGAAGACCAGTGCGCCACCCAGGTCCCAGCCCCACCAGGTGGCCAATGCGCCGCCCATCAGCGTGGCCACGCCGATCTGCACCAGCGCGCCGGGCACCGCGATCTTGCGCACCGCCAGCAGATCGTCGAGCGAGAAATGCAACCCCACGCCGAACATCAGCAGCATCACGCCGATCTCGGCCAACTGCGCGGCGATCTCGGCATCGGCCACGAAGCCGGGCGTGAACGGTCCGATGATCACACCCGCCAGCAGGTAGCCGACCAGCGCCGGCAGGCGCACGCGCGCCGCCAGGAAGCCGAGGATGAGCGCCAGGCCCAGCCCTGCGGCGATGGTGTTGATCAATGAAACGCTGTGGGGCATCCGGTGGGTGTCGCTTGCTGGAATTCGCTGGAGAAGCTTGCGCGATGAACAGGCGCAGGGCGTTGCTGCGACTGTAGCGTCCACGCTCCCGCCGCTGCATGACACCCATGAAAAAACCCGCCGAAGCGGGTCTCTTTTTCTGCCGGCGCGCGCAGCGCTCAGTGCATGTGCAGGCCGCCGTTGACCGAAAAATCGGCGCCGGTGGAATAGCCGCCTTCGTCGGTCGCCAGCCACGAGATGATCGACGCGATCTCGCTGGGCTCGCCCAGGCGCTTGACCGGAATCGTCGCGACGATCTTGTCGAGCACTTCCTGGCGGATGGCCTTGACCATGTCGGTGCCGATGTAGCCCGGGCTCACGGTGTTGACGGTCACGCCCTTGGCCGCGAGCTCCTGCGCCAGCGCCATCGTGAAGCCGTGCATGCCGGCCTTCGCGGCCGAGTAGTTGGTCTGGCCGGCCTGGCCCTTGGCGCCGTTGACCGAGCTGATGTTGATGATGCGGCCCCAGCCCTTCTCGACCATGTCGCCCACCACCTGCTTGGTGACGTTGAACATGCTGTTGAGGTTGGTCTCGATCACCGCACTCCAGTCCTCGGGCGTCATCTTGAGGAACATGCGATCGCGCGTGATGCCGGCGTTGTTGACCAGCACGTCGATGCTGCCGTGTTCGGCCTTCGATTTGCCGAAGGCATCGACCGTCGAATTCCAGTCGCCGACATTGCCGACCGATGCGTGGAACTCGTAGCCCAGCGCCTTCTGCTCGTTGAGCCACTTGCTGAAGTCGCGTGTGGGGCCGCAGCCCGCGATGACCGTGAAACCGTCCTTGTGCAGGCGTTGGCAGATGGCGGTTCCGATGCCTCCCATGCCACCGGTGACGTAAGCGACTTTCTTGCTCATGAATTTTCCTTAGATATACGAAGCCCGGACAGGCGAGATCACTGTAGCGAAGTTTCGCATGCCCTCCCTCCTAGGAAAACACTGAGCAGAGAGGCAACACACTTGTCACAGTTCATTCCTACACTGCGACATGTCTTCCATCGCCCTGAACGGCGTCGCCAAATCCTGGGGCGACAGCACGGCCCTGCATGCTGTCGATCTGCAGATTCAATCCGGCTCCTTCTGCGTCCTCCTCGGCCCCTCGGGCTGCGGCAAATCCACCACCCTGCGCATCATTGCCGGCCTCGAGACCGCCAGCGTCGGTCAGGTGCTGATCGATGGCCGTGACGTCACGGACCTCCCGCCGGCCCAGCGCGGCATCGCGATGGTGTTCCAGAACTACGCCCTCTTCCCCCATCTGAGCGTCGGCGAGAACATCGGCTTCGGCCTGTCGGTGCGCAAGGTGCCCGCCGCCGAGAGCGCACGCCGGCTGCGCGAGGCGGCCGAGCTGCTGGGCCTGAGCGCGCTGCTCGACCGCAAGCCCGGCCAGCTCTCGGGCGGCCAGCAGCAGCGCGTGGCGCTGGGCCGTGCGCTGGTCGCGCAGGCCAAGGTCTGCCTGATGGACGAGCCGCTGTCCAACCTCGACGCGCAACTGCGCCAGGACATGCGCCGCGAACTGCGCGAACTCCAGCAGAAGCTGGGCCTGACCGTGGTCTACGTCACGCACGACCAGACCGAGGCGATGAGCATGGCCGATCAGGTCGTGCTGCTGCACCAGGGCCGTGTCGAGCAGGCCGGCACGCCGCGCACGCTCTATGCGCAGCCGGCCACCACTTTCGCGGCGCGCTTCATCGGCACGCCACCCATGAACCTGGTCGCGCTCGAGGCCGACGGGCGCATCGCGGGCAGCGAGGCCGCATCGGGCGTGCACGCCGCCATGCTGGGCGTGCGGCCCGAGGCGATCACGCTCGACGCGCGAGGCATCCCCGCCGTGGTGCGCAGCGTCGAGTACCTGGGCGCCGACTTGGTGCTGCGCTGCGCGGTCGGCCGCGAGACGCTGCTGGTGCGCGCCGCGGGCCAGCACGTGGCGGCCCCGGGCGACCAGGTCGGCCTGCGGTGGGCACCGGATGAGGCCCACGGCTTCGATGCGGCGGGCCGGCGCACCGAAACGGCGCACTGACGCGCAGCGCCCCCCATCAACCATTTCATTTCGAGGAGAAGTCCCCATGCAACGCAACACCTTCGTCAAGGCCCTGGCGGCCACGGCCCTGTTCACCAGCCTCGCCGGCATCGCGCAGGCCCAAGCACCGGTCGACCTGCAGTTCTACTACCCGGTTGCGGTCGGCGGCCCGATCGCCAAGACCATCGACGGCTTCGCGGCCGGCTTCATGAAGGAGCACCCGGGCATCAAGGTCACGCCGATCTATGCCGGCACCTATCAAGAGACCATCGTCAAGGCACTCACGGCCCACAAGTCGGGCACGCCGCCGGTCACCTCGGTGCTGCTGTCGACCGACATGTTCACGCTGATCGACGAGGACGCCATCGTGCCCTTCGACGACTTCGCCAAGACCGCCGAAGACAAGGCCTGGATGGGCAGCTTCTACAAGGCCTTCATGGCCAACAGCCAGACCGGCGGCAAGACCTGGGGCATTCCGTTCCAGCGCTCGACGGTCGTGATGTACTGGAACAAGGACCTGTTCAAGGAAGCCGGCCTCGACCCGAACAAGGCGCCCACGACCTGGGCCGAGCTCAAGGACGTCGCGACCAGGCTCACGAAGAAGGACGCCGGCGGCAAGACCACGCAGTACGGCGTGCAGATCCCGTCGAGCGGCTTCCCCTACTGGCTGTTCCAGACGCTGACCACGCCCAACGACACCCTCCTCGCCAACGAGGCCGGCACGCAGGTCAAGTTCGACGATCCGAAGGTGATCGAGGCGCTGCAGTTCTGGGTCGACCTGGGCAAGGCCGGCATCCACCCGCCGGGCGTCGTCGAGTGGGGCACCACGCCCAAGGACTTCTTCGAGAAGAAGGCCGCCATCATCTACACGACCACCGGCAACCTGACCAACATCAAGGCCAACGCCAAGTTCGATTTCGGCGTCGGCATGATCCCGGGCAACAAGCGCAAGGGCTCGCCCACGGGCGGCGGCAACTTCTACATCTTCAAGAAGTCGACGCCCGCGCAGCAGGAAGCCGCCTTCAAGTTCGCCAAGTGGGTGACGCAGCCCGAGCGCGCGGCCCAATGGAGCATGGAGACCGGCTACGTCGCCGTGTCGCAGGCCGCCTACGACACGCCCACGCTCAAGAAGTACGGCCAGGATTTCCCGGCCGCGCTGGTGGCGCGCGACCAGTTGCCGGTGTCGGTGGCCGAGTTCTCCACGCATGAGAACCAGCGCGTGACCAAGGCCCTGAACGACGGCCTGCAGGCGGCGCTGACCGGCACCAAGACGCCGGCCCAGGCGATGCAGGACGCGCAGAAGGAAGCCGACCGCATCCTCCGAAACTACAAGTGAGCACGCGCGGCAGCCCTTCCGTCCACCGCGGCAGCCACACCGCCGTGCAGGCCTGGCTGCTGCTGCTCCCCGCGTCGCTGATCCTGCTGGTCTTCACCCACTGGCCGGTGATCGGCACGCTGTGGCACAGCTTCCAGTCCACGCCCAAGGGCGGCCGGCCGGCGGTGTGGGTGGGAATGGAGAACTACCAGGTCATGCTCGACGACCCGGTGTTCTGGAAGGCGCTGGTCAACAACCTGTGGTTCGCGGGCGCGACCATTCCGTTGTCGATCGGGCTCGCGCTCGCGATGGCGCTGTGGGTCAACGAGCGCATCGCGGGCCGTGCCTTCCTGCGCATGGCGTACTTCACGCCCACCGTGCTGCCGATGATCGCGGTGGCCAACATCTGGCTGTTCTTCTACACGCCGCAGTACGGCCTGCTCGAGCAGGTCAGCGGCGCGCTGGGCTTCGGCTCGCACAACTGGCTGGGCAGCCCGAGCACCGCGCTCGGTGCGGTCACGCTGGTGGCGGTGTGGAAGGAAGCCGGCTTTTTCATGATCTTCTACCTGGCCGCGCTGCAGTCGCTCAACCCGAGCCTGCGCGAAGCGGCCGCGATCGAGGGCGCGTCGCGCTGGTACTTCTTCCGGCGCGTGCAGTGGCCGCTCTTGATGCCCACCACGCTGTTCGTGCTGATCAACTGCGTGATCAACGCCTTCCGCATGGTCGACCATCTGTTCGTGCTCACGCGCGGCGGCCCTGACAACGCCTCGACGCTGCTGCTCTACCACCTGTACGAGGTCGGCTTCAATTTCTGGGACACCGGCTATGCCTCGGCGCTCACCATGGTCATCATCGTGGCGCTGGTCGGCGTGACACTGCTGCAGTTCTTCGTGCTCGACCGCAAGGTGCACTACCGATGAAGGCCGCGCCCTCGCAACGGCTCGCGTACAACGCGCCGACCCGGCTCGACACGCTGGCCGCCTGGCTGCTCGCGCTGGCCTGGGTGCTGCCGCTGATCTACACCGTGTGGACCGCCTTCCATGCGCCCGAGTACGCGGCGCGCTTCGTCTGGAACGCGCCGCTCACGCTGGACAACTTCGCGCGCGCCTGGGAGGCCGCGCCTTTCGCGCGCTACTTCCTCAACACCACGCTGCTGGTGGTGATGATCCTCGCGGCGCAGCTGGTGCTCAGCACCATGGCGGCCTATGCCTTTGCGCGCTACGCGTTCCGCGGCCGCGACATCGTCTTCTCGCTGGTGCTGGTGCAGCTCACCGTCATGCCCGACCTGCTGCTGGTCGAGAACTACCGCACCATGGCCAGTCTGGGCCTGATCGACAGCCTGTTCGCCATCGGCCTGCCCTACTTCGCCTCGGCGCTGGCCATCTTCCTGCTGCGCCAGACCTTCATGGGCATCCCGAAGGAACTCGACGAGGCCGCACGCATGGAAGGCGCGAGCGCGCTGCAGATCCTCTGGCGCGTCTACGTGCCGCTGGCCAGGCCGATCTACGTGGCCTTCGGGCTGGTGTCGGTGAGCTACCACTGGAACAACTTCCTCTGGCCGCTGATCGTGACCAACAGCGTCAAGGCGCGGCCGCTCACGGTCGGGCTGCAGGTCTTCTCCTCGGTCGACCAGGGCATCGACTGGTCGATCATCACGGCCGCGACGCTGATGACCTCGGCGCCGCTGCTGATCGCCTTCCTTCTTTTTCAGCGCCAGTTCGTCCAGAGCTTCATGCGCGCAGGCATTAAATGACTCACCCCCAGTCTCCGCGCACTGCGTGTCGCTTCGCCAACCCCCTCTCCGGGGGCGACACCGGCGGCCCGGCGAAGCCGGTTCCGCGGTGTCTCACGAAAGAATTCAGATGAAGCTTGTGACGTGGAACACCCAATGGTGCCGCGGCCTCGACGGCGCCGTGAGCCCGCGGCGCATCGTCGAGGGCGCGCGCGCCATGGCCGACTTCGACGTGCTGTGCCTGCAGGAGATCTCGCAGGGCTATGCCGACATGCCGGGCGGTCCGGGCGACCAGCCGGCCGAACTGCAGGCGCTGCTGCCCGGCTTCCAGCTCTTCTTCGGTGCCGCGGTCGACGAGTTCGATGCCGCGGGGCGACGCATGCGCTTCGGCAACCTGATCGCCACGCGGCTGCCGGTCGCGCAGGTGCAGCACCATGCGCTGCCCTGGCCGGCCGATGCCGGCGTGCGCAGCATGCCGCGCATGTGCACGGTCGTGACGCTGCAAAGCCCGGTGCTCGGGCCGGTGCGCGTGATGACCACGCACCTCGAGTACTACTCGAAGCCGCAGCGCATGGCGCAGGCACTTGCGCTGCGCGCGCTGCACATCGAGGCCTGCGCCCACGCGGCAGCGCCGCCGCTGGCCGACGACAGCCGCTCGCCCTTCCAGACCAAGGTGCACACCGGTCACGCAGTGCTGTGTGGCCACTTCAATCTCGAGCCGACCGAGCCCGAGTACGCGGCGATCCAGGAAGGCTTCGGCACCGGCGGCGCGCAGCAACTGCAGGACGCGTGGCGCCTGCGCCATGGCGGCACGCCGCATGCGCCGACCTTCCGCCTGTTCGACCGCACCTACGGGCCCGAGCCCGTGGCCTGCGATTTCGTCTTCGTGAGCGAAAGCCTGGCGCCGCGCGTGCGCCGCATCGAAGTCGACGGCGTCACGCAGGCGTCGGACCACCAGCCGGTGGTCGTCGAGTTCAGTTGAGGCGCTGCAGCCACTGCGCGACACGCTCGCGCTGTTCCGGCGTGTAGCGCAGGCCCAGCTTGGAACGGCGCCACAGCGCATCGTCGGCCGTCGTCACCCACTCCTCGGCCTGCAGGTAGCGCAGCTCGCGCGCATGCAGGCCGGGCGCCACTTCCTCGCCCAGGTCGGCCATCGAGGCCGCATCGCCCAGCAGGTTGGCGATGCGCGCGCCGTAGGCATGCGCCAGGCGGCGGGCCAGCGGCGCGGGCAGCCAGCCATGGCGCGCCTGCACAGCCGCGACGAAGCGCTCGAAGTCGGTGTCGGGACGCTGGGGCGCACCGATCCAGCCCGACAGGTCGCCGCCGGCCAGGTAGGCGCCGCCGGTCCAGGCCGGCCGCGGGTCGCCGAGCATGCGGCCCACCTCGTCGGCCGCATCCTCGGCCAGCTTGCGGAAGGTGGTGATCTTCCCGCCCCACACCGACAGCAGCGGCGCTGCCGTGGTGTTGGCTTCGAGCAGGTAGTCGCGCGTGACCGCCGACGGGTCGCCCGAGGCGTCGTCGAGCAGCGGGCGCACACCGGAATAGGTCCACACCACGTCGGCCGGCACAACCGGCTTCTCGAAGTAGCGGCTGGCCTGTTCGCACAGATACTCGATCTCCTCGGTCGAGATGCGTGACGCGCCGGCGTCGTCGGCGCCGACCTCGACGTCGGTGGTGCCGATCAACGTGTAGTCGTCCTGGTAGGGGATCGCGAAGATGATCCGCTTGTCGGGGTTTTGAAAGATGTAGGCATGGTCGTGCGCGAACACGCGCGGCACGATGATGTGGCTGCCCTTGACCAGCCGCAGGCTCTTGGTCGCGAGCGCCTCGCCCTTCGCGGCTTTGGCCGTGCCGCGCAGGAAGGACTCGGCCCAGGGGCCGGCCGCATTGACCACGGCGCGGGCACGCACGCTGCGCACGCCCTCGGGACCTTCGAGCGTGGCGGTCCAGCCGCTCTCGTCGCGCTGCACGCGGGTGCAGCAGGTGCGCGTGAGGATCTGCGCACCGCGCGCGCGGGCGTCAATGGCGTTGAGCACCACCAGCCGCGCATCGTCGACCCAGCCGTCGGAATACACGAAGCCGCGCTTGTACTGCGGCTTGAGCGGCTGGCCGGCCGCGTGGCGGCGCAGGTCGACCGAACGCGAACCCGGCAGCACCTCGCGCTTGGCCAGGTGGTCGTACATGAACAGGCCGATGCGGATCATCCAGGCCGGCCGCATCGACGGGTCGTGCGGCATCACGAAGCGCAGCGGCCACATGATGTGCGGCGCGCTCTTGAGCAGCACCTCGCGCTCCTGCAGCGCCTTGCGCACCAGCGAGAACTCGTAGTACTCGAGGTAGCGCAGGCCGCCGTGGATCAGCTTGGTCGACGACGACGAGGTGTGCGAGGCCAGGTCGTCCTTCTCGCACAGCACCACCTGGTAGCCGCGGCCCGCCAGGTCGCGCGCGATGCCGCAGCCGTTGATGCCGCCGCCGACCACCAGCACGTCGCAGCGCAGATCACCCACAGGCGCTTCGTATTTGTCCATTTCGATTCCTTATGCTGCGATTTTCTCCGTATTTTCCCCTAAAATCAATTCGTTTTCTTTCGATTTAAACTGAGACCTGTGCATCAGCACCCCAAAAACGTGAACGCCAACCCCCGCCAGATCCGCCTGCTCGACACCGTGCGAGGCCGTGGCTCGGCCACCGTCGAGCAGCTGGCCGAGATGCTGGGCGTGACGCTGCAGACCGTGCGGCGCGACGTGCAGCGCCTGGCCGACGACGGCCTGCTGGCGCGCTTCCATGGCGGCGTGCGGGTGCCGAGCTCGACCACCGAGAACCTCGGCCACCGGCTGCGCGAATCGCTCAACGCCGACGGCAAGGCACGCATCGCGCGCGCCGTCGCGGGCCAGGTGCCCAACGACTGTTCGCTGATCCTCAACATCGGCACCACCACCGAAGCCATCGCCAAGGCGTTGCTGCGCCATACCGGCCTGCGGGTCATCACCAACAACCTGCACGTGGCCAACATCCTGGCCGACAACCCCCATTGCGAAGTGATCGTGGCCGGCGGCGCGGTGCGCGCGCGCGACCGCGCGATCGTGGGCGAGGCGACGATGGACTTCATCCGCCAGTTCAAGGTCGACATCGCGCTGATCGGCTGCTCGGGCATCGAGGCCGACGGCACGGTGCGCGACTTCGACCTGCGCGAGGTCAAGGTCGCGCAGACCATCGTCGCGCAGGCGCGCGAGGTCTGGCTCGCGGCCGACGCCAGCAAGTTCAACCGGCCGGCGATGGTGCACCTCGCCGAGCTGGCGCAGATCGACCGGCTGTTCACGGATGCGACGCCACCGGCACCGTTCCCTGCGCTGCTCGAGCGGGCGCAGGTGCGCCTGGAGATCGCCGACAACGCATGATGATTTTTCTCTCTCCCCCGCCGGGGGAGGGTTGGGGTGGGGGCACGCAGCCTCCGGAAAGGCGCGGCGCCTGATCGAAGGCCCCCATCCCCGCCTTCCCCCGGAGGGGGAAGGCGCCAGACCGAACATATAGGAGATGAATCCGTGACCACCTACCTGCTCGCCCTCGACCAAGGCACCTCCAGCTCGCGCAGCATCGTGTTCGACCGCGAAGGCCACATCGTCGCCATCGCACAGAAGGAACTCACGCAGATCTACCCGCAGCCGGGCTGGGTCGAGCACGACCCGATGGAGATCTGGCGCAGCCAGCTCGCCACCGCGCAAGAGGTGCTGGCCAAGGCGAACCTTCAAGCCGCCGACATCCATGCCATCGGCATCACCAACCAGCGCGAAACCACCGTGCTGTGGAACCGCCGGACCGGCCAGCCTGTGCACCACGCGATCGTCTGGCAGGACCGGCGTGCCGAGCCGCTGTGCGCGAAGCTCCGCGCGGACGGCATGGCCGACACCATCCGCGACAAGACCGGCCTGGTGATCGACGCCTACTTCTCCGGCACCAAGCTGCGCTGGCTGCTCGACAACGTGCCCGGTGCACGCGCCCAGGCCGAGCGCGGCGAACTGGCCTTCGGCACCATCGACAGCTGGCTCATCTGGCAGCTCACCGGCGGCAAGACCCATGTGACCGACGTGAGCAACGCCTCGCGCACCATGCTCTTCAACGTGCACCGCAACGAGTGGGATGCGGAGCTGCTCGCCATGCTCGACATCCCCGCGACGCTGATGCCCACGGTGCAGCCCTCGAGCTCGCACTTCGCCGACACCGAGGCCGCGCTGCTCGGCCGCGCCCTGCCCATCGGCGGCGTGGCGGGCGACCAGCAGAGCGCCCTGTTCGGCCAGGCCTGCTTCGAGGCCGGCATGGCCAAGAACACCTACGGCACCGGCTGCTTCCTGCTGATGCACACCGGCGCCGCGTTCCAGCCTTCGCACAACGGACTGCTGGTGACCAGCGCCGCGCAGGTCGACGCCACGCCGCGGTACGCGATGGAAGGCAGCGTGTTCGTCGGCGGCGCCGTGGTGCAGTGGCTGCGCGACGGCCTGCAGGCCATCAAGGGCAGCGCCGAGGTGCAGGGCCTGGCCGAGAGCGTGCCCGACGCGGGCGGCGTGATGATGGTGCCGGCCTTCACCGGCCTGGGCGCGCCCTACTGGAACGCGGAAGCCCGCGGCACCATCACCGGCCTGACGCGCGGCACCACGGTCGCGCACATCGCGCGTGCTGCGCTGGAGAGCATCGCCTACCAGAGCGCCGCGCTGCTCCAGGCCATGAGCCGCGACGCGGTGGCGGCCGGCGGCGCGCCGGTCTCTGAGCTGCGCGTCGACGGCGGCGCCAGCGTGAACGACCTGCTGATGCAGTTCCAGGCCGACCTGCTGGGCATTCCGGTGGTGCGGCCCCAGGTGATCGAGACCACCGCGCTCGGCGCCGCGTACCTCGCAGGCCTGTCGACCGGCATCTACAGCGACGCGCGCCAGCTCTCGAAGCTCTGGAAGGTCGAGCGCCGCTTCCTGCCGACCATGGGCCGCGCGCAGGCCGAGGAGTCGATGGCGCGCTGGGAGCGCGCGGTGCGTCAGGCCACGGCGAGCTGAGGTCCGACGGCCCGGCGACGGCCAAACACCTCGCGCCGCTGGGGACACTGCCGGCGAGAGGCTGCGGCACGCGGCGCAGAATCCACCGGCCTTCGACTGCCCCCGTCCCTCCTGAACACGCCCCTCACCGAAGCGCCACACACGCCGCCCTCCTCCCGCCGCATCGGCCAGATGCCCGAGCGCAACGTGCTGTCCGAGGCTACCGCTGGCAGGCGCCGGCGATTCCGGTGGCGGCCGACGCGTTCCTGCGCTGACGACCCGGCTACTTCCTGTTGAAGTCGTCAGGTCCCGAATAGGTGTAAGTCTCGACCTTCTGCCCTTTGCACAGGGATTGCAGGTCGCGTGCGAGGGCCGGCACCAGGTTGTTCAGGCCATAGTTCAGCGTGGTCACGTACTCCGCGTCGGCGCCCCACATGTTGGTCTTGTCGCCGTGGGCACGGTAGTACTTCTCCTGCAGCACGCCGCTGCGATCGATGAACTGGGCCTTGACGGCCACCATGCTGAAGATCTTGATCCCCACTTGCCAGGTGTAGGCGCGGGTCACGCTGGTCTTGACGGTGATCCCGGTCGCAGGCGGCTCAAGGCCGCTCGTCTCGTCGACCGCATAGCCGTAGTCCTTGAGCGCGACCAGGCCATCGGTGGTCCAACGGCCGATGTCTCCGCTCAGCAGCGCGCCGCTCATCGACTGGCCGATCGTTTCCTTGTTCTGTCGTGCGTCCTCGGTCGGCACCACATGCACCGGGCAGGTGCTGCCGTACGGCTGCAGCGCCAGACTCTCGCGCGCGTTGCGGTCGTACTTCATGTCGACCTTCGTCCCGTAGTCGGGAGCGTTCGCCGAGGCGAGGAACGTCGCACCGAGCAGCAGCGATGCAGCGCCGAGGCGCACGATGGTCAGGCTGTTCTTTTGCATGATTTTCTCAGCCTTCATTGGGCGGCGGCGGTGGTGGCGGGGGCGCCGCCCTTGGGCAGCGAGTAGATCTTCTGGTCGCTGCCGAGCACGACCACGCGGACATCGCCGCGCCGGAGCACCTGCCCCTTGATGTTCATCGTGGCCACGCCGTTGTTGAACGAGAAGTCCTCGGTCGGGCCCGCCTTGGCGACCGCCTCGGGGGTCACGTCGAGATCGATCAGCGTCATGCGCAGGGTCTCGTCGATCGACTCGCGCAAGACGCTGCGAAACAGCGATGCATTGCCCGCGGCCCACAGGTCGAGCGAGCGCTTGCCGCCCGCTCCCACCGGCCGGGACTGGAAGTACAGCACGCCACGCTGGATGGGCACATTGGCCGCCGCTGCCGTGTTCGGGCCATCGAGCCGGCTCCACATGGTCACGTTCGATTCGACGTCGAAGTTCCTGAAGTCCGCTGTCAGCGAATAGCGCGGCGAGATCACGAGCAGCGCCTGGCCCGGCGGCAACTGCTGGCGCAGTTTGGCCAGCGCATCGGAGCCCAGCGCACGCGGCGTGGTCGTGACCGAGGCCACCTTGATCTGGTAGTTGGCCAGCACGCCGCGGATCGCCTCATTGAACTCCTTGCGGTAGTCCACGTCCTCGATGAGCGCGTAGAACGAACCCAGGGCCTGCTGGGAATCCTTGACCCGGCTGTTGGTGACCGACGCGTCGATCATGGCGCCGATCAGGCCTCCGCCCGTGGCCGCGCCGACATTGGAAGGCTGCACGGCGGCGATCACTTCGTCCTGCACCACGACCACATGGGCGGCCAGGGTCGTGATCTTGCTGCGATCCTCGGGCTTCAGGCCGATCCGCATGGGCATGGCGCAAGCGACCAGCAAGAGCGACATGGAAAACAGTACGAACAAGCGCAACAACCGCATGAAGACCCCCCTTTGATACAAAATGTAAGAGGAATCATAGCGGGGTCGGGCGCCCTCCCGGCGCTGTTTCAAGGACCGGGCAAGCGCGCCAGGCGGGCGCCGGCACCCCAAGGCATCGCGCCCTCAGGCCACCCGCCGCATCAGTGCGCGCACGCCGTCGCCACGCGTGTACCGAAACAGGTCCTTGGGATCGTCGGCCCGTGGCACGAGTTCGACCTCCACGCCGATCCCGCGCGCTTCGGCCTGCGCGTGCACGTAGCGCAGGGTCGTGTAATCCTCGAGCGCGAAGCCGACCGAGTCGAAGACCGTGACCTGGCCCGCGCTCTCGCGTCCCGCGGTCGTGCCGGCGAGCACGCGCCACAGGTCGACCACCGGGAAGCTCCTCGGCAACTGCTGGATCTCGCCTTCGATGCGCGTCTGCGGCTCGAACTCGACGAACACGCGGGCGCGGCGCAGCATGTCGGCATGCAGCTCCGTCTTGCCCGGACAGTCGCCGCCGACCGCGTTGATGTGCATGCCCGGCGCGATCATCTCGGGTGTGAGGATGGTGGCATTGGCCTTGTCCGCGGTGACGGTGGTCACGATGTCGGCACCCCGCACCGCGTGCGCCACGGAGTCGGCGCGGAGGACCTGCAGCGACGGGAAGGCCGAGAGGTTGCGCACCAGCTTGTCGGTCGCGCGGGCGTCGGTGTCGTAGACGGTGATCACCTCGATGCCCAGGTGATGGTGAAAGGCCAGCGCCTGGAACTCGCTCTGCGCGCCATTGCCGATCAGCGCCATGCGCCGCGCATCGGGCCGGGCCAGCGCACGCGCGGCCATCAGCGAGGTGGCGGCGGTGCGCAGCGCAGTGGCCAGGGTGAGTTCGGAGAGCAACACCGGGTAGCCGGTCTCGACATCGGCCAGCACGCCGAAGGCCATCACCGTGTACAGGCCGCGCGCGGTGTTGGCCGGATGGCCGTTGACGTACTTGAAGGCATAGCGCGTGGCGTTGGAAACCGGCATCAACTCGATCACGCCGATGTCCGAATGATTTGAAATGCGCGCGGACTTGTCGAAATCCGGCCAACGCACGAAGTCTTCACGGATGGCGTCGGCGAGTGCGCCGATGAAGGGGGCCACGCCGATCTCCTGTACGAGGCGGGACATCGCGGGAACGTCGATGAAGCGGGTCATGGTGTGCTCCTCCGGAGGCTCCGGCTGCGGCGCAGCCGTCTGTCCATTGTTCCGGGAAGGCCTGCCAGAGTGAACCCCGCAACTTGTCGGTTTGCCTGATGAACCTTACATTCGGCTCGACAACACCAGCACTTTGACATCCGCCATGGACGACACCGACCGACAGCTTCTGGCCTTGCTGCGCGACAACGCACGCACACCGGTGGTGACGCTGGCGAGCAAGCTCCGCGTGGCGCGCGCGACCGTGCAGAACCGCATCGCGAAGCTGGAGAAGGACGGCACCATCGTCGGCTACACCGTGCGGCTCAGGCCCGAAGCCGAAGCGCACCGCATCCGCGCGATCATGAGCATCCGCATCGAAGGCCAGCGCGCCGAGCAGGTCAGCCGCCTGCTGCGCGGCCACTCCAACGTCGTGGCCCTGCACTCGACCAACGGCCGCTGGGACCTGATGGCCGAGCTGCGCGCCGACTCGCTGGAAGCCTTCGACCAGGTGCTCAATGCGATCCGGCTGATCGAAGGCATCTCGAGCACCGAGACCAGCATCCTGCTGTCGACGCAGAAGCTGTAGCCGGCGCGACGCCGCTGCATGGCAGGTCTCGCCCGCGACATCGGCGAGCGACGACCCGGACCATGATGCGCGCCAAATCAAAAGCAGGGAGACAGGGATGGAGGTTCTGACACTTTATGCAGCGCTGGGCATCGGCGCGGGGCTGCTGTCGGGGATGCTCGGCGTCGGCGGCGGCCAGGTGGTGGTCCCGGGGCTGCTGTACCTGTTCCACCTCAAGGGCTTCGCGCCCGACATCGCGGTGCGCATGGCCCTGGGCACCTCGCTCGCGACGATCGTCGTGACCTCGCTGTCGTCAGCCCGCGCCCATCACCGTCGCGGCTCGCTCGACTGGCGCCTCGTCCGCCGGCTCGCGCCAGGCATCGTGGTCGGCGCCGTTGTCGGCGGAGGGATGTCCGGCCTCTTCTCCGCGCAGGTGCTGCGCATCGCCTTCGGCGTGTTCCTGCTGATCCTGGCGTTGCAGATGGCGCTCTCCCTCAAGCCCGCCCCGCAGCGCAGCCTGCCTGGCGCGCCCGGCCTCAACGCCACGGCGGGCGCCATCGGCTGGACCTCGGCCATCGTGGGAGTGGGCGGCGGCAGCATGGTCGTGCCCTTCCTGGTCTGGTGCAACGTGAACGTCAAGACAGCCGTCGGGACCGCTTCGGCCTGCGGCGTGCCGCTCGCCTTGGCCGGCACCGTCGGCTTTCTCGCCGCCGGCTGGGGCCGCACGGACCTGCCCGCCTACAGCCTCGGCTATGTCTACGGGCCGGCCTGGCTCGGGATTTCGGCGTGCAGCCTGCTGGCGACGCCGATCGGCGCCATGGTCTCGCACAGGCTGCCCGTGGACACGCTCAAGCGCGCGTTCTCGGTGTTCCTGGCGATCGCGGGGCTTCGCATCCTTCTGTAGCCGAGCTTGCGCAGGCGTGCAGTCGAAGCCGGCCGCAGGGAAGCGACCGGTCGGCGCGTTCCGTCCGCCGCGGCCCGCAAGCGAGGCGTCAGTGCGTCGGCACCAGGAAGTCCTGGCTGATGCGCCAACCGAGCTCGTTGACGCGGTCGAGGAACTGCGTGAGGTAGGCATGCAGCCCGGTGGCCAGGATCTCGTCGACGCGCGCGTACTGCAGGTCGGCCAGCAGCTTGCCGGCGCGGCGTTGCGTTTCAGCGCTCTGGTCGTTCTGCACCTTGGCCAGGTTGGCCACCACCTCGGCCAGGCTCGCATGCAGCGAGCGCGGCATGTCGGCGCGCAGGATCAGCAGCTCGGCCACGCGCTCGGGCTTGATCACGTCGCGGTAGACCTTGCGGTACACCTCGAAGGCCGAGACGCTGCGCAGGATCGCGCTCCAGTGATAGAAGTCGTACTCTTGGTCTTCCTCGGTGGCGGTGCCGAAGAACTCGCTGTTGAGCGCGTGGAACTTCACGTCGACCAGGCGCGCCGTGTTGTCGGCGCGCTCGAGGAAGGTGCCCAGGCGCGAGAAGTAGAAGGCCTCGTCCTGCAGCATCGTGCCCAGGGTGACGCCGCGCGAGAGATGCGAACGGAATTTGACCCACTCGAAGAACTGGCCCGGGTCGCGCTCGAAGTCGCCGGCACGCAGCATGCGGTTGACCTCGAGCCAGGTGGTGTTCTGCGTTTCCCAGGCCTCGGTGGTGAGCGCGCCGCGCACGGCACGCGCGTTCTCGCGGGCCGCCTTGAGGCACGAGACGATGGACGACGGGTTCTCCTCGTCCTTGACCATGAACTCCATCACGTCGTTCGGCACGATCTGCTCGTACTTCTTGTCGTAGGCGGGCAGCAGTTCGCTGATCGACAGCAGGCCCTGCCAGCCGAACTTGGCGACTTCGGCCGACTGCGGCAGCAGCGAGGTCTGGTAGTTGACGTCGAGCATGCGGGCCGTGTTCTCGGCCCGCTCGGTGTAGCGCGACATCCAGTAGAGGTGGTCGGCGGTGCGTGACAGCATGTTCGGCTTTTCCTCTGGCTTCAGACGGTCTGGGATGGCGTGGGGGTTTGCGTTTGCGTCTGGCTCTGGGTGGCCGCCGCGGGCGCCCGCGGGCGCCGGTCGGCTTCGAGAATCCAGGTGTCCTTGGTGCCGCCGCCCTGCGAGGAATTGACGACCAGCGACCCTTCCTTGAGCGCGACCCGGGTCAGGCCGCCCGGCACCATCTGCACCTCCTTGGCCGACAGCACGAAGGGCCGCAGATCGATGTGGCGCGGCGCGATGCCGGCATCGACGAAGGTGGGCGAGGTCGACAGGCTCAGCGTGGGCTGCGCGATGTAGCCGTCGGGCTTGGCGATCACCGCCTGCTTGAATTCCTCGATCTCGGCCTGCGTCGCGGCCGGGCCGATCAGCATGCCGTAGCCGCCCGCGCCGTGGACTTCCTTCACGACCAGGTCCTTCATGTTGTCGAGCGTGTACTGCAGGTCGTCCTTGTTGCGGCACATGTAGGTCGGCACGTTCTTGAGGATCGGCTTCTCGCCCAGGTAGAACTCGATCATCTTCGGCACGTAGGGGTAGATCGACTTGTCGTCGGCCACGCCCGTGCCCACCGCGTTCGATATCGCGACATTGCCCGCGCGGTAGGCGCGCATCAGGCCGGCGCAGCCCAGCGTCGAGGTCGGGCGGAACACCTCGGGGTCGAGGAAGTCGTCGTCGACGCGGCGGTAGATCACGTCGACACGCTTCGGGCCGCGCGTGGTGCGCATGTAGACGAAGTCGTCCTTGACGAACAGGTCCTGCCCTTCGACCAGCTCGACGCCCATCTGCTGCGCGAGGAAGGCGTGCTCGAAGTAGGCGCTGTTGTACATGCCGGGCGTGAGCACCACCACCGTGGGCTCGGCCGTGGCCGGCGGCGCGCTGGCGCGCAGCGTTTCGAGCAGCAGGTCGGGGTAATGCGCCACGGGCGCGATGCGGTTCTGCGCGAACAGGTCGGGGAACAGCCGCATCATCATCTTGCGGTTTTCCAGCATGTAGCTCACGCCGCTGGGCACCCGCAGGTTGTCCTCGAGCACGTAGTACTCGCCGTTGCCGTCGGCATCGGGCGCGCGCACGATGTCGATGCCGGAGATGTTCGAGTAGACGTTGTTGGGCACCGTCACGCCCATCATCTCGGGCCGGAACTGCGCGTTGTCGCGGATCTGCTCGATCGGCACGATGCCGGCCTTGATGATTTCCTGGTCGTGGTAGACGTCGTAGATGAAGCGGTTGAGCGCGGTCACGCGCTGGATCAATCCCCTCTCCATGCTCTCCCACTCGTGCGCCGGAATGATCCGCGGCAGCAGGTCGAAGGGAATCAGGCGCTCGGTGCCGGCACCGTCCTCGTCCTTGGCGCCATACACCGCGAAGGTGATGCCGACACGGCGAAAGATCATCTCGGCCTCCTCGCGCCGGGATCGCATCAGTTCGCCGGGCTGTTTGGCCAGCCATTGGTCGTAGCGCTTGTAATGCCCCCGGATCGCAGCGCCCGCATAGGGCAGCTGCTCGTACATCTCATCGAATTTGTGCATGGAACGACCAATCTCCTTCGACATAGCTTAGCAAGTTCAAGGCCATGCTTTGGGCGATCTTTGCACAAGTGCGACTCAGTCTCCTCGCTCGATGAGGGCGTCCACGACCACGGCCCCCTCGCCGCGCGCCGCCACCAGCACCGGGTTCACGTCGATGGATGCGATGGCGCCACCGGCCGCCACGATGAGCTGCGGCGCGATCACCGCCAGCGCGGCTGCGCCCAGCACCACGAACAGGCACCCGGCGCTCAAGGCACCCGGTGGTGCCAGTAGCGCGGCTGCGCCGCACGCTCGCAGCGCACGTCCTGTGGCTGCCGGCTCGACCACTGCGCCGCGCCGCAATGCGGGCTGTCGATGACGGTCGTACCGCGCGCCGCATAGGCCTCGCGCACCGGCGGCGCCGGATGGCCGAAGCGGTTGCGGTAGCCGGCCTGCACCAGCGCCAGACGGGGCTGCACCGCATCGAGCAAGGCCGGGCTCGACGAGGTCTTGCTGCCGTGGTGCGGGACGAGCAGCAGGTCGGCGCGCAAGCCACCGTCGGCCTGGCGCGCTGCCAGGGCCTCCTCCTGCGCGCGCTCGATGTCGCCGGCCAGCAGCACGCTCGCGCGTCCGTTGCCGATGCGCAGCACGCAGGACACGCTGTTGGGCTTGGCCGCGATGCGCGCGTAGTCGGCTTCGACCGGATGCAGCACCTCGAAGTCGACGCCGTCCCACTGCCAACGCTGGCCGGCGACGCAACGCTGCGCCGGCCGCAGCGCCTGCAGCGGATGGCCGGCCTCGATCGAGCTCAGCAGCGCGGCCTGCGGCTGCATCGCGAGCACGGCCGGCGCGCCGCCGGTGTGGTCGCTGTCGCGGTGGCTCAGCACGAGGGTGTCGAGCCGCTCGCCCAGCGCGCGCAGCAGCGGCACGAGCACGCGCTGGCCCGCATCGCTGTCGAGGCTGTAGCGCGGACCCGTGTCGTAGAGCAGGCTGTGGGTCGCGGTGCGCACCAGCACCGCATTGCCCTGGCCGATGTCGGCGACCAGCAGATCGAACTCGCCCACCGGCGGCCGCGACACCTGCCACAGCAGCACCGGCAGCAGCAAGGGCACGCCCAGCATCCGCACCGACCAGGGCAGCCGCATCGCGAGCAGCACCCCACCCAGCACGCCGCCGGCCGCGGCCCACAGCGGCGGCGCCGGCAGCGAGACGGTGGCCAGCGGCATGGACGCCAGCCACTCGAGCCACCACGACAGCGCGCGCACCGCCCAGGCGGCCAGGTCCCACAGCGGCGGCACCACGGCGCCCAGCATCGCCAGCGGCGTCAGCACCAGCGTGACCCAGGGAATGGCGAGCGCATTGGCCAGCAGGCCCACCACCGACACCTGCTGGAACAGCAGCAGCGTCAAGGGCGCGAGCGCCAGCGTGACCACGGCCTGCTCGCGCGCGAGGCGATGGAGGCGTGCACGCCACCCGGTGGCCTGCGCGCCCTGGACGCTCGCATCGGTGGCGAACAGCGCGGCCACGGCCACGAAGCTGAGCCAGAAGCCGGCCTGCATCAGCGCCCAAGGGTCGGCGATCACCACCACCGCGCAGGCCAGCAACCACACGCACGGCCAGGGCCAGCGCCGGCCCGCGATGCGCAGCAGGGCCACCGTGGCCAGCATCAGCACCGTGCGCTGCGAGGGCACGCCCCAGCCGCTGAACAGCGCATAGAGCGCAGCCAGTGCCACGCCGCCCACGAGCGCAGCCTGCTGGGCCGGCCAGCGCAGCATGAGCCGCGTGCTGCGGCGCCACAGCGCGCCCACGGCCAGGGCCGCGAGCCAGGCGAACATCGTGATGTGCAGCCCCGAGATCGACACCAGGTGCGCGACGCCGGTGGCGCGGTAGACGTCCCAGTCGACGCGATCGATCGCGCTCTGGTCGCCGGTCACCAGCGCCGCGATCACGCCCGCCAAGCGGCGGTCGGCGACGCGCGTGAACACCGCATCGCGCACGGCCTCACGCGCGCGCTCGACCGGATGCCGCCAGGTGACGTCCAGGCGCTGGGGCGGCGCATCCTGTGCGCCGGCGCGCACGTAGCCGGTGGCCTGCACGCCCTGCTCCCAGAGCTGCAGTTCCTGGTCGAAGCCCTTGGGGTTGAGGTTGCCGTGCGGTGCCTTGAGCCGCACGGTGAGCTGCCAGCGTTCGCCGGCATGCAGGGCTTCGGGGCGTCGGCGTGGCGCCGCGTCATCGGCCGGCGTCGCGCGGGCCCAGAGCCCCGTGCCTTCGGCGTACCAGCCCAAGGCCAGGCGTGGAGGCAGGTGCGGCGCCGCATCGTCCTCGGCCGGCATCGCCCATTGCGCCGATTCGACATCGAAGCGGAAGCGCGTGCCGCTCTCGTCGTGCTGCGGCATCTGTGCGACCACGCCGACGACCTGCAGGTCGCGACCTTCCAGGGCCGGGTCCAGCGCCTGCGATGCGAACACGGCCGCGCGCCAGCCGGTCAGCCCGGCGCCGAAGACCAGGCCGATCCACAGCATCGCCACGAGCCCGGACAGACCGACGGGTCGCAGTCGCCATCGGATGCGCCAGGCGACGGCGCACGCCAATGCGGCTGTCACGAGCGCGGCATAGACTGGTTCGGACCACAGCGCGGGCTGCTGCAATTGCCAGGCCACGCCCGCGATCGCACCGGCCATGGCGGCAAAGGCCGTCCAGCCGCGCCGTTCGTGCGGTCGCGTGAGAGCATCCGGTTCCATGCGGCAAGGCCTCCCTTCCAGCGCTCTGATGGCGCGTAAATTGCTATGCCAGTGGGCTAGTATGCGTCTCACCCGAGGCACGTCGCCGCTCCGCTCCGAGAACCACTGATGTCCATTCACGCCGCACTTCACCACGTCACCCACTACAAGTACGACCGTCCGGTGCAGCTCGGCCCGCAGGTGGTCCGCCTGCGCCCGGCGCCGCATTGCCGCAGCAATATCGTTTCGTATTCGCTGCGCATCGAACCCGAGCAGCATTTCGTCAACTGGCAGCAGGATCCGTTCGCCAACTACCAGGCGCGGCTGGTCTTCCCCGAGAAGACGCGTGAATTCAAGGTCACGGTCGACCTCGTGGTCGAGATGGCGGTCTACAACCCCTTCGACTTCTTCCTCGAGCCGCAGGCCGAGAACTTCCCTTTCAAGTACACGGACTCGCAGGCCGAGGAACTCGCGCCCTACCTGGTGGCCGACGAGGTCACGCCCTTGGTCCAGGCCTACCTCGACAAGATCGACCGCAAGGAACAGCGCACCATCGACTTCCTGGTCGGCATCAACCAGCAGGTGCAATCGGACGTCAACTATCTGATCCGCATGGAGCCCGGCGTGCAGACGCCGGAAGAAACGCTCACCAACGGCAGCGGCTCGTGCCGCGATTCGGGCTGGCTGCTGGTGCAGCTGCTGCGCCACATGGGCCTGGCCGCGCGCTTCGTCTCGGGCTACCTGATCCAGCTCACCCCTGACGTCAAGGCGCTCGACGGCCCGAGCGGCACCACGGTCGACTTCACCGACCTGCACGCCTGGTGCGAGGTCTACCTGCCCGGCGCGGGCTGGATCGGACTCGACGCCACCTCGGGCCTCTTGGCCGGCGAAGGCCATATCCCGCTGGCCTGCACGCCCACGCCCTCGAGCGCGGCGCCGATCGAAGGCGTGGTGGACGACGCCGAAGTCGAATTCGGCCACGAGATGGTGGTCACGCGCATCCATGAATCGCCGCGCGTCACCAAGCCCTACACCGAAGAGCAATGGGCCGAGGTGCTGGCACTGGGCGAGGCCGTCGACAAGCGGCTCGCGGCCGGCGACGTGCGCCTGACGATGGGCGGCGAGCCGACCTACGTGGCCACCGGCGACCGCGACGCGGCCGAATGGAACACCGATGCGCTCGGCCCGACCAAGCGCGGCTTCGCCACCGAACTCGTGCAGAAGCTGCGTGCCGAATACGGCGAAGGCGGCTTCCTGCATTTCGGCCAGGGCAAATGGTACCCGGGCGAGCAGCTGCCGCGCTGGGCGCTGTCGATCTTCTGGCGCGCCGACGGCCAGCCCGTGTGGAACGACCCCGAACTGTTCGCCGACGAGCGCGTGCCCACGCACTACACCAGCGAAGACGCGCGCCGCTTCACCACCGTGCTGGCGCACCGCCTGGGCCTGACCGAGCGCTACATCCAGCCGGCCTACGAAGACACCTACTACTACCTCTGGCGCGAGCGCCGGCTGCCGGTCAACGTCGACCCCTTCGACTCCAAGCTCGACGACGAGATGGAGCGCGTGCGCCTGCGACGGGTCTTCACGCAGAAGCTCGACGCGGTGATCGGCTACATGCTGCCGATCGAACCCGCGAGCGCCGACCGCGACGCGCCCGCCCTCGAAGGCCCGGGCTGGAAGACCGGCCCCTGGTTCCTGCGCGACGACCGCATGTACCTGATCCCGGGCGACTCGCCCATGGGCTACCGGCTGCCGCTCGACTCGCAGCCCTGGGTGCGCAAGGGCGACTACCCCTACCTGATCGACCGCGACCCGACCGCGCCGCTGGGCACGCTGCCCGACGCAACCGACTACCGCGCGCGCTATGCCGGTCCGCCGGTCGGACCCAAGGCCGACATGGGCACCGTGCCCTATGCCTTCGGCACGCCGCCGGCCTCGGCCGCGGCGCTGCGCATGCAGACGCCTGCGGGTCGCGCCGGTGCCGCCAGCGGCAGCGCCACGGGCCTTGGCAGTACCCAGGCCGACGGCACCACGCCGCGCCAGCCCGGTCGTGGCGAATCGGCCCACTGGATCACGCGCAGCGCGCTGTGCGTCGAGGTGCGCGATCCGCGCCGCGCCAACGGTCCGGCTGCAGAGAAAGTCGGCAGCGCCTCGGGCGTGCTGTACATCTTCATGCCGCCGCTCAAGCGCCTCGAGGACTACCTCGACCTGGTCGCGGCCATCGAGGCCACGGCGGTGCAACTGGGCCTGCAGATCGTGATGGAAGGCTACCCGCCGCCGCGCGATCCGCGCCTGAAGATGCTGGCCGTCACGCCCGACCCGGGCGTGATCGAGGTCAACATCCATCCGGCCAACAACTGGAAGGAACTGGTCGCGCACACCGAGTTCCTCTACGACGCGGCCTTCGAGACCCGGCTGTCGGCCGAGAAGTTCATGACCGACGGCCGCCACACCGGCACCGGCGGCGGCAACCACTTCGTGATGGGCGGCGCCACGCCCAACGACAGCCCCTTCCTGCGCCGGCCCGAACTGCTGGCCAGCCTGCTGCTCTACTGGCACAACCACCCCTCGCTGAGCTACCTGTTCTCGGGCATGTTCATCGGCCCGACCAGCCAGGCGCCGCGCGTCGACGAAGCGCGCAACGACCAGGTCTACGAGCTGGAGATCGCGCTGAAAGAGATCGCGAAGAACCGCGAGATCTACGGCGCCAACATGCCGGCCTGGCTGGTCGACCGCACGCTGCGCAACATCCTGGTCGACGTGACCGGCAACACGCACCGCAGCGAGTTCTGCATCGACAAGCTCTACTCGCCTGATTCCAGCACCGGCCGCCTGGGCCTGCTGGAACTGCGCGCCTTCGAGATGCCGCCGCATGCGCGCATGAGCATCGCGCAGCAACTGCTGTTGCGCGCCTTCATCGCACGCTTCTGGGACGCGCCCTACAAGGCGCCGGCCACGCGCTGGGGCACCGAGCTGCACGACCGCTTCCTGCTGCCGACCTTCGTCAAGATGGACTTCGACGACGTGATCAGCGAGATGCGCGAGGCTGGCTTCGCCTTCGACCCGAACTGGTTCGCGCCCCACCTCGAATTCCGTTTCCCGCTGGTCGGGCAGGTGCAGGCGATGGGCGTCGAGCTGTCGCTGCGCAACGCGCTCGAACCCTGGCACGTGATGGGCGAGGAAGGTTCGGCCGGCGGCACGGTGCGCTATGTCGACTCGTCTCTCGAACGCATCGAGGTGCGCGTGACCGGCCTGAACGAAAGCCGCCACGTGATCACCGTCAACGGCAAGGTGCTGCCGCTGCAGCCCACGGGCACGGTCGGCGAGTTCGTCGCCGGCGTGCGCTACAAGGCCTGGAATCCGCCCTCGGCGCTGCACCCCAGCATCGGCGCGCATGCGCCGCTGACCTTCGACATCGTCGACACCTGGATGAAGCGCTCGCTGGGCGGCTGCCAGTACTTTGTGGCCCACCCGGGCGGCCGCAACTACGACACCTTCCCGGTCAACGCCTACGAGGCCGAGAGCCGGCGCATGTCGCGCTTCACCCGCACCGGCCACACGCCGGGCTTGATGAAGACGCCGCCGGCGACGATAGAACTCGCGGGCAGCCGCGAATTCCCGTTCACGCTCGACCTCCGCCGGTGATGGCCCTCCCCCGAGGGCTCGCGCACTGCGTGTCGCTTCCCCTTCCCCCTCAAGGGGGCGACACCAGCGGCCCGGCAAAGCCGGTTCCGCGGTCGCATTGGGTTCTCCCCCGAGGGCTCGCGCACTGCGTGTCGCTTCGCCTTCCCCCTCAAGGGGGCGACACCAGCGGCCCGGCAAAGCCGGTTCCGCGGTGTCTCACGAAAAGATGCGCATGGGGCAGCCGGGTACGGGCCGTTTGTCACGTGTTCCCGGGCGCCGTCGATGACGGCGGTGTGACAATCGGCGCACCGTGGAACCGCTGAACGAATCCCTCTTCGAAGCCCAGGCGCTCGAATCTCCTGCCGCGCTGGCATCGGCGCTGGCGCCTGCCGCCTCGGCCGGCCATTTCGACGAACTGCGCGGCGCGGCGACGCCGGTCGCGCTGGCGCGGGCGGCTGCACCGACCACCGCGCCCGCGCCGGTGCTGCACGACGCGGCGCAGGCGCCGTCTGCGGCTGCCGCCCCGACCGCCATCGACCCGGCACCGTCCGAGCTCACGCCGCCCTGGAGCCGCTTCTTCGAACACCTGGGCCGCGGCGGCTTTGCCGACCTGCCGCAGCGCGCCACCCGCATGGCGCGGCAGATCCGCGACAACGGCGTCACCTACAACGTCTACGCCGATGCCGGCGGTCCGCAACGCCCCTGGTCGCTCGACCTGTTCCCGCTGATCATCTCGCCCGAAAGCTGGACCCAGATCGAGGCCGGCGTGCAGCAGCGGGTGCGCGTGCTCGATCGCGTGATGGCCGACGTCTACGGTCCGCAGCAGTTGCTGGCCGAGGGCCTGCTGCCCGCGGCGCTGGTGCGCGGCCATCCCGGCTACCTGCGTGCGATGCACGGCGTGAAGCCGCCCGGCGACACCTGGCTGCACATCGCGGCCTTCGACCTGGCACGCGGTCCCGACGGCAACTGGTGGGTCGTGTCGCAGCGCACCCAGGCACCGTCGGGACTGGGCTACCTGCTCGAGAACCGGCTGGCCATCTCGCGCCAGTTCCCGCAGGCCTTCGAAGAGCTTCACGTGCAGCGCTTGGCCGCGACCTACAGCGCAATGATGGAAGGCCTGCAGCGCATGTGCCCGGCGGGCTCGCCGCCGCACATCGCGCTGCTCACGCCCGGCCCCTACAACGAAACCTACTTCGAGCACGCCTATCTCGCGCGCTACCTGGGCGTGACGCTGGTCGAGGGCAGCGACCTCACGGTGCGCGACCAGCGCGTGTACCTCAAGACCTTGCAAGGCCTGCGCCCGGTGCACGGCCTGATCAAGCGGCTCGACGACCAGTTCCTCGACCCGCTCGAACTGCGCCCCGACTCCACGCTGGGCGTGCCCGGCCTGCTGCAGGCGATCCGCGCGGGCAACCTGCTGGTGGCCAACATGCCGGGCTCGGCTTTCCTCGAATCGCCCGCGCTGCTGGGTTTCCTGCCCGCGCTGGCCCGGCGCCTGATCGGCGAGAAGCTGCAGTTGCCGGCGCTGCCGACCTGGTGGTGCGGCGAGCGCGCCGCGCTCGAGGCCGCGCTGCCGCAACTGGGCGACTGCGCGATCAAGGCCACCTATCCGGGCGAGGATTCGCACACCAGTTTCGAGGCCGTGCTGGGCAGCCGCATGGGCCGGCGCGAACTCGACGAATGGGCCGGCCGCATCGTGCGCCAGGGCGACGAGCACACGGTGCAGAGCTACCTTCCGCTGTCGCAGATGCCGACCTGGGCCGAGAACCACGACCACGCCGAGCGCGGCCGGATCGCGCCGCGCTCGATGCTGCTGCGCGTGTTCGCGGTCAGCGACGGCGCGCGGTCCTGGCGCGTGCTGCCCGGCGGGCTGGCGCGCCTGGCCGGTGCCAATGCGCAGATCGCGTCGATGCAACGCGGCGGCAGCAGTGCCGACGTGTGGGTGCAGACGCACGGCGAGGTCGACCGCACGACGCTGCTGCAGCCGCAGGCCACGCCGGCCTCGCTGGCGCGGCACCGCGCACCCGTCACCAGCCGCGCCGCCGAAAACATGTTCTGGCTGGGCCGCTACACCGAGCGTGCCGAGAATGCGGTGCGCCTGGCGCGCATCACGCTCGACCTGCTGGGCGGCGAAGACCCCTCTTCCCGGCCGCTGCTCGAATGGCTGCACGGCCTGGCAACGCGCAATGCGCTGATCGCACCCGGCGTGCCGATCGGCTCCAAGTCGCGCCGCGTGTTCGAGCGCGCGCTGATCGCCGAACTGGGCAACGTCGAGACCGGCGGCAGCGTGGGCTACAACCTGCGCTGCGTGCGGCAGGCCGCGGCCGCGGTGCGCGAGCGGCTGTCGCAGGACCACTGGAACCAGATCGTGCGCGCCGAGATCGACTTCCTGCAGCAAACCACCGAGGAGCCCGGCGAGACGCTCGACGGCACCTTGGCCGCGGGCGCCGCGCTGCGTTCGCTCGAGGTGGCGAGTGCCGCCCTGTCGTCCATGACCGGCGCGCAGACCGACCGCATGACGCGCGACGACGCCTGGCGCCTGCTGTCCATCGGCCGCCACATCGAGCGGCTGGCCTTCCTGTCGAGCGCGATGGCCGCGGGCTTCGCCAACGGCGCGGTGCACGAGGTCAGCGGCTTCGAGGCCATGGTCGCGCTGTTCGACAGCACCATCACCTTCCATGCGCGCTACCAGCAGCGCCGCGACGTCGCGACCATGGTCGACCTGCTGGTGCTCGACGGCGACAACCCGCGTTCGCTGGCCTGGGTCACGCAGACGCTGCGCGGGCGCATCGCCAAGCTCGCGGGCAGCGCGCCCGGCACGCTGACCGCGCTGTCGTACGAATTGCCCGACCCGGCCATGTGGACGCTCGAGCACCTGTGCGAGACCGATGCCGACGGCCGCTACCCGGCGCTGATCCAGCTCTTCGAATTCTGCGAGACCGCGGCTTACCACGTGTCCGACGCGATCGGCATCCGCTACTTCACGCTCACTTCCGAGTCGGTGCGCTCGGTAGGCGTATGACCTGAGCCCCCCACGACCATGCGCCTGCACGTCACCCACGAGACCCGCTACGACTACGTGCCGCCGGTCGAGACCGCGCAGCACCTCGCGCACCTGAAGCCGCGCGAGACCGCCTCGCAGAAGCTGCTGAGCCATGCGCTGTCGATCACGCCCGAGCCCGCGCAACGCAGCGAGTCGGCCGACGTCTACGGCAACACGCGCGCCTTCTTCGCACTCGAGTCGACGCACGAGCACCTGGTGGTCAAGGCCGAGAGCGTGGTCGAGACCTCCGAACCGGTGCTGGCCAGGAGCATCGCGCGCGACCTGCCCTGGGAGACGGTGCGCGAGCGCTTCCGCTTCGCCAAGGGTGCGCGCTTCGATGCCGCATCGGACTTCGTCTTTCCCTCGCGCTACGTGCCGCGGCACGACGACTTCGCCACCTACGCCCGCGCCAGCTTCGCGCCGGGCCGCCCGACCTTCGAGGTCGCGTCCGACCTGATGCTGCGCATGTACCGCGACTTCGACTACGACGCGACCAGCACCGAGATCAGCACGCCCGCGGTCGAGGCCCTGGCGCAGCGCAAGGGCGTGTGTCAGGACTTCGCCCACATCCTGATCGCCTGCTTCCGCACCATGGGACTGCCCGCGCGCTACGTCAGCGGCTACCTGCTCACGCAGCCGCCGCCGGGCCAGCCACGGCTGGTCGGTGCCGACGCCTCGCATGCCTGGGTGTCGGTCTACCTGCCCGGCGCCGACGGCCCCGGCGACTGGGCCGACTTCGACCCGACCAACGGCCGCCAGCCCGGCGAGGACTACGTCACGCTGGCCATCGGCCGCGACTACGCCGACGTCTCGCCGATGCGCGGCGTGCTGCACGGCGGCGCACGCCACACGCTCGACGTGGGGGTGACGGTGCGGCCGTCGGAAGAACTGGCGGCGGAGTTCGCAGCAGCGTCGGCGACGCGCGGGGGCGCGCAGTCGCAGTCGCAGTCGCAGTCGCAATCGCGAAGTGGCGCCTGACTGCATTCGCCGTGCGCCTGGATCTCGATGCGCACGCCCAGTTCGATCACCCGGTTCGACGGCAGCCTGAGGAAGTCGGCCACGCTGCCGACGTTGTGCCGCATGGTCGCGAACAGCCGCGCGCGCCACATCGTCAAGCCGTGCCGCGGTCATTCAAACAGGCCTCAAATCGGGATTCAGGAATGTTCTCAAGCAGAAAGTGGGTGTTGTGATCTCTGTTCGACCGGCGGAACCGAACGAATGGCGAACCTATCGGGAAGCACCGTTCGCGATCCAGGCATCGAGGCCGAGGATGCGCTGGAGTTGCCAGGACTGACCGATGCTGGACGGTTTGTGGCCGCATACCCGCCGCTGCGGGCGCCAAGGCGAAGGCACAATGCGGCCGGAAGCAGACCTTCCCCGTGAACCTCCAGCACCATCATGTCCGAGCCCCTGCCAACATTTCGCTACCACCCCAACCCCGTTGCCACCGGTGTGGTTAAGCAGAGCCCGGCTCAATGCGCATGTTGTGGTCGAGCGAGGGGGTTCATCTACGTCGGGCCGGTCTACGCTGTTGAAGACCTTCGGGAGTCCATCTGCCCGTGGTGCATTGCCAGTGGAGACGCTGCGGAGAAGTTCCATGCATCGTTTGCCGACGCCCACCCGCTGATCCAAGCCCAAGTCCCAGATTCCGTGGTGGCCGAAGTCCATCTTCGGACCCCCGGCTACGTATCCTGGCAACAGGAGCAGTGGTTGACCCATTGCGGGGACGCTTGCGAGTTCCACGGGGATGCGACCGTCGAGGATGTCATGAATGCATCGGAGGAAACGAAAAGCTATTGGCTGGCCGCTCATCAGCAGGGTGAGGAAGGATGGCGTCTAGCGACAACGGGCTATCGGCCCGGCGGTGATTCGGCGCTCTACAAGTTCGTGTGCCGCCACTGTCACCAAGTCCTCTTCGGCTGGGACTTGAGTTAGTGATTGCGGCACTCGGCGGCGCTCGGCCAACAGGAGCCCTTCGCTGCCCGGCGCAGCAAGTTGGTCCTGGGTGCCTCGTAGGCAGAGCCGTTCGAAGATGTTTTGGATGAATGAGGTGAAATCGGTTCTATGCGAATTGCCTGTCTCCACACTGCCGATAGCAACATCGCAGTTTTTGATGCCACTGCCAGGGAGCTTGGTATTCCGCCTGATGCTCTCCGGCATGAGGTCCGAGCCGACCTTTTGGCCGCAGCCGAGAAGGCTGGCGGACTGACCGCCGATATCGCCGACGCAACGAGACTGGCGCTGATTTCGCTCGCTCAAGATGCCGATGCTGTGATTCTCACGTGTTCGACCTTGGGGCCGGCTGTCGATGCCACCGTAGCAAACACGGGAGCCCCTGTCCTGAGGACAGATGGCGCGCTGGCAATTGCCGCCGCGAATGCAGGCGGCAGAATCGTCGCCTTGTGCGCGGTCGAAACGACCATTGACCCAACGTCCCGTCTCTTCTCCCATGCGGTGCGGCAGTCGGACGCTACCGTCGAGGTGCAGCTTGTTCCAGGGGCGTGGGCCCTGTTCAAGGCTGGCGACCTCGACGGATACCTGTCGACCATTGCAGAGGCTGCGGATCGCGCCTATGTCGGCGGTGCTTCAGTCGTTGCGCTGGCACAAGCCTCGATGCGTGGCGCGGCCGCGCTCGTGACAGCGGGCCCACGCCCCCTCAGCAGCCCTGCAACTGGCTTGGCTGCGGCGGTGGAGGCGGCGTCGCGCCACCTGGGTTTGGGCGCACCGAATTGAGTAGCCCATCGCTCGTTGAGACAGCATCCGGCCAGTACAGGACCTTCGCCTTCGTCCTCCGTTTAGCATTCGAAGATCACACCCTGCTCGGACGCGTAAATGGTTTACCTGGACTGCTCTGGAATCATGTTCGGCTCACAGCTGGACGAAAAGCATCTGTTTGAATGGGCGGTCGAGATTCCCGGGGTGCTTCGATGGGAGCAGGACACCATTGTCGTCCGGTCAAAACGGCTCTCGCAGGGGAGCCTGCGTGACCTCATCGCTCTTTTCCACAGGTATGGGATACCCATGTCTCAGCTGGCCCAGTTCCAGAATGACGAGAACCAGACCTGGTTTGCTGCCCCGCACATGTACTGGCATAAGAAGGTTTTTTGCACTTCCAACGGCCGTGACGGCGTTGGCGGAAAACCCACGGTCCTCACCAGCCGCTGACGGCCACAAGCAGACTTGGACGGTGCTTTCACACAGGGAGACGGAGTGATCCACAAATTCAGAGAGGCGATCGCAAGCAGCGGGATACTGACCGATGTTGAGGTGAGCGAGGACATTGTCGTGGGCCGGGCTCGAGTGTTGGCAGCGCAAGCTGACGTTTGGGTCAACGTCGATCCTGAACTCGAGGGCGGAGAAGCACCGGACGCTACGGCGCTGCTGCGCGGCATCGACCAAATACTCGGCGTCTCGCCAACGCAGTGGGGACTGATCATCGACCAGGTCGTAGGCGAGATTGAGGCGGCCGTCGGTGACGAGCCAGTGCAGGAGACCAGCAGCCTGCGCTCCGACTTGGTCTTGAAGTCTGTCGTTGTGTTCGCCGGAGCGACACTTCTGCGCTTCGAAGCGCCGCGCCAGTTTCCAGACAGCTGGATCCATGCTCAGCTTGACGAACAACTTGCTCTCGATGACCTTGCCGTCGACGCGCGAGAAGTGGATGCAGAAACGGTGCCGTTCAACACTGTTGACGATCTGCTAGACCACGTCAGCGACGAGAACGACGCGCAGCGAAAACCATAGGAAAGAGACCGTCTTCGACGGCGAGCCGATAGTCCCCAGTCCCATGCACCGAGCCATGGATGGCCGGCAGGAGGAGACGCTCAGCGGCTCGATGCGCAGCACGACGGCACGGACCGCATGCGATCGCTATGCATACAGCACTCATCCACGAAGCAGACCCCAGTAGCATCCCTCTTGCAGGCCGCTTGCGGCCAAGACCGGACGCTCAACTGAGCGGCTGAACTCGGCCAGAAGCGGACGTTGAGCGCGTCGGGCCCAACGTCCGCTTCAGACTGGTTGCTGCCGTTGACGCCGGAGGGCCAGTGGCGCAGCTGCGAACGTTGCGGACATCGGTCCTTGTCGGAATGTGGTCACTCACGCGACTTTAGAACAGGACCATGGCGGCCTTCCCCCACCGCTGGCAGTCGTGGTTCCGTGGTGCGGTGTCGAGTACGTTGCTGGATGGTCAGCTTTTTCCGACCATCACGTGAGGTGTTGGGTAGATCGATAGAAAAAGTTCGTGGATGCCGTCACGCAGTTCGGGGTCGTGTAGGACCTCCGCCATCTCCATCATCGCAAGGTATGCCAGTCGCGTGCTGGCATGAACGAGGCCGCCGATGTGCAGGTCAGGGTAGATGGTCTCAATTCCGTGAGCTTGAAGTCGAGCGTTGACCTGAAGCGGTCCACCATGTGTCATGTCGCAGAGCGACTTCCAAGTCGAGTCGTAGTTCGACAAGAGCGCCTCGCGTTCAACGTCGTCCCTAACCCTTTCGATAATTTCTCGTATCGGTGGGGGTATGCGCTTCTTCTTGTCCACCCCGCCATTCCTCTTGTTTGCCACCAGAACGAACTCTTCTCCTTTCATGAACGCTTGCAGCTCTTTTTCGGGTGCTTGCTGGCTTACCCACATCGAGCGGAGCCATGCCTCCATCTGAGGACGAAACATTGCAAGGGCAGGACTGAGCTGGCGTTCTTGAATCAACGTTATCAAGCCACTGTGATGCTCGATGCTGAGGTGACACAGCGCAATCGCAATCTGCTCACGCCACGTTCCCTCAGCGACCCTCTTGATCTGAGGGATCTGCTGGAGAAATTTTTCGTTGAGAACTAGTTCGTCGTGCGTGCGCGTCATGCCCGATCGTATTCGGTTCACCTGTAGCACGACGTTGTGGCAGAGGGCGACAAGGTGCAGCAGTCACGGATGCCTGCTTTCGCTGCAAAGGACATGCGCATCGGGCCTGACGTGTTGCCGATTTGGGCCCCTTCGCGACAGCGGCCCGACCGGCTACAGTCGGCCAGAAGCCGTCATTCGACACTTGAGCGGAAATCGCGTCGAATCGGACGTTCGCGACGCTCACAACCCTAGGCGAAATGAAGCCGGCTCCACCTTGAAGCGTGTGCGCACCAACTGCTTTAGAGGCAACAATCAGCCATGGTCTGCGCTCACCCTGGCCATTGCCGTCCTTATCACCTCTCAAAAGCTGCGACGCTATAAAAATGCTGGACCGTTCCAAGATTTTCCCGGCCATTGCTCAGCGAGGCATCCTCAGCACCCTGGGCTCGAAGCCGTATGAGTATTGGGACCTCGGACCCAGAGTGAGCGCATTACTCTGGGAGGACCTCGGAAGTGCGACGAGGGCGATTACTCCCGCGGAAGCTTCGACGTGGGCGGGTAGCGAACATGAGGCAGCGACCATCGCGATGGCGAACCTGGGCCGCGAAATCCAAGAGTCACGACTCCTGTTGGGCATCGCGGAGTTGCCCAATGGCGGGAAGTTTGCCTTTTTCGACCAACATTGGCTTGCAGGAGCAACTGTCCTTCATAACGGTCTCATGCCTTGGATAGCAAACTCGCTGGGTGCGAGTCAATTGATGGCCTCAGTTCCGGCGCCTGAATCGGTGGCGTACTTCGCTTCGGACTGTTCTGACGAAGTACGGCAGGCCGTCGAGGTGTTCGTAATTCGAGCTGGGCAAGAGTCCCGGAAGCCCCTCGGCCGCAACGAGTACCGATTCGTAGACGGCGAGCCGGTGCTTGTCGACTGATGTCGGCCAGAAGCGGACACCGGGCGTCAGCCCAGAATCGAGTTTCAAGGGACAGCAAAGATGCAGGCAACGGTTTGGGAGACATTTCTCTTTGTCGCCCCGCTCCCCATCATTGGAGCAACGATTTTCTTACTGTCTGTTCGGAGCAAGCGGCGAGGGCGCGCAGCCGCGAATTTGGTTCAGAACGTAGAGGCGTTGGCCACTGTGCCCATCGGGAAGGAACTCAGCGAGCGCACAGCTGAACTTCTGCGGCAGGGGCTGCAGCTTTGTTATCGCCATCGCGACTACTGCGGCATGGGTCTGCGCGAGTTCGATGGCACCTTTGTCTACGGCGCACTGCAGGACGGGCATTTGCTTACTACTAAAGAGTCGGAGGAGGAGCTCGCTGCCTATCCAAAACATAAGGATGAGCGAACAGAATTTCCGAGCGCGGAGCTCTTCATCATGTGGCTTTCCCAACAGTGCGACGCCTCGCTTGCCGGCGATGGCAATCAGCGGCTTACGAGAGCTCGGCTCTTGAAGGCACATGACTTTTGCCGGAAAAACCCACAGGAACGCTGGGCGGATTACGCCGGGTGAGTAGACGTCTGCTTTCGAGCAAAACCTAAGCCCGCTTTGGGCCCGAAGCGGCTGTACGCCGCGCTCCGAAGCGGACCTTCATCTGAATGCAGCCGCCTCAAATTCCTGAAGCAGGTGAGCACCTTTCACATCTTCACCGGCGCGGTACGCCACAAGGGCACGGTCCAGCAGGTCGCGAAGCGCAGGCACATCTATCAGATTTGAGCCGGCGCTTGACGACACCAGCTCCAGGCCTTTGTAGAGTTCGCCAAACGCTCGAACGAGGTTGAGTTGCTCGCCAGGGGCGAGATAGTCTTCTTCGGGGAAATCATCGGGCGCATGCACGATGACGAGGGAAAGGAAGTCTCTGAAGCCGGCTACGTTTTTGACCCAGGTCATGACATTTCTTTTGGCCTAAGAAGGGATGGGGCGGAGGTCAGCTTGTGGCCGTAGGCTGAATCTCAGGGGCGTTTCGATGTAGCTAGGTCGGTGTGTCGACGAAGGGCTCAGCTGCAACCTGAAAATCGTCCTCGTAGACCACATAGCCAGGCCTTAGGCTTTGCAACACATCAACGGCGACATCATGCGCTTCCAGAACCTGTGCGAGCTCACGCATTCTGCCGATGTGCAGGACGGCGGTGTCTTTGAACCAGCTCAAGGCGACCTTCTTCGCGTGCGGCCTGCTTGACCTTGTGAAGCTGCTTGGCTTGTGTAGCTGCTTGCGAAACCAATCTGAGATTTCCCGATAGCGGTCCTGCTCGTCGCCGACTAGGATGCCGCCGCTTTCCAAGTCCGAGAGGGCTTGGAATAGACCCTGTCGCCGTCCAGAGTCCGGGTCCTTTTTGTGAAAGACGAAGCGGATGAACACGAGCGGGCTGAGTTGAGTCAAACGTCGACCATTTTTCCGGGTTCTAAGGTCGCTGCAGATGTCCGCTTCTGGCCGAATCTCGACTAAGCGGCTGCCCGCCAGCTTACCCCGACGCCATTTCCAGCCAGGACGGCGAACATTGTGAATTCCCGGTCCGAGATTCGGATGTTGCCTTGTCCGACGTAGCGTTGGAGGTACGGGACGACATCGTTGACAAGTAGGCGTGCCCCAAGCTTTCGGTGAACCTCCACGAGCACCTCCGCCACGTTGCGTTTGACAAACTGGTCCAGCAAGACAACCCTCGACCGGTCCTCCATGAGGCGGCTGCGCTCATCAACGAGGTTGGTCCATTCGAGACCTTCGGTACCTGTAGCAGGAAAGTTAGCTCGCATGAGTTCGTGGACGCGACGTGTGTTCATCTTTTCCTGTGCTGGCTTGAAAACTGGAGGGGCATGCGAGTGTCGACTTGTGGCCGCGAGCCGGCCTACCCAAACTGCCTTAGTGGAGGATAAGGCAGCGTTGAGGGCGCATCGCTGGCAAGCGAGTACACCTCAATTCCAGCAAGTACGCCGTCGCTTTCGAAAATGAAGGCACCCGCCGGCGCGTCGACTGGACCGCATAGATAGTCGCCAAGAACATGGACGCCCGGTGGCGCCGCAGGACGCCCCCTAATTCGCAGATTGATGCTTGCGCACCCGCACGGGCATCGCCACGGCGTTACTTCGGCCTCATCGAGCTGCTCAATAAATGCCCGAGCCTCTGGGAGGCCGTTCTCCAACATCCACCGAGCTAGGGTGTGCTCAGCGGCGGTCAACGGGCGGTTTGTGTCGGTCGAATCCATTTCCTGACAGTACCCCAACTGACGTTCAGGACAGTCTGCGAACGGTCGAATTCTGTGGCAGCACCGACCGACCGCTCTTGGCCGAATTCTGCCGTAGCGGCCAACGACCGGTTCTGGCCGCATTCTGCCTTTTGTGGACGCCCGCCGTACGAGCGTCCTGTACATCAGGCGTCAGTTTGCTCGGCCATCTCCAGCGCATCTTCCACCTCGATGCCAAGGTAGCGCACGGTGCTTTCCAGCTTGGTATGTCCGAGCAAAAGCTGAACCGCGCGCAGATTCTTGGTGCGGCGATAGACCAGTGAGGCCTTCGTGCGTCGCATCGAGTGCGTACCGTAGGCGGCCGAATTCAACCCGATCTCCTCTACCCATCTGTCAACGATGCGCGCGTACTGGCGTGTTCCAAGATGCGGGGATGAGCTCACCCGGCTCGGAAACAGAAAGTCCTCAGCGCGGAGGTGGGCGACCTTCATCCAGTTCGCTACAGCTTCTCTGGTGGGGTCCGTAAGCTCGAATTGAACAGGACGCCCGGTTTTTTGCTGGATCACGCTGGCCCGAGCGGCAGCACGGTCACCGGTGGCCACGTCGCGCACGCGTAGCTTGACCAGGTCACATGCTCGAAGCTTGCTGTCAATGCCAAGGTTGAACAGCGCCAGTTCGCGAGTTCGGCAGGAAAGCTGCAAGCGCACGCGGATCGCCCAGATTTCCTTGAGCTTGAAGGGCCTCTTCTGTCCAACGAGCTTGCCCTTGTTCCATGGGTGGCGGAGTGTTGAGACGAGCGGTGATTCCATTTCGGTCTCCTAACGCAGTTTGGGGACCGACACTTTGCCCCCTCGTCACGGCTTCGCTGGGCCCAGAGCGGATGTACTTCCTACAAAGCAGACGCTTGAGCTCGACCTAGCCCGGCCTACGACGCGTGCAGAACCTAGCTCCGGAATTCGTCTGGCCGAGACACGGCGACGCCTCGCATGCCAGCGGATGAGATTGCCGCCGCGAGTTCATCACTTACCACGCAACGGCTGATTTCACTGAGATAGGCGATCGGGTTAGCGGCGAGAACCGAGGGCTTTAGTTCGAGATGCTCGACCTCTTCCAACGGGCCCTCATCGTAGGCCGCGAACTTCGACCGGTCACGATCCACGGCATCGTCGACGACCGCCAGCACGTTGAGAGCGAAATACTCGCCAAGCAGCCAGTTCCGTTTGTACTGAACCCGCAACGGGAGAAACTCGCAAGCGCAGTCGAATCGCTCGAGCAGTTCGACAAAAGGCTTGGACACAATATCAAAGGGAACCGTCTGGAAGAAGTCCGTCAAACCCGGCGGACTTTCCCTGTCATCCTTCACTTGGACGCGCACGTCGCCCCAAAGTGAATGGAAACGCCTACCCCTGTTCAGATGAAAGCCTTCAATGTCGAACAGTCGATTGAGGTCACTTAACTCTGGAGATGCTTCAGGCGCCGGAAGGCTACGCCGAAGGTCCACGTTCAACAGTTTTGCCATATTCAGAAGGGGCGTTGGGAAGTTCCAGTTCTGGCCGAATCTTGCCACAGGATCGCCGGCGAGTTTGGGCCCGAAGCAGAAGTTCAAGTCGCTCCAAAGCGGACATCACGCAACACCGGAAAGCTGCCGCTAGCTGCGTTCGCAAACGCAACGTAGCTGGCGTTCTGAAGTGGCAGTCGCTCGGTCCTACTTACTGGCTGCGCCTTAAAGCATTGCCCATTCCCCGCCGCGATTCAGGTACAGATGCTGTGAGAGCGGTCGTGCCATCGACCGTCCTTGTTCCGTCTGGACCAACCGGCTCAGCCGCTCAACTGCACCCGTGTCGTCTGCTGGTACAAAAAAGATTGGGCCATCCACCGTTGGCAGGGCGGCAACAATTCCGTTCGCGAGCTTCTGTCCGACCCCACCCCATAGACTGTCATGTAGAAGGTATGGTGCACTCTGGCAACGGTACGGAGTATCGACCGACCACAGATTTCCCTCAAACCTCTCGAACTTAGGCGGGCAGGTACGCATCAAGTTATCAAGCGCCGTTTTGACTGCCAAGGCATCGCTGAGATGCAGCCGGTCAAGGTCGTCGCGGGAGGCATCTGAGATTTCACTTGTGCCTTGGAATGCGAGGACCACCGCCAAGTCGCCCACATAGGCGAATGTGGCAGAAGTCGAACGAGCGGTCAGTTGCCCCCTTGTCTGCACGGCACCGTCTGCCTTGACTATCCGGGGCAAGAGCTCTCCTGCAGTACCCTCTGCCTGCACGGCCGATGTGCCAAGAAGAGCGAGCAACAGAATCGATGCGCTGAAGGGTTTGGTCTTAGACATGTGAGTCGAGTCGTGAGGGTCTGCTATTGGCCGAGAGCAGCAGTCAGACCGTTCCACGCAGAACCGCCACAGCCACCTCGTAGGCAAGCTGCTCCACGTCGCCCGTCCCAGGAGTGTCGCTCGGGACAACCTCGATTGCTTCAACCTCCAAGCACCCGCTCAGCTCGTAATTGGCCCGGGCCACGCCGGCAAGGACCTCATCGCGATGAGCAGTAAGGTCGAATCTCGCGGCCGGTCCTTCTCCTTCGCCCAGTAGTCGAATCATGTGTGGTCCCGGCGCCGGCGTCTTTCCGAACCGCAGGGAGACTAGGACTGCGGTCGGCCCGCTGATGCGCTGGGCGCGATACGAAACGGAGCGATGAACGTTCATGGTGGTGATGCGGAGCGACTACTTGGCGGGAATCCTGCCACACCCGTGAAGGTCCGGTTTTGGCCGGATGCTGCCACATGTCCCGAATGAAAGGGCAGCTCACAGTTCAGCGCGGTCCCTCGAAAGGGTGACCGCAGCTCCCGCCCGAATGGTGTTGTGAACTTCGGCGACCGCATCTGTTTGCCGCACCAAATAGGCGATGTCCTCGAGTCTCGCTTGTGACGATACCTTGACTTTGTATTGGATGTTGGTGGCCGCCAAGCCAGCGCCCGGAAAATCCGCTGTCGCCTCGACCACGACCCCCTCAACGGCGACGTTCAGGCGTTCGGCCTCACGGTAGAGGTCATTGCAGTAGCAGGTCGCCAGCGCGAGCATTAGGAACTCACCACCATTGACTGCCGAACCTTTACCAGAAGGCTTGGACGGCACAGCAAGAGACTGCGTGGAACTACCCGTGCGCACCGCGACTTCGTGCTGGGCCTGGGAGTTCCTGACAGTGGCAGATATCAGCATGGTGGGCTCCGTTTGGTCGATGTGGCTCCAGTCGAAATCATGCCGCCCGCCGGCGGGCAGGTTTTGGCCGAATCCTGCCACAGGATCGCAGGCACGTTTGGGCCCCTAAGCCGGCGGTGGGCCTTGGTCGTCAAAGTGATCATTGATTCAACACGCGGCTTGATCGCGCAGCCCGAAACGGGCTCTTGAGTGTCCGGTCCCCTGCCTGCTTGAAGCTATAGTTTGCTCAGGTAAGGCTTGCCGGGTTTCGCGGATTTTTATACCTGGATGTTGAGCAACAGAGTGAAAACCCAAGCCACAAGCCACTTTCAGCAGAACTTGGCGTCCAGAATACCCCGCACCACCCCGCTTATCCTGCAGGTTTGCGGGACACATTGCGTTGCGCTTTCCGGGAAATTCATCGTATGAAGGCTATGCACCTCATCGTTTTAGTGATTGTCGTTGGCGCGCTTTTTCTTGTGGTGAACGGATTGTTTTCCGCATGGGCTTTGCTTGAGCTGGCCTGGTCGACGATTCTCAGCTTTG
Source organism: Variovorax frigidus (assembly GCF_051216515.1). Classification (NCBI taxonomy): domain Bacteria; kingdom Pseudomonadati; phylum Pseudomonadota; class Betaproteobacteria; order Burkholderiales; family Comamonadaceae; genus Variovorax; species Variovorax frigidus. Next base: position 722,389 of record NZ_JBPJZF010000001.1, read on the forward strand.
TCAATCGCTTTTGATCTTGGGCAGCGATGACTTATTCCACGTCACATGGTTGCATCCTGGGCCACCCGACCCACCTTGTCATTTCATTGGACGCCCAACGGCACCGCTATCACAGCCCCAGGCACCTACTGCCTGTTGACCAGTTGCATGTATTGCCAGACGCCCCAAACCACGCCCACGGCGACACCCACTGCGATGCTCCGGCCCACGGAAACACCAGCGACGAAGCTCAGGAAAAGCATCAACGCGACCGATACGAAAATGATGTAGGTCAACGTGAAGAGGTCAAAGTGTGCGACCGCGCGCGCGTCCTCCGAGAATGCGCGGTCGCTGTGACCGCGCTTACGGCGCTGTCTTCTGAGGAGAACGACGTCAACGATGAACTCGAAGATTCCGACGACGACGTCCGTCAGTACGTTGAACATGAAGCCTCCCTTTGAAGGTCCGCCACTGGTGAAGCAGCCACCCCGCGTGCGTTTACATGCCGCAAAGTGGCTTGCATGCAGCGCGTCTCGGACATGAATGACAAGGAACAGCCGCTGTCTTTCGCTAGTGCTGCGCGACGTCCTTGACGATCTCGTCGCAGATGCCGCGAATCTGGCTCTCGGTCATCGGCGCAAAGACCCCCTGGATGGCGGAGGATGTCGTCGCGTATTTGCGCGTGCCCGCAAGCGCCGTCCCCGGCAACTCGGTGAAGAAGACGTCGGCATTGATGTAGGCATTGCCGGTCATGATCCCCACGGCAACGCGGGCCCCGCGCGTGATGTAGCGGTAGTCGTTGATCCTGACGGTGACCCGGGTCGAGGGCTGCGTGGTCGTCGCGGCGGACGCATCCACCGGCGCCAGCGTCATGCCCGCGGCCTTGGTCGCCTCTTCCATGCCGATGCGCCATTCGTTGCGGAACTGCTCCCAATCCTTCGACGCGGCCAGGGCCTTGCTGCCCTGCACCTCCAGCGTGATGCGCTTGGCCGCGACCGGCGAGATCACGAGTTGCTTGTCGACGCTGCCTTGGCGCTGCACGTTGGCGGCACAACCGGTGAGCACGAGCACGGCGGACAGGAAAAGCAGTTTGAGCGCAGAGAACATGGATCGGGGCTTTCGGAGAACAGGTGAAGAGGCACGGACGTGCGGACCCCGTGGCATCCGCACATCGACGCCAGCCGGAAGATCGCCATGGCGTCGATCCTTACAATTTGACACCAGATCGCGCCGCATCCGACCTTGCTCGCCGCGAAAAATTGCGCGCCAGCGGCGCATGCCCACATCGTCCATATCGCGCATCGACGCCCGGATTTCTTGCGGATACGCAAAAATCCATGGACAACCGCGTTAACCTCCAAGGCTTTTCATCAGGAGTTTTTTTTCATGAGCGTTTACGACAAGCTTTCCCAGCTCGGCATCTCCCTGCCGCCCGTGGCCACGCCCGCCGCCGCCTATGTGCCCTTCGTGCAGACCGGCAAGCTGGTCTTTCTCTCGGGTCACATCGCCAAGAAGGACGGCAAGTCCTGGGTCGGCCAGCTCGGCGCGGACATCGCGACCGAAGAAGGCAAGAAGGCCGCACGCGCCATCGCCATCGACCTGCTCGGCACGCTGCACGCGGCCGTCGGCGACCTCAACAAGGTCGTGCGCATCGTCAAGGTGATGAGCCTGGTCAACTCGACCGGCAGCTTCACCGAACAGCACCTGGTGACCAACGGCGCGAGCGAACTCTTCGCCGAAGTCTTCGGTCCGGAAAAGGGCGCCCATGCACGCAGCGCCTTCGGCGTGGCGCAGATCCCCACGGGTGCCTGCGTCGAAATCGAATTGATCGCCGAGATCGCCTGATCCGGATCGGCGCCTGGCCCGCGGCTTCGCTGGCTAGCGGCGCTTCCAGCTCGAGACGGTGATGAACACACCGGTCTCCTGCGCATCGCGCAGCCGGACGCTGTAGCGGCCAGCGCCGTCGGTGCCGTTGAACACCACCTCGCGGCCGCTCTCCTCCGGCCTCGCACCCTGGGTGAGCGCACCATAGGCATCGACCAGTGTGTCGAGCGCGGCATAGCTGCGCAGCGTCACCTCGGCATCGGGCAGTTGAGGCTCGTCGCGTTGCGCGCGCTGATAGGCCGTCCGCATGGGCTGACCCGCCAGACCCTTGGGCAACACGACCTTGCCGGCGCTGGCCGTGCTGTTCACCTCGGCCGTCTGCAGCAGCAAGGGTCGAAGCGAGGCCGGGAATCCCGGGGGCAGTTGATCGTCGCGCCAGCCCGGTGTCGTCGGCTCGCCGGTGAGGTACTCGACGCTCGCGATCTTCTGCGCGTCCGCCGACAGCACCGGGTCGTCGCTCTCGGCCATGACTGCCAGAAACTTCGGCAGCGTCTTGCCCCAGACCACCAGCGGATCGGCATCGGCCTGCTTCGCACCGGCCGGCTGGAAGATCGACAGCACGGTCTGGGGCGCGGGGTTGCACACCTTGCGCTCGTCGCTGCTCACCGGTGCCCGGCAGTGCCCATTGACCAGACCCAGCGCCAGCAAGCGCCCCTCGGCATCGAGCAGCATGGCGGCACGCTCCTCGCCGTGACCGCCTCCATCGACGGACGCGATGACCATGCGGCCATCAGGCCAGACGGTGCGCGTGATGTCGTGGCGCGAGCGCATGCCGGCGAGCACCTGGCTGGCGATCAGCGCATCGACCTCGTTGAAATTGCCGCGCGCGTAGCCGAGCAGCCCGATCACGGCGCTGCGGACCTTGGGCTGTTCGCTGAGCCGCAGGCGCGGCGCGGCCACCGCAGTGGTGACAGGGGCCGCCTGGGGCGTCGGGGCCTGGGCCGCGGCGCCGCCATGGAAGCCCGAAAGCACGAGGACGAGGAAGGCGGAGGGAAGGAAAGGAAAACGAAGATGCATGCGAGGTGCCGGGAGAGTGATGCGTCCGGAACGCGCGTGTCGCGTCGGACCAGGAGCGCAGATTCTAGGAGCCCGCACCGAGGCGGCCGAAGGGCGCGCCGCATGCGCTTCGGCATACTCATGCCATCGTCCTTTCGAGTGGAATCCCCGTTGAACACCCCCACCCTTCGCCCCGCGATCGACTGGTCGGGCCTGCTGCAGGCCGCACCCTACTTCACGTCCGCGATCATCGACACGCTGTCGCCGGAGCAGGCCCTCGACGCCGCGCCGCTGGTGCGTGCCGCCTACTTCTACGACCTGTTCGACGGCCAGATCTCGAACGGCGGCGTGATGCAGTACTTCTACAACCTCGCGCTGTCGACACCCGGCTTCGCGCAGGTGCCCGCCTTCGTCGCGCAGAACCCGCACCTGTCGCAAGCCCTGCCCTTCGTCGAGGCGGTGCATGCAGCCTGGGCCGACGTGGCGCCGGCGGTCGCGTCGGCGCGCAACAGCGACGCGTGGCCGGAATCGCTGTTCGCCAGCCACCGTGATCGCTTCGAGGCGCTGGAGAAAGACTTCTACGCCGTCAACCACGCCATCTCGCAACGGCTGTGCGCGGCCATCGTGCAGTCACCGCACGACTACTTCGACATCGCGGCCGTGCCCGGCCTGCCGGACCGCGGCGTGGCGCACGTCGCGCTGAAGGACGGCACGCACCGGCTGCGTTTCGAGAACGGCTTCCCCATCGGTCCGAACCTGCTCGAGCGCGGCGATGGCGACTGCGACGTGGTCTGGTTCTCGCGTGACCGGCAGCTGCTGCAGACCGAGAGCGGCTACGGCGGCACGCGCACGCGGAACTGGCTGCACTACCCGAGCCAGGCCGGCGGCAACTGGCGCCTCAAGGGCGGCAAGCTGCAGTCGCATGAAGGCACGCGCGCGCTGTGGAGCAAGCACGGCCTGCGCGAATCCATGCATGCCAACGGCATGCCGAAGACGGCGTCGCTCTATCGCGACAACCAGTCGCTGGGCGATGCGCATTTCTTCGCCGACGGCACGCTCCAGCTGCGCCACGAGAAACGCGCCGACGGCGAGCACCGCAGCCGCTACTGGCCCGGCGGCGCGCTCAACACCGAGAGCGTCTACGACGAGAAAACCCGCCGCGAACGCTACCTCCAGGTGCTCGACCGCGACGGCCAGTCGCTGGCGCCCGAAGGCACCGGCCGACTGCACCAGTTCCTGACCGTCGAGAAGGGCGAACTCCGCTGGCGCGAAGGCACGCTGGTCGACGGTTACCTCGAGGGGCCGGTGCGCTGGATGAAGAGCAAGGCCGACGGCAGCGAAGCCACCGAGCTCAGTCGTGCGGTCTATCGCAAGGGGATCGAACGATGAGCGCCTCCGGGCTCGCGGTCCGCTCGGTGGCCATCGACGCCACCGAGCTGGTACTCACGCTGGCCGATGGTCGCCTGCTGCACGAGCCGCTTCAGCGCCACATCCGTCTGGAGAAAGCCACGCCGGCACAGCGGCTCGCATGGCAACGGGTCGACGACGACCATGGCCTCGTCTGGCCCGACCTGTGGCCGGCCTCGGCCGAGGGCATGGTGAACGTGCGCGACATCGTCTGGGACCAACAGCTCGACCAGGCACTGGCTGCCCTCCGGCAGGCCGGCTGGCAAGTCGATGCGTTGCCGCCGCGCACGCAAGAACTGGTCGCGTTGTGGCGCATGGAAGCCGACATCCACAACGGCGGCTTCCTGCAGTTCTTCTGCAACTGGGGCGAGGCCAACTGCCGCATCGCCATCGATGCGCTCGAGACCATCGGCGCCACGCAGCGGCTCGCACTGGTGAAGCACATGCGCGCAGTGCTCAGCAGGCTGGACGGGTCGCCCGCGATCCGGAGCCTGATGGACCTCTACACGCAGCTCGACGAGGCCGAGCAGGCCGAACTCGAGACGCTGGACGAGGCGTACTGGGAGTGCCCGGAGCGCCTGTCGGTGCTGGGCCTGAGGCACTACGGCAGCGCGCCCACGCGCTCGCCCTGATCGGACCGCGCTACATCGCGGAGAGACTCGACCATTCGATGTCGATCTCCGCATCCAGCCTCAGCGCGGTCTCGCGCAAGGCCTCGACGTCGTCGCCGCTGAGGCTCAGGTAGCGCCGCCCCGCCGGGCGAAGGCTCGCAGCAGTTCGGGCACGACGCGCCCCTTGCGCGTGATGGCCAGGATCGCGCCTCGCATCGGCGCCATCAAGCTTCAAAGCAGCTGTGCACACGAGCGCTTCAATCGGCTGCACGCCGAGCAACTGCTCTACCTGCCGGGCGTGCGGCAGATCCGGAGCTTCTTGGTGCTGAAGGAAGTGCTGTCGACGACGCAGTTGAATGTCTAGCCCAGCGCCGACTCCTCGACGGGGCCGTAGAGGCCGTGCGGGTGACCCGTGACCACGGCCCAGTACCGATCGCCGAAAGACCAGTGCCACCATTCGGCGGGGTAGTTGACGAAGCCCGCGTGCGTCATGACCTCGATCAGCAGATCCCGGTGGCTGCGCGCCTGGCGGCTGATGAATTCAGAGGCCGTGTAGCAACTCCCCGACGACAGGTCATCGTTCGCGTTGACCGGGCTTCCCATCGCGAGCTCGATGCCGTCCGCCGTGGCCAGCGTCAGGTCGACGGCTGCACCGGTGGGATGGGCGGCCACCTCCGGCGGTGCCGCGTAGTGCGCGGCCCGTTCCTGCAGATGAACTTCGGTGGCGCTCGGGTACAACTCGCGCAGTCTCGCGACACGGCGCGTGAAATAGAGCCGTTGCAGTGCCAGCGGTCGGTAACCCTCCTTGACGAGCAGGCGCAGGCCTGGCGGCAGCCGGTCGGCGGCCGCGAACAGCCGTTGCGCAACGCCCCGGCGCACCTTCAGGAAGTGCTCGCTGGGATTGGACACGCCGATGCGCAGATGGTCCGCCAGCACGGGCATGCCCGCAGCGCCGAGATCGACGAAAGGCTCATCGCTCTCGACCAGGGGGATGCTGCGCAGGATGGGATCGAACAGTGAAATCACGAGGGTTCAGGCACCGGGAAGGATGTTTATCGGATCGCGCGGCGCCTCAGCTGCCCTTGGCGCCCGCCATGCGCACCAGCTCCCCCCACTTGACGCGCTCTCTCTCCATCAGGCTGCGAAAGTCTTCCGGGCTACCGCCGACCACGGTGGAGCCGATCTTGAGCAGACGCTCGCGAAACTCCTTCTCCTGGATGATGGCGTTGAGTTCCTTGTTCAGCCGCGTGATGGCCTCGCTCGGCGTGCCGGGCGGGGCCACGAATCCGCCCCAGGCGGTGATGTCGTAGCCTGGCAGGCCGGACTGCTCCATCGTCGGCACATCGGGAAAGAGCGGCGTGCGTTCACGCGCGGTGACGGCGAGCGCGCGCATCTTTCCCGCGTTGACGTGGGGGCCCGCGACGGAGTAGTTGTCGATGAGGTAGGCCACCTGGCCGCCCATCAGATCAGTCATGGCCTGCGAGGCGGACTTGTAGGGCACATGGACGACCTGGATCCCGGTCGTCCGGTTGAACAGCTCGGCACCGATGTGGCCGGATCCGCCCGCGTCGCCCGTGGCGAACGACAGCTTGTTGGGGTTTTGCTTGGCGTAGGCGATGAACTCCTGGATCGAACGCACGGGCAGGTCGTTGTTCACGACGAACAGGCTTGCGGTCCTGGAGGTGTTGATGATGGGTTCGAGCTTTCTCGCGTCGTAAGGCAGCTTGGCGTAGAGGAACTCGTTGGTGGCCAGCGTGGCGTTGTTGCCGTAGCCGATGGTGTAGCCATCGGCCGGCGCATTGGCCAGCGCAGCCATGCCGATGGCACCCGCGGCGCCGGGCCGGTTGTCGATCACGACGGGCTGGCCGAGTCGCTTGGCGAGCTCCGCACCGATCAGGCGCGAGACGATGTCCGGGCTGCCGCCGGGCGCAGAGGCCACGATGATCTTGATCGGCCGTTCCGGCCATTGGGCATGGGCGGCGGAGAACGCCAGCGCGATCACCGTGCTGACGAAAAGGCGGCGCGTCGATGGGAACTTCATGGTCGCTTGTCTCCTGGTTCTGGTCGTGGATGCGGAACGCAGGCGGAGTATTGAAATAAAACGTCGTGGCGGCGATGGAAAAGAAGCGCGCAAGGTAGTCGTTTTGGAATACCCCGAGGCCGCCGCCGCGCACGCCGGTGCACGGGCCGCATGCAAAGACCGACGGAGTCCGCCGATTCAGGACCGCGGGAACTGTGATTGCAGCGTCGCGATGAAGGTGTCGAAAGCCACCGAACGCATGGCCGAGACACCATGGAACGCGACCACGTCGAGAACCATGGCCGGCTCCAGCGGCCGGATGCGCAGATCGTGCGCGATGGCGTGCGCCGTGAACGCATCCACCAGTGCGAAACCGACGCCCTGGCGCGCCAGAGCGGCCGCGATGTAGTAGGTGCGCGTCTCGATCATGGGAGACGGTTCGGGCAGGTGCAGTCGGTCGCAGGTATCGCGGATGCGTTGCGCCAGCGGATCGCTGCCGCCGCTGCCGATCCAGCGCTGCGGGTCCAGCGCCGCCAGATGCACGCAGTCGCCCGCGTCGGCATCGGCTTCCGACGCCACGTGCACCACTGGAACATCGCCCACCGGCAGCCGCGCGAGCCCCTGGCGCAAGGGCATGTCGAACGACACCGCGACATCGAGTTCGTGCACGAGCAGGCGCTCCAGCAGCTCGTCGCCGTTGCCGGTGGACAGCTCGAGCGAAACACCGGGGCAGCGCTCACGGAAGGCCGCCAAGGCGCAGGGGATCAGGCCCAGCCCCAGGCTGGGCAGGCAGCCGACGCGCAGATGGTCTTCGGGGTTGCGCTTGAGATTGCGCACCAGACGCTGAACGTTCTCGGCTTGTGTGAACAGCAAGGAGGTCTGCGCGAAGATCTGCTCGGCCTCGCGCGTGCGCACGAGCCGGCCGCGCACGCGCTGGAACAGCGTGATGCCCACCGCGTGCTCGGCCTGGACCAGGGCCTTGCTCGCGGCAGACTGCGACAGATTGAGGAGGTCCGCGGCGCCACTGATCGAGCCGGTGCGCATCACCGCATGAAAGATCTCGAGATGGCGCAGACGCATGGTGGGAATCGGATGGCGCGCAGTGCGAGGCGGATCGGAACGACGGACCGTTCCGGGGTTGCCGCGGTCGTCGGCTTCGACGAACGTGTGCACGTGTCCCCGTGCCGGCGCGCCATTGTAGGACGCGCACGCTGCGGCGCGGCCCGCCACGTCGCGCACCGAATGCCCCCCGGGCGCACTGGCCGGTTGCGGGCGCTCGGACGGCCGACGCGGCTTTGCCGGGACGGCCCTGTGGCATGCTGGAGGCCGACCGCTTTGCCCACATCCCGGCGGTCGAAACCGTCCTTCCAACGACCCGAGGAGCCCCCTTGTTCTCCCATGTCTTCGTCAGCGTCAGCGATTTCGAACGCGCCCTGCGCTTCTACGGTCCGGTGATGGAGAGTCTGGGTCTCGCGCTGCGCTTCTGCGAGCGGAACAGGCCGTGGGCGGGCTGGCACAGTGCCGATGGGACGCGCCCTTTCTTCGTGATCTGCACGCCCCATGACGGCCAGCCGCATCACCCCGGCAACGGGCAGATGATCGCTTTCGCGGCGGCCTCCAGGGAGGTCGTCCGAGCTGCATACCGAACTGCGCTGGACAACGGTGGCACCTGCGAAGGTCCGCCGGGCCTGCGCCCCCAGTACCACGACAACTACTACGGCGCGTACTTCCGCGACCCGGACGGAAACAAGCTCTGTGTCGCCTGCCATGGCCCGGCGGCCGACGCCGCATGACCTGTCGCCGCGCCTGCACCCCACGCCTCGCGCGCCGGACCGCAGACAGTGCCGTCCACACCAGGAGAAAGCCCATGCGAATGACCTTGCGACTTCTGACCGCAGCCGCCCTTGTCCTTGGCCCGTCCGCGGCGCTCGCGTCCAACCCGCACGGCCTGCTCACGCTCGTGGTCGGCGTGCCTCTGTTGCTTGCCGCATCGGTCGTTCTGGCGATCCTGCTGGTGCTGCGATCGCGCAAGCCCGCCAGGGTGCTGGCCGTCGTGCTGTTCTTGCCAACCTTCTTCTACAGCTTGTACGTCGCACTGGACGCACGCACCCTGCTCGGTGACATCGGCTCGGAAAACTCGATGCTCGGGCTCACCTTCTTCGGGCTGCTGGCCCTGGCCTGTCTTTTGTTCTTTCTGATCGTTCGGAGACGGCCCGTCGCGGGCGAATGAAGGCCCAACGAACGCCGACCGTTCGTTCAGGCTGACAGTGCGGCGCGTTCAGGCGTCGGTGCTCGACGCATCGCGCCGCGACGACCCGCGCACCACGAGTTCGCCCGGCAGCAGCAGCACACGCGGCGGCACGTCGAGACCGCGCAGGCGTTCGATCAGGCAGTTGGCCGCGCCGCGACCGATCTCGGCCGTGGGTTGCGCGATGGTGCTGAGGCCCGGTCCGACCAGTGGCGACCACTCGGCCTCGTCGAAGCCGACGAAGCCCAGGTCGTCGCCGAAGCGCCAGCCCAATTGCGCCACGGCCGCGGCCACGCGCAAGGTGACCACCGCATTGCCCGAGATCACGGCCGGCGCACGCCGCCCGCGCCGGGCCCGCTGGCGTAGGGCACGCAGCGCGGCGTCGAGGCCGGCGGTGTCGCCCTCCTCGCTTTCGAAGACCTCGCCCTTGACGCCCGGCGCATGCGCGGCCATGCAGTCGCCGAAGGCGTTGGTGCGCTCCCGCCGCGTGCTCACGCCCTTCTGCGGCTCGGTGATGTAGAGGAACTCGCGGTAGCCGCCCTCGAGCAGGTGCTCGCAAGCCTGCGCCATCGCGCCCGGGTTGTCGAGCGACACGAAGTCGGCCTGCATGCCTGCGTGCCGCCGGTCGACCAGCACCGCCGGCCTGCCGTGCAGCGCCACCGCATCGACGGTGCTCGCGCCGCGACCCAGGGTGTTGAGGATGAAGCCGTCGACCTGGTAGCCGGCCAGCGCGTCGATGGCTTCGCGCTCGCGGCCGCTCTCGTTGCCGAGGTTGAACAGCATCACGAGGTAGCCCGCGTCCTGGCAGGCCTTCTCGGCGCCGCGTAGCACGGCCACCGAATAGGGGTTGGTGATGTCGGCCACGATCAGGCCGATCAAGCGCGTCGTGCCGCGGCTCAGGGCCTGGGCCATGGGGCTGGGCGAATAGCCGAGCGCGGCGATCGCGGTCTCCACGCGCGCCGCGATGTCCGGGCTCAGCAGCCGCTCGCGGTGGTTGAAGAAGCGCGAGACCGTGGCCTTCGACACGCCGGCCGCCGCCGCCACGTCGGCGATGGTGGCCCGCTGGCCCGCGGGCTTCTTGCGCGGTGCCCGGGTGCTCACGCCGAGGCCGTGTCGAAGACGGCGCCCGGCCTCTCGCCGGCCAGCGCCTGCAGCAGATTCGTGGTGGCCAGCTCGGCCATCGCGTGGCGCGTCTCGTGCGTGGCCGAGCCGATGTGCGGCAGCGGCGTCACGCGCGCATGGGTGCGCAGCGCCGAATCGAGCGGCAGCGGTTCGGTCGCGAACACGTCGAGCCCGGCTGCATGCAGACGGCCGCTGTCGAGCGCGGCCAGCAGTGCGGCTTCGTTCACCGTGGCACCGCGGCCGCCGTTGATGAAGATCGCGCCCGGCTTCATCGCGCCGAACACCTCGGCGTCGATCATGCCGCGCGTGGCATCGGACAGGGGCAGCATCGCGACCACGAAATCGGCGCGTGCAAGCAGTTCGTCGAGCGGCGTGTGCAGCGCATGGCCCTGCAGCTCGGGCGCCTGCACCGCGAGGTCGACCGGGCGGCGTGCGTGGTAGAGCACCGGCATGCCGAAACCCAGCGCCGCGCGACGCGCGATGGCCTGGCCGATGCGGCCGAAGCCCAGCAGGCCCAGCGTCTTGCCGTGCACATCGGTGCCGAACAGATCGGGGCCGATGTTCTTCGTCCACTGCCCTTCGCGCACCAGGTTCGACAGTTCGACCACGCGACGGCTGGTCGCCATCAGCAGCGCGAACATGGTGTCGGCCACGGTCTCGTCGAGCACGCCGGGCGTGTGGCAGAGCATGATGCCACGCCGGTGCAGTTCGGCCAGCGCGAAGTTGTCGACGCCCACCGACACGCTGGAGATCACCTCGAGTTTCGGCGCGCGATCGAGCAGCGCCGCATCGACCGGCCAGCTCGAGCCGATCAGCGCCTGCGCCTCGGGCAGCGCGGCATCGAAGGCCGCGCGCTGTGCGGCGACCTTCGGGTTGGCCACGGTCACATCGTGCGCGGCTTGCAGCCGTGCGAGCTGATCTTCCGGCAGTTCTCGGAACACCAGCACCTTCTTGCGGATTGCAGCAGTCATCCCAGCTTCGCCTCGTCGAGTTGGGCCCGCGTCGGCAGGCCTTCGGTGTCGCCCAGGACCTGGACCGCGCGCGCGCCGATCCAGCTGCCGCGGCGCACGGCGTCGGGCACGCTGCGGCCTTCGAGCAAGGCGCTGATCACGCCGGCCGCGAAGCCATCGCCCGCGCCCACGGTGTCGATCACTTCCTTGACCGGGAAGCCCGCGACGCGACCGGTGCCCGCCACGTCGCTGTCGTAATAGGCCCCCTCGGTGCCCAGCTTCACGACCACCAGCTTCGCGCCGAGCTTGCGATAGAAGGCGGCGATGCCTTCGGGCGTGCTTTCGCCGGTGAGCAGCAGGCCCTCCTCGATGCCGGGCAGCACCCAGTCGGCACGCGAGGCGAGGTCGTTGATGGCGCTGCGCATGGCCTCGGTCGAGGCCCATAGCGTAGGGCGCAGGTTGGGGTCGAAGGAGATGGTGCGGCCCGCGGCGCGCATCACGTCCATGGTCTTGATCGCAGCCGGCAGCGTGGTCGCGGAGATCGCGGCGAACACGCCGGTGGCGTGCAGGTGGCGCGCCGAGCCGAGCCAGGCCACGTCGACATCGTCGGCCGTCATCTGGCTCGCGGCCGAACCCTTGCGGTGGTATTCGATCGGCGGGTCGCTGCCGTCGGTGACGCGGCCCTTGAACTGGAAGCCGGTCTTCTGTGCCGCATCGCAGATCACGTGGCTGCAGTCAATGCCCTCGCCCTTCATGGTCGCGATCAGGTAGCGGCCCATCGAATCGGTGCCGAGCCGGCTGGCCCAGCCCACCTTCAGGCCCAGGCGCGACAGGCCGATGGCCACATTGGTCTCGGCGCCGGCGGTGCGCTTGTGGAAGGACTGCGCGTCTTCCAGCGGTCCGGGCCGGTCGGCCACCAGCAGCAGCATGGCTTCGCCGAACAGGGCGACGTCGAAGGCGGTATCGGTCATGGCAAGGCGCGGGCGGCGCGTATGAAGTCGATTTGTTGACGTGTGGCGGCCAGCAGGTCGTCGCCGATCAGCGGGTATTCGATGGCGTGCGGCACGTCGGCCGGCAGCGCACGCAGCACGGCGCGCCAGGGGGCCGACGAATCGGCCAGCGGCACCGCGACCCACTTGGCCGGCAGCCGCTGCACGCCCTTGCAGTGCACATAGCGCACGCGGTGGCCGAGCGCCTTGGCCGCCTCGAGCGGACACTCGCCCAGCCAGTGCCAGTTGCCCATGTCGAAGGTCATGCCCAGGTTCAGCCCGGCGCGATCGGCCACGTCGAAGAAGGTGAGCAAGGCGGGCAAGGTGCCCGCCGATACCGTCTGGTCGTTCTCGATCAGCAGTTCGACGCGCGTCTCGGCCAGTTGCGTCTTCAGGCCCCACAGCGAACCGTGCGACGTGGTGCGGAAGTCGCCGATGGACATCTTCAAGCGCTTGGCGCCCAGCGTGGTCGCGGCCGCGATGCCGCGCGACAGCGCCGCGCTGTCGAGCCAGCCGCCTTCGGCCCACAGGCCCTCGGGGCTGCTGTAGACCGAGGCATGGCCCGCGAGCGCGGGCAGTTCGGCGTCGGCGTTACGCAGCATTTCGCCGCGCACCTCGACCGAATCGGCGCCCGCGGCGCGCGCGAGTTCGGAACACCAGAGCTGGCCGTGCCGGCCCACCTCGGCCGCGCCGAAAGACGACAGCGAGATCAGTACGGGAATCGAGGCCATCAGTGCGCCTGGTGCGAAGAAAGGATCTGACCCAGGAACTGCTTGGTCTTGTCGTTCTTAGGGTTGCTGAAGAACTCGGCCGGCGGCGCCTGCTCGACGATCTTGCCGTCGGCCATGAAGATCACGCGGTCGGCCACGCTGCGGGCGAAGCCCATCTCGTGCGTCACGCACAGCATGGTCATGCCGTCTTCGGCCAGGCCGATCATGGTGTCGAGCACTTCCTTGACCATCTCGGGATCGAGCGCCGAGGTGGGCTCGTCGAACAGCATGATCTTGGGCGACATGCACAGCGCGCGCGCGATCGCCACGCGCTGCTGCTGGCCGCCCGACAGCTGGCTCGGGTACTTCTTCGCCTGCTCGGGAATGCGCACGCGCGTGAGGTACTTCATCGCCACCTCTTCGGCCTGCGCCTGATTCATGCCGCGCGAGCGCATCGGCGCCAGCGTGCAGTTCTCGAGGATGGTCAGGTGCGGGAACAGGTTGAACTGCTGGAACACCATGCCGACTTCGGCGCGCACCGCATCGACGTTCTTGCCGCCGGCCGTGAGGTCGATGCCGTCGACCACGATGCGGCCCTTCTGCACCGTCTCGAGCCGGTTGATGCAGCGGATCAGCGTCGATTTTCCCGAGCCCGAGGGCCCGCAGATCACGATGCGTTCGCCCGCGCGCACGCTCAGGTCGATGCCGGTCAGCACCTGGAATTCGCCGTACCACTTGTTCACCGCTTCCATGCGGATGATCGGCTCGGTGCCGGCAGGGGTCGTGACTGCGTCGGTCATAGTTTTTCGTTCCAAAGTTTCTTCATCGAACGCGCACACTGGTCTTGCGTGAGACACCGCGGAACCGGCTTTGCCGGGCCGATGGTGTCGCCCCCTGGAAGGGGGAAGGCGCACGCGACACGAAGTGCGCGAAGACTCGGGGGTCAGTTCAATTTCGGCAGATCGGCGCCCAGCCACTTCTGATACAGCTTGTTGAGTTCGCCGTTGGCCGTGTTCTTCTCGACGAAACCGTTCACGCTCTTCAGCAGTTCTTCCTGGCCCGGACGCATCGCGATGCCCATGGCTTGCTGCACCAGCGTGAACTTGTTCTCGAAGGTGTTGGCCGGCACGCGCTTGGCGATCTGCGCCGCGACGGTGACCGAGCAGCCGATGGCATCGACCTGGCCCGACATCAGGGCCTGCATGGCCGAGGCGTCGTCGTCGAAGCGGCGGATCTCCGTGCCTTCCGGTGCGGCCTTGGTCACGGCCACGTCTTGCGTGGACGCGCGGGCGACGCCGATGCGCTGGCCCTTGAGGTCGGATGCGCCCTTGATGTTGGCGTCCTTCTTGCCGTACAGCACGATGGTCGCGGCCGCGTAGGGCGTGGAGAACTGCACCTGCTTCGAACGCTCGGGCGTCACGGCCAGCGAAGCGACCAGCAGGTCGACCTTGTTGGTCAGCAGGAAGGGAATGCGGTTCGGGCCGGTGACCGGCACGATGTTGGCCTTGACGCCCCACTCCTTGGCCAGCAGCTTGGCCACGTCGGCGTCGTAGCCGTCGGGCTGGTTCTGCGCGTTGGTCGTGCCGTAGGGCGGGAAGTCGACCAGCATGCCGATGGTGACTTCACCCTTCTTCTTGATGTCGGCGATCGACTGCGCGGTGGCGAAGGGTGCGAACACGGTGAGCGCGGCGCCCAGGCCGAGAGCGGCGATGGCAGCGCGGCGGGTGGTGGTAACGGTCATGGGATGTGTCTCCTGAATGAATGAAAGGAAGCGACGAGAAAAGAATCAGCGTGATGGACGATCGATTCGTGGAACACCGCGGAACCGGCTTTGCCGGGCCGCTGGTGTTGCCCCCGGCGAGGGGGTTGGCGAAAGCGACACGAAGTGCGCGAAGACGGGGGGTGTGTTCATCTTGCCAGCGCCTGGGCGCGGCGGCGCTCCATGCGCGAGGCCAGCAGCGACAGCGGCCAGCAGATCGCGAAGTAGATCGCGGCCACGGTGGCGAACACCTCCAGCGGCTGGAAGGTCGCGTTGTTGATGATCTGGCCGGCGCGCGTGACCTCGGTGAAGCCGATGATGGCCGCCAGCGAGGTGCCCTTGATGATCTGCACCACGTAGCCGACGGTCGGCGCGAGCGCGATCTTGAAGGCCTGCGGCAGCACCACGTCGCGCATGCGAGCGACGTAGCGCAGGTTGAGCGCCTGGGCGGCCTCGATCTGGCCGCGCGGCACGGCTTCGATGCAACCGCGCCAGATCTCGCCCAGGAAGGCGGCGCTGTTGAGGATCAGCGCGGCACCCGCGGCGACCCACGGGTTGATGTCCAGCCCCAGCACCGGTGCGCCGAAGAAGATCAGGAACAGCTGCAGCAGCAGCGGCGTGCCCTGGAAGATCTGGATGAAGGTGACGGCGATGCCGCGGGCCGCACGGCTCTCGGAGGTGCGCGCCAGCGCGATCACCAGGCCCAGCACCGCGCCGCCGACGAAGGCGATCAGCGACAGCGCCAGCGTCCACTGGACGGCCTGGAGGATGAAGAGGAATTCGGGAAAGCCGAAGGTACGCATGTCGAGTCTCAGTCTGTCAGCGAACGAACAATCAGGAGGTCAAGTCGACGCCGGCTTGGTCGGGAAACACCGCGGAACCGGCTTGCCGGGCCGCTGGTGTTGCCCCCGGAGGGGGTTGGCGAAGCGACACGAAGTGCGCGAAGACTGGGGGCGAGACCAGTGACACCGCGGAACCGGCTTTGCCGGGCCGCTGGTGTTGCCCCCGGTAGGGGGTTGGCGAAGCGACACGAAGTGCGCGAAGACTGGGGGCGAGCCATTGCTATCGACGATCCGGATAGTTGAGGGTCCGCTGATAGATCAGCTTGAAGAGGCCCGAGAAGGCCAGCGCCAGCAACAGGTAGATGCCTGCCACCACGATGTAGATCTCGAAGCTGCGGAAGGTCTGCGACTGCAGGTTGGCCGCGACAGAGGTCAGGTCGTCGGCCGAGATCACCGACACCACGGCCGAGCTCAGCATCAGCAGGATGAACTGGCTGGTGAGCGCCGGGTAGATGGCCTTGAGCGCGGGCTTGATGATCACGAAGCGGAAGATCTCCCAGGGCTTGAGATTGAGCGCGCGGCCCGCCTCGATCTGGCCCCTGGGAATCGACTCGATGCCCGCGCGGATGATCTCGGTGGCATAGGCGCCGAGGTTCACCACCATCGCGGTCAGCGCGGCCGTGTAGGGCGACCAGCGCAGGCCGATGGCCGGCAGCGCGAAAAAGAAGAAGAACAGCTGCACGAGGAAGGGCGTGTTGCGGATCACCTCGATGTAGGCATTGACGATGAAGCGCAACCAACCGGGGCCCGAGGTCTTGCCCCAGGCGCAGAAGATGGCGACGACGAGGCCGAGCACGGTCGCCACCAACGAGAGCTGGACGGTGATCCATGTGCCCTTGAGGAGCAGTGGCCAGGCGGCAAAGACCGCGTCGAACTGGAATTGGTAATTCACTGGGCAAATCCTGCGGACAGGCAAGCGATGCGTGGGCTGGCCAGTGTATGAAACCGGTTTCAGACGAAACATCGGGGTTTACCCTTGTATGCAAGTTGCGTGGATCAGGCCGAGAGCCAAGGCCATTGCAGGGGCATCGGACGGCAACGGGCCGCTTCTTGGGCAAACTTGCTGCGTGGTCTCGCCCTCACCCACGCCCCCTGCCCTGCTGCACCGCTGGCTGCACCATGCCGTGGACGTGCGACCGGACGAGGTGCGCGCAACGCTGCTGGGCTTCGGCTGGTTCTTCTGCCTGCTGGGCGGCTACTACCTGCTGCGACCGCTGCGCGACGCGCTGGGTCTGGCCGGCGGCGCGGACGAACTGCAATGGCTGTTCAGTGCCACCTTCGTCGCGATGCTCGCGCTGGTGCCCCTGTTCGGCCTGCTGGTCACGCGGCTGCCGCCACGGCGCTTCGTGCCGCTGGCCTACCGCTTCTTCACCGTGAGCATCCTGGTCTTCTGCGTGCTGATCGCGAGCGGCGTGCACAGCGCCTGGGTGGGCCGCGTGTTCTTCGTCTGGATCAGCGTCTTCAACCTGTTCGTGATCAGCATCTTCTGGAGCGTGCTGGCCGACTGTTTCAGCAATGCACAGGGCCGGCGGCTGTTCGGCTTCATCGCGGCCGGCGGCACGGCCGGCACCTTCGTCGGACCGGCGCTGGCCGCTTCGCTGGTCACGACGCTCGGGCCGGTCGCGCTCACGCTGGGCGCGGCACTGCTGCTCGAGGCCGCGCTGCAGTGCTTCCATCGGCTGTACCCGCGCGACGGCGAGGCACCCGCGCACGACCGCGCGGCAGGCGCCGCCACTGCGACCGGCGACGACCGCGCCATCGGCGGCAGCGTGCTGGCCGGCCTGGCGCTGATCGCGCGCTCACCCTACCTGCTGGGCCTGTGCGGCTACCTGCTGCTGCACACCGCGGCCTCGACCTTCCTCTACTTCGAGCAGGGCCGCATCGTGGCCGGCGCCTTCGCCGACACCGCCTCGCGCACGCGCTTCTTCGCGCTGGTCGACTTGGGCGTGTCGACACTCACGTTGCTGCTGCAGCTCTTCGTCACCGGGCGGCTCATAAAGCGCTTCGGCGTGGGCACGGCGCTGGTGCTGCTGCCGATCGCCTCGGCGCTGGCCTTCGCGGCGGTGGCGCTCTCGCCCACGGTGCTCGTGCTGGCCGGCGCACAGGCGCTGCGACGTGCCTTCGACTACGCCATCGCGCGGCCCGCGCGCGAGGTGCTGTTCACCGTGGTCGGCCGCGAGGCCAAGTACAAGGCCAAGAACGCGATCGAGACCGTGGTCTACCGCGGTGGCGACGCGGTCAGCGGCTGGATCTCGGCCGGCCTCGGCGCCCTGGGCGTGGGCTTCGCGGGACTGGCGGCGCTGGCGATTCCGCTGGCGGCCGCATGGGCCGTGCTGTCGCTGTGGCTCGCGCGGCAGCAGGAGCGGCGCTTGTACGCATCCTCGGGGAACTCGACCGCGCCCGGGGCATCCACCGCAGGACACGCTGCCGATTGACACCCCTTCCTTCTCAGGAGTCGCCATGCCACCGTTGCCACACGCCCACCCCGCCGGACTCACGCGCGCCCAGGTGCTGCGCATGGCCGTCGGCCTGTCGACCGGCGTCGCCACCGCCGGCCTGCCCTTCGGCGCCGCCGCGCAGCAGAAAACCACCATGAACACCCGCCCCATCCCTTCCACGAAGGAAGCCCTGCCCGTGATCGGCTGCGGCACCTGGGTCGGCTTCGGCCACGCACCCGGCAGTGCCGAGTACCAGCGCCTGCCGGGTGTGCTGCAGGCACTGTTCGACGCGGGCGGCACGGTGCTCGACAGCTCGCCGATGTACGGCCGCGCGGAGCAGACCACGGGCGAACTGCTGAGCGCTTCCAAGGACCGTGCCAAGGCCTTCCTCGCGACCAAGGTCTGGACGCGCGGGCGCGAGGCCGGCATCGCGCAGATGACGCAATCCTTCGCCCATCTCAAGGCCGAGCGCATCGACCTGATGCAGGTGCACAACCTCGTCGACTGGCGCACCCAGCTCGCGACGCTGCGCGAGTGGAAGGCCCAGGGCCGCATCCGCTACATCGGCATCACGCACTACACGGCCTCGGCCTTCGGCGATGTCGAGGCGGTGCTGCGCGCCGAGAAGCTCGACTTCCTGCAGATCAACTATTCGATCGACGACCGCGCGGTCGAGCAGCGCCTGCTGCCGCTCGCGGCCGAGCGCGGCGCGGCCGTGATCGTGAACCAGCCTTTCGGCGGCGGTGGATTGCTGCGCGGCCTGCGCGACAAGCCGCTGCCCGCATGGGCCGCCGAGATCGGCGCCACGAGCTGGGCGCAGGTGCTGCTCAAGTTCACGCTGAGCCACCCGGCCGTGACCTGCGTGATCCCGGGCACCAGCCGGCCCGAGCACATGACCGACAACGCGAAGGCGGGCTTCGGCGATGTGCCGGATGCAGCGTTCTGGCGGCGGCATGCGGCGTCGGTGATTGGCTAGCAGGGCCTGTTCACACGATCTCCGGGGTCGCGGAGGCCAGCCATGACGGGCCTTCCCGACCTTGCCGCGTGGCACATCGAATCGGTCGCGACTCAGGCCTGGCTTCGATCGGGCGACGGTGTGCGCACGCGCGCCGGGTTGCCCACCACGGTGGCACCGGCCGGCACGTCGCGCGTGACCACGCTGCCCGCGCCGATCAGCGCATCGTCGCCCACGGTCACGCCAGGCAGGATGATCGCGCCGCCGCCGATCCAGACGTTGCGACCGATGTGGATCGGTCGGCCGAACTCGAGCCCCGAGGCCCGCTCCTGCGGCGAACGCGGATGGTCGGCCGTGAGGATCTGCACGCCAGGACCGATCTGCGTCTTGTCGTCGATCGTGACTTCGACCACATCGAGGATCACGCAATTGAAGTTGAGGAACACGCCCTCGCCGACCGTGATGTTGAAGCCGTAGTCGCAATGGAAAGGCGGCCGGATGCCCGCGCCCTTGCCGACCGATGCGAAGCGCTCGACCAGCAGCCGATGCCGCTCGGCGCTGGTGCCGCCCAGCGAGGCGTTGTAGCGCACGAGCCATTCGCGCGTGGCCGCGAGGTCGGCCTGGATTTCGGGGTCGCCGGCGTCGTAGAGATCGCCGGCGAGCATCTTCTGCTTCTGGGTGCGGGTGTCGAGGGTCATGGCCTCATTGTGGCCAGCCCTCGCCTGCCGTGCTGTCGGACAAGGCGGCCAATGTCGAACGGGCCGCAAGCATGGCCGCCCAGCTACAGACCGCTGGAACGTGTGAAGGAACCGTCGCGAGCAGGTTCATTCGCACGTTCTCAGAACTTGTAGTTGAGCGTGGCGAGCACGCCGCGCGGCGCGCCCCAGGCACCGTGGCTGTAATAGCCGAGCTGGCTGTAATAGGCCTTGTCGAAGACGTTGTTCACGTTGACCTGCAGCGACAGGCGCGGATCGAACTGGTAGCGCGCCATCAGGCTGACCAGCGCATAGGCCTCCTGCTCGACACGTTCCCGGCCGTTGGGACCGCTCGCGATCGTGTAGTTGCTGCTCTGCCAATTGACGCCACCGCCCAGCGTGAGCCGGTTCCAGTTGCCGCCCAGGCGATAGCTCGTGAACAGCCGCAGCAAGGTGCGCGGCTGGTTGGTGTTGACCGTCACGTCGAGGGCGTCCTTGGCCGTGTAGTGCGTGAAGCCGCCCGACAGGTTCCAGCCCGGCAGCAGCTCGCCCGAGACGTCGATGTCGACGCCCGTGCTGCGCACGCCCTTGGCACCGTAGTAGGCCTGGTCGAGGCCGCCGGGAATCATGAAGTCGCCGTCGGCCTGCGCGAGGTTCTCCTGCTGGATCCTGAACAGCGCGACCGAGGTGTTGAGGCGGCCGTCGTGGAAACTGTTCTTCAGTCCGAGCTCGAAGTTCTTGCCCACGATCGGGTCGAGGTAGCGGCCGTTGCGGTCGCGCGCATCCTGTGGGTTGAAGATGCCGGTGTAGCTCGCATACGCGGTGGTGCGCTTCGTGATGTCGAAGGTCAGGCCCGCATAGGGAATGAACTTCTTGTCCTCGCGCAGAGTGTCCACGTTGCGGTCGCGCCAGGTGCTGTAGCGGCCGCCGACGATCAGGTTCGTGCGCTCGCCGAGCGAAAAGCGCGCCGCGCCGTAGAAGCCGCGCTGCGTGACCTTGCCCTCGTCCAGCGTCCGGCTGGCGCTCCAGTCGGGCTCCGGGTAAGCGCCGTTCCAGCTTTCGTCGAACACCACGGGCGCGAGGTTCTGCGCCTGGCGGTAGTCGTAGCGGTACTTCTGCTCGCTGTTGATCAGGCCGAAGGTCAGCTCGTGCTTGCGGCCCAGCAGTTCGATCGGGCCGCTGAACTGCGCGTTGAGCGTGTCCTGCTCGCGGTAGCCCTTGTAGATGCTGCCGATCGCCTTCATGCCCAGGCCGCTGGTCCGGTCGGGCCAGCCCGTGAGGAACAGCAGCTTGGTGTCGAGCGACTGCTTGCTGTGGGTCAGGCCCACGTGGGCCTTCCAGTCGTTGTCGAAGCGGTGTTCGAGCGTGGCGAAGGCCGTTTCGGTCTGCGTGGCCCAGTACGACCAGTTGGCCGCCGGCGTCGCGGAGCGGTCCCAGTTCGTGCGGGTGCCGTCGCCGAACCACAGCGGAAAGCCGCCCCACGGCGTGCCCTTGGGGTCGTTGTCCTGGTAGTCGGCACCGATGCTCAGCTTGGTCGAGGGCGTGAGGTCCGCATCCACCACACCGTAGAAGACCTTCTTCTTCACATTGTTGAGCTTCACGTACGAATCGCTGTCCTGGTAGGCGGCCACGATGCGGCCCCGTACCCGGCCGTCGGCCGTGATCGGCGTGCTCAGGTCGACCGAGCCGCGGTAGTTGCTCCACGAGCCCGCGCCCAGCGACACCTCGCCCGCCAACACCTTGCTGTCGGCGTGCTTGCGCACCAGGTTGATCGAGGCCGCGGGGTTGCCCGCGCCCGTCAGCAGGCCGGTGGCGCCGCGCACGACTTCCACGCGGTCGTAGAGCGCGGCATCGAGTTCGGACTCGCCCGCATACCAGTTCGAGGTGCCGGCCGTGGGGATGCCGTCGTACTGGAAGTTGGTGATCGAAAAGCCGCGCGCGTAGTACGTCATGCGGTTGCCGTCGTTGATGCTGGCCGAGATGCCCGTGGTGTTGGCGAGCACATCGGTCAGGCTCTGCAGGCGCTGGTCTTCGATGCGCTGCTGCGTCACGATGCTGATCGACTGCGGCGTGTCCTTCAGCGACAGCGCGAGGCCGGTCGCGGCCGCGGTCGCGCGCGTGGTGTACGAGCCCGTGCCTTCGGTGGTGCCGCTGCGATCGGCCTGCGCGCTCACCGTGACCGACGGCAAGGTCGCATCCGCCGCGCCCGTGGCGACGGGCTGGACCGTCAACGTCGTGCCTTCCACCCGCCCCTGCAGGCCCGAGCCCTGCAGCAGTTCATTCAACGCGCTGCGCGGATCGCGCGTGCCCTGGAGGCCGCGCGCCTGCTTGCCCTGCACCTGCGCGGGCGAGAACGCGAGTTGCAGGCCGGACTGGTCGGCCAGCGCCTTGAGTGCGCTCGCCAGCGGCTGGGCGGGAATGTCGAACACGACGTTCTGCGCCAGGGCGGACTGGAGCGACAGCGCAAAGCCGAGGGCGGCAACGGCGCGTGCCAATCCGGTGCGGCGTGCCTGGAGTTTCTTCTGCATGACGGGGACCTTGGTTGGTTGTTTCGGGTTCACAACCTGTAAGACCCACGAGCGGAAAAAACGGGGCAGACTTTTTGTTTTGCGAGACGCGCTATCGCGCGGTCAGCGGTGCGCGATCTCGATGCTGCCGTCGGCCTGCCGATCGACGCGCACGGGCAGCACGCTCGGCAGCGAGGCCAGCCAGCCGTGTGCGTCGGCCACGCGCACCTTGCCGCTGATCGGCAGGCGTGCGGCCGCGGGCGTGACGCGCAGCGCCGCGGGCGAATAGCGCGCCACGCGGGCCAGGGCATCGGCCAGCGGCACGGCGTCGAATTCGAGTTCGCCGTTGCGCCAGGCGGCGGGGTTGGCGACGCTCGTCAGCGCACGCCCTGCGCCGGATATCCGCAGGCTCTGGCCGGCGCCGAGTTCGGCGCTTTGCCCGCTGGCATCGACACGCACCCTGCCCGACTCGACCTGCACGATCACACCCCGGCCACCGTCGATCTCGACGCCGAAGCGCGTGCCGAGGACCGTGACCTCCACGCCGAGCGCCTGCACGATGAAGGGACGCGCCACATCGCGTTGGACCGCGAAAAAGGCCGCGCCTTCTTTCAGCCGCGTGAGGCGACGTTCGGCCGTGTAGTCCACGTCGAGGCGGCTCTGCGCATCGAGCGTGACTTCCGAGCCGTCGGGCAGGTTGCGCTGCAGCATGCGGCCACGCAGCGTGGCCAGCGTGCTCTGGAATCTCAAGGCCTCGCGCTGCACGTGCTGCCACACGGCCGTGCCGCTCACGCCCACGGCGAAGACGCCCAGCAACGCGGCCAGCGACTTGCGGCGCCCGGTGCGCGTCGTGGTGGCCTTGTCCTTGTCCGCCGTGTGCCGCCACTGGTGCAAAGCCTGCTCGATGCAGCGCGTGGCTTGCGCGATGTCGCGCTTGACGGTGTCGATCGACAGGCCGAGGCGATCCGCGATGTCGACCTGCTTCTCGCCGTGCAGGCCGTGCGCGAGGTAGGCGTCGCGCACCCGCGCCGGGAGGCTGGCCAGCGCGGTCTCGACGCTGGCCACCGCCTGGCGGTACATCGCGCTCTCGGCCACGTCGGGCGCCTGGGCCGGCGCGGCGCCGTCGATCTGCCCGCACTCGGCCAGGTAGCCCTGCAGCCAATTGCCGCGCCGCAGGTGGTTCATCGCCACGTTGTGCGAAATGGTGAACAGGTAGGCCCGCGGATCGGCCAGCGCGGCCTCCTTGTCGGGCGCGCGCTCGGCGATGCGCAGCCAGGTGTCGTGCGCCAGGCCGCGCGCGTCTTCCACGCTGCCTGTGCGGCGCGCGATGTAGCGCACCAGCTCGGCGTAGTGCTGCTCGAAGACGGCGAGAAGAGCGCCGTTCGACGGCGTGGATGGATTCATGAGGCCGGGATCATAGCCGGTCATGAGAATGATTCTCAATAGAAAGAGATTCGATCCGGGGAAACGGGCTCAGCGCCCTGCCCGCGCCGGCCGCCGATCCAACAGCGCGTCGCGCGCACTGAACACCTCGACCACCTGGTCGCGAAAGTCCTTCATCAGCGCCGAGAAGTAGGCATTGCGGCGCCAGAACAGGCCGATCTGCAAGGCCCATACCGGCGCCGGCGCGGGCAATGCAGCGAGGCCTGCGCCGGTACTCGCGCCCAGCGAATCCGCGGTCATCACGGTCAGCAGGTTGCTGCTGCGCACCAGAGGCGCGAACACCGCGGGCGAGGCATCGGTCTGCAGGAAGGCCGCCGGCATCTCGATGCCCGCCTCGGCGAACATCGATTCGACCCAGGTGCGCAGCGCGATGTTCGACGGCGGCAGCGCCCAGGCCTGCCCCGCCATGTCCTGCAGCGTGAAGGGTCGCCGGTGCAGCGGATGGCCCTTGCGCGCGACCACGAAGGACTGCTGCTCGCCCAGCACCACGCAGGACAGCGCAGCCGGCGTCTCGGCCTGCACCGCCGCGATCGCGAAGTCGAGCAGCCCGGTTTCGAGCTGGTGCATCAGCACGCCGCTGAGCTGCACATGGGCCTGAAAGCGCACGTCGCGCGATGCGCTCAGGAACGAGGCCAGCACCGGCGTCACGACCGACTCGACCACGGCCGGCACGGTGCCGATGCGCAGTTCGCCCGATTGGCCGGTCTTGAGGTCCTGCACCTCCTGGCGCATGTCGTCGACCATCTGGCCCAGCCGCAGGTTGCGCGCGTACAGCGCCTGGCCGATGGCGGTCAGCGCCACGCCGCGTGGCGTGCGCTCGAACAGCCGCACGCCCAGCGAAGTCTCGAGCCGCTGGATGGCCTTGGACAGCGCCGGCTGCGTCACGCCCAGCACGTCGGCCGCGCTGTGCAGGTTGCCCAGTTCGGCCGCGATCCTGAACGATTGAAGGTCCTTGAGCTGCATGGCGGAGAGTCGACGACCGATTCCAGATCGTTATCGCAAAACCCCATGATAGGTCTGGTCGCACAGGCGGTCGATTTCCATAATGGGCCGCACAGCGCGACGCGGCGGGCCTTGTCCCGGCGCCCCAGACGCTGGCCAACGGAGACAACAGACATGCAGAAGACATCCGCCCATCGGGCACAGGACGCGCTGCGTCTTGCCGCCCTCGCCGTCCTGGCCACCTTCGGAATCGGTCTCGCCAGCGCACAGGAGGCCTATCCCGGCCGCCCGATCCGCGTCGTCGTGCCCTACCCGGCCGGCGGCAACACCGACATCATTGCGCGCGAGGTCATGAAGGAGGTCGCGGGCCGGCTGGGCCAGCCGGTGGTGATCGACAACAAGCCCGGTGCCAACAGCATCCTGGGCACCGACATCGTGGCCAAGGCCGCGCCCGACGGCTACACCCTGCTGGTGGTGATCGGCGCCTATGCCAACAACGAGGCGCTCTACCGCAGCCTGCCCTACAAGCCCACCGACCTCGCGCCCATCGCGCAGCTCACGCGGACCTCGCTGGTGCTGGTCACGGCGCGCCCGGGCCTGCGCACGCTGGACGACCTCGTGCGCTCGGGCGGCGACGCCAACGCGCCGCAGAGCTTCGCCAGCAGCGGCGTGGGCTCGGCCGCGCACCTGCTGGGCGAGCGCTTCGCGCGCACCACCGGCATGAAGGGCGCGATGCACGTGCCCTACAAGGGCACGGCCGATGCGACCACCGACCTGGTCAGCGGCCGCGTGGGCTTCATGTTCGACGCGATCTCGGCCATGGGCCCGCACATCCGGCCGGGCAAGCTCACGGCGCTGGCCGTGACCGGGCAGGAGCGCTCGCCGCTGCTGCCCGAGGTGCCGAACCTCAAAGAGCTGGGCCATCCCGAGCTCGTGACCTACGCCTGGGCCGGCGTGATGGCGCCGGCACGCACGCCACCGGCCATCGTGCAGCGGCTGGCCGGTGAGATCGCCACCGTGATGAAGGGTGCCGAACTGCGCACCCGCCTCGCGGCCATCAGTACCGAGCCCGTGGGCAGCACGCCCGCGGAGTTCGCGCGCTTCATCGCGCAGGAGGCCAAGGTCAATGGCGACGTGATCCGGCAACTCCACATTTCGCTGGACTGACCCGATGAGCAAGAAGACCGTGAAGATCGGCGGCGCCTGCGCCTTCATCGGCGACAGCCTGATCGGCCCGCGCCAGCTCGTCGATGTCGACGGCATGCAGTACCTGGTGTTCGACTACCTGGCCGAGATGACGCTGTCGAGCTTCGCCCAGGCGCGCAAGACGAATTCCGCGCTGGGCTACGCGAGCGACTTCGTCGAGGTGACGCTGCGCGAGATCCTGCCGCGCTGCCTCGAACGCGGCATCCGGCTGGTGGCCAATGCGGGCGGCCTGAACCCGCGCGGCTGCGCGGCGGCCATCGAAGCATTCGCGAAGGAAATGGGCTGCGCGCCGCGCGTCGCCTTCATCGAGGGCGACGACAGCCTCGACCTGCTGCCCGCGCTGGCGGCCGAGCACACGCCCGACTTCTACACCGGCGACGCGATGCCGGAGGCCATCGACAGCGCCAACGTCTACCTGGGCGCATTGCCGATCGCACGCGCACTGGCGCTCGGTGCGGACATCGTGGTCACCGGGCGCATCGTCGACAGCGCCACCACGCTGGGCGTGCTGATCCACGAGTTCGGCTGGGCCGCCGAGGCCTACGACCGGCTCGCAGCCGGTTCGCTGGCCGGCCACATCCTCGAATGCGGCGCCCAGGCCACCGGCGGCATCTTCACCGACTGGGCCGAGGTGCCCGACTGGGAAAACATCGGCTATCCATACGTCGAATGCGATGCCGAGGGCGGCTTCGTCGTCTGCAAGCCCGACGGCACGGGCGGCTGCGTGACCCCGGCCACGGTCAGCGAGCAGATCCTCTACGAGGTCGGCGACCCGGCGCGCTATGTGCTGCCCGACGTGGTCTGCGACTTCACCCAGGTCACGGCCGTGGCTGCCGGCCCCGACCGCGTGCGCGTGACGGGCGCACGCGGCATGGCGCCGCCGCCGACCTACAAGCTCGCCGCGACTTACCAACAAGGCTGGCGCTGCACCGCGCAGGTCTCCGTGTTCGGCGCCGACGCGGTGGCGAAGGCGCGCCGCACCGGCGATGCGCTGCTGGGCCGCGTGCGCAGGCTGCTGCGCGAGAGGGGAATGGACGACGTCGAGCGCAGCGCCGTCACGGTGCTGGGCGCCGAGGACAGCTACGGCCCGCACGCCGCACTCAGCGTGCTGCGCGAGGCGATCGCGCGTGTCGCGGTCACGCATGCGAGCAAGGAGGCGCTGGAGCTCTTTTCGCGCGAGGCGCGTGCACCGGGCGTGTCCTTCGCGCCCGGCACCACCAGCGGCAGCGCGCTCACGCTCAACGGGCGCGCCGCGGTCGAGCCGCGCTATCGGCTGTATTCCTGCCTCGTGGCCAAAGACCGCCTGCCCGCACCGCGCGTCGTGATGGGCCAGCACGAAGAGCGCGTGGCGATTCCCTGCGGCGGCGAGCCGGTACGGCCGAGCGCAGCCGCACCGAGCGCCGGGCCGGGCAGCGCACAACCGATGGCGACGGCCGCGTCGATGCGCCAGGTCCCGCTGATCTCGCTGGCCTACGGCCGCTCGGGCGACAAGGGCGACACCTCGAACATCGCGGTGATCGCGCGGCGCCCCCAAGACCTGACGCTGCTCCGCCGCGTGCTCACGCCCGAGCGCGTGCGCGCCTACCTCGCGCACCTGGTGCACGGCGAGGTCACGCGCTACGAAGTGCCGGGGCTCGGCGCCTTCAACTTCTTCATGACCGAGGCGCTCGACGGCGGTGGCCCGACGTCGCTGCGGCCCGACCCGATGGGCAAGGGCATGGCGCAGCTGCTGCTGGGCATGCCGATCCCGCTGGACTGAAGCGCGTCAGCCCTGCGCGCCGAAGAAGTCGCGCAGCAGCCGGTTCGTTTCTTCGGCACGCTCGTACTGCACCCAGTGGCCAGCGCCATCGACCACCACACCGCGGCGTCGCGGATGCTGGGCAACCAGGCCGGCCACCAGCGGGCGTGGATCGGCCGTGACGTCGTACGCGCCCCAGACCAGCAATTGCGGACCGTCGTGCGCGGCCAGCGCGGCCTGCAGGCCGCCCGCGAGCGAGACGTCCTTGCTGCGAAAGCGCGTGCCGTGGCAGGAGATGTCGTGGATCGCGAAGGCCAGCGCATCGATCGCGGCCGGGTCGTGCAGCATCAGCGCGCCCAGGTTGTGATGCAGCGCGGCGATCTCCGCGGCACGGTCGGGTGCAGCGCGCCAGTTGACCATCTCGACCGTCATGCGGCGCAGCGTGCCGTGGCCGCCGCTGCCCAGCAGCGCGATCCGGCGCACCGCGCCGCGGCGGGCCGCGAACTGCGCCGCGGTCAGGCCGCCGAAGGAGAAGCCGCCGAGGTCGATGACCGTGCCCGCGCCGATCAACGCATCGAGCGTGCCGCTCAGCGCGCGCAGCAGCGGGTCGATGGCGGCCTCGCCCGCCGCGGGTGCGGGTGGCACGCCGGAATCGTGGAAGCCCGGCATGTCGGGCAGCCACAGCGCACGCTCGGCCGACAGTGCCTCGATGTTGCGCAGCCAGTGCATCCAGCTGCCGTGGCCGCCGTGCAGCAGCACCAGCGGCGGCAGTGCAGACGCGTTGGGGCCGAAGCGGCGCCAGCGCACGCGCACGCCCTGGTGCTCGGCATCGTGCCGGGTGGCGCGTGCATCGATCTGCGCGAGCAGGCGGCGCGCGTCGGCGTCGGTGGTGGCGGTGAGGAAAGAGGGGGAGGCGTTCACCCGCCCATTCTGCCCGCGCCTTCCAAGGACATCGCCTGCGCGCGCTCAGGCCGAACGCCCGCTGCGCAGCCGGTACTCCCGGGTCATTCCCTGGGGCTTGTAGATCAGCATCAGGATCAGTCCGACGCCGATCAGCATCAGGCGCAACGAGGCCAGCTGGCTGGGGCTGAGCCACGACACGTAGTCGCTGAGAAAGCGCGTGCCTTCCAGCAGCAGGATCACGGTGCCCGCGCTCAGCAGCACGCCGCGGTTGCTGCCGCGCCCGCCGATGATGACGGCCATGAAGGCATAGGCCGTGATGATCGGACCGAACTGCGTGGGGTCGATGTAGCGGTAGTAGAAGGCATGCAGGCAACCCGCGACGCCCACGGCCACGCCGCCCAGTGCGAAGAGTTTGAGCCGCAGGCCGAGCACGTTCTTGCCCAGCGTCGCGACCACCACGGGGTCGTCGCGCAGCGCCCGGGCCGTGCGCCCCAAGGGCGAGCGGGCCACGATTTCGAACACGATGAACACCAGCGCCAGCAGGGCCACCGCCAGCAGAAGGAAGGCCGTGTCGTTCTCCACCGGCCGCGGAATCGCGGAGATGCCCAGGCTGCCTCGCGTGAGCCAGGACTCGTGGGTGATCACGAGCTTCAGGCTCTCGGCAAAACCCAGGGTGACGATGGCGAGATAGTCCTCCGACAGGCGGATCGAGATCAGGCTCACCAGCGCGCTCGCCAAGGCCGTCAACGCGATGGCGGCGATCATGGCCAGCCAGGGATTCCAGTGCAGTCGCGTCGCCATCTGCGCACACAGGTAAGCCGCCAGCATGTAGAAACCGAACAGGCCGAAGTTGACCAGGCCCGTCAGGCCCCACTGCATGTTGAGCGCCAGGCCCGCCAGGCTGGCGAGGGTCACCAGAACGAGGATGGAGAAAAGATACGTCGTCATTTATGGACCCACTTCCTGCCCAGCAAGCCCGAAGGCCTGACGACCAGCAGCAGGCTGAGCACCACGAAGGCGACCAGCGTGCGGTAGTGCGGCGGCAGCACCAAGGTCGAGAGTTCGGCGAACACGCCCATCACGAGCGCGCCCGGGATCGCGGCCAGCGGGTGCGTCAGCCCGCCGAGAATCGCCGCCGCGAAGACCGGCAGCACGTAGTTCCAGCCCATCTGCGGATCGAGCGTGGTGTCCAGCCCGATCAGCATGCCGGCAATGGCCGCCAGCGCGCCCGACAGCAACCAGGTGAGGGTGGCCACGCGTTGGCGGGAGACCCCGCGCGTGGCCGCCAGCGACGGGTTGTCGGCCACCGCCCGCATGGCGCGGCCGAGCCGGGTGTAGCCGAAGATCAGGCCGATGACCACCAGGCTGGCCAGACTCACGCCGGCTCCCAGCAGCTGCTCGTGGTTGACCCGCAGCCCGGCCCAACGCAGCGGGCGCGCCACGTCGACCGCATAGCCGACCGGTGTGTTGCCCGCAAGGAAGCTCACCGCGTTCTCGAGCACGAAGGACACGCCCATCGAGGCCACCAGCAGGGTGATCGTGGAGCGATCACGCAAGGGCCGGTACACGACGAGATCGATCGCGGCGGCCAGCAGCGCGGCCAGGCCGGTGCCCACGACCGCGGCCCACAGCAGGTTCAGGCCCCAGGCCGTGTTGCACCAATAGATCAGGTACGCCCCGACCGTGAGCATGGCGCCGATGGAGAAATTGGCGAAGCGCAACACGCTGAACGTGAGGGCCAGCGCCAACGCGGGCAAGGCCACCAACATGCCGGAGACCAGGCCATTGAACAAGAGCTGCATCATTGGCCGCTTCCCAGATAGAGGTGGTGCAGGCGGGGATCGGCTGCAAGTTCATCGGCGGCGCCCAGCCGCCGCACCTTGCCGGCCACCAGCACCAGGCCGGTGTCGGCCACGGACAGGCCGAGCCTCACGTTCTGCTCGATCATCAGCAGCGTGACGCCGGTCTGGCGGATGCGGCGGATGGCCACGAACAGCAGCTCGGCATTGCGTGGCGACAGGCCTGCCGAGGGCTCGTCGAGCACCAGCAGCGAAGGCGACTGCATCAGCGCGGACGCCATCGCCACCATCTGGCGCTGTCCGCCGCTGAGCAGGCCCGCCGAGGTTCGGAGATGCGGCCGCAGTTCGGGGAACAGGTCCAGCATGGCGTCGGTGCGCGCGCGCAGGGAGGATGCGGCGCGCGTGGACTGCAGGAATTCGCCGCTCATGCGCAGGTTGTCCGCCACATCCATGTTGCGGAACACGTTGTCTTCCTGCGGCACGTAGGCCATGCCGCGCTGCGCCCGTGCGGGTGCGCTCAGGCGGCTGATGTCCTGCCCGGCGAGCAGCAAGCGGCCCTCCGATGGTGGCAGCAGCCCGACCACCGCCTTGAGCAAGGTCGATTTGCCGGAGCCGTTCGGGCCGATGATGGTCAGGGCGCCGCCCGCGGGCAGTTCCAGCGAGACCCCGTGCAGGATGTTCTTGCCGTGGTAGCCGGCGTGAAGCTTGTCGATCGAAAGCGATGCAGTCATTCAGCCCCCCAGGTAGGCCTGTTGCACGCGCGTGTCGGCCGTGACTTCGGCGAAGCTGCCTTGCGTCAACACGGTGCCCTCGGCCAGCACATAGACGGTGTCGCACAGCGCGGCGATCATCTCCATGTTGTGCTCGACGATGGCGAAGGTCATGCCTTCGTCGCGCAGCGTGCGGATGAAATCGACCAGTTCGTCGATCAAGGCCGGGTTCACGCCCGCGGCCGGTTCGTCCAGCAGGATGACCGCGGGATCGCGCATCAGCGCGCGGCACAGCTCGAGCAGCTTCTTCTGGCCGCCCGACAGGCTGCCCGCGGGCTCGTCGAGCAGCCGGGTCAACCGCACGCGATCGAGCAGGGCCACGGCACGCTCGCTGGCCTGCCCTTCGGCACGACGCACCTTGCCGCGGCCGAGGAACACCGCGCGCAGCGTGTCGCCCGGATGCGCGGGCGCGGCCAGCAACAGGTTCTCGAGCACCGTGAGGCTGTCGAGCTCCCTGGACAGCTGGAAGGTGCGTGCGATGCCACGCTGTGCGCGGCGGTGCACGGCCAGCCCGGTGATGTCTTCGCCATCGAACAGCACCTGCCCCTGGTCGGGCTGCAGCGTGCCGGCCAGCACATTGAACAACGTCGACTTGCCAGCACCGTTCGGACCGACGATGCCGGTGATGCGCGACGGCGCGATGGCCAGCGTCGCCAGGCGCAAGGCGGACACACCGCCGAAGGCCAGGGACACGTCCCGCGCGACCAGCCGGGCGTGCGGCGCCGTGGCACCGGCCCCGCGTTCGATGACGGCAGCCCCCATTACTTGAGCACGTCCACCAGCGCGTTCACGCCGTTGCGGATCACGAAGTGGCCGAACTCGCGATTGAGCTGGTCGCCCGTGGGCGTGAAGGTGAACTGCGAACCGGCGCCGCTGTAGGCCACGGCCTTTCCGGCGCGCAGGGCCTTGAGGCCGTCGACCGGGTTCTCGACCTTGGTGCCGACGCCGTTGGCCACCTGGAGGATCGACTTGGAGAACACCTTGGGATCGGCGCTGCCCGACTTCTCGATGGCCAGCGCGAGCACGGAGATTTCATCCCACACGTTGGACGGGAAGATCGCCAGCGTGTTCGGCGCGATGCCGGCGCGGCTGGCGAAGGTCTTGTAGGCCGTCGAGTCCTTGGGCGGAATCGATTGCACGTGATGAATGCCTTCGGCCACGGCCTTGCCAACGTTCTTCACGAAGGCGCCCTCGGCGTCCGCCGCCGAAGAGTTCGCGTAGATCTTGCTGGTGAAGCCGCCGCGGTAGACCTCGCGCGTGACCGCGGAAAGATCGGGCAGGTAGCTGGGCAGGAACACCGCATCGGGGTTCTTGGCGAACACCTTTTCCACCTCGGCACGGTACGAAGGCTGGTTCGGGTTGTAGTAGACGATGTCGAGGATCTCGCCACCGCCTTTCTTGAACTCGTTGACGAAGGGCTGGACCATGCTGAGCGTGAACGGTGTCTGCAGCACCAGCAGCGAAGCCTTGCGTGCGCCGTCCTTGGCCACGGCGCGTGCGAAGACCTGGCCCCAGTCGCGGCCGGTGGCCTGGAAGCGCCAGACCAGCCCCTTGTTGTCGCCCTGCGTCACCTCGTCGCCCGAGCCGGTCACCAGCAGCGGGATGCCCTTCTCGATGGTCAGCGGCTTGACCGCCATGGCGACCGCGCTGCTCCACAGACCGACGATGGCCGACACCTTGGACACTTCGAGCAGCTTGCGCGTCGCGGCGACGCCGGCCGTCGGATTGCTCTCGTCGTCCTCGATCACGATCTCCAGCTTGCGGCCGTTGAGCACGCCACCGGCTTCGGTGTTGATGTACTCGGCGGCCTTCTTCGCGGCGTCCGCCATGCCGGCGCCGTAGGCACCGCCGCCACCGCTCAGCGGCACGAGCACGCCGATGCGGATGGGCTCGGCGGCGGACTGGGCCAGGGCGGCATGCGGCGCGGCCAGCAGTGCGAGGCCGCCGGCGGCGAGCGCCAGCGCGGTACGGCGCGAGAGGGGGTGAAAACGGGTCATCAAATACTCCTCGGGGACGAAACTTCGGCGGTCGGCACGGCGGTGTCTTCCTCTCCGATCTGAAGGGCCTGGTTGAAGCGGTTGAAGAAACCGCACAGGGAAATGCGCAGCGTCAGCTCGACCACCTGGGCCTCGCTGAAATGCGCGCGAAGACGGGTCATGAGCTGATCGCGGATGCGTTGCGGTGCCTGCGTGACCGCGATCGCGTATTCGACGACCACCTTGTCGACCGGCGTCAGCTCGGGGTGCTCGGCGAAGTCGAGCAGGTTCAATGCGCCCTCGCGCGAAATGCCCTCCACCGACAGGCGCGGCGCATGGTTGTCGACGCAGTAGGTGCACTGGTTGAGCAAGGACACCACCACGATAGCCATCTCGACATAGCGATAGGACACACCCTCGCGCGCCTTGAGTTCGAGCAGCATGGCAAACAGGTGTTCGGCCGCGGGGCGCACATGGGCCATCACGGAGAACTGGTCGGCGAAGGTGGTGCCCCCGCCGGTGAAGCGCTCGAACAGATCCTTGAACTGCGGGTCGAAGGACGCGGGGTCCAGTTCGGAAACTCTGGGCATGTCGGTGCTTTCGAAAAGATTTCGGAGGAAGGAAAGTCGGCGGCGCGCGGCCGCCGAGGGTCGGTGCTCAGGCGCGCCGGCGAGCGGCGGCGCCGACGTGGTTGTCGGCGAGGCCCGGGCCTTGCTTCAGCAGCTTCTCGCGCAAGGTTCCGGCCTCGTAGGACTTCTTGTAGGCACCGCGCGCCTGCAATTCGGGGATCAGGAACTCGACGATGTCCTCGAAGGTCCGGGGCGACTCGACATAGGCCAGGTTGAAGCCGTCGATGCCGGTTTCCTCCACCCACGATTGCAGCTCGTCGGCCACGTCCTGCGCGTTGCCCACGACCACCGGCCCCCGTCCTCCGATGGCGACGAAATCCACCGCGTCCTTCACGGTCCAGGTGCGCCGCGGGTCCAGCTTGCTGAACGATGCCAGCGCCGACTGCCCGGCTTCGGTGTCCACGTAGGTCAAGGTGTCGTGCGGCTGGTAGCGCGACAGATCGACGCCCGTCCAGCCCGACAGCAGGGCCCGCGCGCCTTCGTGCGTGGCGCGCTCACGGTAGGCCTCGAAACGCGACTGCGCGCGTTGGGAGGTCGCGTCGACGATGACCGTGAACATGGCGAAGATGCGCACGCTGTCGGGGGCGCGGCCTTGCAGTTCCAGCTGCCGGCGGATGTTCGCGACGGTGCGGCGCACGCCTTCGCGCGTCGGTGCGCCCACGAAGATGCATTCCGCATGGCGCGCCGCGAACAGCGTGCCTCGCGCCGAGCCGCCGGCCTGGAACAGCAGCGGCGTGCGCTGCGGCGAGGGCTCGCACTGGTAGACACCATGCGACTGGAAGTAGGGCCCGTCATGGGACACTGCATGGATGCGGCCCGGGTCGGCATAGATGCCGCGCTCCGCGTCGCGGAGCACGGCCCCCTCCTCCCAACTGCCTTCCCAGAGCTTGTAGCAAAGCGCAAGGAAGTCATCGGCCCTGTCGTAGCGCTCGTCGTGCGGGACCAGTGCCGTGTGGCCCAGGCTCGCCGCACCGCTGCGCAGGTAGGAGGTCACGATGTTCCATGCGACACGCCCCTGCGTCAGGTGGTCCAGCGTCGTCAGGCGTCGCGCCAGCAGGTAGGGCGGCTCATAGGTGACCGAGGCCGTGACGCCGAAACCCAGGTGGCGGGTGGCGTGCGACATCAGCGGGATCAGCGGAAACGGATCGTTCATCGGCACCTGCGCGGCGTGCCGCAGGGCTGCATCGGGAGAGGCGCCGTCGGCGTCGTAGACACCGATCACGTCGCCGAGGAACAAGGCGTCGAACAGCCCTTTTTCGAGCAGGGTGGCCAAGCCGATCCAATGGTCGGGATCGAGGTAGCGGGTCGACTGGTCCTGCGCACCGCGCCACTGGCCGGGGGCCAGGTGCCCAATGCAATTCATCATGAAAGCATTGAGGCGAATTTCTTGGGTCATCGGGAAACTTGCCGGCCCGATGTCGCCGGGCTTCTGCTGGCAACGAGCCATCTTCGTCGTGGAAACCCCTGATTCTGTCCGCGCAAAAGTCTGCAGAGGGCTTCGCCTTGCGCCCATTTGTAGCAAGGGCAGAAGAAAAACGAATAAGCGCGAGTCCCGCTTTTGTGCTCGAAAACTGGTTTGGAGGGATGCGACGATGGAGGGCGCGCACGGACTTGCCGGGCACCGCCATGGGACATCAACTTCGCGGGTTTTCACACCGCCTCGGCCAAAAGCGACATCGGTGAATGCCGCTCTTGAGCCGCCAAGGTGTCACAAAAACTTCATTTTTCTTCCAATTATTCAACTATCATTGAATAATGGAATCAACCGATGTCGTTCGTTTTCTTGCGGCCTTGGCGCAGCCGATGCGCTTGCAGGTCTTTCGCTCCCTGGTCGTGGCGGGCCAGGAGGGGCTGACGCCGGGTGCGCTCGTCGAGGCGATCGGCGTACCCGCCACGAGCCTGTCGTTCCATCTCAAGGAGCTGACGCACGCCGGCCTTGTGACGCAAGAACGTCAGGGCCGCCACCTCATCTACCGCGCTGCGTTCGAGCAGATGACGGCCCTGCTTGGCTACCTCACGGAAAACTGCTGCCAAGGCGAGGCTTGCGTGGCCTCGGATGGCTCGCTGGCTTGTTCGCCCTGAGCAGGTCGTCCTTCGATCCCCCTGGCGCTCGAAATTCCCCAACCCACTGACCATCATGACTGCCCCTCTTCACAACGTGCTGTTCATCTGTACCGGCAACTCGGCTCGCTCCATCATTGCCGAAGGCTTGCTCAATCAACTTGGGAGCAGCCGGTTCAAGGCCTTTTCCGCAGGCAGCCATCCCAAGGGTGCGGTGAATCCCTTGGCCCTGGAAACACTGCGCACGCTCCACATCGCAGACGGTGGCTACAGCAGCAAGAGTTGGGGCGAGTTCGCCAAGGAAGGCGCAGCGCCGATGGATTTCGTGATCACCGTCTGCGACCAGGCCGCGGGAGAGATGTGCCCGGTGTGGCCGGGCCAGCCGATCACCGCGCACTGGGGTCTGCCGGACCCGGCTGCCGTGGAAGGCACCGAGGAAGAAAAGAAGCGCGCCTTCATGGACACGGCCGTGACGCTCAAACGCCGCATCGAGTTCATGTTGTCCCTGCCCATGGACAAGCTGGAGCGCATGGCGATCCAGCGTGAAGTGCGTGAGATCGGGACTCGCCAGTGACGACAAACATTCTGATTCTCTGCACCCACAATTCGGCGCGCAGCGTGCTCTCCGAGGGCATGCTGAACCATTGGGCGAAGCAACTCGGCGTGGAGGTGCAGGCCTACAGCGCCGGCAGCGCCCCGAGCGGGCGCATCAATCCGACGGCCATCGAGGTGCTGCAGGCTGCGGGCATCGACACATCCAGCTATCGCAGCAAGAGCTGGGACGAGTTCACAGAGCCGGACGCGCCGCAGATGCGCGTGGTCATCACTGTCTGCGACAGTGCCGCGCAGGAGATCTGCCCCTACTGGCCGGGCGCGCCGGTCAAGATCCACTGGGGCTACCCGGATCCGTCCAACGTCGGTGCGAACGCCGACGAGAAGCGCGCTGCATTCGAAGCCACCCGGCAGGCTGTCGGCGAGCGCATGCGCCAGCTCGCGCAAGTGCCTTTCGAATCGCTGGACGACGCCCAATTGCGGGCCGCTCTCGCAGCGCTTTGAGTTCAGACCGGGCCTCCAGCTCGGTCTCTTTTTCCTTCAGTCCCAACCAGAAGCTTCCATGCTGGCCGCCATCCTCATCTTCATCTTCACGCTCGTGCTGGTCATCTGGCAGCCGCGAGGTCTGGGCATCGGCAGGAGCGCATCGCTCGGGGCCGTGATCGCGCTGCTCCTGGGTGTCGTTCACCTCGGCGACATCGCCGTCGTCTGGGGCATCGTCTGGAACGCCACCGCCACCTTCGTGGCCGTGATCATCATCAGCCTGCTGCTCGACGAGGCCGGCTTCTTCGAATGGGCGGCGTTGCACGTCGCGCGCTGGGGCGGCGGCCGGGGGCGCCTTCTCTTCGCCTTCATCGTCTTGCTCGGTGCCGCCGTGTCGGCGCTTTTCGCCAATGACGGCGCTGCGTTGATCCTGACGCCGATCGTGATGGCCATGCTCATCGCCCTGGGCTTCACGCCGGCCGCGACGCTGGCCTTCGTGATGGCCGCCGGCTTCATCGCCGACACCGCCAGCCTGCCGCTGATCGTCTCGAACCTGGTGAACATCGTCTCGGCCGATTTCTTCAAGATCGGCTTCGACGACTACGCAGCGGTGATGGTCCCGGTCAACGTGGCCTCGGTGCTGGCCAGCCTGGTCGTGCTGATGCTGTACTTCCGCCGTGGCATCCCCGCCACCTACGATGTGGCTCAGCTCAAAACGCCCTCGGCCGCGATCAGGGATCGAGCAACTTTCGGCGCTGGCTGGGTCGTGCTCGTCCTCCTGCTGGTCGGATTCTTTGGCCTGGAGCCACTGGGTGTGCCGGTGAGCGCAGTCGCCGCCGTCGGTGCCGCGCTGCTGCTTGCCGTCGCTGCGCGCGGCCACGTGATCAGCACGCGCAAGGTCCTGCGCGGCGCGCCCTGGCAGATCGTTATCTTCTCGCTGGGCATGTACCTGGTGGTCTACGGCCTGCGGAACGCGGGCCTGACCGATCGCATCGCCGGCCTGTTGAACATCTTTGCGCAGAGCGGCGTCTGGGGCGCGGCGATGGGCACCGGCTTCCTCACGGCGCTGCTGTCCTCCGTGATGAACAACATGCCGACCGTGTTGATTGGTGCCCTGTCGATCGACGCCTCCTCTGCGACCGGCGTAGTGAAGGAAGCCATGATCTATGCCAACGTCATCGGCTGCGACCTCGGCCCGAAGATCACGCCCATCGGCAGCCTGGCGACGCTGCTCTGGCTGCATGTGCTGGCCAAGAAGGGAACGACGATCGCCTGGGGCTACTACTTCAAGGTCGGCATCGTGCTGACCGTGCCGGTGCTCTTCGTGACCTTGGCTGCGCTCGCCCTGCGCCTGAGCTGAGCCGATGCCCTGCAACTTTTATTCCTGATCCCATGACCCACATCACCATCTATCACAACCCCGACTGCGGTACTTCCCGCAACGTGCTCGCGCTCATCCGCAACACCGGCGAGGCGCCGGAGGTGATCGAATACCTGAAGAATCCACCGGATCGAGCGACGCTCGTCCGGTTGACGACGGCGATGGGCGTGCCGGTGCGCGACGTGCTGCGGCAGAAGGGCACACCGTACGACGCGCTCGGCCTGGGCGACCCGAAGTGGACCGATGCGCAGCTCATCGACTTCATGCTGCAGCACCCGATCCTCATCAACCGACCCATCGTGGTCACGCCGCTCGGCACACGACTTTGCCGCCCTTCGGAAGCCGTGCTCGACATCCTGCCGCAGCCGCAACAGGGCGCCTTCACCAAGGAAGACGGCGAGGCCGTAGTCGATGCGAAGGGGCAGCGTGTCGTCAAGCCCTGAGCTCCCCAACATCGACGCGGGGCTCTTTCACCAGCCCGATCCGGAACGCCTGCATCCGACCGAACGCGCCACGCACCCGCCGCGCATCCTGCTGCTCTACGGCTCGCTGCGCGAGCGTTCATACAGCCGGTTGCTGACCGAGGAAGCGGCACGTCTGCTGCAGGCCCTCGGCGCGGAAGCACGCATCTTCGACCCGCGGGGCTTGCCGATGCCGGACGACGCGCCCGAGGACCATCCGAAGGTGCAGGAACTGCGCGACCTGGCGCAATGGTCCGAAGGCATGGTCTGGACCTCGCCCGAGCGCCACGGCGCCATGACCGGCATCATGAAGGCGCAGATCGACTGGATTCCGTTGGCCATGGGCGCGGTGCGGCCCACGCAGGGCAAGACGCTCGCGGTGATGGAGGTGTCGGGCGGCTCACAGTCCTTCAATGCCGTCAACCAGCTGCGGGTGCTCGGGCGCTGGATGCGCATGGTCACCATCCCGAACCAGTCGTCCGTCGCGAAGGCCTTCATGGAGTTCGACGATGCGGGCCGCATGAAGCCATCTTCGTACTACGAGCGGGTGGTCGACGTGATGGAGGAATTGGTGAAGTTCACCTTGCTCACGCGCGACTCGGCCGCCTACCTGGTGGACCGCTACAGCGAGCGCAGGGAGAGCGCCGAGCAACTTTCCAAGCGGGTCAACCAGCGATCGATCTGATGCCTCTGTCCGGCCGCTCTGTCGTCGTTGCCTTGGGCATCACGCAGACGCCGGCCTGGGCATCGTCGTACGACCTGCCCGCGATGCCGGGCTCATCCGATCCATGCGTGGCCACGCCATCCCGCAGGCGGGCATTGACACCGGTGTGCCCTCCAGTGCCGGACAGGACCGTCGCCGCCTCAGCCCTGTGCGGCGCCAAAGCGGAAGCTCGACACCGCGATCCCGCCCATGAAGGCTTGCTCGTGATAGACGCGTTCGCCCGCTTCGGCTTCGGCCGCGCCGACCGCGACCATCAGCGGGATCAGGTGCTCCTCGCGGGGATGTGCGATGCGGGCCGAAGGGGCCGAGGCCCAGTCGAGCAGATGCGCGACGCGGTCGGCCGGCGTCGCGCCCACCACCGCGGTGTCGAGCCAGTCGTCGAAGGCCTTCGACACCTCACTGGCCTGCGGGCCGAAGTTGCGCAGGTTGTGATAGCTCAGGCCGCTGCCGACGATCAGCACGTCTTCGCGGCGCAGCGGCGCCAGCGCGCGGCCCAGCGCGAGGTGCTCGGCCGGGTCGAGGCCGCGCTTTAGCGACAGCTGGACCATGGGCACGTCGGCCTTCGGGTAGATGGCCGCCATCGGCGAGAAGGCGCCATGGTCGAAGCCGCGCTCGGGGTCGATTGCGGCCGGCAGGCCCGCGGCCTCGAGCAGCGCCATCACGCGCTGCGCCACCTCGGGCGAACCCGGCGCGTCGTAGTGCACCCGGTAGGTGTGGGCCGGGAAGCCGCCGTAGTCGTAGATCATCGGCGGCTTGGGGTGGCCCTGCACGGTGAAGGCGGGCATCTCCCAGTGCGCCGACACCATGAGGATGGCGCGCGGCGCGCGGCCGATCTGGCGCGGGATGTCCGCCAGCGAGGCTTCGAGCTGCGCATAGGCATTGCCCATCTCCTTCTTCATCCACGGCCACGGGCCGCCACCGTGCGAGATGAAGTAGGTGGGCAGCAGTCGGTCGGTGGAAGTCGTGGGGGTCATGGAAGTGCTCCTTTGCCACGAGTCTAGAGATTTCTCCACAGGAAATCGATAGGCTAGGATTCAACGATTCGTTTCTCCACAGGAAATCATCGATGGACCGCATGACCAGCCTCCGGGTGTTCCGCGACGTGGTGGACGCGGGCAGTTTCACCGCCGCGGCCGACCGTCTGGGCATCTCGGCCCCGATGGCCAGCAAGCATGTCGCGCAGCTGGAGAAGTCTTTGGGCGCGCGGCTGCTGAACCGCACCAGCCGGCACCTGAGCCTGACCGAGGCGGGCGAATCCTGGTACGCGCAGAGCGGGCTGGCGCTCGACCTGCTGGACGCGGCCGAGGCCGCGATCGGCCGCAAGAACGACGCGCCGCGCGGCCAGTTGAAGGTGAGCGCGCCGGTGTGGTGCGCCACCCCGCATTTCGCGCGCGTGCTGGCCGGCTACCACGCGGCCTTTCCCGAGGTGCTGGTCGACATGCACCTGGAAAACCGCAAGGTCGACCTCGCGGCCGACGGCTACGACCTGGCCTTGCGCGCCACGCAGGAGCCCTCCCCGGCGCTGATCGCGCGCCGCCTGTGCCGCGTGCAGTTCCACCTGGTCGCCACGCCCGCGCTGCTGGCGCGCGCCGGCACGCCCTCGCTCCCCTCGGAGCTGGCCCGGCTCGGCGCCATCGTGCCCAGCTATGTGAACATCGAGGGCTTGTCGCTCAAGGGGCCCGGCGGCCGGCAGGCACCGCTGCGGCTGAACCCTGTCCTGCGCTCGGACGACACCACGCTCACGCTGCATGCGGTGCGCGCAGGCCTGGGCATGTCCTTCCTGCCCGAGTGGCTGGTCGACGACGACCTGGCGGCCGGCACGCTGGTGCGCGTGACGCCCGAGTACAGCGCCCAGCCCGTCACGCTGTTCGCGGTCTATACCAGCCGGCAGTACATGGCACCCAAGCTGCGCAGCTTCATCGACCACCTGGGCCAGGCCCTGTGC
Source organism: Variovorax frigidus (assembly GCF_051216515.1). Lineage (NCBI taxonomy): Bacteria > Pseudomonadati > Pseudomonadota > Betaproteobacteria > Burkholderiales > Comamonadaceae > Variovorax > Variovorax frigidus. The sequence continues at coordinate 763,514 of NZ_JBPJZF010000001.1, forward strand.
CGCGACGGCGACACGGCCTGAGCGCCACGGCGTCCTAAACTGGCGCCCGCTCATTCCTTCCTGGAGGCTCCATGGCCCTCGACATTCCCCGCACCGCCCTTCAACTCCGCTCGCTGGTCAAACGCAGCGGCGAACTGGAGCTTTCGCTCGCCGAACTCCCCATCCCCGCCGTGGCCGACAATGAGGTGCTGGTGCGCATCGAAGCCGCCCCGCTCAACCCCTCGGACCTGGGCCTGCTCTTCGGCACCGCCGACCTGGAGACCGCGGTGGCAGGCGGCACGGCCGAGCGTCCGCTGCTCACCGCCCGGATCCCCGAGGCCGGGATGCGGGCCATGGCCGCGCGGCTCGACGAATCGATGCCCGTGGGCAACGAGGGCGCGGGCGTGGTGATCGACGCCGGCCAGTCCCCCGCGGCCCAGGCGCTGCTCGGCAAGACTGTCGCAGTGCTGGGCGGCGCGATGTATGCGCAGTTCCGCGCGGTCCCGGTCGACCAGTGCCTGCTGCTGCCCGACGACGCCACGGCGGCCGAAGGCGCCTCGTCCTTCGTCAACCCGCTGACCGCGCTCGGCATGGTCGAGACCATGAAGCGTGAAGGGCACACCGCGCTGGTGCACACCGCCGCCGCCTCGAACCTGGGCCAGATGCTGCAGCGCATCTGCCTGGCCGACGGCGTGGCCCTGGTCAACATCGTGCGCAAGCCCGAACAGGTGGCGCTGCTCGAGGCCATGGGCGCGACCCATGTGTGCGACAGCAGTGCCCCGACCTTCCTCGCGGACCTGACCGATGCGCTGGCCGCGACCGGCGCCACGCTGGCCTTCGATGCCACCGGCGGCGGACCGCTGGCCGGCCAGATCCTCTCGTGCATGGAGGCTGCGATCGCCCGCACGGCCAAGGTCTACAACCGCTACGGCTCGAGCACGCACAAGCAGGTCTATCTCTACGGCGGCCTCGACGTTCGGCCCACCACCTTCAACCGCAGCTTCGGCATGGCCTGGGGCATGGGCGGCTGGCTGCTGTTTCCCTTCCTGCAGAAGATCGGGCCCGCCGCCGCGCAGGTGCTCAAGCAGCGCGTGGCCGCCGAACTCAAGACCACCTTCGCCAGCCGCTACGCGGGCGAGTTGTCGCTGACCGAGGTGCTCTCGCCGGCCGCCATTGCGCGCTACAACCAGCGCGCGACCGGCGAGAAATTCCTGGTGCGTCCGCACCTACGCTGACCGGCGGCAGCGTAAACAAAGTCCTGACGCGCACGCGGGCCCCGGGCGCCCGGTACAGTGGAGCCCTCTCGAAAAGGCGCCTGGCGCCTTTTTCCACTTGAAAGACCGCCTGCCTTGTTCCGTTTCTTCGAAAGACTTCTCCAGCCCTACCCCGCCGCCGAACCCGTGCCGCCGCCCGACGGCTTCTTCGCCTTCCTTTGGGCCTGCACCAAGGGCACGCGCGGCAAGATCGGCGCGATGGCGGCGCTCACCGCCGTCATGTCGGCCTTCGAGGCCCTGCTGTTCGCCATGCTGGGCCGCATCGTCGACTGGCTCGGCGGCCAGGTGCCCGAGCGCCTGTGGCAGGACCGCGGCACCACGCTGATGTGGCTGGGCGCGGCGCTGGTCGCGAGCATCGTGGTGGTGAGCCTGCAGACCATCGTCAAGCACCAGACGCTGGCCATCAACCTGCCGATGCGGCTGCGCTGGAATTTCCACCGGCTGATGCTCGGCCAGAGCATGGCCTTCTACCAGGACGAGTTCGCCGGCCGCATCACGGCCAAGGTGATGCAGACCGCGCTCGCGGTGCGCGACACGATCTTCGTGCTGGCCGACGTGCTGGTGGCGATGGGTGTCTACGTCGCCACGCTGATCGTGCTGGCGGCCGTGCTCGACACCTCGCTGATGCTGCCCTTCGTGGTCTGGCTGCTGCTCTACTTCGTGCAGCTCGCGTGGTTCGTGCCGCGCCTGGGCAAGATCGGCAAGGCGCAAGCCGATGCGCGCGCCCTCATGACCGGGCGCATCACCGATGCCTACACCAACATCGCCACCGTCAAGCTGTTCTCGCACACGCAGCGCGAAGCCGGCTTCGCGCGCTCGGCGATGCAGGAATTCCAGGCCACGGGCCAGGCCCAGATGCGCCTGGTGAGCGCCTTCGAAATCACCAACCACATCCTGAGCATGGCGCTCACCGCCGGCATGGCAGGCATGGCGCTGTGGCTGTGGTCGCGCGGCGTGGTCGGCGTCGGCACGGTGGCCGCGGCCACCGCGATGGCGCTGCGGCTGCAGGGCATGTCGCACTGGATCATGTGGGAGATGACCAGCCTGTTCGAAAACATCGGCACAGTGCAGGACGGCATGAAGACGCTGTCGCGCCCGCGCACCGTGGTCGACGCGCCGGCCGCGCCGGCGCTGGCCGTGCCGCGTGGCGAGGTGCGCTTCGAGCATGCGAGTTTCCGCTATGGCGAGGGCCGCCCGAACGTGATCGACGACATGACGCTGACGGTGCGCCCCGGCGAGAAGATCGGCCTGGTCGGTCGCTCGGGCGCCGGCAAGTCGACGCTGGTGAACCTGCTGTTGCGCTTCCATGACCTGGACAGCGGCCGCATCCTGATCGACGGCCAAGACATCGCGCAGGTCACGCAGGACTCGCTGCGCAAGCACATCGGCATGGTCACGCAGGACACCTCGCTGCTGCACCGTTCGGTGGCCGACAACATCGCCTACGGGCGGCCCGATGCGCCGCACGACGAGATCCGCGAAGCCGCCGAGCGCGCCGAGGCGCAGGCCTTCATCGATTCACTGGGCGACGCCAAGGGCCGCAGCGGCTACGAGGCGCACGTGGGCGAACGCGGCGTCAAGCTCTCGGGCGGCCAGCGCCAGCGCATCGCCATCGCGCGCGTGATGCTCAAGGACGCGCCGATCCTGCTGCTCGACGAAGCCACCAGCGCACTCGACTCCGAGGTCGAGGCCGCGATCCAGGCCAGCCTGTACCGCTTGATGGAGGGCAAGACCGTGATCGCGATCGCCCACCGGCTCTCGACCATCGCCGCCATGGACCGCCTGATCGTGCTCGACGAAGGCAAGGTCGTCGAAGAAGGCGACCACGCCACCCTGCTGGCCCAGGGCGGGCTCTATGCCCGCCTTTGGGCGCACCAGAGCGGCGGGTTCCTGGGCGAGCAGTGAAGCCCGCTGCGCCTCGGGCCCGCTGCTACTGCGTCCGCAGTCCGAGCATCGTCTGGTAGCAGCTCGCCTCCAGCGCCTCGGCCGCCTTGGCCGCGCCGGGTGCACCCTCGGCGATCGCGTTGCGGCAGCGCAGCCCAATCGCGACCGCCGGCCGCAGCGCCTGGTCTTTCCGGGTCACGCCTTTCACGTTGATGAACTGCGAATAGTGGAAGCGCTTGCCGTCCTCGAGCGCCGTGTAGATGTACTGCGTGCCTCCCGCGAGAAAGTCGAGCCCGGGCATGGCGTTGACCTCGCGCTGCATGTCTTCGATGGCGGCGCTGCTGGCGCGTTCGGCCACCTTCTGCTCCTCGGGCGTCAGGTCGGCGAGCCGCACCGATCGCGACACCGGCTTCAGCGAGACACGGGCCACCGCACGCGCGCCCTTCACGCCGGGCAGCGCGTAGCTGTAGAAAAAGAAGCGCTTGCCCTCCCCCTCGGCGGTCGACAACGGCTTCCAGCCCGCGGGCGGCTCGAACTGGGCTTGCCCGGCGGCGTCGATGAACAGGCGGGCCTGGCGGGTGTCGTCGCTGGCCGGGTCGGCCGCCGTGCAAAGGCCGGCAGAGGCCAGGCCGCACAGGAAGAGGAGGGAGCGAAGGCGAAACGTGGGCATGTCGGTCGGCGAGAGAGTGAAATCAGCGCCGATTCTGAAGGCAGGCTCGGGGCCCTCCGCGCAAAGATCGGTGCGTCCTACAGCACAGGCCGCTGGCCGCCGACAGTGAAAATTCCGCTGCGTGAGAGGCTGTCGCTGTTGTCAACAAAGAGGAGCCCTCGCGTGAATTCCATCATCTATATCGTCGGTCTGGTCGTGGTCGTGGTCGCAGTGCTGTCGTTTTTCGGCCTGCGCTGAGCTCGATACGCCAGAGCGCCGGCTGCAAGGCCGGCCATCCGAAGGGGCCGTTCGCGGCCCCTTCGCGTTGGTGCGCACGGCATAATTTCCCGCACCCTGCCGCGCGCCCATGCCGCGGCGTCCGAGAAGAACCGAGAAAAGCCGTTGAACATCGCATCGCGCCCGCCCGCAACCACGCCGCCGCCGAATGCGCTGATCACCGAAGCCGTCCAGCTGATCGAGGAGGCCGGCCCGCTCGACGATGCGGCGGCGATGCGCGAAGCCTTCGCCCGGCGATCTGACACCCCGGGCCGGATCGCCCAACGCGCGCAGCTGCTGGGCCAGCGCCTCGGCCTTCCCCACGAACTCGCACGCGCCCGCCTGTGGGCGCCCTGGGTCGGCCTGGGCCTGGTGCTGGTGATCGTTCTCGCGGGCCTGGCCATGGCCGGCAGCGTGGTCGGTGGCCCCGAGCGGCGCATCAACATCATGGCGGCGCTGATCAGCCTGCTGGGCGTTCATCTGCTGACGTTGCTGGCCTGGCTGGTGGGCCTGCTGCTGCCCCTGCGGGCGCCGCGCCTGTCTTTCGGCTGGTTGTGGATGACGCTCACGGCGCGCGTCGCGGGCGGGCGCAAGGGCCAGGCCCCGGTGCTGTTGCGCGCCGCCACGCGGCTGCTGTCGCGCGCCCGCCTGCTGCCGTGGGCGCTGGGGCTGGTGAGCCATGGCATCTGGACGCTGTCCTTCGTCGTCGTGCTGGGCGCCCTGCTCTTCGCGCTGGCCTTTCACCGCTACACGCTGAACTGGGAGACGACCATCCTCGACCCGCAGTTCTTCCTGCAGGCGGTGCAGGCGCTGGGCCGACTGCCCGCGTGGTTCGGCTTCGCAACACCCGATGCTGGCGTCGTGCTCGCACCGGGCGGCATGGCCGATGCGGTCGGCCAGCGCAGTTGGGCGCTGTGGCTCACCGGCTGCATCGTGGTCTACGGACTGCTGCCGCGCCTGCTGCTTCTGCTCTGGAGCGCCGCGATGTGGCAGTGGCGCCGGCGCGGCCTGCAACCTGCGCTCGATGCGCCCTACTACCGCCGGTTGGCCGCGCGCTTCGATGCGCTGGCGCCCCCGGCCATCGTCGACGCCGACCCCGGTGCCTTGCATCCGCAAGCCCCCTTGCGCCCCCTCGACACCGGCGATGCGCTGATCGCCGTCGGCTTCGAATTGCCGCCCGACATCGCCTGGCCGCCGGCCGGCCTGCCCGCCGAAGCGCAGTGGCTGCGCATCGACGGCGGCGCCGAGGCGCGCCGCACGCTGCTCGACACTGCGGCGCGGCTGCGACCACGCGCGCTGCTGCTGGCCTGCCGCGCGGCGGCCAGCCCCGACCGCGGCACCGAGCGCCTGCTGCGCGAGCTGCTCGCGCACTGTGGCGAATGCCGGCTATGGCTGCTGCCCGATGACGGCAGCGCCATGGTGTCAGAGGCCGGCATCCGGCGCTGGCGCGATTGGCTGCGCGACACCGGCCTGGAGCGCATCGCCGCCCATGAGCGGCTGACCGACGCGCTGGCAGGATGGTGAACATGGAAAGCATCGAACGCACGGGAGACAGCGCCATCCGCATCGCCGTGGTCGGCCACACCAATGCCGGCAAGACCTCGCTGTTGCGCACGCTGACCCGGCGCGTCGATTTCGGCGAAGTGTCGACGCGTCCCGGCACCACGCGCCATGTCGAACGCATCGAACTCAAGGTGCGCGACCAAGCGGCCGTGCGCTTCTTCGACACGCCCGGGCTGGAAGACGCGGTGAGCCTGCGCGAACACATCGCGCAGCTCGGTGATGCCCCCACGCCGCCCGAGCGCATCCGCCGCTTCCTCGAAGGGCCCGAGGCGCGCGGCAGCTTCGAGCAGGAGGCCAAGGTGCTGCGCACGCTGCTGGAGGTCGATGCCGCCTTCCTCGTGATCGATGCGCGCGAACCCGTGCTGCCCAAGTACCGCGACGAGATCGAGCTGCTGCGCTCCTGCGCGCGGCCGGTGCTGCCGGTGCTCAACTTCGTGCGCGACGCCGCTGCACGCGAGCCCGAATGGCGCACGCTGCTCGCGGCCTACGGCATGCACGCGGTGGTGCGCTTCGATGCGGCCGCGCCTTTCGTCGGTGCCGAGCACGATCTGTACCAGGACCTGGTCACGCTGCTGCGCGAACGCCGCGCGCAACTGCAGGACGTGATCGCCGCGCTCGACAGCGAATTTGCCCAGCGCCGCAACGAGGCCGCCGCACGCATCGCCGAACTGCTGGTCGACGTGGCCGCCACGCGTCGCACGCTGCCCGCGGCCGAGTTCGAAGATGCGGCGCGCCGCGCACCGCAGATCGCGGCCTTGCAGCAGGCCGTGTCGGCCAAGGCGCAGCGCTGCACCTCCGACCTGCTCGCGCTCTACGGTTTCCGCGAAGGCGATGCGGCCGAGGCCGCGCTGCCGCTGCTCGAAGGCCGCTGGTCGATGGATTTCTTCAGCCCCGAGGCGCTCAAGGACGCGAGCCTGCGGCTGGGCAAGGGGGCCGCGGTGGGCGTCGCCGTGGGCGTGGTCGCCGACCTCGCACTGGCCGGTCTTTCGCTGGGCGCGGGCGCTGCGCTGGGTGGCGCCATCGGTGGTGCGATCTCGCAAGGCTGGGGCCCGCTGGGCCGCAAGCTCGCCAACAAGCTGCGCGACGTGCACGAGCTCACGGTCGAAGACGGCGTGCTGTTCGCGCTGGCCGCGTGGCAGTTGCAACTCACGCAGGCGCTGGAGCGGCGCGGCCATGCGGCCACGCAGCGCATCGACACGGAGGCATCGAAGGACGGCGACGCGCCCACCCGCGCCGCAACGGCCGCGGTGCGCGCCGCGCAGCCGGCACGCAACCATCCGGAATGGGAATCGCGCGGCGGCGTGGTCCGCCACTTCCGGCGCGCCTCGCCGCAGCGCGAGGCGCTGGTTGGCGAGCTCTCGCACGCCCTGCAGCGCGCCTTCGCGTCCTGACGCCCGGCCGCGACCAGGCTCAGGTCTCCAACAGGTCCTCCAGCATCAGCGGCAGCCGGCGCAGGCGCTTGCCGGTCGCGTGGAACACCGCGTTCACGATGGCCGGCGCCACGCCCACCATCGCGACCTCGCCCAGGCCCTTCACGCCCATCGCATTGAGTCGCGTGTCGGGCTTGCCGACGAAATCGACCTCGATGCGGCCGATGTCCGCCGCCACCGGCATCACGTACTCCGCCAGATCGGCGTTGAGGAAGCCGCCGTAGCGCGGGTCGACCTCGCTCACCTCGCGCAGCGCGGCGCCGATGCCCCAGACCACGCCGCCCTCGACCTGGCTGCGCGCAGTGCGCGGGCTGGCGACGATGCCGCAGTCCGCCACGCTGACCACACGCGGCACGCGGATGCGGCGCGTGGTCGGCTCGATGCGCACTTCGACGAAATGCGCGATGAAGCTGAAGCCGACGAAATCGGGGTACACCGGCCCCGCGGCCGCCGGCAGCCCGCCGGTCAGCCGGCCGAACACCTGCTCGGGCTGGCCCGGCGCACGCCGGCGGCTCTCGGCCTGGGCAAACGGGCGGCCGGATGCGCGCAGCAAGGCGAGCGCGGTGACACCGCTTTCGCTCGCCGTGCGGCCCGCGTTCTGCCGCAGGTCGTCCATCAGCCGCTGCGCGGCTTCCAGCACCGGCGGCAGCGCCGTCGCCGTGCCCCAGGAACCGGCCGTCAGATGCTGGGGCGCGGCGCCGGTGTCGCCGAGCAGGATCTCGATCGCAGCCACCGGTGCGCCGAGCGCACGCGCCACCGTCACCGCGATGGCCGTGCGCATGCCCTGCCCCATCTCGTGACCACCGACCGCCACGCGCACCACGCCGTCGGTGTGGAGCCGCACGGTCGCGATGGCGGGTGCCATGGCGGCCTTGTAGGTGCCGATCGCCACGCCCCAGCCGACCAGGCTGCCGTCGGGCGCGCGCATCGAGCCCGGCGCCATCGTGCGGCGGGCCCAGCCGAAGGTCTCGCTGCCCTTGACCAGGCATTCGGCCACGTGGCGCGACGAAAACGGCTTGCCTGTGAGCGGATCGGCCGCGGCGTCGTTCGCGAGCCGGAAGGCCACCGGGTCGCGGGCCAGCGCATAGGCCATCTCGTCGATGGCGCTCTCGAAGGCGAAGGCCGCCGGGTGCTCGAACGGTGCGCGCATGTAGCCCGGCGTCTGCACGTCGGTGCGCACCAGCCGCTCGCGGCCCAGGAAGTTGGAGATGCCGTAGAGCCGCGACGTGATCTCGGTGCCCATCGAGGGGAACAGGTCGTGCCGCGAGGTCTGCTGGTCGATCTCGTGGATCGCCGACAGCAGCCGACCGCTGCGGTCCGCCCCGAGCCGCACGCGATGCCGGCTGGCTGGGCGGAAGCTGGCGTTGTGGAACAGCTGCGCGCGCGTCATCACCAGCTTCACCGGCCGCTGCAGCGTGCGCGCCGCGATCGCCACCAGCGCGGTGTGCGACTGCAGCGAGTTCTTCTGGCCGAAACCGCCACCCAGCGTGGGCGACAGCACGCGCACCTTCGCCGGCTCGATGCCGAGCTGCTTCGCGAGGCCGTGGCGCACGCCCTCGGCATTCTGCGTCGGCTCGCGGATGGTGAGCACGCCGTCGTTCCACTCGGCCACGGTGGCGATGATCTCCATCGGGTTCTGGTGCTGGGCCGGCAGCGTGTAGTGCAGGTCCAGCGTCACGGCCGCGCCCGCCAGCGCGCCCTCCGGGTCGCCCACGCGGCGGTCGGCGAACATCGGCTGCGGCAGCACCGCCGTCTGCGCGAGCGGCTCGGCGTCGGGTGCGTCGAGGGTCGCCACGAACGGCATCGCGTCGTACGTGACCCGCACCAGCGCGGCGGCCTCGCGCGCCGCCTCGAGCGTGTCGGCCACCACCATCGCGACGCTCTGGCCGCGGTAGGCGATCTGCGCCGAGCGCAGCGGATAGACGCTCTGAAAGCCGAAGCCACCGCCCATCAGGAAGCCCCCGGTGTCGAAGGTGCCGACGTTCTCGTGCGTGAGCACGCTGCGCACGCCGCGCACCCGCTGCGCTGCCGCCGTGTCGATGCCCGTGACGGTGCCGCAGGCGATGCGCGAGGGCACCAGCGCGGCATGCAGCAGGCCGGGGCGCGCGTCGTCGGCCGCATAGCGCGTGGCGCCGCGCACCTTGTCGCGCGCGTCGACGCGTTCGGCGCCCGCACGCGGGATGTTCTGCGGCGTGTTCTTCTTCGTCGCGATCGTGGGGTTTGCCATCTTCAGCTCCTGTCCTTGGCCAGCATGAGCGCGTCGGTCACCGTCTCGATGCCGAGCGCCACCTTGAACGCGTTGTGTTCGAGCGGCTTCGCGCCCGCGAAGGCCAGCTCGGCCGCGCGCCGTGCGGCGGCGCGCGTGAGCGGCAGCCCGACCAGGCTGCGCTCGGCCTCGGTGGCCCGCCACGGCCGGGTCGCGACACCGCCGAGCGCGATGCGCGCATCGGCCACGCGCTGGCCGCGTATGTGCACGGCCACGGCCGCCGAGGCGAGCGCGAAGGCGTACGACTCGCGGTCGCGGATCTTGTGGTACGTCGAGGCGCGGCCGACGGGCCCGCGCGGAATGCGGATGCGCACGATCAGCTCGTCGGCCGCCAGCACCGTCTCCAGGTGCGGCGTGGCGCCGGGCTCGCGGTGCAACTCGCGCACCGGCACCGAACGTTCGCCGCGCGGGCTCACGGTGTCGACCATCGCGTCGAAGGCCGTGAGCGCGATGGCCATGTCGCCGGGGTAGATCGCCACGCAGGCCTCGCTGCCGCCGAGCACCGCGTGCCCGCGGTTCTGGCCGCCGAGAGCCGCGCAGCCGCTGCCCGGCGCGCGCTTGTTGCAGGCGAACTCGGGGCCGCCGCGAAAGTAGGCGCAGCGCGTGCGCTGCAGCAGGTTGCCACCGACGGTCGCCATGTTGCGCAGCTGCTGCGAGGCGGCCTTCCAGAGCGATTCCGACAGCGCCGGAAACTCGCGCTGCACCACGGTGTGCTCCGCCACGTCGCTCATCGCCGCCAGCGCGCCGATGCGCAGCTCCGCGCGGTCGCCGGTGTCGATGCGGGCGAGCCCTTCGATGCGCGTGATGTCGATCACCGTGGCCGGTGCTTCGACGCCGAGCTTCATCAGGTCGAACAGCGTGGTGCCGCCCGCGAAGTAGCGGGCGCCGGGCTGGTGTTGCGCGAGCAGGTGCACGGCCTCACCGGTGCTGCGCGGTCGGAGGTAGGCGAAGTCATGCATGGCCGCGGCCCTCCATGCGGCGCATCTGCGTCATCCGGGGCGCGGCCTCGCGGATCGCCTCGAGGATGCCTGCATAGGCACCGCAGCGGCAGATGTTGCCGCTCATGTACTCGCGGATCTGCGCGTCGCTGGTGGCGTGGCCTTCGCGCACGCAGGCAATCGCCGCCATCACCTGGCCCGGCGTGCAGTAGCCGCATTGCAGCGCGTCGTGGTCGATGAAGGACTGCTGCATGGGGTGCAACGTGCCGTCGGCCGCCTCGATGCCTTCGATGGTGGTGACCGCACAGCCATCGGCCTTCACCGCGAGCGTGAGGCACGACGCAACGCGGCGTCCGTCGATGTGCACCGTGCAGGCGCCGCACTGGCCGTGGTCGCAGCCCTTCTTGGCGCCGGTGAGACCCAGTTGCTCGCGCAGCACGTCGAGCAACGAGGCCCGGGGTTCCAGTATCAGCGCGTGCAGCTTGCCGTTGACGGTGACGCGCGTGGCCTGCGAGCCGGTGTGCGGGTTGGGCTGCACGGCGGCATCGCCCGTCACGGCGATCGCGCTGGAAGCAGCGGCCGCGCCGGCACCGGCTGCCGTGGTCATCATGAAGGTGCGCCTGCTGAGCGCGGGCTGACCGCCGGCCGCGCGCCATGTCGGGGTGTCGTTCATCGTGGGCTTTCTGGGGAGAGAATCGGGTCGCGTGTCAGAACTCGCGTCCGCGCCAGGCATCGACCGAGCCGCGCCCGCCGCCGCGCGCGGTGATGAAAAGCGCCACGAACACCAGCATCAGCGGGTACTCGAAGCCGCGGTCGATCCAAGGGAAGGTCGGCGCCAACAGGTAGCTGATGACCAGCATCTGCACCACCACCATCGGCGCGACGAGGCGCGTGAGGAACCCCGCCGCCAGCATCAGCCCGCCCACGCCTTCGAGCAGCGCGATGAACCCGCCGATGAGCGGCGCGGCCGGCAGGTGCAGCACGTTGGCGATCAGGTTGACCGAGCCCGCCATCGGGTCGGCCATGGTCCCGTGGCTGCGGCCCAGCAGCTTGGGCACGCCATGGGTCATGAGCATCAGCCCGAAGGCGATGCGCAGCAGCAGGTAGCTCAGAGGCTCGAGGCGGTCATAGAGGCTCATCAGCCGCGGAAGGATCAGGGTCATGGCGTCTCTCAGTGGTGGGTCGAGGCAGTCTCTCTATTTCCATCCATTGAATAAATACAGAAAAATTAGCAATAGAATCCAAAGAGACTCAACAATCAAGACGAAGAGCAAACGCCATGGACCGTTTCGATGCCATGCGACTGTTCACCCGCATCGTCGAGCTGGGCAGCTTCACGCAGGCCGCCACGGCGCTCGACATCCCCCGCGCCACCGCCACGCACGCCATCAAGGCGCTGGAGACCCGGCTTCATGTGCGGCTGCTCGAGCGCACCACCCGCCAGGTGCGCACGACGGTCGATGGCCAGGCCTTCTACGAGCGCTGCCGGCACCTGCTGCGCGACCTGGAAGACGCGGAGTCCTCGCTCGCGCAACTGGCCGTCAATCCGCGCGGGCGACTGCGCATCGACATCCACGGCGCACCCGCGAACGAGCTGCTGCTGCCGCGCATCGGCGAGTTCCATGCACGCTATCCGCACATCGAGCTCGCGGTGGGCAGCGGCGACCGGCTGGTGGACCTGGTGCGCGAAGGCGTGGACTGCGTGGTGCGCGGCGGCGAGCCGCGCGATTCGTCGCTGGTCACCCGGCGGCTCGCGCTGGTGCCGCAGGTCACCTGCGCCAGTCCGACCTACCTCGCGGCCCACGGCACACCGCTGCAACCGGCCGACCTGGCGCGGCACATCGGCGTCAATTTCTTCTCGGCGTCGCGGCCCGAGGTCTTTCCCTACCTGTTCGAGGTCGACGGCAAGATCGAGGCGCACACGCTCAAGGGCTGGATCAGCGTGAACAGCGCCGACAGCTACAAGATCTGCGCCGAGCAGGGCTGCGGGATCATCCAGGTGCCGCGCTACGGCATCGACCGGCAATTGCGCGAGGGCACGCTGATCGAGATCCTCGCGCACACGCCCTGCCCGCCGATGGTCCACTCGGTGCTGTACCCGCACCATCGGCAGCTCTCGCCGCGGGTGCGGGTGTTCATCGACTGGGTGACGCAGCTCTACACCGCGCGCTTCGGCGCGCTCAGGTAGCGGCGACCGCCGCACGCCGGACGGCGGCCTACAAGGGGCCCGCGCCGATTGCGCTAAGGTGCGGCGTTGAAGCAGCCGACACCCGGCGGCCCGAATCTCCGCACCGAGGAACCGCTCCATGCCCGCTCCCCTGCCCAACGCCGCGCCGGCGCGCCAGCACTTCTCCATGATCCGCGGCTTTCACCTGGCCGACGTGTTCACGCTCGGCAATGCTGCCTGCGGCGTCGGCGCGGTGTTCCTCGCAATGGCCTACATGGGAAAGCCATCGCTCGCGCACTTCCTCTGGGCCGCGGCGCTGGCACCGGCCGCCTTCATCTTCGACGTGTTCGACGGCCGCATCGCGCGCTGGCGCCAGACCCATTCGGCGCTCGGACGCGAGCTCGACTCGCTGGCCGACGTGATCTCCTTCGGCGTCGCACCGGCTGCGCTGGCCTTCGCGGCCGGCCTCGACGGCGGCTGGGACTGCCTCGTGCTGATCTACTTCGTCTGCTGCGGCGTGAGCCGGCTGGCACGCTACAACGTCACGGCCGAAGCGCTGTCCGAGGGCGCGGACAAGGTCAAGTACTTCGAAGGCACGCCCATTCCGACCAGCGTGGTGCTGGTCGGCGTGCTGGCCTGGGCCGCCTGGCAGGGTCGCGTGGGCGATGCGGTCTGGGGCGGCGCCTGGGTGCTGGGCCCGTGGCAATTGCACCCGCTGGTCCTGCTGTTCGCGCTGTCGGGCACGCTGATGGTGAGCAAGACGCTGCGCATTCCCAAATTCTGAGGAGACCGCGATGACCCTGAAGCTCTACTTCAACCCGCGCAGCCGCGCACTGATCGCCAAGTGGCTGCTCGACGAGGCCGGCGTCGACTATGAGATCGTGCCCGTCGATCTCCAGAAGAAGGAACACAAGACGCCTGCCTTCCGGGCCATCAACCCCGCAGGCAAGCTGCCGGCGCTGGTCGACGGCAAGGCGCGGGTGTTCGAGAACCCGGCCATCGCGCTCTACATCGCCGAGAAGTACCCGCACACGAAGCTCGCGCCTCCGCTGGGCACGGCCGAACGCGGCCGCTTTCTATCGCTCATGGTCTACGCCACCGCGCAGCTCGAACCCTCGATGGGCGACGATCTGCTGAAGCTGCCGACGCCGGCCGCGCGCGGCTGGAACGACTTCGCGATCGTCAAGGACGTGGTCGAACGCGAACTCGGCGAAGGCCCCTACCTGTTCGGCGCGCAGTTCACCGCGGCCGACGTGATGGTCGGCGCGATGTTCATCTGGCAGCGCATGATGGGCCGGCGCTCGGGCAGTGCGAAGATCGATGCCTACATCGACCGGCTGCTGGCGCGCCCCCACGCCATGAAGATCGGCTGATCCTTCCTCTTTCGAAAGCCCCATGAGCACCACCGCGCATTTCACCCAGCAGCATCCGGCCGGTTTCGACGAACTCGTGCGCCTGGCCTCGGCCCAGCCGATCGCGCCGGCCTGCGACCACTTCTATTTCCTGCGCCACGGCCAGACCGGCCGCAACGCCTCGCGCATCTTCCAGGCCGTCGACGAGCCGCTGAGCGAACTGGGCCAGCAGCAGGCCGTGCGCGCGGCCGAGCGTCTGACCGGCGAGCCGATCCGCACCATCGTCTGCAGCGACGCGCGCCGCGCCTTCGACACCGCCCACACCGTGGCCGCCAGCCTGCGCATCGTGCCGCTGGCGCGCGAGGACCTGCGCGAACGCCACTTCGGCGCGCTGATCGGCACCTCTTCCGTCGATCTCGACTGGGCCTGCGCGCCCGAGGGCGGCGAGACGCTGGCGCAGTTCGTCGACCGCAACCGCGTGTCGCTCGCCGACGCACTGGCCCAACCCGCGCCCGTGCTGGTGGTGGCGCACGGCGGCACGCTGTACGTGCTGGCCGCGCTGCTGGGCGTGGCAATCGAGCCGGCCATCCTGGGCAATGCACAACCGCTGCGCTTCGAGCGTGTCGACGGCAGCTGGCAGGTCAGGCCCCTGCTCGCGCGCACCGGCGACGCCGCCGCGATCGCCTGACCCTTCCGCCGGACACCGCCATGAACTTCAGGGACTACGACAAGGTGCGATCGCACGGGATCGAGACTGGCCCCTGAGCGGCGCAAGGGCCAGCCCAAGTGCACGGCCCTTGATGCAGGTCAGACGAAGGCGCGGCACCCGTTCGCACAATGCCTGTGATGCGGCGGGCACCTCGACCTGCCGCCTTCTTCAGGAAACCCATCCCATGCTTCGCCCTCGTTTTGCCCTTGCCCTGCTCGCCTGCGCCGCCGCGCCCGCCTTCGCCGCCGACTGCACGATCGAGATCGAGGGCAACGACGCCATGCAGTTCAACAAGCCGGTGATCGAAGTCAGCAAGAGCTGCAAGGAGTTCACCGTCAAGCTCAAGCACAGCGGCAAGCTGCCCAAGCAGGCCATGGGCCACAACTGGGTCCTGAGCAAGACGGCCGATGTGCAGGCGGTCGCGGCCGACGGCATCGCCGCCGGTGCAGCGCAGAACTACGTGAAGGCCGGCGATGCCCGCGCGGTGGCCCACACCCGGGTCGTCGGCGGCGGCGAGAGCGACAGCGTGAGCTTCGCGGTCGCCAAGCTGGACGCGGCCGGCAGCTACACCTACTTCTGCTCCTTCCCCGGCCACTCGTCGCTCATGAAGGGCACGCTGAAACTGGTGAAGTGAGCTCGCGCGGCAGTCGATCTGGACGCTACTGGCACCAGATCGCGATCTGCCGGCTCAGGTCGTGCCACACGGCCTGCAGCGCCACCACCGCCAGCACCGCGCCCGCGAGCCGCGTGCCCCATTCGCGGCGGGACTCGCCGAAGACGCCGTGCAGGCGCCGCCAGAGCCAGGGCGCAATCCACAGCGCAACGCCGCTTCCGAGGGCGAACGCAGCCATCACGGCCGCGCCCTGCCAGGCGTTGTTGCCCAGGGCCGCGACCATCAGCGCCGAGTACAGCAGCCCGCAGGGCATCGAGACCCACAGCGCGCCCGTCGCGAGCACGCGCCAGCGCGAGCCCTCCCGGGGTCGAAGCCGCTTCGCCAGCAGCCGACCCAGGCTGTGCGCCCACAGCGGCTGCCGCCCGGCCACGGCCAGCAGCAGGCCCCAGGCGAACACGGCCACGTGCAGCAGCAGCCAGAGCGGCCGAAGCGCTGCGACCTGCTCGCTCGCGAGCGCCAGGCCCTGCACGGCGGTGGCCGCGAGTGCGCCACCGGCCGCATAGCTGGCCACGCGCGCCGCATGGAAGACCACCGACGCCGACACTGCGGGCGTCGGCAGCACCGCCACACCGCCGCCTCCCGGCGCACGCGCGAAGCGGATCACGCCCGCGCAGGCCGCGCCGCACATGGCCACGCAGTGCGGGCCGCCGGCCAGGCCCATGAGCAACGCGGTGCCGATGAGCGCCGTCTGCATCAGATGATCCGGGAGAAGCGCGAGCGGTTGCGGTCGGCCTGCAGGTAGCGGTCGAACACCATCGCGATGGCGCGCACGAAGAACCAGCCGATGGGCGTGACCTCGATCTCGTGCGCATCGACCGTGACCAGGCCCTGCGCCACCAGCGGCGCGAGCACTTCCAGCTCGGCCGCGAAGTGCTGGCGGAAGTCGACCAGGTGCGCCAGGCCGATGGACTCGAAGCTCAGTTGCCCCTGGCACATCAGCGCCATGATCACGGCGCGCCGCAGCACGTCGTCGCGCGACAGCGCGAGGCCGCGCACCACCGGCAGCCGGCCCTGGTCGAGCAGGTCGTAGTACTCCTCGAGCGTCTTGGCGTTCTGGCTGTAGGTGGCGCCGATCCGGCCGATGGCCGACACCCCGAGCGCCACCAGGTCGCAATCCGGCTGCGTGCTGTAGCCCTGGAAGTTGCGGTGCAGCCGGCCCTGGCGGCGCGCGATGGCCAACGGGTCGGTCGGCAGCGCGAAGTGGTCCATGCCGATGTAGACGTAGCCGGCCGCGGTGAGCGCAGCGATCGAGCGCGAGAGCATGTCGATCTTGGTGACGGCGTCGGGCAGCTCGGCCGGGTCGATGCGGCGCTGGGGCTTGAAGCGCTCGGGCAGGTGCGCATAGGCATAGAGCGCGATGCGCTCGGGCTGCAGTTCGCAGATCTGCTCGAGCGTGCGGTCGAACGACGCCGCGGTCTGCCTGGGCAGGCCGTAGATCAGGTCGACGTTGATCGATGCAAAACCCAGCCGGCGCGCCGACGCGACCAGTTCGAACACCTGCTCGGCGGGCTGGATGCGGTGTACCGCCTTCTGAACGGCCGGATCGAAGTCCTGCACACCGAAGCTCAGCCGGTTGAAGCCCAGCGCCGCGATCCGTTCGAGCCGCGCCGCGTCGATGGTGCGCGGATCGATCTCGATCGCGTATTCGCCTTCGGGCGCCAAGGTGAAGGCGGCGCGCAGCATCGCCATCAAGCGTGCGAGCGCCGCGTCGTCGAGGAAGGTCGGGGTGCCGCCGCCCAGGTGCAACTGGCTCACGGCCGCACCGCGCCCGAGTTGCGTCACCTGCAGGTCAATCTCGCGCTCGAGATAGTCCAGGTACGCCTCGGCGCGTTCCGGATGCCCGGTCACGATCTTGTTGCAGGCGCAGAAGTAGCACAGCGAGGCGCAGAACGGCAGGTGCACGTAGACCGACAGCGGCAGCGCGCGGGGGCCGGTGCTCAATGCGCGCTGGCGCAGCGCCTGCGCGTAGTCGTCGCTGCCGAAGGCCTCGACGAAGCGGTCGGCGGTCGGGTAGGAGGTGTAGCGCGGCCCCTGCACGTCGAAGCGCTGCAGCATCTCGGGCGTCATGACGGGCACGGCGCAAGCCGAGGTGGCGGAGGCCGCAGGCGCAGCGAGGACGGGAGAAAGGGTGGTTGGCATGGTGATGTGGCACACGGGGCTCCGTGACTGTGCCGACGACCGGGCCGGACTTCCTTGACCTGCATCAAGTCCCGTGCTCGGGGGGAGGAGGACAATCGAGGCACCAACTTGAAGCGTCGCCGTCCTCTTCCCGGCCGGCACGAACCGCCATGACACCCGAAATCATCAAAGTCGCCTGTTCCAACTGCAACCTGCGCGAGCTGTGCATGCCCGTGGGCCTGCAGCCCGCGGAGCTGGAACGCATCGACGAGATCGTCGCGACGCGGCGCAAGGTGAAGCGGCGCGAGGCGCTGTTCCACAACGGGGAGCGCTTCACTTCGCTCTATGCGATCCGCACCGGCGTCTTCAAGACCTGCATCACGGCCGAGGACGGCCGCGACCAGGTCACCGGCTTCCAGATGGCGGGCGAAATCATCGGGCTGGACGGCATCGTGAGCGATCACCACACCTGCGACGCCGTGGCGCTCGAGGATTCCGAGGTCTGCGTGATGCCCTTCGACCGCATCGAGGAGCTGTCGCGCGAAGTCACGGCCCTGCAGCGCCATGTGCACAAGATCATGAG
This sequence comes from Variovorax frigidus, assembly GCF_051216515.1. NCBI lineage: Bacteria > Pseudomonadati > Pseudomonadota > Betaproteobacteria > Burkholderiales > Comamonadaceae > Variovorax > Variovorax frigidus. The sequence goes on from NZ_JBPJZF010000001.1 coordinate 781,375, forward strand.
CCGCGAAATCGTGCGCGAGCACGGCGTGATGCTGCTGCTGGGCAGCATGCGCGCCGAAGAACGGCTGGCGGCCTTCCTGCTGAACCTGGTGCAGCGGCTGCATGCGCGCGGCTTTTCGCAGTCCGAGCTCGTGCTGCGCATGACCCGTGAAGAGATCGGCAGCTACCTCGGACTCAAGCTCGAGACCGTGAGCCGCACGCTGTCGAAGTTCGTCGAGGACGGCATCGTGGCCGTGCAGCAGCGCCATGTGCGCATCGTCGACGCCGACAAGCTCAAGCGCATCGTCAATCCTCCGGCCTGTTGATCTCGCGCCTGGACATGCCGAGCAGCGCGGTCAGCGCGCTCGAGCCCATGCCCAGCGCCCAGAAGACGAAGAAGCCCAGCGTGTAGATGCCCTGGCGCGACAGCGGCAGCGCTTCGCCGCGCCAGTGCAGGTCGCCCGGATCGACCAGCGCGAACACCAGCATTTCCACCACGCAGGCCAGCAGGAACGAGGGCCAGAGGATCCAGGCCAGGCGACGGATGCGTTGCTTCATGGCGGTCCTCAGTGCTTCGGCAGCGGGACGTCGTCGCTCGGGGTGGCCGCATGGTTGCGGCCCGCCTGCGCCGGCATCAGCTTCTTGTCGGCCAGCGTCTTGTTGATCTCCACGCCCTGGCGGTAGTAGTCCTCGGCCACCACCGGGTCGGGCGTGCGGATGGCGATCCACAGCGTGGCGAAACCGGCCACCACGACGATGGCCGGGCCGGCGATCACCATCCAGACATAGGGAAACTTCCACCAGGGTTCGGCGACGGTGGGCAGGAGGCCGGGAGCATTCATGAAGATCTCTTTCTATTGAACGTGGCGGTGTGCGCTAGCGCGGGACCAGGAAGATGGCCTTTTCCGAGACATGCGATGCGCCGTCTTCGGAGCGCACATCGAAATGCACGGTGTGCGAGCCCGGTGCCGCGGTGCCGTAGGGCAGCTGCAGCCGTACCGCGACCCAGCGCGACTCGGCCGGCTGCACCTCGAGCGAGGCTCCCGCGGCCACGCTGAGTCCCTCGAGTCCGCTCGCGGCGATGGCATAGCGCTGCGGCCGTTCGGTCGCGTTCATCACCTGCAGCCGGTAGACGTTCTCCAGCATGCCGCCCTCGGCGATGCGCGCGAGCGAGGCGCGGTCGCGCACCACGTCGACCTTGAGCGGCGTGCGCACCACCAGGCTGGCCAGCAGGCCCAGGCACAGCGCGCCGAGCAAGGCGCTGTAGATCAGCACGCGCGGGCGCAGCACGCGACGCAGCACCTGGCGCGCCGACCAGCCGCCGGCCATGCCGTTCTGCGTGGCGTAGCGGATCAGGCCCGGCGGGTAGGCCATCTTGGCCATCACCGTGTTGCAGGCGTCCACGCACAGGCCGCAGCCGATGCACTCGTACTGCAGGCCCTCGCGGATGTCGATGCCGGTCGGGCAGACCTGCACGCACAGCGTGCAGTCGATGCAGTCGCCAAGGCCGCCGCGCTCGTGCTGCTTGCCGCGCGCGCCGCGGGGCTCGCCACGTGCCGTGTCGTAGCTCACGATCAGCGTGTCGCGGTCGAACATCGCCCCCTGGAAGCGCGCATACGGGCACATGTACTTGCAGACCTGCTCGCGCATGAAGCCCGCGTTGCCGTAGGTCGCGAAGCCGTAGAAGAAGGCCCAGAACACTTCCCACGAGCCCATCTGCGTCTGCAGGAAGGCCATGCCGAGCTCGCGGATCGGCGTGAAGTAGCCGACGAAGGTGAAGCCGGTCCACAGCGCGATGCCCAGCCAGACGAGGTGCTTGAAGCTCTTCTTGACGCCCTTCTCCATCGAGAACGCACCCTTGTCGAGCCGCATGCGCGCGCTGCGCGGGCCTTCGATCTTCTCTTCCACCCACATGAACATCTGGGTGTAGACCGTCTGCGGGCAGGCATAGCCGCACCACAGCCGTCCCGCCACCGCGGTGAACAGGAACAGCAGCAGGGCCGAGACCACGAGCAGGCCCGTGAGGTAGATCAGGTCCTGCGGGTAGAGCACCAGCCCGAACAGGTAGAAGCGCCGCGCGGCCAGATCGAACAGCACCATCTGGCGCTGGCCCCACTCGAGCCACGGCAGGCCGTAGAACACGATCTGCGTGACAAAGACCATGGCCCAGCGCCAGCGCGCGAACACGCCCTGGATGCTGCGCGCATAGATCTTCTTGTGCGCCTCGTAGAGGCCGACGGGCGCGCTCTCGGCCGGGGCGATCGGGATCACCTTGCGCGGCACGGGTCGGGGGGAAGCGGACATGGCGGAAGGCAACTCAGGGCGTGGCCGCGGTGTTCGACAGGCCCCAGACGTAGGACGCCAGCACATGGATCTGCGCCTCGGTCAGCCTGCCCTGCTGCGCGGGCATGACGTTGGTCTTGCCGGTGTTGATGATCGAGACGATCGCGTCCTGCCCGTAGCCGTGCAGCCACACGCGGTCGGCCAGGTTGGGCGCGCCCAGCGCGGGGTTGCCCGTGCCGCCCACGCCATGGCAGGCGGCGCAGGCGCTGAACTTGCTCTTTCCCAGGCCGGCGCGCACCGAGTCGTGCGGACTGCCCGACAGGCTCAGCACGTAGTTCGCGACGTTCTTCACGTCCTCGGGCGTGCCCACGGCCGCGGCCATGGGCGGCATGACGCCGGTGCGCCCCTGCGTGATGGTCTCCTGGATGCGCTCGGGCGCGCCGCCGTAGAGCCAGTCCCTGTCGCTCAGGTTCGGAAAGCCCTTGCTGCCGCGCGCGTCGGAGCCGTGGCATTGGGCGCAGTTGTTGAGGAACAGGCGCTCGCCGATGGCCATGGCCTGCGGTTCGCCGGCCACGGCCTCGTGGGGCATGGCCGTGTATTTCGCATACACCGGCGCCAGTTCGGCATTGGCCTTGGCGATTTCCTTCTCGTATTCGCCTTGCGTGCTCCAGCCCAGCTGCCCCTGCATGCTGCCCAGGCCCGGGTAGGCCACCAGGTAGCCCAGCGCGAAGACGATGGTCAGCACGAACAGGCCCACCCACCAGCGCGGCAGCGGGTTGTTCATCTCGCGCAGGTCCTCGTCCCAGACGTGGCCGGTGGTGTTGTCGCTGCCGCCGGGCACGCGGGCCCGGTTGGTGACCCACAGCAGCAGTGCGCAGGCCGCGATGCTGGCCAGCGAGAGGTAGGTGACGTAGTGCGACCAGAAGCCGCTGATGAAGTCGCTCATGGTGTTCGTTTCAGTCCTGCTCGAAAGGCAGGTGTGCGGCCTCGTCGAAGCCCTTGCTGCGACGGCGCGAGAAGGCCCAGGCCAGGATGCCGATGAAGGTCACGAAGGAGGCCAGCGTGGCCGCGATGCGCAGGGTGGTGATGTCCATCTCTTCTCTCCTCTTGTCTTTTCTTACTTGAGCGCGAGGCCCAGCGACTGCAGATACGCCACGATGGCGTCCATCTCGGTCTTGCCGCTGACGGCGGCCTGGCTGCCCGCTATCTGCTCGTCGGTGTAGGGCACGCCGACGCGGCGCAATGCGGTCATGTGGGTGCCGATGCTGGCGGCGTCGGCCGGCGTCTTCTCGAGCCAGGCGTAGGCCGGCATGTTCGACTCGGGCACCAGGTCGCGCGGGTTGTTCAGGTGGATGCGGTGCCACTCGTCGCTGTACTTGCCGCCCACGCGGTGCAGGTCGGGCCCGGTGCGCTTGCTGCCCCACTGGAAGGGATGGTCGTACACGAACTCGCCGGCCACCGAGTAGTGGCCGTAGCGCAGCGTCTCGGCGCGGAAAGGGCGGATCATCTGCGAATGGCAGTTGTAGCAACCCTCCCGCAGGTAGATGTCGCGGCCCACCAGCTGCAGCGGCTCGAGCGGCCGGACGCCGGTCACGGCCTCGGTGGTCGACTTCTGGAAGAACAGCGGCACGATCTCCACCAGGCCGCCGACGGCGATCACCAGCAGGATCAGCACGATCATCAGGAAGTTGTTGGTCTCGATCTTCTCGTGCGAGAAGCCGGTCTTGGGTGCGTTGGAACTCATGGTGTGCTTTTCTTCAGGCGTGGGCGGTCAGGGCCACCGGCGGAATGGATGCGCGCACCGAGCGGCCCGCGATCACGGTCATGCAGACGTTCCAGGCCATGACCAGCATGCCGCCCAGGTACAGCAGGCCGCCGAGCAGGCGCACCACGTAGTACGGGTAGGTGGCCTTCACGCTCTCGACGAAGGTGTAGGTGAGCGTGCCGTCGGCATTGACCGCGCGCCACATCAGGCCCTGCATCACGCCGGCGATCCACATGGCGGCGATGTAGAGCACGATGCCCACGGTCGACATCCAGAAATGCAGCTCGATGGCCTGGGTGCTGTGCATCTCGGTGCGGCCCCACAGGCGCGGGATCAGGTAGTACAGCGACCCCATGGTGATCAGCCCGACCCAGCCCAGCGCACCGGCGTGCACGTGGCCCACGGTCCAGTCGGTGTAGTGCGAGAGCGCGTTGACGGTCTTGATCGACATCATCGGACCCTCGAAGGTCGCCATGCCGTAGAAGGAGAGCGCGACGATCAGGAAACGCAGGATCGGGTCGGTGCGCAGCTTGTGCCAGGCGCCCGACAGCGTCATCACGCCGTTGATCATCCCGCCCCAGCTGGGCGCCAGCAGGATCAGCGAGAACACCATGCCGATGGACTGCGTCCAGTCGGGCAGCGCGGTGTAGTGCAGGTGGTGCGGACCCGCCCACATGTAGGTGAAGATCAGCGCCCAGAAGTGGACGATCGACAGCCGGTACGAATACACCGGGCGGCCCGCCTGCTTGGGGATGTAGTAGTACATCATCCCGAGGAAGCCCGCGGTGAGGAAGAAGCCGACCGCGTTGTGGCCGTACCACCACTGGACCATCGCGTCCTGCACGCCGGCATAGGCCGAGTAGCTCTTCATCCAGCCCGCGGGAATGGCCGCGCTGTTGACGATGTGCAGCAGCGCCACCGCGATGATGAAGGCGCCGTAGAACCAGTTGGCCACGTAGATATGGCGCACCTTGCGCATCGCGATGGTGCCGAAGAACACGATCGCATAGGCCACCCACACCGCGGTGATCAGGATGTCGATCGGCCACTCGAGCTCGGCGTATTCCTTGCCGCTGGTGTAGCCCATGGGCAGGCTGATGGCGGCGGCCACGATGACCAGCTGCCAGCCCCAGAACACGAAGGACGCCAGTGCCGGTGCGAACAGGCGGACCTGACAGGTGCGCTGCACCACGTGGAAGCTGGTCGCCATGAGTGCACAGCCGCCGAAAGCGAAGATCACCGCATTGGTGTGCAGCGGACGCAGGCGGCCGTAGCTGAGCCAGGAGATGCCGAGGTTGAGCTCGGGCCAGGCGAGCTGCGACGCGATGATCACGCCGACCAGCATGCCGACCACGCCCCAGACGACGGACATGAGGGCGAACTGCCTGACGGCGGTGTCGGCGTAGACCGCCGCGGGAGGGTGGGAAGCTTGCATCGTCGGGCCTTTTTCAATGGACCCGGTCAGTGTCCGGCCGCGGCACGCGTGGCTTCTTGCGCTAGATCAATCGTTGTGCAGAATGCGTTCGCCTTCGCGCTCGACGTCTTCGAATTGACCGCGATCGACAGCCCACCACAGGCCGCCGAGGATGACCAGCACCAGCACCACCGAGAAGGGCACGAGCAGGAACAGGATGTCCATCAGGACGCAGCCTCCGCCGGTCGCGCGAGCCGCGCCGCATTGAGCACCACCCACAACGAACTGCCCGCCATGCCGATGCCGGCCAGCCAGGCCGGCAGCCAGCCGGCCAGCGCGAGCGGCACGCACAGCGCGTTGTAGCCCGCGGCCCAGGCCAGGTTCTGGCGCACGATCTTCAGCGTGCGGCGCGCCTGCGCGATCGCCTCGGGCACCGCCGACAGCGCACCGCCCATCACGATGAAGTCGGCGCGCGCCTGCGCCAGCGGCACGGCGTTGCCGAGCGCGAAGGACGCGTGGGCCGCGGCCAGCACCGGCCCGTCGTTGAGGCCGTCGCCGACCATCGCGACGCGCCGGCCCTCGGCCTGCAGCTGCTGCAGCGCGCGCAGCTTGTCCTCGGGTGCGCAATCGCCCTGCACCTGCGCGATGCCCACGCGCGCCGCCACCTCGCGGGCCGCCGCGGCGCGGTCGCCCGACAGCAGCTGCACCGCGATGCCCTGTGCCTTCAATGCGACGACGGCCGAAGCGGCGTCCTCGCGCAGCTCTTCGGCGAGCACGAAGCTCGCGATCCACCCGTTGTCGTCGGACAGATGCAGCTGCGGCGAATCGACGGGTAGCGCCTCGACCGCGCAATGCGCGGCCGAGCCCAGCCGCACGCCCAGTGGCATGGCATTCGATCCGCGGCGCTGCAAACGACCTTCGAGCCCCTGCCCTGCGTGCTCGGTCACCTCCAGCGCCTGCCAATCGGGCGGTGTGCGGTGTGCTTCTTCCCACGCACGGACCAGCGCCTTCGCGACCGGATGCAGCGACTGCGCACCGAGCGCGGCCGCGAGTTCCACCGCATCGCCGGGCCGGAGGCCCGCGCGGCAGTAGACGCGGTCGAGCCGCGGCGTGTCGCGCGTGAGCGTGCCGGTCTTGTCGAACACCACGGTGTTGACCGACGCCAGCGCCTCGAGCGCTTGCAAGTCGTGCACCAGCACGCCGCCGCGCGCCAGCGCACCGGCGCTCGCGAGCATCGCGGCCGGCGTGGCCAGCGACAGCGCGCAGGGACAGGTCACGATCAGCACCGCGACCGCGACCATCAAGGCCTGGCCCGGGCCGACGGGCCACCAGAGCACGGTGGCCAGCGCGGCCGCGCCGAGCACGCCGATCAGGAAGGGCCGCGCGACGCGGTCGGCCAGCCGGGCCAGCCGCGGCTTGCCCAGCGAGGCGCTCTCCATGAGCGCGACGATCTGCGCGAAGCGCGTGCCCTGCCCCACCGATTCGACGCGCACCTGCACCACGGCCGAGAGGTTGTGGCTGCCGGCCAGCACGCGCTCGCCGCGACCCCGCGGCACGGGCCGCGACTCGCCGGTGAGCAGCGCCTCGTCGGCCGTGGTGTCGCCGTCGGTCACGCAGCCGTCGGCGGGAAAGGCTTCGCCCGGCCGCACGCGGATCACGTCGCCCACGGCCAGGCGCCGCACCGCGACGCGCACGAAGGTGCCGTCGGCGGCCAGACGCTCGATGCTCTCGGGCACGCGGTTCATCAATGCCTCCAGCGCACCGGCCGTGCGGTCGCGCAGGCGGGTCTCGAGCCACCGGCCGGTGAGCAGGAAGAAGACGAACATGGTGAGCGAGTCGAAGTAGACCTCGTGGCCCAGCGGCCCTTCGGGATCGAAGGTGCCGGCCGTGCTGACGACGAACACGATCAGCATGCCGAGCGCGACCGGCAGGTCCATGCCGATGCGCCGCTGCCGCAGGTCGCGCCAGGCGCTACGGAAGAAGGGGCCGCAGGAGAACAGCACCACGGGCAGCGTGAGCACCCAGGAAGCCCAGCGCATCAGCTGCACCGCATCGGCCGTCATCTCGCCGGGCTGCGCGATGTATGCGGGGTAGGCGTACATCATCACCTGCATCATGCAGAAGCCCGCCACCAGCCAGCGCCACAGCGCGGCGCGGCCCTCGCGCGCACGGCGGGCACGGGCCTGCAGATCGCCGGCCGGCACCAGCCGGTAGCCCGCGGCGGCCGAGGCCGCGAACCAGCGCGAGGGCCGCACCGCATCGGCCGACCACAGCACGCGCGCGCGCCGGCTCGCGGCGTTCACATCGGCCCGCAGCACGCCGGGCACCGCGCACAGTGCGGCTTCGACGGTGAAGGCGCAAGCCGCGCAATGCATGCCCTCGATCACGACCTGCGATTCCCAACGGCCCGTCGGGGACGCCGCATCCACCGGATGGCCGAAGGCCGACCATTCGGCCGGATCGTCCAACGCCACGCCATCGTCGGGCGGGGCCGCCACGGGGGGGAAGGAGAGCGCAGCGTCCATGTCCCGAGACTAGGGGCCGATGCGCGCCAGGTCCTTGATCTGGATCAAGCCGATGCCGCCGCACGGGTCTAGTCTCGACACTTCAGTGGCTCATCCCGGAGAAAACCCATGTTCAAACGCATCCTGATCGCCACCGACGGCTCGGCCCTCTCGCGCAAGGCCGTGGCCAGCGGCATCTCGCTGGCCGCCACGCACGGCGCCGAGCTGGTCGCGCTGACCGTGGTGCCGCGCTATCCGATGAACTACTTCGAGGGTGCGATGGTCTTCGCGCCCGAGGACATCGCGCGCATCGAGAAGCAGTGGACCACCGCGGCCGAGGAGATGCTGGCCGCCGTCGACGCGCGTGCGCAGCGCGTCGGCGTGAAGGTGAAGACCGTGACGGTGCGCTCGGACCGCGTGGCGGAGGCCATCATCGCCGCCGCCCAGAAGCAGCAATGCGACCTGATCGTGATGGCCTCGCACGGCCGCAAGGGCGTCAAGCGCCTGCTGCTGGGCAGCGAGACCCAGCATGTGCTGACGCACTCGAGCCTGCCGGTGCTCGTGCTGCGCTGACGGTCCGCGCTATTGCGGCACCAGGCCGGCTGCCTTCACCAGCTCGCCATGCAGCCGGATCTCCTCGGAGATGACCTGGGCCAGGGGCTTGGCATCGTCCACGGCCGGCTCCATCCCCACCTCGAGCAGCCGCGCCTTGGCTTCGCCACCGCGCAGCATCGCCTTCACCGAGGCGTTGAGCCGATCGACCACCGGTTGCGGTGTTTTTGCCGGGGCGAGCAGGCCGATCCAGGCCGACAGCACCACGTTGTCGATGCCGCCTTCGCGCAGCGTCGGAATCTCGGGCGCCGACACCGCGCGCTTCTCGCTCAGCACGCCGAGCGGATGGAGCTTGCCGGCCTTGATGTGCGGCAAGGCTTCGGGCAAGGGCGCGAACGCCATGTCCACCACGCCGCCCATCAGGTCGGTGATGGCCGGTGCGCCACCCTTGTACGGCACGTGCAGCATGCGGGCGCCGGTGCGGCTCTCGAACAGCAGGCCGGCGAGGTGCTGCGGGCTGCCATCACCCGAGGATGCGTAGCTCAGCTTGCCCGGGTTGGCCTTGGCCGCCGCCAGCAGCTCGGCCGGCGTCGAGAAGCGCGCCTTGTCGCGCACCACCAGCACCATGGCCTGGTTGACCAGCTTGGTCACGGCGACGAAGTCGGTTTCCGGGTTGTAGGGCAGCGTCTTGAAGATGCTCTTGTTGGTGGTCAGGAAGGAAGCCGGGGACACCATGAGCGTGTAGCCGTCGGGCACGGCCCGCGCGACCACCGGCGTGCCGATCTGGCCCGAGGCGCCGGCCCGGTTGTCGACCACGAAGGGCTGCCTCGTCTCGGCCGCGAGCTGCTGGCTGACCAGCCGCGCGACCATGTCCACGCTGCCGCCGGCCGGCAGCGCGACGACGACCTTGACCGGCCGGCTGGGGTAGGCCTCCTGCGCGAGGGCCGCCAGGGGAATCAGGCTGGACGCAGCGCCGAGCGCGATGAGAAGGGGTCGGGCGAAGGGCATGGGACGGGTCGCTTTCAGGCTGAAAAAACGATGGAGAGGAAACCCGGCGCGCTCGCCGAGCCGCTCGCGGCAGCGTCTGCGCTGCCGGGCGCCGGGTGTCTTGCAGGTTCTGTGCCGGCAGGCCGAAGCCATTCTTCCTGGTCCCTCTGCTCTGCCTCGTCGCGGCCTCGCTGACGACGCCGATGCCCAATGCCCAAGTGCTCCTCGGCCTTTTTCAGCTGGACGCGGGGACGCTCACCACTTGAATCCCGTAGAGCGCGAGCAGCCCCACCATGTGGCCGATCGCCACGCCCGGCTCGCCGGACTCGATGCGCGCGATGGTCTGGACATGCACGCCCAGCCGTGCCGCGGCCGCCGCCTGGCCCTCGCCGGCGTCGAGGCGCGCACGCTTGGCGGCCGCGCCCAGGTCCTTGATGGATTGAAGGGCGTCGCCGCCGATGTCTGCAGAGATTCGTTTGCCTTGGGCCATGCGCGGATTGTCGCCGGAGCGCACGGCCTACACTGGCCCGCATGCCTCTCCCCGCGTCACCGCCGCCCATGCAGGACGATGCCCTCACGTCCTACTTCTTCAGCGGCGAGGCGATCCGCAGTCGCAGCGTGGGCACGCGGTTGCTGTCGGGCGTGGTCGATGTGCCGGCACCACCGGCCCGGCTCGCTGCCGACTGGGCGCGCGAGACCGCGTCGACACTCGCGCCTGGCGACGTCGAACCGCTGCCCCTGGCACGCGCCCGCATGCGCTGGCCCGACTACCGGCGCTGCGTGCAGGCGGTGGCCGACTGGGTGCACACACTGGGCCTGCCGCCGACCTTGCTGGACACCAGCGACGTGGCCCTGATGGCCTGCCGCGGCGCGCGCTACCACCACGACGCCGCGCAGTACGGCGGTGCGGCCTTCTGCAATCTCTTCCTCAGCGAAGACCAGGACCTGGACGTGCACTTCCCCGGCACGGGCCAGCGCATCCCGCTGGTCCGCGGGACGGTGCTGCTGTTCGACACGGGCCAGCCGCACGCCGTGGTCCAGCGCCGCGGCGAGGGCTTCGACGCGGCCGACTTCGCCGCGGGGCGCGAGCGCACGCAGGTGTTCCTGACCTGGGAGCTGCCGATCGAGCAGCCCGAACTCGCACGTGCGCTCGGCGTCGCCTTCGACACCGATCCGGCCACCGCGTCGCGGTTCGAAGAAGAACATGTGCGATGCCACGGCGCGGCGGCCGAGGTCTGCCCGGCTTCAGGCCGCTGGCGCCCGATCGATTGAGAAGAGTGCCACCGTGTACGCCACCCGGCGCATGTAAGGGGATTCTGGCTCTCGCCACTGAGCGAAGCTCGGAGCTCATCGCGTGGTGGGCGCAATGGGCAGGGCTTGCATTGCTGGCAAGGGGTCGGCAATCACGAATTCTGAGCTGAAGGAAAAAGCACCTCTTTTTCTCATGCCCGCTTGCGCGATCTTGACCCTGACCGTCATGGGCTGGGTGCTTTCATCGACCTCGACAACGCTTTTTTCAATATCGACCACTTGCCCGCTTCGAGCACGACGGTGGCGCTCTGGGCCGGACTGCGGAAGGGGCGGTAGGTGTCTGGAAACGTCGTCGTTACCACTGAGCTGGCTTGAGCGGTTACCTTGTAAATACCGGGCGGGAACAAGGAAGCGAGCAAGGGAATGCGCCCCTCCCTTGACTTCAAAGTAGCTGGATCGACGTAGTCATCACCGAAAGTGGCGCTAAACCATGCGCTGCCTTGGGCTTGCTGCGCGCTCACCTCTGGCACATAGGCTTGGGCGTTCACCTTGCCTGCGCCAGGCGGCTCTCCGACGCGTTCCATGGTGATGAATCCGCGGATGGTGTATTTGTCCGTCACGTGGAACGCGGCAGAATTCCACAGCGCCCCCCTCGTCGGGTCGGACGGCGCCCCGAAGCTTCGGGGCATGCTGCCCACCGCAGCGGCTGAAGCATTCGCCGCACCCGACCATGACGCAGCCTGCCAGGGTCAACATCGGCAATGCGATAGCGGGCCACTTGCAGAAGGCGCTCGCCAATGATCCATACCCGTTGCTCATCGTGTGGCGGGCGCAGGGGTTGGAGCTTGCGTTGCCGGCAAGGGATCGGCAATCACGAACTCGGGGCTGAAGGAGGAGCCACCGCTTTTTCTCAGCCGGGGCAGGGCATCCTGCCCTGATTGCCCAAAGTCGACGGTGACAGTCATGGGTTCGGTGCTTTCGTCAACCATCACCTTGTGCCAGAGGACGGTCCACTTCCCAGCCTCGACCACGATGGTGGTGCTTCGGAGGGGGCTATGGAAGGGGTAGTACTTGCCAAAGAGTGTCAGCTTTTCTACTGCGCTGGCTTGGGCCGTCACCTTATATATGCCGGGCGGCATCAAAGGAGCGCGGAAAGGAATGCGTCCCTCCCTTGCCCCCAAGGTGACGGGATCTACATAGTCGCTGCCGAAGGTGACGCTAAACCATGCACTCCCTCGGGCTTGCTGCGCACTCACGTTGGGCACATAGATTTGAGCGTTGACCTTGCCAACACCCGGTGGCTCGCCAATACGTTCCAACGTGGCAAAGCCATGAATTCTGTATTTTTCCGTTTCACCGTGGATGCCATCGCCCCATAGCGCCCCACGTGTGGGGTCAGCGGGTGCCTCATAGCTCGTAGGCATATTGCCGCCACAGCGGCTAAAGCATTCGCCGTACCTCACCATGGCGCAGTCCGTCAACATCAGCGTTGCCAGTGCAGCAACGGTCCATTTGCAGCAGGCTCTTGCCAATGGTCGAAGTTCGGTGCTCATCGCGTAGCGGGCGCAGTGGATGGGGCTTGAGTTGCCGGCAAAGGATCGGCAATCACAAACTCGGGGCTGAAGGAGGAGCCACCGCTTTTTCTCATGCCCGGCAGAGACGCCTTGCCCGCTTGCGTGATCTTGATCGTGACCGTCATGGGCTGGGTGCTTTCATCGATCTCGACAACGCTGTTGTTCAGGATCGACCACTTGCCCGCCTCGACCACGATGATGGTGCTCTGCGGGGGGCTGCGGAAGGGGTAGTACCTACCGGGAAGCGTGGACTTTTCTATCACGCTGGCTTGGGCGGTCAATTTGTAGAGGCCGGGCGGCATCAGCGGGGCATCAGATGGTATTCGCCCCTTTTTTGACATCAGAGTGACAGGATCGACATAGTCGCTGCCAAAGGTGACGCTAAACCATGCACTGCCTTGGGCTTGTTGCGCACTTAGGGTGGGCACGTAGGCTTGGGCGTTGACCTTGCCTGCGCCGGGCGGCTCGCCAATGCGGTCCATGGTGATAAAACCAAAAATGGTGTATTTCTCGGTCTTGTCAAAAGCAGCAGCGTTCCATAGTGCCCCCCGAGTCGGGTCGACTGGCGCCACATAGCTTGTCGGCATATTGCCCCCGCAGCGGCTAAAGCATTTGCCGTACCCAACCATGGCGCAGCCCGCCAAGGTCAGCGCCGCCAGCGCAATAGCGGGCCACTTGGACTGGTGCAAAGCATTGTTCTTCATCGCGCTTCCCTCTATCGACCCATCACCGGGCCACGCTGTTGCTGCTGTTGAGCTTCTTCTTGCCGCTGTGCGGCGAGTTGTTGCTCGCGCTCGCGCTGCTGCTGCGCGATCAGGGCTTGCTCGTGATCACGACTCTGCTGTTGGAAGGCCTGCCATTGGGGCGAAGCCTGGTGCGCTTCAAGCACCTGGTCATAGGCCTTGTCGTCTTTGCGCTGGATGGCATCTACCAGCGCCTTGAACCGCTCGCCAATGGAACTCTGGTGGGTGATGGATGCGGCCAGCGGCTGATTTTTTGCGACCGTGGGCGTTGTCGTGGTCCGTGGCTCGACGGTGGGGGCAGGTGCTTGGGGTTGTTCTTGCTGCGTTTGCTTGCCGTGCGGATGCGGCACCACGTCCTGATACAGCGGGTGGTCTTTGGCGAGGTAATGCTGCTGGGCTTGCTGGTGTTGGGCTTTGATATCTTCCTCAACCTTGATAATCACGGAAGTCCGCTTGTCATCAGGATCATTCCTTATCTCCCGATACTTCACCTCCAAGTCCCGCAGCGCCTCCCGATACAACGGACTGCCATCCACACTCGGATGGTCATTCTTCCCCTCGGGCAGCTTGCTTTGGCTGACAAGCTGCCCCTGCCCATCGCGCGCTTCAATGGCGTAGCTCGGCGTGAAATAGTTCTGGGCAATGAGCGGACCCGTCGGCATTTTGGTCTCGGTGCTCAAGGTCTGCCCGGTCGCCGGATCGCTCGTCGTCGTGCTGAAGCGCCGCCCCTGGTCGAGGTCGAGCACCTTCTCGATGCGGTGGCCTTGCGCGTCGGTATAACCGAGCCTGAAGCGGCCATGCGCCATGGCGCCTGCCTGGTTGGCCGGATGGTCCGGATGAGGCTCCCACACCGGCGCGCCATGCTGCTTGATGCTGTCGATGCTGGGGTGGAAGAAGTCGCGCTCTCGATCGCTCAGGGGCAGCGTGGCGAACTGTTCGAACTCGGTTTTCTTGAGGCCCGAGGCCCCCATGGCGTGTCCCACCATCGAGAGGGGATCGAAGTCGACGCGCCCCCCTTTGTCGCGCAAGGCCGGCATCTCTCCCAGCATGCGCTCGCGATAAGGCGCGGGGTAGCTGCCCGCCAGCGCTTCGAACCCGGCCACGCCCTTGTTCTTGAAATAGCTGGCTGCGGCGCCTTCGGGCTTCCACTCCTGCAGGCCATGCAGAAACTCGATTTCGGCCGTGGTGCGGATGTCGTGGTAGCGGGCGGCTGCCGCCAAGGCCATGGCGTTGGTGCCTTGCTCCCAGCCGCTCAGCTCTGCCCAGGTGCGGTATTCACCGGGACGGCCTGAGCGCTCGAATGCCTTGTGCCCTTGCAGCATGCGATCGCGCTGGTCGGCCGCATACCAGCATTCGATGTCGTGGCGCTGGGCGATGGTGTCCGCATAGGAATTTGCACCCGTCGTGCGCGGCACCTCGGGGTCGGCGAGTTGCTGGCGGATCGTGTAGTGCGCCGCCACCTGCGCATCGAGGTTGTAGACCCGGTCGCCATTCGGCAGCACGGTGCCATACAGATCGGGCCGGCTGCCCTTGGCGGCATGGATCTGGCTGACCCCGCCTAAGTAGTCGGCGCCGGGCGAATTGCCATAGCGCGGCGGCAGGCTCTGATCGGCCTGGTGTCTGTAATCGCCCATTCTTTGAGGCTCCCTGTGATGGCTGAAGCATGCACATCCCGGACGAAATGACAGCGGGCCATGCCGCCGCACACCATCCGTTTTGGCGCATGCTACTTCCCCTCAAGCAAGCTACAAAGCGATGAGAAACGTGTTCAAAGATTGACCGGCGCCGCCTCGATTTTTTGCAGCGCCCACATCTGCGCATAGCGCCCCTGGCGCGCCAGCAGCTCCGCGTGGGTGCCGCGCTCGACGATCACGCCGGCCTCGAGCACCAGGATCTCGTGCGCATCGACCACGGTCGACAGCCGGTGTGCGATGACCAGCGTGGTCTTGTTCTGCGCCGCGCTCTTGAGCTCCGACTGGATCGCGCGCTCGTTGGCCGAGTCCAGCGCCGAGGTGGCTTCGTCGAAGATCACGATCGGCGGGTTCTTGAGCAGCGTGCTAGAACTTGTACCGGGCCGTCAGCTGCGCGCTGCGCGGCGCGCCGTACATGCCCGAGTACCACCAGCCCGACATCGATGCGATGTACTTGCGGTCGAAAACGTTCTGCACGTTGAGCGACACCGACAGCTGCTCGTTGACGTCGTAGCGCGCCATCAGGCCGGCCACGGCATAGGCGCCCTGCCGTGCGACGACGGTGCGTCCGATCTGCCAGATCTCGCCGGTGTAGGTGATGCCGCTGTTCCAGTCGACGCCGCCGCCCACCGTGAGCTGGCGCCAGTCGCCAGGCAGGCGATAGGTGGTCCAGACGCGGGCCATCTGGCGCGGGAAGGTGGTGTTGACGCGGCGGCCGGTCGCATCCTCGGAGCTGCTGAAGTTGTACGACGCGCTCAGGTTCCAGCCGGTGGCCAGCATGCCGTTGAATTCCAGGTCGACGCCCTGCGTCTTCACGCCCTTCACCGCGCGCGACGCGGTGTCGGTGGTGCCGGGCACGAACTGGCCCGGATCGGACTCGGCCACGTTGTCCTGGCGGATCTGGTAGAGCGCGGCGCTGGTCGTCACGCGGCCGTCGAGGAAGCTGCTCTTGATGCCGGCCTCGTAGGTGTTGCCCTCCTGCGGGTCGAGCATCACGCCGTTGCGGTCGAGCGAGGCTTGCGGTTTGTAGATGGTGGCGAAGCTCGCATACAGCGTGTGCTGCGCGCTCAGGTCGTACACCAGGCCGCCGTAGGGCGTGAACACACGGCGCTCGGACGAGGGCGAATTGCTGAAGTAGCCGCTCGTGTTCCGCGTGACGTAGTCGCTGTCGTAATTCAACACCTTGGCGCCGACGATGAGCTTGAGCGCGTCGGCCAGCTGGAAGCGGCCCGCGCCGTAGACGCTGGTCTGGCGACGCGGGCTGTCGAAGGTCACGGAGCGATCGCCATAGACCGGCGCGCCGCTGTTGTCCCAGCGGTAGACGTTGACCGGCAGGTTGCGCAGCCCGGTGGTGTCGAAGCTGCCGTGGGTCAGGCTCCGGAAGTCGTTGTATTCGACGCCGACCAGGGCCTCGTGCTGGCGGCCGAACAGGGTGAAGGGCCCGCCCAGCTTCACGTCCAGCGTCTTGTTGCTCAGCCGGTAGTCGCGGCGCTCGGCGTTGAGCCGCAGGCCGTCGCCCGTGGCCGGGTCGAACACGCTGTTGTTGACGGCCATGTAGACCGAGTCCTCGCGCTGTTTGGAATGCAGGTCGTTGGCCGAGACCTTGAGCTTCCAGTCGTTGTCGAAAGTCTGCTCGAGCGCCACGAAGGCGCTGGTCGAATCGGTGTTGAAGCGGTTGTGGCGGCTCGCGGCGTTGAAGGACGTCTTGAATTCGGTCTGCTTGCCGTCGCTGTCGAACAGCGGGAAGCCCAGGTAGGACAGCGATCCGTGCGAGCGGTTCTTCTGCAGGTCGATGCCGGCGGTGAGCTTGAGCGAACGCGTCAGGTCGGCCTCGATCACCCCGTAGAACACGTCCTTCTTCTTGCCGTAGTAGTCGATGTAGCTGTCGCCCTCCTCGTGCACCGCGACCAGCCGGCCCCGCACGCTGCCCGACGCATTGAGCGGGCTCGAGAGGTCGAGCATGCCGCGCCGGTTGCCCCACGAACCGATGCCGAGCTCGGCCACGCCCTGGAAGGCGGCGGTGGGCTTCTTGCGCACCATGTTCACGATGCCCGAGGGATCGCCCGCGCCCGTGCTCAGGCCCGAGGCGCCGCGCAGCACCTCGATGCGGTCGTACAGCGCCATGTCGGCGATGGTCTGCGAAGCCAGCGCGTCGAGGCCCAGGAACTCGCTGTGGGTGTTGACCCCGTCGAGCTGGTAGTTGCTGATCGGGTAGCCGCGCGCGCTGGCGTTGCTGCGCTCGGTACCGAGCACGGCCATCGAGATGCCCGGCGTGCGCGCCAGCACCTGGTCGATGGTCGTGAGGTTCCCGTCTTCCATGCGCTGCTGGGTCATCACACTGACCGACTGCGGCGTGTCCTTGAGGCTCAGGTTCAAGCCGCTGGCCACCCCCGTCGGGCCGCGCGCGGTGTAGACGCCGGTGCCTTCGGTGGTGCCCGAGCGGTCGGCCTGCGCAGTCACGCGCACCTCGGCCAGCGTGGTGCCCGACGCGGCAACCCCCTCGGCCACGGGCGCGTTGCGCTCCGAAGCCACCACGGTCAGCGTGCCACCGGGTGTCTGCGCCAGCGCGAGGCCACTGCCCGCGAGCGCCTGTTGCGCCGCCTGCGCCACGGTGAGGCGCCCCTGCACCGCATGCGCGCGGCGCCCGGCCACCAGCGTCGGCGCGGCGCTGATGCTGCGGCCGGCCTGGCGTGCGATGCGCGCCAGCACGACCCCGAGTTCATCGGCCGGCAGGTTCCAGTCCATCACGCCGTCGGCGACGGTGCCGGACGGCGCGGCAGCTGCCGTCTGCGCAAACGACGAGGTGGCGGCGCAGGCGAGCACGGCCGCCAGTGCCAGCGAGGCTTTGCGCATCGGGGCGCGAGGACGGGACAGGGGGGGAAGGAGAGACAGCGTCACGTCGGACATCCTGGTCGGTTCGGGTTGATCGGAGCGTTCAACCCTGTATGTCCCGCGAGGCGGGCAAACCCGACAGCCGATGCGCAAAGAAATACTCAGGCCGTGCGCGTGTCCACGTAGACCACCCAGTCGCCCCAGTGGCGCACGCGCAGCGGCAGCGTGTCGACCAGCGCCTGCAGGGCCTGCATCGGCCGGTCCAGCGGATAGACGCCGTAGACGCGCACGCGCGCCGCTTCGGGGCTGGCGCGCAGGATCGCCGGCGTGTAGGGGCGCAGCGCCTCGAGCACATCGGCCAATGGCTGGTCGTGCACTTCGAGCACGCCGCTCGACCAGGCACTGGGATCGACGCGCGCCGTCGCCACGGGCTCGACGCCATCGGCGTGCAGCCAGGCGCTCGCGCCCTGCGGCAACTCGACCGGCGCGCTGTCGTTCAGTGGGCGCAGGCGCACGCCGTGTTCGAGCACCGACACCAGCGTGCGTCCTTCTTCCTGCTGCACCATGAAGCGGGTGCCGAGCGCGCGCACGGCGCCTTGGGCGCTCTGCACGACGAAGGGTCGCTGCGCATCGGCCGCGACGTTGACGATCAGCGCCCCCGCGCGCAGGCGCACCAGGCGCTGGGCGGCGCCGAAGTCCAGGTCGGCGGCCGAGCGCGCATTGAGCAGCAGGTCGCTGCCGTCGGCGAGCACGAAGCGGCGGCGCTCGCCGGTGCCGGTGCGCAGGTCGGAGGACCAGGCCATGAGCGGTGCTCGCCGGTCGGCCCAGAGCCCGCCGCCCGTGGCCGTGAGCAGCGCGACCGCAGCGCCGCCCAGCAGCGCGCGCCGACGGGCGCGGTGATCGGGCGGTGCACTCAGCGCGCGCACGACCGGCGGCATCTGGCCGCCGGCCTGCAACTGCGTGAGCGCGGGCGCGATGCGCTGGTCCAGCCGCTGCTGCAGCGATGCCCAGGCGGCCGCATGGGCAGGCGCGGCATCAATCCAGCGCGCAAAGGCCCGGCGCTCGCTGTCGTCGCTGTGGCCCGAGTCGAGCCGCACCAGCCAGTCGATCGCCTGTTCGATCACGGGGTCGAGCGGCAAGGCGGTGGCACGCGCCGTCATCAGGCCCCCGGCTGCGCGGGGCAGGTGTAGAGGTGCACGATGGCCTGCTTGATGTGGCGCTCGACCGTGCGGATCGAGAGCCCCATGCGCTGCGCGATCTCGGCGTGGGCCAGGCCCTCGAGGCGGCGCAGCAGGAAGGCCTCGCGCACCTTGGGCGGCAGGCCGTCGAGCCAGCGATCGATCGCTTCGACGGCTTCGCGCACCAGGGCGTAGGTTTCCGGCGAAGGCGCCAGTTCCTCGGGCTGGGCCGCGAGCGCATCGAGCCAGGCGCGCTCCAGCTCGCGCCGGCGCCAGAAGTTGTAGAGCACGCGCTGCGCCAGCGTGGTCAGGTAGGCGCGCGGCTCCTGGATCGCCTGTGCCTGACCGCCGGTGATCACGCGCACGAAGGTGTCCTGCGTCAGGTCCGCGGCCGTGTGGCCGTCGCCGAGCCGACGGCGCAACCAGGTCTGCAGCCAGGCGCGGTGCTCGCGGTACAGCGCGTGGACGGGGTCGGCCGCAACGGAAGATGGCATGGCTTCGAAATTCATGAATGAGAATTACTCTCATTTTATGCATGCACTGCAGCCGCCCGCGCATGTTGTGAAGTTCGGGGCCGGCGTCAGGGGCCGCCCGACATGCGTCGGAACAGCGTCGGGCCTTTGACGCGTCTACGGAGCGACGCCGCTAAACTGCCACGAACCCACCCTGCACCACGCGCCGTCCTCCGTTGAACAAAGCCCCATCCCATGCCGGCGCACCTGCTGCCGACGCCGTCGTCGGCGGACAGCGCGCCACGCGCCAGCGCTCGGCGATCCGCGCGGTGATCGACCGCTCGGCGCGGCCCCTGCTGCCCGCTGAAATCCTCGAGGATGCGCAGCGCGAGGTCGAGGCCATGGGCATCGCCACCGTCTACCGCAACCTCAAGCTGCTCGCCGATGCGCAGGAGATCCGCATCGTCGAGCTGCCGGGCGAAGCGCCGCGCTACGAGAGCGCGCGGCATGCGCACCACCATCACTTCCAGTGCCGGCAATGCTCGCGCGTGTTCGACGTGCACCAGTGCCCCGGCGACTTCGCCTCGCTCGCCCCCAAGGGCTTCAGCGTCGATGCGCACGAGCTCACGCTCTACGGCACCTGCGCCGACTGCACCGCACCCGCACCCCGCAAGACCGCCGCGAAGCGCTGACCCCCGTCTCCCGCGCCGGCGTGCATCCGCACGGCGAATCGGTTCTAATTGATAATCAAATATCAATTAGGATCGCGATGCATCGACTTCCCGTGACCGTGCTCTCCGGCTTCCTCGGCGCCGGCAAGACCACGCTGCTCAACCACATCCTGAACAACCGCGAGGGCCGACGCGTCGCGGTCATCGTCAACGACATGAGCGAGGTCAACATCGACGCCGCGCTGGTGCGCGACGGCGGCGCCGACCTGTCGCGCACCGAGGAGAAGCTGGTCGAGATGAGCAATGGGTGCATCTGCTGCACCTTGCGCGAGGACCTCTTGATCGAGGTCGAGCGGCTGGCCAAGGCCGGGCGCTTCGACCAGTTGGTGATCGAGTCCACCGGCATCTCCGAGCCGCTGCCCGTGGCCGAGACCTTCACCTTCGAGGGCGAGGACGGCAAGAGCCTGGCGCATGTGGCGCGGCTCGACACCATGGTGACGGTGGTCGATGCCTTCAACTTCCTGCGCGACTACGGTTCGGCCGACAGCCTGGTTGCGCGCGGGCAATCGCTGGGCGATGCCGACACGCGCACCGTGGTCGACCTGCTGATCGAGCAGATCGAGTTCTGCGACGTGCTGGTGGTGAACAAGGCCGACCTGGTGAGCGAGGACCAGCGGCTGCGTCTGGCCGGCATCCTGGGCCACCTGAACCCGCGCGCGCGCATCGAGTACGCGCACTTCGGCCGCGTGCCGCTCGATCGCGTGCTCGACACCGGCCTGTTCGACTTCGAGCAGGCGGCCGACGCGCCCGGCTGGCTGCGCGAGATGCGCGGCGAGCACAAGCCCGAGACGCTCGAATACGGCATCGACAGCTTCGTGTACCGCGCGCGCCGGCCCTTCCATCCCGCGCGTTTCTGGGAATGGGTGCAGAGCGAATGGCCCGGCGTGATCCGTTCCAAGGGCTTCTTCTGGCTCGCGAGCCGGCCCGGTTTCGCTGGCAACTGGTCGCAGGCCGGCGGCGCCTGCCGCTACGGCGCGGCCGGCTACTGGTGGGCCGCGGTGCCGCGCGAACACTGGCCGACCGACACCGAATCGCTGGCCACGATCGAGGAAAAATGGAGCGACACGGTGGGCGATGCGCGCCAGGAACTGGTGCTGATCGGCATCGGCATGGACCAGCCCGCGCTGCACGCACGGCTCGATGCCTGCCTGCTGACGGACGCCGAGATGGCGGCCGGCCCGGTGCAATGGCAGACCTGGCCCGACCCCTTCCCCGCCTGGACCGACGACGCGCCTACTTGACCTGCTGCTTGCCGAGCTTGCGCGCCAGCGTGCGGCGGTGCATGCCCAGGCGGCGCGCGGTCTCGGAGATGTTGAAGCCGGTCTCGGCCAGCACCTCGTGGATGCGCTCCCACTCGAGCGTCTTGATCGAGGTCGAGCGATTCGTGAGTTCCACCTCGGTCGTGCCCTCGGCGCGGCCGAAGGCGGCCTCGATGTCGTCGGTGTTCGAGGGCTTGGCCAGGTAATGGCAGGCGCCGAGCTTGATCGCCTCGACCGCGGTCGCGATGCTGGCGAAGCCGGTCAGCACCACGATCAGCATGCCCGGGTCGTGCGCATGCAGGGTCTGGACGCAGGCCAGGCCCGAAGCCTCGCCGCTGAGCTTGAGATCGACCACCGCGTAGCCCGGCGAGTGCTGCTGCAGCAGCAGGCTCACGTCGTCGAGGTTGTTGGCCAGGATCACGCGGTAGCCACGGCGTTCGAAGGAACGGCCCAGCGTGCGCGCGAAGGCGGCGTCGTCCTCGACCACCAGCAGCAGGCGTTCTTCCGCATCGGTTGCCTGTTCAATGACCATCATCGGCTTCCTCTTCCAGGACGATCGCCGAGAGTGGCAGTCGCAGTTCCACCACCGCGCCGCCCTCCTCGCGGTTCTGCGCGGCCACGGTGCCGCCCAGGGTGCGCGCCACGTTGACCACCAGGAACAGCCCCAGGCCGCCGCCCGGGCGGCCCTTGCTCGAGCGGTAGGGCTTGCCCAGCTCGGCCAGCATCGCGGGCGCGAAGCCCGGGCCGTTGTCGGTCACGGTGAGCAGCAGCATGTCGCCCTCGCGGTCGGCTTCGAGCCGCACCCAGTAGGGCGAGGCTTCCAGCGCATTGTCCAGCACGTTGCAGATCATCTGCTGCAGCGCCGAGTCCGACACCATCGGCAGGTCGTGCCCGAAGCGGTTGTCGTAGACGAAGGAGGTCACGGGCCGCGTCTCGCGCCAGGCCTGCACCAGCTCGTCGAGGAAGGTGCTGACGGTGGTCTCGACCGAGGATTCGCCGCGCGCCTCGCCGGCCGACATCAGCACGCCGCTCACGATGGCCTTGCAGCGCTGGAGCTGGGTCTGCATCTCGCCGATCTCCTGCAGCAGTTCGGGGTTGGCCGAGAACTCGGGCATGCGCCGCCAGTCGCCCAGGATCACGGCCAGCGTGGCCAGCGGCGTGCCCAGCTCGTGCGCCGCGCCCGAAGCCAGCAGGCCCATGCGCACGATGTGCTCCTCCTCGGCTGCGCGCTGGCGCAGGCCGGCCAGCCGCGCGTCGCGCTCGCGCAGGTTGCGGTTGATGCGGGTGACGAAGATCAGCAGCAGCGCGGCGTTGAGCGCGAAGCAGACCAGCATGCCCTGCACATAGGGGCTGGCCAGCCCGCGGTCGTGGTCCAGCGGCAGGTCCAGCGGGCGCGAGAACAGCGCCAGGCCGGCGAAGCAGAGGCTGGTGATGACCACCATGGTCAGGCTCGACCAGGCCTCGAGCAGCACCGCGCCCAGGATCACCTGCAGCAGGTAGAGAAAGACGAAGGGGTTGGTGGTGCCGCCGCTCAGGTAGAGCTGCACGGTCAGCGTGGCCACGTCGACCAGCAACGCGACGAACAGTTCGCTGTTGGTGACGGCGCGGCCGGTGCGCCAGCGCAGCAGGCTCGCGATGTTGAAGACGATCAGGCAGCCCAGGATCGCGAGCATGGTGCCCAGCGGCAGCCGGATCTGCAGCCCGTAGTGCACCACCTCGATGGTCACGATCTGGCCGACCACCGCGATCCAGCGCAGCTGGATCAGCTGCTCGAGGTTCTGCAGGCCGCTCGCATCCTGGATGCGCGGCGCTTCGGGTGGGCACGTGGGCGCGTTGTCAGGGGTGGGGGTCGGCATCCGGGTCGTCTCCTGGGCGGGAAGACCCATTGTCGCCAGGCCGGCCGGCCCTCATCCGGCGGCTGAGGCGAAGCTCTTCGCGCGCCACGTAGCCGGCGCCCAGCGCCACCATCAACGCCAGGCCGAACCAGGTCAGCGCATAGACCAGGTGGCTGTTGGAAAAGGCGATGACCGTGAGGCCACCGACCGGCGCGCCCTCGCCGCCCGGCGTGGCGTCGGCATCGACGAAGTACGGCGCCACCGCGCCCAGGCCGCGCGCGGCCGCGATGGCGGGCACGTCGCGCGAGAACCAGCGTCCGATGGCCGGATCGTTGCGGCGCGGGAACATGCCGCCCGGTTCGCTGGCGCGCAACAGCCCGGTCACGCCGACTTCGCCCTGCGGCCCCGCATCGCGGTTCGCAGGCTCGCGCCGTTCGGGCGGCACGAAGCCGCGGTTGACCAGCACGGTGCCGCCACCGGCCAGCCGCAAGGGTGTCAGCACCCAGAAGCCGGCGCCGCGGGCGGTGCTGGCCTGAACCAGCGTCTCATGGGCGTGGTCGAAGGTGCCGGTGAGCCGCACATGGCGGTAGGCCTGGGACGTGGCGTCGAAGGTTGGCCAGCTGGCGGGCCCGGGCGCATCGACGGGCGCTGCATGCACGCGCTGGTCGACGCTGTCGATCAGCGCGAGCTTCCAGGCTCGGCGCTCGACCTGCCAGACGCCCAGCGCCATGAAAGCGCCGAACAGCGCCAGCGCGATGACCGCCAGCACGGCCCGCACGGCCGCGGAGCGCGGGCCCCGTTCGGGCGCCGAATCGCCATCGCCATGCTCGCGCTGCCGCAGGTTCAAGGCATGTTCTTCATGTCGTGCATCGACGGCATCATGTTGTGGTTGAGGTGGTACATCACCCACAGCGAGCCGGCCAATGTGATCACCACCAGCACCAGCGTGAAGATCAGCGCCAGCATCGACCAGCCGCCCTCGGCCTTGGTGTTCATGTGCAGGAAGTACACCATGTGCACCACCATCTGCACTGCGGCGAAGCCCAGGATCACGAAGGCCGTGGTGCTCGAGCTGTCGAACACCTTGCCCATCACCAGCCAGAAGGGGATGACCGTGAGGATGACCGACAGGATGAAGCCGGTGACGTAGCCGCCGACGGTGCTGTGGGCCGCACCACCTTCGTCATGGTGGTCGTCGTGGCCGTGGGAATCGCGACCGTGATGGTCCAGATCGTGTGCGCTCATGGAAGGACTCCCATCAGATAGACGAAGGTGAAGACGCCGATCCAGATCACGTCCAGGAAATGCCAGAACATCGACAGGCACATGAGCCGGCGGCGATTTTCCGGCAGCAGCCCGTGGCGCGAGACCTGCACCATCAGCGTGACCAGCCAGATCAGGCCGAAGGTGACGTGCAGGCCGTGCGTGCCGACCAGTGTGAAGAAGGACGACAGGAAGGCGCTGCGCTGCGGCACCGCGCCCTGGTGGATCAGGTGCGCGAACTCGTAGAGTTCGAGCCCGATGAAGGCCGCGCCCAGCAGGCCGGTCACGGCCAGCCAGGCCAGCACCGGCTTCACGCGCTTCTTCTGCATCTCGATCATGGCGAAGCCATAGGTGATCGAGGACAGCAGCAGCATCGAGGTGTTGAGCGCCACCAGCGGCAGGTCGAACAGGTCCGCGCCCGAGGGGCCGGCCGCGTAGCTGCGCCCCACCACCGCATGCACCGCGAACAGGCAGGCGAAGATCAGGCAGTCGCTCATCAGGTAGAGCCAGAAGCCCAGTCCCGTGGCGTTCTGCGGGTGGTGGTCCCCGGGAACGTAGAAGCGCAGGTTGTCCGGCGCGTCGGCGCCGGCGTTCAAGGTGGCGGTATCAGACATGGCTGGCCAGGAGACGGGTGCGCAATCCTTCGGTGCGGACGACTTCGTCCGCGTCGATGTGATAGTCGCGCTTGTAGTTGAAGGTATGGAAGATCGTGGTGCCGACCAGCGTCAGCATCGCCAGCACGGCCAGCGGCCACATGTGCCAGATCAGCGCGAAGCCCACCACCGTGCTCAGCCCGGCGATCACGATGCCGGCCCAGGTGTTCTTGGGCATGTGGATCGGGCGGAAGCCGGTCGTCGGGCGCTGGTAGCCGCGGCGCTTCATGTCGGACCAGGCGTCGTTGTCATGAATGACCGGCGTGAACGCGAAGTTGTAGGCCGGCGGCGGCGACGAGGTCGACCACTCCAGCGTGCGGCCGTCCCACGGGTCGCCGGTCACGTCGCGCAGCGACTCGCGGCGGCGGAAGCTCACCACCAGCTGGATGATGAAGGACAGGATGCCCAGCGCGATCAGGCAGGCACCGAAGGCGGCGACCTGGAACCAGATCTGCAGCGACATGTCCTGGAAGTGGCTCATGCGGCGCGTCACGCCCATCAGGCCCAGCACGTACAGCGGCATGAAGGCGAGCCAGAAACCGACCAGCCAGAACCAGAAGGACATCTTTCCCCAGAACGGGTCGAGCTTGTAGCCGAAGGCCTTCGGGAACCAGTAGGTGATGCCGGCCATGAGGCCGAACAGCACGCCGCCGATGATCACGTTGTGGAAGTGGGCGACCAGGAACAGGCTGTTGTGCAGCACGAAGTCGGCCGGCGGCACCGCCAGCAGCACGCCCGTCATGCCGCCGATCACGAAGGTGACCATGAAGCCCATGGTCCAGAGCATCGGCACGTCGAAGCGGATGCGGCCGCGGTACATGGTGAAGAGCCAATTGAAGATCTTCGCGCCCGTCGGGATCGAGATGATCATCGTCGTGATGCCGAAGAACGAGTTCACGCTCGCGCCCGAGCCCATGGTGAAGAAGTGATGCAGCCACACCAGGTACGACAGGATGGTGATCACCACCGTGGCGTAGACCATCGAGGCGTAGCCGAACAGGCGCTTGCCGGAGAAGGTCGACACCACTTCCGAGAAGATGCCGAAGGCCGGCAGGATCAGGATGTAGACCTCGGGGTGGCCCCAGATCCAGATCAGGTTCACGTACATCATGGCGTTGCCGCCGAAGTCGTTGGTGAAGAAGTTGGTGCCGACGTAACGGTCGAGCGACAGCAGCGCGAGCACCGCGGTGAGCACCGGGAACGCGGCCACGATCAGCACGTTGGTGCACAGCGAGGTCCAGGTGAAGATCGGCATCTTCATCATGGTCATGCCCGGCGCGCGCATCTTCACGATGGTCGCCAGCAGGTTGATGCCCGAGAGCAGCGTGCCCACCCCCGCGATCTGCAGCGACCAGATGTAGTAGTCGACCCCCACATCGGGGCTGTGCAGGATGCCCGACAGCGGCGGATAGGCCAGCCAGCCGGTGCGTGCGAATTCGCCCACGAACAGCGAAGCCATGACCAGCACGGCGCCGCTGGCGGTCATCCAGAAGCTGAAGTTGTTGAGGAAGGGGAAGGCCACGTCGCGCGCGCCGATCTGCAGCGGCACCACGTAGTTCATCAGGCCCGTGACCAGCGGCATCGCCACGAAGAAGATCATGATCACGCCGTGCGCGGTGAAGATCTGGTCGTAGTGGTGCGGCGGCAGGAAGCCCGCGTTGTCGCCGAAGGCGAAGGCCTGGTGAAGGCGCATCATGATCGCGTCGGCGAAGCCGCGCAGCAGCATCACCAGGCCCAGGATCACGTACATGATCCCGATCTTCTTGTGGTCGATGCTGGTGAACCATTCGCGCCAGAGATAGCCCCAGGCCTTCTGGTAGGTGATGACGGCCAGCAGGCCGCCGCCGCCGAGCACCACGCCGATGAAGGTGGCCAGCAGGATCGGGTCGTGCAGCGGGATCGCCTCCCAGGTGAGGCGGCCGAAGACGAGCTTCATGAGGTCGAGTGAGTCGAACATGGACATCCGGGAAACGGGTTACAGCGACGGTGCGGGCGCAGGGGTGAACAGGTCGGGCGCTTCGTTCACCGAGCACATCGCGCCGACGTAATTGCGCGCGGGGCCGAGCGTCGCGCCGGTATCGAGGCCGATCAGCGCACGCGTCGACTTGTCGAGCGAGGCCACGTTGAAAGCGCCCGGCATGCCGAGGCCGCCGCTGGCGTCGATGGCCATCATGTCCTTCATGCACATGCGGTTGGCCTCGACGCAGCGGTTGAGGATGGCGTCGTACAGGCCCGGCGCCACGGTCGCGTAGTGGCGCACCGGTTCGCGCTCGCTCGGGTGCTCGAGCTGCAGGTAGGCGGCGCGGCTCAGTTCCTTGCCGTCGGCCTTGGTCTTCTGCACCCAGCGGTCGAAGTCGCCGTCGCTCAAGCCGTGGAACTTGAAGCGCATGCCGGAGAAGCCCGCGCCGCTGTAGTTGGCCGAGAAGCCCTCGTACTCGCCGGGCTTGTTGATCACCGCGTGCAGCTTGGTTTCCATGCCCGCCATCGCGTAGATCTGGCCGGCCAGCGCCGGAATGAAGAACGAGTTCATCACCGTGGACGAGGTGATCTTGAACTGGATCGGCCGGTCGACCGGCGCCGCCAGTTCATTCACCGTCGCGATGCCCTGCTCCGGGTAGAGGAACAGCCACTTCCAGTCGAGCGCGACCACCTCGACCACCAGCGGCTGGGTGCCCGCGGGCACCGGGCGGTTGGCGTCGATGCGGGTCAGCGCACGGTACGGGTCCAGCGTGTGGGTGCTGATCCAGGTCAGCGCGCCCAGCGCGATGATGATCAGCAGCGGCGCGGCCCAGATGGCCAGTTCGAGCTGGGTCGAATGGTCCCAGTCGGGGGCGTACTCGGCCTCGGCCGCCTTGTTCGACTGGCGGTATTTCCAGGCGAAGAAGAAGGTCAGCCCGATCACCGGCACGATGATCAGCAGCATCAGGACGGTGGAGATGACGATCAGCTGCCCTTGCTGGGCGGCGATGTCGCCGGACGGACTGAGCAGCACCGTGTTGCAGCCTGCCAACAGGAAGGCGGGCAGCAAAAGCCAGGCTCGGGGGTTCTTGAGAAAGGGCATGCCGTGAAATTGAAGCTTGTGCTTGCGCGTGGAGCCTGCGAATCTACGGCTATCGGCCGCGAATGGGCATTGGACGTTTTGTCCTATGGCATCAAACGCCGGACAGTGAGACGCTCTGCGTTGCCGCAACGACACCCGGAACAGAACCGCGAACAGCCCATGACGACGACCTCCATCGGTACACACAACAGCGAATCCTCGCCCGACGGCGAGATCGCCCGCGCGGTTGGCGCCGATACGCATGTCCACCCCGGCGAGATCGCCGTCGGCGTGGTGATCGGGCGTGCCTCCGAGTATTTCGACTTCTTCGTCTACGGCATCGCGTCGGCGCTGGTGTTTCCCGCCATCTTCTTTCCTTTTGCGGACCGCCTGACGGGCACCCTCTACGCCTTCGCGGTCTTTGCACTGGCCTTCATCGCACGCCCTTTCGGCACCGCGCTGTCGATGGCCATCCAGCGCCGGTATGGCCGCGAGGCCAAGCTGACCTCGGCCCTGTTCCTGCTGGGCACCGCCACCGCCGGCATCGCCTTCCTGCCCGGCTACGCGAGCATCGGCCCGGCCGCCATCGTGCTGCTGTCGCTGTTCCGCATCGCCCAGGGCGTGGCGCTGGGCGGCTCCTGGGACGGCCTGCCCTCGCTGCTGGCGCTCAATGCGCCGGCCAACCGCCGCGGCTGGTACGCGATGCTGGGCCAGTTGGGTGCGCCCGTGGGCTTCATCGTGGCCGGCGCGCTGTTCGCCTACCTGGTGTCGAGCCTGACCTCGGACGACTTCCTCACCTGGGGCTGGCGCTATCCCTTCTACGTGGCCTTCGCAATCAACGTGGTGGCCCTGTTCGCACGGCTGCGGCTGGTGGCGACCACCGAGTATTCGCGCCTGCTCGACGAGCGCGAACTGGCGCCCACCGGCGTGATCGAACTGGGCCGCTCGCAGGGCGTGAACATCGTGATCGGCGCCTTCGCAGCCCTGGCCAGCTACGCGCTGTTCCACATCGTCACGATTTTTCCGTTGTCGTGGATCACGCTCTACTCCGACCAGTCGGTCAGCCAGTTCCTGGTGGTGCAGATCATCGGCGCGGCCCTGGCCGCGGCCTCGATGGTGGCGTCCGGCAAGATCGCCGACCGCATCGGCCGCCGCATGACGCTGGGCTCGCTGGCCGTGCTGATCGCGGTGTTCAGCGGCTTCGCGCCCACGCTGCTCGACGGCGGCGCCTTCGGCCAGGACACCTTCATCCTGGTCGGCTTCGTGCTGCTGGGTCTGTCTTACGGCCAGGCCCAGGGGACCGTGACCTCGAACTTCCCGGCCAAGTACCGCTACACCGGTGCCGCCCTCACGGCCGACGTGGCCTGGCTGGTCGGCGCGGCCTTCGCGCCCCTGGTGGCCCTCGGCCTGTCGGCCCACTTCGGGCTGGGCTACGTCAGCGTCTACCTGCTGTCCGGCGCCGCCTGCACGCTGGGCGCGCTGGGGCTGAACCGCGCGCTGGAACAACAGCAGCGCGACTGAGTTCAGGGCGCGCAAGACCGCGCGCTCTCCCCGCCTCCCGTTCCTTTCCAGAGATACCGCGGAACCGGCTTTGCCGGGCCGCCGGTATCGCCCCCTCGAGGGGGAAGTGCCGAAGGCGCTTCGGGGGGTGGGGTTAGTTACTCAGGGGTGATCCCGGCGGCCTTGACGATGCGGCCCCACTTCTGCGATTCACCGACCTGGAACTTCGCCAGCTCTTCGGGCGAGCTCGTGAACACCTCGGTGCCCGTCGGCTCGTAGAACGCGGCCTTGGCAGCCTCGCTCTTCGCGGCCTTCACCAGCAGTTCGTTCAGACGCTTGACCACCGCGGGCGGCGTCCTGGCCGGCGCGTAGGCTGCGAACCAGTAACCCATCTCGTAGCCCTTCACGCCCGCTTCGGCAATGGTGGGGACGTCAGGTGCCAGCGGCGAGCGCACGGCGCCGGACGCGCCCAGCGCGCGCAGTTTGCCGGCCTTGATCTGCGGCAAGCCGGTCGCGGTGTCGGTGATCATCATGTGGATCTGGCCGCCCAGCAGGTCGGTCACGGCCAGCGTGTTGCTCTTGTAGGGCACGTGCAGCAGCTGGATCTCGGCCATCTGCTGCAGCAGTTCGCCGGCCATGCGGCTCGAGGAGCTGCCGCTGCCGAAGCTGTACTTGCCCGGTTCCTTCTTCGCGAGCGCGACGAACTCGGCCACGGTCTTGGCCGGGAAGGACGGGTTCACGACCATGATCTGGCCGCCCTTGCCCAGCGCGGCGACGGGCGAAAAATCCTTCACCGGGTCGTAGGGCAGCTTCTTGTACAGGTGCTCGTTGGCCGCATGCGTGGTGTTGGTGGTGATGAGCACGGTGTAGCCGTCGGGCGCGGCCTTGGCGACGAACTGCGAGGCGATGAAACCGCTGGCGCCGGCCTTGTTGTCGATCACCACGGCCTGCTTCGATTCGGCCGTGATGCCGTTGCCCAGCGCGCGCGCGATCTGGTCGGTGGCGGTGCCGGCCGCGAAGGGCACGACGAAAGTGATCGGTTTGTCGGGGAAGCTGCCCTGGGCCTGGCTGGCGGCGGGCGCCAGGGCCAGCGCGGCGATGGCGAAGGCGATCGAATGGATGTGGTTCATGCGTGTTGTCTCCTGAGTTTGGAATCGAAAAGGAATCAGCCTTCGGACGGGCCGATGAGCCGGTGCTGCAAGTCGGCCGGCACCACGAGGGGCAAGTCCAGCAGCAGGAAGGACAGCGACTTGCCGTGCGTGTCGAGGTTCAACGCGTCGTTCACGCCGCCGTCGAGCACCGCGTCGAGCACGAAATTCATCGCCTGCAGTTTCGGCAGCACGAAGCGCTGCACGCGGTGGGGTGCACGGTGGCGGAACTGCGCGGCCACGGCCTCGGGCGTGACCTGCTCGACCAGCAGCGGCCACAGTTCGGCGTGCCAGGCGATCACGCTGATGTTCGAGCGGTCGCCCTTGTCGCCGGTGCGGCCATGGGCGGCGCGGTAGAGGGGAACAGTGAGCGTGTTCATGCCGGTGCGCCCTCCACGAACGCGAAGCCGACCGGCACCGCATCGCGCGGCAGCAGGCAGGAAAGGGTGTTGAGCCGTGGCGTGAGCGTGCTGCGCACGCCGCCGCCGCCGGCCGGGCCGCAGGTGTAGAGCGCCATCACCTCGCGGCCCAGGCGTTCGGCCTCGGCGCGCTC
This sequence comes from Variovorax frigidus, assembly GCF_051216515.1. Classification (NCBI taxonomy): domain Bacteria; kingdom Pseudomonadati; phylum Pseudomonadota; class Betaproteobacteria; order Burkholderiales; family Comamonadaceae; genus Variovorax; species Variovorax frigidus. The sequence continues at coordinate 812,561 of NZ_JBPJZF010000001.1, forward strand.
GGCATGCGTGGCTGCCACCCGCAGGCGCACGTCGCGCGCGCCGCCGTCGGGTGTGGCCGCGAGCGCACGGCCGGCGTCGTCGGCCAGGATGCTGATCGCGCCGATCAGGTCGACGCGCAGGTCGAGTCCGCGCAGGCGCTGGCGCAGCACATCGGCCGCGAGCCGGGCGCGCGCCTCGGCCCGCGGGCCTGCGTAGGAGATCTCGCCCTCGGCCAGCCAACCGCCCTCGTGGCAGACGTTGACCTTGTAGTGGTCGGGCCGCGCATGACCGCGCACGCCGCTCAGCAGCACACGGTCGGTGCCCGCCGTCTGCACCTCGGCTTCGGCGATGTCGGCCACCACGTCGGGGGTGAGGTAGGCGGCCGGGTCGTGCACTTCGTAGAGCAGCTGCTCCTTGACGGTCGCCTCGGTCACGCAGCCGCCGGTGCCGGCCGACTTGCCGACGGTGCACTGCCCGTCGGCCGCGATCTCGGCGATCGGGAAGCCCACCTCGGCCAGGCCCGGCACGTCCTTGAAGCCCGGATCGGCGAAGTAGCCGCCGCAGACCTGCGCGCCGCATTCCAGCAGGTGGCCGGCCATGGTGGCGCGGCCCAGCACGTCCCAGTCGTCGGCGGCCCAGCCGAAGTGCGACATCGCGGGGCCGACGGTCAGCGAGGGATCGGCCACGCGGCCGCAGACCACGATCTGCGCGCCAGCGTCGAGCGCGGCGGCGATGGGTTCGGCACCGATGTAGGCATTGGCACTGACGATGCGCAGGCCGTCGAGTGCCGCGCCGAGTTCCGCCCGCAACAGCGCCTGGTGCGCGGGCGACGAGAGGTCGTCGCCCTCCACCACCGCGATGCGCGGGGCTGGCTGGCCGAGCTCGCGCGCCATGCGTGCGATGTGGCGGGCCGCGGCGCGCGGGTTGGCCGCGCCGAAGTTGCTCACGATGCGGATGCCGTGCGCGAGGCAGCGCGCCAGCACCGGGCGCAGCATCGCGTCGAGCAGCGGTTCGTAGCCGGCCTCGGGGTCGGCGCGGCGGCGAAGTTGCGCCAGCGCCAGCGTGCGCTCGGCGAGGGTCTCGAAGATCAGGAAGGCGCGCTGGCCCGCAGGGCCGTCGGCGAGCCGGGCGATCAGCGTGTCGACCACCGGGCCGGCCGCGTCGGTGCGGTCGCCGGAGAAGCCGGCGGCGCAGCCGATCAGCAAGGGTGGGGCTAAGGTGGCCTGGGCTGTCATGGCGCTTTCTCTTGTCTCGTCTTGGATTCAATGTAGGGCTGCAATAGCCATCCGTAAAATCGAAAATTCAGATTGATTCATCTGAAATTCGGATCACCAACATGAAAACACCCGAGCTCTCGTCGCGCCAGTTGCGCGCCTTCGTCGCGCTGGCGGCGCAGCGCAACTTCACGCGCGCGGCCCAGCTGTGCCACCTGTCTCAGCCGGCCTTCAGCGCGCTGATCCGCGGACTGGAAGAGGCGCTGGGCGCGCGCCTGTTCGACCGCGACACGCGCAGCGTGCAGCTCACGCCCGAGGGCCGGCTGTTCGAGCCCGCGGCGCAGCGCCTGCTCGACGACATGCGCGACGCGGTCACCGACCTGGCCGACCACGTCGAGCGCCGCACAGGCCGGGTGCGCGTGGCCGCTCTGCCCTCGCTCGCGGCCGGCTGGCTGCCCGCGGTGTTCGCCGAGTTCATGGCCGCCTGGCCCGGCATCACGGTCGGCCTGGACGATGCGCTGTCCGACGCCTGCATCGCGCGCGTGCGCAGCGGCGAGGCCGATTTCGCGCTGGCGGCCTCGGGCGCCGGCAGCGCAGCAGCCAGCGACCTGCGCAGCCGCAAGCTGTGCAGCGACGGCTTCCACCTGGTGTGCCGCGCCGACCACCCGCTCGCGACCGAATCCAGGCTCAATGCCCGCAAGCTTGCGCCCTGGCCCTTCATCCAGATGGCGCGTCACAGCAGCGTGCGGCAGTCGCTCGACGCGGCCCTGCATCCGCTGCGGCTCCACACGGCCTTCGAGGTCGAGCACCTGGCCACGGTCATGGGCCTGGTCGAGGCCGGGCTGGGCATCAGCGTGGTGCCGGCCCTCACCCTGTTCCATTTCCAGCGCGACACGCTGGTCACGCGGCCGCTGCCCCTGCCGGGCCTGAAGCGCACGGTCTACATCGTGCAGCGGCGCGAAGGCAGCCTGTCGGTGGCGGCGCAGACATTGCACGACCTGATCGTGGCGCGGCTGGGTTCGCTGGCGCTGCGCTGAACGGGACGCGGCCGATAATCCCCGCACCCCCCGATCACCCCAAAGAATCGCACCGCCCATGCTCGACCTGCTCGTACGCAACGCCACCCTCCCCGACGGCCGCACCGGCATGTCGATCGCCGTGCAGGACGGTCGCATCGCCGAGGTCATGGCCCGCCTCGACGCGCCGGCGCACCAGACACTCGATGCGCAGGGCCAGTTGCTCACGCCGCACTTCATCGATCCGCACTTCCACATGGACGCCACGCTGAGCTACGGCCTGCCGCGCGTCAACGAAAGCGGCACGCTGCTCGAAGGCATCGCGCTGTGGGGCGAGCTCAAGCCGCTGCTCACGCAGGAGGCGCTGATCGAGCGCGCGCTGGCGTACTGCGACTGGGCCGTGGCCAAGGGCCTGCTTGCGATCCGCACGCACGTCGACACCAGCGACCCGAGCCTGCTGGCGGTCGATGCGCTGCTCGAGGTCCAGCGCCGCGTCGCGCCCTACCTCGACCTGCAGCTGGTGGCCTTCCCGCAGGACGGCGTGCTGCGCAGCAAGGGCGGGCTCGACAACCTGAAGCGCGCGCTCGACAAGGGCGTCGACGTGGTGGGCGGCATTCCGCATTTCGAGCGCACCATGGCCGACGGCGCCACCAGCGTGAAGTTGCTGTGCGAGATCGCGGCCGAGCGCGGCAAGCTGGTCGACATGCACTGCGACGAGTCCGACGACCCGCTGTCGCGCCACATCGAGACGCTGGCCTTCGAGGCCCAGCGCCTGGGCCTGCAGGGCCGGGTCAACGGCTCGCACTGCACCTCGATGCACAGCATGGACAACTACTACGTGAGCAAGCTGATCCCGCTGATTGCCGAGAGCGGCGTGAGCGTGATCGCCAACCCGCTGATCAACATCACACTGCAAGGCCGCAACGACACCTACCCCAAGCGCCGCGGCATGACGCGCGTGCCCGAACTCATGGCCGCGGGCGTGAACGTCGCCTTCGGCCACGACTGCGTGATGGACCCCTGGTACGGCATGGGCTCGGGCGACATGCTCGAGGTGGCGCACATGGGCCTGCACGTCGCGCAGATGACCAGCCAGGCCGGCATCCGGCGCTGCTTCGATGCGGTGACGACCAACGCCGCCAAGGTCTTTCACCTGCCGAACTACGGCCTCGAAGCCGGCTGCGACGCGAGCTTCGTGCTGCTGCAAGCGCGCGATCCGGTCGAGGCAATCCGGTTGCGGGCGACGCGACTCAAGGTGTACCGCAAGGGCGTGCTGCTGGCCGAGACACCGCCGGTTGTGGCGAACCTGCACATCGCCGGGCGCGACGGCGGCACCGCCTTCATGCCGTCGCGGACCGCGAGCGCAGCTATCACGCGATAGAGTGCCTGTCGGGCATCGATCGGGCGAGGCATCGGGTCGGCCGAACCCGGGGAATCGCGGAATCCCCCGTCAGCGCTTCAGTTCAAGGCATTCGTCGATCGTGCGGACACGATCTGAACCGCCCGGTCACATCTCGTTCGGAACGGCCGCGCGCTTCCTGGCCAGCAGGGCATCGATCGTCGCGTAGAGATCGGGGTAGCGCATGGGCTTGACGATGCAGGCATCGCAGCCGGCCGCCTCGGTCCTCTGCTGCTCGTTGTCCATGGTCGTCGGCGTCAATGCGATGACGGGAATGCCGGCGCTGGCCGGCGTCGCCTTGAGCAGCGCTGTCGCCGCCTGCCCATCCACGCCCGCCAATTTCACGTCCATCAGGATCAGGTCGGGCTGCTCGGAGCAGGCCAGCGTCAGCCCACGCTCGGCGTCGGACGCTCGCAACGTCGCATGACCGGCGTTGTGCAAAAGCAACGACGCCAACTTCATGGTCGCCGGGTTGTCTTCGATGATCAGGACGAGAGCCAAGAGGATATTCCGTGGAGGTCGGCGGGCGGTGATGCGCATCGCACCGACACGACGCATCGGCGCGGTCGAAGTCCGCCACCTTCTCCACCAACGCCGCCGCCCCGGAATTGAGGCGAACAGGGGATTGCATGGAAAGGTGCACGCGAACCCGGGAGCTCGCGTCCGATACCCCAACGTTAACACGCGGACACGTTTCGGTCCGTGAAAACGAGCCCATCCCTCAGGCCGTCGCCAGCCGCGCGATGCCCCCGCCGCCGTGCAGCAGGGCTTCCAGCGCCGCCAATGGCAGCGGGCGGCTGAAGTAGTAGCCCTGCACCTGATCGCACCCGTGCCGCAGGAGGAAGTCCAGTTGCGCCGCGGTTTCCACGCCCTCGGCGATCACCTCGAGCTTCAGGCTGTGGGCCAGGCCGATGATGGCCAGCGTGATCGCGGCATCGTCGGGCCGGGTCGTGATGTCCCGGATGAAGTCGATGTCGATCTTGAGCTTGTCGACCGGAAAGCGTCGCAGGTAGGCCAGGCTGGAGTAGCCGGTGCCGAAGTCGTCGATCGAGATCTGCAGGCCGCGGCGGCGCAGCCTCTGCAGCACCGACACGGTGTGCGCGGTGTTGGCCATCAGCGAACTCTCGGTCAGCTCCAGTTCGAGCAGAGGGGCTGGCACGTCGTTTTCGGCCAGGATGCGCGCGATCGTCGCTTCGAGGTCGCCCCCGATGAACTGCCGCTGTGCGACGTTCACCGCCACCGGCAGGTCGCCGATGGGCGAGGCACGCCACAGGCGGATCTGCCGGCACACGGCTTCGATCACCCAGTCGCCGACGCGCACGATCAGCCCGCAGTCCTCGAGCACCGGGATGAATTCCGAGGGCGAAATCACGCCGTGCCCCGGGCGGTTCCAGCGCAACAGCGCCTCGACCCCGACGACGCGGCCGCTCGCAAGCGCCACCTTGGGCTGGTAGTGCAGCTCGAACTCTTCGTTGTCCAGCGCTCGGCGCAGCGCCATCTCGAGCTCCAGCCGGGTCATGGCATCGGCGTTCATCTGCGACGTGAAGAAGCGGCAGGCATCGCGGCCGCCCTGCTTGGCCTGGTACATCGCGATGTCCGCGTACTGCATCAGTTGCTCGGCGTTGCTCGCGTCGTCCGGAAAGATGCTGATGCCGATGCTGGCCGTCGACACCACGCTGCGCCCGCCCAGCTCGAAGGGTGCGCGGATCGCCTCGCGCAGCGCCTGGGCCACCGCCATCGCGCCGGCCTGCGGGTCATCACGCACCAGCATCACCGCAAACTCGTCACCGCCCAGCCGCCCGACCGCATCGCGCAGTTGCAGACAGCCCCAGAGCCGGTCGCTGAACTGCACCAGCAGTTGGTCGCCGACCGGGTGGCCCAACGTGTCGTTCACCTGCTTGAACTGGTCCAGGTCGATGAACAGCACGGCCACCTGGCCGCGCCCGTCGGACGCCTGCGCGATGGCCTTGCCCAGCACCTCGTAGAACAGCGCCCGGTTGGGCAGCCCGGTGAGCGAGTCGTAGTACGCCATCTGGTGCAGACGGCGCTCGGCCTTCTTGCGCTCGGTGATGTCGCGTGCCACCGCCACGACCACCCAGTTGTCGCCGAAGCGGTGCGCGGTCCGGGTGACTTCCACCGGCACCATCACGCCGTCCTTGCGGCACAGCAGGATGTCGGCCAGACGGTGTGCTTCATGGCCGGCAACGATGTCCTCCACGATGGCACGCACCGCGTCGGGCTCGCCGATGCCGAGATCGATCGGGCCGCGCAAAAACAACTCTTCGCGCGTGTAGCCCGTGAGGCTGCAGGCGGTCGCATTGACTTCCACGAAGCGCAGGGTCGCGCGATCGATCAGGAAGATGCCGTCGGCGGTGGCATCCATCGCCGTACGAAAGCGCTGCAGATCGGCGGTGCGCGTGCGCACCTCCTGCTCGAGGATGACGCCATGGTTGCGCTGGAAGTCGCTCAGGGCCTTGAGCCGGAGCAGGTTGCGCACCCGCAGCCACAGTTCGGAGCGGTCCACCGGCATGGTGAGCACGTCTTCGGCGCCGGCCTCGAGGCTGCCCAGGCGCGCCTGCCGATCGACCAACGCCGTCACCATGATGATCGGGATGCTGGAGGTGGCGAGGCTGGACTTCAGCAGGCGGGCCACCGCGTGGCCGTCCATGTCCGGCATCGTCACGTCGAGCAGGATCAGATCGGGCGGTTCGAGCGCGATGCGCGCCAGCGCCTCGCGGCCACTGGCCACGCTCCAGGTCGTGTAGCCCTCGGGCGCCAGCAGTGCTTCCAGCAGCCGGCGGTTGGTCGGTTGGTCGTCGACGATGAGGATCTTCGCCGCGCTTTTCTTCATGGCGACGGAACCCGCCTGCCCAGCAGCGTGTGCACGCAGGCGGTGCAGGCGGAGGCGCAAGGATGGGTCATGGGGATCGTCCTCCAGCGAGGAACTGAGGCAGACGCGGGGAAAGAGAAGATGCGCACGCACGCACGTCGGCGCACACGGGTGGTGACTGAATTCACATTAACACGCTGACACAACAAAGACGTCAGCCGGCACCGCGCGGCAGCGTCAGGACTCGGGCGCCTGCGCGGCCGCCACGCGCTGCCGGATCCACTCGGCGAACTGCCGTTCGGCCTGCAGCCGAAACTCGTTGCGTGCGCGATTGCAATCCGCGTGCGAGAGCCGCCGGTGCGACTGCTTGCGCACGCTGCCCAGCGTGGCGTCGTTGAGATGCTCGATGGTGGCCGACTCGGGTCGGCCGGCCGGCGGCTCGAAGTCCATCGCGAGACCGCACCAGTGGCACTGGGGGCCGAAGGTCGCGCGCAGCGCCTTGACGCTCATGCGCTCAGCGCCTCCGCCAGCGCTTCGAGCGACTCGCCCACCGGCCGCTCGACCTTGAGCGTCAGCAGATCGTCGGCGCGCGTGCGCCCGAGGTTGACCGCCGCCACCGGCTTGCCCGCGGCCACCGCGGCCTGCACGAAGCGAAAGCCCGAATACACCATCAGCGACGAACCGGCCACCAGCACCGCATCGGCGTCGGCCAATGCGGCGAAAGCCGTGGCCACGCGATCGCGCGACACGCTCTCACCGAAGAAGACCACGTCGGGCTTGAGCATGCCGCCGCAGCGCGTGCAGGCGGGCACGTCGAAAGTCGAGAAATCCAGCCCGTCGAGGTCGGCATCGCCGTCGGGCGCGGCGCGCGCTTCGAGCGCGGCCCAGGGCGGATTGCGTTCGCGCAAGGCCTGTTGCAGTTCGGCCCGCGTGCTGCGCGTATCGCAAGCCATGCAGCACACGGTGTCGATGCGGCCATGCAGGTCGATGGTGCGGCGGCTGCCCGCGGCTTCGTGCAGGCCGTCGACGTTCTGTGTGAGCAGCAGGCCGACGCGGTCGGCCGCCTCGAGTTTCGCCAGCGCCCGGTGCGCCGCGCCCGGCCGCACGCGGGCCATGGTCGGCCAGCCGACCAGGCTGCGCGCCCAGTAACGGCGGCGGGTGGCATCTTCGCCGGTGAAGGCCTGGAAGGTGACCGGCGACGGCCGCTTCCAGTCGCCGTTGACATCGCGGTAATCGGGGATGCCGGAGTCGGTGCTGCAGCCCGCACCCGTGAGCACGAACAGCCGGCGGTGGCGGGTGGTGAAATCGGCGAGCGCGGAGGTGGCGGCATCCATGCGCCGAGCATAAGGTGCGGCCATGCGGCGCGCTGGCGCGGGGTTGCTCGCGCAAATCTGGAATCTGACACAGTACGGGCCCATGCGCCGTTTCGCCGTCACTTCCCTCCTCCTCTTCTTCGCGTTGGCCGGCCTGGCGCAGGCCGCCGCGCTGACCGTGGTCGACGACCGCGGCCACGTGCTCGAACTGCCACGCCCGCCGCAGCGCATCGTCTCGCTCGTGCCCTCCCTCACCGAAACCGTCTGCGCGCTGGGCGCCTGCGACCGGCTGGTGGGCGTCGACCGGCACGCGAACTGGCCGGCGTCGGTCAGGCAGTTGCCGCGGGTCGGCGGCATGGACGACGCCAACCTCGAACGCATCGTCGCGCTGCGGCCCGACGTGGTGCTGCTGCGCCCGCGCAGCCGCGTGCTCAACCAGCTCGAAGCGCTGGGCGTGAAGGTGGTGGCCTTCGACGCGCGTTCGCACGCCGACATGCGCCGCGTGATGGAAAGCGTGGCCAAGCTCACCGGCCACCCTGGGGCGGGCGAGGCGGCCTGGCGCCGCATCGAAACCCGGCTCGATGCGGCACGCGCCCGCGTGCCCGCGGGCTGGCAGGGCCGGCGCGTCTACTTCGAGGTGCATGGGGTTTCTGCCGCCGGCGAGGCCTCGTTCATCGGCGAGACGCTCACCCGGCTCGGGCTGGCGAACATCGTGCCGGCCGCGATGGGGCCGTTCCCGCGCCTCAGCCCCGAGTTCGTGGTGCGGGCCGACCCCGACCTGCTGCTGGCACCGGCCAGCGCCGACCTGAACGCGATGGCCGCGCGGCCCGGTTGGGCGGGCATGAGCGCCATCAGGCGCGGCCGCAGCTGCAGCTTTCCGCCCGCGCGCTTCGACGTCATGATGCGCGCCGGCCCGCGGCTCGACGAGGCGGCGGACGCGGTGGTGGCGTGCTTGCAGACCCTCGGGAGCAGCCAGCCTTAGCCTTGGCGGAACTGCTTGCGCAGCATCGCCTTGTGCCGCCCGATGTGCACGAGTTGCGCTTCGGCCACCGTGCCGCCCAGGTCTTCGCCGTCGCCGTTGAGCACCGCATTGGCATGGGTCATGGCGCGGGTCACCACCTCTTCCTCGCTCACGCCCTGCTGCGCGGCCAGGTCGAGTGCCACGCGCTTCATCGCGCGCTGCGACAGCATCCACATGGCGCCGAAAGCGTCCCAGGCGGCGGCGGCCTCCTTGAAGTGATCGCGGTCGGCCAGGATCTCGTTGAGCGGCTTGGCCAGCAGTTCGTTGACGGCGTCGAGCTGCTCGCGCATCGCCTCGTGGCGTGCCGTGGCCTCGCGCAGCGCCTCGGCCGCGGCAGCGCCGTCGGCCACAGGGGCGGCGAAGCTGCCGTCGGCATTGGCGGTCGGGACCTGGAGCTTGTCGGAAAGGGCCATGGCATCAGACTCCGGTGAGCGCGCGATATGCCTCGCGCGTGGCCGGCGAGACCGAGGCCAGCGCCATCGCGTGCGAGGTCTGGTGGCGCACCTGCAGCCGGGCCGAGGCCACCGCACGCGAGCGGCAGAACCAGTGGCAGGTGTGCTGCATCAGGAACAGCTCTGCCGACAGCATGAAGGCCTTGTCCCGGGGCGACTGCTGCGCCGTGTTGGCCGCCACGGCCGCGATGCCGCGCGCGTGCACCGAGAACACCTGCCGCACGTCGAAGGTCGCGCCGGGCAGCAGCCGGTCGGCGAAGGGCAAGGCGATCGGCAACTTGCTCACGCGGGTCTGCGCGGCATCGACTTTGGCGAAACCCGCGGCGAACTTGTCGAACTGCGAGCTCAGCGACAGCTCGCTCTGCGCCAGCAAGGCCCAGATCTGCTCGCGCCGTGCCTCGTCCGTCTCGCCGAGACAGCGCAGGTAGCCATCGGTGAGCGTCTCCATGAGCTTCTCGATCTGGTACTGGCCGAGGTGGCTGCCGAGCAGGCGGATGCGGCGGGCTTGGTCCCGCGTCTTGAGCACGTAGGTGCCGATGGCGATCAGGACCACCAGGGTGAAGAATTCCATGGAATGCGGTGAGAGACGTTCAGACGTTCGTTGTGGCGAGCTTCGAGTGTAGGGCGTCGGGTGCGGCCGGCGCTCTCGCGAGAGGGCCCGGGCAACGACGCGTCTTCGTCCGGCACGGCCGTCTGCGCGAACGCGCGAACCTTCGGCGGCAACCCCTTTCTAGAATCGCCCATGGACTCTCCCGAGCAAGCCCCCGTGAGCCGACGCCGCGGCACCGGCCATGTGACCATCCGCGACGTCGCGCGGCTCGCGGGCGTCGCGCCCATCACCGTTTCCCGCGCCCTGAGCACGCCTGCGCAGGTGTCGCCGGCCGTGCGCGAACGCGTGCGCGAGGCCGTGGCTGCCAGCGGCTATGTCCCCAACCTGATCGCCGGCGCGCTGTCGTCCGGGCAGAGCCGGCTGGTGGCCGCGCTGGTGCCGACGATCTCGACCCTGACGCTGCACCCGATGCTCGAGGCCCTGGGCGACGTGCTCGAAGCCGGCGGCTGCCAGATGCTGCTGGGCCAGACGGGCTACGACAACGCGCGCCGCGACGGCATCCTCGAGACCGTGCTGGGCCGCCGGCCCGCCGGCATCGTGCTCACCGGTACGCTCGATTCGCCGCAGTGGCGGCAGCGCCTTCGGGCCAGCCGCGTGCCGGTGGTCGAGACCTGGGACCTGATCGACGACCCGATCGACATGCTCGTGGGCTTCTCGCATGCCGAGATGGCACGCGCCGTGGTGCGTTTCCTGCACGCGGGCGGCCGGCGCAGGCTGGCCTTTCTCGGTGCCGACGATGCGCGCTCGCAGGCGCGCGCCGAGGCCTTCACGGCGGCCGCGGGCGCGCTGGGCATGCCCGCGCCGGTTCGCCATGCGGTGCCCGCACCGGCCACCCTGCGCAGCGGCCGCGACGGCCTGGCGCGGCTGCTGGCCGATGGCGGCGAAGCGGTCGACGGAATCTTCTGCAACTCCGACCTCATGGCCATGGGCGTGCTCATCGAGGCCCAGGCCCGCGGCGTGGAGATTCCGGCGCGCATGGCGGTGGTCGGCTGCGGCGACCTGCCCTTCTCGGCCGACGTGCAGCCGGCGCTGACCACCGTGCACCTCGACGGCCAGGCCATCGGCGCCCGCGCGGGCCGGTTGCTGCTGGACCGCATCGACGGGCGCGATGCGCCGCCCGGCGTCTGGGACCTGGGTTTCTCGATCATCGAACGCGCCACGGCATAGCGGCCCCTGCGGTCGTGGCAGCCCGCCGAGGGCATGCAATCTCATGGAAAACGAGCAGACTCCATTGAAATGGTACCGGTACCATTGACCGCAGACACACAACGATCCGGAGACACCCCATGACGATTTCCCCAAGCCGGCGCGCGCTGCTGCTCGCCACAGGCGCCAGCCTGCTGCCCGGGCTCGCCAACGCACAACCTGCTGCGGCCTGGCCCAACCGCCCGGTGCGGCTGATCGTGCCGACCGCGCCCGGCGGTGCCAGCGACCGGCTGGCCCGCCTGCTGGCCCACGGCATGGGGCCGTTCCTCGGCCAGACCTTCGTGGTCGACAACCGCGGCGGCGCGGGCGGCACCCTCGGCACGGCCGTGGCCGCCAAGTCGCCGGCGGACGGCTACACGCTGCTCTTCACCGGTGCCTTCAACACCATCAACCCCGGCCTCTATGCCAAGTTGCCCTACGACTACCTCAACGACTTCGTGCACGTCGCGCCCATGACGCAGGGGCCCAACGTGCTGGTGGTGCGGCCCGACTTCGGCACCGCGACGCTCGCCGAATTCGTCGCGCGCGCCAAGGCTCAGCCGGGCGCCATCGACTTCGCCAGCGGCGGCAACGGCACCTCGGGCCATCTGGCGATGGAGATGTTCCAGCGCGCCGCGGGCATCCGCCTCAACCACGTGGCCTACAAGGGCGCGGCGCCGGCGTTGCAGGACGTGCTCGCCGGCACCGTGCGCGTGATCGCGCTCAACCAGGACACTGCCCTGCCCTACCTCAAGGCCGGCAAGCTCAAGGCGCTCGCCATCAGCAGCGTCCAGCGCAACCCCGCCCTGCCCGAGGTACCGAGCTTCAAGGAAGCCGGCTTTCCCGACATGGTCGTGACCTCCTGGGCCGGCATCGACGCGCCCAAAGGCACGCCCGCCGCCATCGTCGAGCGCATCGCTGCCGCCGTGGCCCACGCCACCCGGTTGCCGGAGGTGCGCCAGCCGCTCGAGGCCGACGGCTGGATCCCCTTCGACGGCACGCCGGCCGAGTTCGATGCCTTCGTGCGCAAGGACGCGGCGCGCTGGGTGCAGGTCATCCAGAGCGCCGGCATCCGCATCGATCAATAGCCCCCCGCGGTGCCATCCCCTCGAAGAAGCATGCCCTCTCCGATCCCGACGACCTCCGCGCCGACCGAGTTCGAACACGCCCTCGGCGCCTTCCGTCTGTCGTCCGGCGTCATCCTGCCCGCGGTCGACGTCGCCTATGCCGCCTACGGGCAACTCGCGCCCGACGGGCGCAACGCGATCCTCGTGACGCACGGCTACACCGCCAGCCATCGGATGCTCGCCCACGGCGACGGCGTGGCCGAAGGATCGTGGGCGCCGTTGATCGGCCCCGGCCGCGTGCTCGACACGCAGCGCTACTACATCGTCTGCGCGAACATGCTCGGCTCCTGCTACGGCAGCACCGGGCCCGCGAGCATCGACCCGCGCTCGGGCCGGGCCTACGGCCCCGACTTCCCCGACATCACGCTGCAGGACATCGTGGCGGTGCAGCACCGGCTGCTCGACCGGCTCGGCGTGCGCCATCTGCGCGCCGTCGTCGGTCCCTCGTATGGCGGATTCCAGGCGCTGCAATGGGCCCTCGACCACCCCGGGCAGGTCGATGCGATCGCAGCCGTGGTGTCGGCCCCCTTCCTGCCGCCAAGCCCGCACATGGACCTGCCCACGCTGCTGCAGGCCTTTGCCCGCGACCCGGGCTGGAACGACGGTCGCCCTGAACCCGACGGCGTGCGCGGCACGCTCTGCCGGCTGCGCGTGGCCACGCTCGAGGCCTACGGCATGGACGAGGTACTGCGCGCGCAGGGCCTCGATGCCGCAGCACGGCGGCGGAAGATCGACGGCATGGCGCGGTCCTGGGCCGGCGAATTCGATGCGCATGCACTCATCGTCCTGCTCAAGGCCGCACTCGCCTTCGATGTGCGCGCGCAACTGCACCGCATACGCAGCGACGTGCTGCACGTCGTGGCCCGCACCGATGCGTTGTTCGCTCCCTCCGCGGTGCGCGGCACGCTGGCCGGCACGCGCGGCCGGCGCGCGCTGCGCTATGTGGAGATGGACACGCCTTTCGGCCACCAGGCCTCGGGGCCGGCGCACGCGCTGTGGAGCGACGCGCTGCGCGAGCTTCTGGGAGACGGCGCCATGGGTTAGGCAAAGACCGCGTCCAGGTCGACGTCCGCGCCCTCGGTCATCTTCAAGCCACCGTCCTTGCCCACCAGCACGAGGGTCAGAGCCCGTGGATCAGCGCCTGATGCAGCGACACGCCTGCGATCAGCCCATCGGCCGAAGCCAGGGTGGCGTTCTGCGGGATCTGTCCCGCATCGCCCGCCGCGTAGACGCCGGGCACGGTCGTCAGCTTCGAGGCTTCGGTGCGGATCACCGGACCCTGCGGGCCTTCGTCGAAGGCGCAGCCCAACTGCTCGGCCAGCGGGCTCGCCATGCGCGTGCGGGAGGCGACGAACAGCGCATCGATCGGCACCACGCGCCCGTCGGCCAGCCGCACGCCCGTCAATCGTGGCGATACGCCCTCCAGGCCGACAACCCGCGCCGGCTCGAGCGTGATGCTCCGCGCCAGCAGCTTGACGCGTGTGGCCTCGTCGAGTGCATCGTCGTGGCCGTCGAGGAAAAAGGTGGTCGGCCCCCAGTCGGGGATCAGCACCGCCTGGTGCACCGACAGTGGAGAGGCGTACAGCACGCCCAGCGGGCCGCCGCCGACTTCGTAGCCGTGGCAGTAGGGACAGTGCAGCACGCTTCGGCCCCAACGTTCGCGCAGGCCGTCGAGTGCCGGCAGGGTGTCGGCCACACCGAAGGCCAACAGCAGCTTCTTCGCCGACAGCTGCGCGCCGGAATCGAGCGTGACCGTGAAGCCCCCCGCCCCGTCGGCAGCGTCGGCCTCATCGGCCTGGGCGCCGGTGGCGCGGCCCTGCACGAAGTGGACATTGGGATACGCCAGCAGCTTGGCGCGGGCCTGCGCCATCAGTTCGATCGGCGGCACGCCGTCGAGCCCGAAGAAGCCGTGCGCGGCCGCGGCGAAGCGGTTGCGCGGCTCGCCTGCGTCGACCACGCAGACCGACCGGCGCGCGCGTGCCAATTGCATCGCCGCCGAAAGACCGGCAAAACTGCCACCAATCACCAGAGCGTCATGACGCATGAGAAATGTCCTTTTCAGAAAAACGGCCGGCCACCATCCGGCGATGGAAATCCTTCGACAGCGTGGCCAGCGTGACCTGGCCCAGGCGTTCCAGCAGCACGGCTTCGGCCGCCTGGCAGGCGTCGTCCAGCGCGGCATTCACCGCCTGCTCGACCACGCAGCCCGGGCTCTCGGTGCGATTGCCCAGGGCCAGCAGCGACGGCGCGCCCAAAGCCGCATGGATGTCGGCCAGAGTCACCTCCGACAGCGGGCACGAAATGACCCAACCGCCGCCGTGCCCCTTGGCCGAGCTCACGAAGCCGGCCTGACGCAGCCCGGCCATCACGCGGCGCACCACCACGGGATGGGTGTTCATCGCCACGGCCAGCGACTCGGAGGTCGTGGGCGACTCGCTCTCGGCCATGTGCAGCAGCACGTGCAGCACGCCGGATAATTTGCTGTCTCGTTTCATGCAACATTATTTGTTTCATGAGTTGAAGGATGCAGCGCAGCGTCGTCTTGTCCCTGCGGCGGATGGGGAGACTGTCGCGGCGCGCCGTGCCGGCGGAGGTGGTGCAGGACCTCGAGACGCTGGGCCGGCTGGTGGTGCTGCGCACTGCGAGCCGGGGCTGCCGCACATGCCGTAGCGCTGCATCAGCGGGGTGGCGACGCTTGCCGCCGGCGGTACTCGGCGACAGGCAGTCCGCCCACGCCCCAGTTGTCGAGTTCGACTTCCTCGACGACCACGAAGCTTGCATCGAGCGGCTTGTGCAGCACGTCCAGCAGCAGTTGGCTCACGCCCGCGATGAGCCTGGCCTTCTCTTCGGCCGTGACGCGATCGCGATCGGGCGTGCTGCCCTCGCGCGTGACCTGGATGGTGACGAATGGCATGGCGCGACCTCAGTGACCGGCGCTCTGGCCGCCGTCCACATGCAGGATCTCGCCGGTGACGAAGCCGGCCGACTCGAGGAACAGCACGCCGTCCACGATGTCCTGGATCTCGCCCATGCGCTTGACCGGATGCAGGCCCGCAAGGAAGTCATGCGTGGCCGGTGCATGCATCGGCGTCTTGATGATGCCGGGCGAGACCGCATTGACGCGGATGCCGCGCGCCGCGTACTCGATCGCGAGCGCCTTGGTGGCCGAATTGATGCCGCCCTTGGTCAGGTTCGCGAGCACGGTCGGCACGCCCGCGACCGCGTGGTCGACCAGGCTGGTCGTGATGCTCACGATATGGCCCGAGCCCTGCTTGAGCATCTCCACAGCGGCGCGCTGCGTGAGGTGGAAGAAGCCGGCCACGTTGGTCGCGATGTTCGCTTCGAAGTCCTCGGCCGTGAACTCGACGAAGGGCTTGGCGGTGAAGATGCCGGCGTTGTTGACCAGCGTGTCGATGCGGCCGAAGCGCGCGATGGCTTCGGTCACGACGCGCTCGGCCGTCGCGGCCTCGCCGATGTCGCCGGCCACGGCGACCACGTCGGTGTCCGCGCCCTGCTGGATCGAGCGCGAGGTGGCGACCACGCGGTAGTTGCGATCGCGGTAGGCCTTCACCAGTGCCGCGCCGATGCCTTGGGATGCGCCAGTGATGATGGCGACTTTCTGTTCGATGCCCATGATGTCCTCGGAGATGTCTTCCGGCTGGCGGTATTGCCGCCGGCGGCCCGTCTGGACCGTCCGGAAATTCTGGGCTTCGGGGCTCGCTGCGAGAAGCGCCGTCGTACGGCGAGGACCTTTGCAGAAAGGGGAAGAATCGGCGAGACGCCACCCGTGCGGCCCGTGCGTCCTACGTGCCGAAAGCGCCGGCCTCGGCCGACAGCCGTGCGAATTCGATCCGCAGGCGCGGCGCCGCGAAGTCGACGAATGCGCGCACCTTCGGCACCGAAAGCCGCCCTTGCGGCACGACCAGGTGCACCGGCATGGCCGCGGCCTCGGCGTCACGCAGCAGGATCGTCAGGGACCCGTCCCGCACCCGCTCGGCCACGTGGTAGGTGTAGAGCCGCGTCACGCCATGCCCCTCGACCGCGGACGCCAGCGCGGCCCGCACGCTGTTGACCACCAGGCGCGGCTTGAAGTGCACGGTGCGCGGCACGGCACCGCCCGCTAGCGGCGGGAAGCTCCAGCTGTCGTGGCCGAAGTGGGTGGTCGTCACGATCCGGTGCTTGAGCAGATCGGCGGGCTCGGCGATGCGCGGATGCGCGGCCAGATAACGCGGCGCCGCGACCACCACGCGCTTGACGTCGCCGCCGACGCGCAGTGCCACCAGCGAGGAGTCGGGCAACTCGCCCACGCGCAGCGCGATGTCGATGCCCTCCTCCACGAGGTTGACCGGCCGGTCGAGCAGCACCAGGTTCACCGACACGCCGGGGAATGCATCGAGGTAGGCGTCGACGATCGGCTGCAGGATCTGCTCGCCGCTGATGGGCGGCGCGCTCAGCGTCAGCGTCCCGCGCGGCGCCGAACGCTCGCCGGCCGCACTCAGGTCGGCCTCCTCGAGATCGCTCAGGATCCGGCGGCAGGCAAAGGCATAGCGCTCGCCTGCCTCACTGAGCTTGAGCATGCGTGTCGTGCGGTGCAGCAGCTCGGTGCCGACGTGGTGCTCGAGGAAGGCGATGGCACGGCTGACCGCCGCGGGCGAACGGCCCAGCCGCCGGCCCGCGCCCGACAGGCTGCCCGCGTCCAGCGCGGCGACGAACACCTTCATCGCGTCGATACGGTCCATGCGCGGCCTCCTTGTTCGGCGCTTCCGGCGCCTTCAAAGCCCCGCGCTCAGCACGGCCGCCACCACCAGCGCCCCGCCCGCCGCCAGCAGCGAGCCGGTGAAGGACTGGGTCGACGCGAGGATCGCGTTGGCCACCAGCGGGCCGATGATCTGGCCCACGCCGTAGACCGCGGTCATGACGGCCAGCATGTTGAAGCGCACCGCATGGGCCACGCGCCGCGCGGCCGGCATCGCGATGGTCACGGTGCCGACGAAGGTGCCGCCGACCAGGAAGGCGCTCAGCAGGTAGGCGGCTGCGCTGTCGCTGAACACCGGCAGCACGACGCCGATGCCCTGGACCCCGAGGTTCCAGGCCAGGCTGTGGCGTGTGCCCAGGCGCACCCGCAGCCAGTGCCAGAAGAAGCACGAGGGCACCGCGCCGAAACCGAACACGGCCCAGACGTGGATCGGGTCCACCGGGCCCAGAGCGCCCTGGACGAAGAGCGGCAGGTAGGTCGCGGTCACGATGTAGCCGAAGCCGGCCAGGCCATAGATGGCGATCAGCCGCACCGCCTGCGCAAGCGGCGTGCCGGCACCGGCGGCGCGCGCCTCGGGGCCGGCATCGGAGGCCTGCGCCGAGACGGGCGGCAACCCCAGTGCCGGCGATGCGGCCATCGCGAGCACCAGGCTCGCGAGCGCGAGCACGATCCACAGCGCCGGGCTGGCCAGGCCCGCGTGGTGACCGAGCGCGATCAGCTCCGCCGAGAGCACGATGCCCGCGCCGACGCCCGCGTAGAGAACAGGGGCGCTGTGCCCCTGCCCCATGTGTTGCAGCAGCCAGAGCGAGGCCGCGACCATCGACACCGCGCTGCAGATGCCCGCCAGCCCGCGCACCGCGATGATCATGGCCGCCGAGTGCAGCAGGCCGAGCAGCGCCATGCACACGATGCTGCCCGCGGTCGCCCGGATGCACAGGCTGCGCGCATGCACAGGCTTCGCGTTGCTGACGAGCAGCGCCCCCAGCAGATAGCCCGCATAGTTGGCCGAGGCCGCGAGCGTGCCGCCGTGCACCGTGAGGAAGCCGTCGTTCACCATCACCGGATACAGGCCGGTGAAGGCGAAGCGGCCGAAGCCCATGCCGATCGCGAGGATCAGCGAGGCGGCCAGCGCGGGGCCGAGCGTGGTGCGCGCCACCGGCCTGGAAGTCGACACGGTCTTCATGGCGTGCACCTAGCGCCGCGGCGCGGCGAACAGTCCGCGCAATGCCTCGAAGGCCGGCGTCTCGTAGCCCTGGCGCCAGACCAGCAACGTGTCGATCTTCATGATCGGCAACTCGCGCATGCCCTTGGGCTTGCCCATCAGCGCGATCACGCTGCGCGGCATGAGGCTCACGCACTCGCCCGAGGCCACGCAGGCGAGCATGCCGTGGTAGGAGCCCATCTCCTGCACATCGAGCGGCGGCGCAGCCGGGCCCCGTTCCAGCAGACGCTCGGTGATCGCGCGGTAGGTGCAACCGGTCGTGAATGCGGCAACCGACCGGATCGTCACGTCCTCCGCGCGCCTGACAGGCGCATGGCCGGCGGGAAGCAGCAGCACCAGCTCTTCCTTGAACACCGTTGCCGAGGCCAGGCCGAGCGCCGCCAGGTCGATCGCTGCATCGCCTTCGGCCACCGGAGGCAGCGCGACGAATGCGCCATCCAGGATTCGGTCGTGCACCGCCGCGACCAACTGGCGCGACGGGCCGTCGGACAGGCGCAGCCGGACCTTCGGGAACTGGCGGTGATAGGACGCCAGCGGTTCGGGCAGGCGGCTCGCGGCGGTGCTTTCCATCGAACCGATGCGCAGCACGCCCGCGGGCTCCGCGGGGTGCAGCACCTGGCGCGCCTCCTCGGCCAGCGCCAGCAGGGCCTTGGCGTAGTGCAGGAAGCGCTCGCCCTGCGGCGACAGCGCCATGCGCTTGTTGTCGCGCAGGAAGAGCGCCACGCCCAGTTCTTCCTCGAGCTGCTGCACCCGTGTCGTGACATTGGACTGGACCCGGCCCAGGCGCTGGGCGGCACGGGTCACGCTCAGCTCCTCGGCCACCGCGCAAAATATCTCCAGGGTCGCGTGTTCCACATCATTCCTTGAAAGAGATGTATAAAATCAACTTGTTCTCTTATTGAGATCATACAGTCCGACGTCATCGCATCCAAGGACCCTCGACATGCAAGCCTCCAACGCGCTCGCGCGACTCCACATCCCGCTTCCCATCGTGCAGGCCCCGATGGCCGGCGTCTCCACCCCGGAGATGGCCGCCGCGGTGTCGAACGCCGGCGCGCTCGGCTCGGTGGCCCTGGGCGCCGGCGCGCCCGCGCAGGCCCGGGCCCTGATCGCGGCCACGCGCGCGCTGACCGACAAGCCCTTCAACGTCAACCTGTTCTGCCACCGGCCCGCCGTCGCCGACCCGGTCCGCGAGGCGGCCTGGCTCGCATTGCTGCGCCCACGCTTCGAGGAATTCGGCGCCACACCGCCGACCGGCCTGACGGAGATCTACAAGAGCTTCACGGTCGACCGCGAGATGCTCGACATGCTGCTGGCCGAACGCCCGGCCGTGGTGAGCTTCCATTTCGGCCTCCCGCCGCAGGCCTGGATCGACGCGCTGCACGGCGAAGGCATCGTGCTGGCCGCCTGCGCCACCTCGCTGGAGGAAGCCGCGCAGATCGAGGCCGCCGGCATCGACTGGATCGTCGCGCAGGGCTACGAGGCCGGCGGCCATCGCGGCGTGTTCGATCCCGAACAGGGCGACCCGCAGATCGGCACCTTCGCACTCGTCCGCGCGATCGCGCGCCGTTCGAAGCTGCCGGTGATCGCGGCCGGCGGCATCATGGACGGCCAGGGCATCGCCGCCGCACTGCAACTCGGTGCCTCGGCCGTGCAGATGGGCACGGCCTTTCTGCTGTGCCCGGAATCGTCGGCCAACGCGGCCTACCGCACGGCCCTGAAGTCTGCGCCCCGGACGGCCGTGACCGCCACGCTCTCGGGCCGCGCCGCGCGCGGCATTCCCAACCGCCTCTACCTCGACGCGGACGCCCAGGCGCTGGCCACGCTGCCCGACTACCCGATCGCCTACGACGCCGCGAAGGCGCTGACTGCCGCGGCCGTCGCCAAGGGCAACAGCGACTTCGCCGCGCAGTGGGCGGGGCAAGGGGTGTCGATGGTTCGCGAACTGCCTGCCGGAGAACTGATCGCGGTGCTGGCGGAGGAATGGCGGGCGGCGGGCCGCTGAAACGCGGCCTCGCTCAGGCTACGGCGTCCGCCTGCGTGCACGCCGGGCAAGCACGCCGATGACCGCCAGGGCCGACGGCGCCACCCAGCCCAGCCACAGCAGCACGCCCTGCGATCCGCCGCTGTCGGTCACGGCGCACGCCAAGGAAGAAGCGATTCCGGCAATGCCGAGAGCGCGCAGCATCGACCGTGCGAGGCCGCCACGCCAACGGCGCGGCAGGTGTTCGTGATGCCTGTCCATGGCGAGCGCCCATGCGGCGAGACCGAGCAGCAGCAAGGCCGGCACCCACAACGCCATCAGCACGGTGCAGCCCTCGCCTGCCCTCGCCGCACAGCCCAGGCGACGCCGGCGAACGCAGCGCCGATGGCGAGCGCGGCCAGGTCGAAGCCGGCCATGACCGCGTCGTGATCGGTCAGTGATTGCACCAGGCCGCGCGAGGTGGTCAAGGCATTGAGCACAGGCAGCGAGGCGAAGACGATGGCTGCAAGAAGGGCCTGCTCTTTCCACGCGCTCCGGGGTGGGCGAAGCCCGGCCCACAGGCACATCAGCAGCCAGACGCCGAACAAGCTGTGCACCTCCCATTCGGCGCGGTGGGCGATGTCGACGGGCAGCAGCCGATTGGCCCAGAAATAGGCGCCGATGGCCACCGGCAAGCCGATGACCACGGCGACGTTCAACCGCTCCACCAGGCGCAGGCCGATGTGGGGCACGCCCCGATGCCGTTCGACGCGCTGCCTGCGCTTGACGGACCAGAGCACCAGCCCCGTCGCGATCATCACCGCGCCCAGCAGGCCCGACAGCACATAGAGCGACCGCAGGATCGGCGCCGCGAACATGCCTTCGTGCAGGCCCAGCATCAAATCCCGAAAGGCCTTGGGGCCCGATTGCCACGCGTCTCGCTGCGTGAGCAGTTCGCCGCTCACGCCGTCGTAGACCAGGATGTCCGTGGCGCGCAGCGGGCCGGCGGCAAAGTTGCCGACGACATGGATGCGGGCGTTGGCATCGTTGGGGTTCTCGAAAGTCAGCGTGGCGACCGGCTTCGTGCCCCATCGCTGCTGCGCGTCGTGCAGCACACGGTCCAGCGGCACGCGCGGGGCGGACCGGCCAGCGCTGCGGCTCGGCGCCAGCGGCGGGAACACCTCGTTCAGGAAGGCCTCCTGCTTCGCTTCGCCCGGTCCGTACCACGGGGTCACGACCAGCGGCATGAACGAAAACATCAGAAAGACCAGCCCCGAGTAGGTGATCATCAGCTGGAAAGGCAGCGTCACGACGCTCGCCACGTTGTGCGCGTCGAGCCAGGAGCGCTGCCCCTTGCCGGGACGGAAGGTGAAGAAGTCCGCAAGGATCTTCTTGTGCACGACGATGCCGGTGACCAGTGCGATCAGCAGCACTAGCGTCGCGATGCCCACGATCCACTCGCTGGCCAGCGCCGGCAGGTAGTGCAGCCGCCAATGCATCTGGTAGAGCGTCTGGCCGCCGGCCGTGTCGCGCGTCGCGATGGGTCGACCCGAAACGGGATCGAGGTAGGCCGTACCCGACGCATCGGGCGGCGCACCGCGCGCCGCCTGCCAGGACACGCGCAGATGAGGCTCGTTGCGATCGATGGGCAGCGTGATGTTCCAACGCCTTGCCTGCGCGGCATGGTCCTGCAGATAGCGCAGCGCCTGCAGGATCGCGGGCGCGTCGGACGAAGCACGTCGGGCGACCGGCAGTTCGGGCCGCATCCAGCGATCGATCTCGGTGTCGAGGTAGCCGACGGTGCCGGTGACGAAGATGAAGTACAGGACCCAGCCGAACAGCAGGCCCAGCCAGGTGTGCAGCCATGCCATGGACTGCCGGAATTGCTCTTTCATCGCCGCTCCGCCGTCGCGTGCAAGGGCCCGCGCATCACAGCAGCGTCCATGCGACCAGCGCGCTCAGCAAGGTCGGCAGCCCGAGCCCGAGCCATGCGGACGCGGCACTGCGGGCCGCGAAGGCCCACATCACCGCGCCCGTGTAGACCACGAAGCTCAGTGGCATCGCGACCAGCACGGCATCGGCGCGCGGCATGGCGCCGAAGCCGGACTCGACGAGCGCGACGATGGCCGTGGACAGGGTGGTCGCGAGTGCATAGCCGCCGACCGCGGCGGCCACGCATCGCGAGAGAACGCCCCAGCGCGCAGACCGCACCGCCGACGCTTCAGAAGTCCGCCGACACGGACACCAGCAGCGTGCGGGGTGCGCCGATCGTCAGGCCTTCACGCGCCGCGGACTGCCAGTAGTTCTTGTCCCCCACGTTCTCGAGGGTGGCGCGGACCGTGATCGGCACGTTGCCGGTGACGAAGCGATAGCGCGCCCCGAGGTCGAAGCGCGTCCAGCCCGGGATCTGCTGCGTGTTGCCGACGTCCACGTACTGCGCGCTGGTGCGCAGCGCGCGGGCGGTGAAGCTCAGGCCGGGCAGGAAGGGGGCGTCCCATTCGCCGGCGACGTTGAGCTGGAACTTCGGCGTCGCGGGCGCGGTGCGGCCATTGTTCTCGCCGCCCTCGGTGCGCGTCAGCACGCCCTCGGTGTAGGCGAAGCCGGCCAGCAGGCGCACGCCGCGCGCGGCCTCGCCCTGGGTGATGAGTTCGACGCCCCGGTTGCGCTGTTGGCCGTCGGCGCTGAAGCGCAGGGTCGCCGGATCGAGGAAGCTGCTGGCGCGTTCGATCTGGAACACGCTCAGCGTGGTGGCGAAACGGCCGAAATCGTACTTCGCGCCGAGCTCGATCTGCTTGGCCTTGGTCGGCGGGAACACCTCGCCGGCGTTGGAGGCGCCCGACGGTGCGGTCGGGCCCTGGCTCAAGCCTTCGATGTAGTTGCCGTAGATCGAAAAGACGTCGCTCGCCTTCACCACCAGCGCGGCCACCGGCGTGACGGCGGACTTGTCGTAGTGCGCGTTGCGGTTGCCGCTCGCGGCATCGAAGCCCGAGGTCTCGACCTGCTGGTGGCGTGCGCCGAGCGTCAGCTGGATGCGCCGGTCGCTGGAGAAAATGGTGTCCGCCACCGCCACGCTGCGCAGCTTCGTTTCGGCCACCTTCGGGATGTACGCATCGACCGTGATGTGGGGCTGCGCAATGTCGGCCGGCTGGTAGAGATTGGAGAAGATGAAGGCCCCGTTCTGCCGGCGCGTGCCCTGCTCGGAATTCAGGGTGCTCACGCTCACCACCGCTTCATGGCGCAGCGACCCGGTCGCGAACTTGCCGCGCAGGCCGGCCTCCGCGGTCTGGGTGTCGACCTCTTCGTTGAGCCGCGCGGGGCGCCCGGCGATCGCACCGAGGCTGTCCTGCATCAGCCAGCTGGTCTGCAGGCTCCTGAAGTCGTAGCGCATCGCACCGACGGCGCCGAAGGCGGTCAGGTTCGGTGCCAGGTCCACTTCGGCGCGCACCATGGCCGAGAGTTCCTTCGACTTCCAGTAGGTCCACGCCGGCAGGAAGTTGGTCCTGGCGTCGGGCGCGGGGCCGATGGCCGTGCCCGCTTCCGGCGGGAACAACAGGCCGCTGCGCGCATGCGTGAGCCGGTTCTGGTAGCTCAGGTCGGCCTCCAGACGCACGCGGTCGCCCTGGTAGTCGACGCCCAGCGTGAAGGCGTCGAGCTCTTCCTTGGAATGATCGACCGGCGTGTCGCCCGAGCGCTTGAGGATGTTGGCGCGCACGCCCCATCGCTGGTCCTCGCCGAGGCGGCGTGCAATGTCGAACTGCGTGCCGAACTGGCCATCGTCCATGTACGACAGCGTCACGCGATTGAGCGGCTCGATGCCGGCCCGCTTCGGCACGAGATTGATCGAGCCGCCGACCGAACCGGCAGGCGCCATGCCGTTGAGCAGGGCATTCGGTCCCCGCAGCACTTCGACGCGCTCGATGCCGATCAAGGAGCTGGCGTTGCGCGGGGAGATGCCGTAGAGCCCGTTGAAGGACACGTCGTAGTTGAACAGCGTGAAGCCGCGGATGTTGAATTCATCCCGGCCGGCGCCGCGCGAGTAGGTGTTGCGCACCGAGGGGTCGTTGACCAGCACGTCGCCCAGGTTCTGTGCCTGCTGGTCCTCGATCAGTTGCGCGGTGTACTGCGTGGCGCTGAACGGCGTGTCCAGCATGTCCCGGTCGCCCAGCAGGCCGATTCGCCCGCCGCGTGCCACCTGCCCGCCCGCATAGGGCCCCGGCGAGCGGGTGGCGGATTCGGTCACCTCGACCACCGGCAGGCTCGGTGCACCCGAGCGGCCGGCGAGTGCCGGCCGCACCAGCACCGAGGAACCGTCCACCATGGCCTCGAGGCCGCTGCCGGCCAGCATCCGGTCCAGCGCCTGCTGCGTCGTCCAACGACCCGACACCGCCGGTGCCGACTTGCCGGCCACCAGGGCCGACGGGAAACTCATCTGCAGATTGGCCAGGCGGGCCAGTTCGTTGAGCGCCTGTCCGAGCGGCTGCGCGGGGATCGAGAACGCCATGGCGCTGGCCGTCGTCGCGCCGCTCTGGGCATGCGCGGAAGGTGCGAGACCGGCGACGAAGATCGCGGTGATGGCGGCTGCCAGGGTCAGCGGGGCAGGATTGAAACGCGCGGCGCGCATAGATCGGGAACTCCTCGGTCGTTGGTCGTTGTCAGGCGGCCGCCACGGGAGCGCTCGCCTGGTCCTACCGCTGTAGACGCATCAGCCCGAAGCAAACCTCAGGTCGAAAACCGGGGATTCGAAAAAAATCTTCAGGGCTTGCGCAGCACGATCTCGGTGACCTCGCCCTGCGGCACCAGCCGCACGGGCAGCACCAGCGGAAGCGACTCGGCGAAGCGTCCGAATTGCTGCAGGCTGTAGCTGCCGCCGACCGGCAGCCTGGCGACGGCCGGGTCCCGGATGACCAGGCCGGTGCTGCGATAGCGCTCGAACTCGGCCAGGGCCTGGGCCAGCGGCGTGTGGTCGAAGCTGATGCGTCCGCTGCGCCACGAAGCGATGGCCGCGGGCGCGATGCGGGTCACGGGTCCGAGGTGGCCGGCGTCGTCGCCCACCAGCATCTGGCCGGCCGCGAGTTCGACCGGCGCATCGCTCGGTTCGGCGCGCGTTGCATCGTCCAGACGTTCGTCGTCGCCGGACGCTGCGCGGCTCACGCGCACCTGCCCCTCCTCCACCGCGACCACGGTCCGGCCGGCGTCCAGGCCCGACGCCGTGTGCCGCACGGAGAAGCGCGTGCCGACCACGACGATGTGCAGATTGCCGGCCCACACGTGGAAGGGGCGTTCCTTGTCGGCATGGACCGAGAACAGCGCCTGGCCGTCCTGCAGACGGACCTCGCGCCGATCGCGGAACAGCCGCGCTTCCAGGCGGGTGGCGGTGTCGAGTTGCAGCGTGCTGCCGCGCGCCGGATCGTCGGGAAGCGTGACCACGGTCTGCTGACCGCGTTCGCTGGCGAAGGCCTGCTCGAAGGTCGGCAGTGCCTGCCAGCGCGCCCATCCCATCCAGCCGCCACCGACCACAGCCACCACCAGCACGGCGACGGCCGCGGGCGCGATCAACGGGCCCAAGCCGAGCCGCCAGCCGCGCAGCGCGGGCCGGGGCTGGCGCGCGCTGCCGTGCGCCGAAGCGCCGCGCGTGGGCGCCGCTTGCCGCAGGCCGCGACGCAGCGCGGCAATCTCGTCGCCGGGCAGTTGCCGGAGCTGCCCCACCGTGGCCGCCATGTCCTCGAGGGCTGCGGCGTGCCGGGGGTCCGCATCGCGCCAGGCCTGCAGCGCGGCCTCGCCATCGGCATCGAGGCCGTTGCGTCGGCGGGCGGCCCAGGTCGCGGCCTCGAGATCGAGCGCGTCCGGTGCGCGCGCGTGCGCATCGACCCCGGGGGCAGCGGCATCGCGATCGGAAGGGGGCGAGATCATGGGGATGGAGAAAACGTCAGCGCTCGAGACTGTAGACGCACGAGGGGTGCCGATTCCTCAGCTTCCTCAGCTTGCGTCGTCGAATCAGAACTTCCACGGGGTCGGCGCCCGGTCGCGGGCGGGCTCGTCCTGGTCCTGGAGGCGGCGTTCGCACAGCTTGCACGCCAGCATGCCCCGCACGACGTGCTTCTCGACCATGCTGACCGAGATGCCCATGCGCTGGGCGACTTGCGCATGGGTGAGCTCGTCGAAGATGTGCAGCACGAAGGCTTCGCGACAGCGCGGGGGCAGGCCCTCGATGGCACCGACATACGCGCGCAGCACCTGCTGCGAGGCCAACGCGCCCTCGGGCTGCAGGGCGTGCGGCGCAGCGGGTTGCTCGTCCTCCGGGAACGCGTCCAGGCTGTCATGGCGACGCACTTCCGCGCGCCGGTGCCGGTCGACCAGCAGGTTGCGCGCGGTGCGATAGAGCAAGGCCCGGACATCGAGGATGCTGCGCCCGGAATGCTGGACGGCCAGCACACGGGCGTAGCTCTCCTGCGCCAGGTCGGCCGCCGTGTCGCGGTCGTTCACCTGGCGATGCAGAAAGTTCAGCAGTTCGCGGTAATAGCGCTCCAGCAAGGCACACCCCATGGCGGCTTGACCGGCTGCGCAACCGACGTTGCAAAGCAGTGAGAGCCGACCCCGACCAGAATAATAAGAATTGTTCTTATTATCATCCAGGCGCTCGGGCCGGCCTTGTGAGACGTCAGGACGCATCGGCTTCGCTGTTGACTGACATCAGTTCAGCACTCGCGTCGCTAGGGTGGCGCATGACCAAAGAACATTCGAATTCTCAGGGGCGTACGCAGCCCCTGTGGACAGCCCGCCGGCGTACGACATGAGAGCCCTTTCGAGAACTTTGATGGGCGCGGCCGCAGGCGTGCTGGTCGCATGCGGCGGTGGCGGTGGCGGCGGTGGCGATCCCGGGGCTCCGGCCCCCGTTGCGGATGCACCGGCCGATCCGGCTCCGCCTCTCGGCAGCACGCTCCAGATGACGGCTGCCGCACCGACCTATCCGTCCGGCTCAGGTGAACGGGAAGCCTTCAACTACCTTCAAGCGGCTCGAACCGGCTGCGGTTTCGGTGCGCTCCACCAGCAAGCGAAGCTCGACACGGCGTCCCTGGCCCACGTGAACTACCTGCTCGAAGAATCGAGCGCCACGAATCTGACCATCGGGCACCTCGAAACCCCTGCGAACGCATTCTTCACGGGCACCCGCCCGCAGGATCGGGCCGCAGCCGCGGGCTATGGCGACAACGTGAGCGAGATCCTGTCGGCCAAGGTCAGGACCTTCGCTTCGAACGATCCAGGCCAGGAGCCGACCGCTGCGGCCTTCGGCCTGCTGGCGATGCGGGGTCTGCTGAACACCGTCGCGCACCTCTCCGATGCGATGAACGGCTCACGCAGCGTCGGCCTGGCCGACAACAGCCGGAACTTCACCTCGATGCAGAGAGGCTACGCCCTCACGACGGTCCAGTACCGCTTCGGCGCACTCCTCGGCGCGCAGGAAGGAACGCAGTTGCTGGGTGCCGGCAATGTCGCCCACTATCCCTGCGCGGCCACGCAGGGCGCCGAGTACGCCTTCGCACCGGCCACCGAAATCCCGAACCCCTTCCCCGCCATCACGGACACGGCGGTGCGGGTCGGGCCACCGATCTACCTGCGTGCCGACGCCGGCGCGTTGCTCGAGGTCGACAGCTTCGGCATGACAACCTCGGCAGGTGCCCCAGTGCCGGTGCGCACCGACGTCGGCCCGATCCAGGGCCACGAGTTCTTCATGGTGCCGCGCGAGCCGCTTCAACCCGCGGCGCTCTACACCGTCCACTTCAAGGGGTCGGCGAACGGGCAGGCCTTCGATCGGAGCTTCAGCTTCAGGACGCGGAGTTGATCGCCCGGCGTACGCCGCATCAGCGCGCCCCGATATCGACCCGCTCGGCGAGGAAGTCCAGAAAGGACCGTACGCGCAGCGGCAGGTAGCCGCCTTGGCCGACGAACACGGCGTGGACCTCTTCCACATCGCCCGGATTGAAATCCTCGAGCACCGCCACCAGGCGGCCCGCAGCGAGGTCCTCGCGGACCTGGAAGGCGGCCAGGCGCGCCAGGCCCAGGCCGGCGAGCGCCAGGCGGCGCAGCGCCTCGCCGTCGCTGGCCTGTGCATTGCCGGTGACCGGCACCACGGTGTCTTCGCCGTCGTGTCGCAGCGGCCAGCCAGGCCGGGCGCGCGCGTAGTTGGCCCCCAGACGGTTGTGTCGCAGCAGGGCGTCCGGCGTCGCCGGGGTGCCGTGGCGCGTCAGGTAGCCGGGCGCGCCGACGATCACCATGCGCGTCTCGCCCAGCTTGCGCGCCATCAGGCTCGAGCTCTTGAGCGGGCCGGCGCGCACCGCCACGTCGGTGCGCTGCTCCAGGATATCGATGACTTCGTCGGTCAGCACGATGTCCAGGGTCACGTCCGGATGCAGGTGCAGAAATGCCGGCGCGAGGGGCAGCAGGAAATGATGGCCGAAAGGCACATTCGCGTTCACCCGCAGCCGTCCGCGCGGTGCTGCCTGGGCGCTGGCGCAACGCTCCGCTTCGTCCAGGTCGGCCAGCAGGCGCACGCCACGCTCGTAGAAGACACAGCCCTCGGGCGTGAGCTGCAGCTGTCGCGTTGAACGGTTCACCAGGCGCGTGCCGAGCCGCTGCTCCATGCGGGAAATCAGCTTGCTGACCGCCGACGGCGTCATCCCGCAGGCGCGGGCAGCGGCGGAGAAACCACCCCCTTCGATGACCCGCACGAACACCTCCAGTTCGCCAGATCGGTTGACTTCCAGTCGCGCCATGGGACCTCCTTGATGACTTCGATTCACAGATGTTTTGCCGAGGCCCAGTCTATTCGGCCTGCGTCTTTGAATTCATCATTCAAGTACAAACCGCCACTGAAGTCATCTCATGCAGATCCTTTCGAAATCATCGGCCGCAGCGATGCTGGCCCTCGCACTGACCGCCTGCGCGTCCATTTCCGCCGTCGCGGAGCCTGCCAAGCCCACTTGGGTCAGCACGTGGAGCGCCAGTCCGCAACCGGTCTGGGGGTCGGACTTCCTGTTTCCCACCAACATGCCGGCCGGACTGCGCGACCAGACCCTGCGCCAGGTGGCACGGGTCAGCCTCGGCGGGCCGCGCGTGCGCATCGTGTTGTCCAACGCCTATGGGCGCCAGCCCCTCACCGTGGGCAGGACCACGCTCGCCCGGCCGCTGACCCACGGCGCGGTCATCGCCGACAGTCTGCGCAGCGTGACCTTCGGTGGGCGGGCGTCGGCGACCATCCCGCCAGGCGCATCCCTGCTCAGCGACCCGATCGCGTTGCCCGTCACCGCCCTGGAACAGCTCGCCGTGAGCCTGTACCTGCCGGAAGAAGTACCGCTGAGCACCTTCCACTGGGACGGCCGCCAGACCGGCTGGATCGTCGCCGGCGACCAGACGATGGCGCCGGCCCTCCAGATGGAGGCACCTGCGGCCCGGAGCACGACGGCACGCGCGCTTCTGGTGGGCATCCAGGTCGAGGCCGCAGCGCCGGCACGCGCGGTCGCGGTGATCGGCGACTCGATCACCGATGGCGCCACCGCCAGCCTCGACCAGGACACCCGCTGGCCGGACTTCCTGGCCGCGCGCCTGGCGCCGCATGGCGTGGCCGTCGTCAATGCCGGCATTTCCGGCGCACGCCTGTTGTCCGACGGCATGGGCGTCAATGCACTGGCCCGGTTCGAGCGCGACGTGCTGGCGCAACCCGGCGTGCAAAGCGTCGTCGTGCTGCTGGGCATCAACGACATCGCCTGGCCGGGCACGGCCTTCGCACCCGCAAGCCCGCCGCTCACACTGGAGGCGCTGACGGCGGGCTATCGGCAACTGGTCGAACAGGCGCACAGCCGCGGCGTGCGCGTGATCGGCGCGACCCTCACGCCGTTCGAGGGCGCCCTGCCCGGCACGCCACTGGACAACTACTACCAGCCCGGCAAGGACCGGCTGCGCCGGCAGGTCAACGAGTGGATCCGCACCAGCGGCGTGTTCGATGCCGTGATCGATTTCGATGCGGTGCTGCGCGATCCCGCCCATCCCGCTCGCATGGCCTCGCACTTCGATTCCGGCGACCGGCTGCATCCCGGCGACGAAGGCCATCGCGCGATGGCCGAAGCCGTGGACCTCGAGGCCCTGCTGCCAAAGCTCGGCGCTCGCATCGACGTCGTGCCGACGACCTCGAAGGCGCGCTGAACCATGCTGTTCTCACCGTACCGCCTGGGCAAGCTGGAACTGCCCCATCGCATCGTCATGCCGCCCATGACCCGCTCGCGCGCGGGTGCCGGCAACGTGCCCACTGCGCTGATGGCGGCGTATTACGCCCAACGCGCCTCGGCCGGACTGATCGTCAGCGAAGGCACGCAGATCAGCCCGCAAGGTCAGGGCTATGCCTGGACACCCGGCATTCACAGCGCCGAACAGGTGGCCGGCTGGCGCGTCGTCACCGATGCCGTGCATGCGGCGGGCGGCCGCATCTTCGCGCAACTGTGGCACGTGGGCCGGGTGTCGCACGTCTCGCTGCAACCGGACGGCGCGGCGCCGGTGTCTTCGTCGCCCCTGAGTGCCGAAGGCGTCAAGGTCTTCATCGACCCCGACGGAACAGGCCCGCAGGCCGGCGTCGGCCGCATGGTGCAGCACTCGGTGCCACGCGCCCTGTCCGAAGTCGAGATCGCGCAGGTGGTGCAGGACTTCGCCGCGGCCGCGCGCCATGCGCTCGCGGCGGGCTTCGATGGCGTCGAACTGCACGCAGCCAACGGCTACCTCCTCAACCAGTTCATCGACTCCCAGGCCAACACCCGCACCGACGGCTATGGCGGCACCCTGCCCAGGCGGCTGCGCTTCCTGCGCGAAGTCGCGGCCGCCGTGGTGGCGGTGGTGGGGCGCGAGCGCATCGGCGTGCGGTTGGCGCCGCTGACCACCCTGCAGGGCGCGGTCGACGATACCCCCGAGTCCACCTACCTGGCCGCGGCCAAGGTGCTCGACGAGATCGGTGTGGCCTACATCCACATCGCCGAAGCCGACTGGGAGGATGCGCCTGAGATGTCGGCGACGTTCAAGGAAGCACTGCGCCTGATCTATGGCGGCACGTTGATCTATGCCGGCCACTACACCGCCGCACGCGCCGAGGTGGCCTTGCGCAACGGCTGGGCAGACCTGATCGCCTTCGGCCGGCCCTTCATCGCCAACCCGGATCTGCCCGAGCGCCTGCGTCACGGCTCGCCGCTGAACGCGCCGGACGCAAGCCGCTTCTTCGGCGGCGGGGCGGCGGGCTATACCGACTATCCGCTCGGCCCGCAGGCATCTCTGGATGGCACGCGGAAAGAGAAAGGCGTTTGACCCAGGGTGTCCGGGCGCCACGCGGCGTCAAGCGTGCAATGGGTGCTGGAGCTGCTTTGTTCGTTGACGGCATCGATGCCGCTGACCGTGGCGCCTTTGACTGTGACGTCTTTCTTGGCATCGATCTGCACGCTACGCAGCGCAGCGCTCTGTTCGCCCATCAGCAACATACCTGCAGCGGCTGAAATCGACCTTAGAACTCCGGGAACTCGACCTCGATGGGCTTACGTTCAGGATCGCTCAAGAACCGAAGGTAGGTCTGCACCGCCAACTTGAACTGCGACAGGGTGACGTCGCCGCCTTCGCCTTGGCTGTAGAGGCCCTCGAACCAAACCTTGTCGCGCGTGATGTTGATGACCCAGGCATTGCCGTCGACATCGGCCAGATCGAGTTCGCCAGACTCGACTTTACGGACCCAGTCCATAACGCAGGCGACGCCTCGCGGACTCTGAATGTCCCCCATGATTGCATCGCACATCATCTGAAATGGAGGTAGGCATGCCTTCCAACGCGGAAGGATTGTTACTGGCCCAGGTTCAGTAACTTCAATCCAGCAGCTTTTCCACCGCTTGCTGGGGTCAGCATCGGCGATCATTTCAATCATCGTAGCTCGGAGTACGGCGTTCATGGTTTTCCTGTTGGATAAAAAGTGGTGCGATTCGCGTTGGTGAATCCTTCGATCGTGATACCACTTGGAGTGACGGCTCTCCACTTTTGAGCAGACAAAACCGTCCTATTTCTAAAACCCTCAGTCACTTCATAAGTGATACGCGCCTCCGACCAAGACGGCGGGAAGAAGGTTGAGATATTTCGCTTGTCCACCCACGATAGCGAAGCTCCATCCCACACCTGGACCGGCGCCTCGTAAGTCCCATTGGCATTCCGAGTGATGACCGCTCCCGGCGCGATGCGCGCCTCGCCATTGGCCTGCTGCTGTGCCGCTGC
Source organism: Variovorax frigidus (assembly GCF_051216515.1). Classification (NCBI taxonomy): domain Bacteria; kingdom Pseudomonadati; phylum Pseudomonadota; class Betaproteobacteria; order Burkholderiales; family Comamonadaceae; genus Variovorax; species Variovorax frigidus. The sequence continues at coordinate 844,934 of NZ_JBPJZF010000001.1, forward strand.
CACCGATGATCCGGCTGCCGACTTCATCGCTCTCGCTGCTGCGCCGGTAGATTTTCGGATCCCAGGTGATGTCCTGGCTGTTCGAGGTCTCGCCCGTGCCGAACTTGACGTCGCAGTCCGCGTGCACCTTCGTGTAGCTGCCCTCGCCGGTATTGGAGAGGATGGCGCCGATGATGTTCACGATGCGCCCGCCCAGGTTGTCGATGTTGTTGATCGCAAGGGCCACCAACTATCCAGCTAGTTTGGTAACGTGGCGCGCCTATCTCCACAGCGCGCCACCAGGGCATGACTCCCCATAGAACCAAGTTCCATCACTCAACTCATGCTCCTCCAGTGGAAACGATGTGACGAACTGGTCAATCTGCTCATCGACACCCCCCTGAAGCAGGCTCCGACTCTTGAAATCGAGTAATTGAATTTTTCCTTCTTCAATCAGTCTTCTGAGCGTGTCTAGGAACTGACTTTGCTTCGCCTGAAAGCTCCCATCGTGATTGGCCACCCAGGCCCAAACAGCGCTAAGCTCCTGGCCCTCACACCAGTAGCACATCTGCTCAAATTCTTCGTCACTCAGCATATAACTCACTTCAATTTTATCTCGTAGTTATTGGCGCGATTGGAAGGATTCAATGCTCCAAGCTGAGCATTGCCTTTGACCTCAATAGTCCAACGACTAATGTTGGAAGTCGACACCGATCTCAGATTAACAATGGTTCCATCTGCCATTCTGGCGCTCCAGACATTTGGAGGATTTCCCGAAACAGGCGTCAGTACAGCTCCATTGATGAAATCGTTCACATACGCTCTAGCCTGTGCCTCCAGCTGTGCATCGGAAAGGTTGGATGTATTAAAAACCTTCGTTGTTCCCGCACGATTCCCTTCCGGGGTCGCCGTATAGGCTTTTCCATTCAATGAAATGGAATTTCCTCGCTCTTCCTTAGAGAAGAGATCGAACAACTCTTTTTGACGTGCTTGCGACCCCAAGGCTCTCGTCGAGAAGACTGCGCCTGCTACCAGACTTCCTGCACGAAGCACGCCCGCTACCGCCAGAGTCGTAGAGGCTAATGCTCCTTGCGCTGATGCACTGTTGCCCACGGCCCAACCCATCGCTATCTTGCTAAGCGCTCCCTCCCCGGGATTACTCTCAGTGCCATCTCCTACGATTCGAGCCCGGATCCACTCGGCCGCATTCGTCAGGTCTCCAACGCTCATGTTCGGTACCGCTCCGGCCACGAAACTTGTGCGATACGCATCGTAGATCTGTGCTGCACTGTACTTTCCGCCTGACGCATCCGCCTGCTTGCGTGCCCATGTCCAAATTGAGCTGGCCCCTTGAATGACAGGACACGGTCTATCGCTTATCTTTGAAGATAGGAGTAGGACTGTGAGTACGACTAGGAATACGGATACCGTCGAAGTGATCATGAGGGACCAGCGCCGCAGGCGCTGGTCCCTCACAGAGAAGGCCGCACTGGTTCGCCGAAGCTACGAACCGGGCATGAGCGTGTCGCTGGTTGCACGTCAGGAAGGCGTTGCCGCCAGCTTGTTGTTCCAGTGGCGCAAGCTGGAGCGTCAGGGAGCGTTGACTGCGGTCTCCGCTGGTGAGGCCGTGGTGCCTGCCTCCGAGCTCGCTGCCGCGCGTGCCGAGATTGCCAAGTTGCAGCGCGTGCTTGGCAAGAAGACCCTGGAGAACGAAATCCTCAAGGAAGCCGTGGAGTACGCCGCCGAAAAAAAGTGGATTGCGCGCTCGCCCTTGCTGGACGGGGACGGCCAGTGAAGGCTGTCTGCCAGGCCCTGGGGTTGGCGCGCTCGAATGTTCATCGCCTGCGGATCCGCCCAGAGAACTGGATCGACGCCCGCACACAAAGACCGGTGAACGTCAGCGACGCCACGCTGCTCGACGAGATCAAGGCGCAGATCACCGAGTTGCCGACCTACGGCTACCGACGCGCCTGCGCATTGGTGAACCGGCATCGAGCCAACTCCGGCGCTGCGCGCGTGAACGCCAAGCGCGTCTACCGCGTGATGGCGGGCCACGCGTTGCTGTTGCCAAAGGCACCCCGACGGCGCCAGTCCAGCCGGCCTCACGAGGGGAAAGTGGCGGTCGCGCACAGCGACGTGCGCTGGTGCTCGGACGGCTTCGAGATCAAGTGCGACTCGGGTCAGACCGTGACGGCAACCTTCACCAAGGACTGCTGCGACCGCGAAATCCTGGCCTTCCGGGCTTGGGAGGGCAAGGGGCTGCCGGGCGAACCGGTGCGTGAGATGCTCATCGAAGCCGTGGTAAAGCGCTTCGGCGACATCGATGGCATCCCCCAGACTCACACCTTGGAGTTCCTGTCGGACAACGGAGGCGCGTACATCGCGGCCGAGACCCGGCAGATCGCTCGACAACTGGGCCTGAAGCCGGTGAACACGCCTGTGTGCAGCCCCCAGAGCAACGGCATGGCCGAGAGCTTCGTCAACACCTTCAAGCGCGACTACGTCAGCCGCATGGACCTGGCCAACGCGAGAACGGTGATGGCGCAGATGGCCGCGGCCTTCGAGCACTTCAATGAGGTGCACCCGCACTCGGCATTGAAGATGAAATCACCCAGGGAGTTCAGGCAGCATCGCGCTGCCCAACAGCGTCTTGCTCACATCGAGCAGGCGCTACATTGCGAATAGCCCGTGTCCTGAAATACGGGGGCAAGATCACAAATATCCTCATCGGCCGGAAGATAGCTGGCTGACGCAGCAGCATAATCAGCTCGAACGCCATCGCACACTGCGCTTCGCACGCCCGAACAAGCGTTCAACGCCACCGTCGTTTCGTTGTCTTTGAGCAGCAAGCCGGCCAATTCCTCAAGTTGACTTGCAGAGCAACTCTCTTTGCACTGCTCTGCTAGTGCACGCATTCGCACGGCATCTGGATGATTTAAGTAGTTGTTCGCCGCCGCATTCGCCGCCGCCTGGCTAGCGAGGTTGATGTCCGCCGCACTGCCACCCGCAGCCGCGGCAGCGACCCCACCCATCATGGCCGCGAGTTGCACGGTGTCGATGTTGCGGCCGTAGAGTTCGGCGGCCGCCTCGCCCACCGCCGCGCCCAATGCACCGGGGCCACAGCCCGAGCCATTGCCAGCCTTCGCAGCACCGGCCATGCAGCCCGCAATGGCATGCGCCACCTTGTTGGTGAAGTCGTCGATGAGACCCTTCTGCGTCCAGGTCCCGATCGCGTTGGCCGCCTGCGCCGCCAAGGTGTCGATGAATGCCGTCTTCAGGCTGTTCTTGAGGTTGTCTTCCAGGCTGCCGCCATTGATCGCCGTGCCGATCAGTGCCTTCGCGGCTGCGCCCTGTATGTTTTGTCCGAGTTGGGTCAGGAACTGCTCGGTGCCACCGCCCACTGTCGGCAGGCCGGTCGGGTTCAGGTTCAAGCCCCCGAGCACGCCGCCCGTGGCGATGGCCGTCAGCAGGTTCTTCACGTTGGCGCTGCTGCCCAGTTCGTGCAGCGTGGCGCCCAGGTCGCCTCGGTTGTTGATCAAGGCGACCGCGACCTGGCTGGCCAGCGCCGACAGCCCCGCGGTCACCGCACCGCTGACCACGGTGGAGACGGTCGCGCCCGCTCCTGTGAAGAACGCGCCGCCGCCGACCAGCGGTACACCCTCGCCCAGACCGATCGCTGCGGCGTTGCCCGCCGTATTGCCGGCCGCCCCTGCCGGCCCCACCGCGAAGTACGCCGCCACCAGCGTCACGATCGCCGCCCCTTCGGGCGTGAGGCCCTGCTGCTTGTAGTCCCACTGGCGGTGTGCTTCTTCGACCTTGACCCAGTCGACCTTGCCCTGCAGCTTCGGGTCTTCGTTGAGTTGCTTCACCCAGCCCATGCCGGGTTGTTGGGCCAAGGCCTCGACGCTGTCCCGGGCGCCCAGGCCGGCCTGGACGCTGTTCACCGGCGTGGCCAATTCGCCCACGTTGAGCTTCGCGTAGTGGGTCTGCTCGTCGCTGCTGCCCTTGCCCTGCGTCTTCTGCCACATCAGGTCGCGGCCTGCGCTGGTGTGGCTCTGGTCTTCCTTCGTGGTCTGCGTGGCCAGCACGAGCTGGTCTGCCTCGAGCGTGAGCTTGCCGGGCGTGTTGACGGTGATCGCACCAAGCGTGAGCGTGCCCTTGTTGCCATCCTTGTCGACCGCCAGGAGGTTGACGTTGGTGCCGTTGAGGGAGGTGCCTGCCAGGCTGGTGCGCTGGCCCGCATCGGTGTCGGTGCGCTTGGCGTTCAGGCCCGTTCCGGGGTCGCGCCACCAGGTCTCGGTGCCGAGGTTCAGGTTTTTTTCGTAATGGGTGCTGGAGCTGCTTTGTTCGTTGACCGCATCGATGACGCTGACCGTGGCGCCCTTGACGGTGACGTCCTTCTTGGCATTGACCTGCACGCCGCGCAGCGCTGCACCCTGTTCGCCCAGCACCAACACACCGCCGTTCTTGCTTTCGATGGTGGTGGGTGCGGCGGTGTTGCTGTAGGAGGAACTTGCATCGCGGCGCTCGTTCTTCTGCGGCACGACCACGGGAAGGCTGCCGCCACTGAATCCGAAGCCGCTGCGCTTCTCGCTGGTCTCGCGGCTCTGGCTGCGCAGGTCGCGCGACTCGTGCAGATCGAGCGTGCCCTGCGCATGCACCAGCACGCCTTCGTCACCGCGGATGTGCACACCTTCGCCGGTGATGTTGCCGTTGGCCGTGATCGAGCTGAGGTTGCCGCCGAAGCTGCTGCCGTGGCTGATCGATTCGTCCGCGGTGGTGCGGCTGGTGAGGGTCTTCTTGCTGAAGGTGCCGCGGAGGGTGCTCTCGTGTGCATCGTCCACGCTGCGCGTACTGCGGCCCACCTGCATGTCGATGTTGCCGTCGGCGTGTACCGAGAGCAGGCCACCGGTTTCGAGCGCGGCCTGTCGCGCCACGATGTTGCGGTCGGCATCGACGATCACGCTACTGCCCGTGCCGCTGCCGCCGATGATCCGGCTGCCGACTTCGTCGCTCTCGCTGCTGCGCCGATAGTTCTTCGCATCCCAGGTGATGTCCTGGCTGTTCGAGGTCTCGACCGTGCCGAGCTTGACATCGCGGTCCGCGTGCACCTTCGTATAGCTGCCTTCGCCAGTGTTGGAGAGGACAGCCCCCACGATGTTCACGTCGTTGCCTGCAGAAGCAATCAAGGTCCCGCCCGGATTCGTCACATACAACCCCGCCACCCGGTCCAGGTTCGTGCGGCTGCCCTGCGCGCTGGTCTGCGTGCTGGTGGTGCTGCGGATGTTGATGTCGTGCCCGGCCGTGAGCACGGCCGCGTTGCGCGCCTCGATGCTGCCGCCGATGTTGTCGAGGTCGTTGCGTGCGGCGATGCCCACGCTGTCGCCCACGATGCGACCGCCGAGGTTCTTCACGTTGTCGGCATGGATCGACACGAGCTTGCGACCCGCGATCGTGCCGGTGTTGACCAGGTCGCCCAGGCCCTTGTCGTCTTCGCCGCCTTTGACGCCGACGGTCTTCCCGGACAGCAGCGCGCCGCTGCCGTCGATGTCGCCGGGCCTGACGCGCACGTACACCTGCGGCACCAGCACGCGCTGGGTGCTGCCGTCGGGCAGGGTCACGGTCTGCTCGACCAGCCAGACGATGTCGCTGGTGAGCTGTGCCATCTGCGCGGCACTCAGCGCAATGCCGGGGCGCAGGCCGTACTGCTGGGCGAAGGTGGCGCCTGCGTTCATCAGCGCGATGTACTGCGCCTCGTCGTTGCCGAAGCCTTCGAGATAGCGGTAGCCGGTGAGCTGCGCGATCTGTTCGCGGATCAGCTTCTGTTCGTAGAAGCCGTCACCCAGGCGCTTGAGCGTGTTGTTCGGGTCCAGGCCCAGGGCTTTGAACAGGTAGTCGCTGCTCAGCCAGTTTCGATAGCCCGCGAAGCGCGGATCGGTCTCGACCAGGTAGCGGCCATCGTTGCCCGTGCGGAACAGGCTGGCCGAGGGCGCGCGCGTGTCGGGCGTGCTGGTGCGCACGACCATGGGCCCATCGCCGCGCACCGCACCCGAGCCATCGGCCGCCGCGCCGCCCGGGGCAGTGACGTTGGCCGGCACCTCGGTGAAGGTGCGGCCTCGGCCCGAGGCGGTGCCGGTGCCCGCGCCGCTGGCAGGATCCCCGACGGCGACCGCCTCGGACGCGGGCGGCTTGCCATGCTGGGTCGCCTCGGTGTTTCCCTCGTAGCGCCAGCCGGGCAGGGTATTCACTTGACATCCGCAATAAGTTAATTCATCCTTTTTGGGTATTGCTAATTTTTCGCATTCAAGCTGGAAATATTTTTGATGTATTCGGCTTTGTAGCGCTCTATTGCGAGAGGATTTGAATCCTCATAGCCAAACTGAACCCCGCATCGAGGGCAAAGTTCAAAAGAAGGGGACTGGCCGTCGACACCCCAAGGAAACATCGGTGCACAATCAAATCCACAGATTCGGCATAACGAAAAATCATCATTCATTTTGAGTTCCAAAAATCGAGATTTGTAGGGTGTCCATGAACTGCGGGATCAGGTCTAAACATGGTTTTCGGAACGCCATCCGCGGTTCGCACAGCAAACGTATTTGAGCCTGCGTCATAAATAAGCACGCCCCCATTTTTTGCTGTTTTTAGAAGCGCACCAACCGGGGGATTCACAACAAAACTCTGAGCCGCCTCCGTGTATTGAGAAAATGAAGGGTACTCTGGAAACTCCTTCCCATGCTTCGCCCAGTGCCCGGCAGTATTCCCCTCCATGCTTCCTGCCGTTGAGTGTTACCTGGGATCGCTCCATATATCATCCAAAATAAAATACAAATCAACCCCTATTAATAAACACATGAAAGGCATCGGGGAAATTTCGCTTGAAAAATTCGCAAAACCCTGGAAGGTCAGTTATTATTTCAATTCCGTTTTGATCTTCAATCTCGACAATTCTTCCATCCGTCAGCTGAGATTGAAGCTTCGAGAGCACCTTTCCAAGCCACTGCATCGGCGTGGCAGTTCCATATATTTCAGCCTCTCTAAGGCGCAGGAAAAGTGCCAACTCAACTCTTCCCGCATTGATTTGATCATCAAAATCCTCTAGATCCATATCATTTCCTCGTCATGCTGCCGGTGGATGCATTGTATGCATACCCGTTTGCTTTAAGGTACTCATACTCTCGCCCAAACCCACTTAGTTGACCATTTCGATAGAAAGCAGCGTCATTGGGCCGTGTGGCGAGATAAAAATCATCGGAGCGTGCGATTGCGGCGTCCAAGAAAGGTCTATTGACTTGCTCCCAAAATTCGTCCGCACCCAGCTTTGCAAACAAATCATCTGGGGCGTTGAAAACATTGAATCCTCCTGGTTTGGGATCAGCAAATCCTAGACTCTTGGGCAAGCCAATTTTCTTGTCGATAATGTTCGCCGTATCGTCACGGTACGTTCCTAGCACCGTTGTGGTTTTCCCGGGGTTGCCTGAATCACTGTCCCGCTTGAAGTGGCCAGCGCTTGAGGGCTTTCGGCCCCATCCCGATAAAAATTATTGGCAACCCTCGCCGCCGCATCATCCGAAAGCGTAGTCCCCGTGCGCCGGAGTACGAACTCCTTCACCACAGAACTCGTCAGCACCCGTGCTGCAGCGAACTCGCCCAGGGTGGCCACGTCCACGGCCAGCAGCCCCAACTCAGCGGCGGCCCGAATCACCGGCGCCTTGTCGATCACGTTGATCGCCGTGTTGAGTTCCTTGATGCTCAGGCGCGCCTGCTGGCGCGTCTCTTCGCTCACCTTCGGGTCGAGCAACAGTTGCTCCAACTCCGCCCGATTTTGTTCGAGGTACTGCTTCTCCACCAACGAACTGCGCTTGAGTTCACCAGTGTTCCTTGCGCTCTTGCGTGCTGGTGTCCTGCAGGCTCTCGATGTTCAGGTTGCCGCCCACATCCGCCGTGACCTTCGGGCCTTCGATGACCGCGCCTTTGAGGTTCAGGTCGCCGCCGCTGGTCACGTTCACGGCTTTGCCACCGCTCACGTGCGTGTTGTTGTAGCTGACGTCGCTGCCGTCCTCGTTGCCCCGGCCTCGGCTCACGCCCAGTTCGATGGTGAAGCCGTTCTGGCTGCCGCCTGCGAAGCCCACGGCCCCGTCCCCGATGGTCACGATAGTCAGCGCGACGCTGGAACCCTCCTTGCATTCGCTGCGCGAAGATCATGCCGATATTCATGAGCCCGCATGTTGGACGGTGTCGTCAGTGAAGCCACCAGTACCGATAATCACCAATTGACTTGCATCCCTCTTAATCGCGAACCCAGCGCGGCATCTGTGTGCTCAGGTCATCCGTACTTCCATCGATTGTGTAAACCTCTTCACAAACAGGCCAGTCCTTTGGGCAGGCGCGAACAGCCAACTCCACCGACCCGTCGCCTTTGCAATGGCGGACTACCGAACGAAAACTACCATGCTCACCATAGGGGTTCTTTAGTTGAAAGCGGAGGGTGCCATTCGCATCAAAAATGGCCGCGTTGTGTGAGCCGCAGAAGGATGTGAAACCTACCCGAGAACGTTTGTTTTCCAAAAAAACAACAAATACTCCGGTTCGATCCGGAAGTAAATGAGCGATCTCATCGACTGGAAGAAGAGTTCGCGTTCCATCATTCAAATCTAAAGCAGTGCTGAGACGGATGACCGGTTTTTTCAGGCTATCAACATGCACCCAGCGCTCCGCGCTCTCTCCCCCTCCCTCGTACACAACTTCCGCAATACGCGTATCGGCCCCCATCCACCGACCGATAACTCGATCTATTAACAATGCATTCATCGCAGCGCCTTGATGGAAGATGGATCAATCATAAAGAGACTTGGTTTCGATGCAGGACGACTTGTCATAAAGTTCACTTGCCGCCCACCGCCAGGCAAGTATGCGGAAGTGGACGAGTCCCACATCGAGCCTACGGTGCCCTCACGCACCCCTACACCGGGCTTGACGGTGAATTCGATCGAATAAAGAATCTGACCTTGAGACGTCCCCTTGAAACCTTCAGTTATCGCGAGATTGTTTCGAACATCCGATATTGAATTAATGGGATCTTTGGTGGCCCACCCCCCAAGCTGTTGCGAAGCAGAATCCATATCCCCGTCTCGAATAGATGCCTTTATTGCATCGTATTGCTTCTGATCTATCACCATCCTATAGGTCTCCGGCTGCGTAAGCGTGCGATCCACCACTAACGTTCCTTCTTTCCATGCAGGATATGAAGTTCCCCAGAAAGAAGAGGGATGTCCCAACATCTGGGCAACCTGCTCATCACTCAATTTTTTCATTGCGTCAACGCGCGGCAATCCATCTCGGTCGATGACCTGACCGGCATTGACGTTTTCGGCTCGCATAGTAGTGCCCGGCTGAAATTCCTTGGTCGCGGCTTGGGCAAACCCGTCAACATCTCGGTAAAAATTATTGGCAATCCTCGCCGCCGCATCATCCGAAAGCGTAGTTCCCGTGCGCCGGAGTACGAACTCCTTCACCACAGAACTCGTCAGCACCCGTGCTGCAGCGAACTCGCCCAAGGTGGCGACGTCCACGGCCAGCAGCCCCAACTCAGCGGCGTCCCGAATCACCGGCGCCTTGTCGATCACGTTGATCGCCGTGTTGAGTTCCTTGATGCTCAGGCGCGCCTGCTGGCGCGTCTCTTCGCTCACCTTCGGGTCGAGCAACAGCTGCTCCAACTCCGCCCGATTTTGTTCGAGGTACTGCTTCTCCACCAACGAACTGCGCTTGAGTTCACCAGTGTTCCTTGCACTCTTGAGGTCGTACTCCTGCTGGACCTTGACCTCGCACGAGGTATCACCCCTGGCCTGGCACACCTTGATCTTCTGATCGCGGCTGCGCAAGCTGTTCGCCGTCAGGTAGTTGTTCGACGTCTCGTTGAATGCGCCCGCAGCGCCCGCAGCGCCACCAGCCACGGCGCCCGTCGCGGCGCCGGTGGCCATGATCAGCGCTTGCTTGACCGGGACCGGAATGTCCAGCTCGGCAAGTTGCTCTCCGATCATGGGCACGGCGATGCTCGATGCCGCAGCACCGGCCGCGCCTCCCGCTCCACCGGTCAGCCCTCCCACTGCCGCATGCGCTGCGATGCGGTAGGCGCCGCCTTCTTTCCAGTTGCTGCCCATTTCATCTGCTTCGGCGTAGAGCGCAGCCTTTCGCTGGGGATCATTTTCTGCAGCGGCTTGTGCGTAGAGCGCATTTGCTTCATCGAGCTTCTTGTTGGCATAAATGCCCACTTCCGCGCTGGCCCGCTGCCCGAACTCCTGCGTGATCTGCGACTGCGCCTGCACGTCCTTGACCAACTTCTGCGTGTCCCACTGCTTCACCAGCGCCCCGGTGCTGGCGCTGTCGCCGGTGCGCACGCTCTCGTCGCCCGCGATGCCGGAGATGCCCGACCGGGTCGTGCTGGTCTGGCTGCCGCTGGTATTGCCGACTCCGGCGCTGCCGCCGGGGCGCGCGTTGGCTGCTGCGTTGTCCGCGGCCTTCTGGTCTGCTGGCGTGCTGGCCGTGCTTTGATCGCCCAGCGCACCCGACACACTCCCGCTGGCCGCGTACCCACTGGCCCCGTAAGTGCTGTGGTTCTCGATGTCGCTGGTCGTCAGGCTCGCCGTGGTGAAGCTGTTCTTCTTGTCGTCGATGGCCGCCTGCGTGCTCGTGATGACACCGCCCTTGAGGTCCGTGCGGCCCTTCACGTTCACGTCGAAGCCGCCGTCTCCCGCCTTGATGCCCGACTGCTCCGTCACGCTCGCATGGCTGCCATTGGCCTTGGCGCCTGCGACACTGCCGCCCACCGTGCTCACGCCATAGCAGATCGGCGGGATGCACAGGCTGGCGTTGAACCCCGAGCTGTTCTGCTTGGACACTTGCGTGCTGGTGTCTTGCAGGCTCTCGATGTTCAGGTTGCGGCCCACATCCGCCGTGACCTTCGGGCCTTCGATGACCGCGCCTTTGAGGTTCAGGTCGCCGCCGCTGGTCACGTTCACGGCTTTGCCACCGCTCACGTGCGTGTTGTTGTAGCTGACGTCGCTGCCGTCCTCGTTGCCCCGGCCTCGGCTCACGCCCAGTTCGATGGTGAAGCCGTTCTGGCTGCCGCCCGCGAAGCCCACCCCGATGCTCGCGCCGCTGTTGCTGTGGGTGCCGTGCTGCTGCCAGCTGTTCTTGCTCGCCTCCAGCGTGATGGCGTTGTCGGCGGCCAGGTTGACCGTATCGCCCGCCGCAATGGTGGAGCCCACGGCGCGGATGTTCGAGTCGGCGCCGCCGCCGGTGGCCACGATGTTGACGTTCCGTGCGCCCACGACGCTCGAGCCCACCGCTTCGCTGGCCTGCGTGCTGCTCTGGCTCTCGCTCTTGTTGCGGCTGACGTTGACGCTGACCTTGTAGCCCACGCCGCCGCCCGCCGCCACGGCAGCGGCGGTGTCGTAGACCTGCCTGCCCTGCATCGCAAGGTTGGCCGCGCCCAGTGCCTGCATGCGGGCGTCGCCGCCGGTGTCGCCCATCGCCCTGACAGTGTTGGCAGCCCCTCGCAGGGTGTCGGTGCTGATACCGCCGACACTGGCGCTGCCGCCCAGCACGGTGCTGGCGCTGTGGGCCTGCGTGCGCGAGTCGCTGGTGTTGTAGGCCTCGTCGATGAGGACGTTCTTCGCAAGGATGTTCACGTCGCCACCCACCAACGGGCCGGCCTGTCCTGCGGCCAGCACGCTGCTCGCGGTCTGGCGGTAGGTGCCGCCGGCGACCAAGGTGACGTCGCCTTTTAGGCTGGCGACCTGGCTGCCGCTTTGCGTGACGCCGTGGCCCTGGCTCGCTTCGTCCTGCTTGACGTTGCCGAAGGACGGGTTGGTGCTGGTGCCGATCATCCCGCTCTTGCGGCTGGCGCTCTCGCTGCTCCCGCTGCGAGTGTTCTGAGCACTCTCGATGGTGAGGTCGCGCCCAGCGATCATCGTGACGTCATCGTCGGCGACGATGATTGAACCTCGCACGGTCGTGTCCCGGCCGCTGACGGTCTTCACGCTGCCAGCCGAGAGGGTCGTTCCAATGGCCTCGGTGCGCGTGACCGCGTTGGCACCCATCGCCGCGTTGCTGCTCAGGAGCTTCGCGCCCACGGTGTCAGCGCCCAAGGCAATGCCGCTGACCTTGCCCAGGCCGGTGGCCGAATGCGTGTCTTCCTTGAAGTGGCTTTCGGTGCGCCGCTGATCGGCTGTGCTCAGCGCGATGTCGCGTCCGGCCGTGAGGCTGGTCACGCCTTTGGAATGCACCTGTGCCGCCTCCAGCGTGACGTCACGGCCCGCCACGAGCGCCACGCTGTCGCCGCTCAGTCGGCTCGACAGCACTTGGGACTCGGCCACGTCGTCGCGCCGCGTGTGGCTGGATCGGGACATCGTCCCCTTGTGCTCGCTGAAGCTCGCGCTGCTCACGCTCTCGGTGGACTCGCCGGCGCGCACGCGAATGTCGTTGCCGGCAGTCCCGATGAGAGCCCCCGCATTGCTGACCACGGCTGCAGCCTTGATGTCGAGGTCGTTGCCCGCTGCGAGTCGCACATTGCCATCAGCCACAACGACGCTTCCCACGTCTTGGCTCTTGGCAGTACGTCTGTAGTTCTTCGCATCCCAAGTGATGTCCTGGGCGTTGGACGTGGCAACGGTACCCAGGTTGACGTCGTGTCCCGCGCCTACGGCGACGGTCCCCTCGCTCGCCAAGATTGCACCGACGATGTTCGTGTCGTTGCCCGCAGAAGCAATCAAGGTCCCACCCGGATTCGTCACATACAACCCCGCCACCCGGTCCAGGTTCGTGCGGCTGCCTTGCGCGCTGGTCTGCGTGCTGGTGGTGCTGCGGATGTTGATGTCGTGCCCGGCCGTGAGCACGGCCGCGTTGCGCGCCTCGATGCTGCCGCCGATGTTGTCGAGGTCGTTGCGTGCGGCGATGCCCACGCTGTCGCCCACGATGCGACCGCCGAGGTTCTTCACGTTGTCGGCATGGATCGACACGAGCTTGCGACCCGCGATCGTGCCGGTGTTGACCAGGTCGCCCAGGCCCTTGTCGTCTTCGCCGCCTTTGACGCCGACGGTCTTCCCGGACAGCAGCGCGCCGCTGCCGTCGATGTCGCCGGGCCTGACGCGCACGTACACCTGCGGCACCAGCACGCGCTGGGTGCTGCCGTCGGGCAAGGTCACGGTCTGCTCGACCAGCCAGACGATGTCGCTGGTGAGCTGTGCCATCTGTGCGGCACTCAGCGCAATGCCGGGGCGCAGGCCGTACTGTTTGGCGAAGGTGGCGCCAGCATTCATCAGCGCGATGTACTGCGCCTCGTCGTTGCCGAAGCCTTCGAGATAGCGGTAGCCGGTGAGCTGCGCGATCTGTTCGCGGATCAGCTTCTGCTCGTAGAAGCCGTCACCCAGGCGCTTGAGCGTGTTGTTCGGGTCCAGGCCCAGGGCTTTGAACAGGTAGTCGCTGCTCAGCCAGTTTCGATAGCCCGCGAAGCGCGGATCGGTCTCGACCAGGTAGCGGCCATCGTTGCCCGTGCGGAACAGGCTGGCCGAGGGCGCGCGCGGCTCGGGCGTGCTGGTGCGCACGACCATGGGCCCATCGCCGCGCACCGCACCCGAGCCATCGGCCGCCGCGCCGCCCGGGGCAGTGACGTTGGCCGGCACCTCGGTGAAGGTGCGGCCGCGGCCCGAGGCGGTGCCGGTGCCCGCAGCGCCGGCTTGATCACCAACGACGACCTTGCCAGGCTCCGGGGGCTTTGCATGCTCGGTCGCGTCCGTGCCCGGCTCGTAGCGCCAGCCGGGCAAGGCGAAGGTGGTCTTGGTGTCGGCGGGGGTGTAGTCGGTCTTCGGCGAAAACCATTCGGTGCCACCGTCCAGACCGCCATGATGCGTCCAGTAGTGGTAGAACGAATCGCCCTTGCGGCTGATCACCTCGGCGCCTTCGGTCTGGTGGTTCTCCGGCGCCCGATCGGTGGTGAGGGCGCCACCGGCCAGCACCTGGCTGTCGGTGTTGATGAGCTGGCCGCTCAGCGTCATGTTGCCGCCCGCGACGATCTTCGCCGGGTCGCTGGAGTTGCCCGCGCTGTCCCGGCTCACCGACTCGGTGTATTTCAGTTCGGTCCAGGCCCGTGCGAGCTGCTGCAGGCGGTTGTCTTCCTTGACCTCCGCGTTGTAGGCATCGAGGGCCTTGACCAGGTGGTCCAGGGCCGTGGTGTAGCTCGCGTCCCAGGCAGCCTTGGCATCTTCGTAGGCCGCGCAGACCGCAAAGGGCCTGCAGCCGTACTGCGACGGCAAGGGCTCCGGCGTCTGGGCGGGCGGCGTGACGCCGAACTGCGCAAAGCGTGCAGAGTCACGTGGTTCGGTGGTCGTGACCGGCGCATCGCAGCCTCCGGCATCGCCCCCGTAGCAGTTCTGCGTGGTGACGACGGCCGGCGGCGCCTCCTGGCGCTGGCCGTATTTCTCGGGGTGCGCCTTCAGGTAAATCCACTTGCTGTTCAGAATCACGAAGTCCGAAGCAGGTCGAGACTCGGTCCAGCCCTCCGGAATGAGTTCCTCCTTGTACACGCTCGATACCGGTACGCGATCCACCTTGAGGTGCTCGTTGCTGTTGCGGATGGTCGCGGCCGACAGGTGCATGTCGCCCAGCGACTCGATGGTGGCGCTGGCGTTATGGATCAGTTCAGCCTTGCCGGTGGCGTGGCGATCGGCATCGAGCGCGCCGCCGATGGCCAGGTCACCGCCGCTGAAGAGCAAGGCATGCTCCCGGTTGAGCATCGTCCTCGCGCCGATGTCCAGCCGCTGACGCGCGGCGATGCTGCCAGCCTGCGAGCGATCGCCGTCGTTGAGCACGCTGTCGGCCGCGATCGACACATGGTCGCCGTAGATGCGGCCGGTCTTGGCGTTGACCACGGCCCGCGCATTGAGTTGCGTGTCGCGCCCGTCGATCAGGCCGCGGTTGGTCAGCGTGTCGGCGGCCGTGACGAGGGTGGTGTCGCCGCGCATCTCCGCGCCTTCGGCGTTGTCGACGTTGCGCCCGCCGACCGCGAGCGTGCCACCCGCGAGCAGCTTGCCGTGGTTGCTCACGTTGCCGGCCGATGCATAAGTCAGGTTGCCGTTGGCGCTGATCTCGCCTTCGTTCACCAGGTCCTGGCTCAAGCGCAGCGCCAGGTCCTTGCCCGAAGTGATCTTGCCGTTGCCGACCAGCGACGATGCCTCCAGTTGCAGCGCCTGGTCGGCCACCAGCGTGCCGCCGGTGTTGGTGAGTTGCAGCGTGCGCGCGCCGATGTCCACGGCCGGGTCTTCGATGCGCAGCACGTTGTGCGCGGAGATCAGCCCGCCGGTGTTGTCGACATGGCCTGCGCTGCGGACCGTGGCGTCGACATCCGCACGGATCGCACCGGCCGTGTTGTTCAGCGTGGCGGCGCCAAGCACCAGGTTCTTGCCCTCGATGCCCCGCTCGTCGCCCTGCGTGTGGGCGTTGGTGATCGTGGCGGCATTCAGCGTGGCGCTGCCGATCGAGCGAATCAGGCTGCCGCTGTTGTCGATGGCGCCCGCATCGATGCGCATCGCGCCGATGCTCTGCGTCTTGCCGCCGCGGTTGTCGTAGAGCGCGCCCTGCGTGTCGATGTTCAACGCGGCCTGGCCCAGCACCAGCCCGCCGTCACCGTTGACGACCGCGCCGGTGTGCGCAACAAGATCCTCCTTGGCGCCGATGAAGCCCGCGCTGTTGTCGATGGCGCCCGTGGCCAGCGTCAGCGTGCCTGCGCTGGTGATGCCGCCCTGCTTCGTCTCGTAACCCGTGGCGTCGGTGTTGGTCAGCGCCTGGCCGTGGGTGTCGAGGCGCATCGCACCGCCGGACTGCAGCAGGCCGGCCGTGTTGTCGAAGGCGCCCGAATCGATGGCTGCCGTGCGCGTGGCTGCGAGCGTGCCGTGGCGGTTGTCGAGCGCCTGCCCGCGCGTGTCGATGGCGAGGCTGTCGCCGATCACGCGGCCTGCTCCTGTGTTCACCAGGCCGTTGTTGACCAACACCACTGCTTGGCCGGCCTGCATCGCGCCGCCGGTGTTGGTGGTGACGCCCGAGGTCGTGACGTGCAGTGCGCCCTTGACCGCCGCCACGCTGCCATGCGTGTTGTCGAGGGTGCCGGCGTCGAGCCGCAGCGCGTTGTTTGCGGCGATGGTGCCGCCGGTGTTCTTCACCGCGCCGCCTGCGCGCAGGTCGAGATCGTCGATCGCGCCCAGACTGCCGCCGCGGTTGTCGATGTCGCCTGTGATCTCGATGCGTGCAGCACCTGCGCCGGTCTGCACCATCTCGCCGGCCTGGGTGTTGGAGAGACTCGATGCACCGACCACCAGTTGGCCGGCGCTCAGCTTGCCTGCATCGTTGCGCAGGGTCTGCGCGCCCGAGGCCCTGGCATCGATCTGCAGCAAGCCAGCGGCGGACACCACCGCATGCTGCGTGACGACGTCGCCTCGGGTGGCCGTGATCTGCATGTCGCCCGCATGGCTGCGGCTGTCACCGAGATCGACGCCCGCACCTTGCAGGCTGGCTTTGCCGGCAGCCACGACGTCGCCGTGCGCGGCCAATTGCTGTGCCGTGCGCAGGTGCAGATCGCCGCTGCTGCCGAGCTGGCCATCTGCCTGCACACCCGCGCCCAGCACGCTGGCCTTGGCGCTGTCGAGCGACTGCGCGGCGAGCGTGAGGTGCCGTCCCGCCGTGATCGCGCCTTCGTTGAGGGCAGCGCCGTCGACGGTTACCGAGGCATCCTGCGTACCGCGCAAGGCACCCGTGCCCAGGTTGTCGAGCGTGCCGGCCTGCACCGACAGATCGGTGCCCGCGCCGATCGTGCCGTTGGTGTTGCGCAGTGCGTTGCGAACGCTCAGGCGCACGTCTGCTTTCGAGGACTGCAGCGCACCCGCACTGTTGTCCATCGACTGCGCGGTCACGCCGACATGCCCGCCGGCGACCAGCGTGCCGGCGCTGTTGGTCAGCGCGCCATCGGCCTTGACGTCGAGCGTGCCGACCGCAGAGACGGTGCCCCGCGTGTTGTCCATGTCGCCGCCCGCGGCAAGGCTCGCATCGCCCTGGCTCGTCAGCGTGCCATCGGTGTTGACCAGATCGCCCGTGCTCGCGATGCGCAGGCTGCCCGCATGCAGCTTGCCGCCGCTGTTGTCGAAGGTGCCCACGTCGGCTTGGAAGCCGCGCGCCACGTTCAAGGTGCCGCCCGCGTTGCCGAAGCGCTCGCCGCTCACGGCCAGCGTGCCCACGCTCAAGCTGCCGCCGCTGTTGTCGATGCGCGGCGTGTTCAGTGCGATCTCGCCGCCTGCGTAGATGCGACCGCCGTCGTTGAGCAGGCTGCCCGCGGCGCGGATGGCGCCCGGGCCTGTGGCCGCTGCGGGCTGTGCGGGTGCGGCCTCGGCGGTGACCGTACCGCCGGTGGTCGCCATCGTCCCGGTCCCCGTGGTGGGCGTGACCGATCCACTACCGCTCGAACCGCCGCCCGATGGGCTGGCACCGCCGCCCGCCTCCGGCTGCACGGCCACCGGCTCCACCCCGATGAACCCGCCCGCCGTGTTGCTCAGCACCGGCGCCGTGATCGCGATGTCACGCGTGCCCGCCTGGCGGACCGTGCCGCCGCGGTTGTCGATGTCGCTGCCGCTGTGCAGTTCGACCTTCGCGCCTTCGAGCGTGCCGATGTTCTCCAAGCGCCCCGCCGCGGTGACCACCAGGCCACCGACGCCCGCGCCGATGTGGCCCGCGTTGCGCACGCCCAGGCCGGCCTCGGTGCCGATCAATGTGATCTTGCCCGCGTACATGCCGCCCAGCGCGGCCACGTCGAGCGCGAAGGTGGGTGGGGTGCCCGTGGGCGTGACAGGCGCCTGCACGCTGCCGTCCGCCGCGACCTGGTTGGCACCGGTCGTCACACGAAGCTCGTTGGCCCAGACCCCTGCATTGAGCTGCACCGCCCGCGCCAGGATGGCCGCGTAGTCGGTCTTGCTCGCGTCCAGGCCCCTGCCTTCGACATTCACCGTGCCGCCTCTCACGAGGAAGCTGTCGAGCCCGCCGTTGGTGTTGAACTGCGGCGTGCCCGTGGTGAGCGTGGCGCGGCTCGCGTTGATGAAGCCGCCGCCGTCGACCTGGATACCCGCGGGGTTGGCGATGATGACTTCGGCGCGCTGCCCGGCGACTTCGACGTACCCGCGCAGCTGGCTCGGGTTGTTGCTGTTCACCTCGTTGAGGATCACGCGCGCGCCGCCGCCCGCGAGCCAGGGGTTGCCCTGCACCCAGCCGCCCAATTGGGTCTGGGCGTTGGTGCGGCTGTTGTTGAGGATCACGCCCTTGGCGTTGACGTCGAACTGCGAATACGTGTTGCGCGAGACGCCCGCGGCGCTGGGGGTCTGGATGTTGACCAGCGGCACGCCGTTGGGTGCCGCCAGCAGCGTCGGGCGCTGGCGCCCGGGCGCACCGGGGTCGGCCACGATCTGGGCGTGCAATGGGGCGCTCATCAGGGCCGCGGCCACCGCGGCCACGCTCACCGCCGCCGAGGTCGCGCCGCTCGCGCCCTTGCCTGTGCTGCGCGCGCTTTCCTGCACCACCATGCGCAGGCCGCGCGCGGCGTTGAAAACGATACGGTAGAGATGCTTGTTCATTCTTTTTTCTTTCCCTGAGCGCGCGCCGTACGCGCGGAAACACGGCGGGCAGGAACGCGATGCGCCCCTGCCCTCCTCACGCCATCAGGCAGCGCAACGGAACTTGGCGACGCCGATGTAACGCGCGCCGTTGGCCAGCGTGGCCGCGTAGCTGGCGGCCACGAGGAAGGCACCGCCACCGGCGTCGCCGATCTGCACCGCGGCACCGGAGCCGCCGCTCAGGTAGGCGCCCGTGACCGATGCGCTCGATGTCGACGAGATCGTGGTGCCGAGCGGGGCCGCCCCTGCGCTGCCGGACGCTGCCACGTTCACCGCGCCGCCCACGGTCGCACCGCCTGCGCCGAAGCTCAGGGTGGCCGAGCCGGAGGCCGTCCCGCTGTTGGGCTGCGCGCCGCTGCCACCCTGCGTGTAGGTGGGCGCCGTGAACACACCCGCGTCGCAGGTCAGAGAACCCATCGCCGGGAACTGCGCCGGTGTGTTGACCCCGAGGTAGTGGTAGGCGCGGTTGTCGGTGCCGCTCAGGGTCTCGCTACCGCTCGAGCGCGTCACGGTGCCCGCGGCCCAACGCCCCAGCGCGTAGGAGGCATCGCCGCTGATGTCCTTGGTCGCGCTATTGCCGCTGAGCACGGCGTCGCTGAGCTTGGTCATCGCGCCGCTCGAGGCCTGGACGCTGGTGTCGAGCCGGCCGAAGGTCTGCGAGCCGATGCCCACCAACTGGTAGCGCGAACTGGCGCCGGCCGCAAACCTCGCGCTCACCGAGCCGCTGTCGGCGCTGGCCGGAGCGCTGGCCGTGCCGGACGTCGATGCAGCGGGCGCCGCACCGCCGTCCCCGCCACCCCCACCGCCGCAGGCCTGCAGCAATGCGATGGAAAGAATCGACGGAATGAAGAGCTTGGAAGTCATTTTTTTATCCCTGAATGTTTGAATGAAATTGACGTCGCCTCGAGGGCTGACGCGATGCGTGACAGTGCGTGGTGGTGCGTGATGGATTCGTCGGGCAGCGCTCCTTTCAGAAGCTGAAGTTGAGGTTGAAGCCACCCGTCACGTGGGCGGTGCGGTAGCCCTCGGGCTTGCGAAGGGGCGTGCCGACGAAGAGGTCGTAGCTCAGGCCCTGGAGAGCGCTCGCCGTGCCGCGCAGGCCGAGCACGCCGCCCGTGAGCCGCTTGCCCAGCAGGAATTGCGACGACCATCCGCCGACCTCGCCGTGGTCGATGCCGACATACAGTTCGCCGCCGCTCTGCCCCAGCGCCCAGCCGACGTCGTTGCGGATCAGCCAGCCGCGCTCGGCCATCAGGCTGGTCTCGCCGTCGAAGCCGCGCACCGTGTAGCGCCCGCCGACGGCGAAGCGGTCCTGGGGCGTGAGCGGCGTGCGGTTCCATTGCGCGCGCCACAGCGCCGAATAGCGCAGCTTCTGGTCGCCCAGCTGGAAAGGCAGGTTCAGGCTGGCATCGGCTGCGACCAGGCCGAAGCGCGACGTGCCTTCGCCGAAGAATTCCTCGGGCGCAGGCCGCGAACCGAACGCACCGGTGCCGCGGCGGTACTGCAGGTTGGCGTCCAGCGTGGCCGTGCCGAGGAACTCGCGGTGGTTCAGCCCCAGTTCCCAGCCGCCGACCACGCGGCGCTGCACTTCGATCTCGGTGTCGTCGATGAAGTTGAACGAGGCCCGGCGGAAGGCGCGCAGCGCCAGCGTGGTCTTGCGGCGCTGGTCGCGGTACAGCAGGCGCGACAGCCGCACTTCGGCGTTGCGCGACTCGCCGGCGTAGACGTAGTCCTGGCTGAGGCCGGCCACGCTCTGGTGGTAGCTGCTGCGGCTCGCCGTGGCGCCCAGCAGCCAGTCGCCGTAGGGGATCGAGTAATGCAGGGTCTGGCCGGCGGTACCGCGCGCGCCAGGGTTGAACAGGTCGTGGTTCACGCTCAGGTAGGCCAAGTCGTTGAGGCCCAGCGGGCCGTCCCAGGCGACGGTGGCGCCGGCCTGGGTGCGCCCGGTGGCCCGGGTGCCGCTGTCGTCCAGGCTCAAGGTGCCGCGCAAGGGAAACCTGCGGCTGTACTTCACCACCAGGTCGCTGTCGCCCGGCTTCGCATCGGCGGCCTGCGACGGTTCGATCTGGATGTCGGTGTCGGCGGTGGGCAGGCGCTTGAGGTTCTCCAGCCCCTGCTCGACGTCGCGCAGGTTCAGCAGGTCGCCCGGCCGCGCGGGAATGGCGTTGCGCAGCGCGGTGCGCTCGCCCGTGCCCTCGGCGAAGCGGATCGCCGCGATGCGCCCGGGCACGAGCGTGAAGGCCAGCGTGCCGCCCGCCAGGTCCTGCGGCGGTGCCAGCACGCGGGTGGTGACCCAGCCCCTCTCGACCAGGGCCTGCTGCAGGCGGGCCAGCACCGTGTCGACGCCCTTCGTGCCAAGGCAGCGACCCAACGGTCCGTCGTCGCCCTGTGCGCCCGCGGCAGCGGTCAGCAGCCATTGGAACTCGGCGGCCCGCTCGCCCCCCAGCACCAGGCGCTCGATGCGAAAGCATGGCGTCTCGGCGTCGGGCAGGCGCCCGGGTGCGGGCGACGTCTCGACGGGCAGACGCGCATCGACCGCACGTTCCTGCTGGGTACGCAGCGCGCGTTCACGCTCCTGCTGGCGCAGTTCCTCGATGAAGGGCTGCGGCGCGGAAGCGGTCTGCGCCACCGCAGGGGTGCCGGCAACCAGCGCCCCCACGGCCAGCACGCTGGCGGTCAGCGGGCCTGCAACGGCGATCGAATGGCGGGGACGGAAACGGCGGAAATAGAAAAGCGACATGGACACCCTGAAACGCAGCATCCATTGGCTGCGACGGGCGAATTGTCTTTTCTATTGCACCAATTGATTGTCAATCAATAATCAAATGTCGCAATTTTTCCCCATGGGCCTCGAAAAAATTCGGACACAAATCCAATTCAATTATTCATTTTCAGCACAATGAATTCTTTTCAATTCATTCACTGCACGCCTCCGCCGTTTTTAGCCGCGCAGCGAACTGGCCTGCATCCCACAGGCGGGGCTTCAGGGCCCCAATTCGCGCAGCACCGCGAGTTGCTCGACATAAGCGCTTTCGATGCGTTGCAGCCTGGCCTGCCGGGCCGCTTCATTGACCCACTGGGCGGCCATCGCGTTCTGCCGCGCCAATTGGTACGCCAGACGCGCGGCGGGCAACAGCGAGTCGTTGTCGGCAGCAAGGAAACCGGCCAGGCCGTGCAGCGCGCGCAGATGGCCCCGCTCGATGTCGCCGCGCGCCCCCTTGGCGCGCGCGTAGCCGACCAGGAAGTTCTGGACCTGGCGCTGCAGCGTCTCCGGATAGTCGCGCCGCACCACGATCTGGGCGTGCGGAATCAGGTCCGATTCCCATATCACCCGCAATCGCGCGGCCTCGACCGGAAATTTCAGTCTGAAACGCTCGAAGTCCGCAGTGTTGTTGGTCGCCACGTCGGCCTCGCCGTTGGCCACCGCCAGCGCCGTGGCCTGGTGCGTGCCCACGAGTTCGCTGCGAAAGCGGGTCTCCATCGCGATGTGGTGCGGCAGGAACAGCTGCAACTGCGGCGCGATGAAGCCCGACACCGAGTGGCTCTCGCCGCGCGCCAGCCGCCAGCGCTCGGGCTCGGCCAGCAGGCCGTCGAGCGTGCGCAGCGGCCCGGTCTTGCGCGTCAGCAGCAGCGCGCGGTAGCCCGGCAGGCCGTCGTGCCGCGTGACCTGGGCCACCACCCGCATGCGCCGCTGGGTGACGGCGTCGAGCGCCATGCGGCCGGAGAGAAAGGCCATGTCGACTTCGTTGCGCTGGATCGCCTGTTCGAGCGCCTCGTACGACGTCACCGACAGCACGCTCACCGGCCGGCCCAGCACCCGGCTCAGGTCGGCGAGCACCGGCTCCCAGTCGTTGCGCGATTCGAAGGCGCCGCCCAGCGGCAGGATGCCGAATCGCACCGGCTGCCCCAGACCGGCCTGGGCCCCGGCGACGCCTGGCAAGGCCCCGGCCATTCCCAGGCCGACCAGCGCATGCAGCAACCGACGGCGCACGCCATCGCGGCCGCGTGGGACCCAGGGGGACGGTAGGCTGGCAGCAGGCATCGGCGGGTGGAAATATCTCCATCGACAGGTCCGGCCGAATGCCGACTGGCCAAACGGACGGTGCCAAGTACACAATTAGAAACCAAGCTTGGCTTGATTAGTGACGTATTTCACACTTTCATGGCTGCCGTGCCACCTCTGAACGCCTCACGACCCCCATCGCCGGCAACGGACGGGGCCCGGTATGGCCGAACGATGCGTGAGTGGCTGTCCGCGCGCCTGGTGCACCTCTCCCTGGCCCAGCAACTGGTGATGCTGGCCTTGTTGCCAGCCAGCGTGGCCACGCTGGGCGCCATCGCGGTGCTCACGCGCCAGCATCTGGACG
Organism: Variovorax frigidus; assembly: GCF_051216515.1. Taxonomy (NCBI): domain Bacteria; kingdom Pseudomonadati; phylum Pseudomonadota; class Betaproteobacteria; order Burkholderiales; family Comamonadaceae; genus Variovorax; species Variovorax frigidus. Next base: position 867,984 of record NZ_JBPJZF010000001.1, read on the forward strand.
ACGTGACCGAGCTGATCCGCGCCAATGCGCAGACGGTCGCGCTGCAGGTGGCCACCGTGGCGCAGGCACAACTGCAGCGCATGGACCGGCGCGGGCTGATGCGCACCGCCCAGTCGGGCACCTACCAGCCGCATGTGCAGCAGGTGCAGATCCGGTCGGAGGAAGGCGAGATCCTCGCCAATGCGGAGACCGTCGACCGCCGTCGCAGCGAAGGCCTGCAGGTGTTCACCCCGATCATGGGCGAGGACGGCCAACGCACCGGTCAGGTGATGGTCGAGATCAGCCTCGAGGCGGCCGAACGCGCGCGCCGCGCAGCCCGCTTCAACGTGGCGCTGGTGCTGCTCGCCAGCCTGGTCGGCGTGGGCCTGACCGGCTGGTGGGCGGCGCGGCGCATCAGTGCGCCCATCGGTGCGCTCGGCGAGGCCGTCGATCGGCTGGGCGCCGGCGAGGAAGCCAGCGTGGCGGTCGAAGGCACGGCGGAAGTGCGCCGCCTGCAGAGCGGCTTCAACCAGGCGGCCAGTGCGCTGGCAGAGAGCCGGCGCCTGCTGGAAAGCCGCATCGCCGACGCCACCGTCGAACTCGCCCGCAAGAACCGGCAACTGGAAGTCGCGAGCCAGGCCAAGACCCGGCTGCTGGCTGCGGCCAGCCACGACCTGCGCCAGCCGCTGCATGCGCTCACGCTGTTCTCCGACGGTCTGGCCAACGGCGAGACCGACCCCGTGCGGCTGCAACGCATCGGCCACATCCGCGAATGCGTCGATGCGCTGGACCGCTTGTTCTCCGAACTGCTCAACCTGTCGCAGCTCGATGCGGGCGTGCTGCGACCGCAGTGGAGCGACTTTCCGCTGGACAGCCTGTTCGACGAGATCAGCCGCAACTTCCGCCCCGTGGCCGAGGCGCAGGCGCTGCGGCTGGTGGTGCGCAAGACCGCGTTGTGGGTGCGCTGCGACTACGTGATGCTCGCGCGCATCCTCAACAACCTGGTGTCGAACTCGTTGCGCCACACCACCGAGGGCGGTGTGCTGATCGGGGCGCGGCGCCGCGGCAAGGGGGTGCGCATCGACGTGCTGGACACCGGCATCGGCATCGCACCCCAGCACCAGACGCGCGTCTTCGAGGAGTTCTTCCAGGTCGAGACGCGCGGGCAGCAGCACAGCCACGGCGCGCGCGGCATGGGCCTGGGGCTGGCGACGGTACGACGGCTGGCCAGCCTGTTGAGCACGCGCGTCGAGCTGAATTCGCGCCTGGGCCGCGGCACCGGCGTGCGCCTGCTGGTGCGCGGCACGGCGCCGGCCGCCGACGCCGCCACCGTGGCGCACACCGGGGCCTCCGGAGCGAATGCCGAAGCACGGCTCGACGGCGTGCGCGTGCTGGTCATCGACGACGAACGCAGCATCCTGCTCGGCCTGCAAAGCGCGCTGTCGAGCGCCGGCGCCAAGGTGATGGCGGCACAGAGCCAGGCCGAGGCCCTGGCGCTGGCGGACGGCTGGGGACAGGCGCCCGATGTGGTGGTGAGCGACCTGCTGCTTCGGGGCGACGAGAACGGCCTGGATGTGCTGGCGGCGCTGCAGCGCCATCCGCGCGGCATCGGCCCGTTCACCGCGCGGCTGGTGGTCACCGGCGAGACCCAGCCCGACCAGCTGCGCGACGTCGCGCGCGCGGGGATTTCCGTGCTCCACAAGCCCGTGTCGCCCAAGGTGCTGCGTCAGGCCATCCTGGCGCAGCTGACGGCCGTCAGAGCCGCTCGCACCGATTGATTTCATCAACATCGGTCACTCAAACGGCCCCGTTCTCCAAGCCCTGCCCGGCCCGCGGTGCCCTCGGCGCCAGCGGGCTGACACCCGGGCGCGCGCCGAGGTCGAATGCATCGCCGCACGCTGAGGGTTGTGCCTTCGTCCTGGCGGCTATGCTGCCCGCGCCATGGCTCTTATTTCTTCCCCCCGCCTGATCCGATTCAACAAGCCCTACGGCGTGCTCAGCCAGTTCACGCCCGAAGGCCGCTGGCAAGGACTGAAAGATTTCATCGACCTGCCCGGCGTCTACGTGGCCGGCCGGCTCGATGCCGACAGCGAAGGCCTGCTGCTGCTGACCGACGACGGCCAGTTGCAGGCCCGTATCGCCGATCCGCGCTTCAAGATGGAGAAGGTGTACTGGGTGCAGGTCGAAGGCGTGCCCGACGACGCAGCGCTGAGCGCCCTGCGCGACGGCGTGACGCTCAACGACGGCCCGACCCGCCCCGCCCGCGCGCGCCGGCTCGACCCGCCGCCCGCCGTATGGGAACGCCAGCCCCCCATCCGCGTGCGCCAGTCCATCCCCACCAGCTGGATCGAACTCGCGATCAAGGAAGGCCGCAACCGCCAGGTGCGGCGCATGACCGCGGCTGTCGGCCACCCGACGCTGCGGCTGATCCGCGCGGCCATCGGGCCGCACACGCTCGACGGTCTGGCGCCGGGCCGTTGGGTCGGCTGAAGGGCTCTCGTCCACCCGCACCGAGCGCGCTCGCTAGACTTGTCCGATGGCCATTCAGAACCCCCCGTTTTCTCTCCCGATCTCCACACGCCGCAGCGCGCTGCTCGGCACGCTGGGCGCGCTGCTGCTGCCCGCCGCACCGGCCTTCGCGGCCAAGTCGAAGGCCGCCGCGATATCCCCGACGTCCTCCGGGGTCTGGCCGCATGCCTCCGCGGTTCCCGGCGGCGTCGCGCGGCTGTCGCTCGGCACCGCGGCCACACGCCCCGTGGCGCGCACCGCGGACGATCTGCCGCTGCTCGTGATCGGCGACCCGACCGAATGGACCGCGCTGGTCGGCATCCCGCTCGCGGCGCAGCCCGGCAACGCGCACATCGTTCGACGCACCGAAGGCGGCCGCGACGAGCCGATCGCCTATGCCATCGCTGCGAAGCAATACAGCGAGCAGCGCCTCAAGGTCGCACCGGGCAAGGTCGACCTGTCGCCCGAAGACCAGGCGCGCTACGAACGCGAGCGCGACCATCAGGCCAAGGCAATCGCCACCTTCACCGCGGTGCCGGCGCACGACCTGCAGATGCGCGTGCCGGTGCCGGGCCGGCGCTCGAGTTCCTTCGGCCTGCGCCGCGTGTTCAACGGCCAGTCGCGCAATCCGCACGGCGGCATGGACATCGCAGCGCCCACGGGCACACCCGTGCGCGCGCCGCTGCCCGGCCGCGTGATCGACACCGGCGACTACTTCTTCAACGGCGGCACGGTCTGGCTCGACCACGGCGGCGGGCTGCTCACGATGTACTGCCACCTGAGCACGATCGACGTGAAGGTCGGCGACGAAGTCAAGACCGGCGACCGCTTCTGCGCCGTGGGCGCCACCGGCCGCGCGACCGGCCCGCACCTGCACTGGGGCGTAATGCTCAACCGCACGATGGTCGACCCGGCCCTGTTCATCGCAGCGTCCTGAGCGCTGCACAGTAAACCCCTCGCATGACCACTCTTCGAATCGCCCTCGCCAATATCGAGATTCCATCGAGTCCGAAGGATTCCGTCGAGCGCGTCCTGCGCGTGCTGCCCGACGCGGCACGCGCAGGCGCGCGGGTGGTTTGCTTTCCGGAAGCCTATGTTCCAGGTTACCCGTGGGGCGAGCGGCGGCCTGATCCGGTCAGTGCTGGTTTTCTGCAAGACGCCCATGCCACCATCGCGCAAGCGGCAGCCAAGAACAATATTGCCGTGGTGCTCGGCACTGAGCGCTACGTTTCAGATCGGCCACGTCTCACCGCGCTTGTCATTCAGTCGAACGGTGATGTTGCAGGTTTTCAAGACAAGGTGCAGCTCGATCCCAGCGAGGATGCGCGCTACGAGCCTGGTTGCGAGCGCCAGATATTCGAACTGGATGGCGTGCGCTTCGGCGTCGTGATCTGCCATGAGGGCTTTCGCTATCCGGAGACCGTGCGCTGGGCTGCTCGCCGCGGCGCGCAGTTGGTGTTCCATCCGTTCTACGATGAAGCCGTCACCGGCGCGTTCCAGCCCACCGAATTCGCAGATGCGCGGAACACCTTCCACGAGAAGACTTTCCTGTGCCGTGCTGCTGAGAACAACGTCTTTTTCGCTGCTGCGAACTGCGCCAGTCCCGGGTCACCCACGACGTCGGCAGTTGTGCGACCGGACGGCTCCCTGCTCTGCTACCAGCCTTACGGGCAAGTCGGCTTGCTCGTGTGCGACATTCACCCGGCGGAGGCCACGGGTTTGCTTGCCCGCAGGCTCAACACGGCGTCAAACTGCCTGTAGATCTCGTCGCAACATACGGGTGATCGCTGTCGTACATCGGCGGCTGCCTCGGGCCCCGCGCAACCTCAGCGAGGACGCTGCAGTCGGCCCCAACCAGACGCATGGAGGGAACGCCCATGGAAGCCATTTTTGAGATAGTTCTGGTGTTGACCGGCTCGGGCCTGGTTCGCATGCTTTCGTTCGGAAGGTGGCGCGGCGAATCCTTGACAGGTAACGAGGGACAAGTACATGCCGCTGCAGGCGCTCTGTCTTTCGTGCTCGGCGAACGTCGAGTGGTGACGACCGCCGGCCTCACGCTGATCGGTATGGCGTTCTATGGATTGCTCCTAGCGGCAGGAATTTTTCTGGCCGCGCGTGGATGAGGCCACTTTCGGCCAAAAGCCGACTTCTCAATCACCCTCAACGCGATGCGATCGCCTCGTTAGGACGCCGATGCAGAAATGGCCTTTGAAGGCGCACCCAACACCGCGTGCATCACGGAGACCATTGACGCGCCCGAGCAGGGTGTGATCTTCGAATGCTAAACGGAGGACGCAGGCGAAGGTCCGGTTCTGGCCTCATGCCGCCGCCGCCCCGATGTTCAACGCGAGGGGCCGGTGAATCGAGTAGCGCATCTCCGCTTGGGCAGGTTAAGATTTCCCGTGTTACCTCCCGTCTGATGCCGCAGAGAACCGGAGCCCCAAATTTGGGGGACCTGTTCCAAGAGGGCTTCGGGGCGCATTGCCCCGGGCTCCTGCCAGCCACCGCCACGCCGCGCATCCGTATTCCCGCTTTCTGAACGCGATGCCTGCGCGGGCTTGTTTTCCCGCCCGGAGCGCTGTCGTTCTATGACTTTGGCTGGACCGTGCTCGCCCGTTACTACCGTGACCTGTTGATCTTCTGTTGGCGCAAGACGGGGAGCCGAGACACTGCGGCGGACCTTGCGCAGGAGAGTTTTGCGCGCGTGCTTGCCATGCAGCAGACAGGGCAAACCATCCAACATCCTGCTGCGTTGCTGCAGCGGATCGCCACGAATGCCAAGGTGGACATGGACCGCCGCGCCGCGGTGCGGCAGGCAGACGACCTCGACGGACTGGACGAGGGCAGCCAGCCAACGGCGTCTCAGCACACGCAGCCCGAGGAAGCCTATGCTTCGAAAGAAGCGGTGCAGGCTTACCTGGAGGCGATCGCGTCATTGCCTCCAAGGTGCCGCGAGGCTTTCAGCCTGCACGTGTTCGACGACATTTCCAAACAGGAAATCGCCAATCGAATGGGCGTTTCCTTGAGCATGATCAAGCAATACATTACGAGAGGCAAAGCCGTTTGCGCTGCCCGTCGACAAGCCCTGGAGAGTGCGTCGACGACCGATCGATCGTCAAGGACATGACACGCTCATCAGCGGCTGCATGTCCATCGACGTGGTTCGTGCGTCTACATCCATAAGATGAGCCCATTCCAGAGTCCAGCTTCCCGCGCGCGCGCACCCATCGATGAAACAAGCGAGGCGCGTGATCACGAAGCGTTCATGCGGACGCTCGATCGGGCCATCGCGGCCGCGGCCGATTGGCATACCCGGCGCGAGGATGGCCTTCATGCGGACGAGGAAGCGCAGTTTCAGAAGTGGCTGTCAGACGACCCAACTCATGCCAGTGCCTACGCCGACCTGGACATGAGCTATGCCGTGGTTCGCAACCTGCCGGCTGAAGACGTCGGGCACCTTCGCGCGCCTTCGGTTCTGAACGACACCTTGCCGGCGCACAAGCAGCGGGCCAAGGGGCGGCCCGCCGCGCCCTACGATCCCACGCCGTCGGGTCGGTCTTGGCCGATGCCGGGGCTCGCAGCGTTCGCGACCAGCTGCGTGCTGCTGGTCGCAGGCGTAACCGGGTGGCACCAATGGAAACAGCCCACGTTCATGAACCGTTACGCCACGGAGCGCGGACAGCGGCTCGACGCGGCCTTGCCTGACGGTAGCGCGATGACGCTGGATGCGCTCACACGCGCCGAGGTCGCGTTGTACCGTGATCGACGCGAAGCGCTGCTGAGCGAAGGCCAGGTCATGTTCACCATCGTACCGGACGCAGGCAAGCCGTTTCGCGTGATGGCCGGTCCCGCGCGGATCACCGTGGTCGGCACACGCTTCTCCGTGCGCCACCTGGGCCCGGAAGGCCAGCCTCGCACGGTCGAGGTCTCGGTCGAGGAAGGAAAGGTGCTCGTCGAAAGCACGGTCGGGCCGGAGCGAAACACGTCGATGGCCGCGCTCACCGCGGGGCAGTCGGTCCGGGTGAGCGCTTCCGGCGCGCTCGAAGCGGCCACTGCCGTGCCGGTCAGCAGCGTGGCGTTGTGGCGCAAGGGACTGATCCGCTTCTCGAACACGCCGCTGGCCGAGGCGATCCGGGAGATGGAACGCTACGGCCCCACGCGGCTGGTGGTGTCGGATCCGAAGATCGCCGATCTGCGCATCGGCGGCTCGTTCGAGGTTTCGCACCCGGAAGAACTGGCGAAAGTGCTGCCATCCCTCCTGCCCGTCACACTGGTCGGCCGCGCCGACGGCAGCCAGGACGTGGTCGGCGCCCGCTGAACGAGAGCAAAAAAGTTCGGGCTCGGGGTGTCCGAATCGCAATGCCGTGCGTCTTTCTTGGTAGTGGAAGTTTTTCATCTCCGTCCCGACCAAGGAAGCCATCCCGATGCGTCACCCGCACCCGTCCCGTCTCCGTCCCGCCCCGCTCGCCCTTGCCGTCGCCATGGCACTGTCGGCGCCGGCTCTCGTCCACGCTCAACCCGCACAGGAGGGCAGGACCGTCGCCGTGGCCCTGGCCGCGCAGCCGCTGGCTGATGCGCTGAACGAACTGGCTGCCGTGACCGGCATGCCGATCGCATTTCCCCAGGCGCTGGTGTCCGGCAAGACTGCCCCGGCCGTCAAAGGGACGTTCACCCTCGGGCAGGCCCTGGCCCATCTGCTGGTGGGAAGCGGGCTCGAAGCGCAGCCTGAGGGCCGGACGGTCATCATCCGCAGTGCGGGCGCCGGTGCGGCACAGACCCTGCCGTCCGTCACGGTGACGGCCACGGCCGACACCGGTGAATTGCCCTTGCCCTATGCCGGCGGCCAGGTCGCACGGGGCAGCCGCGTCGGCATGCTGGGCAACAAGAATGTGATGGACACGCCGTTCAGCATCACGAGCTACACCGCCGAACTGATGGAGAACCAGCAGGCCATCACCGTCGCGGACGTCCTGGCCAATGATCCTTCGGTGCGCACGCTCTCATACGGCCTGACGAATGCAGCCGGTGCCGGCGACTCCTTCATGATTCGAGGCTTTTCCATCCAGAATTCCGTGCTGTTCGATGGCCTCTACGGCATCGCACCCAGCCGAACGCTGCCGGTGGAGACCGCCGAGCGGGTCGAGGTGCTCAAGGGCCCGAACGCCTTGCTCAATGGCATGGCACCTTACGACGCGGCGGGTGGCGCGATCAACATCGTTCCCAAGCGGGCCGGCGACGAGCCGTTGACCCGTTTCACGAGCACCTACCAGTCCAAAGGCGTCCTGGGTGGACACATCGACGCGAGCAGGCGCTTCGGGGAAGACAAGCAGTGGGGTGTGCGGTTCAACGGGGTCTACCGCGACGGCAGCACCGCCACGCGCGGGCAGTCGGTGGAGCTGGGTGCGGCAACCATCGGCCTGGACTACCGGGGCGACCGGCTCCGGGCGTCCCTGGATGCTGGCCACCAGCGCCTGAACAATGAAGCGCCACAAGGGGCGGGAGGTTTTGGCATCGCCGACGGCATCGACATTCCCCGGCCTCCCAGTGCTCGCGGGCGGCTGGCGCAGGATTGGGAATTTTCCAAGACCCGGAGCGATTACTTCCTGGCCAAGGCGGAGTACGACCTTGCGCCCGACTGGACGCTCTACGGTGCGGTCGGCGGGAGCAACAACCGGTTCCGATACCTGTCCACGGACGTCACCGTGGCCGATACCCAGGGCAACGCGCAAGCCACGGTGTACTACTGGCCCGACTTTCAGAACTACAGGACGGTCCAGGGCGGGTTGCGCGGAACGCTGCGCACCGCGGGCGTGAAGCACCAGATCAACCTCAGTGCCGCCTATTTGAAGCAGGAGCATGGGTTCACGACGGACTACTACGGATTCGCCAGCTTCAACACGAACATGTATGCCAGTCCGACGGTGGCCGCCCCGTCGATCGCGGGCTTCTCCTCCAGGCCACCGATGACCGACTCACTGCGTCTGCCGTCCATCGCGATCTCCGACACGGTCTCTTTCCTGGACGATCGCGTGGCCGTGACGCTCGGTGCACGCCATCAGCAGGTGAAGTACATCAACTACGACACGAGCACGGGTGTGGGGACGACCACCCACGACAAGAGCGCGGTCACGCCGGTGCTCGCCGTGCTGTTCAAGCCGCAGGCGAACCTGTCCCTCTACGGCAATTACATCGAAGGGCTAAGCAAGGGGGATACCGCACCGATCGGAACGACGAACGCCAACGAGGTCTTCCCCCCGATCAAGACCAAGCAGTACGAGGTCGGTGCGAAATACGATTTCGGTCGCTTCGCGGTCACGGCCGGACTGTTCCAGATTCAAAAGCCTAGCGGGCTGGTGGTTGGCAACCCCGACGGCAGTTTCACATACCAGGTGGCCGGCGAGCAGCGCAACCGCGGTGCCGAGCTCGGGCTTTTCGGCGAACTGGCACGCGGCGTCCGCCTGCTCGGTGGAATCGCCTACACCGATGGCCGCCTGACCCACACGGATGGCGGCGTCAACGATGGCAATCTCGCGCCTAATGTGTCGCGCTGGCAACTGAATCTCGGTGGCGAATACGATGTTCCATCGGCCCCTGGCCTCACCTTGACTGCGCGAATGATCTCGACCAGTTCGCAGTACCTGGACGCAGCCAACTCGCGCAGTGTTCCAGGCTGGACGCGCTGGGACGTCGGCGCACGCTATGCCACCAAGGCCTGGGACCGGCCCCTCGTGCTCAGGGCGGGTATCGAGAATCTGCTCGGGCGCGACTACTGGGCAAGCGGTTCAGGAAGCTGGCTGTATCTGGGCCGACCACGCACGCTCATGGTATCCGCCACGGTCGATTTCTGACATTCCTGGGCGATCTGGCCTATTCACTTAGAGACGCACTGCGGCGCCATGAAGCGCGTGTGGCGAAACCTGCGCGACGACTCGACGGAATTTCGGCGAGATCAAGCCGGCTTCCGAGGGCATGACGAGGGACGGCCAACAAGCCTTGGCACCCGCGGCCCTGAGCGCGGCGCGCAGTTCAGTTCAGGAGGGGCGCTGGCGCGAGAAGGCCGAAGTGCTCCACGCGATCAACGCCAGCAGCACGAGCTGGAACGGCAGGCGCGCCACCAGCGCCCAGTAGGGCACCGCAGGAAACTGCGCGGCCTGTTGCAGCATCTGCACGTTGGCCGGTGTCACGACGATCGTGAGCAGGATCAATCCGATGCCTGCGGCGCGCCGGGTCGGGCGCCACAGCAGGCCCGCCGCCCCCAGCAGTTCGGCCACGCCGCTCACCAGCACCGCGGCGCGCGGCCATTCGATCCAGGGCGGGACGATGCGCATCTGGGCCTCGGTGAACGCGAAATGCGCCACGCCGCCGAGGGCGAACCACAGAAAGACAAAGGCCAGGGCGGCCAGGCGCCAACGACTCATCCGGGGGACTCCTTGGGGGCTGGCACGCAGTATCGGCGCACCGCGCGCGCCAGGCCGTCAGACCTTTGCGCCACCGCGGCCTGCCGTGCAACACCGCCGCGTGTCCGGGCCGGTGGATGAACTACCTGGGTGTGGCGACGGCTGTCGACGGTTGCGTTGCCGGCCAGAGCCGCACGATCAGCGCCGCCGTGGCCGAGGCCGTGGCCAGGCCCGTGACCGCCATCCAGCCCCATTGCGCGAGGACCAGCGCGCCCAGCGCCGAACCGATGGCCATGCCGATGAACATGCCCACGAACAGGATCGCGTTGAGCCGGCTACGGGCGCCGGGCTCGATGCCGTAGACCATGGTCTGGTGCGCGATCAGCGTGGCCTGCACGCCGAGGTCGAAGCCCACGGCGCACAGCGCCAGCAGCCAGAGCTGCGCATGCGGCGACAGCCAGGGCGCGGCCGCCATGGCCGCGAAGGACAACACCGTCAGCGCCACGCTGCCGCGCGCCACCCAGGCCGGGCCGTGCGTGTCGGCCAGGCGGCCGGCCAGCGGCGCGGCCAGCGCACCGGCTGCGCCGGCCAGGCCGAAGGCGCCGGCCGCCGCGCTGCCCAGGTGGAAGGGCGCGCCGTGCAGCATCACCGCCAGCGTCGACCAGAACGCGCTGAAGCCGATGGCCACCAACCCCTGCGCCAGCGTCGCGCGGCGCAGCGTGCCGTGACGGCGCCACAGATCGACCAGCGAGCCCATCAGCGCGCCGTAGGACATCTGTGTGGTGGGCGCGAAGCGCGGCAGACCGCGCCAGGCAGCCACGCCGACCAGCGCGATGCTCAGCGCCGCGGCCACGAACATGCTGCGCCAGCCGAAGTGCTCGGCCACGAAGCCGCTGACCACGCGCGACAGCAGGATGCCCAGCAGCAACCCGGTCATCACCGTGCCCACCGCCTTGCCGCGCCGGGCTTCGGGGGCCAGCACGGCAGCGGCCGGCACGACGTCCTGTGCCAGCGTGGCCGACAGGCCGATCGCCAGGCTGGCCGCGAGCAACAGGCCGATCGAGGGCGCGGCGCCGGCCGCCAGCAATGCGGCACAAAGCACGGCCGCCTTGATCAGGATGATGGTGCGCCGGTCGAAGCGGTCGCCCAGCGGCGCCAACAGCAGCAAACCCAGCGCATAGCCCAGTTGCGTGAGCGTGGGCACGAAGCCCACGGCGCGCGCCGAAGCGCCGACGTCGGCGCCCAGCAGGCCCAGCATCGGCTGGCTGTAATAGAGCGAGGCCACCGCGAAACCGGCGGAGCCGGCGAGCAGCAGCACCAGCGCGGGCGGCAGCGTGTCCTCGACCGGACGCTGGTCGGCCGGGGCATGCGCGCATTGAATGGAAGACATGGTGTTAACCCTTAGAACCTGAGGCGAGCCGCGAGTTTGCCCAGGAAATCCAAGGCACGGTAGCCCCAAGAGATGCACAATGCTTATACGTCTGACGTATAAACAGCATCCATTTTCTGCCTGTCCTCGCATGGCCACCACCGACCCCACTTCAGTCCCCAATGCCGCCGGGCGCGTCGAACTGCTGCAGACCTTCGTCCGCATCGTGGAAGCCGGCAGCCTGTCGGCCGCCGCGGTGCAGCTCGGCGCGACCCAGCCGACCGTGAGCCGCCGGCTGCAGGCGCTGGAGCGCGCGCTGGGCCTGCGGCTGCTCAACCGCTCGACCCATGCGATGAAGCTCACCGAGGACGGCGAGCGCTGCTTCGAGCGCGCCAAGGAAATGCTGGGCAGTTGGGAGCGCTTCGAGGCCGACCTGCGCGGCGTGGGCGACGAGCCCGAGGGCACGCTCCGCGTCGTGGCACCGCACGCCTTCGGCCAGCGCCTGCTGATGGGGCCGCTGGTCGACTACCTGCGCCGCTATCCGCGCGTGTCGGTCGACTGGCTGCTGCACGACCGTCCGCCCGACTTCATCGCCCAGGGCATCGACTGCGCGATCCAGCTGGGCGAAATCGACGACCCCCTGCTGGTCGCGCTGCGCCTGACCGAGGTGCCGCGCATCGCGGTCGCCGCGCCCTCGCTGCTCGCGGGCTCGGCGGCGCCCACGCACGCGAGCGATCTGGCCGCCCTGCCCTGGCTCGCGCTGCGCACCTTCTATCGCAACGAGTTGTCGCTCACGCACGTGCGCAGCGGGGAGAACGTGCGTGTGCCGATCCGACCGCGCCTGGGCACCGACAGCCTGTTCGCGCTGCGCAACGCCACGCTGATGGGGCTGGGCGCGAGCATCGTCTCGGCCTGGACCGTGACCGACGACATCGCGCAGGGTCGGCTGGTGCACCTCGTGCCGGATTGGCGCGCCGATCCGCTGGCCGTGCACCTGATCTATCCACAGGCGCGCTTCCAGCCGGCCCGGCTGCGGCGGTTCGTCGACGCCATGCGTGCGGCGGTGCCGAAGGCGCTCGACGGTGCGGCGCTGAGTACGGACTAGCGGAAACGACGCTCGCGCTGGGCGCGCCTCATCACGACAATGCCGGTGCTCTGTCTTCTCCTGTTCGAAGATCGGGAAAAGAAGTTGCTTTCCCACACGCCACCGGGCCCTTTCCTGCCGGAATCGCGCAGTGGAAGGTGAGACAAAGCCTGGGTATCCATCCGCTCGGCACGCCGTTCTTTCACCCGCTTTCACCCACGCCCATGCAGCCCCCAATCCACGGCACCGATGCGCCCCTGTTCATCGTCCTCAGCGCTTCGTCGGGTCGCCGCGACAAGAACGAAGTGCGCCAGCTCATCGAGGCGACCTGCAGCGAGGCCCACCGCGCCTGCACGATCTTCCTGGTCGACGGGCCCGGCAAGCTGCAGAAGCTGGCGCGAGAGGCGGTCGAACAGGCCGAGGCGTGCGACGGCATCGTGGTGGCGGCCGGCGGCGACGGGACGATCAACGCCGTGGCCCAGGCCACGCTGGGCACCGGCTGCGCCTTCGGGGTGCTGCCGCAGGGCACCTTCAACTACTTCAGCCGCACGCACGGCATTCCGGCCGATACGGCGGAGGCGCTGCAGGTGCTGCTGAACCAAGCGCCGCGCAGGGTGCAGGTCGGGTTGGTCAACGACCGCGTGTTCCTGGTGAACGCCAGTCTCGGCCTCTACGCCCAACTGCTGGAGGAGCGCGAGACCTTCAAGCGCGACTACGGTCGCAGCCGGATGGTCGCGCTGGGTGCCGCCGTGATGACGATGGTGCGCGGCGGCCATCGCACCTGGCGGCTGCGCCTGACGGCGCGCGGCCAGGCAAGAGACCTGCGAACGCGCTCGCTGTTCGTCGGCAACAACGCCCTGCAGTTGCACCAGGTCGGCATCACGCATGCGGACGCACCCGAGGAAGGCCAACTCGCCGCCATCGCCATCAAGCCGAGCGGCTGGTGGTCGCTGCCGGCGCTGCTGGTGCGCGGTGCACTGGGGCGGCTCGGCAGCGCGGAAGACATCCTGAGCTTTCCCTTCACGTCGATGACGGTCGACACGGCCGGCTCGCGCCGCGGGCGACGCATCAAGATAGCGACCGACGGCGAACTGGGCTGGCTCGAAATGCCGCTGACCTTCCGCGTCTCGCCCGAGCCGCTCTGGCTGATCCGGCCCGGTGTGGCGCCGGAACTCGAGGCGGCGAAGGCATGAGCGCGGCCCGTCGAGCAGAGAACGCCTGCGGCGGGGCGCGGACATGAGCACGTTGCTGCAGATCTCGGACCCTCACTTCGGCACCGAACGGGCGCCGGTGGTCCATGCACTCGAGGCGCTGGTGCGCGAGGTGGCGCCCTCGATCCTGGTGCTCTCGGGCGACATCACGCAGCGCGCGACGCGGGCGCAGTTCGCCGCAGCGCGCGCCTTCGTCGAGCGCCTGAACGTCCCGGCGGTGGTGGCCGTCCCGGGCAACCACGACATCCCGTTGTTCCAGCTCGGTGCCCGCCTGTTCAGCCCCTACGCGCGCTACACGGAGGCCTTCGGCACCGAGCTGGAACCCGTCCTCTCCTCGCCGGACTGGCTGGTCGTGTCGGTCAACACCACGCGCTGGTACCGCCATAAAGACGGCGAAGTGTCGGCCGCGCAGATCGAGCGCGTGGCCGAGCGCCTGGCGCGGGCCACGCCTTCGCAGGTGCGGGCGGTGGTCACGCACCAGCCCGTGATGGTCACGCGGGCCGAAGACGCCGGCAACCGGCTGCACGGCGCGGACGCGGCGTTGGGTCGCTGGGCCGCGGCAGGCGCCGACATCGTGATGGGCGGGCACATCCACCTGCCCTTCGTCCGGGCGATACATCCCGCCGGGTCGGGCTTGTCGCAAGGGTTCTGGGCGGTGCAGGCAGGCACCGCCGTGTCTTCGCGTGTGCGGGCCGACAAACCGAACTCGGTGAACCTGCTGCGCCCGCACGTCGGGTCGGTGCCCCGCGCCTGCACGGTCGAACGGTGGGACCATTCGGCAGGCGAAGGACGTTTCGTCTGCGCCGAGACCCGCGAGCTGACGTTCGAGGATGCCTGAAGCGCCGCTGCTGATCGCCCTCGCCGAAGCGGCGGGACCTCGGGCGTTCACGCTCTTTCTGCTGGCGCTCGCCGCCATCCTGCTGGCGAGCGCGGGCTGCGTCCATGCGCTGCAACGGCCGCATGTCGACGCGCCGGCCTCCGACTCGGAGGCGAGGCCGCATCGCGTCGTGCTCGGCCTCGCCGTCGGCTTCGCATCGATCGTTTCCGCCGCTGGCCTGTTCGCGTGGATCGCCCTGCATGCGACGCCCGATCGGACACTGGGCCGCGCCGACCAGTTGCTGGCCGACGGGATCGCCGCCCACCTGCCCTGGGCCGCACTGCGCGCGTTCGGTCTGCTGACGCATTTCGGCGACCGTGCCGTGCTGATCGCGCTCGGCGCCGGCGTGGCGATCATCCTGCTGTGGAAACGCCAACGCGACCTGGCGCTGGGCTGGCTGTTGGCGCTCGGCGGCAATGCATGGCTCAACCCGACGCTCAAGCAGATCTTCGCGCGCGTTCGGCCGGTGCACGAGCACGGACTGGCATTCGAAGAGAGCTACAGCTTTCCCAGCGGCCACAGCTCCGGTGCGATGGTCGTCTACGGCATGCTGCTCTATTTCGCGTTGCGGCTGCTGCCGCCGCGTTGGCACATGGCGGCGACGCTGGGCGCGACGGCAGTGATCTTCACGACGGCGTGCAGCCGGATCTTCCTGCAGGTCCACTTTGCGAGCGACGTGGCCGCCGGACTGTTGTCCGGGGCGGCTTGGCTGGGGGTGTGCGTGGCCAGTCTGGAGTGGGCGAGGCGCCGGCGGGTCACGCACGGAGGCTGAGGCGAATCCCTGTCGCCTGGGGGCCGTCGAACCATGAGGCCGACATTGGTGTGCGCTCGCCGAACGCACTTCGACGAAGAGACGCCGTCAGGCCACATCCGTGACGCGGCGCCATGCATCGAGGCCGAGGCGCTCGCGGAAGGTCCTGGCACCGTCGGGTGAGATCACCAGCGCTCGGCTCCCCGCCGCGCGAACCAGCCATCCCTTCTCGAGGCAGTGCGTGCAGATCATTGCGCCGAGCCGGCCCGCGAGGTGTGCCTTGCGCTCGCTCCAATCCAGGCAGGGTCGGCAGTAAGGTCTGCCGTGGCGGGAATTCTGTCGCGCCGGCTCCAGCGCGAGCTCCCACCGCTGGAGCACCTGCGTGGCCCGGTCCGTGGCTTGGCCCCCTTCGCCATCGAACTCGATCGCCCCCTCGGCCAGCAGCGACTCGGCAATGGCGAGCCCGAGCCGGCCGGCGATGTGGTCGTAGCACATGCGGGCCATGCGCATCGCGTTGTCACGCGGGCCGACCATGACCGTGCGCTGGACCCGCGGTTCGCCTGCGATCCGCATGAGGCCTTCCAGCACCTTGGCAACCTCGCCCGATGCAAGCCGGTGATAACGGTGCCGTCCTCGCTGCTCCACGCACATCAGCCCCGACGCCACCATCTGGCTCAGATGCCGACTGCCCGTCTGGGCAGAAACGTTCCCGGCCCTGGCCAGTTCCGTGGCAGTGAGCATGCGCCCGTCCATCAGCTGCAGCAACATCGCCGCACGGGACGGTTCACCCACCAGGGAGGCGATTCGGGCAATGTGGTTGGTGTTCATGGTGTCGTCCTGGCCAGGCCCTAGCGTACGGCACGTCACCGCAGCCACGCTTCGTTCCGCAGCGAAGTGTTCAGTGAGGCAGGCGCCGCAGCATCGAGCGCACCGCTTCAGAACTGTTCGCACCATGTCCTCCCTGCCTTCAACGCCATCCTCCGACTTCCATGGCGACACCGTCGTGCGCGCCGCGTTTGTCGTCGCGCTGTTCGGCTGGGGTGTGGGGTTCTACGGTCCGCCGGTCTTCCTGCATGCGGTCCTCGTGCGCACCGGGTGGTCTCTGACCTTGGTGTCTGCTGCCGTCAGCTTCCACTTTCTGTTCGGCGCCGGCATCGTCGCGCTTCTCCCGAGCCTCCACCGGCGTTTCGGTATTCCTGCGGCAACCTTCGTCGGCGCCGTCCTGCTGGCTGCAGGCGTACTGGGTTGGGCGGCCGCCGTCGAACCGTGGCAGTTGTTCGTCGCCGCCATGTTCACCGGCGGAGGCTGGGTTCCGTTGGGCGCGGCAGGCATCAACGCGATCATCGCGCCCTGGTTCATCGCCAAACGGCCCCTCGCCTTGGCCAAGGCATACAACGGCGCCAGTGTCGGAGGCATGGTTTTCTCACCGCTCTGGGCCGTACTGATCGACCGCGTCGGCTTCCCTGCAGCCGCCATGATGGTGGGATTGGCCATGGTCGCCGTGGTGCTGTCCATCGCGACACGCGAACTCTCCGCGACACCCTCCAGCGAAGGTCAAGCCGTCGATGGCCTGCCACCCGTCATCGATGCGGCGACCGCCCTCTGCCCAGGCGCGACAGCCCCCGGCCGTCCGACGCTCTGGAGAAACTGCAGCTTCCTGACGCTCGCCGCCGCGATGTCGCTGGGTCTGTTCGCCCAGATCGGACTCATCGCGCAGCTCTTCTCCCTGATGGCGCCGAGCTTGGGACCTCGACTCGCGGGCGGGATCATGGCGCTCGCGACGGGTTGTGGCATGGGGGGCCGGTTGGTCATGGCGCGGCTGCTGGGTGCTCGCATCGACCGACGCCGCGCCGCAGCAGCCAACTACGCCGTGCAGGCGATCGGCACACTCCTCTTGTGGCTCGCCGGACCCCAGCATTTCGCGTTTTTCATCCTGGGCGTGGTGCTCTTCGGCGTCGGCATCGGCAACGCCACGTCGCTGCCGCCGCTGATTGCGCAAGCGGAGTTCGCGCCGCTCGATGTGCCGCGCGTGGTGGCGCGGAGCGTGGCGCTGGCACAGGCGCTGTA
Source organism: Variovorax frigidus (assembly GCF_051216515.1). Taxonomy (NCBI): domain Bacteria; kingdom Pseudomonadati; phylum Pseudomonadota; class Betaproteobacteria; order Burkholderiales; family Comamonadaceae; genus Variovorax; species Variovorax frigidus. The sequence continues at coordinate 885,227 of NZ_JBPJZF010000001.1, forward strand.
CGCGTTCGCGCCGGCCGTGATGGCGGGTCTGATCGTTGGCGGGTCGGGTTCGGCACCGTGGTCGGGCGCCTGCTTCTTCGTGATCTTCGTGCTCCAGGCCCTGGCTGCCGCATGCCTGCTGAACGGGCGGCGTCGACCGAACCCGTAGGCCACCGATCAACGAAAGGAGAGCGAGCGCACGTCGCTACCGGCCCCTCGACGCGTCGCTATCGTGCGGTCGCAGGCAACGCCCCGCCAGAAGCTGAGAACAAACTCCGGAGAACCCGCCAGCGCCAGGCCTACTCCCGCGCGAAGAACGCCTCCACCAACCGCACCCAATAGGTCGATCCCACCGGCAGCAGCGCATCGTTGAAGTCGTAGTTCGGGTTGTGCAGCTCGCACGGCCCCATGCCGTGGTAGGTGTTCTCGCGGTGGCCGCCGCCGCCGTTGCCCACGAACAGGTAGCAGCCCGGCACCTTCTCCAGATAGAACGAGAAGTCCTCGGCGCCGCCGTGCTGGGGTGTGTTCGGGTCGACCTTGTCGGCGCCGAAGGTGTCCTTCGCGACCTGCATCGCGAAGTCGGTTTGCGCGTCCCAGTTCACCAGCGGCGGGTAGGCGCGGTGGAACTTGAGCTCGCCGGTGCCGCCGTGCACCTGCGGCAGCAGTTCCGCCATGCGGCGCATGTTGCTCTCGATCTCGTCGAGCACCGTGGTGCTGAAGGTGCGCACCGTGCCGCGGATCACGGCCTCGCCGGGCAGCACGTTGTAGGCATCGCCCGCGTGGATCTGCGTCACGCTGACCACCGCCACGTCGATCGGGTTCTTGTGGCGCGAGATCAGGGTCTGCAGCGCGCCCACCATCTCGGCCGCGATCACGATGGTGTCGACCGACTTGTGCGGCTGGGCCGCGTGGCCGCCGGTGCCGCGCACGATGATGTCGAAGCGGTTGCTCGAAGCCATGGCCGCGCCCTTGCGGAAGGCGAAGTGGCCGGCGGTGAAGCCCGGCATGTTGTGGATGCCGTAGATCTCCTCGCAGGGAAATTTCTCGAACAGGCCGTCGTCCATCATGGCCTTGGCGCCGGCGTTGCCGCCCTCCTCCGCGGGCTGGAAGATGAAGTTGACCGTGCCTTCGAAGTCGCGGTGCGTCGACAGGTAGTGCGCCGCGCCCAGCAGCATCGCGGTGTGGCCGTCGTGGCCGCAGCCGTGCATGCGGCCGGGGTTCTTCGAGGCGTGCTTGAACAGGTTGTGCTCGGGCATGGGCAGCGCGTCCATGTCGGCGCGCAGGCCGATGGCGCGCTCACCGGCGCCGCGGCTGCCGTGCAGCACGCCGACCACGCCGGTCTGGCCCAGGCCGCGGTGCACTTCGATGCCCCAGGCCGCGAGCCGCTCGGCCACCAGGTCGGAGGTGCGCGTCTCCTTGAAGGCGAGCTCGGGGTGCGCGTGGATGTCGCGGCGCAGCGCGGTGAATTCCGCGTGGCGTTCTTCGATGTCGGCAATCACGGTCATTTGACTTGGTCCTTCACGTAGTCGGCAATTTCTCTGGAAACGGTGGTGAGCGCATCTTGCAGCGCATCGAAGCCCGCACTGCGCTCGCGGGTCTTCTCGTTCAGGTAGAGGCCGCGGTGGATCTCCACCTGGAGGCTGTGACGGCGCTCGGCCGGCCGGCCCAGGCGGGCGATCAGCGCGACGCCCTTGAACGGGTCGTTGATGGCCACGCTGAAGCCGCGCTTCCTGAGCGACTCGGCCACCAGCGCGGTGAACTCGGGCGCGGCCGTGCTGCCGTCGCGGTCGCCCAGCACGAAGTCGGCCAGCGGATGATCGCTTCGGATCTGCAGGCTCTCGTACGAATCGGCGGGCATCGAGTGCAGGTTGAGATGCCACACCGCGCCGAAGCGCGCATAGGCCGCTTCGATCTGCTCGCGCATGGCCGCGTGGTACGGCGCGTGGCAGGTCGCGATACGGTTCTGCACCTCGGCCACCGACAGCTTGCGCGCGTAGATCGGCGACTTGCCGTTCTTCTCGGCGTCGCGCCAGATCAGGCCGATGCCCAGGCGCGTCTTCTCGCTGGGCTGCAGCGGCGTCGGCCAGGGTTCGGCCAACAGGTCGGCATCGATGTCCTCGATGTCGCGGTTGGGGTCGATGTAGGCACGCGGGAACTCGGCCGCGAGCAAGGTGGCGCCGACCGAGGGCAGCGCCTGCCACAGCACATGCACGTCGGTGTCCTCGCCGCCGCGCAAAACGTCGAAGGGCACGGCGTAGCCGAAGTCGTCAGGGTACTGCGTGCCGCTGTGCGGCGAGTCGCAGACCAGCGGCACGGGCTCGCCCTCGGGCAGGCGCAGCGTGAAGGGCGGGAACGGCGTGGGGACGCTCGCAAGCACAGGTCGTGTGGTCATGTCGGCATGTCGTTGAGGTGGCAGGCGCTGGTGTGGCCGGTCTGCAGCGTGCGCAGCGGCGGTGCCTCGACCTTGCAGCGCGGCATCGCGTGCGGGCAGCGCGGATGGAAGGCGCAGCCGGGCGGCGGCGCCAGGGGAGACGGCAGTTCGCCCTTGATGGGCTGGTAGGCGCGGCGCGTGGTCTCGAGCGTGGGCAGCTCGGACAGCAGCGCCTGCGTGTACGGGTGGTTGGGCGCGCTGAAGATGGTCTCGGTGGGCGCCACCTCGACGATGCGGCCGAGGTACATGATGACCACGCGGTCCGACACATGGCCCACTACGCCGAGGTTGTGGCTGATGAACAGGTAGGTCAGGTCGAACTCGCGGCGCAGCGCGAGGAACAGGTTGAGCACCTGCGCCTGGATCGACACGTCGAGCGCGGCCACCGCCTCGTCGCAGACGATCAGCCGCGGCTTGAGCGCGAGCGCGCGCGCGATGCCGATGCGCTGGCGCTGCCCGCCCGAGAACTGGTGCGGGTAGCGCTGCGCATAGTCGGGGTCGAGCCCGACCTGGCGCATCAGCGCCCCCACGTACTCGGCCTTCTGCGACGCCTTGACCAGGCCGTGCACCACCGGTGCCTCCCCCACGATGTCGAGCACCCGCATGCGCGGGTTGAGCGAGGCCATCGGGTTCTGGAAGATCATCTGCACGCCCAGGCCCCAGGCGCGGCGCTCGGTGGCGTTCATGTCGGCGATCGGCTTGCCCTGGTAGCTCACCGTGCCTTCGGTCGGCGGGTTGATCCCCGCGATCACGCGGCCCAGGGTCGACTTGCCGCAGCCGGACTCGCCGACCACGCCGATCACTTCGCCGGGCCGAATCTCCAGGTCGACGTCGGCCACCGCGTGCACCACGGAAGCACGGTGCTTCGCGCCCAGGAGGTTGGCGATGCGGCCCGCGAGGTCGATGTCCTGCGTGAAGCGCTTGGAGATGCCCTTGAGTTCCAGCAGCGGCGTGACAGCGCTCGTTGCGGGCGCGGCGGTGGGGTGTTCGAGAACGGTGTCCATGCGGGGTTCTTGTGCTTCAGGCCATCTCGGGGGTCAGCATGTGCCAGCAACGCACCGTCTTGCCCGCGGGCGCGGGCTCGGGCTGCGGCACCGCCAGGCAGGCGTCGGTCGCATGGCCGCAGCGCGGCCGGAAGGCGCAGCCCTGCGGCAGGTGCAGCAGCGAAGGCGTCATGCCCGGGATCTGCCGCAGCAGCGTGCCGTGCGTGGCGCGCGTCGGGATCGAATCGATCAGGCCGCGCGTGTAGGGATGCGAAGGCGCGCGGATCACGTCGGCCGTGGCGCCGCTCTCGACGATGCGCCCCGCATACATCACGGCGATGCGGTCGGCCAGGCTCGAGACCACCGCCAGGTCGTGCGTGATCCAGATCATCGCGGTGCCGGTCTCGCGGCACAGCTTCTGCACCTCGTAGAGGATCTGCGCCTGGATCGTCACGTCGAGCGCCGTGGTCGGCTCGTCGGCGATGATCAGCTTGGGCCGGTTGAGCAGCGCGATGGCGATCGCCACGCGCTGGCGCATGCCGCCCGAGAGCTGGTGCGGATAGGTCCGCAGGCGCTCCTCGGGCGACGGGATGCCGACCATCGCGAGCGCATCGCGCGCCCGCGCCAGCGCGGCTTTCGCACTGACATTCTCGTGCGCATGGATGGCCTCGACCATCTGCGTGTCGACGCGCAGCACCGGGTTGAGCGTCATCATCGGGTCCTGGAAGATCATCGCGATCTCCTTGCCGCGCAGCTTCTGCAGCCGCGCTTCGGACGCGCCCACCAGCTCCTCGCCGAGGTAGCGGATATGCCCGCCCGCGATGCGCCCGGGCGCATCGATCAGGCCGATCACCGAGAAGCCGGTGATGCTCTTGCCCGAGCCCGACTCGCCCACCAGGCCGAGGATCTCGCCGGCGTTCACGCGCAGGTCGACGCCGTCGACCGCCTTGACCACGCCGCCGTGGGTGAAGAAGTGGGTCTGCAGTCCCTGCACCTCGAGCACGGGCTGCACGTTGGATGTCTTCGATTCCATCGTCATGCTCAGTGTGCGTTGTGCGGGTTCAGGATGTCGCGCAGGTGGTCGCCCACCAGGTTGATCCCCACGATCGCCAGCGCCAGCGCGATGCCCGGAAAGAACGAGATCCAGTAGTTGCCCGACAGCAAAAACTCGAAGCCGTTGGCGATCAGCATGCCGAGCGAGGGCTCGGTGACCGGCACGCCGACGCCCAGGAAGGACAGCGTCGATTCGAGCGCGATGGCATGCGCGAGGTCGATGGTCGCGATCACGATCAGCGGCGGCATGCAGTTGGGCAGCATGTGGCGCAGCAGCACGCGCGGCCAGCCCAGCGACATGCACTGCGCGGCCTCGACGTATTCCTTGGCACGCTCGACCAGCGCGGCCCCTCGAGCGGCCCGCGCGAAATAGGCCCACTGCACGATGACCAGCGCGATGATCACCTTGTCCACGCCCTTGCCCAGGATGGCCAGCAGGATCAGCGCGACCAGGATGGCCGGAAAGGACAGCTGGATGTCGACGATGCGCATCAGCAGCGCGTCGATCCAGCCGCCGAAGTAGGCCGCGGCCAGGCCGACCACGGTGCCGATCGCGAGCGCGACCGCCACCGAGATGCCGCCCACCATCAGGCTGGTGCGCAGGCCGTAGAAGATCGCCGAGAGCAGGTCGCGCGCCTGGCCGTCGGTGCCCAGCCAGTAGGTCATGGTGCCGGCCGCGTCCTTGCTGCCGGGCGGCAGCTTCGAATCGAAGATGTCGAGCTTGCCGATGTCGTAGGGGTTCTGCGGCGAGATCCAGGGCGCGAGCAGCGCGACGCCGACCGCCAGCGTCAGCAGCACCAGGCCGAACACCGCCAGCTTGTTGGCCGTGAACTCGCGCCGGAAGCGCTGCCAGGGCGTCTCGGGCGGCGGCAGCAGCACCGGGCCTTCGGCGATCAGCGCGGGCAGCGCCTCGGGGGCGGCCACTGCGGCCTGGAGCGTCGTGTCGTTCATGCCTTGGCTCCCTGCAGCCGCACGCGCGGGTCGAGCACCGAATAGAGAATGTCCACCGCGAGATTGAGCATCACGAGGAAGAACACGATGAGGATCAGGTAGGCCACGACCACCGGGCGGTCGAGCGTGATGATCGAGTCGAGCAGCAGCTTGCCCATGCCGGGCCAGGCGAAGATGGTCTCGGTGACCACCGCGAAGGCCACCACCTGGCCGAACTCGAGGCCGCCCACCGTGACGATCGGGATCATGATGTTCTTCAGCAGATGCACGCGCAGGATGCGGCTCCAGCCCAGGCCCTTGGCACGCGCGAACTTGATGTAGTCCATGGGCAGCGCCTCGCGCGTGGCGGCCCGCGTGACGCGGATGATCAGTGCGCCCTTGGCCAGCGCGATGGTCACGGCCGGCAGCACCAGCCGCGACCAGCCGTCGAGCGTGAGCACGCTGAGGTCGAGCGGCCCGAGGTGCACCGTGGCGCCGCGCCCGCTGGCAGGCAACCAGCCCAGGTACACGGCGAACACCATGATCAGCATCAGGCCGACCCAGAAGTTGGGCAGCGAGAAGCCCAGCACCGAGCCGGTCATGATGCCGCGCGTGCTCAGCGCGTGCGGGCGCAACCCGGCCCAGATGCCCAGCGGCACGCCCACCAGCATCGCGAAGCCCATCGACACCACGGCCAGTTCGAGCGTGGCGGGCATGCGCTCGAGGATCAGGCCCATGGCCGATTGGCCGGTGAGGAAGCTCTTGCCGAAGTCGAGCTGCACCGCGTGCTGCATGAACAGCGCGTACTGCTGCCACAGCGGTTTGTCGAGGCCGAAGGCGGTGCGGATCTCGTCGCGCTCGAGCTCGGTGGCCTCGGCGCTGGCCATCATCGAGACCGGATCGCCGACCACGTAGAGGCCGACGAAGACCAGGCCCGACATGACGGCCATGACGAGCACGGCCTGCAGCAGGCGGCGGATGATGAAGGCGGACATCGCGTCAGAAAAGGATCGTGGGGGCCGGCCTCTTCAGGAAAAGGGGCCTGCCGTCAGCATGGAAAAAGATCGATCGGGCGCGGGCTCTGCGGCCCGTCGCCCTGCTGCAGCGTCGGATGCCTGCGGGCCGCGCCTACTTGGACGGCACCGCGTACTGGATCATGGTCTGCTGGTCGGCGCGGCCCTTGAAGCTCACGTCCTTCTTCATCGCCCACACCGAGTGCTCGAAGTGGATCGGCAGCATCGCGAAGTCGGCCATCGCGATTTCGCTGGCCTTGGCCAGCGTGGCCGCGCGCGCCTTGTCGTCCATCTGGTTGGCCGACTCGGCCACCAGCTTGTCCATCTCGGGGTTCGAGTAGCGGCTGCGGTTGGTGGTGCCCACGCCCTTGTCCTTGTTGGGCGTGACCAGCAGCGAGTTCAGCGTGTTCGACATTTCGCCGGTCGCGGTGCCCCAGCCGGCCAGGTAGGCGCTGTAGGTGTAGCTGTCGCGGTTCTTGAAGAACACGGCCGGCGCGTTGGCGTCGATCGAGGTCTTGACGCCGATGCGCGTCCACATCGCGGCCAGCGTCTGCGCGACCTTGCTGTCGTTGATGTAGCGGCCGTTGGGCGTGCCCAGCACCAGCGTGAAGCCGTCGGGGTAGCCGGCTTCCTTGAGCAGCGCCTTGGCCTTCTCGGGGTCGGGCTTGGCGGCCGTCGTGAGGTTCTTGCTCGCGCCGAACATCGGGTACGGCAGCAACTGCGCCGCGGGCGAGGCCACGCCGCCCATGGTGCGCGACACCAGCGCCGAGCGGTCGATGGCCAGCGAGAGCGCTTCGCGCACGCGCTTGTCGAGCAGCGGGTTCTTGCCCTTGGTGCCTTCGATGCCGGGCGTGGTCTCGCCGTTCTGGTCGAGCGCCACGTAGATGATGCGGTTAGAGGCCTTGGTCTCGACGCGCAGCTTCGTGTCCTTCTTGAGGCGCTCGAGGTCGTCGGTCGGCGGGTCTTCCACCAGGTCGACGTCGCCCGCGAGCAATGCGGCCACGCGCGCGGCCGGGTTGGTGATCGGCCGGTAGATCACCTTGTCCCAGGCCGGTGCCTTGCCCCAGTAGTGGGGGTTGCGCTCGAAGATGATCTCGGAGCCGCGCTTCCACGACACGAACTTGTAGGGCCCGGTGCCGACCAGGCCGTTGCCGCCGTTGAGCTCGGTGGTGGTCTTGCCTTCGGGCGCGGCGCCGGCCGCGGCCTTGGCCGACATGATCGGCAAGCCCACCATGTTGATGGCCAGCAGCGGGTACGGCTCGGTGGTGGTGATGCGCACCGTCAGCGGATCGGGCGCCTCGATCTTCTCGATCTTCTGCAGGTACACCTTGAAGGACGACGGGCTGTTGGGCACCTTGGGCACGCGGTCCATGGTGAACAGCACGTCGGCCGAGGTCATGGGCGAGCCGTCGGAGAACTTGACGTTGGGGCGCAGCTTGAAGGTCCAGACCTTGCCTTCGGCGGTCCAGGACTGGGCCAGGCAGGGTTCGGGTGCAAGGTCGGCGTCGACGCACACCAGCGGGTCGAACAGCGTCTGCGACAGCTGGATGTTCGGCGTGAGCGCGTGGTACTGCGGGTCCATCGACGTGGGCTCGGTCTTGAGCGCGACCACCAGGTCACGCGCGAAGACGGTGCCCGAGAAGGCCGCGCCGGCCACCACGAGGGTGGCGAGCAGCCTGAAGGCGATCGGACGGCGGTACGGGTTTCCAGGCATGGGCGGGGTTCTCCAGCGGGTTCGGGTGAGGGTGTCGATGACGTGTGGTGCAGGTCTCGCAAGAACCGCACCACGTCGCATCGAACGTGCCTTCCAGAATAGGGTTCGCAGCCGCCGCCGCGTCCCCGTGATAACCCGCTCGCTGCCCCGGCGCGCTGCGCCTTAGATGGGGCGGGTCAGGTACACCGCTTCGCGGCCCACGATCGGCAGCCGCGTGGGCATGAAGATCGTGCAGTCGTCGCAGGGCGAGCGGATTTCCTCGGTGCCGTTCATCGCGATCAACTCACCCTCGGCGAAGGTCTCGAAGCCGATCAGCGGCCGGGTGAAGGCGAAGTTCGCGTCCTTCACCATGTGCGTCTGCAGCAGCTCGAAGCGGCGCTGCGGCCCGGGCGCGGGCGCGGCCGGGTCCTTGTCGATCAGGCCGAAGTGCGCGAGGAAACCCAGCGTCACGGCGGTGGCCAGATCGGCCGCCGACTGCTTGAAGTGCTGGCCGCACTCGACCACCATCGCGGCGCCCTTCCCGTCGGCCTCGCCGTGGCGGCCGTACTGGATCAGCGGCGTGCCCGAGCCCAGGCCGTTGGGCATCACCAGGTGCACCGGCGGCAGGCCGACGGCCAGGGCCACCTCGGCGTTGCGCTCGTAGGCCGGGTAGACCCAGAACGGCACCACGTCCTGGCTGGTGGAATGGATGTCGAGGATGTAGTCGGCCGCATCGATCACCGGGCGCAGTTCGCGCGCGCGGCGCAGTTCGGGGCTGTCCTCGCTGCCGTCGAGCAGCTCGGCCGACCAGATGCGGTTGAGGTTGTGGACGATCTGGCGGTTGTCGTAGGGCTTGGCTTCGTCGAAGGCGTTGTAGGCCTCGATGTGGGAGAAGCTCACCGTGAGGGTGCCGATCTTCGGGCGCAGGCCGGTGTCGAGCAGGTGCGTCGCGGCCACCATGCCGCAGATCTCGTTGCCGTGCGTCAGCGCGTTGATCAGCACGTGCGGGCCGGGCTTTCCCGATTCGAAGCGGTGGACGTAGTCGACGCCGGTGTTGCCTTCGCGGTAGGCCGACAGGTCGCGGGGCAGGACTTCGAGTGCGGGTTCAGGGGATGTCATGACAGTGAAAGAAAGAAGGGATTCGTGCGGGCCGCCAGTTTGCTACACATCGCAACAAGGCGTCGGCGCCGCGCCTCTTGCCGCAGCGCAACGCGGCCCCTTCTCCGACACGCGCCGCGCCCGGCTCCGATTCCAATCGGGTATGGCCTGCGCTCCGCGGGCGCAACTTTTTCGGAGGAACCCCATGAGCCAATTCGCAACCATCCGCGGCCACGTCACCTACTCGCCCGGCGACGGGGTGCCGCTCGTGATTCCCGAAGGCACGGTGGTCGAAGTCGTGCTGGCGCCCGACAGCGCGACCCTGAGCTGGGAAGCCGAGAAGGACGTGGTCGGCCTCACGGCCATTCCGCTGATCCAGTACGAGGAGTACGTCGAGGCCGGGAAGATCGTGTTGAAGGACGCTTGACACGGGATCGGGTACCGGACGCAGAAGGCGCGGAGGTTTCGCAAAGGACGCAAAAGTCAAACCAGATTTCTGGGTTTTCGTTCCTGCGCCTCCTGCGTGATCTTTGCGTCCTCTGCGTCCGGATGTCCGCGTTCCCTCAGTGCCCACCGCCCAGATAGGCGGCCTTCACTGCCGGATCGCTGCGCAGCTTCTCGGCCGGGCCGTGCAGCGAGATGCGGCCGTTCTCCAGCACGTAGCCGTAGTCGGCCACGCCCAGCGCGGCGGCCGCGAACTGCTCGACCAGCAGCATCGTCACACCCTCGCTCTTGAGCCGCTCGATGATGCGGAACACCTCGGCCACAAGGATCGGCGCCAGGCCCATCGAGGGCTCGTCGAGCAGCACCACTTCGGGGTTGAGCATCACGGCGCGCGCCATGGCCAGCATCTGCTGCTCGCCACCCGAGAGCGTGCCGGCCAGCTGCATGCGGCGCTCCTTGAGCCGCGGGAAGAGTTCCAGCGCGCGTTCCAGGTCGCCCGCGACATCGCCGCGCGGCCGGCTGCCGGTGAGCCGCGGAAACGCACCCAGCGTGAGGTTGTCGGTCACCGTCATGGTCGCGAACACGCGCCGGCCCTCGGGCGAATGGGCCAGGCCCAGCTTGGCGATGTGGTAGCTCTCGAGGCCGTCGATGCGCTTGCCGTTGAGCGTGATCTCGCCCGCGGTCGGCGCGATCATTCCCGAGACCGCGCGCATGGTGGTGGTCTTGCCGGCGCCATTGGAGCCGATCAAGGTCACGACCTTGCCCTTGGGCACCTCGATCGAGATGCCGTGCAGCACCTGCACCTTGCCGTAGCCTGCCGAAAGATTGTGGATGGTCAGCATGTGCGGGTTCCTCAGGCGGGGTTCGGAGCGGCGTCGGCCTGGCCTCCGAGATAGGCCTCGATGACCTTCTCGTCGGCCTGCACCTCGGCCGGCACGCCCTCGGCGATCTTCTGGCCGAAGTCGAGCACCGAGACCGTGTCGCACATGCTCATCACCACGTCCATGTGGTGCTCGATCAGGATCACGGTGATGCCGTGGTCGCGGATCTTGCGGATGATGGCGATCAGCTCCTTGATGTCGGGTGCGGTGAGGCCGGCCGCGGGTTCGTCGAGCAGCAGCAGCTGCGGGTCGAGCGCCAGCGCGCGCGCGATCTCGAGCAGGCGCTGCTTGCCGTAGGGCAGGTTGCGCGCCTCCTCCACTGCGAACTCGGCCAGGCCGACGAAGCTCAGCAGCGACAGCGCCCGGCTGGCCGCGGCGTCGCGCTCGCGCCGGTAGCGCGGCGTGTGCAGCGCCACGTCGGCCAGGTGGCTGGCGAAGGTGTGGTGCAGGCCCACCTGCACGTTCTGCAGCGCGGTCATCTCGCCGAACAGCTGCACGTTCTGGAAGGTGCGCGCGATGCCCGACAGCGCGATGTCGGCCGAGGTGCGCCCGACCAGCGAGCGGCCCGCGAAGGTCAATGCGCCCGCGGTCGGCACGTAGATGCCGGTGAGCACGTTCATCATCGTGCTCTTGCCCGAGCCGTTGGGCCCGATCAGGCCGTGGATGCTGCCGCGGCGGATGCTCAGGTCGACGTTGTTCAGCGCCTTGAGGCCGCCGAACTGCATCAGCACGCCGGTGGCGTTGAGCACCTCGTCGCCGGTCTTGCCCGTGGCCGAGACCGACACCGCATCGGCCGTGGCGGCGCCGTCGGCCGTGACCTCGACCACCGGCGCGGGCCGGCGCAGGTTGAAAGCCTTGCGCACGAAGCCGACGATGCCGTCCTGCAGGTAGTAGACGACGAACAGCATGATCACGCCGAAGATCGAGAGCCGCCAGTCGGTCATGGTCTGGAGCCAGAAGGCCAGGCCCGCCAGCGCGATGCTGCCCACCACCGGGATCGCCATCTGCAGCGGCGTGGCGCGCTGGCGCTGCACCGCGACCACGGCCGTGACCAGCACCACCGCCGCCAGCGCCACCGATACATAGCGGAACAGCACCACGTCGTCCAGCAGCTTGGGCAGCAGCACGATGATGGCCGCGCCCAGCATCGAGCCGATGCGGCTCTTGCGCCCGCCCATGATCACCGCCAGCAGGAACAGCACCGTGAGCTCGAAGTTGTACGAGTTGGGCGAGATGTACTGCTCGGAGTACGCATAGAGGCAACCCGCGAGACCCGCGAAACCCGCGCTGATCACGAAGGCGTAGACCTTGTAGCGGTAGACCGACACGCCCATGCAGTCCGACGCCACCGGGCTGCCGCGCAGCGCCTCGAAGGCCCGGCCCAGGTGCGAGCGCAGGATGCGGTGGACGACGATCAGCGCCAGCACCATCAGCACCACCACCACCCAGTAGAACTCGCGCTCGTCGAGCTTGTGGCCGAACAGCGAGGGCTTCTCGAGCTTGATGCCCATCGGCCCTTCGGTCAGGAAACTCATCTCGTTGATCAGGATCTGGATGATGGTGCCGAAGGCCAGCGTGACCATCGCAAGGTAGGGACCCGACACGCGCAGCGCCGGCAGGGCCAGCAGTGCGCCGAAGCCGGCCGTGAGCAGGATGGCGGCCGGCACCGTGACCCAGAAAGGCGCCGCCAGCTTGAACACCAGCACGCCGGCGGTGTAGGCACCCAGCCCGAACAGGCCCGCATGGCCCAGCGACACCTGGCCGGTGTAGCCGACCACGATGTCGAGCCCGAACAGCACGATCGCATAGATCATGATGGTCTCGAGCAGGTGGATGTAGTACGGGTTGTCGAAGGCGATGGGGAACAGCAGCAGCGCGACGACGCCGGCGACGGCCAGCAGCAGGTGGCGGGGCTGGAGCTTCTCGGTGTGGACAGCCATCTCGTTCAGACTTTCTTGATGGCCGTTTTGCCGAACAGGCCCTGCGGGCGCACCGCCAGCACGATCAGCAGCAGCACCAGCCCGGGCACGTCCTTGTAGCCGGTGCTCAGGTAGAAGCCGGTGGTCGTCTCGGCCACGCCGAGGATGATGCCGCCCACCACGATGCCCATGCCGCTGGTCAGCCCGCCGATGATCGCGACCGCGAAGGCCTTCAGGCCCAGCACCGCACCCATGGTGGCGCCGGTCAGCGTGAGCGGCGCGATCAGCACGCCGGCGAACGCGGCCGTCATCGACGACAGCGCATAGGAGAAGGTGATGACGAGGCCGGTGTTGATGCCCATCAGCTTGGCGGCGTCGCGGTCGTTGAAGGTCGCGACCACGGCCTTGCCGTAGATGGTCTTGCGGTTGAAGAACTCGACCGCCAGCATCATCAGCAGCGCGCCGACCACCACCAGGATCTCCATCGGCAGCACGTTGGCGTTGAGGAACTTGAGCGGCGATTCGGGCAGCGGCGACGGGAACTTGAGGTCGTCGCGGCCCCAGACGTTTTCGGCCACGTTCTTGAAGATGATGCCCAGCGCGATGGTCGACATGATCCAGCCGAATTCCGACTTGATCTTGATCGCCGGCCGCACGCCGATGCGTTCGACCACGATGCCCTGGAAGGCGCCGAACAGGCAGACGATCGGGATCATCAACCAGTAGTTCACGCCCAGCCCCACCAGCGTGAGGCCGACCAGCGCGCCCAGCATCAGGGCATCGCCCTGGCCGAAGTTGAGCGTGTCGGAGGTGGCGAAGGTCAGCTGGTAGCCGAACGCGATGACGGCGTAGATCATGCCCAGCGCAATGCCGCTGAAGATCAGTTGGGTCAGGATTTGCATGAAGAAGCTCTCGCTAGACGTGGCGTGGCGCCGACGGTCGATCAAGAAAGACGCCGCCGCGGGAAGACCCCGGGGCGGCGCCGGACGGCGCCGCGATGGCGCCAGGGAATTACTTGATCAGCGCAGCGTTGGCCGCGGCATCCTTCAAGCGCACCTTCGAGGCGTTCTTCTGGTCTTCCGCATTCGCGTAGATCACGCGGCCGCCCTTGACCTCGCCGAAGACCGGAATGTTCGCGGTGATCGCGTCATGGTCGGTCTTGGAGAAGGGCTTGTCGTAGGTCGTGACCACGCCCTCGACCGGCGTCTTCAGGTCCTCGAGCGCGGCCTTGATCTTCGGGCCCTCGGTGCTGCCGGCCTGCTTGATGGCCGCGGCCAGCAGGTAGATCGAGTCGTAGCCCTGCGCCGCCGACACCGGCGAGTCCATGCGGTTGTTCTTGGGCTTGAAGGTCTTCACGAAGTTGTCGATGAAGGCCTTGCGCTTGGGCGTGGTCGGCTCCTGGATGAAGGTCTGCGGCATGCGCGCGCCGTCGCCGCCCGGGCCGGCGTTGTCGATGAAGTTGGCCATGGCCAGCGTCCAGCTGCCGACGATCGGCACCTTCCAGCCCAGCTTGGTCATGCCGTTGGCGATCTGCGCGAGCTCGGGGCCGATGCCGTAGGTCAGCACGGCCTCGGCGCCGGCTTCCTTGGCCTTGAGCAGCTGGGCCGTCATGTCGACGTCCTTGATGTTGAACTTCTCGACCGCCACGGCGGTGATGCCCTTGCTCTTGAGCGCCTTCTCCAGATCCTCGCGGCCCAGCTGGCCGTAGTTGGTGGAGTCGGCCAGGATCGCGACCTTCTTGTAGCCGCGGCGCGTGACCGCCTCCTCCACGATCATCGGCGCCTGGATGCTGTCGTGCGCGGCGTTCCGGAACACGTAGTTCTCGGGCTCCTTCTCGAACTGCTTGGTGATGATCGAACCGGTCGCCACGTTGTTGAGCACCGGGATCTTGGCTTCCTGGAAGAAGCGCTGCGAAGCGAGCGCCACGCCGGTGTTGATGTAGCCGACCGCGGCCACCACCTTTTCCTTGTTGATGAACTCCTGGGCGATCTGCACGCCGCGTTCGTTCTTGGCCTCGTCGTCGCGCTCGACCAACAGCAGCTGCCGGCCCAGCACGCCGCCGGCCTTGTTGATTTCCTCGGTCGCCAGACGCACGCCGTCGCGCATGCTGACGCCCATCGACGAGGAGCCGCCGGTGAAGGGCCCGTCGACGCCGATCTTGATCGGGTCGGCGGCGAAGGCACCGGTCGAAAGGGCCATGACGCCGGCCAGGGCCAGACGCTTGAAGCGGAACTGCATGTGTGTCTCCAGTGTTGTTCGAAGGACTACGGGACTCAGGTCTCGCGTCGCGCTCGCAGACCGAGCAGGACTTCAACGAACATAGCCAGAACGTCACCTGTTGCAGAGAGTGACAACCCTAGCGGCGAGCCGCACCGCGCTGGTGCGACTCGCCGGGGCTCAGTCGGGGGTGCCGGACGGCGCAGGCGGCCGCCCGCCCTTGCCGGCGCCACGCGCAGCCTTCTTCGCCTGGCGGTCGGCATCGAGCTGCTGTCCCTCGGCCAGCCAGAGCGCGAACTCCTCGGGCGTCTCGAGCGTGATGCGGCCCAGGCTGCCGTCGCGGAAGGCGTGCATCACGATCTCGGCCGCCTTCTGCAGGTTGACGCGGCCCTTGCCCAGCAGCGCGCCCCGCTTGCGGCCGATGGCCTCGAGCAGGTCTTCATCGGCCATGGCCGCGAGCGTTTCCGCGGGGAGATCGAGCTTGAAGCGCGCCCCCACCGTGCCCGCATAGCGACGCTTGACGTAGTCGAGCAGCTCCAGCGCCACCTCCTCCTCGTCGAAGGCATTGCGCCCGACCGCGCCGCTGGCCGCGAGGTTGTAACCGCTCTTGGCCACGATGATGCGCGGCCACAGCATGCCGGGCGTGTCCCAGAGGTAGAAGTCGTCGGCCAGCGTGATGCGCTGCTCGAGCTTGGTGATGCCGGCTTCGTCGCCGGTCTTGGCCTTGCGGCCGCCGGCCAGCGTGTTGATCAGCGTGGACTTGCCGACGTTCGGAATGCCGCAGATCAGCACGCGCATCGGCTTGGCCATGCCGCCGCGGTTGGGCGACAGCGCGTGGCAGGCGTCGACCAGCGCACGCGCCGGCGTGGTCTGGCTCGCGTCCAGGCCGATGGCGCGCGTGTCCGGCAACGCGTTGTAGTGCGCGAGCCAGAGCGCGGTGCGCTCCGGGTCGGCCAGATCCTGCTTGTTGAGCACCTTGAGCCCCGGCTTGTGGCCGGTGAGCTCGGCGAGCATCGGGTTGGCACTCGAGGCCGGCAGGCGGGCGTCGAGCAGCTCGATCACCACGTCGATGTCCTTGATGCGTTCGCCGATGGCCTTGCGGGTCAGGTGCATGTGGCCGGGAAACCACTGAATGGCCATGGCGCGCTTTTCCTTGTGTCTGCTGATGTGCGGGAGGGGCCCGCATTGTCCGCGAAGACGCGAGCCTCCTCCAGGACGCGCCTTCCGCCCTCAGCGCGCCGGGGCTTCCAGCGGCACCAGGATCGTGTTGCCGGTCGCGATCAGCTTGAGTTCGCCGCCCTCGTCCTCCCCCTGGCCGAACAGCTCGGCCGTGGTGAAGACCTGGCGCCGGCCGGCCTTCACCACCCGCGCGCGCACCACGAAGCGGTGGCCCACGCCGGGCGCGATGCAGTTGACCGAGAAATGCGAGGCCGTGACCTGGCCCGCGACCGTGGTGGCCGCGAAGCCGCAGGCGGTGTCGAGCAGCGCGCCGATCAGGCCCGCATGCAGGAAGCCCGCGTACTGCCCCATGTCCTCGGCGCGCCAGGCCATTTGCAGTTCGGCCTCGCCGGCCTCGGCGCGAACCACTTCGAAGCCGGCCCAGTGGTTGAAGGTGGCGGTGGCGCTCAGCGCCTGGAGGGTGTTGCGCATGGTGTCTTTCGTTGGATAGATGGCGAACCCACTGTACGAAGGCTCGCGATCGGCGCGCGTCGCTCCGGCGACCTGGCGGGGCAGCACAGTTGCCTGCGCGACAGTCGCGGGGACGGCTCGCGCCCGCTGGTCAACTGCCTCGCTGCGCCCCTATGATGGAATGCAGCACGCGTCCACGACGCTTTTCGTCTCCTCTTGTCTTTCGGAGTGACCATGAAACCTGTTTCTTCCTTGCTCCAGCGCCGCACCGACGGCCTCTACCACACCGCGCCCGATGCCACCGTCTTCGACGCCCTCCACGTGCTGGCCCGGCACGAGGTCGGCGCGCTGGTCGTGCTGCAGGGCGACAAGCTGGTCGGCGTGTTCTCCGAACGCGACTACACCCGCAAGGTCGCGCTGCTCGGCAAGAGTTCCAAGGAGGTGCGGGTGGCCGAGATCATGACGGCCAATGTGTTCACCGTGACGCCGCAGACGCCCACCCACGACTGCATGGCCTTGATGAGCCAGAAGCGCATCCGCCATCTGCCCGTGGTGGACGGCGACAAGGTCGTCGGCATGCTGTCGATCCGCGACCTGCTGGACGACATCATCGCGGACCACGAGCAGACCATCGAGCAGCTCACGAGCTATATCCAGAGCTGAGGCGCGGGCGCGGTCATGCTGCGCGGCGTCCTACTTCAGAACGCCGAACCCGAATCCGAAGGTCGCGTGTTTCTTCGCGGGCGCGCGCTCGGTTTCCGGCTCGCGCGGCCCGGTCTCCAGGTCGTCGATCAGCCCCTGTAAGGCCAGCAGGCCGTTCGCCATGGCCGTGGCATAGCTTTTCGATGGGCGCCCGGCGCGCAGCGGCGCCCAGTCGACGCCCTCCTCCAGCAGCACCCAGACGAAGGCGCCCGGCTCCGGCTCCTCGACCGTCACCGCGATGGCACGCAGCGCCCCAGGCAACTCAACGCTCCGGCAACCCGAGGTAGGCGCGCACGTCCTTGCTCATCACGCCAGCCGCGGCGACCGCCGACCGCAGCTTCGCTTCCGACACGCCGAGGCTCCGGGTCCAGTAACGAAGCTCGTGTTCCTCGTTGAGGTTGATCCGGGCGGCATCCGCCGGGCCGCGAAGGGTCTTGTCATCTGCCATGGTGTTCTCCATTGATAGTGCCTACATTGCGGCGGGCCGTGCACGTGGCAGGCCAGAGGAACGTGGCAAGGCACGTCGGACAAAGCCCGGCGGCAGGCCCTGGCAGCTTTCCCCAATCCATCGTAGGACGGCGGCGACTGTGTGCCACGACCTGTGCGGGCGATTGCAAAATCGGCCCATGATCGAGCCCACCCAACTGCCCGACCCGGAACTGAGCCGACTCGCGATGGAGTGGCGCAGCCGAGCGCTGCACGGCGATCTCGGGGCGCGCGGCATCGCCCACGAACTCGAGAGCGAATTGCGCCGGCGCAACGGCGCGCGATTCCCGGCCTTCGACACCCTCGACATGCGCTCGCTCGAGAGCCGGCAGAAGCGGCCGTTGCAGTGGCGATTCTGGCGGCGCAACGAAGGCGACGCCGCGCGATAGCCACCGCTGCGCGCCAGTGGCAGGTTCAGACCGTTCCCTAGATCGACTGCGCCGCCTTCGCCTGCTGATAAGCCGAATGCAGCCGCGCGAAGACCGGGCCCGGTGCGCCATTGCCGATCGGTCGATCGTCCAGGGACGTGACCGGCAGCACCTCCTTGCTGGCCGAACTCAACAGCAACTCGTCGGCCTCGCGCACCTCGGCTTCTGAAATCGGCCGCAGGTCGAACACGATGCCTTCGGCCTCGCAGAGTTCGCGGATCAGTTCATAACGGATGCCCTCGAGCACGTGCACGCTCTTGGGCGCGCCGTGCACCACGCCGCCCTTGACCACCCACACGTTCGACGACGAAGCCTCGGTCAGCAGACCGTCGCGCAGCAGCACGGTCTCGATCGCCTCCGCATCGACCGAGATCTGCCGCGCCAGCACATTGCCCAACAGCGAGGTGCTCTTGATGTCGGCCCGTTCCCACCGGAAGTCACGCGCCGTGACGCAGGCCACGCCGGCCTTGAGCACGGCGGCGCTCGGTGCCTTCATGGCGCTGGACATCATGAAGACCGTGGGCACGAGGTCGGGCGGCATCGCATGGTCGCGCGGCGCCACGCCGCGCGTGACCTGGATGTAGACCATCTGGTCGTCGGACGCATGCGCCGCGATCAGGTGGCGGCAGCGTGCCAGCCATTCGTCGGCTGCGAGCGGCAGGGGAATGCGCACGCTCGCCAGGCTGCGTTCGAGTCGGGCCATGTGCTGCGCGAACCGGAACAGCTTGCGCCCGTAGACAGGCACCACCTCGTAGATGCCGTCGCCGAAGATGAAGCCGCGGTCGAGCACGGAAATCTTCGCTTCGGAAACAGGCGCGTATTCGCCGTTGAGATAGCACAGGGTGTCGGGTAGAGCGGACATGCGGAGCGAACGGAAAAGGTAAGGAAGGGGGCCGCATCCATTGTCGCCGCTGCGCCGACGTGCGGCTGGGGCACCACGCACTCCGAGGCGGTCCCGCCTGCGCGCCCGACCGCGGAATGGGCAGCAGGATCAGCGGGCGGCCCGCGTCGCCTTCTCGATCTCCAGCGTGCCCTGCGCGGCACCGCTCTGCGGCACCTGTTCGCCCTCGCGCGCCGTGACCTCGGCCAGCCGCGCCGCGAGCTGCTCGGGCGCATCGGCACCCGGCGCGACGAACACGCCCTGCGTGAGCGTGATATGGGCGGCCTCGAAGCCGCCGGCACCGGCGCACAGCACGGTGCGATTGGGCGCGTCCTGCGCGGCCAGCACCAGCATCGCGGGCACCACGGCCTCGGGCTGCAGCGCCTCGAGCACGGCCTGCGGCATCAGGTCTTCGGTCATGCGCGTGGCCGCGGTGGGGGCCAGGCAGTTGACGCGGATGTCGCTCTTCGCGCCCTCGATGCTCAGGGTCTGCATCAGGCCGACCAGCGCCATCTTGGCCGCGCCGTAGTTGCTCTGGCCGAAGTTGCCGTAGAGGCCGGAGGACGAGGTGGTCATCACGATGCGACCGTACTTCTGCGCCGTCATGTGCGGCCAGACCGCCTTGGTGCAGTGGACCGCGCCCATCAGGTGCACGTCGACCACCAGCCTGAAATCGGCCAGTTCCATCTTGCCGAAGCTCTTGTCGCGCAGGATGCCGGCGTTGTTGACCAGCACGTCGACACGGCCCCAGGCATCGATCGCCTGCTGCACCATGGCTTGCACCGCTTCGTAGTCGGTGACCGAGGCGCCGTTGGCGATGGCCTCGCCGCCCGCGGCCACGATCTCGTCGACCACGGCCTGCGCGGCACTCACCGAGCCGCCCGAGCCGTCGCGCGCGCCGCCCAGGTCATTGACCAGCACCTTTGCGCCCCGCGCCGCGAGTGCCAACGCATGCTGACGCCCCAGGCCGCCACCTGCACCGGTCACGATGGCGACGCGGCCCTTGAAGTCGATCGAACTGTTCATCTCTTTGCGTGTTCCATGAATTCGGAGCCGAGGTTGTACCTCAAGGCTGCGCCCATGGGCAGCACGAACGGGACAGCGCGGCGAACGCGGGCCGGCGCGTCAGCGCATGGCGGCGCAGTACGCCACCAACTGATCGATCTCGGCAGACTTGTCGAAGAAGGCGTCGGCGCCCAGGCGGTGCGAGCGTTCGCGCATGTCGGCCGTGGCGTAGTTGCTCAGCACCACCACCTTCTGATGCGTCGCCCGGCCGCGGCAGGCATCGACGACGCCGAAGCCGTTGCCCTCCTCCAGGAAGAGATCGACGATGGCGACGTCCCAGTCGTCGCGGTGGCTGCGCAGCCAGGTCACGGCCTCCTTCTCGGTGCTGGCATGGGCCACCACCGTGGTGTCGGCGATGTCCTCGAGAAAACCCACGAGATTTTCGCGGATCACCGGGTTGTCTTCGACCAGATAGGTCTTGAACGGCATGTGAAAGTAGGTCAATGGATGGATGCGAATCAGGAGGATGCCTGCGATCCATCATCGCGCCACGCTGCCGTCGGACGGTGAGCCAGTCCGGCCAATGCGGGTAGTCCGATGCCTACGGGAACCGTGCGCCAACGGCCCGGGCCCGGTCGGTGTTCAGGCCGTGAGGGCGCGTCGCGCACGTTCGCCCAGCCCGAGCCGGGCCGGCGAGACGTACTGCTGCCGATAGACCTCGAAGGGCATCGTGTCCGCCGCCTCGATGTCCTTCTGCGCACCGATCGAGTCCGCGCTTTCCTGCGCGAAACGTGCCTGGTCTTCCCTGGCAAACGGCTGTGTGAGCAAGGCCTGGCGTGTGGCCTCCGACTGCGCACGCACGAAGGAGGTGAAGGAATTGCCGTGCTCGGCCGCCATGGCCGCGAGCACGCGGGCCGACGGCAGGCTGTGCGGATCGCGCAGGCCGTTGACCGCCGCGTGCACCGCGTCGGCATAGGCCGAGCCGCCGTGCGCTGCATCGAGCGCCGCGGCGATGGGTGCGCACTGCGCCACCAGCTCGGCGCCCCATTCGGTCAGCGCGACTTCCTGCCCGCCGCGCAGCAGCTGCAGTCCGGGCTCGCGGCCGCGGGCGGCCGTGAGGTGCTGGTTGTGCGCGAGTTCGGCGATCTCCTGCGGCGTGTCGTCGGGGCTGTCGGACAGCAGACAGTGCAGCAGGAACACATCGAGGAAGCGGATGGTCTGGGCCGTGATGCCGACCGGCACGAAGGGGTCGAGGTCCATCAGACGCACCTCGACGTACTCGACGCCACGCTCGCGCAGCGCATGCAGCGGGCGCTCGCCCGGGTAGATCACGCGCTTGGGTCGAATGGTGCCGTAGAACTCGTTCTCGATCTGCAGCAGCGTGGTACCCAGCTGGTTGTAGTCGCCGCCGGGGTTCTGGATGCCGATGGCTTCGTAGGCGGGCCAGGGGCGCGTGAGCGCATCCTGCAACGAGGCGCCGTAGCCCTCGAGGCTGTTGTAGCTCACCTGCAGCGACGCCTGCGCCTCGCTCTGGTAGCCGAGACGGCCCATGCGCAGCGAGGTGCCGAAGGGCATGTGCATGCTGCCGTCGCCCAGGGGCTTGAGCTCGTGCGGCCGGTTGGCCACGAAGGTCGAACACAGCGCGGGCGAGGCGCCGAACAGGTACAGCAGCAGAAAGGCGTGGCGGCGGAAGTTGCGGATCAGCCCGAAGTACTGCTCGCTCGACACCTCGGGCAGCGACCAGTTGTAGTGGATGCCCGAGATGGTCTGCATGCGCCGGCCGTAGCGGTGGCTCAGGCCCATGCGGTAGACGCTCTTGGCGCGCCCGACGTTCGAGCTGCCGTAGCGCCCGATGGGAATGGTCTCGTCGGTGGGCAGGCCGCAGGGCATGCTCGACACCCACATGCGCTCGTCGCCCAGTTCGTCGAGCACGCGGTAGGTGAACTGATGCACCTGCGTGAGCTCCTCCAGCGCGGCCTCGACGCCGGCGTGCACGCCGGTGATCAGCTCCAGCTGCGATTCGCTGAAGTCGGTGGTGATGTGCGGATGCGTCAGCGCCGAGCCCAGCGCCGACGGATGCGGCGTGAGCGCCAGCTGGCCATCCGCCCGCGCACGCAGGCTCTCCTTCTCGATGCCGCGCCGCATGCCCTTGAGCCGCGCGGGCGAGAGCGCGTCCAGTCGCTCCTGCAATTTGCTCATGTTCTTATCACTCATCCGTCTTTGGTGGGGCTGGAAGGTAGCACTTCTCGGTACAGGCTGCTCGCACGGGGAATCCGCCGGGCATTCGTCCTGCGCCGCCCGCGAACCCGGATTTTTTGCTAGGCCAGCACGCGCAGCAGGAAAGTGTTGAGGTCGGCGATCTCCTCCATGCAGACCGAATGGGCCATCGGATAGTCGTGCCATTCCACCGCATAGCCCAGATCCTTGAGCGCTTCGCGCGTCTCGGCGGCACGCGGCAGCACCACCACGCCGTCCTGCCTGCCGTGCGCCAGGAACACCGGCGTGTCCTGGTTGGCCGGTGCGCGCTCGGCGGCCAGCGTCGAGGCCAGCGGGAGGTAACCGGAGAGCCCGACGATGCCGGCCAGGCGCTCGCCGTGGCGCAAGCCGACCATGAGCGCCATCGCGCAGCCCTGGGAGAAACCGGCCAGCACGATGCGGCTGGCGGGAATGCCGCGCGCCTTCTCGTGGGCGATCAGCGCCTCGATGCTGTCGCGCGAGCGACGCAGGCCGGGCTCGTCCTCGCGGCGCACCAGGTCGGCCTGGAAGATGTCGTACCAGGCGGGCATCGGATAGCCGCCGTTGACCGTCACCGGCATCACCGGCGCATTGGGGAACACGAAGCGCACCGGGCCCACGGCCGACAGGTCGAGCTCGCGCGCGATCGGCACGAAGTCGTTGCCGTCGGCGCCCAGCCCGTGCATCACGATGACGGTGGCGGTGGGTTCGGGGGCGGTTTCGATTTCGATGGGCGCGAGCGACATGGCGGGGTGCGGAATGAGTGACAGGCCGACACGATAGCGCACGCAACCGCCCTACCCTGTGCGCACACCCCACGAATCCCGAAAGCCGCCATGTCCGATGCACCCTCTCCCCTGGTCCCCCTCGCCGACGCCGAACCCTTCGTCAAGGCCAGGTTCGGTGGCCTGCTGATGGTCTGCGGCGATTGCCAGGAGCGCAGCAGCGGCCCGACCCGCCACAAGGCCAAGGAATTGCGCGGCGAACTGAAGAAAGCCGTGGGCCACACGCCGGTGCGCTGGCGCGTGGTCGCGTGCAGTTGCCTGGGCCTGTGCCCCAGGAAGGCGACCGCCGTGGCCGCTGCGGCCTCCGGCGCCCCGGTGCTGCTGGCGGCCGTGCGCAAGCGGCGCGATGTCGATGCCGTGGCGCAGCGGCTGCGCGACGACGCTGCGGCACGTTGAAACCGCGACCCGCTCGCGGCGCCCCGAACGACGGCAGCGGGCTCAGACGACCTCGGCGGGCCGCAGGTCGAGCGCCGCCGAGGCCTGCGCGATGCATTCGGCGAAAATCTGCGCTGCCGGCGTCTGCGCCCTGCCACGGCGCTGCAGCACGCACACGCGCAGCGTAGGCAGCACGTCCTCGATCTCGATCCGGCGGATGCCGTGCTGCGAGAAAGCCAGTTCCGCCAGCGGTTCGACGAACAGGCCCACCAGGTCCATGTGCCCGACCAGCGCCAGCGCGACGGTCACCGACTGACCCTGGATCACCCGCCTCGGCGCCTCCAGGCCGTGCGGCGTGAACAGCGGCAGCACCGCGTTGCGGCCCAGGTCGCCGTCGCCCGGCAGCACCCATTCGGCGTCGTGCAATTCCTTGAGCGTGCGCACATGGCGCAGGGGATGGCGCTTGCGCACGCCGACGAAAAGCCGTACCGCGAACAGCTCGAAGCTCTCGAACTGCGGGTCGAGCGTGCCGGGCACCACATGCGCCACCGCGAAATCGAGCCGGCCGTCGCGCAGGCCGTCGAGCATCGAGGGCAGCACCGCCTCGCTGAAACGCACCTCGACGGCCGGCAGCTGTTCATGGAAGGTCTTGAAGGCTGAGGGCAGCACGGTCAGCGCGAAGGAGGTGCTGACCGCGACCGACACCGTGCCGGTCGCACCGTCGCGGATCTGCGCGATCTCGTCACGCGCGCGCCGCATGTCCGCGAGCAGCAGCCGGGCCCGCGGCGCGAAGGCTTCGCCGAACTGCGTGAGCCGCACGCCCTTCACGCTGCGCTCGACCAGCGGCGCGCCGACCTCGCGCTCGAGTTCGCGCACGATCTTGGTCACGGCGGGCTGCGACAGGCCCAGCACGCGCGCCGCGCCGCGGATGCTCATCTGCTCGACCACGGCCACGAAGGCATGAAGCTGGTTGGGTTTCAAGGGGGGAAGTGTCCGGCAATGACAACAAAAAGTTATCGTCTCGCCCCGATTATTGTCTTTTCATGGGCGCTCGTGCTCTCTAGCATCCGCGCCCAACAACACTCGGAGTCCAATGCCTTCCTCGCCTGCGCACACCCGGCCCGGCCGTCGCAAGACGATCGTTGCCACCACCATCGGCAACGCCCTCGAATTCTTCGACTTCACGGTCTACGGCTTCCTGGCCCTGACCATCGGCAAGCTCTTCTTCCCGACCTTCAACGCCTACGGCCAACTGCTGCTGACGGTGGCGAGCTTCGGCGTCGGCTTCATCATGCGGCCGCTGGGCGGCATCGTGATCGGCGCCTATGCCGACCGCGCCGGGCGCAAGAAGGCCATGACGCTGACCATCTTCCTGATGGCGCTGGGCTGCCTGCTGATCGCTGCCGCGCCCACCTACGCCCAGATCGGGGTGGCCGCGCCGCTGCTGATCGTGCTGGCCCGGCTGATCCAGGGCTTCTCGGCCGGCGGTGAAGTCGGTGCCTCCACCACGCTGCTGGTCGAACACGCCACGCCGCAGAACCGCGGCTACATGGCGAGCTGGCAGTTCGCGAGCCAGGGCCTGGGCATCCTGCTGGGCGCCGTGGTGGTGGGCGTGCTGTCCTTCACGCTCGCGCCGCAGGCGATGGAGAGCTGGGGCTGGCGCGTGCCCTTCGTGCTGGGCCTGGCCATCGCGCCGGTCGGCATGTACATCCGCCGCCACCTCGAGGAATCGCTGGAGATCGCAGCGCCGCCGCCGGCCGGCACCAAGCGCGAAAGCAGCATCAGCGAAGTCTGCCGCCTGCATGGCCGCACGGTGCTCAACGCCGTCCTGACCATGGTCGGCGGCACCGCCGCCGCCTACGTCGTGAGCTTCTACATGCCGACCTACGCGATCCGCGAACTCGGCATGGCGCCGCCGGTCGCGCTGTTCGGCGCGGCGCTGACCGGGCTGCTGTCCTTCACGCTGGCGCCGCTGGTGGGCCTGTGGGCCGACAAGGTCGGCCGCAAGCCGCTGATCCTCTGGAGCCGGCTGGCCCTGGCGGTGATGATCTACCCGGGCTTCTATTGGCTCAACGCCTCGCCGACGCCCGCCGTGCTGTTCACCGTGGTCGGGCTGCTGAGCATCACGCTGGTGATCCAGAGCGTGCCCGGCATCACGATGCTGCCCGAGATGTTCCCCAAGCACGTGCGCGCCAGCGGCATGTCGCTGGTCTACAGCGTGGGCGTGGCGCTGTTCGGCGGCTTCTCGCCCTTCATCAGCACCTGGCTGCTCAACGCCACCGGCAACAAGCTGGCACCGGCCTGGTACTTGCTGGCCATGACGCTGGTCTCGCTGATCGGCCTGTACAGCCTCAAGGACCACACCGGCCAGGACATCGACAAGGTCGCGCGCCCCGCGGCCGCCTGATTGCCTCTTCCGCACAAGGACACACGCTCATGCACAGCACCCAAGCCACCCGTCATTTCTCCGGCACCTATGTCGAGGCGCGCCGCAAGTTCCTCGAGGCCGCGGCCGAACGCCAGGCGACCGTCGAATCCTTCCTGCTCGAAGGTCACACCGGCGCCCTGGGCGAGACGCTGTCCACCGACACCGCCTACCTCGGCGCACCCAGCGTCGACAAGCTGCTGCTCGTGAGCTCCGGCACGCACGGCCCCGAGGGCTTCTGCGGCTCGGGCTGCCAGGTCGCGATGCTGCACGACGCCGACCTGCTGGGCCGCCTCGAGCGCGCCGGCGTGGCGCTGCTGCTGGTGCATGCGGTGAACCCGCACGGCTTCTCGCACCTGCACCGCACCAACGAAGACAACATCGACCTCAACCGCAACCACATCGACTTCACGCAGCCGCTGCCGGTGAATGCCGCCTACGCCGAGGTCGAGCCGCTGATCCTGCCGGCGCAATGGCCGCCGACCGCCGAAGCCCAGGCCGCCGTTGCCGCCTACATCGGGAAGCACGGCATGCGCGCCTACCGCGCCGCCGTGACCACCGGCCAGTACAGCGCGCCCGACGGCGTGTTCTACGGCGGCACCGGCCCCTCGTGGAGCAACCGCACGATGCGCACGATCCTGCGCAAGCACGGCGCCGCGGCCCGGCACATCGCGTGGATCGACGTGCACACCGGCCTGGGCCCCTACGGCCACGGCGAGAAGATCTACCCGGGCCGTCCGGCCGGCCTGCAGCGAGCGCTGGCCTGGTGGGGTGCGGACGTGTTCGCGCCCTTCGACGGCACCTCGGCCTCGGCCGACGTGACCGGCCCGGTGGTCTCGATCGTCTACGACGAATGCCCGCAGGCCGACGCCGCGCTGATGGGCCTGGAGTTCGGCACCCTGCCCGATCTGGAAGTGCTCGACCGCCTGCGCGCCGACACCTGGCTGCGCCGCCATCCCGAGGCGCCCGAAGCGCTGCAGCGCGCGATCCGCCGCGACGTACGCGACGCCTTCTACTGCGACAACGACGAGTGGAAGGGCATGGTGCTGGGCCAGGCCCGCGCGGTCATGCTGCAGAGCCTGCAAGGCCTGCAGAAGGCCTGAGGATCAGCGGCGCGCGGCCTGCCGGCACTGCCGCAGGTTCGCGTCGAAGCGCGGCCCCAGCCCGGGCTCGCATTCGCTGCCGTTGGGCATCAGCTTGCAAAGCCCGACGATCACGAAGTCGGACACCGCGTCGGTGCACATCCGGTAGCTCGCCAGCGCCGGATTGGCGTGCGACTTGAAGCCCCAGTCCTCGGAAAACGAGACGATGCGGCCCATGGCCGCCTCGAAGTAGTCGCGGTCGCGCTCGGCCACGGCGCCCTCCATCTTCGGCAGCTCGCCATCGAGAAAGCGCACGGCCGCCGCCGGGTACTGCGTCGGGTCCGGCTGGGCCGCGGCGCCGGCGCAAGCCAGCACGGTCGCGAGGGCCAGGATCAGCCGCTGCGGGCGTCGGTTCGAGGTCGGATCGGCAGGTGTCATGGGTCGATTCTCGCCTGCGCAGGAGGCCGGCCGGCCACCGCCCCCCCTACACTCGGCGCATGGCTTCCAAACCCTCCCGTCAACCCCGCATGGTCGAACGCGGCATCCTCTGCCTGCTGATCGGCGTGGCCGTGATCGTCGCTCCCTATTTTCTTCCGGCCTCCGGCACGCGCGACATGATCGCCGGGGCCGTCGTGGTCGGCTGGTTCGCCGTCGTGCTGGGCGCGGCGCTCACCGCGGTGGCGCTCGTGCAGCGCGCCAAGGGCCGGGGCGACTAGCCTCGCTTCAAGACCTTCTTCGCCACCTCGACCACCGCCAGCACCACCGCGCCGGCCACGATGCCGATGCCCGCGTTGACGAGCATGCTGCCGACCGTGCCCAGCATGCCGTTCGCGGCAGCCCAGGCCTCGACCGCATGGCCGAGCGCCGGCACGCCGTGCACCAGGATGCCGCCGCCGACCAGGAACATGGCGGCCGTGCCGGCCACCGACAGCGCCCGCATGAGCCAGGGCGCGAAGGCCAGGATGCCGCGGCCCAGCGCCCGCGAGACCGCGCCCGCGCGCTGGCTCAGATAGAGGCCGGCGTCGTCCAGCTTCACGATGCCCGCGACCAGGCCGTAGACGCCGATGGTCATCAGCAGCGCGATGCCGACCAGCACGCTGAGCTGCGTGCCGAAGGGCTGGCCCGCCACCGTGCCCAGCGTGATCACGATGATCTCGGCCGACAGGATGAAGTCGGTGCGGATCGCGCCCTTGATCTTGGACTTCTCGACCGCTGCCACGTCGACCGCAGGATCGGCCACCGCTTGCACGTGGCGGGCGACGTCGGCGGCGTGCTCGTCCTTGTGCAGGAACTTGTGGGCCAGCTTCTCGACGCCTTCGAAGCACAGGAAGGCCCCGCCGATCATCAGCAGCGGCGTGATGGCCCAGGGCAGGAAGCTGCCGATGAGCAACGCTGCCGGTACCAGGATCGCCTTGTTGACGAAGGAACCCTTGCACACCGCCCACACCACGGGCAGCTCGCGGTCGGCCTTGACGCCGGAAACCTGCTGGGCATTGAGGGCCAGATCGTCGCCCAGCACGCCGGCCGTCTTCTTGGCCGCCACCTTGGTGAGGATGGACACGTCGTCGAGCACCGTGGCGATGTCGTCGAGCAGGAGGAAGAGACTGGCGGCCATGAGGGAGGTGGAAGCGGGTGAAGCCCTGGAGCTTAGCCTGTGGATGCGACAGCGTCGCGAAAAAAGGTCGCCGGCCTACGCGGTGTCGCGCCGGCCTGGCGACCCTGTCGTCAGACCGCGCGCTTGAGGCGGATCTCTTCGATCTTGACCGTGCCGAGCGCCGTGGTCTTGGCGGTTTTCATCTCGCGCTTGAAGCCGGCCAGCTCGTGGAAGCGCATGGCGCGTTCGTTGCGCAGCGGCACCCAGATGGTGACGACGGTACAGCCCTCTTCTTCCAGGCCGTCGCGGGCGGCGTCCCACAGTGCGACGCCGACGCCCTTGTCCCAGTGCGCGGGCAGCACGTAGATGGCCCAGATCTCGCCGGTGGTCGAGGGCGTCTTGGGGTCGCGCGAACGGTCGTAGCCGACGAATCCGACGACTTCGTCGCCCAGCACCGCGACCTGCACCTGCGGCTCGCTGAACTCGATGGCTTCGCGCCACTTGGCTTCGCGGGTGGCCGGCGCGAGCGCACGCAATTCTTCTTCGGGCAGGATGTCCGTGTAGGCGACCTTGGCGGCGGCGGCGTGGACTTCGGCGATGGCTTTGGCATCGCGCATCGTGGCGGGGCGGACTTCGTAGTGGGACATGGAATGCAGAGTTCTTCGATGGAACCGCCTATTGTCGCCGCGCCGCTAAACTCACCGCCGTATCAACCATTTTTCTGCGGAGAGTCCACCATGGCCAAAGGTCAGCAACGCGCCAACAAAGAGGCCAAGAAACCCAAGAAAGACACCTCGCCACCGAAGCCGATCTCCTCGGCCACGAGCGAGCCGATCCGTACCGTGACCACCGCGGTCATCCCGCGCGGCAAGCTCAAGAACAAGTGAGCGACGACGCCGTCCCGCCGACCGCGGCGGCCCAGCCGCGCAATCCGCTGCACGGCCTCACGCTCGAGGCCATCGTGGTGGCGCTGCAGGCGGAGTACGGTTGGCCCGGCTTGAACGAGCGCATTCCGCTGCGTTGCTTCGAGAGCGATCCGAGCGTGTCGTCCAGTCTCAAGTTCCTGCGCAAGACGCCGTGGGCGCGCGAGAAGGTCGAAAGCCTGTACCTGTTCATGCTGCGCGACCAGCGCCGGCAGCAGCAAGGCGCGGCGCCCCGCTGAGCATGCGAGTGCGCATCGCGCCGGGCGGTTTCGAATTCGACGCCGAGCCCGAGCAGACCCTGCTGCGCGCCGCCGACGCAGCCGGCATCACGCTGCCCAGTTCGTGCCGCAACGGCACCTGCCGCACCTGCATCTGCCTGCTGCGTGACGGCCAGGTGCGCCACACCATCGACTGGCCCGGCCTGAGCGCCGAAGAAAAGACCGAAGGCTGGATCCTGCCTTGCGTGGCGCAGCCGCTGTCGGACGTGACGCTCGAGGTGCCGCAGGCGTTTTCGGTGTTCGGCGATTCATGATCGCCGCCTCGGTTCAGGACGCGTCGATGCCCGCACGCAAACCTGCAGCAAGGATCGCCTGACGCAAGCCGTCGTTGCGCGCGAGCGGCCCGCCGCGGCGCGTGCCCGCGAGCACGCCCTTGACGCGGTCGCCGAACAACACGACCGAGCGGTCGCGGTCGCGCTGGCGCGACATCCACATCAACCCGTCGATATCCGCGAACCGATGGTGCAGCGCCTCGGCCCAGGCTGCCGTGGCCAGGTAGTCGCGCGACGGACTGGCGATCAATTCTTCCTTCGGCACCTTCATGCGGTGCAGCCCTTCACTCGTGAGGTCCACGAGCCGGAGCACCCGGTTCGGCACCAGCTCGCCGTGCCCCCTCGCGGCGAAGAAGTCGAGGTCCACGAACTTGTCGGGCGCATCGACAGGCACATCGTGGAACACCGTCTCGAAGATGGCGCAGTCCAGCGTCGAACCGCCGTACAGGTAAGGCACGAGCTTGCCCTTGGCGTCGCGGATCGGCGCGAAGCGCGTCGGCTTGCGCAGCACGCCGGCGGCATCGGCACCCGGGTTGAAGCTCTCGGGCGCGAAGGCCGTGTCGTGAACGACGTGGATCACGTCGCCCGCGGGCCAGTGCTCGAACAGGGGATCCAGCGGAGCAACTGGCGCGCGGCAGGTCAAGCCGCGCTCCCCTCGGCGTCGCGTCGCGCGGCGGCGACCACGGCCTGCGGGTTCGTGCTCAGCAGATCGACCGGCCGCGCGCTGTCGGGCAGGCCGCCGTTGTTCGACGTGAACCACAGCGCCAGCTTCCAGGCCGCCTTGTGCGCGCCGAAGGCCTCGAGCACCTCGTGCACCGCCTTGATGGGCTTGTGCGCCTCGAACTGGAAGGCCGGATAGACATCGCGCTCGCGCGCCGTCTTGTCCGGATGCGGCACCGTGAACACCTGCCGGCGCTTGCGCCAGTTGTCGGCCAGCGCGGAACGATTGCCGGCCTGGGAGCCATTGGCATCCGCCAGCTGCTCTGCGGTGAAGTGGCCGAACTCGTTGAGCACGCGCGCGTGGCGGGTGGCGAGCCGCCGGGCCATGTCCAGTTCGACCGCGCTGGACACCAGCATCCGCTCGGCCATGAAATCGACGACCTCCGCCATCCGACGCTCGCGCACCGTCGTCATCTTCTCGACCAGCAGCCGATCGAGCATCGACAAGGAGGCCAGCAACATGCTGGAGCTGGCGGCGTCCTTGACTTCGAGCAGGAAGGTCCGGCCCGGCGTGCGTCGGCCCGAGGCGTCGCGGTAGGGCTCTACGGAGAGCAGGTCGCCCTGCAGCGTGGCGGATGCGGCTTTGGCCATGGCTTCGGCTCCTTTGATCTGATTGATGAGATTTTACGCCTTCAGATCAATCAGATCAAATTCACCCGCATCACCGCACTGGCCGGTGAAGGCATCCGCTGCAGGTCAGCGCAGTGGCGCGGAGACCATCCGGTCGCGCTTCGCCAGCGACGGAAACAGCCGGAACCAGGCCAGCGCCACCACCATCGTGCCGGCCCCGCCCAGCACCACCGAGCCCACCGGCCCGAGCAGCGCGGCCGTGGCGCCCGATTCGAACTCCCCCAGCTGGTTGCTCGCGCCGATGAAGATCGAACTCACCGCGCCGACCCGCCCGCGCATGTCGTCGGGGGTTTCGAGCTGCACCAGCGTCTGGCGGATCACCACGTTGACCATGTCGGCGCCGCCCGAGATCGCCAGCACGATCAGCGAGACGGTGAAGCTGCGCGAAAGGCCGAACACCACCATGCAGAGACCGAAGGCGCCCACCGCGACCAGCAGCGTGCGGCCGATGTGGCGCTCGATCGGACGGCGCGTGAGCACGATCGAGGTGAGCAGCGCACCGACCGCGGGCGCGCTGCGCAGCAGGCCCATGCCCCAGGGCCCGGTGTGCAGGATGTCCTTGGCAAAGATCGGCAGCAGCGCCACCGCGCCGCCCAGCAGCACCGCGAACAGGTCGAGCGAGATCGCGCCCAGCACCGGCTTGCGCCGCCAGATGAAGTCGACGCCGGCGAACACCGTGGCCAGCGTGACCGGTTCGCGCACCCGCACCGGCTGCACATAGCGCAAACGCGCCACCAGCACGCAGCCGACCGCGAACAGCAGCACGCTGACGCCGTAGACCACGCCGGTGCCGGCCGCGAACAGCAGGCCGCCCAGCGCCGGGCCGCCGATGACCGCGCCCTGCATGCCGGCCGAGCTGAAGGCCATGGCGCGCGGCAGCATCAGCGGTGGCACCAGCATCGGCGTGAGCGCCTGCTGGGCCGGCATCTGGAAGGCGCGCACCGCGCCCAGCACCACCGACAACCCCAGCAGCAGCGCACGCGAATCGTGGTGCAGCACGTGCGCGCACAGCAGCGCCGCGCCGACGGTGCCCTGCAATGCGAGGCAGGCCGCGACGATGCGGCCCCGATGGTGGCGGTCGACCACATGGCCCGCATAGAGCGCGAGCAGCAGCGCGGGCACGAACTGGTAGAGGCCGACCAGGCCCAGGTCCCAGGCGCTGCCGGTCAGGTCGTACATGTGCCAGCCGATCGCGACCAGCAGCATCTGGCTGGCGGCGGTGCCGAACAGCCGCGCCACCCACAGCCGCATGAAGGGCCGCTCGCGCGTCAGGTCGGAAAAGGTCGGGGCAAACGGGGCATCGGAGGCGGGAGCGGCGGCGGACATTCGATCGAGAATAGCCCAGCCCATGAAACCCTCGCTGCCGCTCGACCTGCCACCCGACCTCACGCTCGTCCACGAAGACCCGCACCTGCTGGTGCTCGACAAGCCCTCGGGCCTGCTGTGCGTGCCCGGTCGGGGCGAGGACAAGCAGGATTGCCTGAGCGTGCGCGCCCAGGCGCGCTGGCCCGAGGCGCTGGTGGTGCATCGGCTCGACATGGCGACCAGCGGCCTGGTGCTGATGGCGCGCAGCCCGGCCGTGCAGCGTGCACTGGGCGATGCCTTTGCCGAACAGGCGGTCTGGAAACGCTACGAAGCCATCGTCGATGGCGTGCTGGCAGAGGACCCGCACTGGTCGGTGATCGACGCACCGCTGATGGCCGACTGGCCGCGGCGCCCGCTGCAGAAGATCGACCTCGAAGGCAAGCCCAGCGTCACGCGCTGGCGGGTGCTGGAACCCCTGCCCTCGCTGGGCGCGAGCCGGCTGCTGCTCGAGCCCCGCACCGGCCGCACGCACCAGTTGCGAGTGCACCTGGCGTCGATCGGCCATCCGATCCTGGGCGATGCGCTGTATGCCGATGCGGCGGTGCAGGCACGCGCCTCACGGCTGATGCTGCACGCCAGCGTGCTGCAGCTCCGTCACCCGGTCGATGGGCAGGCGCTGCGTTTCGAAAGTACCGCGCCTTTTTGACGGCAAGGGCCCTGTGCTCAGTTCCCCTTGACCACCAGCACCGGCACGCGCGAATCCTGCAGCACGCGCTGCGTCACGCTGCCCAGGAGCAGTTTCTCGATGCCGGTCCGGCCGTGCGATCCCATGACGATGAGGTCGACGCCCAGCGCATTGGCGGTGTCGACGATGCCTTCGTGCACCACATGGCCGTCGATCACGCGCTGATCGCTGTGCAGGCCTTCGGCCGCGAGGGCGGCCACGCCACGGGCCAGCGCCGCATTGGCGCTGGAGGTGGCCGCGGCCAGGTATTCGTTCTGGCCCAGCGCATAGTCGGCGCCGACGCCGATGAAGGGGTAGTTGTCGATCACGTGGATCAACGTGATGCGACTGCCGAAGGCCAGCGCCAGTCCGCTGGCCTTGCTGACCGCGTACATCGATGTTTCGGAACCGTCGATCGGAACCAGGATGTGATTGAACATGGCATGCCCTCGCTGCGTTCTTGGCTCGCGCGGAGCCGGGGTTGCAATTTAACCCGAGTGCGGAGGTCGGGCTTGTAGGACGGGCGCGGCGACCGGCCGCGCCCTTCCGCGTCGTGCTCAGTCGCCCTGGAAGGCGCCCGCGCGGCAGGTCACGACCAGCGTATCGCGGTGGCCGGCCTCGCCTTCGGCCAGGGGCTGGATCGGCGTCGATTCGTGGATGACACGCGCATCGTCGAGCAGCAGCAGCGTCCAGGGTTCGGTCATGGTGAAGCGTTCGCCGCGCCGACCATCGGCCTCGAACACGCGGGTCTCGCCGCCCTTGACACCTTGGCGGCCCACCAGCATCACGGCGACCAGGTCGACGCCGTCGCGGTGCGCGCCTTCCGGCGTGGGCCGGCCGATGCCGTCGGCGGTGTCGATGCGAAACTGGTGCGCTTCCACGAACCAGCGCTGCGCGCCGCGCAGATCGCTCGCCGCGTCGGCGATGCGCAGCATCAGCCGCTGCCAGGTCGGGCTCTCGACGGTCGCGGGAAGCATCTGCGCAAACCAGCGCTGCATGCCGCCGTGCAGCGCGTTGTATTCGACCGGCTGCCAGTGCGCACGGTGCGGCACCGGCGCCAGCGACGGGCCGTCGACCGCGAAGCAGGCGTGGCGCCGCTGGCGGTAGCGGCCACCGTCCTTGAGGTATTCGTCGGGCGGCAGATCGTTCCAGTCGGCCTGCAGTGCATCGAGTGCCGCCAGCGGCAGGCCCAGCCATTCGGCCACGCCTTCCGGGCTCAGCACGGCATAGCCTTGCGTGCGCAGGGCGGCGGCGACTTCGGAGGGCGAGGTGGCGGGCGGTTGGAAGCTGGTGGCGCTCATCGGCCGGCTTTCGTGCGACTGCGCACCGTGCTCATGCCTCGACCTTCACGCCCTTCCAGAAGGCGACACGGTCCTTGATCTCTTCGGCTTCGGGCTTGGGGTCGACGTAGTACCAGGCGGCGTCGGCATGCAGTTCGCCGTTGACCAGCAGCGAGAAGTAGCTCGCCGAGCCCTTCCAGGGGCAGGTGGTCTTGTGGTTGCTGAAGGTCACGTAGTCGCGGTTGAGCGAACTCATCGGGAAATAGTGGTTGCCTTCGACGAGCACGGTGTCGTCGCTCTCGGCGATGGTGACGCCGTTCCAGGTTGCTTTCATGGTCTTGGTCTCTAAGGGAGGGTTGCGGGCGCTGGCCGTTGCGCTGCTTACGGGGCGGTTGATATTGTGACGCTGTGGCGACCTGATACTTTTCCTGGGCTTAATCTGCCTTTGTTGGCGATGGAGGGTTGAGGGGCCGGGTCTCGCCCCGGCGGGCGACTCACTTTTCTTTGCTTCGCCAAAGAAAAGTAAGCAAAAGAAAGGCGACCCCACTGGCTGCGACCCCTGCGCTTCGCTCCGGGGCACCCTGCGGTGCTCACGTTTCGCGGGGTCTCGCTCGAACTCGCTTCGCTCAAACATGAGCGAGCCCTGATCCGCGAAACGCTCCGCTCCTCAGCGCATCCAGAGGGGCTTGAAGAGCACCCGGGCCTTCGCTTCGCTCGGCCCGGCAAAACCAAAGCCAAACCAGCATTGCAGGCGCCTCGCGCCTGCAATGCGTTGGTGGCCGAGCGAAGCGATGGCCCGTTCGGTTCCCGCTCCCAAATCCCTTCTGTCTGCGCCGAGGAGCGCAGCGGTTCGCGGATCAGGGCTCGCGATTGTCTGAGCGAAGCGAGTTCGAGCGAGACCCCGCGAACCGCGAGCACCGCAGGTTGCCCGCAGCGAAGCGGAGGGACGCAGACAGCAGGGTCGCCTTTTCTTTGCTTACTTTCTTTTGGCGAAGCAAAAGAAAGTGAGTCGCCCGCCGGGGCGAGACCCGGCCCCAGACCCTAGCTAGGCCGCAAGCCAATGCACGCTGAACAACCTCTCCGGATCCGTCCAAACAGCCACCGGACGAAACCCCGCCCGCACAGCCAGAGAACGCAACCCCTCCACCGTGAACTTGTGCGAATGCTCGGTATGCAGCGTCTCCCCTTCCGCGAACTCGAAGGTTTCGCCATTCAACACAACGCTCTGCGCACACCGACTCACGAGATGCATCTCGATCCGCTGCAACGGCGCGTTGTAGAAGGCCGCGTGACGGAAGGCCTCGAGATCGAAATCGGCCCCCAGCTCGGCATTCGCGCGCCGCAGCAGGTTCAGGTTGAAGGCCGCCGTCACGCCTTGCGCATCGTTGTAAGCCGCGTGCAAAAGCGCCGGATCCTTGACCAGGTCGACGCCCAGCAGCAAGCCTCCGCCACGCAACAGCCGAGAAGCCAATTGCAGGAAGCTCAAGGCCTCGTCCGGCGTGAAGTTCCCAAGGGTCGACCCCGGGAAGAAACCCACGCGCCGCCCTGCCCCTTCTCCAGGCGCCGGCAGCACCAGCGGCATCGTGTAGTCGGCCGCCACGGGCTGCACCACGAGTTGCGGGTAGTCGGCGCGCAGGCGTTCGGCCGCCGCCTCGAGGTGCTCGCCCGAGATGTCGATGGGCAAATAACGCCGCGGCGTCTCGAGCGCGTCCAGCAGCAGCCGCACCTTGGTCAGCGAACCGGCCCCGAATTCGATGATCTCGGCGTTCGGGCCGATCTGTTCGGCGATCTCCGCCGCGCAGTCGGTCAGGATGCCCAGTTCGGTGCGCGTCGGGTAGTACTCGGGCAGGTCACAGATGCGGTCGAACAGCGCCGAGCCCTCGACGTCGTAGAAAAACTTGGGCGACACGCTGCGTGGTCGACGCGACAGGCCGGCCTGCATCTCGCGGCCGAACTCGGACAAGGGCGCCGGGTCGGAAGACGGGGCGCCGCGCGGCATATCGACGGAAAAGGACGCGGGATTGCGCATCAGAGATCCTTTGCGAGCCGCAGGCCCGAGAACTGCCAGCGTGCGGCCGGCGGGAAGAAGTTGCGGTAGCTGGGCCGGGTGTGGCCCGCGGGCGTGGCCACGCTGCCGCCACGCAGCACCAGCTGGCCGACCATGAACTTGCCGTTGTATTCGGCCGCCACGCCCGGCAAGGGCCGGAAGCCGGGATACGGGTCGTAGGAGGATCGCGTCCACTGCCAGACATGGCCAGTCATCTCGTTCATGCCGGCGTCGGCACAGGACGCCTCCCACTCGAATTCGGTGGGCAGCCGCGCGCCGGCCCATTCGGCATACGCGGCCGCCTCGTAGAAACTCAGTTGCGACACCGGCACCTCGTGCGCCAGCGGCCGCACGCCATGCAAACCGAAAATCTGCCAACCCACGGCCGCGCCGCCGGAAAGGCCCAGGCGCGGATCGTCGGGCGCGAGCCAGTAGGCCGGCGCGCGCCAGCCCTGGGACTGCACGGCCGCCCAGCCGTCGGACAGCCACAGCTCGGGCCTCTGGTAGCCGCCGTCGGCAATGAACTGGGCGTAGTCGCCGCAATTCACCAGCCGGTCGGCGATGGCGTAGGGCCGCAGCAGCGCGCGGTGGCGCGGCGTCTCGTTGTCGAAGGCGAAGCCCTGGCCCTCGTGCCCGATCTCGACAGAGCCGCCGGGCTGGGCACGCCAGCGCATCTCCGGCGCCACGGTGGCCAGGCGCAAGGCCGGACCGCCCGCTGCACGGTAGGCCGGCAGCAAAGGGTTGCAGGACAAGGCATGCAGGATGTCGGTGAGCAGCAGTTCCTGGTGCTGCTGCTCGTGGTGCAGGCCCAGCGTGAGCACCGCCGCCACCGTGTCCCAGGCCGCGGCATCCACCGTGTCGAGCAAGCGCTCGACACCGGCATCGACGTGCGCGCGATAGGCGTGCACCTCGTCGACCGAGGGCCGTGTAAGCAGGCCGCGCTGCGGGCGCGGGTGGCGTGGGCCCAGCGCTTCGTAGTAGGAGTTGAACAGGTACTGGAAGCGCGGGTCGAAAGGCCGATAACCGCTCGCATGCGGCTGCAGCAGCACCGTCTCGAAGAACCAGGTGGTGTGGGCCAGGTGCCACTTGGTCGGGCTGGCATCGGGCATCGACTGGATGCACTGGTCCTCCGCCGACAAGGGCGCTGCCAGCTCGAGGCTGGCGGCACGCACCGCACGGAAGGTCTCACGCAAGACGTCGGGGGCCTGCGTGCTCGGCCGGGAAAGCTTCATGGGGAGGACTCCAGGGATCGCATCGGGCGTTGTAGTCGATGCAGCTGCGATGCGTCCGTAGGACAAGTACGCGCCGCCTCGCGTCACCGCGGATTTTGCGTTGCCCATAATGCCTGCATGAATTCCACTGCCTCTGCCCGCCGCCCCCATGTCCTCATCGTCGGCTGTGGTTTCGGCGGACTCGAGGCCGCGCGACGGCTGCAGCGCGAAGCGGTCGACGTGACGGTGATCGAGAAGACCAACCACCATCTGTTCCAGCCCCTGCTCTACCAGGTGGCGACCGCCGGCCTGGCCGCGCCATCGATCGCTGCGCCGACGCGGCTGCTGTTCCGCGGGCAGGCTTCCATCACCACGCTGCTGGGCGAAGTGACCGACATACGGCCGGCCGAGCGCACGGTGCAACTGCGCGACGGCCAGTGCATCGCCTACGACCACCTGATCGTCGCGGCCGGCGCCACGCACAGCTACTTCGGCAACGACCACTGGGCCCGCTTCGCCCCCGGCCTCAAGACGCTGGCCGATGCCTTCGAGATCCGGCGCCATGTGCTGATGTCCTTCGAGGCCGCGGAGAAGGAAAGCGACCCGGTGCGCCAGCGGGCGCTGCTGACCTTCGCCGTGATCGGTGCCGGCCCGACCGGGGTCGAGATGGCCGGCACGCTGGCCGAGATCGCGCGCCACACGCTGGCGGGCGAGTTCCGCCGCATCGACCCGGCCAGCGCCGAGGTGCTGCTGATCGAAGGCGGGCCGCGGGTGCTGCAGGCCATGCCCGACGGCCTGAGCCAGAAGGCCCGGGAGCAGCTCGAGCGGCTGGGCGTGAAGGTGCGCCTGAACGCACGGGTCACCTCGATCGACGCCACCGGCCTCGACATCGCCGTGGGGGCCGACGGTGCCACCGCGCGCATCGACACCCACTGCGTGGTCTGGGCCGCGGGCGTGGCGGCCTCGCCGCTGGGCCGGCTGCTGGCGACCGCGATCGGCGCCGAGGTCGACCGTGCCGGCCGCATCCGCGTCGAGCCCGACCTGAGCCTGGCCGGCCACCCGGAGATCAGCGTGGTGGGCGACCTGGCCGCCGCGCTGAGCCACGCCCCCGGCAAGGACCCAAAGCCCGTGCCCGGCGTCTCACCCGGCGCCAAGCAGATGGGCCGGACCGCCGCGGACAATGTGCTGCACCGCCTGGCCGGCGAGCCGACCGAGGCCTTCCGCTACCGCGACTACGGCAACCTCGCGACCATCGGCCGCAATTCGGCCGTGGTCGACCTGGAGACGCCCTTCGGCCCGCTGCGCTTCAGCGGCAAGCTCGCGTGGTTGTTCTGGCTGTTCGCCCACGTCTATTTCCTGATCGGCTTCCGCAACCGCCTGGTCGTGCTGATGGACTGGGCCAGCGCCTACTGGAGCTTCCGCCGCTACGCGCGCGTGGTGGCCGATGTGGACGTGGCGGGCAAGGGCGAGTCGTAGCGCCCTGCCCCCGGTGCGCCTTTGTCAGGCCGCCGCGGCCGGCTCGACCGGCTCCTTCTCCTGCAGCAGCCGCCACATCACCTTGCCGGCGCCGCTCTTGGGCAGCGCATCGACGAACTGCACCCGGCGCGGCGTCTTGTAGACCGCCATGTTTTCCCGGCACCAGTCGATGATTTCCTGCTCGGTGGTGTCCTTGTGGCTGGGGCGCAGCACCACCACCGCCTTGACCGACTCGCCGCGGTAGGCGTCCTTCATGGCGATCACGCAGGCTTCCTGGATCGCCGGGTGCTTGAACATCAGCAGTTCGACCTCGGCCGGCCAAACCTTGAAGCCGCTGGCGTTGATCATCCGCTTGAGCCGGTCGGTCATGAAGAAGTAGCCGTCCTCGTCGACCCGGCCCATGTCGCCGGTGCGGAAGTAGCGCTTGCCCTCGAACTCGATGAACGCCGCGGCCGTGGCGTCGGGCCGTTTCCAGTAGCCCTGGAACACCTCGGGGCCGCAGGTGATGATCTCGCCGGACTCGCCGACCGGCAGCTCCTTGAAGGTGTCGGGGTCGACCACGCGCGAGTCGCTGCTCATGAACGGGATGCCCAGGCACTGCTGCTTGGGGTTGTCGGCCGGCTGCGCATGCGAGGGGGCCGCGGTCTCGGTCAGGCCATAGCCTTCCTGGTACCTGAGGCCGTACTGCTCGAACAGCCGCTGGGCCACGGCCTGCGGCATGGCCGCGCCGCCGCCGCCGATGTAGTTCAGGCTGCGCAGGTCGAAGCTCGCGAAGTTGGGGCTGCTCATGAGGTCGATCACCATGGTCGGGATGTTGGTCCAGCTGGTGATCTTGCGCAGCGAGATCAGCCGGCCCGCCACCTCGCGGTCCCAGCGCGGCATGATGACCAGCGTGCCGCCCGAGAAGATGGCGGTGTGCATCATGCTCACCACGCCGGTGATGTGGAACATCGGGATCACGGCCAGCACCGTCGCCTCTCCCGACACCGAGCCCCAGAGCTGGCTGGCAACCGCGTTGTGCATCAGGCTCGAATGGTGGTGCACGCAGCCCTTGGGCAGGCCGGTGGTGCCGCTGGTGTAGGGCAGCAGCGCCATGTCGTTGGCGCCGACCACGTGCTCGGGAACCGGATGGCCCGCCTCCAGCGCGTCCTGCCAGTGCATCGTGCTGCCGCTGGCCAGTGCGGGCAACGGGTGGCGCGCGAGCAGCCAGTCGCGCCAGGCCGGTGCCGGGGCTTCGTCGCCGCTCACGTCCGCATCGAAGGCGTCGGTGAACTGGGTGACGATCAGGTGCGCCAGGCGCTGTGCGGGCTCGAGCGCATCGCTGGCCTTGGCCAGTTCGGGCGCCAGGTCGCCGGTGGTGATCGCCACCTTGGCATCGGGGTCGACGATGTAGTGCTTGAGCTCCTCGGCCCGGTTCATCGGGTTGACCGGCACCACCACCGCATTGGCACGAAGGATCGCGAAATGCGCGATGACCAGTTGCGGGCAGTTCTGCATGTCGAGTACCACGCGGTCGCCGCGCCGCACGCCCAGCGCATGCAGGGTGCCAGCCAGGCGCTCGGCCTGCGCCACGAGTTCGCGGTAGCTCAGCTCCCGGCCGAAGAACACCAGCGCCGCCTTGTCCGGGTAACGTGCGGCCGAGACCGCGAGGTTGTGCCACAACGACGTGGCGGGCACGGTGATGGCGTGGGGCAGGCGCTGCGGCCAGAACTTGTGATGCGGACGGTCCATGAAGTCTCCCATTTGAGGGCAAGAGCCTACGACGCGGCGCGTCGCGCTTGCATCGGGGAAGCCCCGACGCGGGTCACCTGTGCGACGCATCGACGGTGACTTCGTTCCCGAAAAGAAAGCCGGTCGATGGCCTGCGCACCGACAGACGGCCGCGCGCTTTGGTTCTAAAAGGAGGGTCTTCATCCACCACCCGAGGAGTACCCATGGCAGCAGAAAAGAAGGCAAGCGTTCACTGGGAAGGTGCCGGCAAGACCGGCCAGGGCCAGATCAGCACCGAGACCGGCGCGCTGAAAGACTACCCCTATGGTTTCGCGAGCCGCTTCGGCGACGACCGCAAGGGCACCAATCCGGAAGAAATCGTGGGCGCGGCGCACGCCGCCTGCTTCACCATGGCTTTCGCCTTTGCGCTGGAAGCCGAGGGCCTGGCCGCGACGGCCATCGACACGCGTGCAGCGGTCCGCCTGACGAAGGACGGCGCGGGCTTCAAGATCGACCGCATCGCGCTGGAGCTCGACGCGACGGTCCCCGGCCTCGACGATGCGAAATTCCAGGCCATCGCCGCGGCCGCCAAGGCCGGCTGCCCGCTGTCGAAAGCCCTGACCGGCGTGCCCGAAGTCACGCTCAAGGCCGTGCTCAAGGGCTGATCCAGGCGGAGGGGTCCGGATCAGCGTCGGTCACGCACTCGCCGAAGACCCGGATGCCCGCCACGCCCTGCGCCTTGGCGGCATACATGGCGCTGTCGGCGTGGCGCAGCAGCAGGTCGGGGTCGCGCCCGGCGTGCGGGTAGAGGGCGATGCCGATCGAGGCCGCCACCGACAGGCCGTGGCCCTCGATCTGCATCGGCTCGGCCAGCGCTGCCAGGATGCGCTCGGCCAACTGCCGTGCAGGGGCCGGCTCGCCGACCCGGTGCTGCAGCACGGCGAACTCGTCGCCGCCGAGCCGGGCCAGCACCTCGTCCGTGCCGGTGACCCGTCGCATCCGTTCGGCCACCGCGATCAGCACCTGGTCGCCCACGGCATGGCCGAAGCGGTCGTTGATCGGCTTGAAATGGTCGATGTCGATGTAGTGCACCGCGAAGGCCTCGCCGCCCTGCGCGGCCGCGGCGGTCGCCGTGCTCAGGTGCTCGAGAAACGCCTCGCGGTTGACCAGCGCGGTCAGGCCGTCATGGCGCGCCAGGTGGCGGATGCGCTCTTCGCTGCGGCGCCGCTCGGTGATGTCGGTGTAGGTGCGCACCACGCCGCCGCCCTCGATGGGCACGCTGAAGATCTCGATCACGCTGCCGTCGGGGCGACGCCGCTCGTAGCGCTCGACGATGTCGCGGATGCCGCCGGCACGGATGAAGTCCAGCAAGTCCGCCGGCGTGCCGGAGAACTCGCCTTGGGCCATCTGGTGGTCCAGCACCTGCTGGAAGCTGGGGCGTGAGGCCATCAGTGCCTCGGGCAGATCGAGCAGTTCCATCGCGCGTCGGTTGCACACCTCGACCACCCGCTCGGCATTGACCATCATGATGCCCTGCTCCATGCGCTCGAGCGTGGCCTCGAGCACCGCGGACTTCTGCCGCAGCAGCGCCTCGCTCTCGCGTGCGCGGCGCTCGGCCGCCAGCAACTGCTGCTGCTGACGCTTGAGCATCGTGATGTCGACGTGCGCGAAGAAGCCCTTGCCGTCGGGGCTGCGCTGCGCGATCACGCGGCTCCAGCGCGCGCCGGGCAGCGGCAGCTCGAAGGGTGCCCCGGCAAAGCGCATGTTTTCATCGAGGATGGCCATTCCCTCTTCGAACAGCGCCCGCTCGTCGCCGCGGTTCTCGGCCCAGGCCTGGTGATAGGCGTCGGCAAAGCGCAGCCCGTGCGCCGCACGCCGGTGCGGCAGCCCGTACATCGCGACGAAGGGCTCGTTGACCCACAGGATGCGGTCGTCGCTGCCGGTCACCATGACGCCGTCGGCCACATGGTCGAACAGCGCCGTGCCATCGACCTCGGGTGCGCCCGACAGGCTGCCGAACGCCGAGATCACCTCACTGCCGCGCTCGGCCGCCTCCTCTTCCTTCCAGAGCCGGATCCGCCCCACGCCCGGCAAGGGCAGCGACGCGACGCACAGCGAGCGGCCCTCGTGCTCGAAGACGAAGGGGCGTTGCTGCGCGTGGTGCCGCGCCAGGCCTTCGGCGATGTAGCGCTCGATCGACGGCATCTCGCGTGCGTCCAGCCGCCCCTCGTAGAAACGGCGCAGATTGACGGCGTACGGCTCGCCGGCCTGCATATGGCCCACGTGCTCGGGGAAGAAGCGCAGGAAACTGCGGTTCCAGAGCAGGACGGCGTCGTTCTCGTCGAACAGGCAGACCGCGACGCCCAGCCCGTCGAGCGCGGCAGCCACCGGCCTCAGCAAAGTGGCGGCGGCCTCCGGGCTACCGCGAACCGGCAACTCATGAGCGCTCATCGAAAGGTCTCCACGCGGTGATCGGGCTGGTGCAGCGTCGCTGCGCGGTGGATTCTGCCTGCG
Source organism: Variovorax frigidus (assembly GCF_051216515.1). NCBI lineage: Bacteria > Pseudomonadati > Pseudomonadota > Betaproteobacteria > Burkholderiales > Comamonadaceae > Variovorax > Variovorax frigidus. The sequence continues at coordinate 928,584 of NZ_JBPJZF010000001.1, forward strand.
AAGCCGGCCGCCGCGCGTGAGACTGCACCGACGGCGTGCGCACAGCGCTTGCATACCAGCAGGCACGGAAACTGCTCGCACCCGGTCATGTCCATCTCCGCATCCGAAATCAGTGCCCGCATCGTCGAAGCGGTGATGGCAGGCAAGCTCGCGCCCGGCTCACGCCTGGGCGAGCAGCAGCTCGCCATGCTCTTCGACTGCAGCCGCACCATCGTGCGCGAGGCGCTCACGCGCCTGGCGGCCCGAGGCATCGTGACCGTGTCCTCGCGCCGCGGCTGGTTCGTCATCGAGCCCTCCGAGGACGAAGCGCGCGAGGCATTCGAGGCCCGCCGCGTGATCGAGGTCGGCCTGATCCGCAGCGCCGGGCGCATCGAGAAGCCCGCGCTGCGCCGGCTCAAGCTGCACCTGCAGCGCGAGCAGGCGGCCGTGCAGGGCACCGACGTGGGCACGCGCAGCTTCCTGTTGGGCGACTTCCACGTCTGCCTGGCCGAGTGCCTGGGCAACAGCCTGCTGGCCGACACGCTGCGCGACTTCACCGCGCGCACCACGCTGATCGCGATGCTCTACCAATCCACGCACGATGCCGCGCAATCGTGCGCGGACCATGTGCGCATCGTCGATGCACTGGCACGGGGCGATGCGACCCAGGCGGAGGCATTGATGGCCGAGCACATCGGAACGGTGCAGTCGGCCCTGCGCCTGCAGGCCCGCAGCGACCCGCTTGCGCACCTGCGCGATGCACTCGCACCCGTTCAGGGCGGCGAACTGAACGACAAGAGCAAGGCACACGTCTTGCATACAAGCCCTCGCAAGAAGAAGGCAGCACCACCCTCGTCCACCGCCTCTTCCGACGATTCATCGACCTACCTAGGAGCCCTGCTATGAAGTCCTTCCTTTCCACCACGTTCTCGACGCGACGCGTCGCCGTGCTCGCGCTGGCTTCCGCCACGCTGCTCGCCGCCGGCGCCGTGCAGGCCCAGGCCGCGCTGGACAACATCCTCAAGTCGAAGACGCTCAAGGTCGCCGTGCCCACCGACTACCCGCCCTACGGCTCGGTCGACCGGACCATGACGCCGATCGGCCTCGACGTCGAGATGGCCCATCTCATCGCGTCGAAACTGGGCGTGAAGGTCGAGCTGGTGCCCGTCACCAGCGCCAACCGCATCCCCTACCTGCAGACCCGGAAGGCCGACCTGGTGATCTCCACCCTGGGCAAGAACGCCGAGCGCGAGAAGGTGATCGATTTCTCGGCCGCCTATGCGCCTTTCTTCCAGGCCGTCTACGCAGGCAAGAGCATGAAGCTCACGAGCTTCGCCGACATGGCCGGCAAGACCGTGGCCGTAACGCGCGGCGCGATGGAGGACCAGGAACTGAACAAGGTCGCGCCGGCCAACGTCGACTACCGCCGCTTCGAGGACAACAACGCGACCATCGCCGCCTTCGTGGCCGGCCAGACGCAGACCATCGCCACCAGCGCCGCGGTCGCAGGCGACATGCTGGCCAAGAACCCCAAGGTCAGCGCCGAATTCAAGCTGCTGCTCAAGGACAGCCCGTGCTTCGTGGGCATCGCCAAGAACGAGACCGCGCTCAAGGCGAAGGTCAACGAGATCATTGCGGCGGCGAAGAAAGACGGCACCTTGGATGCCATGTCGAAAAAGTGGCTCGGCAAGGCCGCCGGCGACCTGCCTGTATAGGCCCACCCCCGACGCGGCTCACTTCGTGTAGCCGCCTCCCCCTCGAGGGGGCGACACCAGCGGCCCGGCGAAGCCGGTTCCGCGGTGTCCCACGACTGAAGAACAAGTGCGATTGCTGTTGATGTGCCTGGCACCAAGGAGCCTTTGATATGGAATTCGACTTCGGCGCCGTCCTCGTCGACTGGCGGCTGCTGGCCAAGGGCATCGGCTGGACCGTGGGCCTGACGGCCATCGCCACGCTGATCGGCATGGTGGTGGGCGTGGCCTGCGCCTGGGCGCGTTCCAGCGGGCCGGCCTGGCTGCGCTGGGTGGTGGGCACGTACGTGGAGCTGATCCGCAACACGCCCTTCATCGTGCAGCTGTTCTTCATCTTCTTCGGCCTGCCGGCTGCCGGGGTGAAGCTCACGCCCGAGACCGCGGCGGTCATCGCGATGGTGGCCAACCTCGGCGCTTACGCCACCGAGATCATCCGCGCCGGCATCGAGGCCACGCCGCGCGGCCAGATCGAGGCGGCCGTGAGCCTGGCGCTCGACAAGGTGCAGGTGTTCACGCGCGTGGTGCTGCCGCCGGCACTCAAGAAGGTGTGGCCCGCGATGGTGAGCCAGATCATCATCGTGATGCTGGGGTCGGCCGTGTGCAGCCAGATCTCGGTCGAGGACCTGAGCTACGCCGCCAACCTGATCCAGAGCCGCAACTTCCGCGCCTTCGAGGCCTTCATCGTCGCGACGGTGCTGTACCTGGCGCTGTCGGTCGGCTTACGCCGCCTGCTCAACTGGGCCGGCCCGCGCTGGTTCTTTGGACGCTGAACGCGGGAGAAAAGCCATGAACGACTTCTCCCTCTGGGACATCCTGCGCAACCTGCTGATGGCGCTGCGCTGGACCGTCGCGCTGTCGGTGATCGCCTTCGTCGGCGGCGGCGTGGTCGGGGCCCTGCTGCTCTTCCTGCGGCTGCGCGCCGGCAAGGCGCTCGACCGCGCGATCGGCACCTACGTGCAACTGTTCCAGGGCACGCCATTGCTGATGCAGCTGTTCCTCGCCTACTTCGGCATCGCGTTGATGGGCATCGAGGTCTCGGCCTGGACCGCGGCCACGGTGGCGCTCACGCTCTACACCAGCGCCTACCTCACCGAGATCTGGCGCGGCTGCGTGGCCTCGATCCCCAAGGGCCAGTGGGAAGCCTCGGGCAGTCTCGCGCTCAGTTTCGGCGAGCAGATGCGCCACGTGATCCTGCCGCAGGCCGTGAAGATCGCGACCGCCCCGACGGTCGGCTTCCTGGTCCAGGTGGTCAAGGGCACGGCGCTGGCCTCGGTCATCGGCTTCGTCGAACTCACCAAGGCCGGCAGCATGATCTCCAACGCCACCTTCCAGCCCTTCGTGGTGTTCAGCTGCGTGGCGCTGATGTACTTCGCCCTCTGTTTCCCGATCAGCCTCTATGCCCGGCACCTCGAAAGGAAGATCCATGTCCATCGCCGCTGAAGCCCCCGTGCACGCTGCCCATGTGGCGGCGGGCGCGCCCATCGTGCAGATCACGGCGCTGCGCAAGTCCTACGGCACCAACGAAGTGCTCAAGGGCATCGACCTCACGGTCAAGCGCGGCGAGGTGATCGCCATCATCGGCAAGAGCGGCTCGGGCAAGAGCACGCTGCTGCGTTGCATCAACGGGCTCGAGGTGTTCCAGCAGGGCTCGCTCAGCGTCGACGGCAAGCCGCTTCTGCACGAGAGCGCGATGGCGATGCGCGAGTTGCGCCAGCGCGTGGGCATGATCTTCCAGGGCTTCAACCTGTTTCCGCACCTCACGGTAGGCAAGAACGTGATGCTCGCGCCCACGTTGGTGAAGAAGCGCAGCCAGCTCGAGACGGCGTCGCAGGCGCGCAAGCTGCTGACGCGCGTGGGCCTGGCCGAGAAGTTCGACGCCATGCCCGACCAGCTCTCGGGCGGCCAGCAGCAGCGCGTGGCCATCGCGCGTGCGCTGGCGATGGAGCCGGCCGTGCTGCTGTGCGACGAGATCACCTCGGCGCTCGACCCCGAACTCGTGGGCGAAGTGCTGCGCGTGGTCGAGTCGCTGGCCGACGAAGGCATGACGCTCTTGATGGTCACGCACGAGATGAGCTTCGCGCGCAAGGTCGGCGACCGCGTGATCTTCATGCATCAGGGCCGCGTGCACGAGATGGGGCCGCCGGCCGAGCTGTTCGCGAATCCGCAGACGCCGGAACTCAAGCAGTTCCTGTCTTCGCTGCATGACTGAGGGCGTCGACCCGCGCCTCGACCCATGCCTTGCCTCCAGATCGCGTCGATTATTCGCACCATTCCGAAGCGGGTAGGTGAGCGCGCGATTCGAGCGATGCGCAGTTCGACCTGATCACCAGCCACTTCGTTGCGCCGACGGCGGAAGAAGGCTTTCAGGTGGTTTGCCACGCATAGCCGGAGCCCTCTGCGCCGACGATGCTTATGCTTGGCCTCCATGCAGATCGAACAAGCCCAACCCGCCGACGCGCCAACCGTCGCCGCCGTCCTGACCGAAGCCGCCCAGTGGCTTGCCGCCGACGGCAGGCCGCTGTGGTCGGCCACCGACACCGCTCTGGAACGCGTGCAGCGCGACACCGACGCGGGACGCTACTTCATCGCCCGCAAGAACGCCGAGGTGGCCGGCGTGGTACGCATCGATCTGGAAGACCCGTACTTCTGGCCCGAAATCGAAAACGGCAGCTCGGCGTTCGTCCACAAGCTGGCGGTTCGCCGGCATTGGGCCGGGCACGGGGTGTCGACCGCGCTGCTGGGCTTTGCGCGCGAACACGTCCAGGGCCTGGGCCTGGCGCATCTGCGGCTCGACTGCGTGGCCGACAGGGCAGCGCTGCGCACGCTCTACGAGCGCTTCGGCTTCTCGCTGCACAGCGAGATCCGAAAAGGGGCCACCGTCTTTGCCCGCTACGAACTCTCCCTCGGCCGCTAGCCCGCACCATGCAATTCAAATGGATGGAGGACTTCATCGCGCTGGCGCAGACGCGCAGCTTCACGCGCGCCGCGGAGCTTCGGCACGTCACGCATCCGGCTTTCGGGCGGCGCATCCGCGCGCTCGAATCGTGGGCCGGCACGGCGTTGATCGAACGTGGCAGCTCGCCCGTGGTGCTGACAGCCGCGGGCGAAAGCTTCCTGGACAACGCCGGCCAGATGGTGCTCAACGTCGAGGGCTCGCGCGAAGAGGTACACAACGTGGCAGGCCGGCAGGCCCGCACGGTGACGGTGGTCACGGGCCGCACGCTGGCGCGCACGGTCATGGCCGACTGGCTGGTGCGGCTGCAGCCCGTGCTGCAGCAGGGCGAGGTGCGCGTGCTGACGGGCGCGCTGGCCGAAACGGTGCGGATGCTGGAGCACAACGAGGTCGATTTCTCGCTGATCTTTCACCATGCCGCCCTCACCTTCCGTCTCGACGGGCGGCAGTTCGCCCATGTGACGGTGGCGTCCGACAAGCTGGTGCCGGTGTCGCGCGCCGACGCGCAGGGCCGCGCGGTGCACAGCTTCGACGGCACCGGCGAAGTGCCTTTTCTTTCTTACGTTCGCACGCTCGCCATGGGGCGCTTGGTCGAAGACCTGCTGGCCAACAACCCGCAGGCCCCGCGCCTGAAGCGCCGCATTGAGTGCGATTCGGCCGATGCGCTTTATGAATACGTGCTCCGGGGACTGGGCGTGGCGTGGCTGCCCTGGTCGATGGTGCAGGGCGATTGCAAGACCGGCCGGCTGGTGCCGGTGGGCGGACGGCGCATGGAAGTGCGCTTCGAAGTCCGGCTGTACCGGCCGAAGCGTCGGCTGAGTCCGCTGGCCGAGGACGTGTGGCGGGCAATGACGCCGCGCTGACGCAAAATCGGCCTTTCTGGAACCCAATCAGCACGGCTTCGTGCCAGTACAGCACCGCGCAAGAACGGCAGGCTCCGCAAAATCGCCCGGATTACTACAACTCCGAGGCAACGATGCGGCTTCCCCGTCCTTTTTCTTCCTGTCTCGCCGTGGCTCTGTGCGGCCTTGCCTGGGCCGCGTCCGGCCCGGCCAGCGCCCAGGCCTACCCCTCGAAGCCGATCACGCTGGTGGTGGCCTACCCGCCGGGCGGCTCGACCGACCTCACCGGGCGCGCGCTCGGCGTCGAGCTGTCCCATCGCCTCGGCGTGCCGGTGATCATCGAGAACGTGGGCGGCGCCGGTGGCGCCATCGGCGCACAGAAGGTCGCCAATGCGGCGCCCGACGGCTACACCCTGCTCGCCGGCGCCAGCAACGAGCTGGCCATCAGCAAGCTGGTCAACGCCAACGTGAAGTACGAGGCGAAAGACTTCACCCCCATTGGCCTGATCGCCTCCCAGCCGCTGGTGCTGGTGGCGGCCCCGGGCACCGGTGTGAAGAACACCGGCGAATTTCTCGCACTGTTGAAGAAGAACCCCGGCAAGTACAGCTACGGCAGTTCCGGCGTCGGCACCTCGCTGCACCTGGCGGGCGAGATGCTCAAGCAGCAAGGCGGTATCTTCATGACGCACGTGCCCTACCGCGGCGTGGCCCCGCTCACCAACGACCTGCTGGGCGGCAACATCGACTTCGGCGTGTTCGTGCTTTCGAGTGCGCTGCCCTACATCCGCAGCGGCAAGATGGTGGCGCTGGGCACCACCGAAGCCAAGCGCTCGGCCATCACGCCGGACCTGCCCGCGCTCAGCGAAAACCCGAACCTGAAGAGCCTGGACATCGGTGTGTGGTTCGCGCTGATGGGGCCGGCCAAGCTGCCCGAGCCGGTGCTGACCAAGCTGAAGACGGCGCTGCACGACACGCTTCGCTCGCCCGATTTCCGCAAGAAGATGGAGGCCACCAGCTCGGTCGTACCGACGACGAACGTGGACATCGACAAGTTCATCCTCACCGAAACCGCCAAGTACAAGACCATCGTCCAGTTCGCCAACATCAAGGAATGAGCGTGTCCGTGTCTGCATCTGCCTTGTTTCAACTCTCCGCTCCCGACCTTTCCGCCTGGCGCGCCGGCAACACCGGCGTCGAAGGCGTCTGGCACTTCGAAGCCGAGGCGCCCGGCCGGCACGTGATGATCAGTGCGCTGGTGCACGGCAACGAGGTGTGCGGCGCCTGGGCGCTCAAGGGCCTGCTCGAAGCCGGCGTGCGCCCGCAGCGCGGCCGGCTCACGCTGGCGTTCTGCAACCTCGAGGCCTTCGACCGCTTCGATGCGGCCGACCACGATGCCTCGCGCTTCGTCGACGAAGACCTCAACCGCCAATGGGCGCCCGAGCGGCTGGCCGCCGGCACCACGCGGGAGCGGCGCCGCGCTGCCACGCTGCAGCCGTATGTGGCGCAGGCCGACTGGCTGCTCGACCTGCATTCGATGCACGAGCCCTCGGCGCCGCTCACGCTCACCGGCATCCAGCCGCGCAACCTCTTGCTGGCGCAGGCGATGCGCAGCCCGGAACACGTGGTCATCGACGCGGGCCACAAGGACGGCGTGCGCATGCGCGACTTCGGCCGCTTCAGCGCGCCCGACGCCAACGAACAGAGCGATGCCCTGGCGCTGCTGGTCGAATGCGGCTTTCACGGCGACCCGGCCAGCCGCACCGTGGCGCAGGACCAGTGCGCGCGCTTCCTGCGGGCCGCCGGCACACTGAACGATGCGGCCATTGCCCGGCAGCTGCCGGGCTGGCTGCAGCCCGACGCGCCGCGCCAATGGGCGCTGGACGTGACCGGACCTGTGGTGGCGCGCAGCGAAGATTTCCGCTTTGCCCAGCCCTTCACCGGCCTGGAAGTGATTGCCCACGCGGGCACCGTGATCGGCTGGAACGACGGCGAACCGGTCGTCACGCCGTACGACGACTGCGTGCTCGTGATGCCCTCGACGCGCCAGGCCAAACTGGGCGTGACTGTGGTGCGCTACGCCCACCGCCGGCAACTCTGAAGCAACCGGGGGAGGCTGGCGGGAACCTTTGCGGCTGTGGCAAGCTCGGCATGGTATGAGCCTTCGCACCCCATCCCCCACCACCTCCCGCCGTCGGTTGCTGCGAGCGCTGCTGGGCGCCACGGCTCTTCAGGCGCCGCTCGCCGCATTGGCCGGCTTCAACTTCTTCACCAGCGAATACACCATCGGTCGCGACGAACTGCAGGCGCAGATCGCCAAGCGATTCCCGGTGCGCCAGCGCTATGCCGAGCTGTTCTCGGTCAGCCTGCGCGATCCGCAACTCACGCTCGACCCCGCCACCAACCGCGCCAGCATCAGCGCGAACATGACCATCGGCAGCCCGCTGCTGCAGCCCTCGAGCGTCGAGGGCATGGTGTCGGTCAGCAGCGCATTGAAGTACGACGTGGCCGCGCTCGCGCTGCGCCTGCACGAACCGCGTGCCGAGCGCATCGTGCTGCAGGGCCTGGACGGCCGCGACGGCGAGCGGCTGCAGAAGATCGGCGGGCTGGTGGCGCAGGAGCTGCTGCGCGACTACCCGCTGCGCACCTTCAAGCCCGAGGAACTGACCGTGGGCCGCAAGACCTACCAGATCGGTGACATCACGGTGCAACGAGACGATATCAAGGTGGCCCTGCTATGAAGAACACATACCGACGGATTGGCGCCATGCTGCTGGCCCTCGCGACATTCGCCGCCCAGGCCTTCGACATCCAGGCGCACCGCGGCGGCCGCGGGCTCTGGCCCGAGAACACGCTGCATGCCTTCGACCAGGCCGTGACGCTGGGCGTGAGCACGCTCGAGCTCGACATCGGACTCACGGCCGACGGCGTGGTCGTGGTGTCGCACGACATGGCGCTCAATCCGGCGCACACGCGCGATGCGAACGGTGCCTGGCTGCCCGCGGCCGGGCCGCTGGTCCATTCGCTCACGCTGGCGCAATTGCAGGCCTATGACGTGGGCCGGCTCCAGCCCGGCAGCAAGTACGCCGAGCAGTTCGCCAGCCAGACGGCCCACGACGGCGAACGCATCCCGACGCTGGCCGCGGTGTTCGCGCTGGTGCAGGCGCGCCGCGCACATGCGGTGCGCTTCAACATCGAGACCAAGATCGACCCCACGCAACCCGACAGCAGCGCCTCGCCCGAGGCGATGGTGCGCGCGCTGCTGGCCGAGATCGACAAGGCCGGCATGGCCGATCGCGTGACCCTCCAGAGCTTCGACTGGCGCACGCTGGCCTTGGTGGGGAAACTCGCGCCGTCGATGCCGCGGGCCTACCTCACGACCGCGCGCACCTTGAAGGACCCGCGCTGGACTGCCGGCCTCAACGCCGCCGATTTCGGCTCCACGCCGAAGCTGGTCAAGGCCGCGGCCGGCGACGGCGCGGCGCCGGTGCTGTGGTCGCCGGCCGGCAACGACGTGACACCTGCGGCCGTCAAGGAAGCGCAGGCCCTGGGCCTGAAGGTCGTGCCCTGGACCGTCAACAAGCCCGCGGACATCAAGGCCCTGCTCGACATGGGCGTCGATGGCCTGATCAGCGACTACCCGGATCTGCTGCGCACGGCGGTGCGGGCGCAGGGCTTGCCGATGCCTTTGCCGACAGGGCCGATCAACTAGACATGTCGCGTGGCCGACGTGCCACGCTCGCCCTGCTGCGGCTGCGCATCGGCACGCTCGTGCAGCGACTCGATGATGTGGCACTGCGCATCGCTGCCGTCGCAGCTGTTGCGCAGCGCGAGCAGGTCTTTCTCCAGCGCACGCAGTTCGTTCAGGCGCTCTCGCACATGGCCCAGGTGGGCGTCGAGCGCGACACAGGCCGCGTCGCAATCGGCCTTGCTGCGCAGGTCGAGGCCCAGCAAGGTGCGCACCTCGTCGAGTGACATGTCCATCGCGCGGCACAGCCTGACGAAGCGCAAGGCATGCACGTCGGCATCGCTGTAGAAGCGGTAGCTGTTGTCGCCCCGGCCGGGCGGCGCGATCAGGCCCTGCTTCTCGTAATAACGGATGTTGGCGGCGCTCACGCCGCTGGCCGCGGCGGCCTCGCCGATGCGGTAACCCTGGGTGGCGTGCGGCTTTGGATCGGACATGGCTTGACCTTCAAGTGACTTCAACCTTTCCAATCGTGGCACATCTTCGAAAAACACAGGAAGCGACCCTTCGATGGCCTTGAATCCACCCTCTTCCGCCACGACGCCCGTGACCCCGGCGATCGCCCCGACCTCCGGCTGCGCCGACGACGCCTGCTGCGGCGCGCCGGTGCGCCTGCGCCCGCGCGACAAGCCCCACGTCCATGCGGCGACCGGCGCGCACGCGGGCCATGGCCACGCGCACGATCACGACCATGCCCACGCAGAGGAAGGCGACGGCCACGACCACGGCCCGCTGCCGGGCTGGCAGCGCATCGCCGCGGCGCTGGTCGTGGCCCTGGCGGCCGAGCTCAGCCACCTGCTGCTGCCCGAGACCACGGCCTGGCGCATCGCCGGCATGGCGCTGGCGGCCATGGCGATCGCGCTGGCCGGCACCGGCATCTACCGCAGCGGCATGAAGTCGCTGCTGCGCGGCAAGCTGGGCATCGACGCCCTGATGGCGGTCGCCGTGACCGGCGCCTTCCTGATCGGCCAATGGCCCGAGGCTGCGATGGTGATGGCGCTCTATGCGCTGGCCGAGCTCATCGAACACAAGGCGGCCGACCGGGCGCGCAACGCCATCGGCGGCCTGATGGCGCTGGCCCCCGACGAGGCCGAGGTGCGCGAGGCCGACGGCAGCTGGCGCCGCGTGGCCGCGCGCGAGGTCGCGCTCGATGCGGTGGTGCGCATCCGCCCGGGCGAGCGCGTGCCGCTCGACGGCGTGGTCACGGCCGGCGCCAGCGCCATCGACCAGGCCAGCGTCACGGGTGAGAGCATCCCGGTCGACAAGGCCGTGGGCGACACGGTCTTCGCCGCCACCGTCAACCAGAGCGGCGAACTGCAGGTGCGCGTGACCGCCATCGCGGGTCAGACCACGCTCGACCGCATCATCGAATCGGTCGAGCAGGCGCAGGCCTCGCGCGCGCCGACCCAGCGCTTCGTCGAACGCTTCGCCGCGGTCTACACGCCCACCGTGTTCGTGCTCGCCATCGCGGTGGCCGTGCTGCCGCCGCTGCTGCTCGACTGGCTGTGGCTTGACGCGATCTACAAGGCCCTGGTGCTGCTGGTCATCGCCTGCCCCTGCGCGCTGGTGATCTCGACGCCGGTCACGGTGGTGAGCGGCCTCACGGCGGCCGCGCGCCGCGGCATCCTGATCAAGGGCGGCACGCACCTCGAGGCCGCGCGCAAGCTGCGCGCCGTCGCGCTCGACAAGACCGGCACGCTGACCGAAGGCAAGCCGAAGCTGGTCGACTGGCAGGCCTGGGGCACGGCCGACAAGGCACAGGTGCGCGAGGCCGCGGCCAGCCTGGCCGGTCGCTCCGACCATCCGGTGTCCAAGGCGCTCGCGGCCGGCCTCGAAGGCACGCACGCCTCGGTCGAGGACTTCCGCGCGCTGGTCGGCCGTGGCACCGAAGGCCGCATCGGCGGCCGCGCGCTGGTGCTGGGCAACCACCGGCTCATCGAGGAACGCGGGCTCTGCAGCCCCGAACTCGAAGCCGCGCTCGCGGTGCACGAACAGCAGGGCCGCACCGTCACACTGCTGGCCGACGAGCGCGCCGTGCTGGGCGTGTTCGCGGTGGCCGACACGGTCAAGCCCGGCTCGCGCGACGCCGTGGCCGCGCTGCTGGCGCTGGGCGTCACGCCGGTGATGCTCACCGGCGACAACGAGGCCACCGCACAGGCCGTGGCCCGCGAGGCCGGCATCGCCGACGCGCGCGGCAGCCTGCTGCCCGAAGACAAGCTCGGCGCGGTGCGCGAGATGCAGCAGCGCTACGGCGCGACCGGCATGACCGGCGACGGCATCAACGACGCGCCCGCCCTGGCCCAGGCCGACATCGGCTTCGCGATGGGCGCCGCCGGCACCGACATCGCGATGGAGACCGCCGACGTGGTCATCATGAATGACGACCTGGGCCGCATCGCCGAGACCATCCGGCTGTCGCGCCGCACGCACGCGGTGCTGTGGCAGAACATCGCGCTGGCGCTGGGCATCAAGCTCGTGTTCTTCGCGCTGGCGGTGTTCGGCAGCGCCACCATGTGGATGGCCGTGTTCGCCGACATGGGGGCAAGCCTGCTGGTGGTGGGGAATGGGTTGAGGTTGCTGCGCACGCGACTTTAGAATCGGCTTCATGCGCATCCTCGTGCTCCTCCTCGCCATCGTCCTGCTGCCCCTGCGCGGCTGGATGGGCGACGCCATGATGATGGCGCCTGCGCAGCAGGTCGCCGGGGCACAGGCGACGCACGGGATGGCGAATGAGGGGCATGCGATGCACATGGCGCATGCCTCCGCCGACGCGGACCATGCGATGGACCACGGCGATGCGCCAACCCAGCACGCAGGCCATGCCACCTGCGACACCTGCCAGTTCTGCCATTCCGTCGCCGTGACGGCCTGGCCCGAGGTACCGATGCCGGCGGAGGCGCCGCGCCACGCGCCGGCCGCCGAGCCCGTGCTGTTCGCCAGCGCGGATGCCGGCCAGGGCTTCAAGCCGCCCATTTCCTGATCTCCCTGCCCGCAGTCCGTCCGCCGTGTCCCTTTTCAGGGGCGCATGCGGCCGTTTCCTCGCTTGTGGAGATCCACCGTGTTCCTTTGTCATCGCCCCTTGCGGGCTGCGCCGCGCGTTCCTGAGCGCGGCTCGACGCCCGCTTCCTTTTTTGTTCCCCGTGCCCTGACCCTCGCCGCCGCGCTCGGCCTGGCCGGCTGTGCCAGCCTCGCGCCCGACGGCGGCGAGCGCGACGTGCAGGCGCTGGTCGGCGGCAACGCCATCCTCGGCGGCGCCACGCCGCGCGCCGCGCCCGACGCGGCCAGCCACCGGGCCATCGACGCGCTGCTCGCCGAACCGCTCGATGCGCAGGCCGCCGTGCGCATCGCGCTGGCCAACGGACCGCGCATGCAGGAGGCCTTCGCCACCCTGCAGCTCAGCGACGCCGACCGCGTGCAGGCCGCCTCGCTGCCCAACCCCGTCTTCGCCTTCGGCCGGCTGCGCGAAGGCCGCGAGCTCGAACTCGAACGCGCGATCGGCTTCAACGTGCTGGGCCTGCTCACCCTGCCCTGGCAGGCACGCTGGGCCGGCCAGCGCCACGAGGTCGCCAAGCTGCAGGCCGCGCAGAGCGTGCTGCAACTGGCGGCCGACACGCGCCGCGCCTGGGTGCGCGCGGTGGCCGCGCAGCAGGCCGTGGTCTACCTGCGCGACGTGAAGGCGGCCGCCGAGGCCGGTGCCGAACTGGCCGAGCGCATGGCGAAGGTCGGCAACTGGAGCGCGCTGCAGCGCACGCGCGAACAGCTGCTGCATGCCGATGCGGCGGCCCAATTGGCGCGCGCCGAGCAGGCCGCGCTGTCGACGCGCGAGCAGCTCACGCGCCTGCTGGGATTGAGCGCGGCGCAGGCCGGCTACCGCCTGCCCGATCGCCTGCCGCCCCTGCCCGTGTCGATGCCCGCGCTCGCCGACGTGCAGGCCAGCGCGCTGCGCGACCGGCTCGACGTGCGCGCCGCCCAGGCCCAGACCGCAGCCACCGCCGATTCGCTGGGCCTGACCCATGCGACCCGCTTCGTCGATGCACTGGAGATCGGCGGTGTGCGCAACACCACCTTCGAAAACGACGCCGACGGCAGCCGTCGCACGCAGCGCGGTGTCGAACTCTCGCTGCCGATCCCGCTGTTCGACTGGGGCCAGGCGCGCAGCGCGCGCGCCGAGGCGCTCTATCGGCAATCGGCGGCCCGCGTGCGCGCCACCGGCCTGCAGGCCGCGAGCGAGGCGCGCGAAGCCTACGGCGGCTGGCGCAGCGCCTGGGACATCGCGCAGCGCTACCGGACCGAGGTGCTGCCGCTGCGCCAGCAGGTCAACGCGCAGATGGTGCTGCGCTACAACGGCATGCTCTCCAGCGTGTGGGAGCTGCTGGCCGAGACCCGCGCCAGCATGCTGGCCGTCAATGCCGCGATGGACGCCCAGCGCGACTTCTGGCTGGCCGACACCGACCTGCAGTTCGCGCTCACCGGCAGTTCGCCGGCCGGCGTGAACGCGCTGCAAACACCAGGCGACAGCGCCGCCGCCCCTTCCACCGCAGGAGCCCACTGATGGACCGCCGACACTTCTTCACCGGCGCCGCCACGGCCATCGCCGCGGCCGGCGTGAGCCGCGCCGCGCTGGCCGCGCTGCCCGAAGCGCACACGCAAGCCTCGACCGCCACCGCCGCGCCGCTGCTGCCGCCCGACGGCCGCCCCTACGACCCGGTCGTCACACTCAACGGCTGGACGCTGCCCTGGCGCATGAACGCCGGCATCAAGGAATTCCATCTGGTGGCCGAGCCCGTGGTGCGCGAGATGGCACCGGGCTTCAAGGTCAACATGTGGGGCTACAACGGCCAGTCGCCGGGCCCGACCATCGAGGTGGTCGAGGGCGACCGCGTGCGCATCTTCGTGACCAACCGCCTGCCCGAGCACACCACGGTGCACTGGCACGGCCAGCGCCTGCCCAACGGCATGGACGGTGTCGGCGGCATCACGCAGCCGCACATCCCGCCGGGCAAGACCTTCGTCTACGAATTCACCGCGCGCCGGCCCGGCACCTTCATGTACCACCCGCACGCCGACGAAATGGTGCAGATGGCGATGGGGATGATGGGCTTCTGGGTCACGCACCCGAAGGCGCGGCATCCGCTGATCGCGCCGGTGCAGCGCGACTTCTGCTTCCTGCTGGGCAGCTTCGACGTCGAGCCCGGCGCGGCCACGCCCAAGGTCAACACCATGACCGACTTCAACATCTGGAGCTTCAACAGCCGTGTGTTCCCGGCCATCGACACGCTCAACGTGCGCAAGGGCGACCGCGTGCGCATCCGCGTGGGCAACCTCACGATGACCAACCACCCGGTCCACATCCACGGCCACGAGTTCGAGGTCACGGGCACCGACGGCGGCCCGGTGCCCAGGAGCGCGCGCTGGCCCGAGGTGTCGGTCGACGTGGCCGTGGGCCAGATGCGGCAGATGGAGTTCATCGCCGACGAAGAAGGCGACTGGGCGCTGCATTGCCACAAGAGCCACCACACGATGGGACCGATGGGCCACGAGGTGCCGACCATGATCGGCGTCGATCACAAAGGCGTGGCCGAGAAGATCAGGAAGCTCGTGCCCGACTACATGGTGATGGGCGACAAGGGCATGGCCGACATGGGCGCGATGGAGATGCCCATCCCCGACAACACGGTGCCCATGATGACGGGCAGCGGCCCCTTCGGCGCGGCCGAGATGGGCGGCATGTTCACGCTGCTCAAGGTGCGGCGCGACCAGAAGCCCGGCGACTACAGCGACCCGGGCTGGTTCAGGCACCCGCCCGGCACCGTGGCACGCGAAGTGTCGAACGGCGATGCACCCCCACCCACGCAGGCAACCCCGGCCGCGGGCACGCCGGACGCCACGGTGCGCAAGCCTTCGGGCCATGGCGCGCACGACCACTGAAACCCTTCACGAAATTCACGTCACCATGAACAAGACATTCGCATCCCTCGCCGCCGGCCTCGTGCTTGCGGCTTCCACCGGCACCACGATGGCCCACGAGAACCACGGTGCCAAGACCCAAGGCGCGGCCACCCTCGCGCCCGAGCAGAAGCCCTGGGGCATCGCGGGCGACGCCCGCGCGGTGACCCGCACCATCGACATCGCGATGGCCGACGACATGACGTTCACGCCCTCGGTGATCGAGGTGCGCGAGGGCGAGACGGTCCGGCTCCAGTTGAAAAACCGCGGCAAGGAACTGCACGAGCTCGTGCTGGGCACCAAGGCCGAGATCGAGGCGCACGCCGCCATGATGAGGAAATTCCCGGGCATGGAGCACGACGATCCCTGGATGGTGCACGTGCCCGCGGGCCGGACCGGCGCGATGATCTGGACCTTCAACCGCGCCGGCGATTTCGACTTTGCATGTCTGGTCGACGACCACTATGAATTGGGCATGGCCGGCCGCATCCGCGTGCTGGCCGCCAAGGCCAAATCCTGAAACCCAAACACGAACGCAAGGAAAAAGAGATGCAACGACGCACACTGCTCAAGCGCGCGGCCCCGCTGCTGACGCTGGCCGCCACCGCCACGCTGCCGCTGGCCGCGCTGGCGGCCGCGCCCATGGTCGAGATCTGGAAGGACCCGAACTGCGGCTGCTGCCAGGACTGGGTGCTGCACCTGAACAAGAACGGCCTGGCCACGCGCGTGCACGACGAAGGCAACAACGCCGCCCGCGCCCGGCTGGGCATCCCGGCCAAGCTGGGCTCGTGCCACACCGGCCGGGTCGGCGGCTATGCCATCGAAGGCCATGTGCCGGCGCGCGAGGTGCTTCGGCTGCTCAAGGAAAAACCCAAGGCCGTCGGCCTCGCGGTGCCCGGCATGCCAGTCGGCTCGCCGGGCATGGACGGCCCGGCCTATGGCGACCAGCGCGACGCCTACGATGTGCTGCTGGTGCTCGCCGACGGCAGCACACGCGTCTACCAGAGCTATCGCTGAAACAACCCAAGGACGAACACATGAAGAAGCAATGGAATGCGGCGCTGGCCGCCATGCTGGCCACCGTGACGGTCGGCGTCTTCGCGCAGGGCGCACTGCCCGCGGTCGAGGGCGAGGTGCGCAAGGTCGATCCCCAGGCGCAGAAGATCACGCTGCGGCACCAGGAGATCCAGAACATCGAGATGAGCCCGATGACCATGGTGTTCCGCGTGCGCGACCCGGCGCTGCTGGCGCAGGTCAAGGAAGGCGACAAGGTGCGCTTCACCGCCGACAAGATCGAGGGCGCGCTCACCGTGCTGTCGATCGAGCCGCTGCGCTGAGCGCGGACGACCTCAACCGAAGCGCTTGGGATCGAAAGGTGCCAGCGGCGTCTCGGGCACCAGGCCCGCAAGCAGTTGCGCCACCAGCCGCCCGGTGCGTGCCGATCCGCCCAGGCCCACGTGGCCGTGGCCAAAGGCCAGCACCACGTCGGCGCTGGCCGCCGCAGGGCCGATGCAGGGCAGGCCGTCGGGCATGCTGGGACGGCGGCCGAGCCACTGCTTGACGGTCGCTGCATCGCCCTCGGCCAACGCCGGGAACATCGATCGCAGATGGCGCCGAAGGATCTCCGCGCGACGCCAGTCGGGCGCGGCGTCCAGCCCGCCGATCTCGACCTGGCCCGCGGCGCGCAGGCCGCCGTCCATCCAGTGCGCGATCAGCTTGCCGTCGGCCACCATCACGGGCGTGCGCGGCCCCACGGTCGCGCCTTCGATCACCACGTGGTAGCCGCGCTCGGTGTCGAGCGGCACCGGCGAGCCCGCAGCCGCCGCCAGCGGGCGCGAATACGCACCCGCGCAGATCACGGCCGCATCGCAGGCGATGTCGCCGCCCTCGGTGTGCACCGCGCGCAGGCGGCCGCCCTCGATGCGGAAACCCGTGGCGCGCGACACCACGCGGCGCGCACCCTTTGCGGCCGCGTGCCGCGCCAGCGCGGCCACGTAGGCGCCCGGATCGCGGCAATGGCCGGCTTCG
Organism: Variovorax frigidus; assembly: GCF_051216515.1. NCBI lineage: Bacteria > Pseudomonadati > Pseudomonadota > Betaproteobacteria > Burkholderiales > Comamonadaceae > Variovorax > Variovorax frigidus. Next base: position 945,825 of record NZ_JBPJZF010000001.1, read on the forward strand.
GGCACGAAGATGCCGAGCGTGTAGCGCGCATCGAGGTCCGGTTCGCGGCGATGCAGTTCCTCGGCGGACCACTCCTCCCAGCGCACGCCGACCCGCGACCGCACGCGCCAACCCAGCGCATCGCCCTCGAACTCCGCGCGCGAGCGGTAGGCATGCAGCAGGCCGCGCTGCTCGACCAGCTGCGGCACGCCGGCCTCGGCCGCCAGCGTCGCATGCAGCGCGGGCGCATCGACGAGCAGGGTTCGCAGTGCCTCGGCCGTGCGCTGCACGCGCGCCTCGGTCCAGCCCGAGGCCAGGTAGCGCAGCAGCCAGGGCAGCGCCTGTGGCAGGTAGCGCCAGCGCAGCGCGAGCGGCCCCAGCGGATCGGCCAGCCAGCCCGGCACCTTGCGCCAGGCGCCCGGCAATGCGGGCGGCACCACCGAGTGGGACGACAACCAGCCCGCATTGCCGTAGCTCGCGGCATGCCGGCTGCCGGGCGCCTCGGGCTCAACGACGGTCACACGCAGCCCCGCGCGCAGGGCCTCGATGGCGGTGGCGCTGCCGACCGCGCCCGCGCCGATCACCACCACGTGGCGCCTTGAGCCACCGTGCGAGGCGACACCATTTGCTTCAACTGTCATGGGCCTATCGTAGAGGCACGGTCCCATAATCGGCCGCCATGTCCGCACCCTCCTCCTTTCTTCCTCCCTCGGCCGGTTCGATCACCGACGTCTCCGGCATCGAAGTCGGCCATTTCAGCGACCCGCGCCGGCCCACCGGTTGCACGATCATCCTCACGCGCGAGGGCGCGGTCGGTGGCGTCGACGTGCGCGGCGCCGCGCCCGGCACGCGCGAGACCGACCTGCTCTCGCCCGGCAATCTGGTGCAGCAGGTGCATGGCGTGATGCTGGCCGGCGGCAGCGCGTGGGGCCTGGCCGCCACCGACGGTGCCATGCGCTGGATGGAAGAGCGCGACATCGGCATGGACGTGCGCTTCGGCACGCTGCCGATCATTCCCTCGGCCGTGCTGTTCGACCTGCCTGTGGGCGACGCGCGCATCCGCCCCGACGCCGCCGCGGGCTACGCGGCCTGCGAGGCCGCATCGACGACGGCGCCGGCCGAAGGCAACGTGGGTGCGGGCACCGGCGCGCTGGTCGGCAAGCTGTTCGGCATCGACCGCGCGATGAAGGGCGGCATCGGCTGTGCCTCGGTCACGGTCGGCGGCGTCACCGTGGGTGCGCTGATCGCCTGCAACGCGCTGGGCGACGTGATCGACCCCGACACCGCGCAGGTGGTGGCGGGCGCGCGCACGGTCGATGGCCGCTCGCTGCTCGACATCCGGCGTGCGCTGATGCGCGGCGAGGCGCCCAAGCCGCTCCTGGCCGGCACCAACACCACCATCGGCGTGATCGCCACCGACGCGGTGCTGACCAAGGTGCAGGCCAACCGCCTCGCCATGGTCTCGCACGACGGGCTGGCGCGCAGCATCAACCCGGTCCACACCATGAGCGACGGCGACACCTTGTTCGCGCTCGCCACCTGTCGCGTGCCGCTCGAAGGCGATGCGCCCGGCATGACGGTGCTCAGCGCGATGGCCGCCGAAGTGGTGGCGCGCGCCACGCTGCGCGCGGTGCAGGCGGCGCGCTCGCTCGACGTCGACGGCCAGCATTTCCCCTGCGCGGCCGAGCTGGCCGGCACCGCGTCGGCCCAGGGCTGATCGAAAGCAAGACCCGCCATGTCCATGTCCATGCCCAAGCCGCTCAAGCTCTTCCTGCTCTCGATCCGCGACCTGATCGCCTCGGCCGGTCCGGTGGTGTTCCTGGTCATCGCGATGCTGGTGGCCGCCTACTGGTGGCTGCAACCGCAACCGCCCCAGCGCGTGACGCTGGCCACCGGCCCGGCCGGCAGCGCGTACGCGGAGTTCGGCAAGCGCTATGCGCAGGCGCTGGCCACCAACGGCATCCAGGTCGAGCTGCGGCCCAGCGACGGGTCTTCCGACAACCTGCAGATGCTGCGCAACGGCGATGTCGACGTGGCCTTCGTGCGCGGCGGCAGTGCCGACGTGGTGGCCGACGAGGAAGCCGGACTGCGTTCGCTGGGGAGCCTGTTCTACGAACCGCTGTGGGTGTTCTACCGCAGCGACACGGCGCGGCGCATCGACCGCAAGAGCGGCACGCTGACCTCGCTGGCGCAGCTGCAGGGCCTGCGCGTCAACATCGACAAGCTGGGCAGCGGCGTGCCGGAGATCATGGACAAGATGTTCCGCGCCAACCACCTCGACCCGGCGCAGATGCAGCTTTCGCACCTGGAGCAGAAGTCGGCCAGCGAGGCGTTGCAGGCCGGCCTGCTCGACGTGATCGTGCTCGCGTCGGCACCGCAATCGCCGCAGGTGCAGCAGCTGCTGCGCACGCCCGGCATCGCGCTGATGGACGTCGGCCAGAGCGACGCTTACTCGCGCCGCTTCGCCTTCCTGTCGGCCGTGTCGCTGCCGCGCGGCGTGGTGGATCTGGCCAGGGACCAACCGCCCTCCGACGTGTCGATGCTCGCCGCCACCACCTCGCTGCTCTCGCGCGAGCAAACGCATCCGGCGCTGCGGCAGTTGTTCGCCCAGAGCGCGCAAACCCTGCATGGCGACGCCGGCTGGTTCAACCGGGCGCGCGATTTCCCCAACACCCGCACCAGCGAACTGCCGGTCAGCCCCGAGGGCGATCGCGCCATCAACGGCACGCCGCCCTTCTGGCAGCGCTACCTGCCCTTCTGGGCCAGCAACCTGGTCGAACGCATGTGGCTGGTGCTCGGCGGCCTGGTGGTGCTGATGCTGCCGCTGTCGCGCGTGGTCCCGCCGCTCTACCAGTTCCGCGTGCGCTCGCGCGTCTTCCGCTGGTATGCGCGGCTGCGCGATGTGGAGAGCCGGTTCGAAGGCGGCACCGATGCGCAGGACCAACTGCTCAAGGAACTCGACGACCTCGACAACCGGGTCAACAAGGTGGCGGTGCCGCTCTCGTATGCCGACGAGCTCTACGCCCTGCGCCGAAACATCGCGACCGTGCGCCGGCGCGTCGAGACGATGCGGTCAGCGGCTGCAACGCCGGTCAGTACTTGATCGTCACGCCCGCCTTGACCGCGGCGCTTTCCTTGCGCCCGTCGGACTGAACGCCCGCGGAAAAGGACACGTCGCCGCCCGTGCTCGCGCCCACCGAATAGGTGGGCCGGTCACCCGCGGTGTTCATGCCGCCATAGGCCGTGCTGCCGTCGGGCTTCTGCACGCCCACGGTGGCGCCGTTCGTGACCACGGTGCTCTCGGTCGACACCACGTGGGGCGCGACATAGACGATGCGCTCGTCGTTGCTGTCGATCGGGACCTTGACCTCCTCCGCCACGACGACCGTCACGCCGAGGGAAAGGCCGATGGCGAGCATCCAATGTCTGTTCATGCGACCGATGATCGGGGCCGCGCCGGGCGCATTGCGTAGGACGGCGCCTGCAATCGGTCCAAAGAAAAACCGCCCGAAGGCGGCTTCTTCCTTGTGCCAGCACGGCAACGATGTCACCACTTGTCGTCGCGTGCCGGCGCCACGGCCGGCGCATCGCTGCGCGCGGCCGCCGGGCGTGCCGGCCGGGGCTTGGCCGCAGCGGCAGGTGCCGCGGCGGTGTCGGTGGCCGCCGCCGCCCGCGCCGTCACCAGGCCGCGCAACTGCAGCGCGCCGGGCTGCAGCCCGTCGAGCGGCATCTGCACGCGTTCGAGCCGGCCCTGCGCCATCGTCGGCGTCACGCGCTCGATCACGACCTCGCAGCAGTCGGATTCGACCCGGCCCAGCGACTGGTTGGTCTGCGGGTCGAACATCTCCTTGCCCATGTAGGCCAACTGGTAGCGCCCGCCTTCGCGCACCGCCTGCCCGCCCTGGCTCAGCACGACGGCATTGCCGTCGCGTGAGATCACGGTGACCGGGTAGGTGCGCGAGACGATGCCCGAGACGATGCGGTTGGCGATCTCGTTCTGCATGCCTTCGCTGACCTGCGCCCCGTCGATGCCCGAGCCCAGCGTGGTGGCCGCCACCTTGGGTGCTTCGCCACGCAGCGACTCCGACAGCATGACCTGCCGCGTCGACACGTTGACCAGCTTCTGCGAGACACCCCAGCCGCCCGAATAGCTCACGAGTTGGCGGTCGCTGGTCTGCAGTTGGCGCGCGTGGCGGTTGTAGGCGAAGGAGGTGATCTTGCCGACCCAGATCACGTCGGCGCTCATGGCCTGGCCCAGCTTGCCGAACTCGGCGCGCGGTGCCTGGCCCGAACTGATCATGTCGAGCTCCTGCGCGACCTCGCCGCCCATGTCGCGGTCGAGCACGGTGAAGCGCCCGGTGTTGGTCAGCGCGGTGAGGATCTGCTGGCGCAGGTCCTCGGCCACTTTCTCGGCCGGCACGCTGCGCCCGCCCATGGGGAAGGACGCGGTGTCGTAGCGCAGCGGCGCGATCACGATCTTGAGCTTCTTGCTGTCGGCTGCCGGCGGCGTGTACTTGGCGACCGAGGCCTCGATGTCGGCCCGGTAGAAGCCACGGCTGTCGGGGCCGTCGAGCGTGTTGACCTTGAAGCCGGTGATCGCGCCGCCCGCGCTCTGCACGACCTGCTCGGCAAAGGCCGTGCCGCGCAGGGCCTCGGCGTTGCGGCCACGCGCCAGCGTCAGCGTGAGCTTGAGCTGCTCGGTGCTCAGGTCCATGGTCGTGCCGTTGACCATCTTGAGCGCCAGGCGCATCGCCTCGTCGACGGCCTCGGCCGCGCTGGCACCCGTGCCCTGCGCGTTGACCGTCACCGTGCCGACCTTGCCGGCGTCCGGCAGCGCGGCCACGGGCGAAGCCGGCGGCGGTGCCACCGGTGCGACCGAAGGAGCCGGTGTGGCGACCACCGCCGGCACCGGCTTGTTCTTGCCGGTGTACTTGTCGATCATGGTCTGGGCCTGGTCGCAGGCCGAGACCGAGAAGGCCAGCGACAGCGCCAGCGTCAGTCGGAGGGTGCGCATGGCGTCAGAAGGCGCCCAGCGCCTTGGTCGCGTCGGTCGGCACGGGGATGTCGTGGCTCTTGGCGTAGGCGGTCGAGTAGCTCAGCGTGTCGTAGACGTTCTTCGCGTTGCTCGGGAAGTTGGTCACCACGTAGGCGCCGGCGTTGAGCTTGGTCATGGCCAGCATCGGCGAGGCCTTGAGCGTGTTGCTGAAGGCCAGCACGTGCGGGCGCAGGCCGATGTACTTGACCACGCCCAGGCCCAGCGAGGCCATGCCCGACTGGTACAGCGCCTGCGACTGCGCATCCATCTTCAGGTTGCCGTCGTTCAGGCGGGCGCTGATTTCCTTGGACGAATCGCTCTGGATCTTGTCGGCGTCCGACAGGTTGCCCTTGGTCGCGCCGTCGCCCAGCGCATCGGCGGTCGACTTGAGCTTGGCGGCCGATTCCTTCAGGCCGACGGCCTCGGCCATCTTCGACTGCGCGACCAGCACTTCCTTGTTGGCCGACACGTAGGCGCGCACCAGCGAGTCCTGTTCGGCGCCCTGGTCGCCACCGCCGGAAGCGGCACCGCCGGTGATGCTGCCGATCGAGGGCATCGAGAACTGCGCGAAGGCAGAAGGAACGGCGAGGGCTGCGGCGAGTGCGATGACGGTCAGTTTCTTGGACATGTTGTGGTGTTCTTTGGAGTGAAAGAAAAAAGAAGAGGAAAGAGGTGCGCGGTCTTCAGCGCAGGCCGAGGTTGGTGACCTGGCTCACGAGTTCGCGCGCCGCGCTGTCGGCGGCCTTCTTGAGTGCGTTGCCGCGGGCTTCGGCTTCGGTCGGGCCGACACCGGCGTACTGCACCGGGCCGACCGTCGAGATGTTCTCGGGGATGCCGCTGGTGAGGTCGAGGATCTTGCCGGTCACGGTCACGGCCACGCGCTGCAGGCCGCTGGCCGGGTCGGTGTCGGTCAGGCCCACGTCGAGCGTGCCGAAGGCCAGGTACGGCACCTGTGCCGTCTGCAGGCCGCGCACCACGTCGCGCAGCGTCGCGGGGTCGAGGTCGTTGCCGGTCTTGTAGTCGTTCTCGACGTTCTTGATCTTCATCAGGCCGTTGGTGTAGGGCTCGACGAAGCCGGCCTCGAGCACCTTGAAGCCGGCCGACGCGAAGATGCCGGTGAACACCGAATTGAGGTTGGCGCTCGGGAAGATGCGCCAGGTCGATTCGCTGGCCTTGCGGGTGGTGCTGCCGCCGGTCTCGATGGTGTCGGTGCGCTTGGCTTCGAACGACGTCGCGCGGCTGCGCGACGCGTTGGTGCCGATCTGGCCGCCACGGATCGATTCGCCCTCGGCGCCGCGACGCTTGTCGGAGCCCTGTGCATCGACCTTCACGCCGCGGTCGACACGCTGGTAGACGCGGTCGTCGAAGGTCTTCTCGGAATCGACCTGGCGCGACACGAACAGGAAGGTCAGCTTCGAGCGGTCGCCCTTGGCCGTGGCCGTGGTGGCCGATCCGGCCTTGACCGCGTTGCGCAGCTTGGCCACGTTGATCGAGGTGCGCACCGTGACGGTGTAGACGCGCTTGTCGGTCTGGTCCTGCTCGTCGAGGATGGTCGCGTCGAGGATGAACTTGTCGAGGTTGGCGCCCACGCGGTCGCGGATCGCGTCGAAGTTGGCCGACTCCGACTCGCCGGCTTCGGCGTAGTAGAACTCGACCGCCTTGACCTGCGCTTCGCGCATCGCGCGTTCCTTCACCTCGGGGCTGGCCTTGCTGCCGAACACCGAACCCTCGTAGGGCACCGAGGCCTTGCCGCGGGCGGTGGCGACCTGCGCGTGCGCATTCAGGCCCATGAAGAACAGGCCGAAGGCGAGCAGCATCAGGACGATGCTGCGCATCGAATTGCGCGCGATCGGCGCGGCGAGTGGCAAGGCTATTTGCATGACTGGAGAACCTCTTTGGTGGCGGTGATTTGCTTGTCGATGTCCGAGGCGGCGGCCGCATCCTTGAGCCACGGATCATTGCCTCCGGCGAGCACGCCGGAGAGCTTGGTGAACAGGCCGCGCAGGCTGTCGCTGTAGGCCGGGAAATCGTCCACGCTGCGCTGCGAAGAAGGCACGGTCTTGACCTCGCCGTTCTTGAATTCCGAATTCATGTAGACGCGGTTGGCCAGCGGCTGCTGCACCTTGACCACCACCTTCGATGCATAGATGTAGCTGGTGCCGGCCGCGACCTTGGCATGCTCGAAGCGCCCGAAGCGTGTGAGGTCGACCGAGATCGCGTAATCGGGTTCGGGCAGCTTGAGCTCGTAGACCGAACCGTCGGCCACGCGCATCGACATCACCTTGCCGATCGCATAGCCCTTGGCGTAGGGCAGGATCGGCACGCCGGTGCGGCTGGAGATCGACTCGGCCAGCATGTCGGCGACCCAGGTCTCGGCCACGCCCGGCTGGCTCGCGAGTTCGGCCGGCAGCACCTTGCGCACTTCGTCGCTCACGGTGGCCTGCGACACCTGCAGGAAGCGCGGCACCTGCGCCGGCAGGCTGGCACGCGTCAGCGCTTCGGAGAAACGGTTCAGGATGCCGGGCGTGGTGCCCGCGCCCAGGTAGAGCGTGCGCACGCGCTCGGCGATCTCGTCGTCGGTCGGTGCATGGTCGAGCAGGTCGACGTAGGCCACGCTGAACGGGTAGGCGCGCAGCACGGTCATGGTCTTGAAGTCGAAGAACATGGCCTGCGCGCGCAGCTGGATGAAAACCTTCGACAGGCCGCCGAAGCGCTCGGTCGACACGGTCTCGCCGTTGAGCATCAGCGCGACGGCAATGGCCTGGTCGCGACCCTTGAGCTCCATCAGGTTGGCCGTGTCGAGTTCGAAGGCGGCCGGCGGCTGGGCCGCGACCACCTGTCGGATCAGGCCGTTGATGCCGCCCGCGCCCAGCGATTTGTCGAGGCGCTGCGAGTGCGGGAAACGGGCCGCGATGCTGGCCGCATCACCCGAGTAGGCGAAGCCGGCGAGCGAGACGCTCACCGCCGATGCCTGGCCGACGAGGCCTCCCAAAAACAAAAAGAAAAACGCCAGCGCCTTGCAATGCCGAACCATCCGATGCCCTCGACTTAAAGATCGGCGAGTCTATGTGAAGAAATGTTAATCGCCCTGTCGGACAAAGGCCTTTCCATGAAAAAAGCCAGCGAGACGCTGGCTTTTTTCAGATGCATTCGAAAGGATTACTTCAGTGCTTTGTAGCGCATGCGTTGGGGCTTCGCGCCCTCTTCGCCGAGGCGCTTCTTCTTGTCGGCTTCGTACTCTTGATAGTTGCCGTTGAAGAAGGTCCACTGGCTGTCGCCTTCGGCCGCGAGGATGTGCGTGGCGATGCGGTCGAGGAACCAGCGGTCATGGCTGATGACCATCACGGTGCCGGCGAATTCGAGCAGCGCGTCTTCGAGCGCACGCAGGGTTTCCACGTCCAGGTCGTTCGAGGGTTCATCGAGCATCAGCACGTTGCCGCCGGCGATCAGGGTCTTGGCCAGGTGCAGGCGACCGCGCTCGCCGCCCGACAGCGTGCCGACCTTCTTCTGCTGGTCGGCGCCGTTGAAGTTGAAGCGGCCCGCGTACGCGCGGCTGGCCATCTGGAACTTGCCGACGTTGATGATGTCGAGGCCGTTCGAGATGTCTTCCCACACGGTCTTCTGACTGGCCAGTTCGTCGCGGTGCTGGTCGACGAAGGCCGCGCGGACAGTGGAGCCGATCACGACTTCGCCGCTGTCGGGTTGCTCCTTGCCTGCGATCAGCTTGAACAGCGTCGACTTGCCGGCGCCGTTCGGGCCGATGATGCCGACGATCGCGCCCGGTGGCACGGTGAAGCTCAGGTTGTCGATCAGCACCCGGTCGCCGAAGGACTTGCTGACGTTGTGGAACTCGAACACCTGCTGGCCCAGCCGCTCCGCGACAGGAATGAAGATCTCCTGCGTCTCGTTGCGCTTCTGGTATTCCATGTCGCTGAGCTCTTCGAACCGCGCAAGACGCGACTTGCTCTTGGCCTGGCGCGCCTTGGGGTTCTGGCGCGACCATTCCAGTTCCTTCTTCAGGGCCTTGGCATGGGCTTCTTCGCCCTTCTGCTCCTGCGCCAGGCGTTCGCCCTTCTGCTCGAGCCAGGTGCTGTAGTTGCCCTTCCATGGGATGCCGCGACCGCGGTCCATTTCCAGGATCCATTCGGCCGCGTTGTCCAGGAAGTAGCGGTCATGGGTGATGGCCACCACGGTGCCGGTGAAGCGCTTGAGGAACACTTCCAGCCACTCGACCGATTCAGCGTCCAGGTGGTTGGTCGGCTCGTCGAGCAGCAGCATGTCGGGCTTGGACAGCAGCAGCCGGCACAGCGCCACGCGGCGCTTCTCGCCGCCCGACAACTGGCCGACCTTGGCGTCCCACGGCGGCAGGCGCAGCGCGTCGGCGGCAATTTCGAGCTGGTGTTCGGAGTCGGTGCCGGCGGTGGCGATCACGGCTTCGAGCTGGGCCTGCTCGGCGGCCAGCGCGTCGAAGTCGGCGTCTTCGGCGCCATAGGCGATGTAGACCTCTTCGAGCCGCGCCTTGGCCGCGAACACGGCGCCCATGGATTCCTCGACCGATTCGCGGACCGTGTGCTCGTTGTTGAGCTTGGGTTCCTGTTCGAGGTAGCCGATCGACAGGCCCGGCATCGGCAGCGCCTCGCCTTCGTACTCCTTGTCGACGCCGGCCATGATCTTGAGCAAGGTGGACTTGCCGGAGCCATTGAGGCCGAGCACGCCGATCTTGGCGCCGGGGAAGAACGACAGCGAAATGTCCTTCAAGAGCTGCCGCTTGGGCGGCACGGTCTTGCTGACGCGGTTCATCGAATAGACGTATTGGGCCATATCTCTTGCAGGTTGAAGCAGGTTGGAACAAGGGCCGCGCGATGCGCTGCGGGCGGTCAGCGAGGGGCGGCGAACCTTCTATTATCCCCAATGGCGCGGGTGCCCCCGCCCGCGGCACCCGGTTCCGGCACCGAAGCCGAGGTTTTAGGGCCGGACACCCGCACGCCTCGAGGCCTTGCGCACGACGTTTCGAAGCGCAGCGCGGACTCATGCGACAATGTGGGTTCGTTGCCGGGTCCAGTTGCCCGCAACAGCGGCTCTTCTGCCGGGGACAAGAAGGCTCTGCGCACACCCATGCGACTGGCTCTCGGCTCCCACCCTTGATACATCAGCCTTGACTGACCGGGTCGCCCCAACAAAGGGCACTGCGGTGGGCCGATGCCACTGCGCCATGCAAGGCGCTATTGCTTCCAAATGACTTTTGAAGATCTGAAGTTGGCCCCGGCCATCCTGAAGGCTGTGCTCGAACACGGCTACGACACGCCCACGCCCATCCAGGCCCAGGCGATCCCCGTGGTGCTCGAGGGGCATGACCTGCTCGGCGGCGCCCAGACCGGCACCGGCAAGACCGCGGCCTTCACGCTGCCCATGCTGCACAAGCTCACCATGAGCCGCAGCGCCACCAACAAGTTCGGCGGCATCGGCATCCGTGCCCTGGTGCTGACCCCCACGCGCGAACTCGCGGCGCAGGTCGAGGAATCGGTCCGCACCTACGGCAAGTACCTGCAACTCGACTCGACCGTGATCTTCGGCGGCGTCGGCATGAACCCGCAGATCAGCAAGCTCAAGAAGGGTGTCGACATCCTCGTGGCCACGCCCGGCCGCCTGCTCGACCTGCAACAGCAAGGCATGCTCGATCTGTCGCAAGTGCAGATCCTGATCCTCGACGAAGCCGACCGCATGCTCGACATGGGCTTCATCCACGACGTGAAGAAGATCCTCGCGCTGGTGCCCAAGGACAAGCAGAGCCTGCTGTTCTCGGCCACCTTCAGCGACGAGATCCGCGACCTGGCCGCCCAGCTGCTCAAGAACCCGCAGAGCGTGCAGGTCACGCCGCGCAACACCACCGTGCAGCGCATCAGCCAGGTGATCCACCCGGTGGGCCGCGGCAAGAAGAAGGCCCTGCTCGCCCACATCATCAACGAGCACAACTGGAGCCAGGTGCTGGTGTTCACGCGCACCAAGTTCGGCGCCAACAACGTCGCCGAATTCCTGACCAAGAACGGCATCGAGGCGATGGCGCTGCACGGCAACAAGAGCCAGAGCGCACGCACCCAGGCACTGGCCGGCTTCAAGACCGGCGCCATCCGCGCACTGGTCGCGACCGACATCGCGGCCCGCGGCATCGACATCGACGAGCTGCCGCACGTCGTGAACTACGAAATCCCCAACGTCAGCGAAGACTACGTGCACCGCATCGGCCGCACCGGCCGCGCGGGCAACAGCGGCGAGGCCGTGAGCCTGGTCTGTCTGGACGAAGAAGGCTTCATGCAGGAGATCGAACGCTTCACCAAGCAGCAGATCCCGGTGAAGATCGTCGAAGGCTTCGGCCCCGAAGACGGCGAACACGCCGAACCGATCGCCATGGGTCGCCAGACGATCTGGGGCGGCGCCGGTCGTCCGCCGAGCCGCGACGTGATGCAGGCAGCCGCCAAGGCCGCACGCACTGAGATGCTCCAGCGCGTGCGCGACAACAAGGCCGGCCAGGGCGATCGCTCGGGCGGTGGTGGTGGCGGCGGCGGCGGTGGCGGTCCCCGTCGCGGCGGCGGCGCGGCACCCCAGGGTGCACGCAGCGGCGGCGGTGGCGGCCAGGGTCCCGCACGGGGCCAGGCACCGCGTCCGCAAGGCGGTCCGGGTCGCGGCCCGCAGGGTCCGGCGCGTGCGCCGCACCATGCACCGCAAGGCCTGCCGCATGACGAGCGCCAACCGCGCCATCACGGCAACAGCCACAGCCCGACGCAAGCCAACCAGGTCGCGCACCTGCGTGCCGAATCGGTCGGCGGCGGCGACGGCCAGCCCGATCCGCTGCGCACCAGCGTCGACAGCATGGGCGGCCGTGGCCGCCGTAGCGGCGGTGGTGGTGGTGGTGGTGGTGGTGGCGGCGGCTACGGCGGCAACCGCTCGGGCGGCGGCGGCGGTGGTCGCTCCGGCGGCGGTGGTGGCGGTTACGGCGGTGGCGGCGGCGGTGGCCGTTCGGGCGGCGGCGGTGGCCGTTCCTTCGGCCGCTGAGGCCGGCAGCTGCCTTCGACGGCAGCACCCCACTCTTCTCAAGGGCGCTTCGGCGCCCTTTTGCTTGGGCGCGCGGCCGCCCGCGCACCGAGCACCTGCTCGATGTCGGTGCGTGCGCTGTCGATCAGCGCCAGCACCGCGCGCTCGGCTTCGTCCGGATCGCGCGCACGCACCGCATCGAGCACCGCGCGGTGCCGCGGCAGCGACAGCGCGGGTCCGTTGTGCAGCGTGCTGGAAATCTCGAAGCTGGTGCGCAACAGCGCGCTCAGCGCCTTGCTCATCTGCGCCAGCATGAGGTTGCCCGCCGCGCGCAGCAGGCCGTGATGGAAGCGCAGGTCGTGCGTCGTGTAGTCGCCGCCTCGCGTCGCCACCGCCTGCGCCATGCCGGCATAGGCCTCCTCCAGTTCCGCGATGTCCGCCGCGGTCGCACGCTCGGCGGCCAGCCGCACGGCGGCCGGCTCGACCATGCGCCGCAGGTCCTGCAGGTCGCGCAGGAACGCGGGCGTGAGGCCGACCTTGGCCTTCCAGGTGATGACGTCGGGATCGAACCAGTTCCACGCATCCTGCGGCAGCACCCGGCTGCCGACCTTGGGCCCGGTCACGACCATGCCCTTGGCCGCCAGCGCCTTGATGGCTTCGCGCACCACGGTGCGGCTCACGCCCAGTTCCTGGCCCAGCACAGGCTCGGGCGGGATCACGCCGCCCTCCGCGTAGCGGCCCGAAACGATCGCCTCGCCGAGCAGGTCGACCGTCTGGCCGTGCGCGTTCTTGGCCATCGCCTCGTTCAGGCCCTTCAGGCCGGGACCGGCGTGAGCAGCGGCTCGCCCGCGAAGTGCGCGCGCAGGTTGTCGAAGGTGAGCTGCGCCATGGCTTCGCGGGTCTGCCTGGTGCCGCTGCCGATGTGCGGCGTGAGCACCACGTTGTCCATGGCCAGCAACTCGGCCGGCACGTGGGGCTCGTCGGCGAAGACGTCGAGCGCGGCGCCGGCGATGGCGCCGGCCTGCAGCGCGGCGATCAGCGCGGGCTGGTCGACCACGCTGCCACGCGCCACGTTGATCAGGTAGCCCTGGGGGCCCAGCGCCTGCAGCACCTTCGCGTCGATCATGCCGCGCGTGGCTGCGCCGCCGGGCGTGATGACGATCAGGAAATCGACCGCAGCGGCCAGCGATGCGGCATCGGGGTGATAGGTGTAGGGCAGGCTCTCGCGCGGCGAGCGCGCGGTGTAGGCCACGTCCATGCGGAAGGCCAGCGCGCGGTGTGCGATCGCCTGGCCGATGCGGCCCATGCCGACCACGCCCAGCCGGCTGCCCGCGACCTTGCGCGCCACCGGGATCGGACCCTTGAGCCATTCGCCGCCGCGCACGAAGCGATCGGCCTGCGGGATGCGCCGCGCCGCTGCGATCAGCAGCCCGAGCGCGAGGTCGGCCACGTCGTCGTTGAGCACGCCGGGCGTGTGGGTCACGGGCACGTTGCGCGCCCTGGCTGCCGCGACGTCGACGCCGTCGTAGCCCACGCCGAACACCGTGATCATCTCCAGCGCAGGCAACCGCGCGATGAGCTCGGCCGGCACCTTCGACTCGCCGGTCGCGACCACCGCGCGGATGCGCGGCGCCGCCGCCGCGAAGGCAGCCGGGTCGCTCAGGTGGAGGCGGTCGTGCACGGTGAACGCGCCACGCAGCGCGTCCATCAGAAAGGGCATCACCGGCGCGACGACCAGGATTTCGATGCGCTCATCGCTCATGCGCGAATCCCCACCTTCTGCACCAGTTCCTTGAAGTACGCGTGGTCGCGTTCCATCGACTGGCCGAACTCGGCCGCATCGAGGTAGGAGAAGCCCAGGTTGAGCTTCTCGAGGACCTCGCGCATGGCCGGCTCCTCGGCGGTCTTGCGCGCCACGGTGCGCAGCGCGTCGACCACCGCGGTCGGCGTGGCCTTGGGCACGGCCAGGCCGCGCCAGGTGCCGATCGACAAATCGATCTTGCGTTCCTTCAAGGTCGGCACCTTGTCGAAGGCCTTGAGGCGCTGGTCGGCCATCACGGCCAGGATCTTGAGTTTGCCGGCCTGCACGTGCACGGCCACCTCGCCCGGGCTCACGGCCACCGCATCGATGTGGCCGCCGAGCAGCGCCACCACGCCGGGTGCGGCGCCCTGATAGGGCACATGGTTGAACTTGACGCCGGCCTTGTCCTCCAGGCCCGCGGCCGCGAGGTGCCAGATCGAGCCGTTGCCCGAGTTGCCGACCCGCATCTCGCCCGGCTTGGCTTTGGACGCCGCGAGGAACTCCTCGATGGTGTTCCAGGGCGCATCGGCCTTGACCGTGATGGCCGACGGGTCGGCATTGAGCCGCGCGATGGGCCGGAAATCGGCATAGGTGAACTTCGACAGGTTCAGATGCGGCAGGATGACCAGCTCGGCGATCGCCACCGACACCTTGTAGCCGTCGGGCTTGCTGTTGAGCACCTCGCCCATGCCCACCACACCGCTCGCGCCGGGCTTGTTGTTCACGATGAAGGGTTGCGGGAAGTGCTTCTTCGCGAGCTCGGCAAAACCGCGCGCCAGCGCGTCGGTGCCGCCGCCCGCGGAAGCCGGCACCACCAGCTCGACGGGCTTGCTCGGGTAGTCGTCGGCGAAGGCGGCGAAAGGCAGGGGCAGCAGCATCGCGCCGAGCCCCTGAAGAAGGTGGCGACGTTGCGCCGAGAGGGTGTCTTGCATGGCTCTGTCTCCGGTATTGGGGGGCGAACACCCGGGTCGACCCGGGCTCGCCGGCTTATCATATGATGATTGAAAATGCCGTTTCCGCAGGACAAACCCTGGGATACGGCGGCCATGACGATGAACCCGGAGACAAGCCACGATGCATTGGGTCGCAGTTGATTGGGGCACCAGCTCGCTGCGCGGCGCGCTGCTGGATGCCGACGGAAAGGTACTCGAGGAACAGAGCCACGCGCGCGGCATCCTGAGCGTGCCGGCCGGCGGCTTCGGTGCCGCCTTCGAGGCGCTGTTCGGTGAATGGATGGCGCCCGCGGGCACGCGCTGTCTGATCTCCGGCATGGCTGGCAGCAAGCAGGGTTGGGTCGAAGCGCCCTATTGCGCCTGCCCGGCCGGCCTCGCCGAGATCGCGGCCAAGGTGATCGAGATCGAGCCCGGCCGCATCGCGATCGTGCCGGGCCTCCACGACGAACACGACGGCGTGCCCGACGTGATGCGCGGCGAGGAGGTGCAGATCTTCGGCGCCATCGCGCTGACCGGCCTGCGCGACGGCCTCTTCGTGCTGCCGGGCACGCACAACAAGTGGGTTCGTGTGACCGAAGGCCGCGTGGCGGGCTTCCGCACCTTCATGACCGGCGAGTTCTACGCGCTGCTCGGCACCCACTCGATCCTGGCGCGCACCATCGACACCTCGGCGCCGCTCGACGAGGCCGCATTCCTGCAGGGCGTGACGCAGTCGGCCAACAACGAGGGCCTGCTGCACAACGCCTTCGGCGCGCGCACGCTGGCGCTGTTCGATCGCATGTCGGCGGCCGACCTCGCGAGCTATCTCTCGGGCCTGCTGATCGGCGAAGAGCTGCGCACGCAATCGCTGCGTGCCGCGGGCGAGGTGGTGCTGATCGGCTCGCCTGCCCTCACCCAGCGCTATGCGCTGGCCCTCCACGCCAGCGGCGTTGCGAGCCGGACCCTGGGCGCCGAAGCGACCTGGGCCGGGCTGCATGCCGTGGCCACCACACTCGCACCATGACCACTGCTCTCGACACCTTCCACGCCGCCGTGCGCCGACTCCCGTTGGTCGCGATCCTGCGCGGCCTCACGCCCGCCGAGGCACCTGCCGTCGGCGATGCGTTGATCGACGCGGGCTTCCAGCTGCTCGAGGTGCCGCTCAATTCGCCGCAGCCGCTGGAGAGCATCACGCTGCTGCGCCAGCGCTTTCCCGATGCGCTGGTGGGTGCCGGCACGGTGCTGACCGCGCAACAGGTTCGCGATGTGCATGCAGCCGGCGGCGCGTTGATCGTCGCGCCCAACTTCAATGCCGAGGTGGTGGCCGAGGCGGCCCGGCTCGGCATGGTGAGCCTGCCCGGCGTGGCCACGCCCACCGAGGCCTTCGGCGCGCTCGCGGCCGGCGCCACCGGGCTCAAGCTGTTCCCGGCCGAGGCGGCCTCGCCCGCCGTGGTCAAGGCCTGGCTCGCCGTGCTGCCCAAGGGCACGCCGCTGATGCCGGTGGGCGGCATCACGCCGACCAACATGGACGCCTGGCGCGCCGCGGGCGCCACCGGCTTCGGCATCGGCTCCGCGCTCTACAAGCCCGGCAAGAGCGCCGACGCGGTGCGCGAGGATGCGCTGCAATTCGCCGCCGCCTGGAACGGCGCCGTGCGCACCTGAAAGCCCGCCCATGCCGAACGCCGACGCCCAGTACGCCAGCCCCCAGGTCCATCGGTTGCGCGAAGACCTCGCGCTGGCCTTGCGCGCCGCCGCGCACCACGGCCTGTCCGAAGGCGTGTGCAACCATTTCAGCGTGATGCTGCCCGGCAGCACCGACCGCTACCTGATCAACCCGCGCGGCCTGCACTGGAGCGAGGTGCGGGCCGACGACATCGTGCTGATCGACCTGCACGGCGAGGTGCTGGCCGGGCGCCACCGCGTCGAGCCGACCGCGCTGTTCATCCATGGCGCGGTGCACCGCCTCACGGGCCACGCGGTGGTGCTGCATTGCCACATGCCCTACGCGACCGCGCTCACGCTCACGAGCGACCGCGCGCTCGACCCCACGCTGAGCCAGAACGCGATGCGCTACATGGGCCGCATCGCGATCGATGCGCAGTACAACGGACTGGCACTCGACGATGCCGAGGGCGAGCGCATCGCCCGCGCGATGACCGCCGGCAAGGATGTGGCCTTCCTGGCCAACCACGGCGTGATCGTCGCGGGCGGCACCGTCGCCCATGCCTACGATGACCTCTACTACCTGGAGCGCGCCTGCCTGCACCAGGTGATTGCGCAGTCCACCGGCCGACCGCTCGCGCCGGTCGACGCCGCGCTAGCCGCGCGCGTGGCCGCGCAGGTGCAGGGCGAGCGCGAACAGTCCGACCTGTTCTTCGAGGCACTGCGCCGGCTGCTGCCCTAGACCTGAGTGCCGACCCGACGCCCGGCCGTGCCTTACCATCCGCACGCGCCCGCGCGACCCGCCGGGCGCACGCTCTCACGCAGATCACGCTTGCAGCGCCCGGCCAGGCACTCGAGCGCCGTCGGTCTGCGCCCTCTTCAAGAAAAGACCCACCCATGACCAGCCCCCTCTACAGCGCCAGCATTCCCGTCCTCAAGCAGATGCTCAGCGCGCTTTCCGATGTGCTCGCGAAGGCCGAAGCCCACGCCACGGAGAAGAAGATCGAACCCAACGCCCTGCTGCAGGCGCGCCTGTTCCCCGACATGTTCCCGCTGCTGCGCCAGGTGCAGATCGCCGCGGATTTCGCCAAGGGCATCGGCTCGCGTCTGGCCGGCGCGCCCGTGCCCTCGTGGCCGGACAGCGAAACCACCTTCGCCGACCTGCAGGCGCTGATCGCGAAGGCGAAGGACCATCTCGACAGCTTCACGCCGGAACAGTTCGCGCCCAGCGAATCGCTGGAGATCGTGCTGCGCCCCGGCACGCCCAAGGAAAAGAAGCTCTCGGCCAACGCCTACCTGCTGCACTACGGCCTGCCGCAGTTCTTCTTCCACGTGACCACCGCCTATGCCATCCTGCGCCACAACGGCGTCGAGGTCGGCAAGCGCGACTACATGGGCGCGTACTGAGCGCTCCCCCTCACAGCGCGAGGTGCAAGGCCTCGCCTGAAGCCGCTGCAGGCACGGCGCAGCAGATCAGCGCGGCGCCCTCCTCCACCGCGAAGGATGGCGCGCTCGTGTAGCTGACCTCGCCCTGCAGCACGCGCGTGCTGCAGCTGCCGCAACTGCCGCCGCGGCAACCGAAGGCCGGCGACAGGCCGCGCGCTTCGGCCGCTTCCAGCAAGGACCCGTCGCCCGGCTTCCATCGCGCCTCCTTGCCCGAGGTGGCGAAGACCAGGCGCACCGGCTGCGTGGCCGCGGACACCGTCTGCCGGCCCTCCCCGCTGCGCTCGAGCGACGCCGGCCCGAAGGCCTCCGCATGGATGCGCGCATCCGCCACACCGAGACCGCGCAGGCCGTCGTAGACCGCCTGCATGAAGGGCGGCGGACCGCACAGGTAGAAGTCGTGGTCGCCGAAGGGCAGCGTGGCCTGGAGCAGCGCCATGTCGATGCGGCCCTCGGCATCGAAGTCCCGGCCCACCTTCGCGTCCTGCGGCGCGCTCAGCACGCGGACCCAGCGCACGCCGCCCCTGCCGGCCTGCACCAGCGCCGCGATCTCGGCATCGAAGGCACGTTCGGCCACGGTGCGCGCGGACTGGAACAGCCAGGTCGGCCGCAGGGTGCGCGTGCGTGCCCCTTCGTGCACCACGTGCCGCAGCATCGCGAGCATCGGCGTGATGCCGACGCCCGCGGCCAGCAGCACGGCCGGCCGGCGCTGCGCCGCGTCGAGCGTGAAGCGGCCCGCGGGCGGGCGCACTTCGATCATGTCGCCTTCCTTCAGCGCGTGCAGGTGTTGCGACACACGGCCCTCGCGCTTGACGCTGATGCGGTACGTGCCATCGGAGGGCGCGGTCGAGAGCGTGTAGCTGCGCTGCACCGGCGCATCGGTTCCGGGCAAGGCAACGCGGATCGGCAGGTGCTGGCCCGCCCGATGCGGGAGGAGCGCGATGCCGTCCATCGGCGCCAGGTGCAGCGAACGGATCGTCGCACTCTCCTGCACCATGCGCGTCACGCGGAACGGCCGCCAGCGTTCGGCCAGCGCGGCGGCCTGGAGGCGCTGCGCGGCTTGCGTCCAGTCGCCGGTCATCGCGAGGTGGGGCGACCAGCCGTCGGCCTCGAAGGTCCAGCGCAGCGGCAGGCCTTCGCGGCGGTGCACGACCTTCCGCGGCCTGAAGCGCCACAGGCGCTCGGCCCCTTCGAAGGCCGCGATCTCGGGCGAGTCGAGCACCAGCTCGGTGTCGCCGGTCATCTGCAGCATGTCGCCCGTGGCCGCATCGGCGAAGAGCAGACCGGCCCTCGGGTTCGACTGCAGATTGCCCAGCGTCATGAAGAACAGGTTGCCGTTGAAGTCCGGGATCGTGAGCACGCCGTCGTCGCCGATGCGCACGAAGCCGGGCTTGCCGCCGCGATGGGACACATCGACCTGCCGCGTGCCGTCTTCGCGCTCCACGTACGAGGCGACGTAGAAGGTGTCGGCGGCGGTGATCAGTTGCCGCGCGCGCGCATCGAGGGCGTCGAGGTGCACGGCCTGCGCCTGCGCCGCCACGTCGGGATCGCGCACCAGCGCGAAGCGGCGGTTCTGGATGTAGCGCGGGCAATTGCCGAAGCTCTGCGTGACCACCAGGTCGAAGCCGTCCGCATTCCGGCGCCGCAGCGTGCCGTTGACGCGGTTGCGCCGACGCGTGAGCAGGTCCACGCCCACCATGCCCACGGCATCGCCGTCGGCCATGCCCTCTTCGGCCGGATCGGCGGCCTCGCGCCGCGATCGCACACGCAGCGTGCCCGCATCGGGCGCCTGCAGGAAGCCCGGTTCGCCGGCCCGCATCGTGGCCCACACATCGCCCGCACGGTCGACCGCGCCGATCGCGATGAAGGGCAGCAGCGGGTAGAACGCGCGGTGCTGGTCGAGCAGGAAGCTCCGCACATAGAGCCGGCCCGGCCGGTCCATGTGCTCGACCACACCGACGCTCTGCTGGAGCGCGAGCTCGCCCGCATGCCAGGGCGAAGCCGCAATCTGGGGGGATGGATTCGACATGGCGTGTGCTCCGCGTTCGCTGGCGTGAAGGCTCAGGCGTCGAGCCCGGCCGGCGTGCGCTGGAAGTCGACGAAGCCCGGCAGCGCCTCGATGCGCGCGAGCCAGTCGCGCACCTGCGGATAGGCCGAGAGATCGACATGGCCCTCGGGTGCGCGGGCGATGTAGCTGTAGAGCGCCACGTCGGCGATCGTCGGCTGCGCGGCCGCGATGAAGGCCTGCGACGACAGCTGGTCCTCGATCAGCCCCAGCACGACGTGCGCACGCTGGATCACTTCCTCGGGCCGGAAGTCCGCGCCGAAGACCGTGATGAGGCGCGCCGCGGCCGGGCCGTAGGCGATCTGCCCCGCGGCCACGCTGAGCCACTTCTGGATGCGGGCCTGTTCGATGGGCGAGTCGGGCAACCAGTCGGTCTTGCCGAGCTTGCGTGCGAGATAGACCAGGATCGCATTCGAGTCGGTCACGATGGTGCCGTCGTCGTCGAGCGCGGGCACCTGGCCGAAGGGGTTGATGCGCAGGTAGTCGGGCGACTTGTGCGCACGCTTGGACAGGTCGATCTCGACCAGTTCGTGCGGCACGCCGAGCAGCGAGAGGAACAGGCGCGCGCGATGCGAGTGGCCGGACAGCGGGTGGTGGTAGAGCTTCATGGGGATCTCCTGGGTTCGAGAAAAGGACCGGTGGCACCGGCTTGGCGCAATGATCTTTTCTTCGGCCGCTCTCTAGAATCCCCGTCTGCGGCAAGTCACTCTTCTCGATTCACGAACAACCCACCACGCGCTGTCGCACAGGAGCTCGGTATGGATCGCATACAGGCCATGTCGGCCTTCCTGGCCGTCGTCGACACCGGCGGCTTCGCCTCCGCCGCACGCAAGCTCAACATCTCGCCGTCGGTGGTGACGCGCGCCGTCACCGAGCTCGAGGAACGCCTGGGCACGCGCCTGCTCACGCGCACCACGCGCTTCGTCCGGCTCACCGAGACGGGTGCCGGCTATGCCGACGGCTGCCGGCGCCTTCTCGCCGATCTCGAGGAGGTGGAGAGTTCAGCCGCGGGCACGCACGCCGCACCGCGCGGGCAACTGACCATCACCTCGCCGGTGAACTTCGGCCGCATCCATGTCGCGCCCATCGTGCGCAGCTACCTCGGGCAGTACCCCGAGGTCGACATGCAGTGCTGGTTTCTCGATCGCGTGGTCAACCTGGTCGACGAGGGTGTCGACGTGGCGGTGCGCATCGGCGCGCTGCCCGATTCGTCCCTGCAGGCCACGCGGGTCGGCCGCGTGCGGCAGGTGCATTGCGCCTCGCCCGACTACCTGGCGCGCCATGGCGCGCCGCAACGGCCCGAAGACCTGGCCGCGCACGTGATCGTGGCCGCCACCGGCGTGTCGCCGACGCTCGAATGGCGTTTTCTCGATGGCGACAAGCCGGTGCAGGTGCGCTTCCTGCCGCGGCTCTCGACCAACACCAACGAGTCCGCCGCCGATGCCGCCACTGCGGGCTTCGGCATCACGCGGCTGCCGATCTATCACATCGCGCGTGCACTGCAGGAGGGCTCGTTGAAGCTGGTGCTCGAGGACTTCGAGCGCCCCGCGCTGCCCATCCATGTGGTGCACCGCGAAGGCCGGCACGCCACGCGCAAGGTGCGCGCCTTCATCGACATGGCGGTGGAGACCTTGCGCCAGAACGCCGACCTGCAGTGATGCAGGGGGCCGCGTGACGCTGAGCGGACTCGGACAGCGATCGGGGCGCCGTCGCGCGCTCAGCCCGCGTAGGCTGGCGTGGCGCTCGACAGGCTGGCCTTGACGCCGCGGCTCACGTCGTCGGCCAGCACCTCGAACAGGCCGGCCTCCACGCCTTCGAGCGCGACGCGTGCCACGTCGGCCGGCGCGCTCTTCGGGGCGTCGATGCCGTCGGTCATGTCGGTGTCCATGTAGCCCACGTGCAGGCTGGTCACCTGCGTGCCCTGCGCGCGCAGTTCGTTGCGCAAGCCGTTGCTCAGCGACCAGGCGGCAGCCTTGCTGGTGCTGTAGGTGGCGACGCTCGGGAAGGTGGCCCAGGCCAGCGCCGACAGCACGTTGACGATGGCGCCGCCGCCGTTGGCCTTGAGCACTGGTGCGAAGGCCGCGGCCAGCGCCCAGACGCCGAAGAAGTTGGTCTCGAACTCGGCGCGCGCCTTGTCGACCGCACCAGGCGAGAGCAGGTCGGAGCCGAGCGAGATGCCCGCGTTGTTGATCAACAGCGTCACGTCGCCGCACGCCTGCACCGCGGCCGCGACCTGCGCCGCATCGGTGACGTCGAGCGCGACCGGCACCACGCCCGCGAGCGTGATGCTGGCCGGGTTGCGGGCGGCGCCGTAGACCTTGCGCGCGCCGGCGGCCAGCGCCGCTTGTGCGAAGGCCAGGCCCAGGCCGCGGTTGGCGCCGGTGATGAAGACGACGGAATCTTGGAGCTTCATGGATTGCTTTCGAAGGACATTGAGCAGGAGAAAAATCGAGAGCGGTTGCTCAGGCACGCTGCGCCTGCAGCCGCTGCATCAGCGCCTGCGGCGTGCGCGGCCAGCCCACGCGGCCGAACCAGGCACCGCCGGCGATCGCCGCGGCCGTGATGACGCCGTAGAACACCAGCGCGACGCCCTGCGCGACGAAGACCTGCGTCAGGTCGCCGCTCCAGCGCAGCGCCAGCCAGCCGCCCAGGCCCGCGACCGCGAGCCGCGCGAGGTTGCCGACCACCGGCCAATAGAGGCGCCCCGCTCCTTGCGACGCGAAGTACAGCACCAGGCCGACGCCGAAGAAACCGTAGAACGGCGCCACCGCGCGCAGGTAGTGCGTGCCGGCCTCGAGCATGGCCGGGTCGTTGCCGAACAGCAGCAGCCAGGGGCGCGGGAACAGCGCCGCGGCCAGGCCGATGGTTTCGGTCAGTGCGAAGGCCATGCCGGCACCGATCCAGCTGGCGCGCAACGCGCGCTCGCGCTGGCCGGCGCCGATGCAGGTACCGACCATGGCCAGCAGCGGCGCGCCGAGGCCGAAGACCAGCGGCACCAGCAGGTACTCGAGCCGCGATGCGGTGCCGTAGCCGGCGATGGCGCCGGGCCCGAACTGGCCTGCCAGTGCGGTGGCGATGCCGATCGACAGGTTGACGCAGACCGTCGCGATGGCCGAGATCAGGCCCACGCGCAGGATGTCGCGGAACAGCGGCCAGCGCAGCCGCAGGCCTGTGAAGGACAGCTTGAGCAGGCTGCGGTCCGAACGCATGTAGAGCAGCAGGGCCGCAGTGCCCAGCAGGTAGTACAGCAGCAGCGCCATCGCGCCGCCCGCGATCCCCATGGCCGGCACCGGGCCCCCGCCGAAGATCAGCAGCGGCGACAGCGGGATCAGCACCACCACGCCGGCCACCGTCACGTTGGCGGGCACGGCCATGTTGCCGGTGCCGCGGATCGCCGCCGCGAGGGAGTTGAACAGCCAGACCAGCACGGCCCCCGCGAACACCCAGTGCGAGTAGGTGACGGCCGCTTCCAGCGAGGCGCCGCTGCCGCCCATCTGCGCATAGAGCCAGCGGCCGCCCAACAGCAGCGCCACGCTGAAGAGCACGCCGAAGCACAGCGCCACCGCGATCGCGTGCAGCACCAGCGCGCGGGCGTCGTCCATGCGCTTGGCGCCCAGCGCCCGCGCGATGGCCGAGGCGATGCCGCCGCCCACGGCGCCGGCCGAGGTCATCTGCATCAGCATCACGATCGGGAACACCAGCGCCATGCCGGCCAGCGCATCGGTGCCGAGCTTGCCGACGAAGTAGGTCTCGATCAGGCCGACCGAGGCCTGCGCCACCATCACCACCACGTTGGGGGCGGCCAGGCGCAGCAGCGTGGGCACGATCGGCGCCTCGAGCAGCAGGCGCGTGCGCGGGTCGACGCCAGCCATCTCAGGCCGCCGCGTGGGGCTTGGGTGCCAGCCGCGCTTCGCGGATCGGCAGGTTGATCAGCGCCGCACCGGCGGCCAGCACGATGTCGATGTACCAGACCCAGTCGTAGCTGCCGGTGGCCTGGAACACGTAGCCGCCCAGGAAGGCGCCGAAAAAGCCGCCGACCTGGTGCGCCAGCATCACGATGCCGAACAGCATCGCCATGTTCGACGGGCCGAACATCTTGGCGACCAGGCCCGCGGTCGGTGGCACGGTCGACAGGAAGGTCACGCCCATGATGGCCGCGAACAGCAGCATCACCAGCGGCGTCTTCGGCGCCAGCAGGAAGGCCAGCACGGCCAGCCCGCGCACCGTGTAGAGCAGCGACAGCAGGGACTTCATGCGCCAGCGCCCCACGGCCCAGCCCATGCCGAGGCTGCCGACGATGTTGAACAGGCCGATCAGCGCGAGCGACCATCCACCGATCTCCGGCGGCAGGCCGCAGGCGGCCACCACGCCCGGCAGGTGCGTCGCCAGGAAGGCGACGTGGAAACCGCACACCAGGAAGCCGAGCGCCAGGTAGCGGTAGCTCGGCATGGCCAGGGCCTGGCCGATGGCCTGGCGCGCGGTGAGCGGCGGGCGTCCCGAAGCGGCGGCCGAGGCCGCGGCGATGGCATTGGAATTTCCCTTGAGCACCCAGATGGCCGGCAGCGCCAGCAGCACCAGCACGCCCAGCCATTGCATCGACGCGGCCCAGCCGACCGCGGCCGTGAGCCCGATGGCGATGGGTGCCATCGCGAACTGCCCGAAGGAGCCGCCCGCGTTCACGATGCCGGTGGCCAGCCCGCGCTTCTCGGCCGGCACCAGCCGCGTGCAGGCCGCCATCAGCACCGAGGGGCCGGCCATGCCCGCGCCACCCGCAGCCAGCACGCCGATGGCGAAGATGAGGCCGGCGGTGCTCGTCATCAGCGGCGTGAGGACCGTGCCGATCGCCACCAGCAGCACGCCGACGAAGATCACCCTCCCCGTGCCGATGCGATCGGCCACCGCGCCCGCGAAGGGCTGCGTGAGGCCCCACCAGAGCTGCCCGAAGGCGAAGGCCAGGCTGATGCTGCCCACGCCCAGGCCGGTCGAGGTGTTGACCGCCGACAGGAACAGGCCCATGGTCTGGCGCACGCCCATGGTCAGCGCAAAGGTGCCGGCCGCGGCCAGCAGCACCACCCACAGCGCATGGCGCGCCACGGCCGGCCTCGATGGGGCGGCGTTCGGAATGTCATTCATCGCCGCCTCCTTCCGCGATTTCGTCGCCCGCATGGCGCAGCAGTTCGATGCTCTCGTCGATCAGCGCATGCAGCGCCAGCACGCGCTCGACGCCGAGCAGCGCGTTGATCTCCCGCTGCGCGGTGCGCCAGCAACGCAGGGCCTCGGCGCGCTTTTCGCGCCCGGCCTCGGTGACCGCGATGAGCCGGCTGCGTGCATCGACGCCCTCGGTCTGCGTGACCCAGCCGGCCAGCAGCATCGGCTTGAGATTGCGCGTCAGGGTCGAGGCATCGAGGTTGAGCGCGTCGGCCAGGTCGGTGGGACGCAGCGGGCCGCGGTGCAGCACGTGGCTCAGCAACGAGTACTGGGTGGTCTTGATGCCGGCCTGCGCGACGTGCGCGTCGTAGTGGCGCGACATCAGTCGGCTCAGGCTGCGCAGCCTGAAATTGGTGCAGCCTTGCGGTGTTGAGATAGCATCCATGGAAATGATTGTATGTGCAATCATTGCATGTACATAAGAAAAGGAATTTCCCGTGCAAATCGACATGCTCGCCGCTTGGGTCGAGGAAGAAAACGCAGTGATCGCCCGGCTCGACGCCGGCCCCGGGCCGGGGCTGGCGAAGCCCGAACAGATCGAGGGCAAGACCGGCCTCGAGATCATGCAGGCCATGATCGAAGGCGAGATTCCCTACGCAGCCATCGCCAAGACGCTCGACTTCACGGTGCTGTCGGTGCAGCCCGGCGTGGCGGTGTTCCAGGGCACGCCGATGGCGCGGCACCTGAACCCGCTGGGCACCATCCACGGGGGCTGGGTCGCGACGCTGCTCGATTCGGCGCTGGGCTGCGCGGTGCAGACGATGCTGCCGGCGGGCCGCAGCTACACCACGGCCGAGCTCGGCGTGAACTACGTCAAGGGCCTGACACCGAAGGTGCAGCGCGTGCGCGCCGAAGGCCGCGTGATCCATTGCGGCCGGCAGCTCGCCACCGCCGAGGCGCGGCTGGTCGGTCCGGGCGGCACGCTGTATGCGCACGCCACTACGACCTGCCTGGTGTTCGAACTGAAAAGAGCCTAGGCATGCTCGGCACAACCCCGGCCCACGACCTGCATGCGCGCCAAGCCAGCAAACAAGGCGACCGTGGCTTGGGTCGCCATAGCCGACCTAGCCGTCGTCCCGTTTGGTGGAAAGGTTGTATTTCCGCAGCTTGTCGGCCAGCGTTGTTTTAGGCACCTTCAGCGACCGGGCACTCAATGAGGCATTGCCGCCGTGCTTGACCAACACGCTTTCGATGATCGCCTTCTCGAAGTTCTCGACCATGTCGGCAAGGCCGGGATCGTTGTCCAGATCGGCATCCGCATCGGGCTCCCGCTGCGTGATGACGCCGCACGGCACGTTCAGCACCAGGCATTCGGCAATGTTCTTGAGTTCTCGCACATTGCCGGGCCAGTCGTGTGCGAGCAGCTGGCTCTGCTGCGCCTGACTGATATCGGGCAGGGGCCGGGCATAACGGCTCGATGCCAGCAGAAGAAAGTGGTTGAGCAAGACCGGAATATCCTCCCGGCGCTCGCGCAGTGGCGCCATTTTTACCGAGGCGATATTCAGCCGGTAGTACAGGTCGGGCCTGAAACTTCCTTCCTGCGCGGCCTGGAGCAGATTGACCTTGGTCGCCGCGATGATGCGGACGTCGACATGCAACGGTTCGTTGGACCCGATGCGCTCGATCTTTCGGTCCTGAATGACCCGCAGAAGCTTCATCTGCATCGAGATGGACATCGACTCCAGTTCATCCAGGAACAGCGTGCCGCCGTTCGCGAATTCAATCTTGCCAACGCGTTTTTCAAAAGCGCCCGGCATGGCGCCAGGCTCATGACCGAACAGCTCGCCATCGAGAAGTTGATCCGACATGGCCCCGCAATTGATGGCGACGAACGGTCCCAGACGGCGGTCGGACTGGGTATGCAATGCCTGCGCGACCACTTCCTTGCCGGTGCCTGTCTCGCCGGAGATCAACACATCGATCGGCGAGGCGGCGAGTTCGGCCGTCAGTATCCGGATCTTCTTGATGTGTTCGGACGCGCCGACCAATTGCCTCTCGAAACCGTGCAGGTCCGCCAGGCTTTGCCTCAGTTTCAGCACTTCCAGCGTCAGTTGCCGTTTCTCGAGGGCGCGCCGGGTCACCTCCAGAAGCGTTTCTCTCGAAAACGGCTTGGTGATGAAATCGTAGGCGCCGTTTCGCATGGCTTCCACGGCCAGTCGAACGTCCCCGTGCCCCGTGATCATCACCACCGGCAGTTCTGCATCGAGCTGGCGGCAGTATTTGATGAGCGCCAGACCGTCCTCGCCGGGCAGCTTCATGTCGGTGATGACGACGCCTGGAAAGCCCGGCTGCAACAACGGGCGTGCTTCCTCCACACTCGCCACGGCTCGGGAGGGTATCCCGTCGAGTTCCAAGGCCTGCGTGCAGCCCAGGCGCATGTCGGGCTCGTCCTCCACCAGCAGAACCATGAGGTTGCTGCCCGGAAATTCATCACGGTTCATACGACGGTATCCTCAGACGAAAGCAGGTGCCGCGGCCCTGCGCAGAGACGATTTCGATCGTGCCGCCGAACTCGGTCAGGATGTCACGTGAAATCACCAACCCCAAGCCGAGGCCCGCGCCGCTTTCCTTGGTGGTGAAGAATGGTTCGAACAATCGGGCGCGCGTGGCGTCGTCCATGCCCGAGCCGTTGTCCGAAACGCTGATGCTGGTCATGAGCGCATCGCAGGTCCGCTCGCTGTCCTGCGCGGCCTGGATGGTGATGACCCGCGGTGAATGCTGCGCTTCGAGCGCATCCAGCGAATTGCTCAGCAGATTGATGAAGACCTGCTCAAGTCGATTCTGTTCACAACGAACGAAGAATCGGCCCTTCCCGACAGGGTTCGAAATTTCAACCTGAAGCGCGCGTATTCTGCTGCTCAGAAGAAAGAGCGCATCGTCAAGCGATTTGCTCAGATCGACCTTCTGGAAAACAGGCTCCGATTTTCTGGCGAAGTTCTTCAAAGGCTGGATGATGCCGCCCATCTGGTCCACCAGACGGCCGAGGATCTTCAGATTCTGTGTCGCACTGTCGAGTTTCCCGCGCAGCAGAAACTCCTCGGCATTGCCTGCGATGGTGCGCATCGCGCCCAGAGGCTGGGTGAGTTCATGGGTAATGCCGGCCGACAACTGCCCCAGGACCGCCATCTTGCCCGCTTGCACGAGTTCGCTTTGCGCGGCCCGCAACGACTGCTCGGCAACATTGCGGTCGTGCACTTCGCGACGCAACTGATCATTGATGGCGCTCAGGTCGTGGGTGCGCTCTGCGACCTTGATTTCGAGGGCCACATTCGATTGCTCCAGCATCTGCCGCACCAGTCGACGCTGCCTGGCAATGCGTCTTCCCTGGACCGCGGCCAGCGCCAGCAGCAACAGCAAGGCGGCGCCGCCACCGCCGGTGATCGCCGCCATCGTCGCGCCACGGTGCACCTGCTTCAGGTCGAGAACGATGCTGACGCGCCAGTCCATGCCGTCGAGCGGTCGTATCAACGTCATTTTCTGACCGTCGGTTCGAACATCCACATCGGCACCGATGGGCAGAAAATCCTGAATGGGCAGGATCTCCAGGTCGGCATAGGCGCGGGTGAGTTGCAGATTCACGCGCTGCTCCACCGTCAGCGGCAAGATGGCGCGGTATCGCCAATCGGGCCGGGACGCAAGGATCACCACATGGTTGGCATCCGCAATCAGCGCGGGCGAACCGACCAGGTCCCACAGCTGGTCGACCGGATGCAACCCGATCTTGATCACCGCCACGCCCACCACCACCGCACCGTCACGCACGGGATACGAGACAAAGTACCCGGCACCGCCGCCGTCGATACCGATGGAAAAATGCTTGCCGACACGACCTGCGAGTGAATCGAGGAAATACGGCCTGAAAGAAACGTCCGCCCCCAGGAGGCTATCGTCATGAACCGCGGTGTTGCTCGAAGCGACCACCACGCCTCTCACATTGAGGGTGAACGCCGCCAGCCCTCCCACATGGGCATTGAGACGCCGGAGATAGTCGTTCACCGCGCGGGTGGTGCGGGGCGTGCCGGGTGCCCGCAAAATCTGCAGCACATCCGGGTGCAGCTGTATCGTGGCCGGAATGTTCTCCAGCGGCTTGGCGACGCCTTCCACCGCCGACGCAAAAAGATCGAGCCGATGGTTGGCGTCGGTCTTGAGTTGTCGAATACCGAGCTTCTTCCCCTGCTGATAGGACAGCACGGCAGTGGCAAATACCAACAGCAATGCCACGACGCCGATGGCGCCCTTGAAGATATTGGCAGTTACTTTGCCCCGCAACATGGGCGCGTTATTCCGACGGCTGGTCGTTGGGGTGTGCGTACAGCTGCCGCAACTCCGGCGAAGGGGGCCATGCCAGATTCAGCCCACGCGGCGGAATGGGCCTCTGAAACCATTTTTGATACACCTTCAGTATTTCTCCGCTTGTCATCATTTTTATCAGGACGCCGTCGACGATCTGCTTGAGCTGGTGATCCTTCAACCGCATCATGCATCCGTACACTTCGGATGACATCGGCGTGCCCACCACCTCCCAGTCCTGCGGATTGGCAACCTTTGCGCGCTCACCGTACAACAAGGCGTCGTCCATCATGAAGGCGTCGGCCCTGCCGCTCGTCACCAATTCGAAGGATTCGCCGTGGTCCTTGCCCACCACGATGCGAAAGCCCCTGAGCGAGCTTTCGTTATAGGTTCTCAAAAGCCGCTCGGAGGTCGTCGCCGACGTCACCGCCACGCGTTTACCCGCCAGATCGGAAAAATCCCGGATACCGGACGATCGGTGCGTGAGAAGACGGGTCCCGATCTGAAAAAAAGATGTCGAAAAAGCGACCTGGCGGGCGCGTTCTTGATTATGGGTGGTGGATGCGCATTCGATATCGACGCTGCCATTTTGCACCAATGCCAGACGGTTCTGCGGGGTGACCGGGACCAATTTGATCGTCAGCCCCGGCAGCCCGAGATTGGATTTAAGCGTGTCGACGATCTTCAGCATCAGGTCGTGTGAAAATCCGACCGCATTGCGTTTTTCGTCGTAATAAGAAAATGGAATGGACGATTCGCGGTGGCCGAGCCGGATGGTGCCGGTGTCCGCGATGCGTTTGAGGGTGTCGATGTCCTGGGCGTGAACGCCACAGGTGCTGCCGAATAAAAGAAAAACAATCGGCCAATAAAAATTGGCCCACACACGGTATGCCATTGGCTGCCTCAAAATAAAGCCTCCTGGCATCTATAGGCTTCCGATCCACCTACGACATCTATTGAATATCGAATTATAAGTCAACGCCAGCACTTCCGAGCGCGCAGAAGACATTTGCAGCACACCCTTCAAATGGGCGGCGATGCGGGGCGTCAGTGCGCCTCGCATCACCGCCCGATGGCTTCTTAACGCTGGGCCACGTTGTAGCGGACATGCGCGGGCGCGCCGGCCGTCAGGTCACCCACCTTGACGCCCCGGAAGGCGTTCTCCGCATCGGCGCCCGATTTGGCTGCTGCCGTGATCTTGGCGACCAGGTCGGCATAGGCCGTCGGGTCGGCGGCCGTCAGCTGCAGTTCGATGAGGCCATCGGATGCGATGCTGTTGACCGAGTTGCCACCGGTCACATTGGTGATGGTGTAGCTGCCGCGGGGAAGGTTGGCTTGCTGCAGGAAGATCACCGCACGTCCGGCGGCGTGAAGCGCGCTGGTGCGGCCGTAGTTGCTGCTGCTGTGGCCTCCCGGCCCCTGGAACTCGACAGCGACGCTGCCCGTTTGTTGGGCCTGGGCGGAGAAACCGGCCACGGTCAACGCGGCCACGCAGACGGCTTTGATGAGAAATCGGGTGTTCATGTTTGCTCCTTAGCGCACTTCGCGGGTGCGATTGCCGATGGGTCCGACCGAGGGCTGGACGATGGTGCCGTCCGCAGCGTGGTAGCCGGACTGGATGAGGGTGGCGGTGAGCACCCGGCGCATGCGCTGCACTTCGAGGTCAGGCGTGCCGCGCGTGCCCCACTCCCAGAAGGCATGACCCCCCGCACCGGCGGCGTTCGAGGCCAGGGTGAAGTTATAGGTCGGCACGCCGGTGTTGGCCGGCACGTTGTCGTTCAGGCTTCCCGACGAGGTGTTGACCGTGGTGCGGGTGTCCGTTCCGGTGGTCAGGCCCGACTGGATCCCCGCATGGATCGCGGCGGTGTTGGGCTGCGTCAGCACGAAGGCGGGACGCAATCCGTACCAGACCTGTTCCAGCGACAGCGCTTGCGCGGTGCCGTCGGCACGGCTGTAACGGGTGTTCTCCGCCGTCAGTCCGGCCTGGAACTGGGGCACGATCGAGGCGCGCACCTCGTTCAGCGTCTCCGTCACCGGGGAGCGCATGTCGACTTCCAGCGAGCAGCTCGGCACGACGGTGCTGCCTGCCGCTGGCGCCTCGCACGATGCACGGCCCACCGTGTAGGTCGTCCGGGGCGCACCCTGGCGAAGTTCGGACGGGGTCTTCACGTCGGCGATCTTGGCGATGGCCGCTGCCATGGCTTCCGGTGCGCTCGGATCGCTGCTGCTGGCGGTGGTTGGCGCCTTGAACTTCATCTCGAAGCGGTAGCTGCCCAGGAAGTTGACGGTGCCGCCGCCTTCCAGGCCCATGCTGGAAACGAAGTTCAGTGGGTTCGATCCGGTTCCGAGGTCTTGCTCGAAGCCGAAGAGTTGCTTCATGCCGGCGAGGTTGCCCTTGCCTTCCTCACCCGCCGTGCCGCAGATCCAGACGTCGTAGACCGGGCGGATGTTGAATTTCTTCATGGCCGCGGCGAGCACGAAGGCATTGGAAGTGCTGGACATCATGTCGCCGTAGCCGGGCACATACACCCGCACGCCGCCACCCGCCGCTGCCGCCGTCGCGTTGGCGAAGATCTGGCTGGCGCGGCCGTAGTTCGCGTCCTCGATGACCCGACCCGCTGAATTGAAGCTCAGCACATCCGTCAGTCCGGCAAGCTGGGCCGGCGTTTCGACCACGGCCTGGCTGAAGGGCTGCAGGCGAATCTTGTTGAACGGATCGCTGGCCGGTGGCAGGCTTTCCGGATTCACCACGTCGATGTGGCCTTCGACCAGCACCTTCGGGAATTGGCCGTTGTAATGCTTCGCCGCGGCGGAACTGGAATAGGAGCCCTTGATTTCGACGCATGCGTTATAGACGGGCAGGCCGTCGACCACGTTCACGTCGGTGCCGAACATGATGCCGTCGGCACGGGTTTTGACTTCGGTGGGAGAGAATCCCCATTCATTGATCAGGCGCTGATGGATTTCCGCAGCCATGCGCAGTTCGGCACGCGATGGCGAGGCGATTTTTACCAATTCGAGAAACTGATTCCAGCGCGATTTGGCCGCCGTGGGTGCGCTCTGGTCCAATAGCAACGCCTTGATCTGTGGATCACCGTCGATCTTCGCCGCGGCCGCCACGACTTCCGGCGGAATGACCAATTGATCGGACGCCACCGGCGGCGTGGTCGGGGGCGGTTCAGTCGATGGATTGGGCGTTTCACTGACGGGGGGCGCGACCACGACCGGCGCGTCGTTACCGCCGCCGCATGCGGCAAGGCCCAAGGCGGAGGCCATTACCAAAAGACGAAAACTGCTCTTATCGGTCATCTTTACTCCTATGACTACAAATGGATGCAAGACCGATTCATCGGCATTTGCACGGGGTCGCTCGCAAGAATCGAGGCATGGGTACTGGAGCATGGTCTGTGCCAGCTCGATTCCCTCGTAAACCCGAGTTCGATATGAAAATCGATAGATTCGACCCTTGAAACGCGCTTCGCCAAAGAAATTCGTACGGATATTCGTACAATTCTTTATGGCGTCGAACGGGAATCCGTCCGATTTATTTCGAGCGCGAAAAGCAGGTGCAAAAAATGGCAGGCATTTTTTGAATTGCCCCATAGTGGCCCCGAAATCAGGGGGGTTGGGGCATTTTTGGTGCGGCGGTGACACGTGTTCGGCCGCGCACGAAGCGCACGGGGCAACGGGGCCCCTGGGTAGAGCGAGCGCCTCCAGGGTCGCCGGCCCTCATCCTTCGCTCGTGCAAGGATGAAGTCGATGAAGGTCGAGGCCGCGCGCGTGCTGCGCTCGACGACACCGACCGCGTGACGCGCGAACGCGCGCTGTCGATCGCCCTGGGGGCGCAGGCCTAGCAGCCCGCGGCGGCAGCGGTCGGGTGCGTCCGGCAACGGGCCGCGATGCCGGACGCAGCAGCGCCGACCGTCGCCGTGCGGCGCGGGCTCAGGCTGCGCCGCGGTGCGCTCACGCCGCCGGCGATGCGCAGCCCGGTCTGCTGCGCGCAGTGGTCCAGCGACTGGCGCAGCACCGTGTCGACGGTGCGCAACGAGATGCCGAAATGCGCCGCCACCTCGCTGCGGCTGCAGGCATCGACGCGGATCGCCACCAGCACCGCACGGTGGCGCCGCGGCAGCTGCTGGAAGGCCTGATCGATCGCCGCGATCTCCGAGCGCATCTCCGTGAGCTGGGCCGGTCCCGGGGACAGGTCCGCGAGCTCGGAAGCCTCGCTCTCGTCCACGTACTGCCACAGGCTGCGCGTGCGCAGGCGGTCCATCGCCAGGTTGGAGGCGGCGCGGTAGACGTAGGCCTCGGGCCGGTCCAGGGCATCCGCCACGGCCTCGCCCAGGCCGAGCCAGAGCTCGTGCAGGCACTCGCTCGCGAATTCGGGACAGCGCAGCTGCCGCGTCAGGCGGCGATGCAGCGTGGCGTAGTGGCGCACCAGCACGTCGCGCAGCGGCAGGGCCGGCAGGGCCGGCGCAGGGTCATCCATGGCGGCGCTCCCGTGATCCGCCATGCGATCCGTCGCGAGGCCGTGCATCACCGATCCTGCTGCACACTGCGGCGCTCGGCCTCGGTCAGCCGCAGCCAGCCGCCCGCATCCATGTCGCTGCCCAGGCCGACGATCTGCACCATCTTCGATCGATCGTAGGCCGCGCGACTCGCCGGCCTCGGCGCGGGCGGGTCCGACGCGGGCCCGCCCTGGCCGCCCTGCCCCGCGGGCTCGCTGCCGAAGCCCAGCACGCGCACCGTGAACACCGAAGGCAATGTCTGGCGGGCCGCGGCGCGTTCGCGCTGCAGCACCTCCTGCGCCGCAACGGCCGCCTGCGAGGCCGCCGCGCTGGCGTTGGTCAGCGCGCCGATGTTGACCGCCGCGATCACCGGCAGGCCCTTGATCTCGCCCTTGACCTGGATGTTGTCGGCGTTGAGCACCTGCAGCGCGGCGATGTTCAGGTTGCCGGCCACCCGCAGGCCGGCGTCGCCCGCATTGACGGTGCCGCCCGGCGCGACCAGGTCGACGTCGCCGTCGCCGACGGTCCCGATGCCGCTGCCGCTCATGTCGGAACGCTCGCGGACCGTGGTGTCGCCGTCGACGTCGGTGGCGATGTCCGGACCGGACGGCACCCGCACGGTCTTCGAGCCGCGCCCGGCGTCGATGTCGCCTTGCGTGGACCAGATGATCTGGTCGCTGCCCTGCTGCGTCGCCGCCGGCACGAAGGACAGGATGCGCGAGCGGTTGACCGTCACGTCCTCCTTGGCGAAGACGTTGATGTGGCCCGAGGCCAGCGTCACCAGGCCGTAGCCTTCGGGCACGGTCGCGCCCAACGCCGCCACCTGAAGGCCGCCGCCCGGCGTCAACACGTTGATGTCGCCGCCGGCCATGGTGCGCAGCATCAGCTTGTTGGCCGCCACATCGCCCTTCCATTCGTCGCCGGGGAACAGCGTGGCGATCGCCGCGTAGCCGCGGTTGTAGCCGCCGTTGCGCGGCAGGCCGCCCACGCCCGGCTCGTTCTGGTCGCGGCCGGCTTCGCGCAGTTCGAGCAGGTAGACCTGGCGCAGGAACTGCTGGCGGGCCAGCGGCTGCAGGGTCTGGAAACGCGCCCAGGCGGCCAGCGGCTCCAGCGTTTCGCCGGTCATGTCCTTCACATAGGACACCAGGCCGCGGCGCACGGTCTTTTCCTGGCCGTCCTTGCGGCTTTCGACCCGGTCGCTCAGGTAGGCCGGCAGCATGCGGCCGTCGGCGGCGCGGGTCTGGAGGTAGTCGGGCATGGCCGCGACGTTCGCCGGGTCGAGGTAGGCACTGGCGAAGGCGTCGTAGCCGGCGGCGCGGTTCATGCCGGCCATCACCGTGATCGCCGCGCCCTGGTCGGGCAGCCCCTTGACCCGGGTGTCGGGCAGGGCCCGGTTGGCGCCGTCGAACAGCTGGTTGCCGACGGTCCGGATCTGCATGTCGTCGGCGTACACGTCGCGTCCGGCCGACAGCAGCAGCGTACCGGCGCCCTGCATGACGACGCCGCTGCCGCCGCGCGGGCGCAACGCCGTCATCGCGAGGATGTCGTTGCCGGCTTCCAGCAGGGTCACGTCGTCGGCATGGTTGTTGCGCCCGCTCATGCGCACGCCGCGGATGTCGGTGCCGGCGCGGGTCCAGGTCTGCTCGCTGGCCATCATGTCCAGGCCGAGCACCGAGCCCTGCGAGGCATAGATGCGGCTGGGTTCGCGGTCGCCGGCCAGGGGCAGCACGTCCGGGTTCTTCAGCGCGTCGTAGCGGGCGTTCGAGAAGGCGCCAATGTCGACAGAGGGCCCCTGCACGTTGCGCAGCAGCGCGTCCAGGTTGACCTGGCGGAAGTTGCCCAGTGGCGCGAAAGCGGACGGCATCATCTCCGGCGTCGCATACGACATGATGACCTCGGCGTAGGGCTCGCTCTGGTAGGTCGCGTTGAAGCGGGTATTGCCTCCCAGTGCGCGGAGCAGGCTGTAGTTCTGGTTGTTGAAGAAGACGTTCTTCTGCGCCAGCAGGCGCACGTCGTTGGTGGTGCCGGGCATGACGGACATCGGCCCCTGGATCTCCAGCGAACCGTTCATCGCCGTCGCATGCGTCATGGCCGGGAAGCGGTTGGCGCCCTTGCCGACCAGGCCGTCCTGCGCGGTCGTCGAGGTTTGCAGCGCCACGTTCTTGAACGCGAACTCCGCCTGGTTGACCAGGGTCACGTCGCCGCCGGTGGACGACAGCCGGAGCGCACTGCGGCCGGTGTAGCCGCTCATGTAGGCCTGGTAGTCGTTGAGGTTGCCGGCGATGTAACCGTCGCCGTAGCGCACCAGCAGAGGGTCGATGACCGCCTGCAGCACCAGGTTGCCGGCGGTGCGCAGGGTGAGCGTGGCGTCGCCCAGCGAGAGCACCGGCGCCAGCGCGAAATCGCCGACGACATCCTGCGTACTGCCGGTGCTGCCGGTGCTGCGCCGCACCTGGACGGTGTGGCTGGTCGCCGTTTCGTTGGCGCGGAGCTCGGCCGCGCCGCGTGCGACGTAGTACTGCCCGCCGCGGATCGCGCCGCCGGCATCGACCGCCATCAGGCCGCCGTTGCGCATTTCCTGCGCCATCGCCGCGCCCGAACGGAGGCCGCCGCGCAGGCGCAGGTTGGTCGTCAGCATGACGCCGAGGTCGCGCAGGTCGCCGCCCGCGCTGACCTTCACGTTGCCGCCGCCCAGGGCGCCCACGCCCTGGCGGAACTCGCCGTAGTTGACCCACCAGCTCGACTGGTCCGGACTCTCGACGATCGGACCGTAGCTGCCATCCGGCCGGGTGCCGGAGCGGATCGAGTACTCGCCGAAGTAGCCGTCCTGGTTCACCATGCCCTGGCGGTTGAGCCACTCGGTGAAGCGTTGGCCGGACGCCTGCGCGCCGATGTCGCCCTGCGCGGCCAGGTCGAGGTGGCCACCGGCCACGCCGTAGGTGGCATCGGCGCGCGCGGTCGTGAAGTCGGCCCAGGTCGTCATGTCCTTGCGGCCGGCGGTGTAGGCCACCGAATCCTTGTGCGCCAGCGTGAGGTCGCGGCCGGCGCGGACCGTGAGGTCCCCGGTGCCGGTGCGCAGCAGTTTGCCGGCGCCGTTGTCGACGGCCGGATCCGCACTGGTGTTGGCCGTGCCGACGATGACCGAGCCCTTGCCCGCCGCCAGGCCGGCCAGCGGCTGGAGCGCGAGCCGGTCGGCCGACGCGAGGTCGGCACCGGCGACCAGGCGCAGGTCCCACGATGCGGCGTCCTGCAGCACGCCGTCGCGTCCGGCCTTGTCGAAGCCGTCGCTCAGGTGGCCGTTCAACAACAGGTTGCCGCCGGCGCGCAGCGTCAGGCTGCCTTCGCGGCTGGCGGCGAAATCGCCGAACAGATTCCAGTCGCCGTTCATGACGAGGTCGCCGGCACTGGTGATCTCGATGCCGGCGGCGACGGCGATGTCGCTGCGGCCCAGGCGCGCGGCCATGGCCGGCGCCAGGCCGGCGAAGCGCACGGCGTCGGCGACCGCATCGGCCTTCACGGAATCGACGCTGCTGCCGTCGTAGTTCGCCACGTCGTAGCCGCGAACGCCTTCGAGCACGGTCGAACGCGCACCTTGGATGGCGGCGCGCAATGCGGTGACCCGCACGTCCCGGTGATCGTCGCTCTGCTGCGCGCGCAGTCGAACCTTGCCGCCGTCCGCGCCGGAGACGTCGATCAGGCCGCCCTGCAGGTCCAGCGAGCCCCCGGCGGCTTCGAGCGTGACCCGGCCGCTGCCCAATTCGCCGGTGGCGCCGGCCCGCAGTTGCGCGCCGTCCTGCATGGCGACGCCGTTGCCGCCGGTGATGCGGACCGCGCCGCCGTAGGCCGAGCGCGCATCGATGCGGCCGGTGATGTCGACGCGGCCCTGGTCGGCCGTCAGCACGAAGTCCTCCACCGTCGTGACGCCGCCCAGCGTGATGTCGCCCTGGCGGATGCGGAACTGGCGCGAGCGGTTGAAGCCCGCGTCGTTGAGCCGCTGGCTGAAGCCGGCGAAGTCCGGCAGGGCGGCAATGTCCAGCGCGAAGGCGCCGGCCTTGCCGCTGGCGCCGGCCTGCGCGGTGATGGCACCGTCCAGCACCACCGTGCCGCCGCCCGATGCGGCGAGGCTCAGCGTGCCGGCGCTGCCGCCGTCGCGGTGAGCGGCCAGGTTCAGGCTGCTGCCGGAGGCCAGGCGCACGTCGCCGCCCAGGGCCGACAGGCTGATGCGGCCGGCGTCGGCGAAATCGGCGACGTCGAAGAAGTTCTTGGCGAAACCGCCGACGTCGAGCCGCGCGCCATCGGCCACCACCACGCTGCCGCCGGTGGCGCCGAGCTCGATGCCGCCGCCCAGCGCCAGCGCCTGGCTGGCGAACAGCACGTTGCGCCCGCTGAGCGACAGCCGGGTGCCCAGGCTCTCCTGCGGGTCGGCCGCGACCGCGCCGGACGTGCCCGATGCCAGCACCTGCAGGTCGCCGGTGGTGGCGATGGATTGCACGGCGCCGCCGCGTCCCGTCAGCACCGGTGTGCGCAGCGTCAGCGCGCTCGCGGTCGACAGGCTGCCCTTGCCCTCGCCGGTGATCTGCTCGCGCGCGGCCAGCTCGACGCGGCCGAAGCCCGCGAAAGCCTTGTCGCCGGCACCCAGCACCAGCGTGCGGGTGTCGAGGATGAAGGCGCCGCCGCCCTGCGCGGGATCGAAGACGGCCGCGCCCCCGCTGTTGGCCAGCGTCACCGTGTCGCCCTTGATCGTCACGTCGCCCGGCGCGCGGCTGGCGAAGGTCGCGCCGTCGAAAGTCAGCGCGGCCAGGCCGCTGGCGCCGAGGTCGAGCGAGCGGTAGAAGTCGAAGCTCGAATAGCTGCGCAGCGTCAGCGCCTTCGCGTTCGAGAGCTGCGTCAGCGTCGCCGCGTCCAGCAGCATGCCTTCGGTGCCGCCGCCGAAGCTGATGCGGCCGGCCGACACCGACAGCCGGGCGGCCGAAACCTGCGCGGAGCCGGCCAGCTCGGTCGAGCGGGTCGCGTCGATCAGCAGCGAGGCGCCGCCCTGCACGATCACGCCTTCGCCGATGCGCACCCGCCCGCCGGTGGTGGTGTCCACCCCTTCGCGCAGCACGGTGGTGGCATCGCCGTTCGACAGGCGGACCAGCGCACCGTGGTCGCGTGCCGGGCTGGTCAGCACGTCGTCCTTGGTGTCCTTGGCGTCGATCACGCCGTCGTTGTTGTCGTCGAGGTTGCCGTCGGGATCGGTGTAGACCGCCGCCACGCGCGGCCTGACGACCAGCCGGCCGCCGCCGGGCGAGACCGTGCCGACGGCGCTCAGCACGCTGCCGCCGTCGATGCCGACCTGGTCGCTGGCGGCCAGGATGATTTCCGGTCCGGTCAGCGCCGAGCCGGCGCCGTTGCGCACCACGATGTCGGTGGCCGTCACCTCGAGCCCGAGGCCGAGCACGTGGCCGCTGCGCTTGCCGCCGACCAGCAGGCTGCCGGCGCCGAAGTTCGACAGGCTCGCCGCGTCGATGACGAGGTAGCCGTCGGCACGCAGGTCGGCCGCATCGAGGTCGCGGCCGACGATGGCGATCTTCTGGCCGGCGATGTCGACCAGGCCGCCGCGTCCGCCCGCGTCGGGCGCTGACTTCAGGCTGCCGTCCAGCACCAGGCTGGCGGTGGCGTCGAACACCACCGCGCCGCCGTCGCGCGCCAGCCGCGGCGTGACGATGTCGCGGCCGGTCAGGCGGTACTGCGTGAGCTTGAAGGCGTCGGACGAGAAGAACGCGTTCGACGAGGCCTCGTTGTATTCGGTGTACCGGCGCAGCGTCGCGCCCGACATCACGCGCCAGCCGGTGGCGACCTCTTCGCTCAGGCTGCCCAGCGCATCGCCGGCCTTGCCCTGCACCACGTGGCTGCCGTCGGGCAAGGCCGACGGCCTGGCCGCCGTGCCCAGCCAGGCGCGGCCGTTGCTCTGCACCGCGAAGGCGCCGGGCAGCAAGGCGTAGCGGGCCGGCAGCAGCGTGTACCAGCCGGCCGCGAGGCCCGGGCTGCCGGCCAGCCAGACGCGCTGGCCGGCCGGCGCACCGGCGACCGGCGCGGCGCTGCCGTAGCCGGGCACCACGGCGTACATGCCGGGCACGTTCAGCACGTTGTGCGAGCCGCCCGGGCCCGGTACGAACTCGGCCGCGAACAGGTCGCCGCCGCCGGTAATGTCGAGCACCGCGCCCGCGGCGAGGCCGACGTCCGGGGCCTTCAGCGTGATGCGCTTCTCGGGCGGCGCGACCAACGCGCCGTCGGACGGCGTCACCGTGTTCGGCGCCTTGCGCGGATCCTGCCAATGCTCGTTGTTGATCAGGCTGCCGTAGGGCACGTTCAGGCCCGCACCGGAGACCGAGGTCAGGCTGCCCGCGCCCAGCGTCAGGCGGTTCGCGGCGATCAGCTCGATCTGGCCGAAGGGTGCGCGCAGCACGCCGTTCTGCTCGATCACCGGCGCTTCGAGGCGCAGCGTGCCGCCGGCCGACAGGGGCGCCGAGCCGGTCTCGCCGAAGCGTTCCACCGTGATCGAATCGCCCGCGCGCAGGATGCCGGTCATGCCGGTCGACGGATAGACCTGGCCGGCGCGCACGACGAGTTCGCCGTCGACCCCGAGCGTGATGTCCGAATTGAGCGTGCCCGCGAACTGCGCCGGGATCTCGCCGATGAAGCGCAGCGCCTTGCCCTCGATCACCGTGCGCGCGAAGCCGCCGATGCGCATGCCTGCGC
The DNA here is from genome assembly GCF_051216515.1 of Variovorax frigidus. Taxonomy (NCBI): domain Bacteria; kingdom Pseudomonadati; phylum Pseudomonadota; class Betaproteobacteria; order Burkholderiales; family Comamonadaceae; genus Variovorax; species Variovorax frigidus. Next base: position 986,518 of record NZ_JBPJZF010000001.1, read on the forward strand.
CGGGGGCGTTGCTGCCCTGGATGTCGATCAGTTGTCCCGTGAGCGTCAGCTGGCCACTCGACTGCGCGGTGTTGGCGGCCGGGGGCGAACCACCGCCGATGCCGCTGAACACCAGGTGCGGCGCACTGAGGCTGGCGCTGCTGCCGTTCAGGCCGCTCAGCGTGCCGCCGATGGTGATCGAATGGCCCGCCTGCAGGTGGACGTTGTTCAGCGAGACCTTGCCGTTCAGCGAGAGGTCGGCGAAACCGCCATCGGCCAGTGCCTTGTCCGAGACATGCGAACTCGCCGAGACCTGCACATCGCCGATCTGGATCTTCTGGGTGGCCGTCGCGTTCGAATAGAAATGGGTGTTGAGCAGCTGGACCACGCGAGCGTCCAGCACCGGGTTGGCTTCCCACGGCTTCTGAATGGTCACGCCGCTGCCGCCCGAGCCGCCATCGTCGATCACCATGCCGCTGGCCTGGATGGGCGACAGGTTGGTCAGGGCCGTGCGCATGGCTGCGGTGAGCCGCAGCGGCGCGGTGCCGTACGTGTCGAAGATGTCCAGGTCCAGCGTCGTGAAGAGGCCGTTGCGGATCACGCCGGCCTTGTCGCGGTAGTAGAGGCGCGTCGGCACGGTGATGCCGCCCGTCGGCTTCACCCCGCTGTCGACGAGGGTCAGCGCGCCGCCGCTGGCGGACGCACCGCCGGCATGGCCGGCCAGGCGACCGTCGAGCGCGAGCGCGCCCTGCACGCGGATGCTGCCGCCGTCGCTGTCCAGCCGGCGCAGCGGCATGCCTGCGAGGTCGCCACCGAAGGGGCCGGACCTGGGGCTCTCCACCACGCCGGTGCTGCCCGAGACGTCGATCAGCGAGCCGGCTTTCAGCGCCACGCTGGCCAGGTCCGCCATGCCGCCGACCAGTTCGATGCGGCCGCCGTCCAGTACCCGGCCGCTCAGGCGGCCCTTGGCATCGGTGGCGATCAGCGCGGCGCCGCGCGCCAGCAGTTGCGCGTCCGCCTCCAGCGTGACCTGCCCCGCTTCGACCGTGATGGTGCCGGCCGGCGCGGCGACCGTGCCCTGCACCGTGACGGTGCCGCCTTCGGCCTTGAGCTGGATGCGGCCGCCGGTGTCCACGCCGACCGACGCACCGGCGCCGATCGTGATGTGGCTCGACGTGTTGCTCAGGTTGAGCTCGGCCGGCTTGCGCGCGAAACGCTGCGCGGCCGCCAGCCGCACGGCCGGCGCGGCGTCGGCCAGGCGGGCGCCGCTGGCGAGCAGGCGGTAGTCGAAGCCGCCGGTGTCCAGGCTGGCCGGCACCAGGCTGACCACGGCACCGTCGGCCACGCCGATGTCGGCGCTGCCGGCGATGCTCACCACCCCGAAGCCGCGCTCCGCGTACAGCGTTTCCGGCAGCCAGAGACGGGTGGGGTCGTTGCGCTCGCCGCCGATCTGCACCACGGCGCCGGTGTTGATCGCGAGCCGGCCGGCGGAGCCCGCCGCCAGCGCGCGCATGTCGAGCGCGCCCAGGTCGGTGCGCTCGTCCACGCCTGCGAGCGTGATCAGGCCGGCATGGCCGACCCGCAGCGTCGGCAGGCCCTTGGCCGCGGTGTCGACACGCCCGCCGCCCGAGACGTCGAGCACGGCGCGGCTGTCGATCTCGAAATCCTTGGCCGACAGCAGGATGCTGCCGGCGTCCATGGCCCAGCGCGCGGGCTGCGCGCCGTCCAGCCAGGTGTTGATCCACTGGCCGCTGGTGTCGAAGCGGCCCTTCTCGCCGATGCGCAGGGTGCCCATCGCCGCCATCGCGGTGATGTTGCCGCCGGCCGCGCGCATCGTGCCGTGGATGGTGACGGTGTTGGTCGAGTTCTCGAACTCGTTGATCATGAGGCTGGAGCCCGGCGCCATGTCGAGCACCGCGCCCTCCTCGAGCGTGAAGTCGCGCCGCATGTGGAAGGTGACCGAGCCCATGCGCGACTGGCTCAGCGTGTCGTCGAGGATGTAGCTCAGCTTGCCCGGCTCCTCGTTGCGGCCGGGGCGCGGCGCGGCGATGAAGTCGGCGCCCAGCGTCGCGGTGGAAGTGAAGTCGGCCGCGAGCCGGTGCGGGTCGTGGCCCACGACCAGGTCGCCCAGCGACCACGGCCGGTCCTCGACGCTGCCGCCGCCGAATTCGAGCTTGCCGCCGATGTTCTTAGACGGCTGCTTCTGCTGGCGGTCGCCGACCACCACGCCGCCCGCATAGTCGCCTTCGAGCACGAAACCCTTGCCGGCGAAGATGACGACCGACCCGGCGTTGCGGCCTTCGGTGTAGCCCGCTTCGATCGCGTTGCGGCCGATCAGCGGCGAGACGAATTCCTCCGACACGCCCCAGCGTTGGTGGTCCTGGACGTAGCGGCCCGCGATGCCGGTGTAGTCGCGGTCGGAGAAGGCCTTGTCCATGGCATAGACGCGGCCGTCGGCACCCATCAGCTTGGTCGCGGTGTTCAGGCCGTCGTTGTAGCGCACCGATCCGCCCGAGACGTCGAGCAGCGAGCCTGCGCGCGAGATGAATTCGCCACCGGCGCGCACGGTGATCCGGCCCGCATCGGTCGAGAGCTCGTTCATGTCGGTCATGCCGACCCCGACCCAGCCCGTCACGTCGCCGATCGGCGTGCCGGCCCAGGCGCCCGGAACCATCACGCCGGCGCTGTTCTTGACCCATTCGACGCCGGCCATCGGACCGTCGGCGAAGACGCCCGAGGCCCGGCGGTCGACGACGATCTTCTTGCCGCGCACCCAGGAATCGAGCAGCAGCGGCGAGTCGCGCAATTCGTTGATGCGCAGCTCGGCCTCGACGAAGTTGCGCGACATGTCCACGGCCGCGCCCTGGATGCCGGCCACGCTGACGTAGGCGCCGGCGTCGATGTAGACGCGGCTGCCGTCGCCGAGGCTGCCGGGGCGGTAGCCCGGCAGCTGCGTGTAGAGCGGGTTGACCGCCGACTCGATCTCGATGGTGCCCGAAGGCGCGAGCACGCCGGCGTGCGGCTGGAGGTCGATCAGCTTGCCATAGAGGGCGATGCGGCCCGGCTGGTAGCGGGTCGCGAGCGCGGTGGTCTCGATCAGGCTGGTGTCGCTGGCGTCGGGCAGGATCCGGGTCACGCTGCCTTCGCCGAGCGTCAGCGTTCCGGCCAGCCAGTTGATCAGGATGTTGTCGTTGTCGCTGTTCTGATAGGCGTGCGTGCCCTGGCCCCAGGCGCGCAGCAGGATGGAGCCGCTGCGGTTGTTCAGCGCGGTGGTCGACGTCAGCACACCGTTCTGGTGGATGTTCTGCGCCTGCAGCGTGATGTTGCCGCGCTCGGACTGCACGATGCCCGCGTTGGTCACGTCGTAGCCGACGGCGGCGGTGCGCGCCGCCATCTCCGGCAGCAGCACGTCGCGCAGGCCCTGCACGAACTGCGGATTCCACTGCACCGGGCCGCCGGCCAGCGCGTTCTCCATGTGCGTCCAGGCAAAGGCCCAGCCCGGCACGGCCGAGACCGCGACTTCCAGACCGCGCACGCCGTTCTTGTCGGTCAGCTTCGAGGTGTTGATGTGCACGTTCTCGCCGGCCGCCAGGATCACCTGGCCGTCGGGTGCGGACACCGTGCCCGCGTTGTGGACCTTGGGCGCGAACAGCATGATCTTGCCGCCGGCATCGACGGCCAGCCTTGCGCCGGCCTGCACCTGCACCGCACCGGGCGCCGCGCCCGGATCGAAACGCGCCACGCCGCCCAGCGTGTCGGGCGCGCCATCGACGCCCTTGACGAAGCCCTGGTTGATGTCCGGGCGCACGGCCGTGAACTCGCCGAACTGCGGGATCGCGAACGAATCCGCCTGGCCCTCGTAGGCATCGTTGAAATACTGCGCCTTGTTGATGCCGAGCTTGAACTGCTTGTCGCTCAGCGCCAGCGAACTCGCGACCAGCGAACGCGTGTTCACCTGGCTGCTGCCGTTGAAGACGATGCCGTTGCGGTTGACGAGGTAGACCGCGCCGTCGGCCTGGATCTGCCCGGCGATCTGGCTCGGCTTGCCGCTCGGGTCGTTGATGCGGTTGAGCGCGATCCAGCTGTTCGTGCCGTCGGTTTTCGCGCCGCCCTTCTGGTCGAACTTCACCGTGGTGTTCTTGCCCACGTTGAAAGTCTCCCAGTTCAGGATCGCCTTCTCGTCGGTCTGCTCGATGCCCACCACCGTGCGCCCGCCCGCGGCCGTCTGCACCGGCGCCTTGGCGTTCAACCAGCCGGCCGTGAGGCTGTTCGTGTCGACCTTGAGGCCGCCGTCGACGAGGCCATCGGGCAGCACCGCATTGCCATTCAACGCCGCCTGCCGCGCCGCTTCCTGGGCCGCCTGCTGCGCCGCGATGCCGCGCGCGGCGAGGTTGAGGTTGTCGAGCGAGCGCTGCATCTGCGCGCTGTCGCGCTGCTGCGTGGGGTTCGTGAGGCTGGTCACCGGCTGGCCATTGGGCAAGCGGCCCGTGGCCTGCGCCGTGCCCTGGATCACGTTCTTCTGCGCCATCCAGGCCGCGCCGAGTGCGCGCTGTGCGTGCGCATCGGCAAGCACGCTGCCGGTCGCCAGCACGACGGCGATCGCCCGTGCGATCGGCGCCAGCCTGCGTCGCGATCGATGCAACGGGCGCTGCGCGCGAGGGGTCGAGGGGGCCGGGGTTTCGCGTCTGCTCATCGGGTGTCCAGTCGAAGGTGGAGTCGGTCTCGCAGCGCCGACGGCCCTTGCCGTTCGACGCTGTCCATGGAGCCGGCGTGCACGCAGGCTCCGATACCGAAAGGACGAACGAAGCCCCCGTCCGACTGCAAAAATAAATCCAGACCGACTCGACGGACGACGCGGTGCAGGCGCAGCGCGCGTGCACCCGGCGATCAACTCAGGACGACGACCCCGCCCACCAGCGCGCGGGCCTGCAGGCCGAAGCCGTGGCGGATCTGGAGCAGCGCCTCGTCCAGCGAAGCCGTGAAGAAGCTGCCGGTCACGGGCCTGTCACGCACCTGCGTGTTCATCAGCACGATGCGCCCCGGGCGATAGCGATTGATCTCGGCGATGACTTCGTGCAGCGGCGTCTCACTGAAGACCAGTTCGCCCTTCTGCCATGCCGTAGCGTCCGCCGCGTCGATGTCGACCACGGCGCCGATGGCGTCGGCGACATACACGGCCTGCTGCCGCGAACGCAGTCGGCGTTCGCCCGCGGGATGCTCGATGCGCACCTGGCCCTCGATGCAGGTGACGCACACGCGGCCGTCGAGGTGGCGCACCTCGAAGCGGCCGCCCTCGGCGAAGCTGCGGCCCACGCCCGCGGCCACGCCGAAGGCATGGGCGCTGGCCCGCAGGTCGATCGCGGCCTCGCCGGCCAGCAGGTCGATGCCCACGGCCTGGCTGCCGGCGCTGCGCAACCGCACGCTGGTGCGCGTGTTGAGCATCAGCCCGACCCGCCCCTCGAGCGTCACCGTGCGTTGCTCGCCGGTGGCCGTGCGCAGGTCGGCGCCCCATTCACCGGCCGCGGGCCACAGGTCGGCCGGCGGATGCACCAGCCCGAAGCCGACCAGGCTGGCGAGCGCACCCGCACCGGCCATGCCCAGGAAGGCGCGCCGGCCCGGCGTGCCGCGGGATGGCGCCTGCCGGGCCGCGAGCAACGTGGCATGGCGCTGTGCGAGACCGGCGTCGGCGCGCAGCGCCGTACGCGAGAGGGGCTTGAAATCCGTCCACTGCTGCTTGGCCTGGTCGAAGGCCGCCTGGTGCGCCGGCGCGGCACGCAACCAGCGCCGCAGCCCGTCGAGGTCGTGGACCCGGGCCTGGCCCGAATGCAGCAGCCGCAGCCAGACCCAGGCCTGCGCCTGCAGGCGCTCGGCGGCATCCGCGTCGACGGCTTCGGACGGCAGTGCGGTGCTCATGCGGTCGCGCGCCTTCCGCACGCGGCGCGGTGCGCCGGCAGGTCACGGGGGGATGCAAGCATGGCCATATTCAGGAAGGACGAATGAGGCACGCCAAAACTGCAAACTTTCTCGATCATGAATTTTCCATGGGCGGCGTCCGGCGCGGACCGGCGCCTTGCTGCATGCCTTCGTTCAACGTCCCATGCGCACTCTTCAGCTCGTAGGCCACCGTGCGCATCGAGATCCCGAGCGCCTGCGCGACCTCCTTGTGCGCCAGGCCGTCCAGGTGCACCAGCAGGAACACCTGGCGACGCCGCTCCGGCAGGCGTTCGAGCAGCGCCAGCATCACCTTGAACTCGGAGCGTGCCTCGGCGGTCTGTGCCGGCCCGGGCGCCGGATCGATGAAGGCCTCGATCTCCTCCACCGAGGCGGAGCGGCTCTGCCGGCGCTGGATGTCGACCGCGATGTTGACCGCGACGCGGATCAGGTAGCCCGTCGGGCTGCGGATCGACGCGGCCTCGTCCGGTTGGCCCTGCAGCCGCAGCCAGGTGTCCTGCAGAGCGTCGCCGGCGAGGTCCTCGCTGCCCAGCAAACGGGCGACGCGCAGCTTGAGCCGCGCGTAGTGCCGGCTCAGGTAGTCGGACAGGGCCGGATGGGCGTTGTCGGTCATGGCCCGGCGACCTCCGCGGTGCAGCGCGGGCCGCCATGCGCGCGATGCGGTTCGATGAGCAGGGTCACAGGCTGCGGAAAGTCCGGCGGCGGGGCCTGCGCCATGCGCACGCGCTGGAGCACCTCCAGCAGCGCCGCGTCGCGCATCGCATCGCCCGATGGACCCAGCAGCCGAGGCCGTTGCACCTGTCCCGCCCCGTCGACCTGGAAACGCAGCAGCGCGCGGTAGGCGCCGGGCGCCGTGCGCGCGTCCTCGCAGAAGTCGGCCCACACCCCGGCCTGCAGCAGCCCTGCATAGTCACCGAGCGACAGGCCCGACGGCCGCACCGCCAGGCTCGGCATCGGTGCGGCCACCAGCACCAACGCCCGGATGCCGCCCGAATCGACGGTCTCGACCGCGAGGCCGGTGCCGGCGAGCAGCAGCGCGAGCGCGGCCTCCGCCGAGTAGCGGCCTTGCAATGCGGTCGAGGTCCTGCCGGTCACCATCTCGCTGCGAGAGACCGAGGGGCGCCGAACCGTGCTCGCATAGACCCGCAGGGCCGAGGCCAGCGGCTGGCTGGGCAGGTCGAAATCGAACAGGCCCTCCGCGGGGTCGGCCGACGCGGCGACCTGAACGCCCAACGCGCAGCACAGGACCATGACCCTGCGCGCCCAGGTCAGCGCCACGGCGTGCCGGCGCATGCGATCGGCCGCCCTGTTCCAGCGGCGTCGCGAACGCACACCCGCCGGCAGACGGACGGCCGGTGCGATGGCGGGTGGGAGGGCGAAGGCGACAAGGCGGTACGAGGAGGATCAAACCTTCCCATACTCGCCGCGCCAAATGACCGTTTCTTGACAGCCTTGCGGCGCGCGGTTTCCGGCCGGCCGGTTCCACGCCACCGGTCGGCCTGGTTCCGTATCGCCGTGTCTCCGCGCGCGCACCGGCGCGTCGACCCTCGACGCCCTGTTCAGGCCGCGAGCGCGAGGATCTCGCGCACGTCGGCCGGCGTGGTGATCTGGCGCGCATTTCCGCGCGTGAAGATCTCGTGCATGCTGATCTTCGCGATCTCGTCGAAGCGGCTCTCGTCGACGCCGACCGCGCGCAGGTTGGCCGGCAAGCCGAGCGAGGCCACGAGCTGCGCGAAGGCCTCGCCCGCCGACAGCGCGGGCTGGCCCAACGCCTGCGCGAGCAGCCGCTGCCGATCGGCGGTGGCGCCTTCGCTCCAGCGCAGCACGGCCGGCATCAGCACCGGCGTGCAGTGGTAGTGCGGCACGCCGCAGGTGCCGCCCAGCACATGGCCGATCGCGTGGCTCGGCCCCATCATCACGCCACCCTGCGCGCCGCGGCTGGACAGGCCGTAGGAGCACAGCCACGACGCGATCTGGCATTCGGCGCGCAGCGCGAGATCGTGCGGCGCGGCCTGCCACTTCGGCAGCACCGCGGCCATGCGCGCGATGCCCGAGAGCACCACCGCATCGGCCAGCGGCGTGGCCGTGACCGACAGCAGCGCCTCGATCGCATGGTCGAGCGCGCGCGTGGCCGAGCCCAGCCACAGCGTCTCGGGCGTGTGCAGCGTGAGCGCCGGGTCGAGCACGATCGCGCGCGGCATCATGTGGATGTGGAAGAAGGTCTGCTTGTGCTTGCGTCGCTCGTCGGTCACCAGGCAGCCCGCGTTGCACTCGCCGCCGTTGAGCGTGCTGGGCACCGCGACCATGCGGACCGTCGGGCCGTCGAACACCGGCCGCACCGGCTTGCCGTCGTCGCCCAGCCTGACTTCGAAGCGGTCGAGCGCCTCGAGGTGCTCGTCGCTCATGCCGTGGCGCAGGCACAGCGTGACCATCTTCGCGCCGTCGATCACCGAGCCGCCGCCCACCGCCACGATCAGGTCGGCGCCGGCCTGCTGCGCCGCCCGCGCGGCGCGCGCCACGCCGGTGCGCGTGGTGTGCTGCGGCATGCCGTCGTAGGTGCCGGCATGGCGCTCGCCGAGCGCGGCCTCGATCTCGCGGATCACCTCGGTGCGGGTGTTGAGCGTACGGCTCGCCATGATGAACACGCGCTGTGCGCGGGCCTGGGCGGCTTCGACGGCCACGGCCGCGGCGGCCGGTTGGCCGAAGCGCACGCGCTCGATCGCGGGGAAGCTGTGGATGCCGGTGGGAAGGAGGGGATGCATGGAAGTCTCCTGTTGCAGAGGGTTCGGCCATTGCCATATGTTTTGCAATGCAGTCTAGAATTCTGCAATCGAGTCATCTGAAGAGACAAGAGGGACCATGCGGGGTCAACCTACCTCCATGGCAGATTAAAAAACCGCTCTGCAGCACATCACCATGAACAAGAGATCCGTGCCCTCCCCCCTCGATGCCGAGGAAGACCGTGAGGACGAGGGCATCGCCTCAGGCAGTGCCCACGGCAAGGAAGACCGCCACTTCGTCACGGCGCTGGCCCGCGGGCTCGACGTGCTGCGCTGCTTCAAGTCGGGCGAGGAACGGCTGGGCAACCAGGACCTGTCCGAGCGCTGCAAGCTGCCCAAGTCCACCGTGACGCGGCTGACCTACACGCTGACCAAGCTGGGCTACCTGCACCACGTGGAAGAGTCGGGCCGCTACCGGCTGGGCATGGCCACGCTCACGCTGGGCGGCACCACGCTCGCGCGGCTCGACGTCAAGGAGGTCAGCCGACCGCTGATGGACGAGCTGGCCAACGCCACCGGCAGCCAGATCTCGCTGGGCATCCGCGACGGCATGTCGATGCTCTACATCGAGGTCTGTCGCGGGCAGTCGATCGTGACGCTGCGGCTCGACATCGGCTCGCGCATCCCGCTCGCGACCACGGCCATGGGCCGGGCCTACCTGGCGGGCGTGACGCCCAGCGAGCGGCAAGGCCTGGAGGAACGCATCGAGGCGCTCGATCCGACCTCGTGGCCACGCGTCGCGCAGGGCATCCGGCAGGGCGTGTCGGAGCTGGCCGAGCACGGCTGCTGCAGCTCCTTCGGCGAATGGCAGAAGGAGATCCACGGCATCGCGGTGCCGCTGCAGCTGGGCCAGGGCCTGCCGGTGATGGTGATCAACGCCGCCGGCCCGGCGCAGCTGCTGTCGCGCGAGACCTTCATGCAGGAGATCCGGCCGCGCGTGATCGAGACGGTGCGCCGCATCGAGCAGCAGCTCGGCGCGCGGCGCTGAGGTCATGCCCGTCCACCTCGGACGGGCGAAGAAGGTTCACTTGTCGCGCACGAAGCCGATCTCGTCGAGCAGCGTCTTCTCGCGCTTGACCGAGGCCGCGGCGAATTGCTGGTACTGCGCCGAACTCATGTACGAAGGCTCCATGTAGTACTGGGCCAGCGCGTTGCGGAAGCCCGGCATCTCCATCGCCTGCTTGAAGGCGTCATGCAGCTTCTGCACCACCGCCGGCGGCGTGTTCTTCGGCACCGCCAGGCCCCAGGCGGCCGAGGGCGGCGGGAAGTCGATGCCGACATCCTTGAGCGTCGGCACGTTGGGGAACTTGGCCAGGCGCTTCTCGTTGAAGGTCACCAAGAGCCGCAGCCGCCCGGCCTCGACCGCCTGACCCCAGCCCGAGGTGTCGGCCGCGGCCATCACGTGCTCGCCCATCACCGCGTTCAACGCCTCCGCCGTGCCCTTGTACGGCACGTGGTTGAACTTCACGCCCTTGATGCGCGCGATCTGCTCCATCGTGATGTGCTGCGCGAGGTAGGCGCCCGAGGTGGCGTAGGTGAGCTGGCCAGGGTTGGTCCTGGCGTAGGCCAGCAGGTCGTCCCAGGTCTTGAACGGCGAGTTGGGCGGCACCACGACGCCGTAGACGAACTGCGTGAGACCGATCACATAGCTGAGGTCGGTGGCCGGGTTCCAGTTCATCGTGCCGGTGTAGGGCAGCCGGAACAGGTTGCCCGGGATCACGCCCACCGTGTAGCCGTCGGCCGGCGCCGCCTGCAGCAGTTGCGCGGGCATGAGCCCCGCCGCGCCGGGCTTGTTCTCGATCACCACCGGCTGCTTGAGGATCCGGCCCACGTCCTCGGCCAGCACGCGCATCGGCGTGTCGGTCGAGCCACCGGGCGGGAAGCCCAGCATGACCTTGATGGGGCGCGCGGGGAAGGCCTCCTGTGCCATGGCCGTCGAGGCCCCGCCCAGCAGGCTCAGTGCAGCGGCGGCCAGGCCGCTCGCGAGGAAGTGTCGTGTCTTCATGGTCTTGTCTCCGTCTTTCTTCTTGTGTTCAGGTCATTGCCGCGTGCGGCTCAGCCCCAGCGTGTCGAGGATGGCCTTCTCGCGCTTCATCGACTCGACGGCGAAGCGCTGGAAGTCCTTCGAGCTGCGGTAGTCGGGCTCCATGTCGTAGCGCGCCAGCACTTCGAGGAAGGCCGGCGAGGCCATCGCCTCCTTGAAGGCGTCGTGCAGCCGCGCGACGATCCGCGGGTCGGTGCCCTTGGGCGCGACCAGGCCCCAGGGGGAGGTCTGGACGATGTCGATGCCCAGCTCCCGGAGCGTGGGCACATCGGGATAGCGCGCCATGCGCTTGGCGCCCCACACCGCGATCAGCCGGAGCTTGCCGCTGTCCACCTGCGGCACGAAGGCCGAGGTCTCGGCGGCCGAGTCGACCTGGCCCGCGAGCAGCCCCTGCAGCGATTCGGCCGAGCCCTTGTAGGGCACATGGTTGAGCTGGATGCCCGCGATGCGCGACACCTGCTCCATCGTCAGGTGGTTGGTGGTCGCCACGCCCGGCGTGCTGTAGGTGATCTCTCCAGGCCGGGCCTTGGCCTGCGCGATGAAGTCGGCCATGGTCTTGATCGAGGACGAGGCCTGCACCACGGTGCCGAAGGCATAGCCCGTGATGCCGATGATGTAGCTCAGGTCGGTGGCCGGGTCCCACTTGAGGTCGGTGGTGTAGGGGATGCGGTAGACGCCGGCCGGCGCGATGGCCAGCGTGTAGCCGTCGTTGGGCGAGGACTGCAGCACCTGCGTCGGGATCACGCCGGCCGCGCCGGGTTTGTTCTCGACCACCACCGGTTGCTTGAGGATCTTCGACACGCGCTCGGCCAGCACGCGCATCGGCGCATCGGTCGAGCCGCCGGGCGCGAAACCGATCATCACGCGGATCGGCCGCACCGGGTAGTTCGTGACGCTGTCCTGGGCCTGCGCCAGCGGCAGCAGGGCCGCGAGCGCGCAGGCTGCACCCAGCGTGCGCATGAAAAGTCGGGTGTTCATTCTTGTCTCCTGTCTCTCTTTGATCCGGGGTGGGGTCGTCGGCGCGCTCAGGCCGAGGCGGCCTGCGCGCGCACGATCTCTTCCTCGACTTCGCGCAGGCGGTCCTTGCCGAAGAAGATCTCCTCGCCGACGAAGAAGGTCGGCGAACCGAAGGCGCCGCGTTCGTAGGCGCGCTGCGTGTTGGCCATCAGCTCGGCCTTGACCTCCGCGTCCTGCGTGCCCTCGTAGATCGCCAGGCCGTCGAGCCCCGCCGCGTCGAGCGTGCGCACGATGACCTCGCGGTCGGCCATGTCCAGGCCCTGCTCCCACATGGCGACGTAGACCGCCTCCACGTAGGGCACGAAGCAGCCCAGCTTCTGCGCCGCCACCGCGCCGCGCATGGTCTGCAGGGTGTTGACCGGCCAGAAGGGATTGGGCTGGTAGCGGTCGAGACCGTGCTTCGCGACAAAGCGGCGCACCTCGAGCTTGTCGTAGGCGCGCTTGTTCGCGATGTCCGCGAAGGCCTCGGCCGGCGAGCGGTTGTTGCTGAGCTTGAACAGCCCGCCGAGCAGCATCGGCACGTAGGTGAACACGGCGCCGGTGCGGGCCTCGATCTCGGGGATCACGCGGTGACACATGTAGGCATTGGGGCTGCCGAAGTCGAACATGAAGTGGACGGGAACTTGGGTGCGCACGGTGGTCTCCTGGGTATCTCGATGCATCGGCTCAGCCGCCCTTGCCGCGCTGCAGGAACGCAGCGAAGGCGGCCTTGGCCTCGGGCGACGCGAGCAATTGCGCGAAGTGCGCGTTCTCCTGCGCGATACGGGCCTCGTAGCCGGCCAGTTCCTCGCCGCGCATCAACGCCTTGGTGGCGCGCAGCGACGGCGCCGAGGTCGCGGCCAGTTGCGCCGCCACCTTCAACGCCTGTGGCAGCACCTCGGCCGGCGGCAGCACCGCGTTGACCAGGCCCAGCGCTTGCGCCTCGGCCGCGGTGCAGGGTTCGCCCAGCATCAGCAGCGCGGCCGCGCGCTGGTGGCCGAGCTTGGCCGGCAGCAGCAGCGTCGACGCGAACTCCGGGCACAGGCCGAGCCTGGCAAACGGGAAGACCAGCTTCGCCGCGCTCCCCGCGTAGACCAGGTCGCAGTGCAGCAGCATCGTCGCGCCAATGCCCACTGCGGGCCCGTTGACCGCCGCGACCACGGGCTTGCCCATGCGCAGCAGCGCCTTCATGAAGCGCACCGAGGGGCGCTCGCCCTCGCTGGGCGCGGCAGCCGCGAAGTCGCCGATGTCGTTGCCGGCGCAGAAGGCGTCCTCGTTGCCGTGGATCACCACCACGCGCACCGCGTCGTCGGCATCGGCCTGCTGCAGCGCCTCGGCCAGGGCGATGTACATCGCGCCGGTCATGGCGTTCTTGCGCGCCGGGCGGTCGAAGCCCAGGCGCAGCACGCCGGCCTCGAGCGCGCGCGAGATGTCGTTCGTGGCGTCGCTCATCACCAGGCCTCCATCCAGGGACGCAGTTCGGTCTCGTGCGTCCACGCGTTGCGCGGCTGCATGTGGATCTGCCAGTAGGCGTCGGCGATGGCCTCGGGGCTCAGGATGCCGCCCTGCTCCTTGAGCGCGTAGCGCTCGGGGAAGGTGGTGCGAATGAACTCGGTGTCGATCGCGCCGTCGATCACCGGGTGCGCCACGTGGATGCCCTTGGGCCAGAGTTCGCGGCCCATGCTCTGGGCCAGCGCGCGCAGGCCCTGCTTGGCGGTCGAGAAGGCCGCATAGCCGTCGCGCCCGCGCAGGCTGGCCGTGGCACCGGTGAAGATGATCGTGCCGCGGCCGCGCGGCAGCATCACCTTGGCGGTCTCGCGGCCCATGAGGAAGCCGCCGAAGCAGGCCATCTCCCAGACCTTGAAGTACACGCGCGCCGTGGTCTCGGTGATGCCGAAGCGCACGTTGGCGCCGATGTTGAACACCGCGACCTCGATCGGCGCGATGTCGCGCTCGATCTGCTCGACCAGCGCCACCATCTCCTCTTCCTTGCGCGCGTCGCTGCCGAAGCCGTGCGCCTCGCCCCCCTCGGCCCTGATCTCCTCGACCAGCGGCGCGAGCTTGTCGGCCTGCCGGCGCGTCACGCAGGCGATGTAGCCCTCGCGCGCGAAACGCTTGGCGATGGCGCTGCCGGTGGCGTCGCCCGCGCCGATCACCAGGATCGCCTTCTTTCCCGTCTTGTCGTTCGTCATGTGCAGCTCCTTCGTTGTGCTGATGTGGATCGGCCTGCTCGGCCTACTCGATCGCCTTGCCCATGTCTTCCACGACCTTCTTGGCGTCGCCGAAGACCATCATGGTCTTGTCCATGTAGAAGAGTTCGTTGTCCAGGCCCGCGTAGCCCGCAGCCATGGAGCGCTTGTTCACGATCACCGTCTTGGCCTTGTAGGCCTCCAGGATCGGCATGCCGTAGATCGCGCTGCCCTTGGTGTGCGCGGCAGGGTTCACCACGTCGTTCGCGCCCAGGATGATCGCCACGTCGGCCTGGCCGAACTCGCCGTTGATGTCCTCCATCTCGAACACCTGGTCGTAGGGCACCTCGGCCTCCGCCAGCAGCACGTTCATGTGCCCCGGCATGCGCCCGGCCACCGGGTGGATCGCGTACTTCACCGTGATGCCCTTGTCGGTGAGCTTCTGCGCGAGCTCCTTCACCGCGTGCTGCGCGCGCGCCACCGCCAGACCGTAGCCCGGCACGATGACCACCGTCTCGGCATTGCTCAGGACGAAGGCCGCATCGTCCGCACTGCCGCTCTTCACCGGCCGCTGCTCCTTGGCACCGCCCCCCGCCGTGACCGCCTCGCCGCCGAAGCCGCCCAGGATCACGTTGAAGAAGCTGCGGTTCATCGCCTTGCACATGATGTAGCTCAGGATCGCGCCCGAGCTGCCCACCAGGCTGCCCGCGATGATCAGCATCGCGTTGTTCAGGCTGAAGCCGATGCCCGCAGCCGCCCAGCCCGAGTAGCTGTTGAGCATCGACACCACCACCGGCATGTCCGCCCCGCCGATCGGGATGATGATCAGCACGCCCATCACGAAGGCCAGCGCCAGCATCGCGAAGAAGGCGCTCCAGCTCTCGGTGAAGACGAACACCAGGCCCAGTGCAACGGTCAAGAGGCCCAGCACCAGGTTGAGCATGTGCTGGCCCTGGAACTGCACCGGCACGCCCTGGAACAAGCGGAACTTGTACTTGCCCGAGAGCTTGCCGAAGGCGATCACCGAGCCGCTGAAGGTGATGGCGCCGATGGCCGCGCCCAGGAACAGCTCCAGCCGGTTGCCCGCGGGGATGGCGTAGCGCAGGAAGCCGTCGATCAGCACCGCGCCGCCGTCGACCGTGACGCTGCCGATGGCCGAGGCCACCGGTGCGGCCGTGATGCCGAAGGCCCAGGGCTCGGCCACCGCGGCCACCGCGATGAACACCGCCGCCAGCCCGATCATGCTGTGCATGAAGGCCACCAGCTCGGGCATCTTGGTCATCTCGACCTTGTTGGCCATGTAGGCGCCCAGACCGCCGCCCACGACCAGCGCCACCAGCACATAGGCGATGCCGGTGCCGAAGTCGATGTTCAGCGCCCGGGCCTGGCCATGGATCAGCGCGATCGTGGTCAGCACGGCGATCGCCATGCCGCTCATGCCGAAGACGTTGCCGCGGATGGATGTGGTGGGGTGGCTCAGGCCTTTCAGGGCCTGGATGAAGCAGACGCTGGCCACCAGGTACAGCAGCGTGACGAGGCTCATGCTCATGCTGCGTCTCCCTTGCCGGCAGCGGGTGCGGCCCCTTCGACCTTGCTCAGAACAGGCTTCTTCTCCTTCTTCCTGAACATCTCCAGCATGCGCCGGGTCACCAGGAAGCCGCCGAAGACGTTCACCGCGGCCAGCGCCACGGCCAGCACGCCCATGGTCTTGCCCAGCGGCGTGGTGGTGAGCGCAGCCGCGAGCATCGCGCCCACGATCACGATCGCGGAGATCGCGTTGGTCACCGCCATCAGCGGCGTGTGCAGCGCGGGCGTGACCGTCCACACCACGTGGTAGCCCACGTAGATGGCCAGCACGAAGATGATCAGGTTGATGACGGTCGGGTTGACGGATTCCATGTCTCGGCTCCTTGTGTTCTTTTGCGTTCTTATTTGCGGGTCACCTGACCGTCGCGCGTGACCAGGCAGGCCGCCACGATGTCGTCCTCGAGGTCGATCTTCAGACCCCCCTCCTTGGGCAGCACCAGCTTGAGGAAGTCCAGCACGTTGCGCGCATACAGCGCCGAGGCGTCCGCCGCCACGCGCGCGGGCAGGTTCGTCTCGCCCACGATCGTCACGCCGTGCTTGACCACCGTGCGGTCGGCTTGGGACAGCGGGCAGTTGCCACCCACGCCGTCCGCGCCCTTGCCCGCGGCGATGTCCACGATCACCGAGCCCTGCTTCATGGACTTGACCATCTCTTCGGTGATCAAGGTCGGCGCGGCACGACCGGGAATGAGCGCCGTGCTGATCACGATGTCCGCCAGCGCCACGCGCTTGGCCACCTCGACCTGCTGGCGCGCCAGCCAGCTCGCGGGCATGGGCTTGGCATACCCGCCCACGCCCACAGCCGCTTCCTTCTCTTCGGCGGTGTCGTAGGAGACCTCGATGAACTTGCCGCCCAGCGACTCGATCTGCTCCTTCACGCTGGGGCGCACATCAGAAGCCTCGATGACCGCCCCCAGGCGCTTGGCCGTGGCGATCGCCTGCAGGCCCGCCACACCGACACCCAGGATCACCACGCGCGCGGCCTTGACCGTGCCCGCGGCCGTCATGAGCATCGGGAAGAAGCGCTGGTACTGGTCGGCCGCGATCATCACGGCCTTGTAGCCGGCGATGTTGGCCTGGGAAGACAGCACGTCCATGCTCTGGGCACGCGTGGTGCGCGGAGCGGCTTCGAGTGCGAAGCCGACCGCCCCGGCCGCGGCCAGGCGCTGCAGGCCCGCGGCATCGAAGGGGTTGAGCATGCCGACGACCACGGCACCCGGCTTGAGCAAGGCGGCTTCGGCGTCCGAGGGCGCGCGCACCTTGAGCACGATCTCGGCGGCGAAGGCCTCGGCCCCGTCGACGATGCGCGCACCGGCGGCTTCGTAGGCCGCATCGGTCACGCTGGCCGCCCCCCCCGCGCCCGACTGCACCACCACCACGTGGCCCTGCGCCACCAACTTCTTCGCGGTCTCCGGCGTCACCGCCACGCGTGTCTCTCCGGCCAGCGTCTCCGAGGGAATGCCGATCTTCATCTCAAGCTGCCATGTGGTTGAGGGCGCCCTGGTACTCCTGCACCATGCGCGCGATCAGTTCCGCCGTCGGCAGCACCTCGCGGATGTTGCCCACGCCCTGCCCCGCACCCCAGACGTCCTTCCAGGGCTTGATGCGCGTCGAGCCGAAGTTCATCGAGGTCTTGTCGGCCGTGGGCAGGTTGACCGGGTCGAGCCCCGCGGCCGCGATGCTGCGTGCCAGGTAGTTGCCGTGCACGCCGGTGAACAGCGGCGTGTAGGTGACCTCGGCCGCGGCGCTGTCGACGATCATCTGCTTGTAGGCCTCCTGCGCATTGGCTTCGGGCGTCGCGATGAAGCGCGTGCCGACATAGGCCAGGTCGGCGCCCATCGCGCGTGTCGCCGCCACGTGCGCACCGGAGGTGATCGACCCCGAGAGCGCGATCGGGCCGTCGAAGAACTGGCGCACTTCACTGACGAGCGCGAAGGGGCTCATGGTGCCGGCATGGCCGCCCGCACCGGCGCAGACCAGGATCAGGCCGTCGACGCCGGCCTCGAGCGCCTTCTTCGCATGCCGCACGTTGGTCACGTCGTGGAACACCAGGCCGCCGTAGGCATGGATCGGCGCCACGTAGTCGGTCGGCGCCGAGAGGCTGGTGATGACGATCGGCACGCGGTGCTTCACGCACAGCGCCATGTCGTGGTCGAGCCGGTCGTTCGACGCATGGATGATCTGGTTGACCGCGAAGGGCGCGATGCGGCGCTCAGGCTCGGCCGCGCGGGCAGCCGCCAGCGTGGTCGTGATCTGCGTGAGCCATTCGTCGAGCAGTTCCTTGGGTCGTGCGTTGAGCGCGGGGAAGGAGCCGACCACGCCGGCCAGGCACTGCGCCAGCACGAGCTCGGGGTTCGAGATGATGAACAGCGGCGAACCGATCAGCGGCAGCGCGAGCTGGTCTTTGAGAATGTCGGGAAGGGCCATGCGAGGCTCCGGGTGAAGTTGCGAAAAACGGGCGTGCGCCGAATTCAGGCGGCGGTCTGCCGGGCGATGGCTTCCAGCGCGGTCTTGAGAATCTTTCCCGAGGGCGTGGTCGGCAGCTGCGCCAGGCAATGGATCTCGGCGGGCAGCTTGTAGGGGGAGAGCCGCTCGCGCAGGTAGAGGCGCAGCGCCGGCTCGTCGAAGGCCGCGCCCGACACCGTCTCGATGAAGGCGATCACCTCCTCGTTGTGGTCGACGGTGCGGCCGACCACGGCCGACTGCACCACGTCGGGATGGCTGTTGAGCACCTGCTCGACCTCGACCGGGTAGACGTTGAAGCCCGAACGGATGATCAGTTCCTTGCTGCGCCCCACGATCAGCAGCGCGCCGTCGGGCGTGCGCCGCGCCATGTCGCCGGTGTTGAACCAGCCCTCGGCATTGATCGCGACGCGCGTCTGCGCCTCGTTGCGGTAGTAGCCCTTCATGAGGTTGGGGCCGCGCACCCAGAGTTCGCCGATCTGTGCGTCGGGCACTTCGGCGCCGGCCGCGTCGACGATGCGTGTCTCGACGCCGGGCAGCGGCACGCCGACCGCGCAATCGTCGCGCCGCACGTCGATGCGGGTCTGCGCCACGGTGGGCGCGGTCTCGGTCAGGCCGTAGCCGTTGTTGAGCTGCAGGCCGAAGACCTGCTCCACGTCGGCCTTGAGCGCGGGCGTGAGCGGCGAGCCGGCCACGCAGAGAAAACGCAGCTTGGGCGCGACCAGCGGCACGCCCTGGTCGCGCGACCACTCGAGCAGCTTGACGAACATGGCCGGCACGCCGGTGAAGGCGGTCACGCCCTTCTCGGCCAGGGCGTGCGCCATCGCCGCGGGCGAGAAGCGGGGCTCGAGCAGCACGGCCGAACCGCTGGCCATGCAGCCCAGGAACTGGGTCGACAGGCCGACCACGTGCGCCATGGGCAACGCGCTGTAGATCAGGTCGCCGGGACCGAAGCGCCGGATGTGGACCGAGGCCATGGCCGCGAACATCAGGTTGGCATGGGTGAGCATCACGCCCTTGGGCGCGCCCGAGGTGCCGGAGGTGTAGATCATGGCCGCGACCTGGTCCTCGGCCGCCGCATGGCAGGGCTCGGGCTCGACGCCTTCGGCCAGCGGACCGACCGGCAGCGGGCCCAGGCCCGGCCAGTCGACGGCCTGCGCGCCGTGGCGCTGCGCGTGCTTGTTCGCATCGGGCGAGACATGCGGCGTGTAGAGCACCCGGCGCGCGCCCGAATGCGCGACGAAGTCGTCCACCTCGCGTGCCGACAGCCGGGCGTTGACCACGCTGGCCCAGGCATTGAGCCGGCTCAGCGCGAGCACGAAGACACCGACGGCCGCGCAGTTCTCGCCCACGATCAGCACCCGGTCGCCGGCGCGCACGCCCAGCGCCTGGAGCTGCGCCGCTGCAGCCACCGTGACCGCGTGCAGCTGCGCGTAGTCGAGCGACACGTGCGCATCGGCCACGGCCAGCGCGTCGGGCCGGGCGGCGACCCAGGGGTCGATCAGTTGGTGCAGGCGCGTCGGCGCGTCGGCTGAATTCGCAAGGGCAGGCATGGGTGTCTCCGTCGGGGTTGCGCACTTCAGGTACTGCGTTTTTGCGGAATCTTATTCCGCTTAGCAGTTTCATGGTCCTCAGAGTTCGCCAGCTATGGCAAATCAAGACTGCATTGCAGAACCACGATCAAGGGGAAACCCTTTTCCTTGAGCCCCCTGGGGGAATAAACCGCAGCCTTGTAGGTCCAATCGCTTGGGTCCACGGGCCGTGGACTTGATAATGATTCGCATCGGCACTGCCCGATGAGATCGCGGCCGCCATCCGGTGGCCGCTTCGACGTCCATCCAGGAGAACCCCTTCATGACCGACCGCCTGTGCGCGACCGGCCGCAGCCCCTTGCGCGCCCTGAGCTCCCTCGTTTCCATCGCCTGCCTGGCGGCAGCCGCGCTGCCGGCCCACGCCGCCGAGTCGCTCACGCTCTACACCACGCGCGAGCCGGGCCTGATCCAGCCGCTGCTGTCGGCGTTCACCGCGACCACGAAGATCCAGGTCAACACGGTGTTCGTGAAGGACGGTCTGCTCGAGCGCGTCAAGGCGGAGGGCGCACGCTCGCCGGCCGACGTGTTGATGACGGTGGACGCCGGCAACCTGCTCGACCTGGTCGAGGGCGGCGTGACGCAGCCGGTGAAGTCGGCGGCCCTCGAATCCGCGATCCCGGCCAACCTGCGCGGCGCCGACGGCCAGTGGTTCGGCCTGTCGATGCGCGCCCGCGTGCTGTACGCCGACAAGGCCATGAAGATCAACAGCTTCCGCTACGAAGACCTGGCCGATCCGAAGTGGAAGGGCAAGGTCTGCATCCGCGCGGGCCAGCATCCCTACAACACCGCGCTGATCGCCTCGCTGATCGCGCACGACGGCGAAGCCAAGACCGAGCAGTGGCTGCGCGGCGTGAAGGCCAACCTGGCGCGCAAGGCCACCGGCGGCGACCGCGACGTGGCGCGCGACATCCTGGGCGGCATCTGCGACATCGGGCTGGCCAACTCCTATTACGTGGGCCAGATGAAGGCCTCCAAGGAAGGCAGCGACGCGCGCAAGTGGGGCGACGCGATCCGGGTGATCCGCCCGACCTTCGCCAACGCCAAGAGCGGCGGCACGCACGTCAACATCAGCGGCGCCGCTGTCGCGAAGAACGCGCCGCAGCGCGCCAACGCGGTCAAGCTGCTCGAGTTCCTGGTGTCGGAATCGGCCCAGTCGCTCTACGCACAGGCCAACTACGAGTACCCGGTGCGCAAGGGCGTGGCGCTCGACCCGATCATCGGCCAGGCCATCGGCGAGCTGAAGGTCGATCCGCTGCCGCTGACCGAGATCGCGAAGTACCGCAAGCAGGCGAGCGCGTTGGTCGACAAGGTCGGTTTCGATCAATAGGCTTGGCTCTCCCCCGAAGGGCTCGCGCACTTCGTGTCGCTTCGCCCCTCCCCCCTCCGGGGGCAACACCAGTGGCCCGGCAAAGCCGGTTCCACGGTGTTCCTGGAATAAGTCAGTAAGTCATCTCATGGGCGGTATGTGTTGGGTTTGAGTTTCGGCCGTCGTCCTGCTGGTCTTCGGGCGGCCGGTCCGCTGTGGCGCATGGCCACCCTGCTCGTGGCGCTGGGCGTGCTCGCGCCGGTGGCGACGCTCGCCTGGCTGGCGCTGGGCGCCGATCTCTCGCATTGGGCACATCTGATGCGCTACGTGCTGCCGCAGGCCGCGCTCAACACCGCCGTGCTGCTGGTGGGCGTGGGCACGGTGGTGCTCGTGATCGGCACGGGCTGCGCCTGGCTGGTGAGCAGCTGCGACTTCCCCGGCCGGCGCGTGCTGCACTGGGCGCTGCTGCTGCCGCTGGCGATGCCGACCTACATCGTGGCCTTCGCCTACCTCGACCTGCTGCACCCGATCGGCCCGGTGCAGGGCGCGATCCGCTGGCTGCTGGGCTACGACAGCCCGCGCCAGTTCCGCCTGCCCGACCTGCGCTCGATGGGCGGCGCGATCTTCGTGCTCGGCTTCGTGCTCTATCCCTATGTCTACATGACCGCACGCGCGATGTTCATGACGCAGCCGGCCCATCTCATGGAGGCCGCGCGCACCCTGGGCGAAGGCCGCTTCGGCGCCTTCCGGCGCGTGGCGCTGCCGCTCGCGCGCCCGGCACTGGCCGTGGGCCTGAGCCTCGCGCTGCTGGAGACGCTCAACGACATCGGCGCCTCGGAATTTCTGGGCATCAACACCCTGACGGTCTCGGTCTACACCACCTGGATCACGCGCTCCGACCTCGCGGGCGCGGCGCAGATCGCCTGCGCGATGCTGCTCGTGGTGGTGCTGCTGGTGCTGCTCGAACGCCACGGACGGCGCCACCAGCGCTTCGGTTCGGCGCAGCGCATGCGCGCGATGCAGCCGCGCGCGCTGCGCGGTGCCGCCGCCTGGGCCGCAACCGCGGCCGCGGCACTGCCGGTGCTGATCGGCTTCGTCGCGCCCGCGGCCTACCTGGTGTGGGAGAGCGTGAAGCGCCTGCGGCTGGGCCAGGGCGTGTCGCAGGGGCTGGTGCACAGCCTGGGCAACACGCTGGCGCTGGCGATGGGCGTGACCGTGATCGCCGTGGTGGCCGGCCTGGTGGTCGCCTGGACCGCGCGCAGCCACGGCGCGATGCCCAACCGCGCGCGCTGGCAGGCCCGTGTCGCCACGCTGGGCTACGCGCTGCCGGGCACGGTGCTGGCCATCGGCCTGCTCACGCCCGCGCTGGCCTTCGATGCGCAATTGGCCGACTGGCTGCGCCTGCCCGGCCTGCCGCTGATGGGGCTGGGCGTGGTGCTGGTGATCGCCTGCGTGATCCGCTTCCTGGCCATGCCCGTGGGCGGCATCGAGTCGGGTCTGGCACGCATCCCGCCCGCGCTCGAGCAGGCCTCGCGCCTGCTCGGCGAGAACGCCGCCGGCACGCTGCGCCGCGTGCACCTGCCGCTGCTGCAGCCGGCCATCGCGGCCAGCGCGCTGCTGGTCTTCGTCGATGCGATGAAGGAGCTGCCCGCCACGCTGCTGCTGCGGCCCGCCAACTTCGACACCCTCGCGACCTGGCTCTATGCCGAAGCGGCCCGCGGCACCTACGAGGAAGGTGCCATCGCGGCGCTGGCCATCGTGCTGGCCGGCCTGTTGCCGGTGGTGCTGCTGGCGCGCACGCAATTCCGCAGCGCGCCCGATGCCACCGCCCTGCCCTTCGAGAATCCCCCCCCATGACCGCCGCCCTGAACATCCACGATCTGCGACTCGGCTATGAAGGTCCGCGTGGCCTGCACACGGTCGTCGACGGCTTTTCGCTGGCGCTCGAGGCCGGCCGGATCGGCTGCCTGCTCGGCCCCTCGGGCTGCGGCAAGACCACGGTGCTGCGCGCCATCGCCGGCTTCGAGCCGGTGCGCGGCGGGCGCATCGAATTGGGCGAGGTGCTGCTGTCGACGGCCGACATCCACCTGCCGCCCGAGAAGCGCCGCGTCGGCATGATGTTCCAGGAGTACGCGCTGTTCCCGCACCTGACGGCCGCGCAGAACGTGGGCTTCGGCCTGCGGCGAACGGCGGCGTCGGAACGCGCGGCACGCGTGCAGCAGATGCTCGCGCTGGTCGGCCTGGCCGAAGCCGGCGCGCGCTTTCCGCACCAGCTCTCGGGCGGCCAGCAGCAGCGCATCGCACTGGCCCGTGCGCTCGCGCCCGCGCCCGCGCTGCTGCTGCTCGACGAGCCTTTTTCCAACCTCGACGGCGCCACGCGTGAACGGCTCACGGCCGAGGTGCGCGACATCCTGCGCCAGGCCGGGCAGACGGCGGTGCTGGTGACGCACAACGAACACGAGGCGCGCGTGATGGCCGATCGGATCGGCACCATGCACAACGGCCGCCTGAGCCGCTGGATGTAGGTCAAAAGCTCAAATTTCCGGCCGACGACCAGGGCCGGCGACCCCTGCCCTTATATTGAGATTCAGCACCGACCTCGGTGCGTTCTCGTTTCAGGGTTTGCCGCATGAAGCTCCGCTTTCTCACACCCGCTGACACGCCGCTGGCCAGCGCCGACCCCTACCGCCTCGATGTGCTGCGCGCGGAACTGCTGACCCGGCCCGGCGTCGTCGAAGCACAGGACATCGAAGAAGCCGACGCGCTGATCCTGAACGAGCCCTGGGCCTTCCGCGAGTGGCGCTACATCGACATGCTGGCGGCCGACCCGATCGTGGGACGCTTCCCGCACAAGGTCTACACGCTCAACGAGGACGACGCTGCCGCCGGCTTGCTGCGCGGCCTCTACACCTGTCTGCGGCGCAGTCGTTTCGATCCGAAGCTGCATGCGGCAATCCCGTTCCTCGCCCAACCCAACGAGGAAGTGACGGCCCAGGCCGGAACGCCCCGCCCACCGGCCAGCCTGCTGGCCACCTGGCGCGGCAACCCGAAGTCCCATCGAAAGCTGCGCCAGGGCCTGCTCGACGTCTGCAGCCGCTCCCCGGTGTTCAAGGCCGAGTCCACCGAAAGCTGGCTCGACCACGGCACGGACGAAAAACAGCGCTACGTCGCGCTGCTGCGCTCGGGCAAGTTTTCGCTGTGCCCGGGGGGCTGGGCACCCGCTTCGATGCGCGTCTTCGAAAGCATGGCGCTGGGCGTGGCGCCGGTGATCCTGGCCGACGAGTTCGTCGAGCCGTCGGGGCCGGACTGGCGCAGCCTGTCGGTGAAGGTGCCCGAAGCCGAGCTGCCGTTGCTGCAGCAGAGGCTCGAGGCCCGTGCCGTCGACTACATCGCCATGGGCGAGGCCGCGCACCGGGCCTGGCAGGCGCATTTCCGCCCCGACCGGATCGTCCCGTACTACGCCGATGCCCTGCTGGGGCTCATTCGCGGCAACGGTACGGGCGGCTCGGCGGCCGAGGAAGTCGCCCGCTGGCGCTCGCCAAGGATGGCGCAGCTCAACGGCTGGACGCTGCCCCAGCGCATCGCCAACAAGCTGAGCCGCGTGCTGGAGAAGATCGGCGGCTGATCAGCGCAAGTGCGCTTCGGCCCAGCGCACGATGTCGGCGCTGCCCATCGCGCCGGCCTGCCGCGCGATCTCGCGGCCGCCCTTGAACAGCGCGAGCGTCGGGATGCTGCGGATGTTGAAG
The DNA here is from genome assembly GCF_051216515.1 of Variovorax frigidus. NCBI lineage: Bacteria > Pseudomonadati > Pseudomonadota > Betaproteobacteria > Burkholderiales > Comamonadaceae > Variovorax > Variovorax frigidus. The sequence goes on from NZ_JBPJZF010000001.1 coordinate 1,011,152, forward strand.
CGCGCGCCCAGCGCAGGCACGGCTTCGGTGTCGACCTTGGCCAGGCGCACGCGCGGCTCGAGCTTCGCGGCCGCGGCTTCGAAGCCCGGTGCCATCTGGCGGCAGGGGCCACACCAGGGCGCCCAGAAGTCGACCAGCACCGGGATCTCGTTGCGCGCGATGTGGCGGTCGAAGGCGGATTCGTTCAGGGCCACCGAACGGCCCGCGAACAGCGTTTGATGGCAACTGCCGCAATCCGGCGCGCTGACCAGTTGGTCGGCACGCACGCGGTTGGTGGTGTGGCAATGCGGGCAGACGATGTGCAGGGTGTCGGTCATGTTTTTCCTCGGTGTCTTTCCATCTAGGGGCAGCGTGGCCGATTGCAATCATCCCGCCGCGGCGCGCGGTCCCAGGCTGCGCACCACCGCATCGAGCAGCCGCGGCACCAGCACGTTGGGCGAGGCCACCGGCCAGACGCCATAGGCTTCCGACGGCGGCGTGAGTTCCTCGAGTGGCCGGAACACCGCGCCCTTCAATGCCGAATGGCGCATCGCGTCGGGCACCAGCGCCACGCCCAGGCCCTGCGACACCATCGACACCACGGCCAGCCAGTGCCGCACTTCCTGCCGCACCTCGGGCCGGAAGCCGGCCTCGGCACAGATCGCCAGGATGCGCGCGTGGTAGTCGGGCGAGGCATGGCGCGAGAACAGCACCAAGGATTCGTCGCGCAGGTCGGCCAGCGCCACCGCGCGCTTGCGGGCCAGCCGGTGTGCGGCCGGCAGGCAGGCGACGAAGGGCTCGGACACCAGCAGGCGGGCCTGCAGCTCGGCCGGCACGCGACCGGTGTGGACGAAGCCCACGTCCATGCGGTCCTGCAGCAGCTCGGTCATCTGCTCGCCGGAATTGAGTTCGACCAGGCTCACGCGCACCGCCGGATGCGCGGCCTGGAACCGCGTCAGCGCCTGCGGCAGGCCGCGGTAGAGCATCGCGCCGACGAAGCCGATGCGCAGCCGCCCGGCCGAGCCCTGCGCCACATGCCGCGCCTCGGTCGCCGCCTCCTCGGCGTCGCGCAGCAGCGTGCGCGCCGAGGCCTGCAGCGTCTGGCCGGCGGCGGTCAGGCGCACCGCCTTGCTGTTGCGCTCGAACAGCTGGGCGCCGACCGATTCCTCGAGCTGGCGGATGGCCACGCTCAGCGGCGGCTGCGAAATCGCGAGCCGCCGCGCGGCGCGGCCGAAGTGCAGCTCCTCGGCCAGCACGACGAAATAGCGCAGATGGCGCAGCTCCATGGGGCGTCCTTTCAATGATAGGCAGATCGAATGGATCAAGACCAATTCGATATTAGACAAGAATCGTCAGCCACCGAAGAATGCGGGCGAACCAGGAGACAAGCCCATGCCCAGCACCGCTGCCGCATCCGTCGGCGAGATTGCCGCCCATCCCGTGCCCGACCGCCATGGCCGGAGCCTGTTCGACCACGACACCGAACTGCATGGTCTGCTCGCGCTCTACCTGCCGGCCGACCTGCTGGCGCACATGCGCCCGCACTTCGAGCGGCTGGGCGCGCTGGCCGGCGGCCGGCTCGACGAGTTGGCGCACACCGCCGACCAAAACCCGCCCACGCTCACGCTGCGCACCCGCACCGGCATCGACGACCCGCAGGTGCACAAGCACCCCGCCTACGTCGAGATGGAACGGCTCGCGCTCAGCGAGTTCGGCCTGGCCGCCATGTCGCACCGCGACGAAACGCTGGGCTGGCGAGGCCGCATGCCGCCGCTGGTCAAGTACGTGCTGACCTACCTCTTCGTGCAGGCCGAGTTCGGCCTGTGCTGCCCGGTCTCGATGACCGATTCGCTGGCGCGCACGCTGAAGAAGTTCGGCAGCCCCGAACTGGTCGAACGCTTCATGCCGCGCTTCCAGTCGCTGGGCTTCGACACGCTGGCGCAGGGCGCGATGTTCATGACCGAGCAGGCGGCCGGCTCCGACATCGCGGCCACCGAGACGCGTGCGCACCAGGACGACGAAGGCCAATGGCGGCTGACGGGCGACAAGTGGTTCTGCTCCAACCCCGACGCCGATTTCGCGATGGTGCTGGCGCGCGTCGACGGCGGCGCGCCCGGCCTCAAGGGCGTGTCGCTGTTCCTGCTGCCGCGCCGGCTCGACGACGGCAGCGCCAACCGCTACCGCATCCTGCGGCTCAAGGACAAGCTGGGCACGCGCTCGATGGCCAGCGGCGAGATCCGGCTCGAAGGCGCGCTGGCCTATCTGGTGGGCGAACAGGGCCGCGGCTTCGTGCAGATGGCCGACATGGTGAACAACTCGCGGCTGTCGAACGGCGTGCGCGCGGCCGGCCTGATGCGCCGCGCGGTGGCCGAGGCCGAGTACATCGCGCACGAGCGCCGCGCCTTCGGCCAACGGCTCGAGGACATGCCGCTGATGCAGCGCCAGTTGGAGAAGCTGCGGCTGCCCGCCGAGCAGGCGCGCAGCATGGTGTTCCAGACCGCGCAGGCGCTGGCACGCTCCGACGGCGGCGACACCGGCGCCTACCCGCTGCTGCGCATCCTCACGCCGCTCATCAAGTTCCGCGCCTGCCGCGACGCGCGCAAGGTCACCGGCGACGCGATGGAAGTGCGCGGCGGCTGCGGCTACATCGAGGAATGGAGCGACCCGCGGCTGCTGCGCGATGCGCACCTGGGCTCGATCTGGGAAGGCACAAGCAACATCGTCGCGCTCGACGTGATCCGCGCGGTCAAGCGCGAGGGCTCGCTGCCGGTGCTGCAGGCGCACTTCGCGGCGCTGGTCGACGACGCGCCGCTGGCGCCCGCCTTCGCCGCGGCGCTGCGCGATGCGCTCGACCGTGCCGGCCAGCTCACGCGGATCGCGGCCGAGGACGGCGGCGACCGCCTCGCACGCCAGGCCGCCTCGGCGCTCTACCACGTGGTCAGCGCGATCGCGATGGCCTGGGAAGGCGCGCGCGGCGGCTCGGCGCAGCGCGTGGCCTGGGCGCAGTCGGTGCTGCTGCACCGCGTGCTGCCGCGCGATCCGCTGGCCGCGCCGCAGGTGCCGGCCGATTGGAACGCGGCCTGAGCCTTTTCATTCAAGACAGACAACGGAGACAACCCCCATGCGACTTCTCGCCACCCTCGTATTCGCCGCCGCATCCGCGGCGGCCCTGCCCCTGCTGCCCGCGGCCCATGCCGACACCTTTCCCGACAAGCCGATCACGCTGGTGATCCCGTTCCCGCCGGGCGGCCCGACCGATGCGATGGCGCGCACGCTCGCGGCCGAGATGAAGGACCGGCTCGGCCAGCCGATGATCGTGGAGAACCGCGCCGGCGCGGGCGGCAACATCGGTGCCGACTACGTAGCGCGCGCCACGCCCGACGGCCAGACGCTGCTGTTCGGCACCTCGGGCCCGCTCGCGATCAACGTCAGCCTCTACCGCAAGCCGGGCTACGACCCGGTGAAGAGCTTCGCCCCCGTGGTCCAGGTCGGCTACCTGCCGAACATCCTGGTGGTCAACCCCTCGGTTCCGGTGAAGAACGTGAAGGAACTGATCGCCTACGCCAAGGCCAACCCGGGCAAGCTCAGCTATGCCTCGTCGGGCAACGGCGCCTCGTCGCACCTGGCCGGCGTGCTGTTCAACGCGACGGCGGGCATCGACCTCCAGCACATTCCATACAAGGGCACCGGCCCGGCGCTGAACGACCTGCTGGGCGGCCAGGTGAGCATGAGCTTCACCGACGTGCTCACCGCCCTGCCCTACGTCAAGACCGACAAGCTGCGCGCGCTGGGCATCACCACGGCCGCGCGTTCGCAGGCCTTGCCCGAACTGCCGACGGTCGCCGAGCAAGGCGTGGCCGGCTACGACGTGAGCGTGTTCTTCGGCATCGTCGCCCCCGCGGGCACGCCGCCCGATCGCATCGCCAAGCTCAACCATGCCTTCGTCGAGGTGCTCGACACGCCCAAGGTCAAGCAGCTCTTCGCCTCGCAGGGCCTGGAGGCCACGCGCGACACCTCGCCCGCCCAGCTCGGCCGCTTCATCGTGTCGGAGCGCGACAAGTGGAAGGACATCGTGAAGAAGTCCGGCGCGCAACTGGACTGACGCGCTGCCCGGCATCGACCGTGAACCCTTGGTCGACAAGGCACCCTTCGATCAGGCCCGAAGCTTCCCGTCTGAGATCCTGCTGTCCGACGACGCCTTCGGCCTGGCGGCGAAGGCCGATGCGCCCTCTTCTTTCCACAAGGACCCCGATGACCGCCCCTGCCCCCACTCCCGGCGCCCTTGCGGGCGTGCGCGTGCTCGACATCTCGCGCATCCTCGGCGGACCCTACTGCGGCCAGATTCTGGGCGACCACGGCGCCGACGTGCTCAAGGTCGAGCCGCCGCAGGGCGACGACACGCGCACCTGGGGCCCGCCCTTCAAGGACGGCGTGGCCTCGTATTACCACGGGCTCAACCGCAACAAGCGCACCATGCACCTCGACCTGGGCAGTGCCGAGGGCCGCGAGGCGCTGCTCGCGCTGGTGGCCGAGGCCGACGTGCTGATCGAGAACTTCAAGACCGGCACCATGGAGCGCTGGGGCATCGGCTACGAGACGCTGTCGGAGCGTTTTCCACGGCTCGTGTGGTGCCGCGTCTCGGGCTTCGGCGCCGACGGCCCGCTGGGCGCGCTGCCCGGCTACGACGCCGCGGTGCAGGCCATGACCGGCATCATGAGCATCAACGGCGAGGCCGACGGCGGCCCGCTGCGCGTGGGCCTGCCGGTGGTCGACATGGTGACCGGCCTCAACGCGGTGATCGGCGTGCTGCTGGCGCTGCAGGAACGCACACGCAGCGGCCGCGGCCAGTTCGTCGAGGCCGCGCTCTACGACAGCGGCCTGTCGCTGCTGCACCCGCACGCGGCCAACTGGTTCGTCGACGGCAAGCCGCCGCGGCGCACCGGCAACGCACACCCCAACATCTATCCCTACGATGCGCTCGCGACCGGCACCGAGCCGGTGTTCGTGGCGGTGGGCAACGACGGTCAGTTCGCCAACTTCTGCCGCTGCATCGGCCTGCCCGAACTCATTGCCGACCCGCGCTACGCCACCGCGGGCGCGCGCTCGGTGAACCGCGCATCGCTCAAGCCCACGCTCGAGGCCGCGATGCAGGCCTTCGACGGCGATGCGCTGGTCGACACGCTGATGGCCGCGGGCGTGCCCGCCGCGCCGGTGCTGCCGGTGGATGCGGCGCTCGCACATCCGCACACCGCGCACCGCGGCATGGTGGTCGAGATGCCCGGCGGCTACCGCGGCATCGGCGCGCCGGTGAAACTGGGCCGCACGCCCGCCACCTACCGCCATGCGCCGCTCACGCCCGGAGAAGCCTTCGACGCGCATTGACACCGAAGGCGTCGCACAATCGGCGCTTCCCAAAAAACGGCGAACCACGAGATGCGACTTCTCCACACCATGCTGCGCGTCGGCAACCTGCAACGCTCGATCGATTTCTACACCCAGGTGCTGGGCATGCAACTGCTGCGCACCTCGGAGAACCCGGAGTACAAGTACAGCCTGGCTTTCGTCGGCTACGAAGGCAATCCGGCCCAGGCCGAGATCGAGCTGACCTACAACTGGGGCACCGAAACCTACGAACTGGGCACGGCCTACGGCCACATCGCGCTGGGTGTGCCCGATGCCTACGCGGCCTGCGAAAAGATCAAGGCCTCCGGCGGCAACGTCACGCGCGAGGCCGGTCCGGTCAAGGGCGGCAGCACCGTGATCGCGTTCGTGACGGATCCTGACGGGTACAAGATCGAATTAATCCAGCGCGCTGAAGGCGCCGAGGGCGGCGGGCTGCGCTGAACACGGGTCGATACGGAGGACCGGGCCAGGGCCTGTTCACACTGTTTCCGGGGATCGCGTTGGCTGAGCCAGGGCCCTACACCCCGGCCTTCTCGATCAGCCGCACCAGCTCGATCAGCGAAGCGGCCTGCATCTTCCGCATCGCCTGCCCGCGCCGCACCTTCACCGTGATCTCGCTGACGTTGAGGCTCGCCGCGATCTGCTTGTTGAGCAGCCCCTGGACGACCCCGCGCGTGACATCCTGTTCGCCCGTGCTGAGCGAAGCCCAGCGCAGCTTGAGCTCGGACACGATCGCCTCGCTTGCGCGCCGTGCGCGGTCCTTCTCGATGCCCTGCTGGATCGCGTCGAGCAGGTCCTGGTCGCGAAAGGGCTTGGTCAGGAACTCGATGGCGCCGTTCTTCATGGCCTCCACGCTCATCGCGATGTCGCCATGGCCGGTGATGAAGACGGTCGGCAGCCGCACGCCCAGATCGGCCATCTGGCGATGGAAGTCCAGCCCGCTCTGGCCCGGCATGCGGATGTCGAGCACCAGGCAGCCGGGTGCATCGTCCGGCGGATGCGCGAGGAACTCCCTGGCTGAGCCGAAGGAGCGAACCTGCAGGCCGACGGAGGCGAACAGATCGTCGAGCGCCGCACGCACCGAGTGGTCGTCGTCGACGACGTAGACGATGGGCGCGGCCGTTGCCGCTGCTTTCTCGTTCATCCGGCCTTCCCCTTTGCGATGGGCACGCTGAAGCCGAAGGTCGCGCCGCCGCGTGCGTTCGGCTCGGCCCAGATCCTGCCGCCGTTGGCCTCGACGATCGTCCGGCTGATGCTCAGGCCCAGCCCGATGCCGCCGGGCTTGGTGGTCCAGAAGGCGTCGAACAGACGGTCCAGCGCATCGGGCGCCAGTCCGCGGCCCGAGTCCTCGATGGTGCAGGCCAGCACCGCGTCCTTGCGGTGCGCCGATATCCGGAGTTCCTTGCGCGCGCTCCGGCCCATGGCTTCCATTGCGTTCAACAGCATGTTGCCGACGACCTGCTGGATCTGCACGCGGTCGGCCAGCACGGCGGGCAGCGCATCGTCGATGTCGGTGCTCAGCGCAATGCCGTGGCGATCGATCTCCGCGCGCGACAGCGAGACGATCTCGAGCATCGCCTGCGGCAGGTCGAACGCGGTCTTGCGCGGGTTCTCGCCCTTGGTGAGACTGCGCACGCGGTCGATCACCTCGCTCGCGCGGCGGGCGTCGCCCAGAATCCGGTCGAGCGCCTGCAGCGCCTTCTCCACGTTGGGCGGGTCCTGCGCCAGCCAGCGCTGGCAGGCATTGCCGCTCGTGACGATCGCGGCCAGCGGCTGGTTGACCTCGTGGGCGATCGAGGTCGTCAGGCCGCCGAGGCTGTTGACGCGCGCGATGCGCAGCAGCCGCGCCTGTGCGTCGTGGGCCGCGGCCTGCGCCGACCGGGTCTTGAGTGCGAGGTAGGTCGTGATCGAGATCGCGACGATGCTGATGCCGGAGTTGACCAGTCCGACCCGGTACAGGCCGATCGGCGTCAGGTAGAAGCTCCACACCGTGAGCGCGATGCTGGCGCAGGCGATCACGATCGCCGCGCGCGCGGTCAGCAGGTTCACGGCCGCGAGCACGACCACCGAATAGAAGAACGCCACCGCCACGGCGTACTCGGTGAGCGTGTCGGCCACGAAGATCGCGGCCATGACGAGCACCATGCCGGTCAGGCCCAGCATGCGACGGTATTGCAGCGGCATTCGCATGATGGTCGAGGCGCTCTGGAAATTCGGCGGCACAGGATAGCGCGAAACGATGGCCTCCCGGCGCGAACAGACAGAGTGCCGCCAGGCGCCTGGCCTGCATGGCGATCGGCTTCATCAATCGCATGGCTGGAAGCGCACGCATTCGGCCACCACGTGAATCGCCGTCACGACGTTCTCGCCGTCGATGTGCTTCGAGCTGAACTTGACGGTCGCACCTTCGGCAATGCCGGCCAGCAGCGAACGGTCGGTGACCCTGAAGGTCTGCGTCGTGAAGGGCAGCTTCGTCCTGGGCATCAGCTTCAGCCGGACATAGGACTTGCCGCCCGCCTCCTCGAGGAAGGACGCGACGCGTGCCCGGGTGAGCACGGTGGCGGCCGACGCATCGGCCGCTTGTGCAGCGGCAATCTCCGTCGCCATCACGAGAAAGGCGGCAACGGCGGCCAACGCGCTGCGCGATCTGCTCCACATAGGCATCTCCTGATCGGTGTCCGGGAATGCCCGCTGCCTCCTCGTCCACAGCGGGCACGGATGTCGGTTTTTTCTCCGCCGCATCCTGCCACAAGCAAGTCAAGGGGCCTTCAGTTCCCGGCGCCTGCATTCCAGAACGCCTGATGCACGCCCTGGCTTTGAGGGGGTCCAGGCAGCTCGGCCTCGTCGGCCGGCGAGGCGGTGGTCGGCGCGAGGGCGATCGGCCCCGCGCCGCGCTTGCTTCAGTGCGGCGTGTCCGCCGCGGCCACGTTCCACCAGCCGCCGCCGAGCGACTGGAACAGCGCCACCGCGTCGGCGAAGCGGCTGGCCTGGGCCTGGATCAGCGTGCTCACCGCCTGCTGATGGGCCTGCTGCGCCAGGATCAGGTCGGCGGCGCCGCCGGCGCCGAGCGCGCGCTGCCGGCGTGCATAGCCCAGGCTCTTGCGCGAAGCGGCCTCCGCAGCCGCAGCGGCGCGCAGGGTCTGCGCATCGCTGACGATGGCCTGCAGCGTGTCGGCGGTGTTCTGGAACGCCGTCAGCACGGTGCTGCGGTATTGCGCCGCGGCTTGTTCATAGCTCGCCTCGGCGGCGCGCTGCTGGTGCAGCAGCGTGCCGCCGCGGAAGATCGGCTGGGCCAGCTCGGCGCCGACGAACCAGAACCCGGTGCCGCTGCCCAGCAGCTGCGACAAGGCCAGCGCCGAACTGCCCACATTGGCCGTGAGCGTGAGGCTGGGCAGCCGCGCCGCCGTCGCCACGCCGACCTGCGCGCTGGCCGCATGCAGTTGCGCCTGCGCGGCGCGGATGTCCGGGCGCTGCTCGACCAGCCTCGAGGGCAGGCTCAACGGCAGTTCCTGCGGCAGCACCAGCGAGGCCAGCTCGAAGCGCGGCGCCACGTCCTCGCTCGGCAGCCGTCCGCCCAGCACGGCCAGCAGATGCCGCTGCTGCGCCAGCTGCTTCTCCAGCCCCGGCAGCACCGCCTGGGCCTGCGCCAGCGCCGACTCCTGCGCCGCCACCTCGATGCCGCCGAGCTGGCCGGCCGCATGCTGGCGGCGCGTGATGTCGAGCAACTGCGTCGACAGCGCGATCAGGTCGCGCGTGGCCTGGCACTGCGCGCGCAGCGAGGCCTCCTGGATCGCGGCGTTGACGATGTTCGTCGACAGCGTGATGTAGACGGCTTCGCGCTGGAAGCGCTGCACGTCGACCTGCGCCGTCAGGGCCTCGACCTGGCGCCGGTTGGCGCCGAACACGTCGGGCACATAGCCGATGCTCAGCTGTGCGCTGTGCAGCGTGTAGAGCGATGCGCCCGACTCGGCGGCGCTGGCCACCGGATCGGCCACGCGCTGGCGCGTCGGCGTGAACTGCAGGTCGAGCTTGGGCAGCGCCGCACCGCGCTGCGCGGCCACGCCCTCCTGCGCCGCACGCAGGGCCGCTTGCGCGGCCTGCAGGTCCGGGTTGGCGCGCAAGGCCGAGGCCACCAGTTCGTCGAGGGCGTCCGAGCCGAACACGCGCCACCATTGCGCGGGCACGTCCTGGCCTTCGACGAAGCGCTGGGCCTCGCCTGCGATGCCGGACGCGGACGCGGTCTGCGCCGGCAGCGGCGCGGCGGTGTAGCCGCGGGTCGCGGGGGCCTCGGGCGGGTGGAAGTCCGGCCCGACGGCGCAGCCGCCGACGGCCAGCAGCAGCGCGATGGCGGTGGTGCCGGTGATTCGCTTCTTCATCGTCATCAGGCTTCTCCCTGTGCCAATTCGGGCATGTCGTCCGCACGTTTGTCGGTGGTCTGCCGGCGCGCCGCGCGCGCTTCGATCAGGTAGTACAGCGCCGGCAGCAACAGCAGCGTCAAGGCCGTGGCCGTGATCAGGCCGCCGACCACCACCGTGGCCAGCGGACGCTGCACGTCGCTGCCCAGGCCCGTGGCCAGCATGGCCGGCGTGAGGCCGACGGCGGCCACGGTGGCGGTCATCAGCACCGGGCGCATGCGGCTGGCCGCGCCTTCGAGCACCGCCTCGCGCAGCGGCTTGCCTTCCTCGCTGCGCAGCCGGTTGATCTGCGCGATCATCAGCACGCCGTTGAGCACCGCCACGCCGAACAGCGCGATGAAGCCGACGGCACTGGAGACGCTGAGCGTCATGCCGCGCAAGTGCAACGCGGCCAGCCCGCCGAGCATCGCCAGCGGCACCGCGGCCAGCACCAGCAGCGGCTGACGCAGGTTGCGGAACTCGCCGAACAGCAGCATGAACATCAGGCCCAGCGTCATCGGCAGGATGACCAGCAGCCGCGCCTCGGCGCGCTGCAGGTTCTCGAACTGACCACCCCACGCCAGCTGGATGCGCTGGGCGTCGAAGTGCACCTGGTGGTCGACCAGCGGCTGCGCCTCGGCGAGGAAGCTCGACAGGTCGCGGCCGCGCACGTTGAGCTTCACCACGATGTGGCGCCGCGCCATCTCGCGCACGATCACACTTTCGCCCGAGACCGTGTCGATGTGCGCCACCTCGGACAGCGGCACCTTCGCGCCGTTGGGCGTGGTGAGCATCAGGTTGCCGATCGCATCGGGGCTCGAACGCGCGGCCGTCGGGAAGCGCACCGTCATGTCGTAGCTCTTCTCGCCGACGTAGAGACGGCCGACGGGCGAGCCGCCGATGCCGGTGGAGATCAGGTCGGCCACGTCGGCGGCGTTGAGGCCATAGCGCGCGGCCGCGGCCCGGTCGAGTTCGATCTTGAGGTTGGGCAGCGGCGGCTCCACGTCGAGCGCCACGTCGGCCGCGCCGGGCACGCCCTGGAGCGTGCTGGCCACCTGCTGCGCGACGCCGCGCACTTCGGCCAGGTCGTTGCCGAACACCTTGACCGTGAGGTCGCTGTGCGCGCCCGACAGCTTGTCCTGCACGCCGTCGATCATGGGCTGCATGAAGCCGACGGTCACGCCGGGCATCTGTGCATAGCGCTCGCCGAGCTTGGCGATCAGCGCCTGCTTGGTCATGCCCGACTTCCACTCCTTGTAGGGATGCAGGCCGACGCTGGACTCGATGTGCGAGGGCGTGAAGTAGTCGGTGCCGTCGTCGTTGCGCCCGGTCTGGGTCACCATGTAGCTGACCTCGGGAAACGCCAGCGTGGCGCGGCGCAGTTCGCTGGCCATCTCCGAAGCCTTGTCCAGCGTGATGCCCGGCGGCAGCGTCACCTGCAGCCACAGCGAGCCTTCGTCGAGGTAGGGCAGGAAGTCGCGCCCGATCGTGCCGCCCAGCACACACAGCCCCGCCAAGGCCGCCAGGCACACGACCAGCACCCAACGCGTCTTGCCGACCGCGCGGTCGAGGAAGCGGCGGTAGGCCCGGCCCAGCGCCTCGAGCGGCCGGTTGTGGAAGATGCGCCGCGGCTTGCGGAAGGCCAGCCAGGCCAGGCCCGGGATCAGCGTCAGCGAGACGACCAAGGCACCGCACAGTGCCGCACCGACCGCATAGGCCATGGGCGAGAACAGTTTGTATTCGATGCGCTGGAAGGCGAACAGCGGCAGGTAGGCCGCGATGATCACGCCCATGCCGAAGAACAGCGGACGCGCCACCTTGAGCGTGGCGGTGATGGCATCGCGTGCCGTGAGCATGCGGCCCTCCTCTTCCTCGCGCCGGCGCAGGATGCCCTCGACCAGCACCACCGCGCCGTCGACCAGGATGCCGAAGTCGATCGCGCCCAGCGACAGCAGGTTGGCCGGCACCTTGAAGTGGTGCATGAAGATGAAGGCCATCAGCAGCGACAGCGGGATGGTCAGCGCCACGATCACCGCCGCACGCGGGCTGCCCAGGAACAGCAGCAGCACCACGCTCACCAGCAGCATGCCCTCGGTCAGCGTGCCGCCCACCGTGTGCAGCGTGGCCTCGATCAGCGAGGTGCGGTCCAGGTAGGCCACGACCTTGACGTCCTTGGGCAGCAGGCTCTCGTTGAGTTCACGCACCGCCTCATGCACGCCGCGCAGGGCCTCGGAAGGATTGAAGTCCTTGAGCAGCAGCGTGATGCCTTCGATGGTGTCGGGGTTGTCGTCCTTGCCCAGGATGCCCCGGCGCTCGACGTTGCCGTAGACCAGCTTGCCGAGGTCCTTGACCAGCACCGGCACACCGTTCTTCGACTTGACCACCACGTTGCCCATGTCCTCGAGCGAACGCAGCAGACCCACGCCGCGCACCACGTAGCTCTGCTCGCCGCGGTCGACCACGCTGCCGCCGCCGTTGGCGTTGTTGGCGGTCAGCGCATCCTTGACCTGCTGCAGCGTGAGCCCGTATTCGGTCAGCCGCTCGGGTTCGAGCTCTAGCGTGAACTGCGTCGTGAGGCCGCCGAAATTGGCGACGTCGACCACGCCGCGCACCTTCTTCAGGCGCGGGATCACGGTCCAGAACTGCAGCTCGGACAGCTCGCGCAGGCTGCGCGTCTTCGACTCCAGCGTGTAGCGGTAGATCTCGCCCGTGGGCGAGGTGTAGGCGTCCAGCCCCGGCGTGGCGCCGTAGGGCAGCGTGACGCTGTTCATGCGCTCCTGCAGCCGCTGCCGGGCGAAGTAGCCGTCGGTGCCGTCCTCGAACACAACGGTGATCAGCGACAGCGCGAACAGGCTGCGCGAGCGCAGCACGTGCATGCCCGGCGTGCCCAGCAGCGCGCGTTCCAGCGGGATGGTGATCTGCTGCTCGACCTCCTCGGCGCCCAGGCCCGGCACCTGCGTCACGATCTGCGAGGTGACGTCGGCGATGTCGGGGAAGGCCTCGACCGGCAGCTGCTTCCAGCTCCAGACGCCGTAGAGCGCCACAAAGACGAACAGCAGCCAGACGATGCCGCGGCGCTGGAAGCAGGTGTTGACGATGCGCTCAATCATTCAGCAGCACTCCGTCCTTGACCACCACACGCTCGCCGGCCGCGAGGCCCGCCAGCACTTCGACGCCGTTGCCCGGCACGCTCGCGCCGACGCTGACCACGCGCGACTCGAAATGGAACGGCGTCTTCTCGACGAACACCCGCGTGTAGAGGCCGCTCTGCAGCACGGCCGACGCCGGCACCACCAGGGTCGGGCGGCTCGCGCCCGAGAAGCGCACGCGCGCGAACATGCCGGGCTTGATGCGGCCGTCGCGGTTGTCGATGGCCACGCGGACCTTGACCGTGCGCGTCTCGGTGTCGAGCAGGTCGCCCACGTACTTCACCTGGCCCTCGAACGGCTGGTCGGCATAGGCGTTGAGCGTGATGCGCGCCTTCTGGCCCGGGAACACCTGCGCCATCTCCTTCTCCGGCACGCTGGCCGAGAGCCAGACCGTCGACAGGTCGGCCACCGTCATGATCGGTGCCGTGATGTCGTTCCAGTAGCCGCCCTGCGCGCCCGCCATGTCGACCACGCGGCCCGCGATGGGCGAGCGCAGCACGTATTCGCGGTGCGAGGCCGCATCGGCGACCACGCCCAGTTGCGCCAGCCGGCCGGCGCTGGCGCGCGCATCGTTCTCGGCCGCGGCCAGCGCGAGCTGCGCGGCCTCGTAGTCCTTGCGGGCCGAGATGTCGCCGTCGAACAGCGCCTTCTGCCGCTCGAACTCGCGCCGCGCCTGCAGCAGGGCCGACTGGGCCTTGGCATGCTCGTTGTAGACCGTTCCGAGATCCGACGAATCGAGCGTGAACAGCGCGTCGCCGGCCTTGACCGCATCGCCCAGCGTGCGGTGCAGCTTGACGATACGGCCGGCCAGGGGCGGCGTCACCTTCACCAGCTTCTCGGGCAAGGCCTCGATCACGCCCGGCGCGTCGATGCCCTGCGCCAGCGCCTGCTGCAGGACGGCGCCGACCTGCAGGCTGTGGCGCAGCGGCGAAGCCTCGGGGACGATCAGCAGGGTGCCTTCATGCTGCAGGCCGTGCGCCGGTGCCGCATGGCTTTCGGCGGCGGCGGCACCGGGCAGCAGTTTTTTGACGTCGCATGCCGTGAGCAGCGTGCTGCCGGCGCAGACGATGACCACAGCCATCGCGAAACGGGCCCGCGCGTCGCGCCGGCCATGGACGGCCGGCAGTGCGCGCAGCACCGCGCTGCGGTGCGAGGCGATGGCGGCACGCAGCGCGCGCTGCAGTGCGTCGTGAAAACGAGGGGTGCGAAACAGCATGAGGATCTCCTTGGGCCACGCGGCCGCGGAGGCGTCCTCACACGTTCAGGTGTGCGCGGGCCTCCGGGCCGAAGCCGGATGTGCAAAGTTCATGGGGTGGGAAGGGAGGGCCGTCGGCGCGCAGCGGCGCCCATCAGGGTCGGGATCCATGGCGGCCTCTTGAGGTGGGGTTGCCCGCTTCGACGACTGTCGCTGGGCATGGTTGAAAGATCCTCTGAGGTCTTCGAGATCCATCCGGGGCCTCGATGACGAAGGGAATTCTGCCTGCCGTGACAAGGAAAAACCAGAAGCTTGGGGGATGTGATTGCGCGCCCGATGTATCGCCTGGCTATACCGAGGTATAGCCATGCGGCGGGGCGACGCTCAGCAGCCGAGCAGGTCGGCCAGTGCGCCGATGTCGCGCGCGTGCAGCGTGTTGTCTGGCTGCGGCGAGACGTCCTTGGGCTGGCCCGGACCGAACTCGTGCGGGCGCTCGATGTAGCCGGTGCGCAGGCCGCAAGCGCGCGCGGCCGCCAGGTCGTCATGGTGCGCGGCCGCGAGCATGACCTGGCCGGGCGTGGTGTCGAACACCGCGGCCACGCCGAGGTAGGTGCGCGGGTCGGGCTTGTAGGCCTTGAAGACCTCGGCCGACAGCACGCAGTCCCAGGGCAATCCGGCGTGCTTCGCCATCTCGGTGAGCAGGCCGATGTTGCCGTTGGACAGGCTGCAGACGATGTACCTGGACTTGAGCCGGGTCAGGCCGGCCACGGCGTCGGGCCAGGCCGGCAGCCGGTGCCAGGCGCAGTTGAGTTCGCGCTTCTGCGCCGTGTCGAGGTGCGTGATGCCGAAGTCGCGCAGCACGCTCTCGAGGATGCTGCGGTGCAGTTCGTCCAGCAACGTGAAGCCGCCCTCGCCTTCGGCGATGCGCTGCATCACGCTGCGCATCGCGGGCTGGTAGCCCGCGCGCCAGGCCAACGCGAAGGCGCTGCCGTCGACGCCCGGGACCATGCGCTCGGCCTCGGCCGCGATACCGCCATGCCAGTCGACCACCGTGCCGAAGACATCGAAGGCGACGACCTTGAGCTCGGCCGCTTCGGGCTTCTGAAGCATCACCAGCACTCAGCGCCGGAGTTGCGAGGCTTCGCGCGCCAGCTGTTCGATGCGCGCCCAGTCGCCGGCTTGAATGGCGTCGTTCGGCACGATCCACGAACCGCCCACGCAGGCCACGTTCGACAGCGCCAGGAACTCGGCTGCGTTGCCGAGGTGGATGCCGCCGGTCGGGCAGAAAGTCACGTCACCGAACGGACCTTGCCAGGCCTTGAGCATCGGCAGGCCGCCGGCCTGCATCGCGGGGAAGAACTTGAGCTGCTGGTAGCCGTCTTCCTGCGCCGTCATGATCTCGCTGCCGGTCGCCACGCCGGGCAGCAGCGGCAGGCCGAGGTCGTGGCAGGCCTTGCCCACCGCGCGGGTGTAGCCCGGGCTCACGCCGAACTTCGCCCCGGCCAGCGCCGAGGCCTGCGCATCGGCCGCGCTGCGGATGGTGCCGGCGCCGGCCACGGCTTCCGGCACTTCCTTCGCAATGGCTTCGATGCACTGCAGCGCCTGCGGCGTACGCAGCGTGACTTCCAGCATGCGGATGCCACCGGCCACCAGCGCGCGCGCCAGCGGCACCGCATGGGCCACGTCATGCAGCACGATCACCGGGATCACCGGAGCGTCGCGCATCACGTCGAGGGCGGTGAGTTTTTCGTTCATGTCAGGGTTCCACTGTGTTGCTGCGTTCTGGATTCTTTGGGCGCCGCTCAAAGCCATGAGCAGGCGCCTTCTTCGGCGGTGAGCGCGTTGCGGCGCATGCCCGCAAACAGTTCGCGGCCCAGCCCGCGGCCGTCGGCCAGACGCTGGGCTTCGGGCATCTTGACGGTTTCCCGTTGCGCCCATTCCTCATCGGGCACCCGCACGGCCAGCGTGCCTGCCACGCCGTCGAGGCGGATCACATCGCCGTCGCGCACCTTGGCCAGCGGGCCGCCGGCTGCGGCTTCGGGCGAGACGTGGATGGCGGCAGGCACCTTGCCCGACGCGCCGCTCATGCGGCCGTCGGTGACCAGCGCCACGCGGAAGCCCTTGCCCTGCAGCACCGACAGCGGCGGCGTGAGCTTGTGGAGCTCGGGCATGCCGTTGGCCTGCGGCCCCTGCCAGCGCACCACGCAGACCACGTCGCGGTCGAGCTCGCCGGCGGTGAACGCCTTCTGCAGCGCGGCCTGCGAATCGAACACGCGCGCCGGCGCCTCGATCACATGGCGGTCGTCGGGCACCGAGGACACCTTGATCACGCTGCGCCCGAGGTTGCCCTTGAGCAGCTTGAGCCCGCCGGTGGGGCTGAACGGTGCCGACACCGGCCGCGCCACCGCATCGTTCTTCGACGGCGCGGCCGCATGCCAGTGCAGCACGCCTTCGGCCGAGGGCTCGCCCGTCATGGTCGGGATGTTGGCGAATTCGGCGATGCCGCCCGCGCGCACGGTCAGCACGTCGGCGTGCATCAGGCCCGCGCCGACGAGCTCGCCGATCACGTAGCCCGGGCCGCCCGCGTCCTGGAACGCGTTGACGTCGGCGCTGCCGTTGGGATAGACCCGCGTGAGCAGCGGCACCACGTCGGAGAGTTCGGAGAAGTCGTTCCAGTCGATCAGGATGCCGGCCGAGCGTGCCACCGCGACCCAGTGGATCAGGTGGTTGGTCGAGCCGCCGGTGGCCAGCAGTGCCACCATCGCGTTGACGATGGCGCGCTCGTCGACCAGGCGGCCGATCGGCGGGCACTGGAAGGCTTCCGCCGAGGCCTTGCCCAGCACGGTGCGCACCGCCTCGCGCGTGAGCGCCTCGCGCATCGCGTTGCCGGGCTGGATGAAGGCCGTGCCGGGCACGTGCAGGCCCATGGCCTCGAGCAGCATCTGGTTGCTGTTGGCCGTGCCGTAGAAGGTGCAGGTGCCGGGTGCGTGGTAGGCCGCCATCTCGGCGTCCATCAGGCCCTGGCGGCCGACCAGGCCCTGCGCGGCCTGCTCGCGCACCTTGGCCTTGTCGTTGTTCGACAGGCCCGAGGGCATCGGGCCGGCCGGCACGAACACGGTGGGCAGGTGGCCGAAATGCAGCGCGCCGATCAAGAGGCCGGGCACGATCTTGTCGCACACGCCGAGCATCAGCGCGGCGTCGAACATGTCGTGCGTGAGCGCGATCGCCGTGCCCATTGCGATGGTGTCGCGGCTGAACAGGCTGAGCTCCATGCCCGGCGTGCCCTGGGTCACGCCGTCGCACATGGCCGGCACGCCGCCCGCGACCTGCGCGGTGGCACCGAGGCGGCGCGCCTCGTGCTTGATGATGTCGGGGTAGCCCTGGTACGGCGCGTGGGCCGAGAGCATGTCGTTGTAGGCCGTGACGATGCCGATGTTGGGTCGGCGCTCGGCCACGATGCGCAGCTTGTCGTTGGCGGGCACGCCGGCCACGGCATGCGCCACGTTGGCGCAGCCCATGCGGTCGGAGCCGCGGTCGCGCTGCCCGTAGGCTTCGATCTGTTCGAGGTACGCGGCGCGGGTGGGCGCGCTGCGTTCGCGGATGCGTCGGGTGACGGCTTGGACGGTGTCGTGGAGTGGCATGCTGGGGCTGTGGATGCGCCGGCTGGCTAGGGCCCTGATGGTAAACCCCGCAAGTGGCGCGATGCAGGCGAAGGGGCCGCGAGACCTCCTTCGCCCAAGGGGATGGCGCTTACTTGCCGCGCACCTGCGCGACGGCGGCGTTGACCGCGTCCCAGGTCTCCTGGCCCACGGACTTGGCGATGCCGCCGTTCACGCTGACCAGCTTCTCGCGCATGCGGTTGGCTTCGGCGGCGGGCAATTCGTTCACCTGCATGCCCTTGGACTTGAGATCGGCCAGGGCCTTGACGGCTTCGTCGCGGGTGTCCTTGCGTTCGAAGTCGCGGCTCTTCAGCGCGGCGTCCTGCAGCACCTTCTTCTCGGCCGGGCTCAGCGTGTCCCACCATTTCTTGCTGACCGTGACGATCCAGGGGCTGTAGACGTGGTTGGTGACCGTCAGGTACTTCTGCACCTCGTAGAACTTGCTCGACACCACGGTGTTGAACGGGTTCTCCTGGCCGTCGACCGCGCGCGTCTCGAGCGCGGTGAAGAGTTCCGAGAACGGCAGCGGCACGGCGTTCGCGCCCAGGGCCTTGAAGCTGTCGAGGAAGACGTTGTTCTGCATCACGCGCAGCTTGATGTCACCCATGTCCTCGAGCTTGTTGATCGGGCGCTTGCTGTTGGTGAGGTTGCGGAAACCGTTCTCCCAATAGACCAGGCCGACCATGCCCTTGGGCTCCAGCCTGGCCTTGACCTTCTCGCCCACCGGTCCGTCGAGCACGGCATCGGCCTCCTTCACGTTGCTGAAGAGGAAGGGCGTGTCCCACACGGCCATCTCGGGCACGATGCCCACGAGCGTGGCGGTCGAGCCGACCATCATCTCCTGCGCGCCGCCGATCAGCGCCTGCTGCATCTGGGTGTCGGAACCGAGCGCCGCGTTGCCGATGCCGCGGACCTTCATCTTGCCGCCGGTGGCCTTCTCGACCTCCTGGGCGAACAGGCGCACCGCACGGCCCTGGTTCGAGTTGTCCACCAGGCCGTAGCCGAAGCGCACGATGCGCGGCTTGAAGTCCTGGGCCTGGGCCGCGCCGGCGGCGGCGAGTGCGGCCACGAGGCCGACGAGAGCGAAACGGATGCGCATGGGAAGTCTCCTGAGTGTCGAAAGGGGAAAGGGAAAGGAAGGGCGCGGTACCGTCAGTGCATCCACGCCAGCGGCGCGGTGATGAGCGACGGGAACAGCACGAACAGCACGGCCAGCAGCACGTACATCAAGAGGAAGGGCGTGGTGCCCTTGATCACGGTTTCCATGCGCAGCTTGCCGACGCCGGCCACCACGTTCTGCACCGTGCCCACGGGCGGCGTGATGAGGCCGATGCAGCCCACGAAGATGAACATGAAGCCGAAATACACCGGATCGATGCCGGCCTTCACGGCCAGCGGCGCACACACGGGGCCGAAGATCAGGATGGTGGGCGTCAGGTCCATCGCCGTGCCGACCACCAGCAGGAACAGCATCATCAGCGCCATGAAGACGATGGGGTTGCCCATCACGCCGGAGAAGCTGTCGGCCAGCAGATTGGGCAGGTCGGCGAGCGTGATCATGTAGGCCGTCACGGTCGCGGCGCCGCACAGGAACATCACCACGGCGGTGGTCTTGCCCGCGTTGAGGAAGACCTCGTAGAGCGCGGCCCAGCTCAGCTCGCGGTACACGAACATCGAGACGACGAGCGCATAGACCGCCGCCACCACCGCGGCCTCGGTCGGCGTGAAGATGCCACCCTTGAGGCCGCCCAGGATGATGACCGGCATCATCATGGCCCAGAAGCTGTGCAGCAGCGCCTTCATGCGCGCGCCCCACGCCACGCGCGCCATGGCCGGCAGCTTGTGCTTGCGGGCGATCCACCACCAGGCGGCGATCAGGAACACGCCCATCATCAGCCCGGGGAACACGCCGGCCAGGAACAGCTTGCTGATCGACGTGTTGGTCGTCACGCCATAGATCACGAAGGGCATCGACGGCGGAATGATCGGCGCGATGATGCCGCCCGACGCGAGCAGGCCCGCGCTGTAGCCGGCCGGGTACTTCTGCTCGCGCATCATCGGCAGCAGGATGGTCGCGAGCGCGGCCGTATCGGCGATGGCCGAGCCGCTCATCGACGCCAGCAGCACCGCGGCGCCGATGGCGACGAAGCCCAGGCCGCCGGGGATGTGGCCGACGAAGGCGCGCGCCAGATCGATGATGCGGCGCGACAGGCCGCCCGCGTTCATGAGTTCGCCGGCCAGGATGAAGAAGGGCACGGCCAGCAACGGGAAGTTGTCGAAGCCGGCCTGCAGGTTCTGCGCGAGCAGCTGCGCATCGAAGAAGTCCAGGTGCCACATGAGGGCGACACCGGTCAGCACCAGCGAGTGGGCGATCGGCATGCCGATCACCATGCCGCCGATGAGCACGATCAGGAAGATGGCGGTGACGATCATGGCGCGGTCCTCACTCGATCTCGCCCGCGCCCGACGCCGCCGGCGGCTCGCCGCGCACGAGGTCGAACACCAGCGCCACCAGCAGGCCGACAGCCAGCACCAGCGTGGCCGCGGCCCCGAGCGCCAGCGGATAGCCCAGCACGGTGCTGTAGCTCTCCATGCCGGCGATCACCTGCGCCCACGCGCCCTTGAGCAGCAGCACCATGCAGAGGGCGACCAGCAGCTGGCTCACCCAGAACAGACCCTTGCGCGACCCGCCCTTGAGGCGCGAGGTCAGCATGTCGAAGCCCAGGTGCTTGCCCTCGAAGGCCGCGACGATGGTGCCGACGGCCACCAGCCAGACGAAGAGCAGGCGCGAGATTTCCTCGTACGACACGATGCTGGTGGCGAAGACGTAGCGCAGCACGACGTTCACGAACACCGCGACGACCATGCCGGCCAGTGCCACGACCATGAAGAGTTCGGCCAGGCGCTGAAGCGCCGGCTTGGGACGCGCCGGCGGCGCGGAGGAGGAATGGCTCATGCGATGTCTCCGGGCGGCGTCTCGCGCCCTGTGGTTGAAGCGAAAGAAGGCGCGGCCCAGGCCACGACGGCGGCGACCAGTTCGGCCATGGGTTGCGTGGCGTCCAGTACCAGCACGCCCGGCTCGCCTTCGGGCGATTCGAGCGTGGCGAACTGGTTCGACACCAGCGCGGGCGAGAAGAAATGGCCGGCGCGCGACTGCACGCGGGCCAGCGCCGCGTCGTAGTCGAGCGCGAGGAACACGAAGCCCAGGCGCGGTGCGGCTTCGCGCAGCCGGTCGCGGTAGCGGCGACGCAGCGCGGAGCAGGTCAACACCCGGCCGGCGCCTTCAGGCGGCGACGCGAGCAGCGCGGCCAGGCGGTCGAGCCAGCCCGCACGGTCGGCGTCGGTCAGCGGCGTGCCGGCGCGCATCTTGGCGACGCTCTCGGGCGCGTGGTAGGCGTCGCCCTCGTGCAGCGTCCAGCCCAAGGCCTGCGCACAGGCCTCGCCGACGCTCGACTTGCCGCATCCGGACACACCCATGACCACCAGGGCCTGCGGTTGAAATTGTGAGATAGCGCTATCCATCGGGAGTCAAAAAAAGCCCGGACGAAGGTCCGGGCCATGGCAGCCATTGTCTTCTTCAAACCTGTGCTCAGAGGAACGCAACTGGCGCACACCCGTTCGGCGGGCGCGACTACTTGTTAACCCTCTGAGGGATAGCGCTATCCTATAGAACAATGGGCGACACTTTTCTCCGGATTAACCCTTGACCGACGCGACCCGCCGCCCTCGCCGCTCCAGTGGCCGCATCACCCTCGACGACGTGGCACGCGCCGCAGCCGTCAGCCCGATCACCGTCTCGCGCGCGCTGCGCGGCGAGCGCAGCGTCGACCCGGCGCTGACCCTGCGCGTGCGCGAAGCGGCCGAGCGTCTGGGCTATGTGCCCGACCCCGCCGCCCGTGCGCTGGCGTCGCAGCGCAGCAGCCAGGTGCTGGTGCTGGTGCCGATGCTGTCCAACACGCTGTTCGTGGACCTGCTGGAAGCCGTGCACCGCACGCTCTTTCCCGAGGGCTATCAGCCCTTCATCGGCGTCACGCACTACGACAGCGCCGAGGAAGAGCTGCTGCTGCGCACCTACCTGCCCCACCGCCCGGCAGGCCTGCTGGTGACCGGCTTCGACCGCAGCGAGACGGCGCGCCAGCTGATCGCGCACAGCGGCGTGCCCTGCGTGCACCTGATGGAGACCAGCACCGCGCCCGGCGTGGCCTGCGTGGGCTTCTCGCAGGTGGATGCGGGCGCAGCCGTCACGCGCCACCTGCTGGCGCGCGGGCACCGCCGCATCGCCTTCTGCGGCGCCCAGCTCGACCCGCGCGTGATGCAGCGCGCCGAAGGCTACCGCCGTTGCCTGCGCGAAGCCGGCCTCTACGACGCGCGGCTGGAAATGCTGAGCCCGGAGCGCTCGTCGATCGCGCTGGGTGCGCGGCTGTTCGAGGAGATGCTGCAGCGCATGCCGGACATCGATGCGATCTTCTTCTGCAACGACGACATCGCGCAGGGCGGTCTGCTGGCCGCCAACCGCCTGCAGGTGCCGGTGCCCGGGCGCATCGCCATGGCCGGCTTCAACGACCTGGCCGGCAGCGACCAGATGGTGCCGCCGCTGACCACCATGCGCACGCCGCGCAGCGAGGTCGGCCGGGCCGGCGCCGAGATGCTGCTGGGCCTGATGCGCGGCACGCTGGCCCAACCCGGCTGCGTCGAGTTGGACTACGAGCTGGTGGTGCGCGGCAGCACCTGAGGGACGAGCGCCCATGAAAAAGCCCGGACGAGCCGGGCTTCTTCATCGAGGCTGCGGGGGATCAGTCCAGCAGCTTGACCTCGACGCGGCGCGCCTCGGCGTTGTTGCCCGAGCCGGTGCCGACCACGGGCTTCTGCAGGTCGACCTTGTCGGCAGGAACGCCCAGGCCCAGCAGCACGTCGCGCACGGTCTGGGCCCGCAGCTTGGCCAGTTCTTCGTTGATCTTGGCATCGCCGGTGGTGTCGTGGAAGCCCGAGATCACGGCCTTGCGGCCGCCCTCGACACCCTTGATCACCACGGCCAGTGCTTCGGCCGCGCCCGGGGCGAGGTCGGCGCTGCCGGTGGCGAAGTAGAAGTTCACCACGCCGCCCACCACCTGGATGCTCGCGCCTTCGGGCACGACGACGCTCACGGTTTCGGTCAACACGGTGCTGCCGGGGGCCGGCACCGGTGCCGGGGCTTCGGACGGCTCGACCTGGGTGACGGGCAAGCCGCTGTCCCGCGCGGTGGGCGGCGTGGCGCCCCCCATGCCGTAGTTGAAGACCGACACCCCCACGACGGTGAAGACCACCAGCGCAATCAAGGCAAAAAGGAAACCGAGGGCGAAGCGCTGCTGGCTGTCGTCGTCGCTGCTGGATGACATGCGATGTTCTCCGAAGGAAAGGGGCCGGTAAATAATGGGTTCGTGATCCATGACCCTGAAATTGTAGGTGCCCCGACGCCACCGCCCTCTCCGACCGGCGGCGACACGGGCCTGCCGGGCCTCGACCCGGCGTTGAAACCGGTGCGCGACCCGCGGCCGATGCTCGAGCGGACCATCGCGGAATGGGGCGGCCAGGACGACCTCTGGCTGTTCGGCTACGGCTCGCTGATCTGGCGCCCCGACTTCGACTTCACCGAGCGCCGCCCGGCGCGCGTGCATGGCTGGCACCGGGCGCTCAAGATGTGGAGCCGGGTCAACCGCGGCTCGCTGCAGAACCCCGGGCTGGTGTTCGGCCTGTTGTCGGGCGGAAGTTGCCGCGGCATGGTGTTCCGGGTACCGGCCGCCGTCGGACTGGAAACGCTGGGCCAGCTCTGGCTGCGCGAGATGCCCACCGGTGTGTACGACCCGCGCTGGCTCGACTGCAGCACGCCCGAGGGGCCGGTGCGCGCGCTGGCCTTCACGCTGTCGCGCCAGAGCCCGAACTTCACCGGCGAGCTCAGCGAGGAACGCTACCGGCAGATTTTTCGCAGCGCCACGGGCCGCTACGGCACCTCGCTCGACTACGCTCGCCAGACGCTGCAGGAACTTCGGCGCCATGCGATCCATGACCGCGCCCTGGCCCGCTTGTTGCTGCTGGCGGAGGCCGAACTGTCGGCACGGGCCGATGGCGGTAACCCGCCGACTCCGCTATACAAGACGGCATCAGCGCCAGACGACGCCCTCGACAGCGCGCCCGCCGGCCCCCCTCAAACTTCCCAGGAGAAATCATGAGCTTCCGTCTTCCTACCGCAGCCTTCGCCGCCCTGGCCCTCGCCGGCCTGGCCGGCTGCGCCAGCATGGGCAACCCCGGCGCCGTCGCCGAGCTCGCGCCCACCGCGGCCATTTCGCCCAACCCGACCCTCGGCAAGGTGACCTTCACCCCGCTCGACCACGGCCTGCGCGTGGCCGGCGAGGTGCGCGGCCTGGCGCCGAACACCGAGCACGGCTTCCACATCCACGAAAAGGGCGACTGCGGCGACAACGGCAACGCCTCGGGCGGCCACTTCAACCCGGCCGGCGGCATCCACGGCAAGTTCGCCGCGCCCGGCAGCCATGCGGGCGAACTGCCGAGCCTGATGGCCGACGCCAGCGGCGTGGCGCGCTTCCGTGTCGACGACCATGCGATCTCGCTGACCGACGGCGCCGCCAACAACGTGCTGGGCCGTGCGCTGGTGGTGCACCGCGACCGCGACGACTACACGACGCAGCCGGCCGGCAACTCCGGCCCGCGCATCGCCTGCGCGATCATCTCGAAGGGTTGAGTTCCCGCCAGAGCGCTTCGGCCGCCGCGAGGTCGGCCAGCGTGTCGACGTCGGTGACGATGCCGATGTCGTCGAGCGCCAGTTCGCGCACCTCGCCGCGCGCGCGCAGCGCCTGCAGCACCGGCGCCGCGCCCACTTCCCCCGTCCGTTGCAGCAGCGCGTCGCGCGACGCGGCACCGAAGGCCACGGGGTGTCCGCGCCGACCGGCATGGCTGGGTTGCACGGCCAATGCGCCCTCGGCCAGTGCGGCCGCCACGCGCCGCAGCGTGGCGGGCTGCACCAGCGGCAGGTCGGCCGGCAGGATCAGCCAGCCGTCGGCGTCGACCGTCGCGCGCACGGCCGCCGCGATCGAATCGCCCATCCCCGGATGCCCGGCGTCTTCCAGATGCCAGGGCAGCCCGCTCGCGCGCACCGCGGCCAGCGTGTGCTCCAGCAGCGGGCGCCCGCCGAGCAGCGCGGCCAGCTTGTGCACCGTGCCGCCCGAGGCACGAAAGCGGTCGCCGCGGCCGGAGGCCAGCACGATCACGGTGGGCAAGGCGATGGCGTTCATGCGTGAAGTATCCCGCGCGTCGACAATCTCGGCATGACCTCCCCCAACGATTCCCTCGCCGCGCTGCGCAAGAGCTACGAGCGCGCCGAACTCGACGAAGTCCGCAGCGCGGCCGACCCGCTGCAGCAATTCGAACGCTGGCTCGGCGAAGCCATCGAGGCCCAGGTGCCCGAGCCCAACGCCATGACGCTGGCCACGGTCGGCAGCGACCTGCGGCCGTCGACCCGCATCGTGCTGATCAAGGGCTACGACGCACGCGGCATCGTCTGGTTCACCAATTACCAGAGCCGCAAGGGCCAGGAGCTCGGCGGCAACCCCTATGCCGCGCTGCAGTTCCATTGGGTCGAACTCGAACGCGTGGTGCGCATCGAGGGCCGCGTGGAAAAGGTCGACGCCGCCGAGAGCGACGCCTACTACGCCAGCCGCCCGCTCGATTCGCGCCTCGGCGCCTGGGCCAGCCCGCAGAGCGAGGTCATCAGCGGCCGTGACGTGCTGGTGAAGAACGCGGCCCTGGCCGCCGCCAGGCACCTGCTTTCGCCGCCGCGCCCGCCGCACTGGGGCGGCTACCGGCTGGTGCCCGAGCGCTGGGAGTTCTGGCAGGGCCGCAAGAGCCGGCTGCACGACCGGCTGCGCTACCGCGCCGACGCAACCGGCCAGGGCTGGCTGCGCGAACGGCTGGCGCCCTGAGAACGTCCGTCGCGACACGGGCCCCGGGCAATCGATAGGCGCGCCGACCCGCAAGCTTCCTAGAATGCCCGGTCCTGCCGCTTCTGCTTCTGCCTGCCCCACGTGTCCGATCGCCTCTCCGTCCTCCCCCAATACGTCCTGCCCAAGCAGGCCCTGACTTCCTTCGCCGGCTGGGTCGCCGGCAAGGAGCGCGGTGCCGTCACGACCTGGATCATTCGGCGCTTCGTCGCCAAGTACGGCGTGAACATGGCCGAGGCGCTCGACAGCGACATCGCCAGCTACGCGAGCTTCAACGACTTCTTCACACGCGCCCTCAAACCGGGCGCGCGGCCCATCGCCCCGGCCGACCTGGTGTCGCCGGTGGACGGCGCGATCAGCCAGTTCGGCCCGGTCGCCGACGGCCAGCTGTTCCAGGCCAAGGGCCACCACTGCACCGCCACCGCGCTGGTCGGCGGCGACGCGGCGCTGGCCGCGCAGTTCGCGCACGGCAGTTTCGCCACGCTCTATCTGAGCCCGCGCGACTACCACCGCATCCACATGCCTTGCGAGGGCCGGCTGCGCCGCATGATCTACGTGCCGGGCGATCTGTTCTCGGTCAACCCGACCACCGCGCGCGGCGTGCCGGGGCTGTTCGCACGCAACGAGCGCACGGTGTGCGTGTTCGACGGTCCGCACGGCCCCTTCGTGCTGGTGCTGGTGGGCGCGACCATCGTCGGCAGCATGGCGACCGTCTGGCACGGCGTGATCAACCCGCCGCGCGGTGGCGAGGTGCGCGAATGGCGCTACGACGATCAGCAGATCGTGCTCGGTCAGGGCGAGGAAATGGGCCGCTTCCTGCTCGGCTCGACGGTCGTGATGCTGTTCCCCTCGCGCGACCTGGCCTTCAACCCGGGCTGGGCGCCGGGTGGGTCGGTGCGGCTGGGCGAGGTCATGGCGCAGCAGTACCGGCCATGAGCCTGCCCCGCGCCAACCCGCGCCACGCGGCGGCGCTCAGCTACCAAAGCAGTAGCAAGACCGCTTCTGCGCTATAGTCGCCGGCCCCTTCGCGCCTTGCCGCACTTCCCTCCACGACACCGATGAGCTCCAAGGAAAACGCAGCCGTCAACCAGTTGCTCGCGCTGCTGGAGGCCCGCTATGCCTTGCGCGTGCTCTGGGCGTTGCGGGACGGCCATCCGCAGACCTTCCGGCTGCTGCAGGACAGCGTGGGCGGCATCACGCCCAACACGCTCAACACCCGCATCAAGGAATTGCGCGAGGCCGGCGTGGTGATCCACGGCGGCGACGGCTACAGCCTGACGCTCAGCGGCCAGGACCTGCTCCGGCGGCTGTCGGACCTGCAGGCCTTTGCCGCCAAATGGCAGGCCGGCCAGGCGAAGAAGGCCGCCTCGGCGGTCGTGTCGACGCCACCGACGCCGCAGACGCCGCCCGCCCCGCCCTTTCCCTCTCTCTGAGCGTCGTCGCGTGGCGACGGCATCACGTCCTGCGGGCAAGGGCACGTCCGATCGTTAAACTCCCCGCCTTTCTTCCACCCTGTTTTCATCCTCATCAAGGAACGCCCATGCCCACCACTCCCTCCGGCCTGCAATACGAAGACACCGTCGTCGGCGACGGCAACGAAGCCAAGGCCGGCCAGCACGTGCACGTGCACTACACCGGCTGGCTGTACAACGACGGCGTGCAGGGCGCCAAGTTCGACTCGAGCCGCGACCGTGGCGATCCGTTCGCGTTCTCGCTGGGCGCTGGCCAGGTCATCAAGGGCTGGGACGAAGGCGTCGCCGGCATGAAGATCGGCGGCCAGCGCACGCTGATCATCCCCGCCGCCCTGGGCTACGGTGCCCGTGGCGCCGGCGGCGTGATCCCGCCGAACGCGACGCTGAAGTTCGACGTCGAGTTGCTCGACGCGCACTGATCGGTTCTCCCCCGAGGGGCTCGCGCACTTCGTGTCGCTTCGCCCTTCCCCCTCCGGGGGCGCCACCGGCGGCCCGGCGTAGCCGGTTCCGCGGTGGCCCTGGGGTTCTGCGGGCTCGCGCACTGCGTGCGCCTCGCCTGCGGACTGGGGTGAGCAGGGGAATTCAGTGTTTCCTGCCAGCGGCTTGATGAAGCCGCATTTTTTTGTCTTGAAAAACCCTTCCGGCGGCCCCAATTGGCTCGGAATCGTTTCTTTCACGACCGTTCCAACGGTTTTTGAGCATGTCGAATCCACAAAACTCCGAAATGAACCCGCAGACGCTGCAAGGCGAACCCAGCCCCGAAGAACTCGAAGCGGCGCAATTCGCCAACGAGGCCGATGCGCAGGACGCGCTGGTCGCGGCCCAGGCCGAGCTGGCGACGCTGCAGGCGAAGAATGCGGAGCTGGCCGACCAGTACCTGCGCGCGCAGGCCGATGTGCAGAACGCACGCCGCCGCGCCGATGAAGAAATCACCAAGGCCCGCAAGTTCGCGGTCGAGGCCTTCGCCGAGAGCCTGCTGCCGGTCAGCGACAGCCTCGAAGCCGGCCTGGCGATCCAGGACGTGACGCCCGAGCAGATCCGCGAAGGCGCCGAAGCCACGCTGCGCCAGCTCAAGAGCGCGCTCGAGCGCCACAAGGTCATCGAGATCGCGCCGGCCGCAGGCAGCAAGTTCGATCCGCACCAGCACCAGGCCATCTCCGTCGTGCCGACACCCGGCCAGGAACCCAACACCATCGTGGGCGTGCTGCAGAAGGGCTACACCATCGCCGAGCGCGTGCTGCGCCCCGCGCTGGTCACCGTCAGCTCGGCAGGCTGACCGCCCCCAGGAAACCCACAGGAAATCCCCGCTTCATCCCTTGAATCGCGCCGGGTTATCCACACGTTCACAACAACTCAATTTCAGCATTCAGGAGCATTCACATCATGGGCAGAATCATCGGTATCGACCTTGGCACCACCAACTCGTGCGTTTCGATCATGGAGGGCAACACGACCCGCGTGATCGAGAACTCGGAAGGTGCACGCACCACGCCATCGATCGTCGCCTACCAGGAAGACGGTGAGGTCCTGGTCGGCGCCGCGGCCAAGCGCCAGGCGGTGACGAACCCGCGCAACACGATCTACGCCGTCAAGCGCCTGATCGGCCGCAAGTTCGAAGAGAAGGAAGTGCAGAAGGACATCGACCTGATGCCCTACACCATCTCCAAGGCCGACAACGGCGACGCCTGGGTCGAAGTGCGCGGCAAGAAGCTCGCACCCCAGCAGGTCAGCGCCGAGATCCTGCGCAAGATGAAGAAGACCGCCGAGGACTACCTGGGCGAGCCGGTGACCGAGGCCGTGATCACGGTGCCCGCGTACTTCAACGACAGCCAGCGCCAGGCCACCAAGGACGCCGGCCGCATCGCGGGCCTGGACGTCAAGCGCATCATCAACGAACCCACCGCGGCGGCCCTGGCCTTCGGCCTGGACAAGCACGACAAGGCCGATCGCAAGATCGCCGTGTACGACCTGGGCGGCGGCACCTTCGACGTGTCGATCATCGAGATCGCGGACGTCGACGGCGAGAAGCAGTTCGAAGTGCTGTCGACCAACGGCGACACCTTCCTGGGCGGCGAAGACTTCGACCAGCGCATCATCGACTACATCATTTCCGAGTTCAAGAAGGAACAGGGCGTCGACCTGGGCAAGGACGTGCTCGCCCTGCAGCGCCTGAAGGAAGCCGCCGAGAAGGCCAAGATCGAACTGTCGAACGGCGCCGCCACCGACATCAACCTGCCCTACGTGACGGCCGATGCCTCGGGTCCGAAGCACCTGAACATCAAGCTCAGCCGCGCCAAGCTCGAAAGCCTGGTCGAAGAGCTGGTCGAGCGCACCATCGCGCCCTGCCGCACCGCCATCAAGGATGCGGGCGTGAGCGTGTCGGACATCAACGACGTGATCCTGGTCGGTGGCATGACCCGCATGCCCAAGGTGCAGGAGAAGGTCAAGGAGTTCTTCGGCAAGGAACCGCGCAAGGACGTGAACCCCGACGAGGCCGTGGCCGTCGGCGCCGCGATCCAGGGCCAGGTGCTCTCGGGCGACCGCAAGGACGTGCTGCTGCTCGACGTGACCCCGCTGTCGCTGGGCATCGAGACCATGGGCGGCGTGATGACCAAGATGATCGTGAAGAACACGACCATCCCGACCAAGTTCGCGCAGACCTTCTCGACCGCCGAGGACAACCAGCCGGCCGTGACCATCAAGGTGTTCCAGGGCGAACGCGAGATCGCCTCGGGCAACAAGGCGCTGGGCGAGTTCAACCTCGAAGGCATCCCGCCGGCATCGCGCGGCACGCCGCAGATCGAAGTGAGCTTCGACATCGACGCCAACGGCATCCTGCACGTCGGCGCCAAGGACAAGGGCACCGGCAAGGAAAACAAGATCACCATCAAGGCGAACTCGGGCCTGTCGGAGGACGAGATCCAGAACATGGTGAAGGACGCCGAACTCAACGCGGCCGACGACAAGAAGAAGGTCGAGCTGGCGCAGGCCCGCAACCAGGGCGAAGCCATGGTGCACAGCGTGAAGAAGTCGCTGGGCGAGCACGGCGAGACGCTGGACGCCGGCGAGAAGGAAAAGATCGAGGCGGCCATCAAGGACGTCGAGGAAGCCCTGAAGACCGACGACAAGTCGGCCATCGAGGACAAGACCAACACGCTGATGAGCGCGAGCCAGAAGCTCGGCGAGAAGATGTACGCCGACGCGCAGGCAGCAGCCGGTGCGGCCGGCGGCGCAGCAGGCGGCCCTGAAGCGGCAGCCAGCGCCCCGGCGGACGACAACGTGGTCGACGCCGAGGTCAAGGAAGTCAAGAAGGGCTGATCCCGCAGCGCTTCCCGAGGCTGGATTACCCCCGAACAGGTGATCCAGCCTTTTCCGTTTTCAGCTACCGCCCCCGACGATCCGCACCATGGCCACCAAACGCGACTACTACGAAACCCTCGGCGTTCCCAAGAACGCCAGCGAGGAAGAGATCAAGAAGGCTTATCGCAAGCAGGCGATGAAGCACCATCCCGACCGCAACCAGGGCGATTCATCCAAGGATGCGGAAGCCAAGTTCAAGGACGCCAAGGAAGCGTACGAAATGCTGTCGGACCCGCAGAAGCGGGCCGCCTACGACCAGTACGGCCATGCGGGTGTCGACCCGAACATGCGCGGCGGCCCGGGTGCGGAAGGCTTCGGCGGTTTCGCGGAGGCCTTCGGCGACATCTTCGGCGACGTGTTCGGCGGCGCGCGCGGCGGTCGCCAGGCGAGCGGCCGGCAGGTCTTCCGCGGTGGCGACCTGAGCTATGCGATGGAGATCACGCTGGAAGAAGCGGCCGACGGCAAGGACGCGCAGATCCGCATCCCCAGCTGGGATGATTGCGCGACCTGCAGCGGCACGGGCGCGAAGCCCGGCACCAAGCCCATCACCTGCACCACCTGCCACGGCGCGGGCGCGGTGCAGATGCGCCAAGGCTTCTTCAGCGTACAGCAGACCTGCCCGCAGTGCCACGGCACGGGCAAGATCATCCCCGAGCCGTGCACGACCTGCCACGGCCAGGGCAAGATCAAGAACAACAAGACGCTGGAAGTGAAGATCCCGGCCGGCATCGACGACGGCATGCGCATCC
The DNA here is from genome assembly GCF_051216515.1 of Variovorax frigidus. Lineage (NCBI taxonomy): Bacteria > Pseudomonadati > Pseudomonadota > Betaproteobacteria > Burkholderiales > Comamonadaceae > Variovorax > Variovorax frigidus. The sequence goes on from NZ_JBPJZF010000001.1 coordinate 1,042,503, forward strand.
GCAGCACCGGCAACGGCGAGCCCGGCACCAACGGCGGCCCGCCGGGCGATCTCTACATCGAGATCCGGCTCAAGAAGCACGAACTGTTCGAACGCGACGGCGACGACCTGCACTGCGTGGTGCCCGTGGCCATGACGACGGCCGCATTGGGCGGCGAGATCAACGTGCCGACGCTCAAGGGCGCGGCGGCGATCGACATCCCCGAAGGCACGCAGAGCGGCAAGCAGTTCCGGCTGCGCGGCAAGGGCATCAAGGGCGTGCGCGGCAGCTACCCGGGCGACCTGTACTGCCACGTGCGCGTCGAGACGCCGGTCAAGCTCACCGAGCACCAGCGCAAGCTGGTCAAGGAGCTCGACGAGTCGCTCAAGAAGGGCGGCAACAAGCACAGCCCGACCGACAAGGGCTGGTTCGACAAGGCCAAGGAATTCTTCAGCTGATCGCGCTCGGCGGATCTGCTGACGACAAAGCGGCCTGCGGGCCGCTTTTTTTTGGTGCGCTTTCGATAGATCCAAAACAAAGGTTGACGCGTATGTCCACGCGTGGGCGTGTTGAATCGTTCATGCATCAGTAGGAACTTAAAAGATGCGCTGTTGTTCAGAACGAATAGGCACTCGCAGAAGCGTTCTTTGCTTTATGCTGAATCAGCAGTTGGAATAGGGAGTTTTTTGCAGGGCATGCAGCCCAGCGCCAAGCACCTGAAGGCGAGTGTTGCGATGCGTGGGCTGCTGCAGATCCGGGGCTTCGGCCTCTTTGACTCGATGGAGGTGTGTCCATGGATGTGATCAGCAACTTTGCCGCCCGCTACGACCGCACGCGAGAAGAGGTCCTCTCGCTGCAGGAGTACCTCGACCTCTGCAAGCGCGAACCGGTGGCCTACGCCACCGCCGCCGAGCGCATGCTCCAAGCCATCGGCGCGCCCGAACTCGTCGACACACGCAACGACCCCAGGCTCTCGCGCATCTTCGCCAACAAGGTGATCAAGCTCTACCCGGCGTTCAAGGAGTTCTACGGCATGGAGGACGCCATCGAACAGGTGGTGTCCTACTTCCGGCACGCCGCGCAGGGCCTCGAAGAAAAGAAACAGATCCTCTACCTGCTGGGCCCGGTCGGTGGCGGCAAGAGTTCCATCGCCGAGCGGCTCAAGCAATTGATGGAGCAGGTGCCCTTCTATGCGATCAAGGGATCGCCGGTGAACGAATCGCCACTGGGCCTGTTCGATCTGGCCGAAGACGGTGAAATCCTCGAAAAGGAATTCGGCATTCCGCGCCGCTATCTGCAGCGCATTCTCTCGCCCTGGGCCGTCAAGCGGCTCGAAGAATACGGCGGCGACATCCGCAAGTTCCAGGTGGTCAAGCGCTACCCGTCGGTCCTGCGCCAGATCGCCGTGGCCAAGACCGAACCCGGCGACGAGAACAACCAGGACATCTCCTCGCTGGTCGGCAAGATCGACATCCGCAAGCTCGAGACCTATGCGCAGGACGACCCCGACGCGTATTCGTACTCGGGCGGCCTGTGCCTCGCGAACCAGGGCCTGCTGGAGTTCGTCGAGATGTTCAAGGCGCCGATCAAGGTGCTGCATCCGCTGCTGACCGCCACGCAGGAAAGCAACTTCAAGGGCACCGAAGGCTTCGGCGCCATCCCCTTCGACGGCATCGTGCTGGCCCACAGCAACGAGAGCGAGTGGAAGGCCTTCCGCAACAACAAGAACAACGAGGCCTTCCTCGACCGCATCTACATCGTCAAGGTGCCCTACTGCCTGCGCGTCTCGGAAGAGATCAAGATCTACGAGAAGCTGGTGCGCACCTCCTCGCTGGCCGCCGCGCCCTGCGCGCCCGGCACCTTGCGCATGATGGCGCAGTTCTCGGTGCTCACGCGGCTCAAGGAGCCGGAGAACTCGAGCATCTTCAGCAAGTCGCTGGTCTACGACGGCGACAGCCTCAAGGACACCGACCCAAAGGCCAAGTCGCTGCAGGAGTACCGCGACTACGCGGGCGTCGACGAGGGCATGAGCGGCGTCTCCACGCGCTTCGCGTTCAAGATCATCTCCAAGGTCTTCAACTTCGACAGCAGCGAGGTCGCGGCCAACCCGGTGCACCTGATGTACGTGCTCGAGCAGCAGATCGAGCGCGAGCAGTTCCCGCCGGAGACCGAACAGAAGTACCTGGCGTACATCAAGGAGCATCTGGCGGCGCGCTATGCGGAGTTCATCGGCAAGGAGATCCAGACCGCCTACCTCGAGAGCTACAGCGAGTACGGCCAGAACATTTTCGACCGCTACGTGACCTACGCCGACTACTGGATCCAGGACCAGGAGTACCGCGATGTCGACACCGGCGAGGTGTTCGACCGGGTCTCGCTCAACGGCGAACTGGAGAAGATCGAGAAGCCCGCGGGCATCTCGAACCCCAAGGACTTCCGCAACGAGATCGTCAACTTCGTGCTGCGCGCGCGGGCCGGCAATGCGGGTCGCAACCCGGCCTGGACCAGCTACGAGAAGCTGCGCACGGTGATCGAGAAGAAGATGTTCTCCAACACCGAGGAGCTGCTGCCGGTCATCAGCTTCAACGCCAAGAGCAGCGCCGACGAACAGAAGAAGCACCAGGACTTCGTCGCTCGCATGGTCGAGAAGGGCTACACGTCCAAGCAGGTTCGCCTGCTGTGCGAGTGGTACCTGCGCGTCCGCAAGAGTTCCTGAGTTCCTCGTCCCACGCTGCGCTCCGGCGCGGAGGTTTGACACCTTGGCCATGCTGCAACAGATCATCGATCGGCGGTTGTCCGGCAAGAACAAGTCGATCGGCAATCGCGAGCGCTTTCTCCGGCGCTACCGGGGCCAGATCCGCGACGCGGTGCGGCGCGCGATCAGTGGCCGCAACATCCGCGACCTCGAGCGCGGCGAGGACATCACGCTGCCCAAGCGCGACGTGTCCGAGCCGGTGTTCGGGCACGGGGCCGGCGGCAACCGCGAGCACGTGCACCCGGGCAACCAGGAATACCTCAAGGGCGACCGCATCGCCCGGCCGCCCGGCGGCGGGGGCGGCGGCCAGGGCAACGGCGAGGCCGGTGACGGCGGCGAAGGCGAGGACGATTTCGTCTTCAGCCTGACGCGGGAAGAGTTCATGCAGGTCTTCTTCGAGGACCTCGCCCTGCCCCACCTGGTGCGCACGCAGCTCACCGAGGTGCCCGAGTGGAAGAGCCACCGCGCCGGCTTCAAGAGCGACGGCAACCCGAGCAGCCTGCACGTGGTGCGCTCGATGCGCGGCGCGCTGGCGCGGCGCATCGCGCTCGGCGGCGAGAGCCGGATCGAGCTGCACCGCATGGAGGCCGAGCTGCTGCGGCTCAAGCTCGAGCCGGGCTCGGAACTGCCGTCGGCGCTCGAGCGCATCCGTGCGCTCGAGGAAGCGATCGCCGAGCTGCGCCGCACCGCCAGGCACGTGCCCTACATCGACCCCATCGACCTGCGCTACCGCAACCGCGTGCGCGTGCCGGTGCCCAGCGCCAAGGCCGTGATGTTCTGCCTGATGGACGTGTCGGGCTCGATGGACGAGGCGCGCAAAGACATGTCCAAGCGCTTCTTCATGCTGCTCTACCTGTTCCTCACGCGGCACTACGAGAAGATCGACCTGGTCTTCCTGCGCCACCACACGCAGGCGCAGGAAGTGAGCGAGGAAGAGTTCTTCCACGCCACCGAGACCGGCGGCACCGTGGTGTCGAGCGTGCTGGTGCTGATGGACGAGATCATCAAGTCGCGCTACTCCAGCGCCGAGTGGAACATCTACGGCGCGCAGGCCAGCGACGGCGACAACTGGCACCAGGACAGCGGGCGCTGCCGCCAGCTCCTCGACGAATCGATCCTGCCGATGTCGCGCTACTACGCCTACGTGCAGGTGGCCGATGCCGAGCAGAACCTCTGGCAGGAGTATTCGCAGCTGGTGGGCATCCGCCCCAACTTCGCGATGCGCAAGGTCGCGAGCGCGCAGGACATCTACCCCGTGTTCCGGGACCTGTTCAAGAAGGAAGGAGTGTCCGCATGACCGACCTTCTGCACCCGCCGGGCGCCAAGGCCGTATTGCCCAGCCCGTCGGACTGGACCTTCGAGCTGATCGAAACCTACCACCAGGAAATCCGGCGCACCGCCGAATCCTTCAAGCTCGACACCTACCCGATTCAGCTGGAGATCATCACCGCCGAGCAGATGATGGACGCCTACGCCAGCGTCGGCATGCCGGTGATCTACCGCCACTGGTCCTACGGCAAGCAATTCATCGCGACCGAGAAGAACTACCGCCGCGGCCACATGGGGCTGGCCTACGAGATCGTGATCAACTCCGATCCGTGCATCGCGTACCTCATGGAAGAGAACACGATGGCGATGCAGGCGCTGGTGATCGCGCATGCGGCCTACGGCCACAACAGCTTCTTCAAGGGCAACTACCTGTTCCGGATGTGGACCGATGCGTCGTCGATCATCGACTACCTGGTCTATGCGCGGAACTACATCACCGAGTGCGAGGAGCGCCATGGCATCGACGCGGTGGAAGAACTGCTCGACTCCTGCCACGCGCTGATGAACTACGGCGTCGACCGCTACCGCCGGCCGCAGAAGCGCTCGCTCGCGCAGGAGATCAGCCAGCGTGCCGAACGCGAGCACCACCTGCAGCAGCAGGTCAACGACCTCTGGCGCACCCTGCCGCGCCGCGCCGAGGCCGCGACCGACGTCGACGCCGCGCGCCGCTTCCCGGCCGAGCCGCAGGAGAACCTGCTGTACTTCATCGAGAAGAACGCCGCGCTGCTCGAACCCTGGCAGCGCGAGGTGGTGCGCATCGTGCGAAAGGTCGCGCAGTACTTCTATCCGCAGCGCCAGACGCAGGTGATGAACGAGGGCTGGGCCACCTTCTGGCACTACACGCTGCTCAACACGATGTACGACAAGGGCCGGCTCGCCGACGGTTTCATGATCGAGTGGCTGCGCTCCCACACCAGCGTGGTCTACCAGCCGCCCGTGGGCCATCGCGCCTACAGCGGCCTCAACCCCTATGCGCTGGGCTTCGCGATGTTCACCGAGCTGCGCCGCATCTGCGAGAAGCCGACCGAGGAAGACCGGCGCTGGTTCCCCGACTACGCCGGCACCGACTGGGTCACGACGCTCGACCATGCGATGCGCAACTACAAGGACGAGAGCTTCGTCGGCCAGTTCCTGAGCCCCAAGACCATGCGCGACTTCCGGCTGTTCGCGGTGCGCGACCATGCCGCCGAATCGGAACTCGAGATCTCCGCGATCCACGACGACAGCGGCTACCAGGCGCTGCGCGAATCGCTCTCGCGGCAGTACGACATCGGCAGCCGCGAACCCGACATCCAGGTCTGGAACGTCGACCTGCGCGGCGACCGCTCGCTCACGCTGCGCCATGTGCAGCGCAACGGCCTGCCGCTGCACGAGGGTACGCCCGAGGTGCTCAAGCACGTGGCGCGGCTCTGGGGCTTCGACGTGCGGCTGGAAAGCGTGGACGCGCAAGGACGCGTCACGCTGCGCGAGACGGCGGCGGCGGCGCGCAGCCGGTGATTCACCGGGCAAGCCACTGATCAGGTTCGTCATCGCGGCATGCAGTCGCGGCCTCACCGTGCAGTCAGCCCTGGAAAATCTCCAGCCGAGTATGCACTGTATAGTTCATTGAACTATTCACGGTCTATTCGGTAGATTCGATCCAACCATGACTTCGGACACGGGCACAACAGACAACGCACAGCGTCTCCAGGCGCTGGAACGGCTGCTGCGCCATGAACCCCGCTCGGCGCAGGAACTGGCGACGGCCATGGCCATCAGCCAGCCAACCTTGTCGCGAACTATTCGCGCGTTCCCGGATTCCTTGACCTCGTTCCGGATTTCCGGCGACCGGACGCCCAAGTACGGCCTCTTACGCAAGCTTCCGGGAGGCCTCAACCCACGGCAGAGCATTTACCGGATTTCGGACACAGGGGCCATGGAGCCCTTTGCGAAGATCAAATTTCTCAGCGGCGGCGCGACGCTGGAGCGGCGTTCGACCCAGACGACCTTGTACGGCGGGCTCCCGCCCTACATGGCCTTTTCGTCCCCCTCCGGCTTCCTCGGACGCCAGGTCGCACGCGAGGCGGCTGCGGAGATGCAGTTCCCCGAAAGCCTGAAGGACTGGAGCGACGACCACCGCATCGCCTACCTCTTCACCCGTGGCCTGAATCTGGCGGGCAACCTGGTCTATGGCGACGCTTGCCTGCAAAGGGAGATGGACTTTCGCCAACTCCCGCCGACACCGTCTGCGGGCAAGCTGGCGCACTACGTGGCCATGGCGAATCAACTCAAGGATGCGGCCTACGGCTCGAGCGCCGGTGGTGAGCAACCGAAGTTCCTCAGCCTCACCGAAGACGCGGGCCATGTGATCGTGAAGTTCGCCAAGCGAGGAAGCCGCATGGCCGAACTGCTTCCGCTCGAGCATCTCGCGCTTCGCTCGCTGGCGGACGTCGGCGTGCCGGCGGCCCCTACCCGGTTGTCGGCGTCAGGCGGCTACGTTTTCCTGGAGGTCCAGCGCTTCGACCGGACGGGGCGCCATGGACGCATCGGCATGCTGTCGTGCAGTTCCATCGACGACGAGTTCTTCGGCGCGCGCGACACCTGGTCGGAGTTCGCCGCACGTTGCGTGCAGGCCCGCTACCTGTCGGCCGAGGGCGCGCAACGCATCGATGTCATGGCCGCCTTCAGCGAGCTGATCGGCAATGGCGACCGGCACTTCGAGAACATCTCCTTCCTCCTGCGCGAGGATGGTGAATACGAGGGCATCGCGCCGGCCTACGACATCCTGCCGATGCGCTATGCGTCCATCGGTGGCGGCGTGGACCCGGACCTCACGCCGATCACGCCCAAGCTCGGCACCATTGGCGCCAAGCCCGAGGTATGGACCCTTGCGGCCGATGCGGCCAGTCGTTTCTGGCTGGCCGTGCGACGTGGCGGGCGGGAGGCGCCGGTTTCTGCGGCCTTCAAGGAATTGGCGGCGAAGAACCTCGCCGCGGCCCAGGCCTTCGTTGCGCCCTTGCTGCCAGCGGACCGCAGCCGGCGTCAGGCCTGACACGGCGGCTTCAACGCACGCCGTGCCTGCAGCGCCTTGTCGCGCGCGCCGCAGCCTTCGATGTGGTCGTTGACCAGGCCCATCGCCTGCATGAAGGCGTAGACGGTGGTGGGCCCGACGAAGCTCCAGCCGCGCTTCTTCAGGTCCTTCGACATCGCGATCGATTCGGCCGAGGTGGTGAAGGTGCGCAATACCGCCAACGTCATCTTCTTCGGCCGCGTCGACGGCGCCGGTTCGTAGCCCCAGGCATAGGCGGCCAGCGAGCCGAATTCCTCGCGCAGTTCGAGCACGTGGCGTGCGTTGTTCAGTGTCGACTCGATCTTGCCGCGGTGCCGCACAATGCCAGCGTCGGTCAGCAGGCGCGCCACGTCGGCCTCGCCGAAGCGCACCAATTGCTCGGCCTCGAAGTTGGCGAAGGCCTTGCGGAAGTTCTCGCGCTTGTTGAGGATCGTGAGCCAGCTCAGGCCGGCCTGGAAGCCCTCGAGGCACAGCTTCTCGAACAGCCGCCGGTCGTCGGTGACCGGGAAGCCCCATTCGTGGTCGTGGTAGTGCCGGTAGGCGGGCGTGGCCTCGCACCAGCGGCAGCGCACCGCACCCTCGTCGTCGGCGAACAGCCCTTCGGGCAGGCTCATCACTGGGTCAGCGCCTCGATCGCCAGCGCATAGCCCTTGACGCCCAGCCCGACGATGATGCCGCGCGCCGCCGGCGAGATGAAGGAATGGTGGCGGAAGGCCTCGCGCGCATGCACGTTGGAGATGTGCAGCTCGATCACCGGCACGCTCGCGCCCTTGATGGCGTCGTGCAGCGCGACCGAGGTGTGGGTGTAGGCACCGGCGTTGAGCACCACGCCGAGCATGCGCCCCGCGGCGACTTCGCGTCCGGCTTCGTGCAGCCAATCGACCAGCGTGCCCTCGTGGTTGGTCTGGCGGCATTCGATCGCCACGCCGAGCCTGGTGCCGGCCTCGGCGCACAGGCGCTCGACGTCGGGCAGGGTGTCGTGGCCGTACTGCGCGGGTTCGCGCGTGCCGAGCAGGTTGAGGTTGGGGCCGTTGAGAACGAGGATGGTCTTCATCTGGAAGGTCTGGCTGCTGCGGCCCGGCATCTTAGGCCACACGCGGTGCGCATCGTCACGAACGATACTCCCGGGGGGTATAAACTCTGGCCATGCCCCATTCACCCGACGAGAAGAAAAAGGCCGTGCTGCGCGTGCGTCGCATCCGCGGCCAGGCCGACGCGCTCGAACGGGCGCTGGAAGCCGGCGCCGAATGCGGCAGCGTGCTGCAGCAGCTCGCGGCGATCCGGGGCGCCGTCAACGGGCTGATGTCCGAGGTGCTCGAATCGCACATCCGCGAGGAGTTCGGTCCGCCCTCCGACGCCGACCCGCGCCATGCGCAGCGGGTGCACGACATGACCACGCTGGTGCGCACCTACCTCCGCTGAGCGCCCTCTCGTCCCCCCACATCCCTTCATCTTCAGGAGTCCTTGCCATGAAATCCCGTGCCGCCGTCGCCTTCGCTGCCGGACAGCCCCTCCAGATCGTCGAGATTGACGTCGCTCCGCCGCAGAAGGGCGAGGTGCTGGTGAAGATCACCCACACCGGCATCTGCCACACCGACGCCTTCACGCTCAGCGGCGACGACCCCGAAGGCCTGTTCCCCGCGGTGCTGGGCCATGAAGGCGCAGGCATCGTGGTCGAGGTCGGCGAAGGCGTGACCAGCGTCAAGCCCGGCGATCACGTGATCCCGCTCTACACCGCCGAATGCGGCGAGTGCCTGTTCTGCAAGAGCGGCAAGACCAACCTCTGCGTGGCCGTGCGCGCCACGCAGGGCAAGGGTGTGATGCCCGACGGCACCACGCGCTTCAGCTACAACGGCCAGCCGATCTACCACTACATGGGCTGCTCCACCTTCAGCGAATACACGGTGGTGGCCGAGGTCTCGCTGGCCAAGATCAACCCCGACGCCAACCCCGAGCAGGTCTGCCTGCTGGGCTGCGGCGTGACCACCGGCCTGGGCGCGGTGAAGAACACCGCCAAGGTGCAGGAAGGCGACTCGGTCGCGGTGTTCGGCCTCGGCGGCATCGGCCTGGCGGTGATCCAGGGCGCCAAGCTGGCCAAGGCCGGGCGCATCATCGCCATCGACACCAATCCTTCGAAATTCGATCTGGCCCGCACCTTCGGCGCCACCGATTGCGTGAACCCCAAGGACCACGAGAAGCCGGTTCAGCAGGTGATCGTCGACATGACGACCTGGGGCGTCGACCATTCCTTCGAATGCATCGGCAACGTCAACGTGATGCGCGCCGCGCTCGAGTGCGCGCACCGCGGCTGGGGCCAGTCGGTGATCATCGGCGTGGCCGGCGCGGGCCAGGAGATCTCCACCCGGCCGTTCCAGCTGGTGACCGGCCGGCGCTGGCTGGGCACGGCCTTCGGCGGCGTCAAGGGCCGCTCGCAATTGCCGGGCATGGTCGAGGATGCGATGAAGGGCGACATCCAGCTCGCGCCCTTCGTCACCCACACCATGCCGCTGTCGGGCATCAACGAGGCCTTCGACCTGATGCACGAGGGCAAGTCGATCCGCTCGGTGGTCCACTACTGATCGGCCCGCGATGACCGACACCCTGAAGACCCTGTCCGAGCACGCCTGCTTTGGCGGCACGCAGCGCTTCCACGAACATGCCTCGCGCGAGATCGGCCTGCCGATGCGCTTCTCGATCTTCCTGCCGCCGCAGGCCGCAGACGGTCCGGTGCCGGCACTGGTCTACCTCGCGGGCCTCACCTGCAACGAGGAGACCTTCATGGCCAAGGCCGGCGCGCAGCGGCTCGCGGCCGAGCTCGGCATCGCCCTGGTCGCGCCCGACACCAGCCCGCGCGGCGCCAACGTGCCGGGCGAGGCCGAGGCCTGGGACTTCGGTGTCGGCGCCGGCTTCTACCTCGACGCGACGCAGGCTCCTTGGGCCACGCACTGGCGCATGGAGAGCTACCTGATCGGCGAGCTGTTGCCCTTGCTGGGCGCGCAGTGCGGCATCGACCTGCAGCGCGTGGGCCTGTCCGGCCATTCGATGGGCGGGCACGGTGCGCTCACCTTGGCGCTGCGGCACCCGGGCCTGTTCAAGTCGCTCTCGGCCTTCGCTCCGATCTGCGCACCCACGCGCTGCCCCTGGGGCGAGAAGGCCTTCGGCGGCTACCTCGGCGCCGACCGCTCGGCCTGGCTCGAACACGATGCCACCGTGCTGATGGACAACCAGCCGGTCGCGCCCTACCCCGCGGGCATCCTGATCGATCAGGGCCTGTCCGACAAATTCCTGGCCGAGCAACTGCACCCGCAGCTGTTCGAAGCCGCCTGCGCGCACATCGGCCAGCCGCTCACGCTGCGCCGCCACGCGGGCTACGACCACGGCTACTACTTCATCCAGAGCTTCATGGCCGACCACCTGCGGCATCACGCCGCGCAACTCGCACGTTGAGCAGCGTCCGATGGCTTCCGCCGCCTTCATCGACAGCCTGCACGAGGTCTTCCAGGGCCTGGGGCGCATCCAGACGCGCCGCATGTTCGGCGGCCACGGCGTGTTCCACGACGGGCGAATGATCGGGCTGGTCGCGGGCGACGTGCTCTACCTCAAGGCCGACGCCGAAAGCGCCGCGCATTTCGATGCGCTGCAGCTGCCACACTTCAGCTACATGCGCCAAGGGCAGCCGACCCGGCTGTCTTACCGCGAGGCCCCGGCCGACCTGTTCGACGACGCCGAGCTCGCCACCCTGTGGGGCCGACGGGCCTGGGAAGCGGCGCTGCGCTCCGGCGCTCCCAAACCTGCCAAGCCACGCAAGCACCCTGCGAAGAAAACAAAGAAAGCACCATGAACACCGCTCCGCCGCCCCTGCCCACACGCGACGAGATCGCCCTGCTCGAACCCTTCGCCGGCCTGGAGATGCGTGACATCGACGTGGTCGCGACCGCGCTGCAGGCCGAGCAGGCACTGGCCGCGCTGGGCGCGCTGCGGGTGGTGGGCTTCGACACCGAATCCAAGCCGACCTTTCTGAAGAACGAGGTCTCGACCGGCCCGCACACGGTGCAGTTCGCCTCGCTCGACCGGGCCTGGGTGTTCCAGCTGCACGACCCGGTCTGCCGCGCGGCCGCGGCCAGCCTGCTGGCCTCGAGCGCGCTCACCAAGGTCGGCTTCGGCCTGGCCGGCGACCGCACCCAGATCCGCCACACGCTGGGCATCGATCCGCAGGCCGTGGTCGACCTCGACACCGTGTTCAAGCGTCGCGGCTACCGCAACTCGGTGGGCGTGAAGACCGCGGTGGCGCTGGTGTTCGGCCAGCGCTTCGTCAAGTCGCGCAAGCAAACCACCTCGAACTGGGCCGCCCGGCATCTGAGCGAAGGCCAGGTCTGCTATGCCGCCAACGACGCCTACGCGGCGATGCGCGTGATGGACGCGCTGGGACTCGAGGCCAGCCGGCTCACACCGATGCCGTTGTCGAGCTGAGGCGTCTCCCGAAAACGACGGGGCGCGGCGAGGCTCTCTACAATGCCGCCCCTTCTGCTCATTTCCCGGATCCCGCGCCCATGGACATCGTCGTCAACGAAGAACTCAAAGCCTATATCGACCCGCTGACGCCGGAGGAACACGAATCGCTCGAACGCAGCATGCTGGCCGAAGGCTGCCGCGACGCGCTGGTGCTGTGGGGCAACGTGCTGGTCGACGGCCACAACCGCTACGGCATCTGCCAGAAGCACGACCTGCCCTTCCAGACGGTGCAGAACCCGCGCTTCCGCACGATCGAGGACGTGCATCTCTGGATGATCGACCAGCACCTGGGCCGCCGCAGCGTCTCGGACTTCCAGCGCGGCGTGCTCGCGCTGCGCAAGCGCGAGATCGTGGCCGAACGCCGCGCCCGCGCGGCCGCACCGAGCGCGCCGACCGGGAACGAGGTCGATGAAGGCCCGCCCTTCGACGTCGACGACACCCCGCCGCCCGCGCCGCTGGACAGCCGCGAGGCCATCGCCAAGGCCGCGCGTCTGAGCAACAGCCAAGTGGTGATGATCGAGAAGATCCAGAAACAGGCCGCGCCCGAAGTCGTGGCCGCGCTCAAGTCCGGCACCATCACGCTCAATGCCGCCGCCGCCGTGGCCAGCCTGCCGGCCGAAGAGCAGACCGCCGCCGCCATCGGCGGCAAGGACGAGCTCAAGCAGGCCGCCAAGCGCGTTCGCGAAGCCAACAAGCGCAAGCCGCGCGAGGACGCGGCCTCGGCGGACGCGGGCGAAGCGGCCGAGCGCCACAGCGCTGCCGACGACGAACTCACGACGCTGCGCGCCCGCGTGGCCGAACTCACGCGCGAGAACGAGGCGCTGCGCCGCGAGATCGCCTTGCTGCAGTCGAACTAGAGCGCGCCTAACGGGGGCCGAGCACGGCCATCACGATCTGCGAGGTGCAGACCAGTTCGCCGTCGTCGTCCCGGATCTCGATGGTCCAGGCCTGGGCGCCGTCCTCGTTCTGCAGCGGGCGTGTCACGCCGGTGATCCAGCCCGTCGACGGGCGCTTGAAGTGGTGGGCGCTGATGCTCAAGCCGACCGCGCGCCGGTCGTCCGGTGTCGCGTAGTGCGCGCCGCAGGAGCCCAGCGTCTCGGCCAGCACCACCGCCACGCCGGAATCCAACGTGCCCGCTTGGGACATCGTGCGCGCGTCCACGGGCGCCCGCGCGCGAATGAAGTCGTCGCCCACCTCCAGGAACTCGATGCCCAGCCGCTCGACCGCGGTCTGTCCATGGCTGCCGTTGAGCAGCGCCAGCGTCACGTCCTTCTGCCAAATTCGCATGGCCTGTCTCCGTTATAGGTCTGTCGCCATCGGTCAGCGCGTGGCCGAACGACCATCGCATCTCATCGATTCTCGCGCAACTGGAACAGGCTGGTCGCCTGCAGGTCGAGCACGCAGAGTTCGCGCTGATTGAACAGCTTCCATTGCCAGTCGAGGATGCCCAGCGATGGTCGCCGCTCGGAGACGCGCACGCCTATCACCTCCGCCCGCAGGCGCAGCACATCGCCGGGACGCACGGGCTGCGGCCACTTGACGTACTGCAGGCCGGGCGAGGCGAAGGACTCGGATCCGGCCAGCGCGGCGTCCGCGACGAGCCGCATGGCGATGGCGCAGGTGTGCCAGCCGCTGGCGATCAGTCCGCCGAAGGGCCCACCGTTCGCGGCCGCCGCGTCGGTGTGGAACCACTGCGGGTCGTAGGCGCGCGCGAACTGGAGCAGCTCGGCTTCGCTCAATGCGTAGGGACCGGCCTCGATGACCTGCCCCACATGGAAGTCGGCGAACTTCACGGCGCAATGCCGAAGCGCGGTGCACGCCGCTCGTTCAATGCCGCCAGGCCCTCGCGCGCATCGCTGCCGGCAAAGCCGATCATCTCGAGTGCCAGCGAATGCTCGAAGGCCGGCCAGGCCGCGCGCAGCCAGTGGTTGAGCGTGCGCTTGGTGAAAGCCAGCGCCGACGGGCTGCCGGCCGCGAGCTCCAGCGCGATCTGGCGCGCACGCGCCTGCAGTTCGTCGTCGGGCACCGAAAGGCTGACCAGCCCGATGCGCTCTGCCTCCTCGCCGCTCAGCGGCGCGCAGGTCAGCAGGTGGTACTTGGCCTTGGCCATGCCGCACAGCAAGGGCCAGACGATGGCCGCATGGTCGCCGGCCGCGACGCCGATCTTGGTGTGGCCGTCGATGATCTTGGCGCTGCGCGCCGCCACCGAGACATCGGCCAGCAGCGCCAGCGCGGCACCCGCCCCCACCGCCGCGCCGTGAATGGCCGAGACGATGGGCAGGTCGCAGTCGACCATGCCCTGCACGATCTGCCGGGCCTCGCGCATCACGCGCATGCGTTCGGCTTCGCTGCCCAGCATCTGCGCGACCAGCTCGACGTGGCCGCCGGCGCAGAAGCCCTTGCCCTCGCTGCGCACCAGCACGCTGCGCACGCCGGGCTCGACCGCCAGGCGCGGCCAGACCGTGCCGAGTGCCGCATGGCCCCGCACGCCGGTGGTCGGCATGACGCCGGGCGCGCCGAGCACGATCTCGGCCACGCCGTCGTCGCCCAGCAGCACGCGGAAGTCGTCGGTGTCCACGTTCATCGTTCGAAAGTCCGTCACGGGAAGATCCTTTCTTCTTTTGTCATCGGCGCTCAATAGGTCTCGAGGTGCAGCCGCCCCTCTTTCTTCAGCGCGGCCGCCAGCGGCTCCCAGGGCAGGCCGGCTTCTTCGGCCACGTCGCGCAAGGCCATCACCACGCCCTCTTCCATGCTCTTGAGGCCGCAGACATAGAAATGCGTGTGGCCGTCGCGCAGCAGCGGCACCAGGTCGGCGGCGCGCTGGCGCAACAGGTCCTGCACGTAGCAGCGCGGCTGCTCGGGCAGGCGCGAGAAAGCAAGGTTGATGTCGATGAAGTCCTTGGGCAGGCTCTGCAGTGGCCCGAAGTAAGGCAGCTCCTGCTGCGTGCGGGCGCCGAAGAAAAGCATCAGCTTGCCGCTCTCGAACCTGCCGCTCTTGCGCAGACGGCGGCGCCATTCGGTCATGGCGCGCATGGGTGCACTGCCGGTGCCGGTGCAGATCATCACGATGTGCGACTTCGGATGGTTGGGCATCAGGAAGGTGGAGCCGAAAGGCCCGACCACCGTCACCGTGTCGCCCACCTTGAGGTCGCACACATAGTTGGAGGCGATGCCACGCACGGCGTTGCCTTGGTGGTCCTCGACCACGCGCTTTACCGTCAGCGAGAGGTTGTTGTAGCCGGGCCGCTCGCCATTGCGCGGGCTGGCGACCGAGTACTGGCGCGGATGGTGCGCCTTGCCCAGCGCATCGGTTCCCGGCGGCACGATGCCGATCGACTGGCCTTCGAGCACCGGGAAAGGCAGCGCGCCGAAGTCGAGCACGATGTGGTGCGTCTCGCTCTCGTAGCCGGCCTCAGTGCAGTTGAAATTGCCAGTCACGATCGCAGTGACCGGCCTTTTTGGCGCATACAGGTTGGTGTACGCATGCGCGGCCGACCAAGGCGGCGTGGTAGCGCCGTAGCTCGCGGAGTTGAAGATCGTCTCGCCGGTCGACGCGGCCGGCGCCTCGGCCACCACCGGCTCGGCCAAGGCCTCGCCTGCGTCCACCCCGGCCGCCGCGAGTTCGTCGGCGCTCAGCTCGGGCGGCAGTTCTTCCCACCCGAACTGCTCCTCGATCGAGTAGGCCCGCACCACGGGCAGGGTGCGCCAGTTGTCGATCGAGCCCGTGGGGCACGGCGAGATGCAAGCCATGCAGCCATTGCAGACATCGGCGCGCACGACGTAGTTGTTGTCGTCGTGCGTGATCGCGTTCACCGGGCAGGTGGCTTCGCAGGTATTGCAGCGGATGCAGATCTCGGGGTCGATCAGGTGCTGCCTGATCACGCCCGCTTCAACGACCATTTCCATGTTTTTCTCCTTTCCCTCGCCCCATGGGGAGAGGGTCAGGGTGAGGGGGCGACAGCTTGTCATGGGGACGCCGCTTACCCTCACCCCTGCCCTCTCCCCACAGGGGAGAGGGGGTCATACCCCATGCGATCAACCGAAGCGCACGTATTCGAAATCGACCGGCTGGCGGTTGATGCCCATCACCGGCGGCGCGATCCAGCCGGCGAACTTGCCGGGTTCGATCACGCGGCCCATCAGCGAGGCGACGAAGGCGAAGTCCTCGGGCGTGGGCAGCCATTCGCTCTTGCGCGCGGCCCACTCCACGTCGCCCACCACCCGGCCGTCGGGCGACATCTTGATGCCGGCCAGCGCGCCGATCTGGCGGTTGAAGGCCTTGTGCGGCACGGTGAGGCGGGTCGGGATACCCGCCTTCTCCAGCACCTTGTTCCAGCGGCCGACGCCGGCCACCGAGTCCTTGATGAAGTCGTCGCGCAGCACTTCGTTGAGCGCGTTGAGCATCGGCACGTCCTTCTCGACCAGCTGGCCTTCCTTGACCTCGAGCACCTTGTAGGTCTGGCCCTTGAGAATGTGGTCGTCGGTGCGCTTGCCCTCTTCGTACCGGCCCTTGAGGCCCGAGCTGTAGAAGATCGCGGCGTTGCTCGACTGGTCGGCACCGAACAGGTCGATGGTCACGCTGTAGTGGAAGTTCAGGTAGCGCTGGATCGTGCCCAGGTCGATGCAGCCCGCAGCGCGCACCTTCTGCGGGTCGTCGGTCTTGAGCTCGTTCATCACGGCCGCGGTGCGCGCCAGCACGCGCGACACGCCGCTCTCGCCCACGAACATGTGGTGCGCTTCCTCGGTCAGCATGAACTTGGTCGTGCGGGCCAGCGGATCGAAGGCGCTCTCGGCCAGCGCCGACAGCTGGAACTTGCCGTCGCGGTCGGTGAAGTAGGTGAACATGAAGAAGGCCAGCCAGTCGGGCGTCTTCTCATTGAAGGCGCCCAGGATGCGCGGGTTGTCCACGTCGCCCGAGGTGCGCTGCAGCAGGGCCTCGGCTTCCTCGCGGCCGTCGCGGCCGAAATGCTTGTGCAGCAGGTACACCATCGCCCACAGGTGGCGGCCTTCCTCCACGTTGATCTGGTAGAGGTTGCGCAGGTCGTACATGCTGGGCGCGGTCAGGCCCAGGTGGCGCTGCTGCTCGACCGAGGCGGGCTCGGTGTCGCCCTGCGTCACGATGATGCGGCGCAGGTTGGCGCGGTGTTCGCCCGGCACGTCCTGCCAGGCCTTCTCGCCCTTGTGGTCGCCGAAGTGGATCTCGCGGTTGGCATCGCCCGGATTCAGGAAGATGCCCCAGCGGTAGTCGCGCATCTTCACGTGGCCGAACTGGGCCCAGCCCTGCGGGTCGACGCTGACCGCGGTGCGCAGGTAGACGTCGTAGCCGGTCGAACCATCGGGGCCGACGTCGTCCCACCAGTTCACGAAGTTGGGCTGCCAGCCTTCGAGCGCGCGCTGCAGCGTGCGGTCTTCGCTGAGGTTGACGTTGTTCGGGATCTTGTCGCTGTAGTTGACGGTGCTCATGGCGGACTCTTTCTTTCGGCGGGTGCGTTGTGGCGGAAGAGATTTCTGTTCGGGAGCACAGCGGAACCGGCTTTGCCGGGCCGCCAGTGCTGCCCCCTGAAAGGGGGTGGGCGCTGCGACACGAAGTGCGCAAGCCTGGGGGGTTAGACACGTCCCATGTCGAAGCCGGCCTTTTCGCCGGTGCCGTAGACCTTCAGTGCCCCCTTGGCGCCGACCGCGTTGGGCCGGTTGAAGATCCAGTTTTGCCAGGCGGTGAGCCGGCCGAAGATGCGGGTGTTCATGTTTTCCTTGCTGGCGAAGCGCAGGTTGGCCTCCAGCCCGGTCAGGGCATCGGGCGACATGGCCGTGCGTTCCTCGATGGCCATGCGCAGCTCGTCTTCCCAATCGATGTCGTCGGGCGCCGCCGTGACCAAGCCCAGCCTCAGGGCCTCGTCGGCATCCAGCGCGCGGCCGACCGCGCCGCGTGCGGCCTCGAGCGGCGCGCTCTCTTCGTAGAAGCGGCGCTGCAGCCGGCTCTGGTCGTTGACCATCGGGACGAAGCCGAAGTTGAATTCGTCGAGCGTGAGCTTCGGCGCACGCTCGGCATCGTCGGGCAGCGCCAGCATGTAGGTGCGGTCGGCCGCGAAGGCCAGCTCGGCCAGCGTTCCGGCGAAGCACGAGCCCGGTTCGACCAGCGCGAACAGCGTGCGTGAGGACACGTCCAGCCGCGCCAGCGTGCGGCGCAGCGCGCCGAGGGTCTCGCGCACCAGCCAGTGGTCTTGATGGGCCAGCATGGTCGCGTCGTTCGCGAGCACGGCCTGCGCGTCGCCTTCGGTCTTGAGCAGCCAGGTGCCGATGTCGGGCTCGTTGGTGCGCAGGTTGAGGATCGCGTCGTCGAGTTGGCGGCACATGGCCAGCGGCCACCAGTCGGCGCCCGCGGCCTCGATGGCAGCGACGTCGCCGGGCTGGGCGCCCGAGGGTGCCTGCACGGTCAGGGTCGCGGTGCGACGGCTGCGGTCGATGTCGACGCTCACGTGTGCATAGCGCAGGCTGTCGGGCGTTTCTTCACGTTCGACGCGCGCCAGCTTCACGCCCTGTGCGCCCTTGTCCGCGCGACGACCGCCCTCGCCCAGCTTCGCGGCGCGCTCCTGCACCATCGCACCGAATTGCGCGGGCTTGGCGATCGCATCGACCAGGCGCCAGTCCACCGCGCGCTGGCCGCGCACGCCTTCGACGCTGGTGCAGAAGATGTCGGCCAGGTCGTGGCGCACATGGCGCTTGTCGGTCACGCGGGTCAGGCCGCCGGTGCCGGGCAGCACGCCCAGCAGCGGCACTTCGGGCAGCGACACGGCCGAGGAGCGGTCGTCGACCAGCACGATCTCGTCGCAGGCCAGGGCCAGCTCGTAGCCACCGCCCGCGCAGGCGCCGTTGACGGCGGCCAGGAACTTGAGGCCCGAGTGCTTCGACGAGTCCTCGATGCCATTGCGCGTCTCGTTGGTGAACTTGCAGAAGTTCACCTTCCAGGCATGGCTCGAGACGCCCAGCATGAAGATGTTGGCGCCCGAACAGAAGATCCGGTCCTTGCCGCTGGTCACGATCACCGAGCGCACCTGCGGGTGCTCGAAGCGCACGCGGTTGAGCGCGTCGTTGAGCTCGATGTCCACCCCCAGGTCGTAGCTGTTGAGCTTGAGCTTGTAGCCCGGACGGATGCCGCCGTCCTCGGCGATGTCCAGCGTGAGCTGCGCGACGTCGTCCTGCACGGAGAGTTTCCAGTGCCGGTACTGGGCGGGTTCGGTGCGGTAGTCGACGCGGGGGGCGGTGTCAGGGGTGGGGGTCATGCGGGTCTCCGTGAAACGAAAGAACAAGAAACATAGTGCATTTCTCGATCGCCTGACATGCATCATCATGCATGCGACCATGCAAGTCAATGCCTGTTGCGTTTTTCTTCAGTTACGGAGGCGCCGCCGGCGCCGGGTTCAGGAGGCGGCGGCGATGGCGGCGCGCACGCTGCCGCGCAGGGCCTTGAAGCTCTGCTCCAGCGTCTGGCCGCTGGTGTCGATCTGCAGGTCGGCCTTCGAATAGAAGGCGGCGCGGCCGTCGAGGATGCGGTGCAGGTCGTCCATCGCCTCCTTGCTGGCGGCGATCGGGCGGGTGTCGCCCTGCGCCACCACGCGGCCCATGTGCTCCTCGGGCGCGGCGCGCAGCCACACCGTGGTGCAGTGCGACAGCAGTTCGTTGAAGGTGGCCGGGTCCGACACGATGCCGCCCGGCGTGGCGATCACCACCTCGCTGTGGATCTGCACCACCTCTTCGAGCGCGCGCCGCTCGTAGCGCCGATAGGCGCTGGTGCCGTAGAGGTCGTGGATCTCGCGCACGCTGCAGCCGGCCAGCGTCTCGATCTCGCGGCTCAGCTCGATGAAGGGCACGTCGAGGTCCTGCGCCAGCAGCGGCCCGAGCGTGGACTTGCCCGCGCCGCGCAGTCCGATCAGCGCGATGCGCCGGTGCCGCGCCGCATCGCCGCGGCCGCTGCCCAGCAGTTCGCCCAGCGCGAGCCGCGCACGGCGCAGGTCGGCCTCGCTGCGGTGCTCGAGCAGTTCGCGGATCAACAGCCACTCTGGCGAACTGGTGGTGACGTCGCCAACCAGTTCGGCCAGCGAGCAGTGCAGCGCCGTCGCCACCTGCTGCAGCACCAGGATCGAGGCATTGCCCATGCCGTATTCGAGATTGGCCAGATGGCGCTCCGACACCTCGGCCGACAGCGCCACCGCCTTGCGCGTGAGCCCGCGTTGCGCGCGCAGGTTGCGCACCCGGTCGCCCAGCGCGGCCAGCAAGGGATTGCGCACCGCCTCCGCAACTGTCGGCTCAGGCGACTCCGCCGCCACTTCCCCCGCCTGCACTTCCTCAGTCATGGAACTCCTCAATTCAGTCACGTGATTTTGCGCGCTCAGGGTAAACGCCATACATGCACTATGTTGCTTGACAACATGCATCATGGTGCCTATTGTTCGATGAGACGCAAGATACTGCACGCAGCCCAAAGCTGCAACCGCACTTCACCTGCAAGACCGTTCGCCCCACGACGAAGACCATGTCCAAAGAAAACTTCCACCAGTTGGTGGCCAACCTGACAGCGCAGATCGCGGGCCGCCCGCTCGACGACGCGCTCGACCGATGGCTCAACGCCGAGCACGGCGCCGGCAGCCCCACCTTCGTGGCGCTGCAGCGCGCCTGCCTCGAAGGCGTGGCCGAGCGCTGGCTCTGCGAGCGCGATGGCGGCGGCATCCGCTACGGCCGGCCCTTCAAGCCCGAGGACGCACTGCACCGCTTCTCGGTCGACGTGGTCGACATGACCGATCTCGCGGGCCCGCACCACACGCATCCGAACGGCGAGATCGACCTGATCATGCCGCTGGAGGGCGACGCCACCTTCGACGGCCGCCCGGCCGGCTGGTGCGTCTACCCGCCGGGCAGCGCCCACCACCCGACCGTCGCACAGGGCCGCGCGCTCGTGCTCTACCTGCTGCCCGAAGGCCAGATCCAATTCACGCGCCACTGAGGCCACCGGACCGACCGCACCCATGACCGAACTTCTCGCCAACCACGTCGCCGGCCGCTGGCAACACGGCACCGGCACCGGCACGCCGCTCTTCGACCCCGTGCTCGGCACCGAACTGGCCCGCGTCGATGCGACCGGGCTGGACCTGCCCGAGGCCTTCCGCTTCGCCCGCGACACCGGCGGCGCCGGCCTGCGCGCCCTCACCTACCGGCAACGCGCGGCCCTGCTCGGAGCGGTGGTCAAGGTGCTGCAGACGCACCGCGACGCCTACTACGAGATCGCCACCGCCAACTCGGGCACGGTGAAGAACGACTCCGCGGTCGACATCGACGGCGCGATCTTCACGCTCGGCCAGTACGCCAAGTGGGGGGATGCGCTGGGCGACGTGCAGGTGCTGCGCGACGGCGACGCGGTCAAGCTCGGCAAGGAGCCGGTGTTTCTGTCGCAGCACCTCCAGGTGCCGACGCAAGGCGTCGCGCTGTTCATCAACGCCTTCAACTTCCCGGCCTGGGGGCTGTGGGAGAAGGCGGCGCCGGCGCTGCTCTCGGGCGTGCCGGTGATCGTGAAGCCCGGCACCTCCACCGCCTGGCTCACGCAGCGCATGGTGCGCGACGTGGTCGACGCAGGCGTGCTGCCGGCCGGCGCGCTGTCGGTGATCTGCGGCAGCTCGAACGGGCTGATGGATGCGCTCGAGCCCTTCGACGTCGTGTCCTTCACCGGCTCGGCCGAAACCGGCGCGCTGATCCGCTCCCACGCGGCCGTCGCGCAGCGCTCGGTGCGCGCAAACATCGAGGCCGACAGCCTGAACTCCGCCCTGTTGATGCCCGACGCGGCGCCGGGCAGCGAGGCCTTCAACCTGCTGGTGCGCGAAGTGGTGCGAGAGATGACGGTCAAGAGCGGGCAGAAGTGCACCGCCATCCGCCGCATCCTCGTGCCGGCCGACGTCTACGACGCCGCGGCCGAAGCCATCGGCGCCAAGCTGCGCGCCATCACCGTGGGCAACCCGCGCAACGAGAGCGTGCGCATGGGCTCGCTGGTGAGCCGCGCGCAACTGCAGTCGGTGCGCGAAGGCCTGGCCACGCTGCGCCAACAGGCCGAGCAGCTGCACGACGGCAGCCAGCAAGCGCTGATCGACGCCGACCCCGCGATCGCGGCCTGCATCGGCCCGGTGCTGCTGGGCGCGAAGGATGCCGACGCGGCCCCCCTGGTGCATGACGTCGAGGTTTTCGGCCCGGTCGCCACGCTGCTGCCCTACCGCGACGCCGAGCACGCGATCGCGCTGGCGCACCGCGGCCAGGGTTCGCTCGTGACCTCGCTGTACGGCAGCGACGAGAGCGCGCTGGCACGCACCGCCGTGCGCGTGGCCGCGAGCCATGGCCGGGTGCACGTGGTCACGCCCGATGTGGCGCAAGCCCACACCGGCCACGGCAACGTGATGCCGATGTCGCTGCACGGCGGCCCGGGCCGCGCGGGCGGCGGTGCCGAACTCGGCGGGCTGCGCGCGCTGGACTTCTACCACCGCCGCAGCGCGGTGCAGGCCAGCCCTGCGGTGCTGGCCGCGCTCGGGCTGTAGCCGACGCACGGGCCCGAACAGAACGCGCCGGCATCCACGGCCTCAGGAGACACACAATGAACCCGCCCACCGACTTCAACTTCGCCGAGCACCTGTTCGCGCTCAACCGAGGCCGCGCGCAGAAGCTGGCCTACATCGACGACCGCGGCACGCTCGGCTACGGCCAGCTCGAGGACCGGGCCCGCCGGCTGGCGAGCGCACTGCGCGCCGCGGGCCTTCAGCGAAAGGACCGCGTGCTGCTGCTGCAGCTCGACAGCAGCGACTGGCCGGTGAGCTTTCTCGGCGCGCTCTACGCGGGCCTGGTGCCGGTGGCGGTCAACACGCTGCTGACGGCCGGCGACTACGCCTACATGCTCGACCACAGCGGCGCGAAGGCCGCGCTGGTCTCGGGCGCACTGGTGCCGGTGCTGCAGGATGCGATGGGCCGCGCGCCGCATGCGCTGAAACAGCTGTTCGTCTCGCAGCCGACCGCGGCGCTGCCGCCGAGCGGGCTCGACTTCGAGGCGCAGATCGCGGCCCACGCACCGATGGCCGCGCCCGCGCCCACGCTGGCCCAGGACCACGCCTTCTGGCTCTACTCCTCGGGCTCGACCGGCCGGCCCAAGGGCACGGTCCACACCCACGGCAACCCGTGGTGGACGGCCGAGCTCTACGGCAAGCCGGTGCTGGGCCTGACCGAGGACGACGTCTGCTTCTCCGCCGCCAAGCTCTACTTCGCCTACGGACTGGGCAACGGCCTGACCTTCCCGCTGTCGGTCGGCGCCACGGTGGTGCTGATGGCCGAACGGCCCACGCCCGACGCCACCTTCCGGCGCTGGACCGGCGAAGCGCAGGCCGCGCACGGCACGGCCGTCAAGCCGACGGTCTTCTTCGGCGCGCCCACCGGCTTCGCGGGCATGCTCGCCTCGCCGGCCAAGCCCGCGCGCGAAGCGGTCGCGCTGCGCATGTGCTCGTCGGCCGGCGAGGCGCTGCCGGGCGAGATCGCCGAGCGCTTCAAGGCGCACTACGGCTGCGAGATCATCGACGGCATCGGCTCGACCGAGATGCTGCACATCTTCATCTCCAACCGGCCGGGCGACATCCGCTACGGCACCACCGGCCGCCCGGTCGAGGGCTACCGGATCGAGCTGCGCGGCGAGGACGGCCGGCCCGTGCCCGACGGCGAGGTCGGCGACCTCTACATCCATGGCCCGAGCAGCGCGCTGATGTACTGGGGCAACCCGGAAAAAAGCGCCGCGACCTTCCGCGACGGCTGGACCCAGAGCGGCGACAAGTACTCGCGCGATGCCGACGGCTACTACACCTATGCCGGGCGCAGCGACGACATGCTCAAGGTCAGCGGCATCTACGTCTCGCCCTTCGAGGTCGAGGCCACGCTGATGCGGCATCCGGCCGTGCTCGAGGCCGCGGTGATCGGCAAGCAGGACAGCGACGGTTTGACCAAGACCAAGGCCTTCGTGGTGCTGAAGAACGGCAGCGCGGCCACGGAAGAAGAGCTCAAGGCCTTCGTGAAGCAGCACCTGGCGGCCTACAAGTACCCGCGCTTCATCGAGTTCGTCGACGAGCTGCCGAAGACGGCCACGGGCAAGATCCAGAGATTCAGGTTGCGCGAGCAGGAGCAACAGGCGTGAGGAAGTCCTTGTCTTTCTCCCTCCCCCCAGCGGGGGAAGGAGCCACATCCATGAGCGCGACGTTCGCCACCATCGACTGGCGCGGCCGCGCCGTGCGCATCGAGTGCGAATGGATCGCCCCCGAACGCAGCGAGGCGCCGCTCCTCGTCTTCCTGCACGAGGGCCTGGGCTCGGTCGCGATGTGGAAGGACTTCCCCGCGCAGCTGTGCGCGGCCGGGGGCTTTCGCGGCCTGGTGTTCTCGCGGCCCGGCTACGGCCGCTCGACCCCGCGCGACGCCGACGAGACCTGGGATGTCGACTTCATGCACCGTCAGGCGCACGAAGTACTGCCGCCGCTGTTCGATGCGCTGGGCATCGACGAAGCGCCCTGGCTCTTCGGCCACAGCGACGGCGGCTCGATCGCGCTGCTGCATGCCGCGCGCTTCCCCGCCAAGGTCGCGGGGCTGGTGTTGCTCGCGCCGCACATCTTCGTGGAAGACAAGACCGTCGCGAACATCGAGATCGCGCGCACCGCCTACCTGGGCACCGACCTGCCGCAGAAGCTCGGCCGCTACCACGACGATCCGGACTCGGCCTTCTGGGGCTGGAACCGCATCTGGCTGCACCCGCCCTTCCGCCACTGGAACATCGAAGCCGAACTCGAGGGCATCCGCTGCCCGGTGCTCGCCATCCAGGGCGTGGACGACGAGTACGGCACCCTGCAACAGATCCGCGGCATCGCATCGCGGGTCTCCAACACGCAACTGCTCGAGCTGCCGGACTGCGGGCACTCCCCGCACCGGGACCAGCCGCAGGCCGTGATCGACGCCACCGTTTCGTTCATCCACAACAGGAGACATCCATGAGCCACCCCACCACGCGCCGCACCGTGACCGCCCTTGCGGCCTTCGCGCTGGCCTGCATCGCCACCGCGGGCCATGCCCAGCCCGCCAAACTGAAGGTCGGGCTGATGCTGCCCTACAGCGGCACCTACACCGCGCTGGGCGTGGCCATCGAGAACGGTTTCAAGCTGCGCGTCGAGGAACAGGGCGGCAAGCTCGGTGGCCGCGAGATCGAGTACGTGAAGGTCGACGACGAGTCCGATCCGGCCAAGGCCACCGACAACGTGAACAAGCTGATCAAGCGCGACAGCGTCGACGTGATCGTGGGCACGGTGCACTCGGGCGTCGCCATGGCCATGGCCAAGGCCGCCAAGGAGAGCGGCACCGTGCTGATCGTGCCCAACGCCGGCGCCGATGCCGTGACCGGCCCGATGTGCGCACCCAACATCTTCCGCAGTTCGTTCTCCAACTGGCAGCCGGCCTACGCGATGGGCGAGGTCGCGGCCAAGCAGGAAAAGAAGAAGAAGGCCATCACCATCACCTGGAAGTACGCGGCCGGCGACGAGTCGGTCAACGGCTTCAAGGAAGGCTTCGAGAAGTCCGGCGGCCAGGTGGTGAAGCAGCTCACCGTGCCCTTCCCCAATGTGGAGTTCCAGGCGCTGCTGACCGAGATCGCCGCAGCCAAGCCCGATGCGGTGTATGCCTTCTTCGCGGGCGGCGGCGCCGTCAAGTTCGTCAAGGACTACGCGGCCGCAGGCCTGAACAAGACCATTCCGCTCTACGGCCCGGGCTTCCTGACCGACGGCACGCTTGATGCGCAAGGCGACACCGCGCAGGGCATGCTGACCACGCTGCACTATGCCGACGGCCTGAACACGCCGCGCGACAACAGCTTCCGCACCGCCTATGCCAAGGCCTTCAAGCTGCACCCCGACGTGTACGCGGTGCAGGGCTACGACGCCGCGCAGATGCTGGCGATCGGCCTCGACGCCGTGAAGGGCGACATCTCGAAGAAGGCCGAGTTCTCGGCCGCCATCGAGCGCGCCAAGATCGACAGCCCGCGCGGCAGCTTCTCGGTGAGCAAGTCGCACAACCCGGTGCAGGACATCTACCTGCGCAAGGTCGACGGCAAGGAGAACAAGATGGTGAGCATCGCGGTCAAGGGCCTGGCCGATCCAGCGCGCGGCTGCAGGATGTAGGGCTGGCTCTCCCCCAGGCTTCGCGCACTTCGTGTCGCTACGCCAACCCCCTCGCCGGGGGCGACACCTGCGGACCGGCGGAGCCGGATCCGCGGTGTCTCACGCACTGCATCCCCTTCTCAACGATCGCGTCCAGAGAGAACCCCCAACGTGGATTTCGGCACCTTCCTCGTCCAATGCCTGAACTCGGTTCAGTACGGGCTGCTGCTCTTTCTCGTGGCCTCGGGGCTGACGCTGATCTTCGGGATCATGGGCGTCATCAACCTGGCGCACGGCAGCTTCTACATGCTGGGCGCCTACATGGCGTTCGCGTTGTCGCCGCTGTTCGGCGACCAGTTCATCGTGATGCTGCTCGCGGGCGTGGTGCTGGCGGCCATCTTCGGCTACCTGCTCGAATGGGCCTTCTTCAGCTACCTCTACCAGCGCGACCACCTCCAGCAGGTGCTGATGACCTACGGGCTGATCCTGGTGTTCGAGGAGCTGCGTTCGATCCTGGTGGGCAACGACGTGCACGGCGTCAAGGCGCCACCCTGGCTCGAAGGCAGCTTCGCGCTCGGTGACCTGATGAGCTACCCCTGGTACCGGCTGTTCGCTTCCGCGGCCTGCATCGTGCTCGCGATCGGGCTCTACCTGGTGGTCAACCGCACGCGGCTGGGCATGATGATCCGCGCCGGCGCGAGCAACCGCGACATGGTGCGCGGCCTCGGCATCGACATCCGCCGGCTCTACCGCATCGTGTTCGCGGCCGGTGTGGCACTCGCGGCATTGGCCGGCATGATCGCCGCGCCGATGTCCTCGGTCTACCCGAACATGGGCGCGAGCGTGCTGATCATCTGCTTCGTGGTGGTGGTGATCGGCGGCATCGGCTCGATCACCGGCGCGCTGGTGGCCTCGCTGCTGGTGGGCTTCGTCGACACCTTCGGCAAGGTCTTCTTCGCCGAACTCAGCGGCATGGGCATCTACGTGCTGATGGCGATCATCCTCATATGGCGCCCCGAAGGCCTGATGGGCAAGAGGCACTGACATGAAGAACCTTTCCCACTGGACTCCTGTGCTCTGCGCCCTGGCCCTGGCCGCACTCGGACCGATGCTGAGCCCCTACACGTCGGACCTGATCGTCAAGGTCATGATCCTGTCGATCTTCGCGCTGAGCCTCGAACTGCTGGTCGGCATGACCGGGCTGGTGAGCCTGGGCCACGCGGCCTTCTACGGCATCGGCGCCTATGCGACGGTGCTGGGATCGGGGCCCGAGGGCGGCTCGATCGCCTGGCTGCTGCCCCTCGCGATGGGCAGCGCCGCGCTGTATGCGCTGGCCGTGGGCGCGCTGAGCCTGCGCACCCGCGGCGTGTACTTCATCATGGTCACGCTGGCCTTCGCGCAGATGGCCTACTTCGTGTTCCACGACACCAAGGTCGGCGGCGGCAGCGACGGCATCTACCTGTACGTGCGGCCCGCGCTGGGCGCGATCGACATGGAGAACCGCCGGGTGCAGTTCTATGTCGTGCTGGCCGCGCTGGCGGGCACCTACGGCCTGCTTGCGCTGATCCGGCGCTCGCGCTTCGGCGCGGCGCTCGCCGGCATCCGTGTCAACGAGCAGCGCATGCGCGCGGCCGGCTTTGCGGTCTACGGCTACAAACTCGCGGCCTTCGTGATCGCGGGTGCGCTGGCCGGCCTGGCCGGCTTCCTGGTCGCCGCGCGCGACGGCGTGGTCAACCCCGAACTCATGGCCTGGCACAACTCGGGCGAGGTGCTGCTGATGATCATCCTGGGCGGCCTCGGCCACCTGCGCGGCGCGGTGATCGGCGCGGTTGCCTTCACGCTGCTCAAGGAGGTGCTGGGCACGCACGCGCTGGTCGGTCCGCTGGCCGACCACTGGCAGCTGACGCTGGGCATCGCGATCATCGTGTTCGTGGCGCTGCTGCCCAAGGGCCTGATCGGGCTCGCGGCGCGGCTCTCGCCCACGCCCGCAGCGAAGGCGGTGACGCCATGAGCACGCCCCTCCTGTCCGTCCACACGCTGACCCGCCGCTTCGGCGGCCTGGTGGCCGTGAACGCGGTCACGCTCGACCTGCGCCGCGGCGAGGTGCATGCAGTGATCGGCACCAACGGCGCCGGCAAGTCGACGCTGATCAACATGCTCTCGGGCGAGATCGAGGCGTCCGACGGCCGCATCGCGCTCGAGGGCATCGACATCACGGCACGCGCCCAATCGCGCCGCGCGCGCGACGGCGTGGGCCGCAGCTACCAGCGCACCACGATCTTCCCGGAGTTCACCGTGCACGAGAACTGCCGCCTGGCCGCGCAGGCCGCCACGCCGCGGCCCTGGGCGCTGTGGCAGTCTGCGCGCGGCTGCGCCGCCAGCAATGCCGCCGCCGAGGAGGCGCTACGCGCCGCCGGCCTCGAGGGCGAGGCGCACCGCATCGCCGGCACCATGAGCCACGGTGCCAAGCGCCAGCTTGAGGTCGCGATGTGCCTCGCGACCCGCCCGCGCGTGCTGCTGCTCGACGAACCGCTGGCGGGCATGGGGGCGGAGGAATCCGAGCGCATGCTGGCCCTTCTCACGCGGCTCAAGGCCTCGCACGCGATCCTGCTGGTGGAGCACGACATGGACGCGGTCTTCCGCATCGCAGACCGCATCACCGTGATGGTCAACGGCAGCGTGATCGCGACCGGCGAACCGGCCGCCATCCGCAACGACCCGGGCGTGCGCGAGGCCTACCTGGGCGAAGAACAGGTCGAGGGCCACTGAGATGCTGCAGATCGAAGCCATTCACACCTACTACGGCGACAGCCATATCCTGCGCGGCGTCGATGCGACCCAGGCTGCGGCCACCTCGCTCGGCCTGCTCGGGCGCAACGGCATGGGCAAGACCACGCTGATCCGCACGCTGATGGGCTACGTGCGCCCCGCCTCCGGCCGCGTGCTGCTCGACGGCCGCGATGTGACCGGCTGGGCGCCCGAGAAGATCGCGCGTCTGGGCATCGGCTACGTTCCCGAGGGCCGCGGCATCTTCCCCAACCTTTCGGTGCGTGAGAACCTGCTGATGAGCGCGCGCGCCGGCATCGACGGCCGGCGCGAATGGACCTTCGAGCGTGTGATGGCGACCTTCCCGCGCCTGACCGAGCGGCTCTCGCACGGCGGCCAGCAGCTGTCGGGCGGCGAACAGCAGATGCTCTCGATCGGCCGCGCGCTGATGACCAACCCGCGGCTGCTGATCCTCGACGAGGCCACCGAAGGCCTGGCGCCGCTGATCGTGGCGGAGATCTGGCGTGTGATCGCCGACATCCGAAGCACCGGCATCGCCACGCTGATCGTCGACCGCGACTGGCGCCGTGTATTGGCCCACACCGAACGCGCGATCGTGATGGAGAAGGGCCGCATCGTGCTCGCGGCCGAATCCGCGGCCGTGGCAGCCGAGCCCGCGGCGCTGGCGACCTGGCTGGGGGTTTGAAGCTTACGCGCCCGCCAGGCGCACTACTCGACCGTGGTCAACGCTGTGAGCCGGTCGATGTCGAGGATGGTGATGCCGCCGTACTCGGTGCGCACCACCGCCATGGCCTTGAACTGGCTCAGCGCCTGGTTGCAGCGCTGGCGCGACAGCCCCACGAGGTTGGCCAGTTCTTCCTGCGAGATCTGCAGGTGCAGATCGCCGCCGGGGTTCAGCCAGGGGTGCACCAGCCCGGTCAGCGCGCGCGCCACCTGCGCCTCGACGCCCAGCACGCGATGCGCGGCGAAGTCGCCCATGAACCAGTGCAGGCGCTCGTTGATCTGGTTGGTGAGGAAGCGGCCGAAGGCCGGTTGTGTCTCGTACAACCACTCGAAGGTGTTCTTGGGCAGCATGGCGACGCGGCTGTGGCGCAGCGCGATGATGTCGGCCTGCACCGGCTTGCCGCGCAGCAGGCTGCCTTCGCCGAACCAACTGCCGACCGTGAGCCCGCCCAGCGTGACCGAGCGCCCCGCGCGCGTGCCCGTCGACCACTTCATCACGCCCTCCATCACGCCGTTCCACCAGAGCGCGGTCTCGCCGTGGCGGATCAGCGCATCGCCGACCGCCACCGTCCGCTCGACCACGTCGGCCAGCACCTGGTCGCGCGCAGCCGGCGTCAACAGCGCGAACCACGCCGATTCGGCCAGCAGTTGCTGCAGGGTGATGCCGGCCGCGCGCGGCGCTGTCTTGAAGCTCATGGAGGGTGGATGCGTGCGTTGGCGCGGGAGCCGGTCCTGAGGTTTTCCCAGGTGCGGATTGTCGTTCAGACGACTGTGACTTCGCAGCACCCATCCAACAATTCGAAGCGCAAAGACCCCACGTGCGAGCGCCCGCGCCTTCGCCTCTCTCGTCCACCGACTGCCTTTTCCCCCATGACTTCTCCCACCATCCAGCGCGTCGCCATCGTCGCCACCGGCGTCATCGGCGCCAGCTGGGCCGCCCACTTCCTGGCCCACGGGCTGGACGTGGTGGCCACCGATCCTTCGCCCGATGCCGAGGCGCGGCTGCGCGCGAGCGTGGCCCGGCACTGGCCGATGCTCGAACGGCTCGGCCTCGCGCCGGGCGCGTCGATGGACCGCCTCCGGTTCCACCCCGACCTCGACACCGCGTTGCAGGGCGTCGATTTCGTGCAGGAGAACGGCCCCGAGCGGCGCGACTTCAAGACCGATCTGTTCCAGCGCATGGACGCGCGCCTGCCGCCCGAGGTGATCCTGGCCTCGAGCTCGTCGGGCCTCTCGACCACCGACATTCAGTCGGCCTGCCGGCACCCGGAACGCGTGGTGCTGGGCCACCCCTTCAACCCGCCGCACCTGATCCCGCTGGTCGAGGTGATCGGCGGCGAGCGCACCTCGGCACACACCATCGAACGCACGATGCAGTTCTACGCATCGGTCGGCAAGCGGCCCATCCATGGCCGCAAGGAAATCAGGGGCCACATCGCCAACCGGCTGCAGGCCGCGCTCTGGCGCGAGGCCTTCCACCTGGTCGAACAGGGCGTGGCCACGGTGGAAGACATCGACACGGCCATCGCCTTCGGGCCCGGCCTGCGCTGGGGCGTGTTCGGCCCGTTCATGAACCTCCACTTCTCGGGTGGCGCGGGCGGCATCGCGCATGTGCTCGACCACCTGGGCGGCCCGATCGAAGCCTGGTGGCAGGACCTCGGCACGCCGGCCATGACGCCCGAACTCAAGGCCCTGATCGTCCAGGGCATGGCCGATGCGCTCGAGGGCCAGAGCCTCGCGACGCTCGAGGCCCGGCGCGACGAGGTGTTGATCGGGCTGATCCAGGCCAAGGCCGCACCGGCCCAGCCGACCTGATCGCCGGCACGCAACCGCAGCAAAAAGAAAGAACCGCAGCATGGTCGCCCTCTACGACAACCCCGCCCTCGTAGCGCCCGCACGCGCGCTGTGCCTGCAGCAAGCCGACGGCAGCGTGGTGCTCCGTTCCCCCGAACCCCTGGGCGCGTACTCCCGCTGCATCGGCGACTGGCTCGAGCGCTGGTCCGCAGAGACGCCTGACACGCTGGCTTTCGCCGAACGCGATGGCAGCGGCGCGTGGCGGCGCGTGAGCTGGGGCCAGTTGCTCCAGGCCGTCGGCGCCATCGCGCAGCGACTGCTCGACCTGCAGCTGCCGCGCGACCGCCCGGTGGTGGTGCTCTCCGACAATTCGATCGACCACGCGATGCTGATGCTGGCCGCGCTGCACATCGGCCTGCCCTTCTGCCCGGTCTCCAGCGCCTACTGCCGGCTGACGAAGGACTGCGCGAAGATCCGCGGCATCGTCGAAACCCTGCAGCCTTCGTTGGTCTACGCGGCGAACGCCCAGACCTACGGTGCGGCGATGAGCGCCTGTGCCGACGATGCGGTCAAGGTGCTGAGCGAAGGCGCCGAAGACGTGCCCGGTGCACTGCATTTCGGCAGCTTCCTCGACACCGCCGAAACACCCGCCGTGAGGGCCGCCTTCGAGGCCCTGCAGGGCGACGACGTGGCCAAGTTCCTGCTGACCTCTGGCTCGACCGGCCAGCCCAAGGTCGTGGTCAACACGCACCGGATGCTGTGCGCCAACCAGCAGGCGCTGGCGCAGACCTGGCGCTTCCTCGCGACGCGCAAACCCGTGCTGCTCGACTGGCTGCCCTGGAGCCACACCTTCGGCGGCAACCACAACCTGAATCTGGTGCTGCGCCATGGCGGCACGCTGTACATCGACGACGGGCGCCCCGCGCCCGGGCTGATCGAGAAGACCGTGCGCAACCTGCGTGAGGTGCGGCCCAACCTGCACTTCAACGTGCCGCGCGGCCTGGACATGCTGCTGCCCTTTCTGGAAGCCGATTCCGATCTCGCACGCGAGGTGCTGTCACCTCTGCTGCTGGTCTTCTACGCCGCCGCGGCCCTGCCCTCGAGCACCTGGAAGCGCCTCGAGGCGCTGGCCGCGAGCGTGCGCGACGAACCGCTGTGGCTCACCACTTCCTGGGGCTCGACCGAGACCTCGCCGCTGGTCACCAGCGCGCACTTCCGGCTCGACGGCGCGGGCTGCATCGGCATCCCGCTGCCCGGCCTCGAACTCAAGCTGGTGCGCAACGGCGAGAAACAGGAGATGCGCGTGCGTGGCGTCTCGGTGTTCCCGGGTTACCGCAACGCGCCCGAACTCACGGCCGCCGCCTTCGACGACGAAGGCTTCTACCGTATCGGCGATGCGGGCTACTTGGTCGACCCCGAAGACCCGGCACGCGGCGTGATCTTCGACGGCCGCGTGGCCGAGGACTTCAAGCTCTCGAGCGGCACCTGGGTCTCGGTCGGCCCGCTGCGCCTGCAGCTGGTCTCGGCCCTGTCGCCCTATGCGGCCGACGCGGTGATCGCGGGCCACGACCGCGACGAGATCGGCGCGCTGGTCTTCCCCACGGCCGCCGCGCTGGCGGCCGGCCCCGCCGCGGTCGCGCAGAAGGTGCGCGAGGCGCTGGCCGCCTTCCAGCGCAGCGGCGCGGGCTCCTCGCAGATGCCGCGCCGCATCCTGTTCATGGCCGAACCGCTCGATGCCGATGCGGGCGAGATCACCGACAAGGGCTACGTGAACCAGCGCATGGTGCTGGCACGGCGCGCCGACGAGGTGGCGCGGCTCTATGTCGGCGATGCCGACGTCATCCGGATCTGAGAACACATTCCACAAGCACCCTCTTCATGCATGACGATTTCTCTCCCCTGCCCGGCCCCTGCAGCCAGCTCCGCTTCCTCCAGGTCACGCAGTCGGATGCGCTGGTGCATCTGCGCCTGCACCGTCCCGACAAGCGCAACGCGATCAGCGATGCCTTCCTGGCCGAACTCCAGATCGCGTTCTCGGCCCTGCCCGCGCACTGCCGCGCCGTGGTGCTGAGCGGCGCCGGCGAGCACTTCTGCGCCGGCCTCGACCTGTCGGAGGTCATGGAACGCAGCGTCGCCGACGGCGTGCTGCATTCGCGCGCCTGGCACCAGGCCTTCGAGCAGATCCAGTACGGCCGCGTGCCCGTGATCGCGGCGCTGCACGGCGCGGTGATCGGCGGCGGGCTCGAGCTCGCGGCCACGGCGCACCTGCGTGTGGCCGAGCGCAGCACCTTCTACGGCCTGCCCGAAGGCCAGCGCGGCATCTTCGTGGGCGGTGGCGGCTCGGTGCGCCTGCCGCGCCTCGCGGGCTTCAGCCTCATGACCGACATGATGCTCACCGGCCGCGTTCTCGATGCGGCCGAGGGCCAGGCCGCGGGCCTGAGCAACTATCTGGTCGAGCCCGGCGCGGCCCTCGACAAGGCGATCGAGCTCGCACGCAAGGTCGCAAGCAATGCACCGCTGTCCAACTTCGCGATCCTGCAGGCGCTGCCGCGCATCGCCGACATGAGCCGCTCCGACGGCCTGTTTGTCGAGGCCCTGATGTCGGCCGTGGCGCAGGGCGACGACGAGGCCAAGGTGCGCGTGCGTGCCTTCCTCGAGAAGCGCGCGGGCAAGGTGGGAAAGGACGCGTGATCGTGCGCGACGCATCATGCGGCCGCGTAAACCCTGACGTGAATTGTCGTTGCGACGACTGACCTGCAGGACCCGGGATCGAACAATCGGCGCCACCCCATGCGGATTCAATGGTCCGCATTTGTCCCCACTCCAGAGCCGATCCCATGTCCAAACGCAAAGTCATCCTGACCATCGCCCCGACCGGCGGCATGGCCCACAAGTCGCAGAACCGGCACCTGCCGACGCAGCCGCAGGAGATCGCCGACGACACGGTCCGCTGCTGGAACGCGGGCGCCAGCGTGGTCGCGATCCATGCGCGCCGACCCGACGACGGCGCCACCTGCAACCCCGCCATCTACCGCGACATCAACACGCGCATCCGTGCGCGCAGCGACATCGTGATCAACAACTCCACCGGCGGCGGCGTGCACGGCGACATGGTGCATCCGCTGGCGGGCGGCCGCTGGGAAATCCTCTGGGAGGAGCGGCTCAAGGGCATGGACGCCGGTGCCGAGATGTGCACGCTCGACGCCACCACGCTGAACCTGAGCTTCGAGGGCAAGGAGATTCTGATGGACACCTCGCTCGCGCGCGGCCGCGAACTCGCCGCAGGCATGAAGGCGCGCGGCATCAAGCCCGAGTGGGAGGTCTTCAGCCCCACGCACATCCTGCAGGACACCACCACGCTGATCGACGAAGGGCTGGACGACGCGCCGCACTTCGTGAACCTGGTGATGAACGTGCACCGCAATTTCCAGAACGCCATGCCCTACTCGCCGCGCTTCCTCCAGATGATGGTCGACACACTGCCCAGGAACAGCATCTTCTGCGTGAGCGGCATCGGCCCGTCGCAGCTCGAGGCCAACGTGGCCTCGCTGCTGCTCGGCGGCCATGCACGCGTGGGGCTGGAGGACAACCTCTACTTCCGCCAGGGCGAGCTCGCGACCAACGTGCAGCTCACCGAACGCATCGTGCGGATCATCCGCGAGATGGACATGGAGCCCGCCACGCCGGCCGAGGCGCGCGAAATGATGGGCCTGCCGCGCATGGGCGCCGTGCGGCCCGAATTCGCGCTCTGAGCCATCGATTTCCTTCCAGAAGACAAGAGAGACACCCATGAAAAAGTCCCGCATCGCCTGCGCCCTCGCGCTGATGGCCTCGGCCGCCATGGCCCATGCCCAGATCTCCGACGACCTGATCCGCATCGGCTTCATCAGCGACATGTCCGGCATCTACCGCGACTACGACGGCCCCGCGGGCGCGGACGCCATCCGCATGGCGATCGCCGACATGGGCGGCGCGATCGACGGCAAGCGGATCGAACTGCTGACGATGGACCACCAGAACAAGCCCGACATTGCGGCGGCCAAGGCGCGCGAGTGGTTCGACGTGAACAAGGTCGACATGCTGATCGGCGGCGTGAACTCCGGTGCCGCGATCGCGATGGCCGGCGTGGCCGCGGACAAGAAGAAGCCCTACTTCGTCGTGGGCTCGGGCGCTTCCAGCCTCACCAACGAGTTCTGCTCGCCCTACACCATCCAGTACGCCTACGACACCGTGGCCATGGCGCGCGGCACGGCCAACGCCGTGGTGAAGGGCGGTGGCAAGTCCTGGTTCTTCGTGGCCGCCGACTACGCGTTCGGCGCCTCGCTGCAGAACGACGCGACCAGGGTGATCCTCGACAACGGCGGCACGGTCGTGGGTTCGGTCAAGCATCCGCTGGGCGCGAGCGATTTCTCCTCCTTCATGCTGCAGGCGCAGAGCTCCAAGGCCCAGGTGCTGGCGTTGGCCAATGCGGGCGGCGACACGGTCAACGCGCTGAAGTCCGCCGCGGAGTTCGGCATCGGCAGGAACATGAAGCTCGCCGGCATGATCATCACGATCAACGACGTGCATGCACTAGGCCTGAAGACCGCGCAGAACATGTACCTCACCGACAGCTGGTACTGGAACCAGAGCGCGGAATCGAGGGAGTGGGCACGGCGCTTCTTCGACAAGCAGAAGCGCATGCCGTCCTCCTTCCAGGCCGGCAACTACTCGGCCACGCTGCAGTACCTGAAGACCGTGACGACCGCGGGCACCGACGACGCCGACAAGGTCATGGCACAACTGCGCAAGGCCAAGTTCGACGACATGTTCGTCAAGGGCGGATGGCTGCGCGGCGACGGCCTGATGGTGCACGACATGCACCTGCTGCAGGTGAAGACCCCCGCCGAGTCGAAGGAGCCCTGGGACTACTACAAGGTCGTCGAATCGATCAAGGGCGAGGTGCCATGGACGACCAAGGCCGAATCGCGCTGCGCACGCTGGAAGGCGAGCTGAGACGCCGCGGCGGCGTTCCCGCCGCCCCCTGCAGCCGAGCCGCAGGCACCGTCCACTCCAGGCGCCGCGCCGTCTCGTTTAAGCTTCGGCGACACAGCTTTGCCGAGGTTTTCCATGCTCCAGATGCGCCCAGGTTGCGAATGCTGCGACCGCGACCTGCCCGCCGAGTCGGCGGACGCCCGGATCTGCTCCTTCGAGTGCACCTTCTGCAGCGATTGCGCGGAACGCCACCTCGCCGGCACCTGCCCCAACTGCGGCGGCGAACTGATCCGCCGCCCGCGCCGGCCGACGGACAAGCTGGCGAAGTCGCCGGCCTCGACCGAGCGCGTGTTGAAGCCCGCGGGTTGCGTAGCGGCGCAACCACCGATGCCGATGGTGTGAACGTCGATCGCATCGTTGCGATCCGAGCCTCTGCGCGTTCCGAGGCGCTTCAGAACAGGCTGCCCTGCCCCGCCGCACCCGGCGGCCTGAAGGCGCCGAGGTCCAGCGGGATGCGCTGGCGGTTGAAGCCGATGCGATGGGTGGCCTTCTCGAAACGCTGGCGGATCAGGTCGGCCCACAGACCGCTGCCCTTCATGCGGGTGGCGAAGTCGGCGTCGTAGTCCTTGCCGCCGCGCATCTCGTGGATGCGCGCCATCACGCGCGCCGCGCGGTCCGGGTAGTGCAGTTCGAGCCACTGCTTGAACAGCGGCGCCACTTCCCAGGGCAGCCGCACCACGGTGTAGAAGGCGCAGCGCGCGCCCGCCTCCCAGGCGGCCTCGAGCACCTTCTCCATGTCGTCGGTGATGAACGGGATCTGCGGCGCCACGCTCACCCCCACCGGCACGCCCGCCTCGGCCAGCGTGCGGATGGTGCGCAGCCGCCGGTGCGGCGCCGCGGCGCGCGGCTCGAGCTTGCGCGCCAGGGCGGCGTCGAGCGTGGTGATGGTGACGTAGACCGCGGCCAGGTGCTGGGCCGCCATCGGCGCGATCAGGTCGAGGTCCTGCTCGACCGCGCTGGACTTGGTGACCAGGCCGAAGGGATGGCGGGTTTCCTGCAGCACCTCGATCACCGCGCGGGTCAGCCGCAGCTCGCGCTCGATCGGCTGATAGCAGTCGGTCGCGGTGCCGATCGCGATCTGGCTGGGACGGTAGCCTTTGCGCCCCAGCTCGGTGCGCAGCACCTCGGCGATGTTGCGCTTGGCGATCAGCTTGGTCTCGAAGTCCAGGCCGGGCGAGAGATTGAGATAGCTGTGGGTGGGCCGCGCGAAGCAGTAGATGCAGCCGTGCTCGCAGCCGCGGTAGGGGTTGAGCGAGCGGTCGAAGGGGATGTCGGGCGAATCGTTCTCGCTGAGCACCGACTTCGCGTCTTCGAAACGCACCTCGGTCTGCAGCGGCAGCAGCGCTTCGGCGGCCGTCTCGTCGAGCGAGCCCCAGCCGTCGTCGCTGGCCTCGCGCACGTCGCGCTCGAAGCGGTGGGCCAGGCGAGTGGCCGCGCCGCGGCCCTTGAGGGCATGCAGGGGGATGAAGGTGTCGGACATGAAAAATACTGTATTTTCATACAGTATCATCCTTGATTGGCCGACGGTAAAGTCCCCATGTGTGACTTTGCTTTACATCTGCGGTCCTGTCCTGCAATGCCGGGCCCGCAGATGCATTAAGTTACCAAGCCTTATTCCTACCTCTTTGGACATACAAGAATGAAACCGACTAGCACCACCCGCAAGCACCTCTGGATCGTCGCCGCCACCGCCTGCGCCGTCCTGACCCTCACTGCTTGCGGCAAGGCCGGCGATGCTGCATCGAGCGTGAGCGCGGCGGCCTCGGCCGTCGGGGACAAGGTCAAATCGGCCGCCAGCAACGTGGACGTCGGGCAGGCGACCAGCGCCAAACTCAATGGCTACACGCAGGGCTACAACAAGCTGATCGGCACCTTCGGCCTGCCCGAGACCCACGAGCGCTACCTCAAGCTCAACATTCCCAAGCGCAAGGCCACCGAGAACCTCTCGATCAGCGCGGGCTGGGTCGACCTGGCGCTGGAGCAGCTGAAGAAGGCGCGCGCCTTGCCCGCGTCCGAACTGGACACGCTCGACCAGAGCGCCGACGCGCTGATCAAGGAACTCGGCACGCTCGTGACCCAGCTCAAGTCGCTGGAGGTCTACTACAGTTCCAAGGCCTACCAGGAAGACGACCTCGCCAAGGGCAAGGCGCAGGATGCGGACGTGCGCGCCGCCTTCGACAGGAGCACGGCCAGCATGAAGAGCTTCAGCACCGTGCTGGGTGCCGAAGAAAAGAAGCGCAGCGTTGCCATGCTGGCCAAGCTGAAGGCCTCGGGCGACGTGCTCGGCTACAACACCAAGCTGGGCCTGCAGCAGGCCGAGGAAGTGGTGTCGCTCTTCGACAGCGAAGCCGACATCCGCGACCCGGCCAAATACCAGGCCGCCGATGCGATCGTGGCCTCGCTCGACAAGACCCTGGCCGAACAGCGCGAGCTCTACGCTGCCGCCAAGGACAAGGAGCCGCGTCCGGATTCGGCCCACGAGAGCACCGGCTCGTCGCTGGTTTCCTTCATCGGCACCTACCGCACGATGAAGCAGGCCAAGACCGCCAAGGCCTTCAACGACATGGTCAAGAAGTACAACGACGCGGTGTCCAGCGCCAATCGCCTGCGCGGCTGAGTCCGCCCCTTCGCCCGTCTGCGCCGCCGGGGGCGCGGCGGGTTCCTGCCTGCACCTCGGCCGTGGCATGAAAGGTGCAAATAGCTCCTGTCCGACAAGGCAAAGGGCGCTCGGCGGCCCATTCATGGTCGGGCATACGGTTCAATGAACACTGTCGCAAGGGCGCCGCCGGAATTCGCCGGACCCGCCTGCGCAGGAGGAATCCACCCGTGCACATCCCATCCCCACGCCTGAGCGATCAGGACGTCTGGCTTTTCCGTGAAGGCACGCATGCAGGGATGCATCGCGCCATGGGTTGCCAGATGCAGCCCGAGGGCGGCGCGACCTTCGCGGTCTGGGCGCCCAACGCCCGCGCCGTCTCCGTGGTGGCCGACTGGAACGGCTGGAACGACACCGCCCTGCGGCTCGAGCCGCGTTCCGACGCCAGCGGCATCTGGGAGGGCTTCTCGCCCGATGCGACGCGCGGCGCGGTCTACAAGTACCGTGTCTTCGCGCAGGACGGCCATTCGGTCGACAAGGCCGACCCCTTCGGCTTCTATGCCGAGCATCCACCGGCCACCGGTTCACGCGTCTGGTCGCTCGACGACTACGAATGGAACGACGCCGACTGGATGCAGCGGCGCGGCCCGAAGAACGCGCTCGATGCACCAATGTCGGTCTACGAACTGCATCCCGGCTCCTGGCAACGCCAGGGCGGCGAGATGCTGGGCTGGCGCGAGCTCGCCGAGCGCCTGGCGGCCTACGTGGTCGACATGGGCTTCACGCACGTCGAACTGATGCCGGTGACCGAGCATCCCTTCTACGGCTCGTGGGGCTACCAGACCACCGGCTATTTCGCACCCACGGCGCGCTACGGCACGCCGCAGGACTTCATGGCTTTCGTCGACCACCTGCACAGCCGCGGCATCGGTGTGCTGCTCGACTGGGTGCCCTCGCACTTCCCGACCGATGCGCACGGCCTGTCGGTGTTCGACGGCACGCACCTGTTCGAGCACGAGGACCCGCGCCAGGGTTTCCACCCCGAGTGGAACTCGAGCATCTTCAATTACGGCCGCAACGAGGTGCGCAGTTTCCTGATCTCGTCGGCACTGTTCTGGCTCGAGCGCTACCACCTCGACGGCCTGCGCGTCGACGCCGTGGCCTCGATGCTCTATCTCGACTACGCGCGCCAGCCCGGCGAATGGATTCCGAACAAGGACGGTGGTCGCGAGAACCTCGAGGCGGTCGACTTCCTGCGCGACCTGAACCGCGCCGTCTACCGCGCGCATCCGGACACGGTGTCCGTCGCCGAAGAGTCGACGGCCTGGCCCAACGTCTCGCGGCCGACCGACATGGGCGGGCTGGGCTTCGGCATGAAGTGGAACATGGGCTGGATGCACGACACGCTGTCGTACTTCGCCAAGGACCCGGTGCACCGCAAGCACCACCACCACCAGCTGACCTTCTCGCTGGTCTATGCCTTCAACGAGAACTTCGTGCTGCCGCTCTCACACGACGAAGTGGTGCACGGCAAGGGCTCGCTGATCAACAAGATGCCCGGCGACGGCTGGCAGCAGTTCGCCAACCTGCGCGCGCTGTTCGGCCTGATGTGGGCACATCCGGGCAAGAAGCTGCTCTTCATGGGCGGCGAGTTCGGCCAGCGCCGCGAATGGACGCACGACGGCGAGCTCGAATGGTGGGTCACGGGCACCGAGGGCCACGGCGGCCTGCAGCATTTCGTGCGTGAACTCAACCGCGTCTACAAGGCCGAGCCGGCGCTCTACGAGGTCGACTTTTCGCCCGACGGCTTCGAGTGGGTGGAGGCCGACGATGCGCAGAACAGCGTGTTCGCCTTCCTGCGCAAGGCGAAGGACGGCGCGCCTTTGCTTGTGCTGTGCAACCTCACACCGCTGCCACGCACCAACTACACGGTCGGCGTGCCGCTGGCCGGTGAATGGCAGGAGCTGCTCAACAGCGACGCCCGCGACTACGG
This sequence comes from Variovorax frigidus, assembly GCF_051216515.1. Taxonomy (NCBI): domain Bacteria; kingdom Pseudomonadati; phylum Pseudomonadota; class Betaproteobacteria; order Burkholderiales; family Comamonadaceae; genus Variovorax; species Variovorax frigidus. The sequence goes on from NZ_JBPJZF010000001.1 coordinate 1,083,255, forward strand.
CGGTGCAGGCTGGGGCAACCTGGGCGGCGCCCAGACCTCGCCCCTGCCCGCGCACGGCCGCCATCAATCGCTCAACCTGACGCTGCCGCCCCTGTCCACCCTGATCCTCAAGCACGTGCCCCATGCCTAAGAGTTCACAGCCTCCCAAGACCCCCAAGTCCACCCTCCCCCCGGCCGCGCCCACCGCAGCCGACACCGTCATCCCGGCGGCACCGGCGATGCCGCAGACCCAGGTCGCCGCCTTGCTGGCACTGCCGCACGGCATGCCCAAGGAGGGCCGCGTGCGCGCCGTGGTCGACGCCGTGCTGCCGGCCGTCGACGGCGGCCGCTTCGCCGTCAAGCGCATCGCGGGCGAAGCCTTCGAGGTCACGGCCCACTGCTTCACCGACGGCCACGACGTGCTGCGCGTGCTGCTGCAGTGGTGGCGCGAAGGCGAGACCACGGTGCACGAGACGCCGATGACGCTGAGCAACAACGACGTCTGGCACGCGTCCTTCCTGCCGCCGGTGCCGGGGCGCTACGTCTACACGGTGCTGGCCTGGGTCGACGGTTTCGCGTCGTGGCGCCATGAACTGACACGGCGTGTCGACGAAGCCGATATCCGCATCGCGGCACAGGTCGGTGCACTCGAGATCGCCGCGGCGGGCACGCGTGCCAGCGGCGAGGACGCGCAGGCCCTGGCCCGCGCCTCCGCCGAGCTGGCCGAGGCTGCCACGGACCGCGGCATCGACGGTCCCCGCCTCAAGGCGCTGGCTCTCGACACCGCGCTAGAGACGCTCGCCTCCAAGTACCCCGATCGCCGCTTCGAGGCGCGCTACGGCGCCGAGCTGTCGCTGGTGGTCGACCGCGAGCGGGCCCGCTTCAGCAGCTGGTACGAACTGTTCCCGCGCTCGGCCGGCACCGAGCTCGGCCAGCACGGCACTTTCGCCGATGTCGAGGCCCGGCTGCCCGCGATCGCGCGCATGGGTTTCGACGTGCTGTACTTCCCGCCGATCCACCCGATCGGCCGGGTCGACCGCAAGGGCAAGAACAACGCGCTCGTGACCGAGCCCGACGACGTCGGCAGCCCCTGGGCCATCGGCTCGGAAGAAGGCGGGCACAAGGACATCCTGCCCGCGCTCGGCACGCCCGAGGACTTCCGCCACCTGGTGGCCGAGGCCGGCAAGCACGGCCTGGAGATCGCGCTCGACATCGCGTTCCAGTGCGCGCCCGACCACCCCTACGTCAAGCAGCATCCGGGCTGGTTCCGCTGGCGGCCCGACGGCACGGTGCAGTACGCGGAGAACCCGCCCAAGAAGTACCAGGACATCTATCCCTTCAACTTCGAGTGCGACGACTGGCAGGGGCTGTGGACCGAGCTCAAGAGCGTGATCGACCACTGGATCGGCGAAGGCGTCACGATCTTCCGCGTCGACAACCCGCACACCAAGGCCTTCCCGTTCTGGGAATGGGCGATCTCCGAGATCAAGCGTGAGCACCCCGACGTGCTGTTCCTCGCCGAGGCCTTCACGCGGCCGAAGGTGATGCACCGGCTGGCCAAGCTGGGCTTTTCGCAGTCCTACACCTACTTCACCTGGCGCAACAGCAAGGAAGAACTCACGGCCTATTTCACCGAACTGTCGAGTTCGCCGGGCCACGAGTATTTCCGGCCCAACGCCTGGCCCAACACACCCGACATCCTGCATGAGCAACTGCAGAGCGGCGAGGCGCCGATGTTCCGGTTGCGGCTCACGCTGGCCGCCACGCTGGCGGCCAACTACGGCATCTACGGCCCGGCCTACGAGCTGCTCGAGCACCTGCCGCGCAACCCCGGCAGCGAGGAGTACCTCGATTCCGAGAAGTACCAGCTGCGCCACTGGCGCACCGAGATGCCGCACAGCCTGGCGCCCTTCATCGCACGGTTGAACCGCATCCGCCGCGACAACCCGGCGCTGCAGACCAACGCCACGCTGCGTTTTCTGCCGGTCGAGAACAACCAGCTGCTGGCCTATGCCAAGTCGTCCGACGACGGCAGCAACGTGGTGGTCACGGTGGTCAACCTCGATCCGCACCAGACGCAGTCGGGCTGGATCGGGCTCACCGCCGAATCGATCGGCGTGCCTGCAGGCCAGTCCTTCCAGGTGCACGACCTGTTGAGCGACCAGCGCTTCCTCTGGCAGGGCGAGTGGCACTACGTGCAACTCGACCCGCAGCACACGCCGGCCCATGTGCTGCGCGTGCGGCGTCGCACCCGCGACGAGAACGATTTCGAGTATTTCCTTTGACCCTCACGAAGAAGAAGCAGAAAGAAGCGCAATGGCCATGAATGCACCCTCGCCCACCCTGCCCGCCCTCACGCTGGAAACGCCGGAGATCGACACCAGCCACGATCCGCAGTGGTACCGCGATGCGGTGATCTACCAGCTCAACGTCAAGGCTTTCTTCGACAGCAACAACGACGGCATGGGCGACTTCAAGGGCGTGACCGCGAAGCTCGACTACGTCAAGGAGCTGGGCGTCAACACCATCTGGCTGATGCCCTTCTACCCCTCTCCGCTGCGCGACGACGGCTACGACATCTCCGGCTACGAGGACGTGCATCCGCAGTACGGCACGCTGGCTGATTTCAAGGAGATGCTGGACGCGGCCCATGCGCGCGGCCTGCGCGTGATCACCGAGCTGGTGATCAACCACACCTCGAACGAGCACCCGTGGTTCAAGGCCGCACGGCTCGCGCCGCCGGGCTCGCCCGAGCGCAACTTCTACGTGTGGAGCGACACTGACCAGATCTACCAGGGCACGCGGATCATCTTCACCGACACCGAGACCTCGAACTGGACCTGGGACCCGGTGGCCAAGCAGTACTTCTGGCACCGCTTCTTCAGCCACCAGCCCGACCTCAACTTCGACAATCCGGCGGTGATGGAGGCCATCCTCAAGACGATGCGCTTCTGGCTCGACATGGGCGTCGACGGCTTCCGGCTCGATGCCATTCCCTACCTGGTCGAGCGCGACGGCACCAGCAACGAGAACCTGCCCGAGACGCACGCGGTGATCAAGCAACTGCGCGCCGCGATCGATGCCGAGTACACCAACCGCTTCCTGCTGGCCGAGGCCAACATGTGGCCCGAGGACGTGCGCGAGTATTTCGGCAACGGCGACGAATGCCACATGGCGTACCACTTCCCGCTGATGCCGCGCATGTACATGGCGATCGCGCAGGAAGACCGCGACCCGATCATCGAAATCCTGCAGCAGACGCCCGACATTCCCGACGGCTGCCAGTGGGCGATCTTCCTGCGCAACCACGACGAGCTCACGCTCGAGATGGTGACCAGCAAGGAGCGCGACTACATGTACCGCATGTACGCGGCCGATCCGCGCGCGCGCATCAACCTGGGCATCCGGCGCCGGCTCGCGCCGCTGATGGAAAACGACAACGACCGCATCAAGCTGATGAACAGCATGCTGCTGTCGATGCCGGGCTCGCCCATCATCTACTACGGCGACGAGATCGGCATGGGCGACAACGTGTTCGTAGGCGACCGCAACGGCGTGCGCACGCCGATGCAATGGAGCCCCGACCGCAACGCCGGCTTCTCGCGCGCCGACCCGCAGAGCCTGTACCTGCAGCCCATCATGGACGCGATGTACGGCTACGAGGCGCTCAACGTCGAGACGCAATCGCGCGAAGCCAGCTCGCTGCTCAACTGGACCAAGCGCATGCTGGCCGTGCGCAAGACCAGCCGCGCCTTCGGCCGCGGCCAGCGGCGCTTCCTCAAGCCGGGCAATCGCAAGATCCTGGCCTACCTGAGCGAGCACGAGGACGACACCATCCTCACCGTGTTCAACCTGTCGCGCACCGCGCAGCCGGTCGAACTCGACCTGTCGGTCTTCAAGGGCCGGGTGCCGGTCGAGATGCTGGGCAAGACGCCCTTCCCGCCGATCGGCGACCTGCCCTACCTGCTCACGTTGCCCTCGCACGGCTTCTACTGGTTCCGACTGTCGGCCGAGGCACCCATGCCCAGCTGGCACCAGGAAGGCACGCCGCTGCAGGACCGCGCAGTGCTGGTGCTGTTCGACGGCTGGACCAGCTTCTTCCGCGACCGCGTGATGCCCTGGCGCATCGGCATGGCCGAACGCATGCGGCTGCAGCTGGAAACCGAGACGCTGCCGCGCCATGTCGAGACGCAGCGCTGGTACGCTTCCAAGGGCACCTCGATCCTGCGTGCGCGGATGCGCGACCAGGCGGTCTGGGAAGTCGACGGTCGCAACTGGATGCTGCCGCTGCTCGACCTCGACGGGCCGGCCGAGGCCGCCACCTATTTCATGCCGTTGGCACTGGCCTGGGAAGACAGCGAGGAAGAACGGCTCAAGGCCCTGATGGCCTGCCCGGTCGCCAAGGTGCGCCAGCAGGCCAACGTGGGCGTGATGGCCGATGCCTTCTTCGACGAGAGCTTCTGCCGGGCGCTGGTCGAGGCGATGGGCCGCGGCTCCGAGCTGCCGACCGCCGGCGGCAAGCTGCGCTTCAGTCACACCGCCGCGTTCGCGAGCCTGGCCGGCGACGACGTGGCCTCGCTGCCCGTCACCGCGCCGACCGCGCAGAGCAGCAACACCGTGGTCACGCTGGGCGAGCGCCTGTTCCTCAAGGGCTACCGCCGGCTGCGCGCGGGCATCAACCCCGAGCTCGAGATGGGTCGCTTCCTGACCGAGGTCGCGAAGTACCCGAACTGCGTGCCGGTGGCCGGCGCGTTGGAGTACATGGCCGACGACGGCAGCACCATGACGCTCGCCATGGTCCAGGCCTTCGTGCCCAACCAGGGCGACGGCTGGGACTACACGCTGAGCTACCTCGAGCGCTACCTCGAAGCCTTGCGCACCATGGACGCGCCGCAGCCGGCCGACGTGCACGGCGGCTTCCTCTCGCTCATGCACACGCTGGGCGAGCGCACGGCCGAACTGCATCTTGCGCTGTCCAAGCGCACCGGCAACCCGGCCTTCGACCCCGAGCCGACGACCACGGACGACGTGATCGGTTGGCGCGAGCGCGCCGCCGCAGGTGCGGGCCGCACGCTCGATCGACTGGCCGAGCGCTTGCCCGATCTCACGCCCGAACTGCAGGAGGAGGCCAAGCGCTTGCTGGCGCGCGCGGCCGAAGTGCGGGCCCGCGTGGCCGACTTCCCGCTCGACGGCCAGACCGGCGTCAAGACGCGCTACCACGGCGACTACCACCTGGGCCAGGTCCTGGTCTCGCGCAACGACTTCCTGATCATCGACTTCGAGGGCGAGCCGGCCCGCAGTTTCGAGGAGCGCCGCCAACGCAGCTCGGCACTGCGCGACGTGGCTGGCATGGTGCGTTCGTTCAACTATGCGCGCTGGTCGGCCCTGCGCCGCGTGGCGCAGAGTGCGGACGAACTGGCGCGGCTCGAGCCCGCGGCACGCGACTGGGAAGCCGAGACACGCGCGGCCTTCCTCGCGGCCTACACCGCCCGCATGGCGCAAGGCGGGTCGGCGCAGACGGCCGAGTCCGCCGCCCGCCTGCTCGCGCTCTTCGAATTCGAAAAGGCGATGTACGAGCTGCGCTACGAACTCGACAACCGCCTCGACTGGGTGCAGGTGCCATTGCAGGGCATCCTGGCGCTGGTCGACCGCCACCATTGACTTGAACATCCACGCCACGGCACCGGAGACACACACCATGGAAAATTTCGGCATTCACCTGGAGCCCGCGCGGGCCATCCTGTTCCAGATCGGGGCCTTCCTGCCCCGGCTGCTGATCGCGGTGGTGGTGATCATCGCGGGCTGGCTGCTGGCCAAGGTGGCGCGCTTCGCGGTCGTCAAGGCACTGCGAGCGGTCAACTTCAACGTGCTCACCGAACGCTCGGGCCTCGACGGCTTCCTGCGCCAGGGCGGCATGAACGGCGACACCACCACGGTGTTCGGCGTGCTGGTCTACTGGCTCGTGGTCCTGGCTGCGCTGCTGATCGCCTTCAACGGCCTGGGCCTGACCTACATCACCGACCTGCTGGGCCGCGTGGTCTGGTTCGTGCCCAACGTGTTCGTGGCGCTGCTGGTGCTGGCCTTCGGCTCGTACTTCGCGCGCTTCATCGGCGACACGGTGACCACCTACTGCCGCAACGTGAAGATGCAGGATGCCCTGCTGCTGGGCAAGCTCGCGCAGTACGCGGTGCTGGCCTTCGTGGTGCTGATCGCGCTCGACCAGATCAAGGTCGGCGGCGACATCATCCGCGAGAGCTTCCTGATCCTGCTGGGCGGCGTGGTGTTCGCCATCGCGCTGGCCTTCGGCCTGGGCGGCAAGGACTGGGCCGCCGAGCGCATCGAGGAGTGGTGGCCGCGCCGTGGCCAGGCGCTCAAGGACCGTGCCGATCGACTGACCGACAAGCGCGACAAGCTGCCCTGAGCCGCGCACGCGGCGCCCGCGTTTCTTCCATCTTTCTCTTTCGCCAGGCACCGCTTCCATGAAATCAGCAAACCCGATCCACGTCGTGTGGCCCGGCACCGCCTACCCGCGCGGCGCCACCTGGGACGGCGAGGGCGTGAACTTCGCGCTGTTCTCCCAGCATGCACAGAAGGTCGAGCTCTGCCTGTTCGACGACACCGGCCGCCACGAGCTGCAGCGCATCGTGATGCGCGAGCGCACCGACGACGTCTGGCATTGCTACCTGCCGGAGGCGCGCCCCGGCATGGCCTACGGCTACCGCGTGCACGGCCCCTACAAGCCGGAGGAAGGGCATCGCTTCAACCCGAACAAGCTGCTGATCGACCCCTACGCCAAGGACCTGGTCGGCAAGCTGCGCTGGGGCGATGCGCTCTACGGCTACACCATCGGCAGCAAGCGCGAGGACCTGTCCTTCGACCGCCGCGACAGCGCGGCGCTGATGCCCAAGGGCCGCGTGCTCGAGACCGCCTTCACCTGGGGCGAGGACCGGCGACCGAAGATCGCGCGCCAGGACATGGTGATCTACGAGATGCACGTGCGCGGCTTCACCATGCAGCACCCCGCGGTGCCGCCGGAGCTGCGCGGCACCTACGCGGCACTGGCCACCGCACCCGTGATCGACTATCTGCAGCGCCTGGGCGTGACCACGGTCGAGCTGCTGCCGGTGCACAGCTACCTCAACGACCGCCACCTGGTCGAGAACGGCCTGCAGAACCACTGGGGCTACAACACGCTGGGTTTCTTCGCCCCCGAGATGCGCTACAGCGCGTCGCGCAAGGTCAAGGAATTCAAGACCATGGTGAAGACGCTGCACTCGGCGGGCATCGAGGTGATCCTCGACGTGGTCTACAACCACAGCTGCGAAGGCAACCAGCTCGGCCCCACGCTGTCGCTGCGCGGCGTGGACAACGCGTCCTACTACATCGTCAATTCGGAGAACCGGCGCTACTACGACGACTTCACCGGTTGCGGCAACACGGTCAACCTCGAGCACCCGCGCGCGCTGCAACTGGTCATGGACTCGCTGCGCTACTGGGTCGAGGAGATGCACGTCGACGGCTTCCGCTTCGACCTGGCCTCGGCGCTCGCGCGCGAGTCGGGCAAGGTCGAGAACCTGGGCGGCTTCTTCGATGCGATCCGGCAGGACCCGGTGCTCAACCGCGTCAAGCTGATCGCCGAACCCTGGGACCTGGGCCACGGCGGCTACCAGGTCGGCAACTTCCCGCTGGGCTGGGCCGAGTGGAACGACCAGTACCGCGACAGCATGCGCGGCTACTGGAAGGGCGACGGCGGGCTGCTCGGCGAAGTGGCCAAGCGCCTGACGGGCTCGCAGGACCTGTACGGCTGGTCGGGCAAGCAGCCGCACGCGAGCATCAACTTCATCACCGCGCACGACGGCTTCACCCTGCACGACCTGGTGTCGTACAACGACAAGCACAACGAGGCCAACGGCGAAGGCAACCGCGACGGCAACAGCAACAACGTGTCGTGGAACTGCGGTGTCGAGGGCCCGACCGACGACCCCGAGGTGCGCACGCTGCGCGCGCGCCAGAAGCGCAACATGCTGGCCACGCTGCTGCTGTCCCAAGGCGTGCCGATGCTGCTGGCCGGCGACGAGTCAGGCCACACGCAGAACGGCAACAACAACGTCTACTGCCAGGACAACGCACTGGGGTGGATCGACTGGAACCTCGATGCCGAGCGCGAGGCACTGCGCGACTTCACGCGCCACCTGGTGCATTTCCGCCGCAGCCATCCGTCCTTCGGCCGGCGCAGCTTCTTCCGCGGTGCACCGCTCGACGGTGCCGAGGTCAAGGACCTGGTCTGGTTCCGGCCCGACGGCCAGGAGATGAACCCGGACGACTGGAACGACGGCAATGCGCGCTGCATCGGCATGTTCATGTCGGGCCGCGGCATCGCCGATGTGGGTGCACGCGGCGAGACGCTCGACGACGACGACTTCTTCCTGCTGTTCAACGCCCACCACGAGCACCTCGACTTCGTGCTGCCGATCGACGAAGGCGGCCCTTGGCAGCTCGTGCTCGACACCACCCATGACGCGCTCACCGAAGCGCACCCTCCGCTCGACACCCCGAGCCTGAACCTGCACTGCCGATCGCTGGTGCTGCTGAGCCGACCCGTCAGGAAGACACCATGAAACACCTCCACGCAATGCCCTTCGGCGCCACGCCCCTCGACGGCGGCGGCGTGCGTTTTCGCTACTGGGCCCCCGGCCACGAGCGCGTCGCGCTCGTGCGCGGCGACGACGCGTTGCCCATGGTGCGCAGCGACGACGGCTGGCACGAACTTGTGCTGCCCGAAGCCCAAGCCGGGGACCGCTACCGCTTCCGCCTGGCCGACGGCACGGCCGTGCCCGATCCGGCTTCGCGCCGCAACCCGGACGACGTGCACGGCGCGAGCGAAGTGGTGGACCCGTCCACCTACGCATGGCAGGACGACGCCTGGCGCGGCCGGCCCTGGACCGAGGCCGCGATCTACGAACTGCACATCGGCACCTTCACGCCCGAAGGCACCTTCGCCGCTGCGCAGAAGCGCCTGCCCGAACTGGCGGCGCTGGGCTTCACCGTGATCGAACTCATGCCGGTGGCCGACTTCCCGGGCCAGCGCGGCTGGGGCTACGACGGCGTGCTGCTGTTCGCGCCCGATGCGGCCTACGGCACGCCCGACGAACTCAAGGCCTTCGTCGACGCGGCCCATGCACTGGACCTGATGGTGCTGATCGACGTGGTCTACAACCACTTCGGCCCCGAAGGCAACTACCTGCACGCGGGCAGCCCGGCCTTCTTCAACCCCGCCCACCAGACGCCCTGGGGCGCGGCCATCAACTACGACGGCGAGCACGCGCGCACGGTGCGCGACTTCTTCGTGCACAACGCGCTCTACTGGGTCGAGGAGTTCCGCTTCGACGGCCTGCGCATGGATGCGGTGCACGCGATCCGCGACGACTCCACGCCCGACATCGTGAGCGAGATCTGCGCCGCGTTGCGCGACGGACCGGGCCGCGAACGCCGGGTCCATGTGGTGCTGGAGAACGATGCCAACGGCGCGCACTACCTCGAGCGCGATGCCGACCATGCACCGCTGTGCGCCACCGCGCAGTGGAACGACGACCTGCACCATGCGGCCCATGTGCTGACCACCGGCGAGCGCGACGGCTACTACGCCGACTATGCGGACGACGCGGTCGCGAGCTTCGGCCTCGCGCTGGCGCAGGGCTTCGTCTACCAGGGCCAGCCTTCGCCCTTCCGCAACGGCGAACGCCGCGGCGAACCCAGCGACCGGCTGCCGCTGGCCGCCTTCGTGTCCTTCCTGCAGACGCACGACCAGGTCGGCAACCGCGCCTTCGGCGACCGCATCGCGATGCTGGCCGACCCGGTGCTTCTGCGTACGGCCTATGCCTGCCTGCTGCTGTCGCCGCACACGCCGATGCTGTTCATGGGCGAGGAGTACGCGGCGTCGACGCCCTTCCTCTACTTCTGCGACTTCGGCCCCGAGCTCGCGGCCGCGGTGTCCGAAGGCCGGCGCGCCGAGTTCGGCGGCTTTGCCGCCTTCAAGGACGAGGCCGCGCGCGCGCGGATTCCCGACCCGAATGCGGAATCGAGCTTTCTCGCGTCGAAGCTGAAATGGGAGGAACGCGAGACCGGCGCGCATGCCGAGCTGCTCGCACATGTGCGCGAACTGCTCGCGTTGCGCCGCGACCGGCTCGTGCCGCGGCTCGCAGGGCAGCACAGCGGCGGACGCTTCTGGCGCGACGGCGAAGCGCTGCGCGTCGAATGGACGGTCGGCGGTGCCGCGCCGGGCACGACCGCCAAGCTCCACCTGCTGGCCCATTTCGGCCCCCGGCCCACCGAGGCCGCACCGTTGGCCGGAGACTTGCTTCATGCCTGGGGCATCGAAGCCGGTTCAAACCGACTGCTGCCCGGCGCCGTGTGCGTCACCCTCGAGGAGAACCCGCTTGCCTGACGTCCCGCACCTCCCGCATCTCGGAGAACACGACGCGCTGCAGCGCCTGTGCGCCCATTTCGGCATCGCGACCGACTACCACGACATCTTTGGCCATCGCCACGTCATCGCGCCGACGAATCTGGTCGCGCTGCTCGGCAGCTTCGGCATCGATGCGGCCGCGTTGCCGCAGGAGAGCCTGGCGCAGGTGCAATCGCAGGCCTGGCGCGAAGGCCTGCCCCCGGCCGTGGCGATCGACGCCGGGCGGGCCGGCTGGTCGCTCACGGTGCGCTTGCCCTCCGACGCCAGCGAGGCCGCCTGGGCCGTGCATGCCGAGGACGGCACGCTGCACCATGGCCGCATCGACCTGCGGCATACGCCGGAGATCGCACGCGCCGAGCGCGACGGCATGCCGATGAGCGAACGGCGCCTCACGATCGACCTCGCACTGCCCGTCGGTTATCACCGGCTGAGTCTCGACGGCCTGTCCGGCGAAACGCTGGTGCTGGCCGCGCCGCCGCATTGCTACCGACCGCCCGCGCTGGAGGGCGACGGCCGCGTCTGGGGCCCGGCGGTACAGCTCTATGCGCTGCGCTCGCCCCGCAACTGGGGCATCGGCGACTTCAGCGACCTGGCCCAGCTCGCACAGCAGATCGCGCCGCGCGGCGCCGGCATCATCGGGCTGAACCCGCTGCACGCGCTGTTCCCGCACAACCCGGCGCATGCCAGTCCCTACAGCCCCTCGTCGCGGCTGATGCTCGACGTGCTCTACATCGACGTCGAGGCGGTGGAGGAATTCCGCGACTGCGAGCCTGCGCAACGGCTGGTGCAATCGCCCGAGTTCCAGGCCCGGCTGACCGCGCTGCGCGAAGCCCCGCTGGTCGACTACCCGGGTGTCGCCGCCGCCAAGTTCGAGGTGCTCGAACTGCTGTATGCCCAATTCCGCGCGCAGCAGCGCAGCGGCCGCAGCGCCACCGCGGCCGCCTTCGAGGCCTTCCGCGCGGAACGCGGCGAGGCGTTGCGACGCCATGCGCTGTTCGAGGCGCTGCAGGCGCATTTCTTCGAGACCGATGCGTCGGTCTGGGGCTGGCCGGTCTGGCCCGAGGCCTACCGCGATCCGGCCTCGCCCGAGGTCGCGCGCTTCGCCGAGACGCAGCCCGGGCGCATCGGCTTCTTCGAGTACCTGCAGTGGCAGGCGGCCCGCCAGCTCCAGCGTGCGAGCGACCAGTGCGCGGCACTGGGCATGGCGGTCGGGCTGTACCTGGACCTTGCCGTGTCGGTCGACCGTGCGGGCTCGGATGCCTGGTGCCAGGGCGAGACCTTCGCACACGGTGCGAGCGTGGGCGCACCGCCCGACGAGTTCAATCCGAACGGCCAGGGCTGGGGCCTGCCGCCGCTGCGGCCGGACAAGCTGCGCGCCGACGGCTACCGCTTCTTCGTCGAGACGCTGCGCGCCAACATGCGCGGTGCCGGCGCGCTGCGCATCGACCATGTGATGGGCCTGATGCGCCTGTTCTGGATTCCGCCCGGCAAGACGCCGCACGACGGCGCCTATGTGCACTACGCACTGCACGAGATGCTGGCCGTGGTCGCCATCGAGAGCCAACGCGCGCAGTGCATGGTGATCGGCGAAGACCTGGGCACCGTCGCGGAGGAGATGCGCGGCGCGCTGGCGCGCTTCGAGGTGCTGTCGTACCGCCTGATGTACTTCGAGCGCGGTGCCGACGGCGAATTCAAGGCGCCGGCGGACTATCCGCGCCGTGCGCTGGTGGCGATCAGCACGCACGACCTGGCCACGCTCACCGGCTGGTGGGCCGGCCACGACCTGCGGCTGCGGCTCGCCCTCGGCCTGTTCCCGAGCCAGGCGCTGTTCGAGCAGCAGCTGTTCGACCGCGCGCAGGAGCGCGTGCGCCTGCTGCTCGCGGTGCAGCGTGCGGGCCTGCTGACACCCGACGCGGTGGCCGTGGCCACCGGCGCGCAGGCGCTGGCACCCGAGACCGTGGCCGCGCTGCACGCCTTCATGGCCGGCACGCCGTCGCAGGTCATGATGGTGCAGATCGAGGACGTGATCGGCCAGATCGAGCAGGCCAACATGCCCGGCACCACCGACGCGCATCCGAACTGGCAGCGCAAGCTCACGCTCGACCTGCAGCAACTGGCCACCGACGAAAACGCGTTGCGGCTGTTCAAGACGCTCGAGGCGGTGCGCCCGCACCCGGCCCGCGCGCCGACCGCGCGCCGCGGTGTCGAGACGCTGGTGCCGCGCGCCACCTACCGGTTGCAGTTCCACAAGGACTTCACCTTCGACCACGCGATCGCGGTGCTGCCCTACCTCGCGCGGCTGGGCGTGAGCCACGTCTATTGCTCGCCGATCCAGCGCGCACGCCCGGGCAGCATGCACGGCTACGACGTGGTGGCGCACGACCAGATCAACCCCGAGCTCGGCGGCCCCGAAGGCTTCGAACGCTTCACCGCCGCGCTGCGCGCGCAAGGCATGGGCCAGCTGCTCGACCTGGTGCCCAACCACATGGGCGTGCTGGGCGCCGACAACGCCTGGTGGATGGACGTGCTCGAGAACGGCCCCGCCTCGCTCTACGCGCAGCACTTCGACATCGACTGGCAGCCGCTCAACGCCGAGCTGCACGGCAAGGTGCTGGTGCCGGTGCTGGGCGACCACTACGGCGACGTGCTGGCGCGCGGCGAACTGGTGCTGGCCTTCGACGCCGACACCGGCAGCCTGGCATTGCGCTACCACGACCACCGGTTGCCGCTCGCACCCGAGACCTACCCGCGCGTGCTGGAGCGTGCCCAGGCCCGGCTCGCCGACCCCGACCTGGCGGCCAGCCTGGCCAGCATCGCCACCTCCTTCGGCCACCTGCCCGCACGCGAGGCGCCCGAGCCCGACGCCGTGGCCGAACGCGCGCGCGACAAGGAACTGCTCAAGAGCCGGCTGGGACGGTTGGTGACGCGCCAGCTCGACGTGGCGCAGGCCATCGCCGCCGCGGTGGCCGATCTCAACGCGCCCGCCGAACGCGATGCGCTGCACGACCTCCTCGACGCACAGGCCTACCGCGTCGCCTACTGGCGCGTGGCGGCCGACGAGATCAACTACCGGCGCTTCTTCGACATCAACGAACTGGCCGCGCTGCGCATCGAGCGCGAGCAGGTGTTCGAGGCGACGCAGGGCATGGCGCTGGACCTGGCGGCCGCGGGCGCGGTCGACGGGCTGCGCATCGACCACCCCGACGGCCTGTACGACCCGGCCCAGTACTTCGACCGGCTGCAGCAGGGCTATGCGCGGCGCGCCGGCCTGGTGCTGCCCGGCCCCGACGCGCAGGGCCGGCCCGCGCGACCGCTCTATGTGGTGGCCGAGAAGATCGCCGCCTCGCAGGAAGAAGTGCCGGTGCAATGGGCGATCCACGGCACCACGGGCTATCGCTTCGCGACCGTGGTCAACGGCGTGCTGGTGGACACCGCCGCGGCCGGGCGCTTCGCGCGCATCTGGCGCAGCTTCACCGGCGTGCTCCAGCCCTTCGAGGAGCTGGCCTACGAGGGCAAGCGCGCGATCATGCGCAACGCGCTGTCGTCGGAGCTCAACGTGCTGTCGAGCGAACTGCTGCGCATCGCGCGCGGCGACCGCCGCACCCGCGACTACACGCTCAACACGCTGCGCCGTGCGCTGTCGGAAGTGGCGGCCTGCCTGCCGGTCTACCGCAGCTACATCCTGGAGGCGCCCTCCGACCAGGACCGCCACTACATCGATCGCGCGGTCGACGAGGCGCGCCGGCGCAGCCGCGATGCCGACGGCTCGGTGTTCGACTTCCTGCGGCTCACGCTGCTGGGCGAGACCGTGCCCGATGCAGACGCATCGCTGCGCGCCCGCGCGCTGCGGCTGGCGATCCGCTTCCAGCAGTTCAGCGCGCCGGTCACGGCCAAGGGCGTGGAGGACACGGCCTTCTACCGCTACTTCCCGCTGAGTTCGCTCAACGAAGTGGGCGGCGAACCGGCGCACTTCGGCATGACGGTGGCCGACTTCCACGCCGCCAGTGCCGACCGCGCCGCGCGCTGGCCGCACACCATGCTGGCCACCTCGACACACGACAACAAGCGCTCGGAGGATGTGCGCACGCGCATCGACGTGCTGTCGGAAATGCCGGCCACCTGGCGGCTCGCGCTGCGCCGCTGGCGTGCGATGAACCGCACCGACGAGGCACAGCCCGATCCGTCGGCAGCCGACGAGTACCTGCTCTACCAGACGCTGCTGGGCACGCTGCCCGCGAGCGGGCTGACGGCGGAGGCGCGCGCCGGCTACGTCGAGCGCATCGAAACGTACATGCTCAAGGCCGCGCGCGAGTCCAAGGTCCACACCAGCTGGGTCTTCACCGACCAGTCCTACGAAGACGCGCTGACCGGCTTCGTGCAGCGCATCCTGGCGCGCGTCGACGACAACCCCTTCCTCGACGACCTGCAGGCGCTGGGCCGCACGCTGGCCTGGTTCGGCGCGCTCAACAGCCTGTCGATGACGCTGGTCAAGTACGGCTCGCCGGGCGTGCCCGACCTGTACCAGGGCAACGAACTCACCGACCTGAGCCTGGTCGACCCCGACAACCGGCGCCCGGTCGACTACCCGGCGCGCGCGGGCTGGCTGGACCGGCTGACGGCGCTGAACCGGTCGCCGGCCAAGGCCGAAGGCGCGCACGCGCTGGCCGCCGCGCCACACGACGGCGGTGCCAAGCTGTGGGTGCTGTGGCGCCTGCTGGCGCTGCGCCGCGCCGACCCGGCCCTGTTCCGCGACGGGGACTACACCGCGCTCGCGGCCGAAGGCACGCGTGCCGAGCATGTGCTGGCCTTTTCGCGCCGCCACGAGGGCCGGGCGCTGATCGTGGTCGCGGGGCGGCTGTTCGCCAGGCTGTCGAGCGACGTCGAATGGGCGGCGCCCGAACATGCGGCCGCGCACTGGCTGCCGCTGGGCGAGGCGGTCTGGGGCGAAACGGTGCTGTGCCTGCCAGGCTGGCCGGACGGCACGCGCCTGCGCAACGTGCTCACGGGCGAGGTGCACACCGTGCACGACGGCGCCCTGCGGATGGGCGACCTGTTCGCGCGCTTCCCGGGAGCTGCGCTGGTCGCGGTCGATGCCGCGCCTTGATCGGGGACGGAGGGCGGATCGCGTGCGGTCCGCCCCCTGATTCGACCGATTCCAGAAACAGACCGAACGCGATTCCGCCATTTTTCATTTGATTCCGGCCAACTACGCTGGGGTTTCCTTGTCACTTGTTGGAAATCCAGATGGTCCGCGTTCAATTTTTCCGCCCTTTGTTCTCGCTTGTCGCCGCGCTGAGCCTTGCCGCTCCCGCCTTCGCAGCCGATCGCCTCCAGCTCGAGGTCTACAACCCGGGCGCCAAGGCCATCTTCCCGGTCTCCTCGGTGTTGGTCACCGGTCGGAGCGAGGCCATCCTGGTCGATGCACAGTTCGGCGCCGCGCAGGCGCGGGACGTGGTCGAGAAGATCCGCGCCAGCGGCAGGAAGCTCACCACGATCTACATCAGCCACGGCGACCCGGACTACTACTTCGGCCTCGAAACGGTGAAGGCTGCCTTCCCCGACGCCCGGGTGCTCGCCACCGCGCCGACCGTGGCCCACATCCGCGAGACGGCCGCCGGCAAGCTCGCGTTCTGGGGCCCGAAGCTGGGCGCCGATGCGCCGAAGACGACACTCGTGCCCGAGGTGCTCGAAGGCGACAGCCTGACGCTCGAGGGCCACAAGTTGCAGGTCATGGGCCTGAAGGGGCCGCAGCCGGACCGCAGCTTCGTCTGGATTCCCTCGATCAAGGCCGTGGTCGGCGGCGTCGTGCTGGCCAACAACCTGCACGTGTGGATGGCCGACACGCAGACGCCGCAGTCGCACACCGACTGGCTGTCGACGCTGAAGACCATCGACGGGCTGAAGCCGAAGACCGTGGTACCGGGTCACTTCCTGGCCGGCGCCTCGACGCCGCTGCAGGCGGCCCGCTTCACCGCCGGCTATATCCGCGCCTTCGACACCGAGACCGCGAAGGCCAAGGATTCGGCGGCGCTGATCGAGGCGATGAAAAAGCGCTACCCTGCGCTGGGCGAGACTTCGTCGCTCGAGCTGGGTGCCAAGGTCGCCAAGGGCGAGATGAAGTGGTGAGTGACTGCTGAGCGCCCCGGCGCTCAGGCGATCGCGACCGGGCCGTCTACCGGCAAGCGCGCGGTGAAGCAGGTGCCCGCCTCGGCCGAGGAACTCACCCGCAATTCGCCGCCGTGCGCCAGCACGATCTGCGCGCAGATGTACAGACCGAGTCCGAGGCCACCGCCCGGCACGCTGCTGCGCGGGCGCCAGTAGGGTTCGAACACGCGCGGCAGGTCCTCGGCCCGGATCGGCTCGCCATGGTTGGACACGGCCAGCACCAGCGCATCGTCATCGACCGCGACCCGCACGCTCACCGGCCGGTCGACCGCGCCGTAGGTCAGCGCATTGCCCAGCAGGTTCGACAGCAGTTGCTGCAGCCGGCCGCGATCGCAGTGCACCGCGACGTCGACGGCGATGGATTCGCTGACGGCCCGATGGGGATTGGCCTCGCGCAGTTCGGCCACCACGTCGCTCAGTGCGGCGCCGAGGTCGTCCACCCGCTCGAAGTTCAGGCCCATGTCCGAGCCGAGCCGACCGCGTGCGAAGTCGAGCACGTCGTCGATGAGCCGGGACATGCGCCGCGTGGTCGTGCGCAGGCGCTCGCCGACGCGCACCACGTCCGTTTCAGGTTTGCTGCGCACCAGCACTTCGGCAGCGGCGCCGATGGCGGCCAGCGGGTTGCGCAAATCGTGCCCGAGCACCGCGATGAACTGCTCGCGCAGTTCGGCCGTGGCGCGCGCATCGACCAATGCCGATTCGGTGGCATCCCGGCGGTCTTCGCTTTCCAGCTGCAGCGCGATCAGGTCGGCGAACACCGTGAACATGGTGACCGTGCGGGGGTCCGACACGACGGCCGGGCGCGGATCGATGGCGCACAGGTTGCCGAAGTAGGTGCCGTCGGGCCGGATGATGGGCACCGAGATGTAGCTCTCGATGTTGTAGATGCGCGGCGTGTGGTGGTCGCGGTAGACCGGGTCGAGGCTGGCATGGTCGATCACCACCGGCCGCCGGGCCGTGCGCGCTTCGTTGCACAGCGTGGTCTTCACGTCGAGCTGGCCACCCGCCAGCAACCCGAACCGGATGTTGTCCTGTACCGCGCAGGCGGTCCAGGTGCCGTCCGTCACACGGGCGACTGCCGCAAAGCCCATGCCGGTGTTCTGGCAGATCAGGCGCAGCAGCGAAGGAACGGCGCTGATGCGCGCCACGGCAGCGATGTCGCGGGCGATGGCTTCCGCGCTGTCGCTCATGGTCCCGTTCAGCTCCCGCTGCTCTCGTCCTCGGCGGGCCAGTCGCGGATGTAGGCCTTGAGCATCTTGTTCTCGAAGTTCTGGCTGTCGACCACGGCCTTGGCCACGTCGTAGAAGCTGATCACGCCCATCAGCATGCGCTGGTCCATGACCGGCATGTAGCGCGCGTGGCGGTCCAGCATGATGCGCCGGATCTCGTCGAGGTCGGTCTCGGCGGTGCAGGTGACGGGGGCATCGTCCATGGCCTTGCGCACCAGCGAGCCGCCGATCTGGCCGCCGTTGCGCACGATGGCGGCAATGACCTCGCGGAAGGTGAGCATGCCCACCAGGTCGCCATGTTCCATGACCACGAGCGAGCCGATGTCCTTCTCGGCCATCGTCGTCACGGCATCGGCCAGGGATTCGTCGGGGGTCACGGTGTACAGCGTGTTGCCCTTCACACGCAGGATGTCGCTGACTTTCATCTTTTTTACCTCGGGGTCATCCTCTTCTGACAGGGGCCGGTTTGCATTTTGAATATAGCCCATCTGGCTCACAATAGCCGCCCATCGCACCACACGGTGCGCGCCCTTCCGCCCTGCAGGCGTGACCGGGCGTTACAGGCTTCCAAGACCGACTTCCCAGGAGACCCATGCCAGGCTATTCCGACCCCGGATTCGACACGCTCGCGCTGCACGCCGGCGCCTCGCCCGACCCGACCACCGGCGCGCGCGCCGTGCCGATCCACCTCACGACCTCCTTCGTATTCGAATCGAGCGACCACGCGGCCGCCCTGTTCAACCTCGAACGCGCCGGCCACGTCTACAGCCGCATCAGCAACCCGACCAACGCGGTGCTCGAGCAGCGCGTGTCGGCGCTCGAAGGCGGCATCGGCGCCATCGCCACCGCCAGCGGCCAGGCCGCGCTGCACCTGAGCGTGGCGACGCTGATGGGCGCCGGCTCGCACATCGTGGCCAGCACGGCCCTGTACGGCGGTTCGCAGAACCTGCTGCACTACACGATGCGCCGCTTCGGCATCGAGACCACCTTCGTCAAGCCCAACGACCTCGACGGCTGGCGCGCCGCCATCCGGCCCGAAACCAAACTGCTGTTCGGCGAGACGGTGGGCAACCCGGGCCTGGACGTGCTCGACATCCCGGCCGTGAGCGACATCGCCCATGCGGCCGGCGTGCCGCTCCTGGTCGACTCGACGCTGACCTCGCCCTACCTGATCAAGCCCTTCGACCACGGCGCCGACCTGGTCTACCACTCGGCGACCAAGTTCCTGTCGGGCCACGGCACCGTGATCGGCGGCGTGGTGGTCGACGGCGGCAGTTTCGACTGGGACAAGTCGGGCAAGTTCGCCGAGCTGAGCCAGGCCTACGACGGCTTCCACAACATGGTGTTCAGCGAGGAAAGCACGGTCGGCGCCTTCCTGCTGCGCGCGCGCCGCGAGGGCCTGCGCGACTTCGGCGCCTCGATGAGCCCGCACACGGCCTGGCTGATCCTGCAGGGCATCGAGACGCTGCCGCTGCGCATGGAGCGCCACATCGACAACACGCAGAAGGTGGTCGAGTTCCTGGCCGAGCACCCCTTCGTCTCGCGCGTGGGCCATCCGCTGATCCCCTCGCACCCCAGCCACACACTGGCGAAGAAGCTGCTGCGCCACGGCGCGCGCGGCGCGGGCGCGGTGTTCAGCTTCGACATCAAGGGCAGCCGCGCGCAGGGCAAGGCCTTCATCGAGGCGCTCAAGCTGTTCAGCCACCTGGCCAACGTGGGCGACTGCCGCAGCCTGGTGATCCACCCGGCCAGCACCACGCATTTCCGCATGAGCGACGAAGCACTGGCCGGCGCCGGCATCGGCCAGGGCACGATCCGGCTGTCGATCGGCCTGGAAGACCCGGCCGACCTGATCGACGACCTCAAGCGCGCCCTCAAGGCCGCAGAAAAGGCGGGGACCTGAGATGGAACTCCTCGTCAACGGCCACCGCACCTACGCCTACACCGGCGGCAAGTCCATCGACGCGGCCAAGCCCACGGTCGTGTTCATCCACGGCGTGCTCAACGACCACAGCGTGTGGATCCTGCAGAGCCGCTGGTTCGCCAACCACGGCTGGAACGTGCTGGCGATCGACCTGCCCGGCCACTGCAAGAGCGAAGGCCCGGCGCCGGCCAGCGTGGAGGATGCGGCGCAGTTCGTGATCGCGCTGCTCGACGCGGCCGGCATCGACAAGGCGGCGCTCATCGGCCACAGCTTCGGCTCGCTGATCGCGCTGGAGACCGCGGCCCGCGCGCCGCAGCGCGTGACGCACCTGGCGATGGTCGGCACGGCCTACCCGATGGTGGTGTCGCCCGCGCTGCTCGACGGTGCGCTCAACGACCCGGAGCGTGCGATCGCCATGGTCAACACCTTCTCGCATTCGATGATGGCGCCGCCGCCCTCCTCGCTGGGGCCGGGCACCTGGCTGCACGGCAGCTCGCGCGCGCTGATGCGCCGCGTGCTGGCGAGCAACCGCGACGCCAACGTGTTCCACATCGGCTTCAAGGCCTGCAACGACTACGCCAACGGCGAGGCCGCGATCGCCCAGGTGCAGTGCCCGGTGCTGTTCCTGCTCGGCGAAGCCGACCAGATGACACCACCGCGCGCGGCCAAGGCACTGATCGGCAAGGCGCCCCAGGCCCAGGTGGTGACGGTCCAGGCCGGCCATGCGCTGATGAGCGAGGCGCCCGACGCCGTGCTGTTCGCGCTGCGTGACTTCGTGTCCTGACCCCCGGCGGCCGCGGCCCTACTCCGCAGCGATGCCCGCGCGGTGGGCCAGCGCGCGATAGCGCGCGATCTCGCCTTCCATCTGCTGGCGGAAGGCCGCCGCGCCGATGACCACCGGCTCCATGCCCTGCGCGCGCAGCTGCGCCTGCAGGGCCGGGCTGGCCATGGTGGCGCCGACGGCCTGCACCAGCTTGTCGATCACCGGGGCCGGCGTGCGGGCCGGCGCCGCGAAGCCGTACCAGGCGTCGAAGGTGGCCTCGGGCAGGCCCTGCTCGGCCAACGTGCGGACGTCCGGCAGCAGGCTCGAGCGCGTCGCGCCCACGATGCCCAGCGCGCGCAGCTTGCCCGAGCGCACATGCGGCGCCACCGAGGCCACGGTGTCGAG
Organism: Variovorax frigidus; assembly: GCF_051216515.1. Lineage (NCBI taxonomy): Bacteria > Pseudomonadati > Pseudomonadota > Betaproteobacteria > Burkholderiales > Comamonadaceae > Variovorax > Variovorax frigidus. The sequence goes on from NZ_JBPJZF010000001.1 coordinate 1,104,185, forward strand.
GCCGATCTCGATCTCGCCGCCGATCACCGCCATCGCGCCCTGCGCGCTGCCCTTGTACGGGATGTCCTGCAGCTGGATGCCCGCGGCCAGCGCCAGCAGTTCACCCGCGAGGTGCGGCCCCGAACCGGCACCGAAGGTGGCGTAGCGCAGGCCCTTGGGCCGGGCCTTGGCGGCGGCGATCAGTTCGGGCAGCGAGCGGTACGGCGTGCCCTGCCCCACCACCAGCACCAGCGGCGTGCGCGCGACGATCGCGATCGGTGCGAGGTCTCGCACCGGGTCGTAGGGCAGCTTCGCGCGCAGCGCCGGGTTCACGCTGTAGCTGGTCGAGCCGGAGAGCAGCAAGGTGTAGCCGTCGGGCGCGGCCTTGGCGACCGCGTCGGTGCCGATGATGGTGGAAGCGCCGGGCTTGTTCTCGATCACGACCGGCTGGCCCAGCCGCTCCGACAGCGCCTGCCCCATGCCGCGCGCCACGATGTCGGTGCCGCCGCCCGGCGGGAAGGGAACGATCAGCCTGATCGGGCGTTCGGGCCAGGCGTTCGGCTGCGCCAGTGCGGGCATGGCAGCAAGCCACAGGGTGGAGGCGCCGAGCAGCAGATGGCGACGGGTGTGGAGGTGGGTCATGGTGCGTACGAAGAAATAGAAAGAACAATCAGGCGGTGTGCGGCGACAGCCGGCCCGCGGCCCAGGGCGCGCGGCCAGGCTCGCCCAGGTCCCAGTAGAGGCCGGCCATGATCTGCAGCCCCTCGCGCGCCAGGGGCGCCAGCAGGTGCTCGTTGGGCGCGTGCTGCGCGCAGGCCGGGTACGAATGCGGCACCCACAGCGTCGGCAGGCCCAGCAGGCTGGCGAACACGTCGTTGGGCAGCGAGCCTGCGAGGTTGGGCAGCAGGTCGACGCGCCGGCCGCTGCTCTGCGCGATCGACGCGCGAGCCCAGTCGACCCAGGGGTTGGCCAGGTCCAGCCGCGTGGCCGCGCCGCTCAGCGTGACCTGCACCTCGACCTGCGCGAAGCCGTGGGCGTCGAGGTGCGCGCGAACGATCTGTTGCAGGTCCTGCCAGGGCGTGCCGACCACGAAGCGCAGCTGGCAGTGCGCGACCGCCTCGGCGGGAATCGCATTCACCGGCCGCTGGGCCGAGCCCGCGCCCAGCGCCAGCACCTCGAGGGTGTTCCAGCCCACGAGCCGCTCGGCGGGCGTGAGGCCGGGTTCGCCCCAGCTTTCGTCGACCGCCGGATCGTCGGCGCCGCCGCCGATCACGATGTCCGCCAGCGCATCGCGCACCGCCGGCGTGAGCGGCGGCGGGCGCAGCGCGTCGACGAGGATGCGGCCGTGCGCGTCGACCAGCGAAGCCACCGCGTGGCTCAGCACTGTGCCGGGGTTGAGCAGCGCGCCGCCCCAGTTGCCCGAGTGGTAGCCGCGCGGCCGCGCGCGCAGCCGCAGGCTGAAGTTGACCGCGCCGCGCGAGCCCAGGAAAAGCGTGGGCCGCTCGGCGCTGACCCGCGGGCCGTCGCTGGCCAGAAACAGGTCGGCGCGCAGCTTGTCGCGCTCCTGCACGCACACCGCGTGCAGGCCGGGCGATGCGGCCTCCTCACCCATCTCGATCAGCCAGGTCAGGTTGTAGCCGAGCCGTCCGCCGCGCGCCTGCAGCACGGCCGCGAGTCCGCCGAGAGCGATGCTGTGCTGGCCCTTGTTGTCGGCCGTGCCGCGGCCGTACCAGCGCTCGCCGCGCACGGTGAGCGCCCAGGGGCCGAGGCCCTCGTCCCATTGCGCGTCCTGCCCGCTCACCACGTCGCCGTGGCCGTAGCTCAGCACGGTGGGCAGCGCAGGGTCCTCGATGCGCCGCGCGATCAGGAAAGGACCGCCGCCGGGCACCGGGTTGGCGATGACCTCGGCCTCGAAGCCCAGCGCGGCCAGCGGCGGCATGAGTTCCTCGCGCAGGTAGGCCTCGAGCGCGGGCGTGGCCGCGCCGGTGTCGCTCTCGGTGCGGAAGGCGATGCGGCGCTGCAAGTCGGCGAAGAAGCGGCCGTCGTCGAAATAGGCGGCGGCGGCGGCGAGGCTGTCGTTGCGTTGCATGGGCGGATTCCTGTGTGTGCTTGGGATGCAGCAAGTACAAGGCCTGAACGCCGATGCTTCCAGCACCGTTTTCGCAAGCTACCATTGCCTTGAAAGCAATACCTCTGCGCCATGTCCCTCCCCCTGCTCAGCATCCCGATGCGTCATTTCCTCGAAGTGGCGCGCAGCGGCTCGGTCAACCAGGCCGCGGCGCGGCTGTTCGTGGCCTCGTCGGCCGTGAGCCGCCAGATCGCGAAGCTGGAGGACAGCCTGGGCACGCCGCTGTTCGAGCGGCATGCGCGCGGCATGGCGCTGACCGCGGCCGGCGAACGGCTGGCCGCGCATCTGCGCAATGCGCAGCGCGACATCGAGCAGGTGGTGGAGGAAGTCCGCGACCTCGGCGGCCAGGGCGCGCGCCGCATCCGCATGGCCTGCACCGAGGGCTTCGCGGGCCATTTCATGCCGCTGGTGATGCGCAGCTTCGAGGCCGCGCATCCGGGCTGCCAGCTCGAGCTGCACGTGGGTTCGCCCGACGGCGTGAGCGCGTTGCTGGCGCGCGGCGAGACCGACATCGCGCTCAAGTACGTGGTCGCGCCCGAGCCCGGCCTTCGCATCGCGCATGCGGCCAACGCGCCGGTGTTCGCGGTGCTGCGGCCCGACCATCCGCTGGCGCGCCAGCGCATGGTGTCGGTGGCCGATGCGGTGCGCTACCCGCTGGCCGTGGGCGACAAGGGCGTCACGGCGCGCCAGCTGTTCGACCAGGCCTGCAGCTTGCAGGGCCTGCAGTACCGCGCGCTCTTCGTGAGCAATTTTTCGTCGGTGCTGCTGCCGCTGCTGCGCACGCCCGACGTGATGCTGTCGGGGCACCTGACCGTGGTGCACCTGATCGAGGCGGGCCAGGTGGTGGCGCGGCCCTTCGCCGAGGCACCGCTGCAGCAGCGCCAGCTGCAGGTGCTGGCGCTCGAGGGCCGCACGCTGCCGCCGCTGGTCGAGGCCTTCGTGCAGCACCTGGTGCACGCGATCGCCAACGCCGGGCGGCGCAAGCGGGGCCGCGCGCGGCGCTGAAACTCAGGCCGGCGCGTCAGCGCCTAAGACCGGGATGTTCAGGGGAAGCGCCGGTCAGACCGAGAAGGCCGCCGGCGACTGGTTCAGCGCCGCCAGCAGCGCCGCGACGTCGGCGCTCGAGGGCTTGGGCGATTGCAGGGCGTCGAGCAGGCGCGAAAGCGTCTCGGCGTGCGGCAGCAGCGGCCCGAGAAAACGCGTGCCGTCGGCGCCGGCCACCAGCAGGGTCGGGAAGGTCTCGACGTCGAAGGCATCGGCGATCTCGGCATGGTCCTCGATGTCGACCCAGGCGAAGCGGAATTGCGGATGCGCGCGCGCCACCTGTTCGAGCAGCGGCCGGTAGTCGCGGCAGGCGCCGCACCATTCGGCGCACAGGCACACGACCCAGGGCGCACCGCTGCCGGGCGCGGCGGAAGCGGTGCTGGCGGCTGTGGCGGGAAGGGCGCTCAAGGCGGATGCTTCGAAGAGGTGATCGGAAAAGCCGGATGGTGCGGCCGGGAGGTCGTGGCTATTATGAACAAGGCCTTCGCGCCATACCCGGCGGCCACCAGGAGACGCACATGGACACCACGACTGGCACGGCATCTGCCGCCGATCCCCGCCGTTTCAAGAGCTTCGCCGAGTTCTATCCCTTCTACCTGAGCGAGCACGCCGACCGCACCTGCCGACGGCTGCACTTCGCGGGATCGACGATCTCCCTGCTCTGCGTGGCAGCGGCGGTGGTCACGCTGAACCCTTGGTGGCTGCTGGCCGGCCTGGTCGCCGGCTACGCGTTCGCCTGGATCGGCCATTTCGGCTTCGAAAAGAACAAGCCGGCCTCGTTCAAGCGGCCGCTCTATTCCTTCATGGGCGACTGGGCGATGTACCGCGACATCTGGCGAGGCAGGGTGAAAATCGACTAACCCCCAGTCTTCGCGCACTTCGTGTCGCTTCGCCAACCCCCTTCCAGGGGGCAACACCAGCGGCCCGGCAAAGCCGGTTCCGCGGTGTTTCTGGAGCAATCCGGAACGTTGCTAGACAAGGAGCACGTCGCCCAGTCTCAGGGAGCGCAGCGGCCCCTTCTGCCAGAGGTTGTCGAGCGGCTCCGCCCGGGGCATCAGCAAGGCCTCGATGAGCGGTGCCATGGGCGTGGCCGGATCGGCCAGCAGGATGTAGCGCGGGTTCTCGTCGGCGGTCTGTTCGTCCAGCGGCGCGATCCAGTCGAGCGCCACCAGCGTCTCGAGCACCGGCGCCAGCTGAAGGGCATCGACACGCATGCGTGCCACCAGATCGGCCGCACCCACGCCGCGGACCGGCTCGGCCTGCGCGCGCGCCAGGCGCTGCAGCACCTCCATCGCGAGCTGCATCGGCCAGCCGGCGGTGCCGCCACGGCGCGCCACGCCGGTCAGCAGGCTGGGCAGGTAGGCCGCGATGACCGCGCCCAGCAGCACGATGACCCAGGCCACGTAGATCCAGACCAGCAGGATCGGGAAAGTGGCGAAGGCGCCGTAGAGCACCGAATAGGTCGGCACCAGGCTCAGGTAGTAGGCCAGCACGCGCTTGGCGATCTCGATGGCCGCGGCCACGAACAGGCCACCGGCCCAGGCATGCGCCCAGCGCACGTGGGTGTTGGGCACGTAGTGGTAGAGCGACGCCATGCCGGCCGCGAGCAGCAGGAATTCGAAGCTGTCGAACACCAGCTTGACCATCGCCCCACCCACCACCTCGCGCGAGGCCGAGAACACGTAGGAGGTGGTCGACAGGCTGACCGCCAGGATCAGCGGCCCGAGCGTGATCGCGGCCCAATAGATCAGCACCCGCTGCGCGAAAGGCCGGGGCGTCCGCACACGCCAGATGTTGTTGAGCGTCTTGTCGATGGTGAGGATCAGGGCGATGGCGGTGATCAGCAACACGATCAGGCCCGCGATGCCCAAGCCGCTGGCCTTGCTCGCGAACTGGTTGAGGTAGCCCAGCACCTGGCGCGCGATGTTGTCGGGGACCAGACTCTCGATCAGCCAGCGCTGCAGCCGGCCCTGCATCTTGGCGAACATCGGGAACACCGTGAACAGTGCCAGCGCCACCGTGAAGAAGGGCACCATCGCGATGGTGGTGGTGAAGGTGAGGCTGCTGGCCGTGAGCCCGAGCCGGTCTTCGCGGAAACGCTCGCCCAGCACGGCCGCGGTGTTTCCCCACGGAAAATGCGAAAGGTCCCTCCACCATTGCCGACGATTCATGGCCGGTATCATAGGGATGCCAACCACCCCCCAGTCTTCGCGCACTTCGTGTCGCTCCGCCAACCCCCCTCGAGGGGCGACACCGGCGGCCCGGCAAAGCCGGTTCCGCGGTGTTCCTGATATGAAAACGACAAAGCCGCCACCCGCCCCCGTCTCTTCTTCTTCCGTCGCCGCCACCCGCTGGCTGGCCGTGGCCAGCCTCGTCGGCCTGATCGTGCTGGGCCTGGCCTGGGAGATGTGGCTCGCGCCGCTGCGCCCGGGCGGCTCGTGGCTCGCGCTCAAGGTGCTGCCGCTGGTGGTGCCGCTCGCGGGCCTGATGAAGAACCGCATGTACACCTACCGCTGGGTCAGCCTGATGATCTGGCTCTACTTCACCGAAGGCGTGGTGCGCGCCTGGAGCGACGCCCTGCCCGTCGGCCGCGTACTGGCCGGCATCGAGATCCTGTTGTGCCTGGCGCTGTTCGTCGCATGCGCCCTGCACGTTCGACTGCGGCTGCGCAATGCCCACGCCGCCCACGCGGCCCAAGCCGAAAAGACAGCCGCCCTGCCGGAGACTTCCCACCCATGACCACCGCCCTGATCGACCAACTGCGCGCCATCGTCGGCGCCCCCCACGTGCTCGCCGACGGCGACCTCACCGCCTACGAACAGGACTGGCGCAAGCGCGCGCGCGGCAAGGCGCTGGCCGTGGTGCGACCGGCCAACGTGCAGCAGGTGGCCGACGTGGTCAAGGCCTGTGCGGCTGCCGGCAGTTCGCTGGTGCCGCAAGGCGGCAACACCGGCCTGGCCGTGGGCGGCATTCCGGACGGCAGCGGCACGCAGGTCGTGCTGAGCCTGCAGCGCATGAACGCCATCCGCGGCATCGACGAAGCCAACCTCACCATGACGGTCGAGGCCGGCTGCATCCTGCAGACCCTGCAGGAGACCGCCGAGAAGGCCGGCTTCCTGTTCCCGCTGAGCCTCGCGGCCGAGGGCAGCTGCACCATTGGCGGCAACCTGGCGACCAACGCCGGCGGCACGCAGGTCGTGCGCTACGGCAACACGCGCGACCTGTGCCTGGGGCTGGAAATCGTCACGGCGCAGGGCGAGATCTGGGACGGCACCAGCGGCCTGCGCAAGGACAACACCGGCTACGACCTGCGTGACCTGCTGATCGGCAGCGAAGGCACGCTGGGCATCATCACTGCCGCCAGCATGAAGCTCTACCCGCTGCCCGCGGCGCAGCTCACGGCCTGGGCCGCCGTGCCCTCGCTCGACCATGCGGTCACGCTGCTGGGCCTGGCGCACAAGCAACTCGGCGCCGGCCTGACCGGCTTCGAGGTCATGGGCAAGTTCGCGCTGAGCCTGGTCGCCAAGCACATGCCGCAGCTGCGCGTGCCCTTCGTCGACGACGAGGCCGTGCCCTACTGCGTGCTGCTGGAGAACTCCGACAGCGAGTCCGAAGACCATGCGCGCGCGCGCTTCGAGGCGCTGCTCGAGACGGCTTTCGAAGACGGCTGCGTGACCGACGCGGTGGTGGCCGAGAACCTTTCGCAGGCACACCAGCTCTGGCACATCCGCGAGAGCATTCCGCTCGCGCAGGCCGAGGAAGGCCTGAACATCAAGCACGACATCTCGATCGCGGTGTCGCGCATTCCGGCCTTCGTGCAGGAGACCGACGCGCTGCTGCAGCGCGAGATCACGGGCGTGCGGCTGGTCAACTTCGGCCACCTGGGCGACGGCAACCTGCACTACAACGTGCAGGCGCCGGCCGAAGGCGATGCCCGCGCCTTCCTGCGCGACGAGGAAGAGCGCGTCAACACGCTGGTCTACGATGCGGTCGAAAAATTCGGCGGCTCGTTCTCGGCCGAGCACGGCATCGGCGAACTCAAGGTGCACAAGCTCGAGAAGCACAAGTCGCCCGTCGCGCTGGGCATGATGCGGGCCATCAAGCAGGGGCTCGATCCGCAGAACATCCTGAACCCGGGGCGCGTGCTGCGTGCCTGAGCGCGAAGACCGCCTTCGCTGCAGAATAGCCAAGCCATGAAACAGTACCTCGACCTCGTCCAAGACATCTTCGACAACGGCAGCTGGCAGGAGAACCGCACCGGCATCCGTACGCTGAGCCTGCCCGGCGCGATGATGCGCTTCGATCTCACGAAAGGCTTTCCGGCCGTCACGACCAAAAAGCTGGCGTTCAAGTCGGCCATCGGCGAGCTCGTGGGCTTTCTGCGCGCGTCAAGGAGCGCGGCCGAGTTCCGCGAACTGGGCTGCAAGGTGTGGGACCAGAACGCCAACGAGAACGCCCGCTGGCTGGAGAACCCCTACCGCCTGGGCACCGACGACCTGGGCCCGGTGTACGGCGTGCAGTGGCGCGACTGGCCGGCCTACAAGGCACTGCCGGCGACCGAGACCCGCCAGATCGACGACGCGAAGTCCCGCGGCTACCGCCAGCTCGCCAGCTTCGACGACGGCGACGAGGGCACCAAGGTGCTGCTGTACAAGGCCGTCGACCAATTGCGCCTGTGCCTCGACACCATCATCGACAACCCCTCCGACCGCCGGATCCTGTTCCACGGCTGGAACTGGGCGCAGATCGAGGAGATGGCGCTGCCGCCCTGCCACCTGCTCTACCAGTTCCTGCCGAACAAGGCCAAGGGCGAGATCTCGCTGTGCCTCTACATCCGCAGCAACGACGTCGGCCTGGGCACGCCCTTCAACCTTACCGAAGGCGCGGCGCTGCTGCATCTGGTGGGCCGGCTCACGGGCTACACGCCCAAGTGGTTCACCTATTTCATCGGCGACGTGCACATCTACGAGAACCACGTCGACATGCTGCAGCAGCAGCTCAAGCGCGAGCCCTTCGCCGCACCGCAGCTGAAGCTCTCGTCGCGCGTGCCGGCGTACAAGGACACCGGTGTCTACGAGCCCGAGTGGCTGGAGAAGGTCCTCCCCAGCGACTTCACGCTCGAAGGCTACGAACACCACGCGCCGCTGACGGCGGCCATGGCGGTCTGAGCACCTCCGCTTCAGGCCGGCCGCGCCGCGGCCCGATCAGCGCGGCCCGTTGAAGCTTTTCGCGAACTCGCTCGGCGAGTGGCCGTACTTCTTGCGGAACACGCGACCGAAGTAGCCGGGGTCGGAGAAGCCGCAACGCGCGGCGATCTCGGCCACCGACAGGGGTGCGGCACCGCCGGCCCTGACGGCCCGCAACAGCTGCGCTGCGGCATCGAGGCGATCGTGCCGGACCGCGTCGAGAAAGGACTCCCCGCCGCCCGCCCTGGAAAACACCCGGTGCACATGGCGCGCGGACGCACCGAAGCGGGCGGCCATCACGGCCATGCTGATCTCGGCGTCCGCATGGTTGTCGCGCACCCACTGGCGCATCTGCAGGTACATGCTTCGATCGCGTGCGGAAACGGCCGGCGAGCTGGCCGCCGCGCCGCCTTGTGCCTGTGCCAATGCCAGCGTGAGCAGAGACATCACATGCTCGCCGATGAGCTCCTTCTCAAAGCGACTGGTCAGCGCGCTCAAGGATTCGAGTTCCCAGTTGCGCAGATAGGTGGACAGCAACCTGCCCCATCCGCTGTCGCCCGCCAGCCGAGACGTGGTGGCCGGCGCAGGGTGCAGCCAACGTGCGACCACGGCTTCCGACAGGTCGATGACCCAGGCATCCATCGCCTGCAACGACAGCAGGTTCAGCCCTCCGCTGGCGTCGAGGAGCGCCACGTCGCCAGCCCCCAGCGTGAGGCTGCGCCCCGAGGGTTCGATGGCGGTGAGCTCGCCATGGAGAACGGCGAGCACCTGGCGCGAGAAGCTCCGCTTTTCGCCGAGTTCGATCAAGGCGTGCTGGCACGCCTCCACGCTGCCGCCGCGAATGCGCATGAAGGACATGCCCCCCAGATCGACGGTGGGACACCCGGGCCGGGCATCACACGCCTCATGCGCCCCCGGCACCTCCTGCGCCGGAAAACCAGCGCTTGCCGGTCCGTCGCGCCCGCGCGGAACAACGCCATACGGCGCCGAAAAGATATCGGCGTCTGCCTCTGCTGCGACTGTCATCGCTTCCCCCTGAGTTACGGAACTCTTCTACCGATACTTCGATGGCATCGGTTCATTTTTCTGCCGTTCGCTGGCTTGATCGGGCCCGTCGAGTGCCCAGGCACCGAAGGTCGATGGCCGGTCGAGCAGCGCAGTGCGCAGGATGATGAACGAAAAGACCCAGACTGGGAATGCGGGATTCGCCCCTTGGGGACATGTTCTCTCCGCCAGACGACGCAGCGCGTCGTTGCGCAAGGTGCGATCACCGCATGCGCATCGGCACCGTACTCGCGGCGGCGCTGCACCCGCCACCGTTCAGGACATCTCCGCGGCGGACTCCTTGTCGTCCTCCGGCCCCTCGCCCAGGAGCTTTCGCCCATAGGCGCGCGGCGTGCAGCCGAAAGCCTTGCGGAACACCAGCCCGAAGTAGGCCGCGTCGGAGAACCCGCAGCGGTAGGCGATCTGGGCCATGTAGGTGTTCGAACTGGCGGCTGTGCGCAACATGCGCAATGCGGCATCGAGACGCTCCGACTGCAGCGCGTCCCTGAAGGTCACGCCGCGCCCCGCAATGGAAAACACCTTGTGCACATAGCGCACGGACACATTGAAATCGTCCGCCAGCATCGATGCGCTGACGGCGGGATTGCTGTAGTTGTCCCGAATCCAGTTGCGCATGCGGCCGTGCAGCAGGTGATCGCGGGAAGAGACCGGCTCTCCGCCATTCATCAGGCCCCGCTGCTCCAGCGTGAACGAGAGCATCGACAGGATGTGCTCGCCGATCAGCGCCCGTTCGAAGGGCCGCTCGATGCGTTCGAGCTGGTGCATGTCGAGCGAGCGCAGATAGGCCGACAGCACGCCCGCCCATCCTTTGGCGCCATCGAGACGCAAGGCCACCGACTCGTGGCCGCCGGGAAGCCAGCGTTGCGTGAGCGGTGCCGACAGACCGATCACCAACGAGTTCACGGCCTCGTGCGCGCGCATCTGCATGCCCCTGCTGGCGTCCAGCAGCACCATGTCGCCCGTCTCGATGAGTGCCTCGCGCCCCTGTTCGATCGTCGTGGCACCGTTGCCCAGCTTGAGCATCAGGTAGAAGGGATAGGCTTCCACGCGCTGCACCTGTCCAGGTTGCGAGTGCACCGAAATCACACTGCCCTGGTGTCGTTGAAAACGCGCCACGCCCGGCACCTCGAGGATCGAAAGGTGTTGATGAAAGTCGTCTCGACTGGGGCTCTCGAGCCCCGCATAGCCGACGCTGCCGGAGAAGGTATCGGCCCAGTAGGAAAACCGGTCCTTCTGTCCCAGGAACTCCGTATCGAAGTGATGCACATGCAAGGGCGTATCGGCCATGGAAATGCGAACCTGAAAATCCGTGGAAAGAGCCCCGCCTCGGTGGCCTCGTGCAAGATGCCTCGAAGGGCCGGCTCGGGTGCAGCGTCGGATGGATCGACTGCCCCTTTGGGCGAAAAACGCGATGCCCCTTTGTCAACAGATGCCACTCTGGAGCGGGGCGTCGAGGGACATTAGCGGGAGGCCGGTTTCCACGAACGGAAAAAACGGAACCACTCCTATGAGGATCGCGCACACATGCACGATGGCATGCAGGAGATGTGGATTTGTTCTCACATCTGCTGCCGAGGCCTCATGGCGTGACTGAGAAAAGATGCGGCTTGAAGGTGTCGCTCGTTACCCGCAAAGACGTTACGACGGAACGGAACGGAACACGTTCATCCGCTGCCAGAGTGCGTCTTTGCAAGACCACGAGGGACGGGAAGCCAGCACATTGCCAGCCAAATCAACGACCTGACGCAGTCAATCAGCCATTGGCTCCGCTCGATCCGAGCCGGCACGCAGATTGCATCGTGATGGAGAACTGTCACACAGAGGGGCGAAGCGGTGAAACGCATCCACGAAGCCAATGTCGGGATCTGCTCGACCACGTTCGGCGTCGGCCCACGGTCCGACCCTCTTCAGGAATTGCTCGAGTTCTACAACTTCGGTGATCTGAAAGGCGACGAGGTCCACATGCCGTGCCCGAGCGTCACGATCGGCGGCCTGCAGTTCATGCGGCTGCAGCATCACATCGCCAACGCGGGTCGTCACGCCCCGCCTCATGGAGACGAAGACCGGGTCTTTCCGCTTCAACTGCGAGTGACGAGCGATGGCGACTGCGTGGTGTACGCCGCCTCGGGATGCAGCGCCGACCTGGAGGCGTACGCTGGGAGTTTTCTTGCGTCCTCGGCGACAGATGCCTGGCTCATCGGCCTGCCGGAGGTCCTGATCACACGTTGGCTGCGCGTCACCCCTGCCACCGCTGCGTACCGGTTCGATGCAGGGAGTGAAGCGACCAAGGCACTGTGCGCCTACTTGCGCGCGTGGCGCTTCGACGAACTCGAGGCGGTGGTCAGTCCGTTCGAAAAGGAACTGATCGCAGAGCACGTGATGTCCTTGCTCGCGATGGCGGTCTCGGAACACAGCTGATCCACATCAATTCAAAAGCACCTGCCTCATTTCTTCTTCCATTGGCCAATCGTTCGCCAGGGCCTGTTCATCCTGTTTCCGGGCTCGCCAATGCTTGCCACGGCGGCCCCGTTCATGCGGGCGATGCCTGCGCCTGCTGAAGCGCGCGCAAAGGAACGTAACGCCGAATGCCCCGCCGTGGCAGGCACTATGAAACCTCGAAACTCGGTTCCTTCAAGAATGGCGTTTCGGTTGCGGAAGGCCCGTCCAACCGATAGCCCGCGCCCCAAACGGCCCGCAGTTTCCATCCATTTTCTTCAAGCTGCAAGGCTCGGCGCAGGCGGGATGCACAGGCATCCAGCGAGCGGGACCTGTCGTGCCCGTCGTGCCCCCAGATCGCCATGCAGAGGTGTTGGCGCGTGAGCGTGTGGCCCGTGCGCCTGAAGAGTTCGGTCGCCAGATCGAACTCGTCCGTCCGCAGTTCCACCGTGCACGCGCCGAACTCCACCGCGTTCATCATGGGGAGAAAGCGGTAACGCTCCCACGCCCAATCGACCTCTGGCACGCGCAGGTGGACGTTGCGCATGTACACCCGAAGAAGGCTGGAGAGTTCGTTGAAGGCGGTGAGCCGGCCGAAGATCTCGTCGCGGGTCTGGTGGCACAGCGGTGCCAGTTGGTGGAGCTGGTTCTTCGGCACCAGATGCAGCGTGGGCACGGCGGGGCCGACGAGCGCGCGCAAAGCCTCGATCTGCGCGATGGACGACTCGCTGTCCTTCGCGCCGGCCAGCAGGGCCATCGCGAGCCGCGCCGGGTCCTGCATGCGGCGCGCCATCTCTCCCACGCTCTCGAAGACATCCGTCTCGTAGCCCAGACGCCGAACCGCGCGCCGGGCGTTGGCCCGGGAGCGCTCGCTCGCATCCACGATGGCGATGCGTCCCAACGACGCACCGCCCTCTTCCTGTTGTCGAACGCCGTGCACTGTCACTGCGCACCGTCGACCTGGATGTCCACCCGGCGGTTGGGCTGCAGGCAGGTGATCAGTGCCTCGCTTTTTCGGGTGCCGGCGCAGTTCACCACGGGTTGCCGCTTGCCCATGCCCTGGGTGCGGATCACCTGCGCAGGAATGCCTTCGCGCACGAACATCTCGCGCACCGTGTTGGCACGCGCGCGTGACAGCGTGTCGTTGTAGCTGTCGCTGCCCAGGCGATCGGTGTGGCCGGTGATGCGGATCTCCCGGAGCAACTTGAAGTTTTTCTGGATGCCGGCCGCCAGTGCCGCGACCTGGCGTCGCCCCTCGGGCAGCATGTCTTCGACCGAGCTCTTGTCGAAGCGAAACAGGCTGTCGCCGTCGAGCGTCACCCTGCGCGGCACGACGGCCGCAGGCACAGCGGCAGGCGGTGCGATCGGCAGCGCAGCCGGCACCACCGCAGCCGCGGGTGCCTGCACGGGCGCCGGCGCTGCGGCGGGCTTCAGCACATCGGCGCAGGCGGCGGGAGACCAGTGGAAGCTGCGCGCCTCGACGTTCTTGTCGAAGATCACCTTGTACTGGCAGGTCGCTACGCTGCCATCGGGCCGGCGGAAGTGGAAGATGTAGTCCCACTCGCGCGGCCCCGCGAGGCCTTCGCGGAAGTGGGGCCGCCCCAGCAGGTCATACAGCTGGTCCTTGGTCGCGCCAGGCCCGACCGCACGCAGGTTGTCGAGGTTGGGGAAGGTCCCCTCCTTGAGCCAGGCGTCCTTCTCGGCGTTCGGAAAGACCACCTCGGCGGCCGTGCCGCTGTCGGTGATTCCCCGGCTGACCGACGAGGTTCCACAGGCCGGCAGGGCCAGCAGCGCGGCCATGCCCAGTGCAACGAGGGAGAAACGATGCAGTTTGTTTTTCATGATGATGTCGTCCTTGCTTGGATGCCGCCGGTTTACCAATGGAAGCCCGCACCGACCGAGACGCCGGTCTTGCCGCGCGAATTGGCCGAGCCGCTGAACTTGATGACCCAGCGCCCGTTGTCTGCCAGCTTGGACACACCGATCGCGACAGCGGCTTGACCGTCGTACGCCGCAGCACCCGCCGTCCACATGCTCTTGCCGGGGATGGAGGCCTGCGGCATGCCGGCCATGGCCATGGCACCCGCGGTACCGGCGCTTGCGTCCTTTGCGGTGGTCTGGATGTCGGCGCGCAGTTGGTTGGAACGCAGGTCGGTGTAGGTGTTGGCCTCCTGGCCCATCTGCTTGACCTGGTCGACGTTGGCCGCATCGGTGCCGGCCACACCCGCCGCCACGTTGTGGATCGCGGTAGCGCTGCTGCCCGAACCACCCAGCGTGATGCTGCTCTGGTTGACCGAGCCGTCGACGTTGGTGTCGTACTGCACGCTGCCCGCCTTCACGGCCTGCAGCTGCCGCACGTTCACCGCATCGGTGGCCTCGGTGCCGCCCGCCACGTTGGTGATCTGGCGCTCGTTGCCCGCGCTGCCCACCGACACCGCGCCCTGCGTCGAGTTCACCACCGTGTTGGAGAACAGCTCCTTCTTGCCGGCCATGCCGGTGCGGTCGGCGGTAGAGCCTGCGCCCAGTGCCACGCTGTTGGCCGCGTTCGACTTGGCGCCGTTGCCCATGGCCACGGAGCCGTCGCCCGTCGACACAGCCTGCGGGCCGATCGCCACGCTTTCCGCGCCATCGGCAGACGAATCCGCTGCCTTTGAATTGGCACGGAAGTACTTGATGCCGCCGCCGCCCTGGATGTTGCTCAGCGCCTGGTTGGTGGCGTACAGCTGGCTGCCGTTGACCGCATCGGTGCTGTTGGCGTTGAGCTGCCCTGCCGCCACGTTGGTGATCTGCCGCTCGGCGCCCGCGCTGCCGACGCTGACCACGCCGACTGGCGCACTGCCGGCGAAGGAGTAGTGCTGCCCTTGCAGGGTCACACCGGTGTTCGCCACAGCAGCAGCAGTGGTCGAACCGTTGCCCAGTGCCACGCTGTTGGCGGTGGTGGCCGTTGCGCCGTTGCCCAGGGCCACGCTCTTGTCTGCCGTCACCGAGGCCCCGGTGCCCATGGCCACGCTGTTGCTCGCCGTCACCGATGCGCCGGAACCCACCGCAGTGCTGTCGGTACCGGTCGAGGTCGGCGCCTTGTAGCTCGTCGGCGAACCGACGATCCATTTGTCGCCGGCCGTCGAGACCGATGCACTCACCGCCTTGAGCTGCGCCACGTTGACCGCATCGCTGTCGGCCGTTCCGGCGGCGACGCCATTGATCTGGCGGTAGATGCCGCTGGCGGCATCGCCCACCGACACCGCGCCCTGCGTGCTGGTCGTCGCGTCGATCGCGGCCTTCGCACTGGCGCTTGCCGATGGGGGAACGTAGCCAGCGATACCCGCGCCCGTGTTGGCGACGGAACCTGCACCCAACGCCACGCCGCCGCTGCTGTTGGCCACCGCGTTCGGGCCGATGGCCACGCTGTCGTTGCCCGAGGCCTTGCTGTCGGCCGCGCTCGAGTTCGCCTTGAAGTACTTGATGCCACCACCGTTGCTGATGTTGTTCACCACCCAGCCCACGTTGCTCAGCTCCATGTTGGTCGCATACAGCTGGCTGCCGTTGACTGCGTCCGTGCTGCTGCTGCTCAAGCGGCCTGCGGCCACATTGATGATGGTCCGCTCTGCACCGACGCTGCCGACGCTGACCGTGCTGGTTGGCGCTGTACCTGCGAAGTTGTAGGTCGTGCCGTTGACGACAGCGTTGGTCGTCGCCACCGCGGTGTCGGTGACCGAGCCGTTGCCCAGCGCCACGTCGCTCGCGTTCTTGGCTACGGCGTTCGGCCCGATCGCCACGCTGTCCAGGCCTTGGGCCTGGCTGTCAGGCAGGGTCGAGTTCGCCTTGAAGTACTTGATGCCACCACCGTTGCTGATGTTGTTCACCACCGAGCCCACGTTGCTCAGTTCGGTGTTGGTCGCGTACAGCTGGCTGCCGTTGACGGCATCCGTGCTGCTGGCGGTCAGGCGGCCTGCGGCCACGTTGGTGATGGTCCGCTCTGCACCGACGCTGCCGACACTGACCGTGCTGGTTGGCGCGCTGCCCGCGAAGGTCACCGCCTTGTTGTTGATGGTCGCACCGGTCGTAGCCACCGCGGTGTCCGTGACCGAGCCATTGCCCAGCGCCACGTCACTCGCGTTCTTGGCCACGGCGTTCGGGCCGATCGCCACGCTGTCCAGGCCCTGGGCCTGGCTGTCTGCCAGCGTCGAGTTCGCCTTGAAGTACTTGATGCCACCACCGTTGCTGATGTTGTTCACCACCGAGCCCACGTTGCTCAGTTCGGTGTTGGTCGCATACAGCTGGCTGCCGTTGACGGCGTCCGTGCTGCTGCTGCTCAAGCGGCCTGCGGCCACGTTGGTGATGGTGCGTTCCGCACCGACGCTGCCGACACTGACCGTGCTGGTTGGCGCGCTGCCTGCGAAGGTCACGGCCTTGCCGTTGATCGACGCACCCGTGGTCGCCACTGCGACGTCTGTGACCGAGCCACTGCCCAGAGCCACATCCCCCACATTCTTCGTCACTGCATTCGGGCCGATCGCCACGCTCTCCAGGGCCTGCGCCAAGCTGTCCGCACCGGTCGAGTTGGCACGGAAGTACTTGATACCGCCACCGTTGGTGATGGTGGTCACGGTCGTGCCGACGTTGCTCAGCTCCACGTTGGTCGCATACAGTTGGCTACCGTTGACGGCGTCAGTGCTGCTGGCAGTCAGGCGGCCTGCGGCCACGTTGGTGATTGTGCGTTCCGCACCCGCCGAGCCCACGCTGACCGTGCTGGTCGGAGCATTGCCTGCGAAGGTCACCGCCTTGCCGTTGATCGTCGCGCCGGTCGTAGCCACTGCGGTGTCTGTGACCGAGCCACTGCCCAGAGCCACATCCCCCACATTCTTCGCCACCGCATTCGGGCCGATCGCCACGCTTTCCAGGGCCTGGGCTAGGCTGTCCGCACCGGTGGAATTGGCACGGAAATACTTGATTCCGCCTCCGTTGGTGATGGTGGTTACCGCCGAACCGACGTTGCTCAGTTCGGCGTTGGTCGCGTACAGCTGGCTGCCGTTGACTGCGTCCGTGCTCGTTCCACTCAGGCGGCCTGCGGCCACGTTTGTGATGGTGCGTTCCGCACCGACGCTGCCGACACTGACCGTGCTGGTCGGCGCGTTGCCTGCGAAGGTCACTGCCTTGCCATTGATCGTGGCACCGGTCGTGGCCACTGCGGTGTCCGTGACCGAGCCGTTGCCCAGCGCCACATCACCCACATTCTTCGCCACCGCATTCGGGCCGATGGCCACGCTCTCCAGGGCCTGGGCCAGGCTGTCCGCACCGGTGGAATTGGCGCGGAAATACTTGATGCCGCCTCCGTTGGTGATGGTGGTCACGGTCGAACCGACATTGCTCAGCTCGTTGTTCGTCGCATACAGCTGGCTGCCGTTGACAGCATCCGTGCTGGTTCCGGTCAATTGCCCTGCGGCTACGTTGGTGATGGTGCGTTCCGCACCCGCCGAGCCCACGCTCACCGTGCTGGTCGGAGCGTTGCCAGCGAAGGTCACTGCCTTGCCATTGATCGTGGCGCCGGTCGTGGCCACTGCGGTGTCCGTGACCGAGCCACTGCCCAGGGCCACATCACCCACATTCTTCGCCACTGCGTTAGGGCCGATGGCCACACTCTCCAGCGCCTGCGCCAGGCTGTCCGCACCGGTGGAATTGGCGCGGAAATACTTGATGCCGCCTCCGTTGGTGATGGTGGTCACGGTCGAACCGACATTGCTCAGCTCGTTGTTCGTCGCATACAGCTGGCTGCCGTTGACAGCATCCGTGCTGGTTCCGGTCAATTGCCCTGCGGCTACGTTGGTGATGGTGCGTTCCGCACCCGCCGAGCCCACGCTCACCGTGCTGGTCGGAGCGTTGCCAGCGAACGTTACGGCCTTGCCGTTGATCGTCGCGCCAGCCGTGGCCACTGCGGTGTCTGTGACCGAGCTACTGCCCAGCGCCACATCACCCACATTTTTAGCGACGGCATTCGGGCCGATGGCCACACTCTCCAGCGCCTGCGCCAGACTGTCCGCACCGGTCGAGTTGGCACGGAAGTACTTGATGCCACCACCGTTGGTGATGGTGGTCACCGTGCTACCGACATTGCTCAGCTCGTTGTTGGTTGCGTACAGCTGGCTGCCGTTGACGGCGTCCGTGCTGCTGGCGCTCAACTGGCCTGCAGCCACATTGGTGATAGTGCGCTCTGCGCCCACCGAGCCCACGCTTACCGTGCTGGTCGGCGCGTTGCCGGCGAAGGTCACGGCCTTGCCGTTGATGGTTGCACCCGCCGTGGCAATGGCCGTGTTCGTGGTCGATCCCGCACCCAGCGCCACGTCACCCACGTTGTTGGCCACAGCGTTCGGGCCGATGGCCACGCTCTCCAGCGCTTGAGCCAGGCTGTCCGCACCGGTGGAGTTGGCGCGGAAGTACTTGATACCACCACCATTGGTGATGGTGGTCACGGTCGTGCCGACGTTGCTCAGCTCGTTGTTGGTTGCATACAGCTGGCTGCCGTTGACAGCATCGGTGCTGCCGGCGGTCAAACGACCTGCGGCTACGTTGGTGATCGAGCGCTCTGCGCCCACGGCACCTACGCTCACCGTGCTGGTCGGCGCACTGCCGGCAAACGTCACGGCCTTGCCGTTGATGGTTGCACCCGCCGTGGCAATGGCCGTGTTCGTGGTCGATCCCGCACCCAGCGCCACGTCACCCACGTTGTTGGCCACAGCATTCGGGCCGATCGCCACGCTCTCCAGCGCCTGCGCCAGGCTGTCCGCACCGGTCGAGTTGGCACGGAAGTACTTGATACCGCCACCGTTGGTGATGGTGGTCACCGTCGAGCCCACATTCGACAACTCGTTGTTGGTCGCATAAAGCTGGCTGCCGTTGACGGCGTCAGTGCTGCTGGCAGTCAGGCGGCCTGCGGCCACGTTGGTGATGGTGCGTTCCGCACCCACCGAACCCACGCTCACCGTGCTGGTCGGCGCGCTGCCTGCGAAGGTCACGGCCTTGTTGTTGATGGTCGCGCCGGCCGTAGCCACTGCGGTGTCCGTGACCGAGCCATTGCCCAGCGCCACGTCGCTCGCGTTCTTGGCCACGGCGTTCGGGCCGATGGCCACGCTGTCCAGCCCTTGCGCCTGGCTGTCTGCCAGCGTCGAGTTCGCCTTGAAGTACTTGATGCCACCACCGTTGCTGATGTTGTTCACCACCGAGCCCACATTGCTCAGTTCGGTGTTGGTCGCATACAGCTGGCTGCCGTTGACTGCGTCGGTGCTCGTTCCACTCAGGCGGCCTGCGGCCACATTGGTAATGGTGCGTTCCGCACCCACCGAACCCACGCTGACCGTGCTGGTCGGTGCGTTGCCGGCGAAGGTCACGGCCTTGTTGTTGATGGTCGCGCCGGCCGTAGCCACTGCGGTGTCGGTGACCGAGCCGTTGCCCAAGGCCACGTCGCTCGCGTTCTTGGCCACAGCGTTCGGTCCGATCGCCACGCTGTCCAGGCCCTGGGCCTGGCTGTCTGCGAGCGTCGAGTTCGCCTTGAAGTACTTGATGCCACCACCGTTGCTGATGTTGTTCACCACCGAACCCACGTTGCTCAGCTCCGTGTTGGTCGCGTACAGCTGGCTGCCGTTGACGGCGTCCGTGCTGGTTCCGCTCAATTGGCCTGCAGCGACGTTGGTGATCTGGCGCTCCGCGCCTGCTCGGCCCACGCTCACCACATCGCCCGCTGCCGGCGCAGCGCCTGCG